>JAZKER010000004.1:0-129288 GCA_040386955.1 Verrucomicrobiota bacterium
CCCAGTGCCGTCCCAAATTGCGTTTATGACAACCTTTTTGAAATCCGGTCTAAATAAGGTTTGAGCCAATGGTTGGCTTCGTGCCATTACCCTGAAGTATAACAAAAAGCCCTGCATCATCGCAGATGCAGGGCTGAGGATGATTGGAGTGTTAAACTACTTCCGTACCTCGTTCACGAACTCTTCCATGAGGTCCATCGCCTTGACGATGAGCTCGGGGGCGGTGGCGTAGCAGCAGCGGACGAAGCCTTCACCGGCGGCGCCAAAGGCGGTGCCGGGGACGACGGCGACGCTCTTTTTCTCGAGCAGGCCGATGGCGAATTCCTTGCTGGTGAGGCCGGTGCTGCGGATCTCCGGGAAGACGTAAAACGCGCCGCCGGGATTGAAGCAGTGCAGGCCCATGCCGTTGAGGCGGCTGACGATGACGTTGCGGCGCTGCTCGTAGCTTTGACGCATGTCTTCATAGGCACTGGCACCCATTTTGAGGGCTTCGATGCCGGCCACCTGGCTGAGGATGGGGGCGCAGAGCATGCAGTATTGATGCACCTTCATCATGGCCTCGATGAGCGGGGCCGGGGCGCAGGCGTAACCGAGACGCCAGCCCGTCATGGCAAAAGCCTTGCTGAAGCCGTGCAGGAGCACGGTGCGCTCGCGCATGCCGGGGTACTCGACGATGCTCTTGTGCTGCTGGTTGTCGTAAAGCAGCTCGCAGTAGATCTCGTCGGTGAAGACTAACAAGTCATGCTTCACGGCCAAGGCGGCGATCTTCTTCAGCTCCTCGGGCGGCATGACGCCGCCGGTGGGGTTGGTGGGGAAGTTCAGGGCGATGACCTTGGTCTTCGGAGTGATGGCTTTCTCCACATCCGCCGCCATGAGGGCGAACTTGTTTTCCTCCCGCGTCTCCACGACCACGGGCACGCCGTAGGCCATCTTGATGCTGGGGGAGTAGGAGACGTAGCAGGGCTCGTGATAGATGACTTCGTCGCCGGGGTTCAGCATCGCGCGGAAGGCGATGTCGAGGGCTTCGGAGACGCCGACGGTGACCAGGATCTCTTTTTTGGGATCGTAGCTCGTGCGGAACTGGTTCTCCACGTAACCGCTGATGGCGATACGCAGGGATTCCAGCCCGAGGTTGGAGGTGTAGCTGGTCTGTCCCTTTTCCAGCGAGCGGATGGCCGCTTCGCGGATGGGCCAGGGGGTGGGTTTGTCCGGCTCACCGACACCCAGCGAAATCACATCGCTGCGGCCGATGACCAGCTCGAAAAAGTCCCGGATGCCAGAGCGCGGAAGGTCGCGGATCTGGGTCGAAATTTTGCTGTTGTAATCCATTTGGTTGGGCCTCTCAGACTAAGGTCATGGACTGACTGGCAGACGTTCTTCGTCATCCCCGGAATTCGCGAGGAACCCGGACTGCTTGTAGGCCTTCAACTGGAAGTGGGTGGCCGTGGAAAGCACACCGCCGAGGGTGCTCAGTTTTTCGGCCACAAAGTTCGCGACATCGAGGAGGTCCTTGCCCTCGACGAGCACGGCCAGGTCATAGCCGCCGCTCATGAGGAAGCACTCACGCACCTGGTCGAATTTGGCAATGCGCTTGGCCAGACGGTCAAAGCCGCCTTCGCGTTCCGGGGTGATGCGCACCTCGATCAGCGCGGTGACGCCGCGATGGCCGGCCTTGTGCTTGTCCACAACGGCATTGTAACCCAGGATCGTCTTGTCCGCCTCGGCCGCTCGCATCCTGCGCACGACTTCGTCTTCAGTGAGGCCCAGAATTTGGGCCAGCTCGCTGGTGGAGCGGTTTGAATTGATTTGGAGGAGTTGAATCAGGGGATCCATGGGAAGCGCAATTTAACGCACCTCTTAAATCCTGCACAAAGTTTGTTTAACTTCTCACCGATGCTTTACATGCAGCAGGCGGCGGACTGGGCGGGGCCGGATTCCGGCAGCAGGAGCACGACCAGCGCGGGGGCTGCGACGGCGATGTCTGCCCAGACGCGAAAGGCCTCGGGCGACAGGCGATGGCGGTTTTGCCAGACGATCTCCGTGCCGATGAGACCTGCGCCGATGGCCAGGCCCTGGGGCAGGAGGCTGGCGGGCAGGTAGTCCAGCGGGATGGCCAAAAGGGCCAGAAGGCAGAGCGCGATGGAGCCGCGCAGGGTGCTCTGGGCGCGGCTGCGGTTTTCCTCAGAGCCGACTTCACGGGCATTGATGGTCGCCAGATTGCTGATGAAAAGCAGGCCGAGGAGAATCAGTTGCACCCAGTTTTCAGGCCCCTCGCTGCCCAGGGTGTGAAAACGGGTCCAGGTGGTGCAGCCGAAGGCAAAGAGCAGTCCGGCGGCGAGTTCCTTGCGGAAGTAATTTTCCAGATTTTCATGCCAACGCAGGCTGATGAGGATGATGGTGCCGGTGGCGATGAGCAGCGAGATGGTCACCCGCACGGAAAGCGAGAGGGGCAGGGCATTGATAAAAAACAGGAGAAGCAGGATGCCTGCCTGCAGCAGCCAGCGGCGCAGGCGGATGCTGGTGACGGAGTAGAGCACCAGGTAAAGAGCGATAGGCAGCACCTGGGTGAGGGAATGGGCCAGCAGGCCGGAGGGCACCACCCACAGGGCCAGCCATAGCAGATACGCCGTGCCTGCGGGGATGACGCCCAGCACCAGCGGCCAGCGAAACCGGCGGTAAAAGAGATGGCGCACGCTCAGTGCCGCCTCGGGCACGCCCCAGGCATCCAGCACCCGGTCCGCCAGGTAGATCAGCCACACGGCGAGGCCCAGGCCCAGAAGAACCCCGGGCATGAGGGCGAGGTCATCCATCTTGGCCAGCGCCGCCAGCCACAGCATGGCTACCAGCGGGGCCTCCAGGCTGAGCGTGTGCGGCCACAGCCAGGCGGGGGTGCGGGGGGAAGGGGAGGGATGGGGAGAGTCGGCAGGCAAGCGGAGACATGAAGGCTGCTGGCGACGGATTGCAAACAGAGAGACTTTTCCGTTTTCAATTGGCCATTCCTCCTCTTCCATCCTCCCAGACATGCCATACCCGCTTTCCATCGCCATCATCTCCAAAAATGAGGAGGCCAATCTGCGCCGCTGCCTGGCCAGTACGGTGGGGCTGGCGGAGGAGATCTTGATCGTGGACAGCGGCAGTACGGACGGCACCGCAGCCGTGGCGGCGGAGTTTGGCGCGCGCTTTGCCCACCAGGAGTGGCTGGGTTTTTCGGATCAAAAAAACCTCTGCAACAGCTTCTGCACCCAGCCCTGGATCCTGGCCCTGGATTGTGATGAAGAACTTTCGCCCGAGCTGCTGGCCTCGATCCGCGCCTTTTTCGACCAGGGCGATGCCAGCCGTTTTGACGCGGCCTGGATGGCGCGACGGGTCTGGTTTCTGGGCCGCTGGATCCGCCATGGCGACTGGTATCCGGACAAAAAGGTGCGCCTTTTCCGCCGGGACAAAGGCCGCTGGGAAGGCCACGCCAACAGCCAGGTGCATGAGCGCCTGGTGGTGGACGGGCCGCACACGACGCTGAAGGGGGATCTTTACCACTACTCTTTCGACGACATGGGGCACTATCTGGAAAAGCATGTGGGCTATACGGATGTCTTTGCCGATCATGAAAAAGCGTCTGGCCGCAGCTGGTCCGTCGTGGCCGTGGCCTTCCGGCCCTGGTGGCGCTTTGTCCGCGCCTACATCCTGCGGCGCGGGTTTCTGGATGGGTTCCCCGGATTCTGGATTGCGGTGGCCACGGCGTTTTTCACCTTCATGCGCTACAGCCGGGCCTATGAGGCCCAGGTCAGCCGCAAGACGAGGGATTGAAAAGTTTGTTAGAATGTACGGCGGGATTGATACCTGGGACCCGCTTCGGGTATTCTCATGAATGAGGGCTGCCGTTTGGGCGGTCTGCCAGGACTTTCTGACTTATGAAAACTCTGCCTCTTCCAACGTCTGTTTTGGAATCACTCGAACCTCGGCTGGCTCCCGCTGGTGTTGTGAATATCACGGTGGCGGGCGGGGTGCTCACTCTCACGGGGGATTCGGACGCCAACCAAATTGAGGTCTTCGATCTCGGCGGTGGGCGCTGGCGGATCGAGGACTCGACGCTGGGTACCCAGTTCAGTGTCTTTGGCGGGGCACCTGGGGCGGGCGTGACGCTGGATGCGGTGAACTCCATCAAAGCCAATCTCGGCGATGGTGGCGACACGCTGCACCTCCGGGACCTGGAGATGCGCGGTACGGTCGCGGTCCTGGGCGGGGCTGGAACGGATGTTTTGACCATCGAACGGTGCAATACTCTTGGCGCGTTGAGCTTTGATGGCGGCAGCGACGGCAACACCCTGACCGTGCGGGATGGCTTCCACGCGGGTCTGACTTTTAAAGGCGGCACGGCGACAGATTCGGTGACGTTTTTTGACAGCTCTTTTTCGCGGCCTGTCAGCCTCAACTTTGGCGTGGGCAGCAGCAATTTTAACATGATCGGTGACAACACGATCCAGGGAAACCTTTCCCTGATTGCGATGGGGAACTCCGGGGCGGCGCACAACTATGCCATGGATTCAGGCATCAACAGCATCCTCGGTTCTGTCACTTTTAAGCTCACTGAGGGCACTCTGAATTTCACGGCCGGATTGCTGCTGGGCGACAGCCTGCGTATCACGGGCGGGCTGACGGTGAATGCCGGAGCAGGGCCAGATGCCGTGCTGCTGACTCGCGACATTTCTGTGGGCGGGACCTTTGCCCTCAATCTGGGGAACGGGACGAACTCCACCTCATGCCTGGACTTGGTGAGTTTGGCCGTCGGCAGTTTCAGCTACAAGGGAGGCCTGAACACGGACAACATGGATCTGGTCGCCTCCCGGTTTACCGCCCTTAAAGGTGTCACCGTTAGCGCGGGCGATGATGTGAACGTCATCAGCTTTAATGTCACGGGCACGACCTACATCGGAGGCGCGGTGAACCTGATGGGGGGCCGCGACATTGATAACTTTCAGATCAACGGAAATCTGACAGTGGTCAAAGGGGCCATCACCTTCAAGCTTGGGAATGGATCCAACAGCGCTTCCTTTAGCCCGACTGAAGGGCAGGCTGGTTCCGTGAGCTACATTGGAGGCACGGGCTTGGACAGCCTGACGGTGGGCCTGCCTGTGTGGCTGACGAATCCGATCACCATCTTTGGCAATGTGACTTCCAGCATGGGCACGGGCCAGAGTGAGAGCCTGATCAATGATGCGGTGGTCCATGGCAATGTGACGCACACGAGCAACGTGAGCGCGGGGGTGGCGGATCTGCTTTTCATCCGCAACTCCGTGATCCAGGGAACCACGACCGTGAACATGACGGGTGCCGCCAACAGCCTGGTGCATGTGAACGACAGTCTTTTTAACAAAGCTTTCTCAGTTTCGACAGGCCTGGGGGCGGACTCCGTTTTTCTGGATACGGACAACGTGAACAACATCCGTTATTCCCTCTTCAAGGGCCCGGTGAAGATCCTCCTGGGAGCCGGGGATGACACCTTCCAGTCGGGGGATGTCTCCACCACGATCTTCCTGGGCAGTGATTTCAGCTCGTCCGTGCTCATTGATGGGGGCCTGGGCATTGACAATGCCGCTCTGCTCGACCCGGTTTATAACAACTTTTTCACCAGTGCCCCTAACGTTGTGAATGTGGAGACGGTGATTTGACGTCTTTCCGGTTTTTCACCTTCATGCGTTGCAGGCGGGCCTGTGAGGCGAAGGTCATTCACAAGACGAGGGATTGAAAAGTTTGTTAGAATGTGTGTGGGATTGATACCTGGGGGCTTCTTTGGGGATTCTCTTGAGTGAGGGCGGTCGTTTGGGCTGCCTGCCAGGACTTCTGACCTATGAAAACTCAGTCTCTTCCAACGCCTGTTTTGGAATCGCTCGAACCCCGCCTGGCCCCCGCTGGCATTGTCAACATCACCGTTTCTGGAGGCGTGCTGACGCTGACCGGAGACGCAAGTGCGAACAACATCGAGGTGGTGGATACGGGTTATGGTGCCTGGACCATCAGCGGAGTCGGCACTCAGTTCACTCTGAATGGCACCGGGGCGCCTTTCAGCTCCACCACGATTGCCGTGCAAAACTCGATCAAGGCCAGCCTGGGCGGTGACAATGACAACCTGCAGCTGAACGGCCTGGAAATGAGAGGCACCGTCTCCATCCTCGGCGGAGATGGCAAAGATGCGCTGAGCCTGTTCCAATGCAGCACGCTGGGTGCCGTCATCTTCGATGGGGGCATCGCCAACGATGACCTCAGCATCACCGAAGGATTCCACGGCGGCATCACCTTTAAAGGTGGCACAGGGCTGGATGCGGTGACGCTGGTGGACTCCACGTTCACCAAAGCGGTGAACCTGAATTTCGGCACAGGCAGCAGCACCTTCAACCTTTCCGGTAATACGACGCTGCATGCCGGTCTGGCCATCCTGGCCACGGGCATTGCCGGTGATGGCCACAACTATGATGTCTCCAACACCGAACTTATCATTGAGGGAGCTGTTTCCATCAAGGCCACGGGGGCTGGCGCGATGAGTCTGCGTCTGGGCAATTTCGTCACCGACAGCATCCGTGTGGCCGGAGGCTTCGCCGTGACAGGGGGCACGGGCGCAGATTCTGTCATCTTTTCCCGGGAGGTCATGATCGGCGGTGCGTTCGCATTCAATGCCGGAGCAGGTGGCAATGGCATCTCATCTTTCGATGTTTCACTGCTGACCCTGGGCAGCTTCAGTTACACAGGCACCAGCGGCACCGATGCCCTCAGCCTGACCTCCTCGGGTGGGCAGATCGCCATAGCGAAAGGATTGACTGTCAAGGCGGGTGAAGGCATCAACAGCCTGAATGTCATGGCTCCGTCCGTCACCATCGGCGGGGCTGTCAATCTCGCCGGCGGCGGCGGTGGGGACAGTTTTGCTATCGGCGGCGATTTTGTTTCTATCAACGGGGCTCTCACCTTCAAGCTCGGCAATGGTTACAACACAGGCACCTTTAATCCTGTCGTCGGCAGGGTGGGCAATGTCAGCTACACCGGCGGGACCGCCGAAGATCTTCTGGATATCGGAAAGTTTGACGGAACCTCCACAGAGATCACCGTGCTGGGCAATATCACCAGCGTCATGGGAGCGGGCAATGCGGACCTGTCCATCCGCGATGCCTCGGTCCTTGGAAGCATCATGCACTCCAGCAATGCCACGGTGACCGATAACTTTTACATCCGGGAATCCTATGTCCAGGGCAAGGTGACGGGTAACCTTCTGGGGTCCGCCGGTGCCTTTGTCCAGGTGCAGGACAGCATTCTTGACATGGCCTACTCAGTGTCCACCGGAGCCGGTGGGGATGAAGTGGTGCTGGATACCGTCGCTGGCAGTAAAGTCTCCATCTTCAGAGGGGCGGTAAAGATCCTTCTGGGGGCAGGTGCTGACATCGTTACCGCTGGGGGGACCGTTGCCGCCGCCAACCGGGGCAGCCTCTTTGAAAGCACCATTCTGATTGATGGCGGGGCTGACAGTGACATCGCCAATCTCGAGACCGGTTATTTCAACAGCTTTGCCTTCCCGCTTCAGACGGTGGCGGTGGAAACGGTCAACTGACCTTTGTTTGCACGCATGCTTTCCTGGCGCTCCGGTTTTTCCGGGGCGCTTTTTTGTACAGTCCTGCTTCTAAAGCACTTGCTCTGCGGGCCGCCTATCCCACCATCCGGGGTGCTTCCACGTTACGTTTCCCTTTTCCTCAGCCTGCTTCTCCTGGCCAGTTGCATCGGCCCGCCCAAGGCTCCGCAGGTGCGGGAGCCTGCGTGGACCTGGCCCGGCCTGACGGAACGGCGCGTGAGCGTGAATCTGGAGCGTGCGGCGGAGGCCTGGGATGCTCTGCAAAATCCACGTGCGACTCGCCAAGAAAAGCAGCAGGCTGAGGCGGCCTATGAGCGTGCCCTGAGCTTCATGCTGAAGGACTGGGCGCGCGGAGAACTGCCGCGTGACTGGCAAACCGGAACCGTGTTTGAAGGCAAGAAAAGCAGCTATGCGGTGAACCTCCAGCCTGGACCGGGAAATCCCCTGGAAGTTTCCCCCACGAGCCTGGACCGTCTCATCCTGGCGGACAAGGTGCGCATCGCTCGTGATTGTGAACCGGTCATCGAGCCAGGCTTCGGCGTGCCTGTTGTCGGGCAGGTGCTGCATTCGGAAGAACTGGCCGCGAAGCACCCCATGATGCCGCTGAATGGCGCGCAACTGACGCTGACGGCCGTGCTGGAATTTGATCCGCCCCTGGCAGGCCAACCGCGCGCCTGCCACCTGCATTTTTACAATCCGCTGCGCCTGCCCAAGGCGACCGTGGCTGGGCGCAGCACCACGCTGGCGGCCAACTACACAGCCTCCAAGGAACTGGCTCTCAATGACGGTTTCCTGCGCCGTTTTTCCCTCACCGGCCTGCTGTTTCCAGACAAGGTGCTGGACGATGCCGAACTCTATCGCCTGGAGATTTATGATCCCAACCGCATCCCGGTGGTCTTCGTACATGGGCTGATGTCAGATCCCCACATCTGGTACAACACGATCAACGCCATTTACTCCGATCCCGAACTGCGGGCGCACTACCAGCCCTGGTACTTCCTTTACCCCTCTGGCATGGCCGTGCCCTCCACCTCCTGGCAGCTCCGCCAATCGCTGGAACAGGCCCGCGCGCGGCTGGACCCGGAAGGTGATGATCCCGGCATGAACCGCATGGTCATGGTGGGCCACAGCATGGGCGGCCTCCTCAGCCGGATGCAGACCATCGACAGCGGCGATGGCATCTGGAACGCCTACTTCAACTGCGAGGCGGAAAAGTTGACGGTCTCCAACTCCACCCTGCAACGGCTGAAGGACACGCTGCGCTTTGAAAAGCAGCCTTACATCAAGCGGCTCATCTTCATCGCCGTGCCTCATAAAGGCAGCTCCATGGCAGATCGTGGCATCGTGTCGCGTCTCTCCACCCTCATTCGCCTGCCCACAGACTCCATGGTGCTGGCAAAGGAGATCGTCACCGGAAACATTGATTCACTCACACCGCAGATGCGGGACTGGGGCACCTTTGGTTTCGTCAGCCTGGGCACCCTCTCGCCCAAGCACCCTTATTTGAAGGCCCTGAACGCACAGCCCATCCCTGTGCCGCATCACAGCATCGTCGGCCATTTTGGCAAAGGCCCCTTGCTGGACAGCAGCGACCGCGTGGTGCCTTATTCCAGTTCCCACCTGCCCACCGGGAGCGAGCTGGTGGTGCCCTACTGGCACGGCTGCGTGGAAAAGCCCGAGGTCATCGCCGAGGTGAAACGCCGCCTGAAACAGCACCTCCGCGAAAGCGGGATCCCGTAGCTTGACCTTGTCATCATGGGGTCAGCCTAACTACAAGGAGTTAAAAGCGGCAGCTGTTCCGTTTGCGCTCAAACTTCGGCCGACAATGGCAGCGTGAAATGGAAGTGACTGCCGCAGCCAAACTCGCTGCTCACTTCGATCTGCCCTCCATGGGCTTCGACGATGGCTTTGCAAAAGGCGAGTCCCAGCCCGGTTGAGTCCTTGGTGAGCGCTTCAGGGCTGACACGGTAACCTTCATTGAAGATCAAACCTAAATGATCCTGTCGAATGCCGACGCCACTGTCCATCACATCAAACCGGACCTGCGTGGGCTCATGGGGCTTGGCGACATCTTGAATCTGCACCGTGACTTGGCCATTGCCAGGGGTGTATTTGACGGCGTTGCTGATCAGGTTGGCGAGCACTCGCACGATCTTGTCGTGGTCCACTGAAAGCCATGCTTGACTGCTGCAGGTGTGGGTGAGTTCGATCTTCTTTTGGCCTGCCAAGATGGCCGTTTGATCCAGGGCTGCCGATAAAAGCTCCGTCGCTTTGGCAGGGCGTAAATGCAGGGCTGCCTTGCCGAGGTTGTTGATGTTACCGATGTCCAGCATCTGGTCCACCATGCTGGCGATGAGGAGGCCGTTGCGGTGGGCCATCTCAAGGTATTCTTTTTGGTCCTCATTAACGTCGCCAAACTGCTCGATGGCCTGAAGACTCAGCATCATGGCATTCAGCGGCGTCCGCAGATCATGCCGATTGGCACGATTGATTTTCGCCCGATTTTTCTCCAGTTCATTGAGGGCCGCATAGTCCTCTTGGACTCGGTTCAAGGCAGACCTGAGTTGAATCTCGCTGGTGACTTGCAGCGCTAGCATGCGCAAGATTTCCACGTCTGTTGCGGACCAAACATGCGGCTGGTAATCAATGGCGCAAAACGCCCCAAAGGGCAGCCCTAACTCGTTGATCAAAGGGAAACCAGCATAGGCCAGAACGCCGACCTCCGTGACGACCGGATTATCCAGCGTCAAAGGGTGTTCGCGGGTGTCGTTGATGATCAAAGGCGTGTCCAACCTTACCACGTGGGCGCAGATGGAGTGGGAAATGGGCGTCTCCTTGACCCCGACGAGCGGCCCTGAAAGCACACAGCGTGAGGGGAAGACTTGACGGTCGTGTTCGACGATCGAAACCAGTGCCACGGGTATGCCCAGTGTGCTAACGGCAAGGCTCGTCAAGCGATCAAAAAATGAACCCTCATTCGACACTAAATCTTGAACTAATGGAGGGGATGTTTTTTCCACAGATGTAGGAGAAGAGGTAGACGAGGTCTAAGGCAATGCGAATGCTTTGTCGTTCAGTGCAGTTTGCAATTCGATTCTCTGGGCGAGAGATAGACATGAGATCGGGAACGCCCAAGGCTCCGCTGCCCTCGGATTGCGCCCTCTTCGTTCTAGAAACCATTGCCAACACCCGCAAACGACTGCAAACAAAGATTTCCCACGCTTTCCCCTCTACCGCATGTTTACCACCGGCCAAAAAGTCGTCTGCATCAACGATCAGTTCGAGCCCTGGGTCTATGACCTCTACCGCGCCCTGCCCAAGAAGGGCCGCGCCTACACCATCCGGGCCATGTCCGTGGGGCGCTCGAACCCAAAGTTCAGCGTCAATGACGATGCCGAACTGAAGCTGACCGATGCCGAATTCGACATCCTGGTGCTGCTGAAGGAACTGCAAAATCCTGAAGACCCGCACTCCTCCGTGAAGCAGGAACTCGGTTTCCGGTCCGAGCGCTTTGCCCCGCTGGAAGAGGACACCGAGGAAGTGGAAGACGAGGCCGAAGAACTCATCGGTGCGGGTGCCGCGACCAAAGGCTGGTAACTTTTCACTCCCTCTTTTTGTATGCTGAAAGTCTATGCTTATCAGGGCTGCTCCACCTGCAAGAATGCCCTCAAGTGGCTGAAGTCCCAAGGTATTGCCTATCAGGAAATCCCTATCCGCGAGACCCCGCCGAGCGTGCCAGAGTTGCGCTCCATGCTGGCTGCCAAGGGCGGCGACCTCCGCCCTCTTTTCAACACCTCCGGCCAGGACTATCGCGCCCTCGGCATGAAGGACAAACTGCCGACCCTATCCACGGATGAAGCCCTGGCCATGCTCGCCGCGAATGGCAATCTCGTGAAGCGTCCCTTCGCGCTGGATGAGTCTACCGGAGCACATCTGGTGGGCTTCAAGGAAGCGGAGTGGGCGGCAGTCTACCAGGTCTGAAACCGCCTGAGGCCAGGATTTGCAACCGTTGGCCGTCTGACTGCGGTCCGGCGCGGAGATGCACAGATTCCACCTTAGAGCACCCTGTCCCCAGCGGTTTGCACAGCTTGAACATTCGCTCCGTGCATCGCCCTGAATATTCGCCTGAAGAACCGAGTCAATTGCCCCTATCATGATCAGATCACTGGCAGCCATTGTCATCCTCGAGAGCCTCCTGGGCTGTGCCGCCCCTGTGGGAAGAGTCAGTTTGCCGTTTGTCGCATCCATCAACGAGTTGGATGCGCCGAAAGTCCGCTGGTCGTTGCCCACCGAGGATTATGACTGTCCATCGCTGATTCTCGTAGATCACAGAACGGGTGCGGAGTTGAGCCGGACCCACAGTGTCTTTGGTGAAGATTGGGTCGCGTCAATGGGGAGGCCCGAGGGAGACAGTTTGAAGACTCTTCGGAGCGCTACCAATCGGACGATTCTTGTCCATGAGTGTGCCTCAGAATCGTCACCCGATGAGCATATAGTCATCTTCTCGCAGTCTGAGGAGGGCACATGGACGGTTCAGTCTGCTTTTCCTCCACATCAGCCTGGCGAACCACCGATGGTTTACGGCCACTACGGCGTGAGTCGCGGGATTGACGATGATCATCTTTATTACCAGTTTGCTGATGGCGAGTTGCGACGCATTCGTTTCTCCGACCTGACTCCACGCCTCATGAATCAGGAGCAATGAAGACTGCGGAAACGAGCGAGGACGCACAAGACTCTGGCGGCCACCTTTTAAAAGACGGAATGGGAGGTGGCATTGAAGTCGTCGCCATCATCCTGAATGGCTGCGCTAGCGCGCATTACCTCTTCCGCGCCTCCTTGACAAAACGGCCTTGGCATTTTATGTCTAACCATCACGTTTGGCATTCCGCCGACGCTTAATCCATATCCAGCCGCCGAGTCCTGTCGAAGGGCGGCCTGGATTCATCCGGCAGGAGGAGGATTATAGTTGTGTCAAATGTAACGGTAGTAGGTACTCAGTGGGGCGATGAAGGCAAAGGCAAGGTCATCGACTGGTTGGCGACGCGCGCGGACCTCGCAGTCCGCTTTCAAGGTGGTAACAATGCCGGGCACACCATCGCCGTGGGTGACAAGACTTATAAGACAGCGCTGCTTCCCTCGGGCGTGGTCCAGGGAAAACTCTCCATCATTGGCAATGGCGTGGTCGTTGACCCCTGGGCTCTGCTGGATGAAATCCATCGTGCGCGCTCGGTGGGGCTTTCCGTGACGCGGGATAATCTGGTGATTTCCGAAGCGGCCACCGTTGTGCTGCAGCTTCACCGGGAACTTGACCTCGCACGGGAGGCACGTGCCGGGGACAAAAAGATCGGTACCACAGGCCGCGGCATCGGGCCTGCGTATGAAGACAAGGCAGGGCGTCGCGCCATCCGTTATGCTGACCTCGCAGATCCTGCTGCGCTGCGGGATCGGGTGGACAGGCTGCTCGCGCACCACAATCCGCTGCGTGCCGATCTTGGCCTGCCAACGTTATCCCCAGAGGACGTTCTCACTCCTTTGAACGAAATTTACCCGCTGCTGGCAGCGCACGTTCGTCCGGTGGTCTGGCGAATGATCAACGCGGCTATCGCCAACGGTCAGCGGGTTTTGTTTGAAGGTGCGCAGGCGGCCATGCTGGATGTCGATCACGGCACCTATCCTTACACGACTTCGTCCAATACCGTTTCCGGGCAGGTCTCGGCGGGCACGGGTGTGCCGACCCAGGCGATGGGCCGGGTCCTGGGCATCGTTAAAGCTTACACCACCCGCGTGGGCGCGGGGCCCTTTCCGACCGAACTGCTCGATGAAACTGGCGAACGCTTGACCCGTGGAGCCGCGGGTGGACTCGGGGCGGAGTTTGGCACCAACACCGGACGCAAGCGGCGCTGCGGCTGGTTTGACGCGGTACTCGTGCGTCAGTCGGTCGAGCTTAATGGCGTCACCGGCATCGTCCTGACCAAACTGGATGTGCTGGATGGCTTCACCACCGTGAAAATCTGCACAGGGTATCAGTTGGATGGCGTTCGCATTGATTATCTGCCCGCACGCCTTTGCGATGCCATGAGGATGCTGCCGATCTATGAGGAGATGGAAGGTTGGTCGGAAAATACTCAGGGAATTCGCGAATGGGAAAAGTTGCCCGATGCAGCGCAAAAGTATGTTAGGCGTATCGAGGCACTGGTGGGCGCTCCGCTGTTCCTGCTGGGAACAAGTCCACAACGGGACGACACCATCGTGCTGAAGGACCCTTTCGAGGACTGAGTGCGGAAGGCCGTCTTCAAGGATTATTAACTAGGCCTAGGACGGCATCTGAAAAGGCAAGGAGAACAGTCTCCTTGCTTTTTTTAAACCCACTTTCCCTTGGTTCCGCCTGCTGCGCAGACCTCAGATCACTTTGCCAACGGACCAATATTCAGTGCTTTGTCGGCAGGAATGTTGGGCAGGGGAGGGACGGGGGCGGTGGGGTACAGCCCGAGCCAGCGGCCAAACCAGCCAGTGGTCACCATCTGGGCGGAGAAGGGGTAGCTGTGGCCTCCAGGGAATGAGAACCAGCTGAAGCAATCCCCCGCCTTCAGGCTGCCAAGATAGGAGCCAATGGCTTTGGGGGAGTAGCCGTTGTTGTTCATGTAGTAGGCCTTGGTTTCCTCGTAGCCTCGCCGCTCTTTGCGGGCCTGGAGCGGACTGGGCAGGCCGGAGCCTTTCACATCCTGCCATTCGGCATACACCTTCATCGTCTCCAGGCACTTCGGCAGGATGTCGTGCTGCTTGAACTCGATCTCGCTGGAGATGATCATCAGCGGCCTCGGCGCGACCATCATCATCAGGCTGTCAAAGCCCACTTTCAGCTCCACATCGCGGTTTTTAGGCAGCGTGTATTTGTAGAACTTCGGGATGTACAGCACGGGGCCGCTGTTTTGGATGAATCCCCATCGGCGCAGCGATTCGGCACCACTGGAAGGTTTTTCGGCACCCTCGGGTGTCCAGGGTTCCAGAGTGGAAGGCTGGCGGCACCAGGCGTTGGGCTTGGGTTTGCCCTTGTAGTCCGGTGGATACTTCGGGCGGTCCCAGTCCAGCACCCCACCATTTGGCACGGCGGCGGCGATGCGCTGGTCAAACGCAGCAGCGAAAAGCGTGACGTGCCCGCCATAGGACCAACCCGTGCAGCCGATGCCCTTGGGGTTCACATAGGGCAGGGACTCCAGGTAGTCCACCGACCGCATCACATCCCAGATGCACTTGCCGATGATGGACCAGGCATTGTCGGCCATGATGTCCGGGTAGCGTTTGTAAAACTGCCGGGTGTCCAGCGGACGTTGTCCGGGCTCGATGCGGTCGCCATCGCCGACAAGGTCAATGCTCAGGGTGACATAGCCCTGCCGGGCGAGCAGCAAGCCCGAGGCACGCCCTCCCGCATGGTAAGCCTGCATGGCCTCAGGGTCCTTCGGGTCGGGCACGCCATTGTTATAGCGTGGGTCCTGACCCACCAGATCGGGGCGGCCGACAAAGCCGGTTTCCGGCTCGGCGGCAAAGCGTCCCGCCACACCCGCAGGGCTGCTTTTCCCCGCGCCATAGGTGGTACTGTGCAGGCAGATGACGACAGGTGCCTTGAGACCCTTTTTCTCATAGGCGTCCGTCGCGCTCTTCGGCACCAGCAGCCAGCCGTAGATCCAGATGTCAGACTGCGATCCGCCACAGTCGTCCGCTTCCGAGCGGAACTTCACTTTGTAGCGCGTGATGTCCCCGGCCTGCACCGGATAATTGGGATCAGCCGCTGAGTCAGGAAGGATTTCCGTGGAGAGGATTTGCGCGTCCAGCGGCGGTTTGGCTGCGGGAAAGGGGCCCAGAATTTTCAGCCATTCCTTCTCCAGTTGAGCGCGTCTGGCAGGCCATTTTTCTCCGGCATCCAGGGCGGGATTCAGCGGTGGTGGCGCATCTGCCCGCGCGGCCTGCGGGACGAATGAACTCACCGCGAGAGCGAGAAAGCAGAGAAAAGGCCTTTTCATGAAATCAGAGGCGGATGGTTTTTGCAGTAGCTTGGATCCAGGTAGCTATGAACGAACATTCTCAGACGTTTCGCCAAAATGACCTTCGTTTTTAAATTAACGTGGCCGTATCAATGATTAAAAGGTGAAGCCGGGAGGTCTATCATGGAATGGCAAAAAGAGATCTACATCTGCGATTCACGACCTCCGGCCAGGACTACCGCACCCTTGGTATGCCGGACAAGCTACCCTCCACGTCCACCGACGAAGTCCTGGTCATGCTGGCCGCGAATGGCAACCTTGTGAAGCGTTCCTTTGCTTTAGATGCTGCAGCCGATGTGCATCTGGTGGGCTTCAAAGAACCCGAGTGGCAGCAGTTGTTGGGCTAAGCGTAGGTCGGTTTGGCTGCGAGAACCTCAAGATTGATCCGTTCCCCAGCGGCCCGATATTGAGAGCTTCGTCTGCGGGAATGTTGGGCAGGAGGAGAGGAATCATCGTCAGGCGTGATGTGTCTCAGGAGAGTGGTTTAACTGGAGGCAGGACTTTGGTTGATTGCTTAGTAAAAGAAGAGTCAAAAAAAGGGCTGGCTGTTTATGCTTGGGGAGTGGTGGAGTCATGGGCTCGGCCGCGATTGGGTCCTTGCCTGAGGCTCTTATCGAGAAACGAAAATCCGCCTTGGGTGAACGCTAATTGGCCGGATTTTAAATAACCGGATTCATTATTGATCAGATTTCCAATCAGGCCTGGATTGGAAAAAGACTCGCCAAATATCTATTGTTTGTTGTTAGCCAGTCTGTAAAAAAGTCGCGCTCTATAAAATATAAATACTTAATATTATGTGCCTAAAATTTGGTCTGGCAGCATGTGCAAGTTTGATGATCGTCTCCGGTCTTCGGAGCGAAATTCCGGTCTCGGCCTGTCCATTCCCGAGCGGTAAGAGTGGGCTGGCGAAAAGCTCGAAGTTCGAGGCTGAGACCGGCTCGATCTCCAACTTTGAGTTCATTTCACCTGAGCAAAGCATGGCCCTGCTTTCCTATTCGACGGGGAACATCCAGTACCACCTGAAAAAGGCCGATGTTTCGTACCGAAAGAGATGCGGCTACTGCCATCCTACGGACCTGAAGGACAGGAACTATACCATTCGAAACAGTGACACTCCACCGGATGAGGAGAGCGATGGCGACAACCTGAACAATCTAGATCCGCAAAACTTGCTCCACCGCGTTTCAGACGGCCAGTTTCTCACCGCCGCGAATAACATTTATGCCAGTTCATGGATGGAAAAAGGCGAGGGCTGGGGAAGTGCCACGGAATACGAAGGGAACTCCTACAAAGAGAATGCCTTTGTGAAACTGGCTTCCGGTGCACCCGAATCCACGGCCACGATGCTGCGCATCGAATACGTCAGCCCCTATCCATCGGATGGAAGCTCAAGCACCATCAAGTCGATCGCTTCCGTCACGATCGGCAAGAGCTCCGTCTATACCCTGAACCCGACCATTGAGGATAAGAAGAGCCACGAGGCCACACTGGTGCCTTATGAGTTCAAAATCTGGAATGCGTCCGGCGCTTCGGCCGTGGCGGACAAGCTCGGCGTGGGGGCCTTTACGGTGGCCAATCTCAATGACACGGATGTCAATGGTACTCCCGACGTCAGTGACACGACGGTCGCAGGCGAGAAGGATCTGATGAAGCTGGTTGTCAGCGGCTTTGACGGACTGCAGGGGAAAGTCCGGGTGAAAGTCAATGGCGGCAGCGTCAAATTCTGGGAGCAGGCCACGAAACAGACGGAAATCACGCAAAGCAGCGGTGTGGTGGAGTTCACCATCCCGGCTGGAAGCAATGGCATCAGCAAGACGGTGTGGGTGGAGGCCACGGCAGTGAGTGCCACCCCGCGCGACATCATTCTTTCCATGGGGTACAAAACCTCGTCGGGTACCGTTTACGACGGTCTGGATACCCTCAAGGCCACGGCTGTTTGGGTTTCGAAGACGGGTTTTGTGAACACGTACGGCCTACTGATTCCCACTGACTTTGATGCGGCGGTGAGTGCTCTGTGGCGTAATCCCATCCAGATCGTTCCGGGCGTGTTCCATGGGTCAAGCGGCGGGGCGGGCTACATGGGGGGGCCGCGCGCGGCCATGATCATGGAATTTACCATTGCTCCAGCCGGGATTGAGAATGAGGCCTCTGTGAAATTCGACCTTGCCCGTAAAATTCATACCCGGGCCTTCAAGTGGTTGCTGTCGGGTTCCACCTGGAGCCAGTCCCAGATCGTTTACACTGCCTATACAGCCGGGGATGTCGCCAATGACGATGACAAAGACGATGACGAGGATCCAGATCCCACCAGCCTGCACATCTACGATATGGATGCGACCTACCTGAAATTTCAGATTGGTGCCTTGCCTCCACGTCCCAACGCTCTTGTGGAGGACTGCGCAAACTTCCGTTCCTGGGTTCGTGTCAGCTTTGATGGCTCACGCCCAACGAATGCCGCCCCCGGTACGCGTTGCAGTGATCAAATTCCCTGGTATTTCCGTTCACGCTCAGGTTACACTATGCCAGCGAGCACAGCCCAATGGACTCATGAGTCCGCCTTTCCCAATGAGGTCAAAGAAGGGGCCATCACCATTCCCACCATCAATCCTTACGCACCATGATCAAACACCGCCATTTTTGCACGGGGACGCTGTCTCTTTCCCTGGCCGTCCTCGGACTGACCGGCTGTGGCAAAGACAAAGACGCTGCCCAGACGGCAGCACCCAAGGCGGCCCCGGCAAAAACGGCGGAAGGTACTTCTTCGGCACCACCCGCACCGCCCCCGGTGCCTGCGCCTCCTGTGCCGGGTGATGCTTTTCCCCAGACACCGCCGACCCCGGCAAGCCTGGCGCAGGACGCTGCCCACGATCAGAAAAAAGCGCTGCTGGCCAAAATGAGTGACGAGGAGCTGACACGTCAGTTCCTGGGGGCCATGGACATGGACTGGCATGACACCCTGGCGGAAATGGAGTCGCGTGGCACGCCGGAAGTCATCGCCACGCTGGCGAGAAATCTGGACAGCGCCCGCGGTGTGGTGAGGCAGGGGGGAGAGACTTTGATGGCTCCGGAGCTGGCCTTTGCCTCCGCCCGGGTGCTGTCAAAGTACGGCGAAAAAGCCGTGCCGGAACTGGTCAAAACGGTCGCTTCGGACAGCCAGTCCCTGCGCAACCGCGTCATCGCGGCCCGGCTGATCTACGCGGTTCAAAAGACCCAGGGCGACGGTGCCTATGTGCAAAATCTCCGGCAGAGCTTGGGTTCGGAAAACGAAGTGCGCCTTTTCAACCAGGCCTACGAAATTGCCACCCAGCCCCAGCTCCTCTCCACCATCTTTCCGGCGGATGCGATCCAGCTTCCTTCCGGAGGCAGGTGAGCTGCGTGCAGCAGCAGGGGAGCAATGTTTGGCAGGTGTCTGAGGGTGCCGTCTCAAGATCTCTTCTCCACCGAGGAGTTCTCTCCTTGTCAATGGCTGGCGACTGCCGATGTTTGGGCAAGACTCCATGGGAGAACCGAGATGATGAGCCCTGAAGATTGGATGCCGCCGATTCGCGAATGGCACCGCGTGATCAACGAACGAGATTTGGATGCCGCACGGAATGCCGTCACTGAGAGGGTGGAGATGGGCGGGCCGAAAGGCTCCCGGTCAGGTGCGTCTCTGTTCGCCGAGTGGATCCAACGCGCGGGCATCAGGCTCGATCCGACTTCCTATTATCCCGTCACCTCCGACGTCATTGTGGTGGCGCAGGATGCCACCTGGCCCGACAACCCTGAGGCCAATTCTGCTGACGACCCTGCCAAAGTAGCCACGCTCTTTCAACTTGAAGGGGATCGTGTGGCTCGGGCGATTCGCTTTGACAGTCTCCAGGCTGCACGTGAAGCCGCCTCAAAGGAAGATGGCGAAATCGCCTGGTGCGAGGGCGAGCAGTGCTGAAGCCTTCGTCAAGGGCCTGGCAATCAAACACCGATGACCTGGAATGGGCTACGGTCCTTAGGGTGTGAGATTCAAAGATGGTCCTGACGGGGAAACCCATCAAAATCCCTCTGGGAGTGATCTGGCACTGCAATCCGGCGGAAACTCTGGCATTCTCCTGGGGGATAGAATGGGGGCTGTCGCGCTAAAACAGGGTGATCCAATAAAGAATTCACATAGCTCCCTGACGGCTTCTTTTCACCTCGGGAATGTTTTTTCCTTCTGAAGAGCTCATTTCACCTGCTTGAAAGGCCCCTGACTTTCATTTGGCTGAGGGGGGTGTAGTGTAAATTCTATTTATCAATTATAAATAATTAGCCTAGTTTATAAATAATAATTCTTGCCAATTTGTGTTTGAATCAATAAATCCGAACTCGCACATCAAAAAAACTAAGGTGTGTACAGAACAACCATCATGAAAACACGGCTATTTGTCTTGATGATCATTAGTGCGCTTCTTGCGTTCTCCACTCCAGCGTCTGCCACCGTCTACACAGCCTCCTATGCGACGGGTGCTGAGGTTCCTATCACGGCCAGCAGTTTCAGCGCCCACGGCCACTCCATCAGCCTCACGCTCAGCTATGCGCCGCATGTGGGAACGGAACTCATGGTGGTGCAGAATACAGGGGCCAGTGTCATCACCAGCAATTTCAGCAACCTCCCGCACGGGGGTACCGTGGCCCTGAACTACAGCGGGACTAACTACTACTTCCTGGCCGACTACTATGGTGGCACGGGCAATGACCTCGTGCTGACCTGGAAGTACAACCGCCCCTATGGCTGGGGTGACAACTATTATGGTCAGATTGGCAATTCCACCCTCACCCCGAGCAGCGTGCCTGTGGCAGTCACCAATTCAGGCGTGCTGGCAGGCAAGGTCATCTCCCAGCTCGCCCAGGGGGAGCATCACACCGTGGCACTCTGCACCGACGGCAGCGTTTACACCTGGGGCAGGAACGTCAGCGGCCAGCTTGGCGATGGATCTTACACCGGCAGCAACGTTCCGGTGGCTGTCTCCACCTCCGTCCCTTCAGACCTCTATGGCGGTTTCAAAGTCGTCGCCATCGCCGCCGGTGAAGATTTTACCCTTGCCCTGCGGGCGGATGGCACCGTCGTCGGCTGGGGAGAGAACGGGGAAGGCCAGCTCGGAGTTTCCGACCGGACGGACCGTCTGTATCCCACCAAGATCCTCAACTACATGTACGGATCGGCCTTGTACCCTAACAAAAAGGTGGTTGCTATCGCCGCAGGCCGGGCGCACAGCGTGGCCCTCTGCACGGATGGCACGGTGGTGGCCTGGGGAAGATGCGGCGATGGCCAGCTTGGCAACAACGATTACGGCACCTTCCCCTACTACAACGAGCACACGCCGGTGCAGGTGAATACCGACTCGGGGGTCTCGGCCCTGTATGGCAAGACGGTGACGAAGATCGTTGCCGCGAGGGATTCCACGCTGGCCCTGTGCTCGGACGGCACCGTGGTGGGCTGGGGGGACAATGGCTATGGGGTTTTGGGCACCGGGGGGTCTGGCTATCCTGTGCCGGTGGCGGCAGATGCCTCGTCGGGCTCCGCGCTGGAAGGGAAGACCGTCACGCGTATCTCCACCAGCGGCACCCACAGCGTGGCCCTGTGCTCGGATGGCAGCATTGCGGCCTGGGGCGAGAATGCCCACGGCCAGCTGGGCAACAACAGCACCACCAGCAGCGCCGTGCCCGTGACCATGAGTGCCGCGTCCGGCTCCGCCCTGCTGGGCAAAACGGTGGTGAAAATCTCCGCCGGGTACCGCCGCAGCGAAGCCTTTTGCACCGATGGCACGCTGGCTGTTGCGGGCGAACTTTTCGCCTATGGAAGCACCCCGAATCTCCTGCCCACCGTCGCACCCACCACCTCCCTGGCCACCAATGAGAAGTTCATGGATGTCTCGGGGACGCAGGGGGAGGCCCTCCACCGCATCATCCGGGTGGGCACCCCGGCCCCTTCCATCCCCTATGCGGTGGTCCAGTATCCTGCCGGGACAAATATCATTCTCAATGCCCCGGTGGACTACGGCACCCGTCTTTCCGGTGCCTCTCTGACGAAGGTCTTCACGATCAAAAATACCGGCACCGCCACGCTTACGGGGCTGGCGGTGACCATTGATGCCGGCCTCGGCGCCAATGCCTGGGCCTTCACTCCAGGCACCCCTGCCTCCACCACGCTGGCCCCCGGTGCCAGCACCACCATCCCCATCACCTTTGCAGCCAGTGCCGACTCCTGGGCGTGGGTCGAGGTCACCAGCAATGCGGATCCCATGTCCTTTGTTGTGATGGGCACCACGACGAGTGATTTCACCCCCACTTTCAATACCGGTACGGACATCGGTTACACCACCGAGGCGCTGGCCCTCTCCGGCCAGCTGGCCAACATCACCCTCGGTCATGCCCCGCTGCCGGGTGCCAGTCTGATGCTCGTTGACGTCACCGGCCCGGCCTTCATCACCGGCTCCTTCTATGACCTGGAGCATGGCGACGACATCGTCCTGACCTATGGCGGCCAGTCCTATCACTTTGTGGCCAACTACTATGGCGGCAATGGCAACGACCTCGTCCTGCAATGGAAAGGCACCCGCCCCATGGCCTGGGGTGACAATGCCGTGGGCAAGCTGGGGGATGACAGCATTTTGGACAAATACTCCCCCGTCTCCGTCATCAATACGGGCGTTCTGGCAGGGAAAACGGTGTTGAAGGTGACCTCCGGCGGCGGTCATACGCTGGCCCTGCTTTCCGATGGCAGCGTGGCCGCCTGGGGTGAAAACGGCAGCGGCCAGCTGGGGAATGGGACCGTGGTGGACAGCGATTTGCCCGTGTCCGTGTCGTCCTCCGCCTTTGGCGGTTACAAGGTGGTCTCCATCGCTGCGGGTTTTGCGCACAGCCTCGCCCTCTGTGAAGATGGCAAGGTTTACGCCTGGGGTTACAATGCCTCCGGCCAGCTGGGGAACAATCTCCTCGCCGTCAGCAGTACACCGGTGGCCGTCAATACCGCCTCGGGCCTCTCCGCCCTTCATGGGAAGAGCGTCTCGGCCATCGCCAGTAGTGGCAATTCCTACCACAGCCTCGCCTTGTGCAGCGACGGCACCCTGGTCGCCTGGGGCCGCAACAGCATCGGCTGTCTGGGAGATGGGACGATTGTCACTCCGCGCAAGGTGCCCGTGGCCATCGCCGCGGCCAGCAGCCTGAACGGCAAGGTTGTCACCAGCATGGCCACCGGGCTGAACTTCAGCATCGCTGTCTGTGCGGATGGCAGTATTTTCTCCTGGGGTGAAAATGCTTCGAGTCAGCTCGGCGATGGCGGCACGGTAGACCGCACCAGCGGCCCCGCCAGCATGGCCACCACCGGCTTCCTGCCTTCCGGCACCTACCTCCGTTCGATCTCTGCGGGTGAATCCCATGTGGTGGCTTTGCGCAGCGATGGGCGTGTCGTCACCTGGGGCAGTGCCGTCTATGATCAGACCCACCATGGCAGTTCCGTGCCCTCCCTGGTTCACACGAGTGATTTTGTCCTGCAGGGCAGGACCGTCGTCGGGGTTTCAGCCGGACAGCACCACAGCATGGCCGTCTGCCAGGATGGCTACATTGCCTCCTGGGGCCGGAACCACACTGGCCAGCTGGGAGATGGGAACATCCTGGCCAAAGAGACGCTGTCCATGGTCAGCCGTGAATCTCTGCGCCCCGGCCAGGGGTTTGCCGCTGTGTCGGCAGGGCAGACCCACACCCTGGCTTTGCTGGCCAGCCCCCATGAAGCCCTCACGGTGGAAGAGTCCCCCTATGACTATCTGGCTGATGACACCGGCGTGGCGAACTTTGGCGCATTCACTACCAACGTGGTGAAAACCTTCACGCTGCGGAATACGGGTGCCACCCTCCTGACGGGGCTGAACGTCACCCTGGATGGCCCCCATGTCAGCCGGTTTTCCAAGACGGTTACCAGCCTGGCCAATCTGGCTCCTGGGGGCAGCGTCAGCTTCAATGTCACCTTCACGCCATCGGCGGCGGATGTGGGGCCGAAAACCGCTGCCTTGCACATTTCCAGCAGCATGTCGGGCAGCCTCAGCTCCTTTGACATTTCCCTGGCCGGGACCTCGTTGGGCTACTATTACCCGATCACCTACACCAGTGCCACCCAGGTGCCGATTACCGCCAGCAGCATTGATGGCAGCGACTGCTCGCTGTCCCTCTCGCTGAATGTTGCCTATCCCCTGGCTGCAGGCACCCAGCTCATGCTCGTCAATCACACCGGCAGGGATGTGATCTCCACCGACAGGCAGTTCCAGAGCTTTGACCAGGGCAAGGAAGTGACTCTTGATTGCGCCGGCATCCGCTACCTCTTCGTCGTGGACTATTATGGGGGTGACGGCAATGACCTCGTGCTGCGCTGGCAGGGGGCAAAGGGATATGCCTGGGGGTATAACACCTTTTATGGTCAGGTGGGCGACGGGACCACGACCAACCGTCTGCTGCCCACCGCCATCCTCGCCGCACCCGGCCTTCTGGCGGGCAAGACCATTGTCGCCCTTGAAGGTGGCTACTATCACAGCGTGGCCCTGTGTTCAGACGGCACTGTTTACGCCTGGGGTGACAACAGCGCCGGCCAGCTGGGCAACAACTCCGCCTCCGCAGGCCCCTTCACCTCTCCGGTGCAGGTTCACAATACGACGGGGCCGCTGCTGAACCGGAAGGTCGTCGCCATTTCCAGTGCCGGCTACCACACCCTGGCCCTCTGCCAGGACGGTACACTGGTGGCCTGGGGCAACAACAGCTGGGGGGAACTCGGCGACAACACGCTCACGGTCCGCAGGCTGCCGACACTGGTCAACACCGCTGGCGTTCTCAATGGCAAACGCGTGGCGAAGCTGGCTGCCGGCGGCACCTGGAGCATGGTCCTGTGCACGGATGGCACCCTGTCCGCGTGGGGCAGCAACTTTGGCGGCTATGTCGGTGTCGGTTACTGGACCGTGCCTGATTTCAAGCTCCCTATCCTGGTGGATACTTCCACCAGGTCGGCTTTGCATGCCAGATCCATCCGGTCCATCAGTGCCGGGGGGGCTCACAACCTTGTGCGCTGTTCCGATGGCAGCCTGCTTTCGTGGGGAGATGACGTGGATCAGCAGCTGGGCAACGGCAGCCCTACCGGCAGTCGTTTTGGTCCCATCTTGGTGAATGCGGATGCCGGTGTATCGGCCCTGCATGGGCAGACGCTGACGCAGATCAGTGCCGGGGCCAGCCACAGCCTCGTTGCCAGCACCAGCGGCCAGCTCTTTGCCTGGGGAAACAATGTCGGCGGGTCCGTGGGAGACAACACCTTCACAAGCCGGGATGTGGCCGTCCCTGTGAACAAAGACTACGGCGTCTCCGCCCTTTATGGGAAGACGGTCGTCAAAATTGGCACGGGTGCCTCGACCTCTTACGCCCTCTGCTCCGATGGCAGCCTCGCCATGTGGGGCTACAATGGTGCCGGGCAGCTCGGCATCAACAGCACCATCAACCAGTCCGTTCCGGTGCTGGTGAGTACCTCCACCCTCGGGTATGGCAGCCAGTTTTGCGGCATCCCAGCCTTTGGCTGGAGCACCTCTTACGGCATTGTGGGCAGTCCTCAGCCGATGCCCCGGCTGGTGGAGCTGGCCACTCCGTACAACATCTCTTTCCTGGATGATGACCTGACGGATGGCTATGAGCAATCGGGTCCGGACTTCGGCAGCATCTACATGGCCCCGAATGTCATCACCAATATCACCAGCAGGCAGAAAACCTTCATCCTGGAAAACCTCGGCACCGGGTATGTTGACAATGTGGTCATCACCAAAGGTGGAACCAATCCGGACATGTTCAGCGTCAGCGCCGTGACTCTGGATGTGTATGGGCGGCCCACCTTCACCGTGACCTATGCCCCGACGATGGCAGCCAGCCACAAGGCGACCCTCAGCATCGCCAGCAACGGCAGCAGCACCTATGGCATTGTGGGGATCATCCTGCGGGGCACGGCCGGCACCACCCGGGTGGATGCCGTTTATACGACTGGCCATGAAGCTCCGCTCATCACCACGGTTCCCTTCACGGCCACCGGCAAAAGCCTGCAGGCCGTTTTGAATCACGAACCTGTGGCTGGCCGCGACCTCATGGTCGTCAACAACCAGAGCAATGCGGCCATCAGCGGCACCTTCAGCTACCTTGACCATGGCGGTGCCATTTCGTTGTGGTACGGCTCCAGCTATGGCTCCTACGTCATCAACTACTATGGGGGTGACGGGAACGACATCGTCCTCGTGTGGCGGGACAACGCCGCCTACAGCTGGGGAGTCAACACCGATGGCCAGCTGGGCAACAGCACCACCTCCAGCACACCCACGACCTTGCCTTCCGTCGTCTATGACAGCAGCCCTCCTCTGCTGGATGACAAGACCATCCTCTCCACTGCCACCGGCGGCGGCCACACCCTGGTCCTGTGTTCCAACGGCAAAGTTTACGCGTGGGGTGACAACCAGTTTGGCCAGCTGGGCAACGGCTCCATCGCGGACAGCAGCGTGCCTGTGGCGATCGATGAAAGCAGCGGCCTTCTGTACAACAAACGCGTGCTGGCCATTGCGGCCGGCAAACATCACAGTATGGCCCTGTATGTAAACACTGCGGTCACTCCAAACGTGATCAGTGTCGCCACCTGGGGAAGCAATGGTTCGGGGCAGCTCGGCATCAACATTTCGCCAACGACCACACCTTACAGCATGGTGCCCGTCGCCGTTCATAACACGGCAAGTACCTCAGCTCTGTACGGCGCTTCCGCCCCTGAAAACGTCTATGCCATCGCTGCGGGTGAAAACCACTGCCTGGCCATGTATCATGACAGCAACAGCGGCGCCATCACCACCATCGCCACCTGGGGAGACAACACGCATCGCCAGCTCGGCAACAACTCTGCGGCTGCCTACAGCCAGACCCCGGTCGCGGTCACGCTCACCAGCGGTGCCTTCGCCACCCTCAAGAACTCCCTCTCCATTGCAGCCGGGAGCAATCACTGCCTCGCCATCCGCAGCGACGGCACAGTGGTTACCTGGGGGCGCAACGACCAGGGGCAGGGAGGCACCGGCAGCACCAGCAGCTATCTGGCCATCCCCACCTCCATCAGCACCTCGGGGATCCTGATTGGCAAAACCGTACGTGCCATCGCAGGGGGTTCCAACCACTCGCTGGCCCTGTGCTCCGACAACAGCATTGCGGCCTGGGGGGACAACGCCGATGGCCAGCTGGGCAACGGCTCCACCCTCGACAGCAGCAGCCCCGTTCTTGTCACGAACAGCCTGGACTTCCAGGCCAAACGCATCTCTGCGGGTGATAACCGCAGTTTTGCCCTTCATTACAATCAAGCCATCATGACCTGGGGTGACAATGATGGCGGACGGCTCGGCGACAACAACTACGACAGCATGCTCGGGCTCTACCCGGACGCCCTCATCCCTGTCGAACTGGACGAGACCGTTCTGGGCTACAACGATGCCTTTTCCGAGCTGCCCAAAGGCCCGACCGCCCAGCACGGTGTCATCATCGTGCCGAGGGGGTGGTAACCCCTGGCTGATACCCGGATATTCCATAAAAGGGCGGCCGCAATGCCGCCCTTTTTTAAATCCCCGGGCCTCAGTCTGCCTTCACGGCATGGCCACCGAAATACCTCCAAGCGCGATCTGGTGCTGCAATCCGATAGACAAGTTCCTGGCGGCACGTTACAACCGCCCCATTCACCGACCATGAAAGCACGTTTCCTCATTCCTGCCTTTGCCGCGCTGGCCTTCGCCGTCTCCGCTGCTGAACCTGTCCAGATTTTTAACGGCAAAGACCTCACGGGCTGGGAGGGGAACAAGGACCTCTGGAGCGTGCAGGAGGGCACCATCACGGGCATCACGCCGCCTGATCCGGCCGATCCCACCAAGGGCATCATCAAGCACAACACCTTCCTCGTCTGGAAAGGCGGCACGGTGGGGGACTTTGAACTGACCTTCAAATACCGCATCGAGAAAGGCAATTCCGGCGTGCAGTATCGCAGCAAGGAACTCGCCGCCGGTGCCTTTGGCCCGGTGCTCAGCGGTTATCAGGCCGACTTCGAAGCGGGCACGAAATACAGCGGCATCCTCTATGAGGAAAAGGGCCGTGGCATCCTGGCACTGCGTGGAGAAAAGACGGTGATCAAGCCGGCTGTTGACGGTGGCAAAAAGACGGAGGTCGCAAAGGCCGGCACGGTGGGCGACAGCGAGGCGATCCAGGCCAGCATCAAAAGCGAAGACTGGAACGAGTACAAGATCGTCGCCAAGGGCAACCACGTGCAGCATTTCATCAACGGCCAGCAGACCATCGACGTGACGGATGAAGACGCCGCCAATGCGCCGAAGGAAGGCCTGCTGGGCCTGCAGATCCACCAGGGTCCGCCGATGAAGGTGCAGTTCAAGGATTTCAACCTGGTACCCCTGAAGTAGGCATTGCCTATGCTGCCGGGCCGTCTTTAATCTACCGCCATGTCCACACGCCCCCATTTGGTCAGAGCCGCGTTTCTCTTCCTGGTGACTCTGGTGCTTTCCTGCACCGCCGCCCAGGCCCAGAATGAATACATCATCTGTTCCGGCGGCCCGGCTTTGAGAAAGTGGGAAAACCTGCGCCAGCCCTCGCAGCAGCATGACCGCTGGTGGGGAAACTTTGTCCGTCCGGCCCGTGTGCGCATGCAGGAACTGCAGCGTACGCAGCCGAAGGGCACCATCATCACCTGGCTGGTGTATCGGGACTCCTACCTGCGCCGTGCCGGGGAGGATCGCGATCCGCTGACCAGCCACGTGGAGTCCGTGCAGAGCACCTATGGCATCAATCTGGTGTGGTTCCGCACGAAGGAAGACGTGATCAATTACATCAACCGCGGTGGCGGTTCCGTGTCCCGCGCCCGCAGCAAGATCTCGGGTTTCGAGTTCTTTGGCCACTCGAACAAGTACTGCTTCCTCTTTGATTACAGCTCGGACGTGTATGCCGCTTCCACGGTCTGGCTGCATGAGAATGACCTTCCGCGCCTGAACCGTGGTGCCTTTGCCCGTGGGGCCTACTGCCAGAGCTGGGGCTGCCATACGGGGGAAAGCATGAGCCGGGCCTGGAAGCGGGCCACGGGGGCACCCATGATCGGCGCGATCGGCAAGACGGACTACTCCTTCATGCACCTGCGCGGCTGGAAGGTGGCACTGGGCCAGGGTGGCCGCTGGACGCAGTAGTGCCTGGGCAGGTTTTGGGCTGCGGAGGCGGAAATCCCAAATTCGTTTTGCCCTCAGGGCGGTTTCGTGGCAAAGGCGTCACAGCACTTAGCGCATGAAATACGCCGACCTCCATCGCATCTACCACCAGCCTTTCTTTGACCTCATCAAGCAGGCCCGCGCCGTCCATGAAGAGCATTGGACCGGCAACGAGGTGCAGCTTTGTACCCTGCTGAGCATCAAGACCGGCGGTTGCAGCGAAGACTGTGGCTACTGCGCCCAGAGCGCCCGCTACACCACGGGTGTGCAGGCGGAGAAGCTGATGGAGAAGGCCGATGTCATGGAGCGCGCACGCGCGGCCCGGGCCAGCGGCTCCACCCGCTTTTGCATGGGCGCCGCCTGGAAGGGCGTGCGTGTGGGCACCCAGAAGTTTGACCAGGTGGTGGACATCGTGAAAGACGTGGCCACCCTCGGCATGGAAGTGTGCGTGACTCTGGGCCAGCTGGGCGCTGAAGAAGCCGCCGTTCTGAAGGAAGCTGGTGTCACCGCTTACAACCATAACATTGACACCAGTCCGGAGCACTACCCGAACATCGTCAGCACCCACACCTTTGAAGACCGCCTGACGACCATCCGCCATGCGCAGGATGCGGGCATGTCCGTCTGCGCCGGTGGCATCCTCGGCCTGGGCGAAACCATCGAGGACCGCTTGAAAATGCTGGAAGTGCTCAGCAACTTCAATCCGCATCCGGAGAGCGTGCCGATCAATGCCCTGATGCCCATGAAGGGCACCCCGCTGGGCGGCAATGTGCAGGTGGACAGCTTCTCGCTCGTTCGCATGATCGCCGTCACCCGCATCGCCATCCCGCGTGCCAAGGTGCGTCTCAGCGCAGGCCGCACGAACCTGAGCCGCGAAGCTCAGGCCCTGGCCTTCTTTGCCGGTGCCAATTCCATCTTCTACGGTGACAAGCTGCTGACGGCGGCCAATCCGCAGGCGGAGGAAGATCTGGCCCTCATCCAGGCGCTGGGCCTCAGCGCCCAGCAGCCGAACCCCGACATGAGCGCCCCGGTGGCCGATGAAGTGCGGGAGCTGGCCCCTGCCTGCCACGTCACCTGCGGTGCGTGAGTTGTTAGTATATAAAAAAGGCTGGTTCCAATGAACCAGCCTTTAAAAAATTTAGCTTAAAATTTAATTTTTAGCTGTATTTTGAACTCGAATTTTAATTTCCTTTGTAAAAAGAAAATTATCGAAAAGCTGAACAAGCTTACAAAATAATCAAAGTCTATTTGATTACTATTATATACAATATGTGTTAATATTAATAGTAACACCAATCAATATATCATAGGGTCATGTCAATGTCAAAAAAATAAACACAATTTACCTATCTTACTCTAGATGGCTTGACGCTTAAATTTCGTTCTTATTGAAGCGCTTGTAAATTCGTTGGACCAGCTAGCTGTGCTAAATCGCAAATTTTAGCACGGAAAAATTGCTGTTTTTGGATCAACTCGCCCTCGCCTTTGTGGCCAGATTGTGAGAAAGGGCGGGCCTCATGAACATCGCCCTTTCTGAATTGGCTGAACTGTTGGGAGGTCAACTTCTCACTGGCAGTCCAGACACCCGCATCACCGGCTTCGCATCTCTCAAAGAAGCCGGAGCCGGGGACCTGAGCTTTTTTTATGATGCCCGTTATCGGGATAAGCTGGCCGCCACCCACGCCACGGCAGTGCTGGTGCCCAAGGGGCTGGATGGCTGCCCAGAGAAGGTGGCCTGCATCGCTGTTGAGGATCCTTCCCGCGCCTTTGAAAAAGTCGTGGATACCTATGGCTTCCACGCGGCAGCTTTTGAGGCAGGCATTCATCCTCGCGCCGTCATTGCCGAAGGCGTGAAGGCGGACCTCAGCAAGATTTCAGTAGCTGCTTGTGCGGTGATCGAAACCGGGGCCGAAATTGGCGACGGGACTGAGATTGGCGCGGGCTGTTTTGTCGGCCGCAATGCCATCATCGGGGCTGGGACGAAGCTGTTTGCGAATGTGACCGTACATGAAGCCTGCGAACTGGGCGAGCGTGTGATTCTGCACTCCGGCGTGGTCATCGGCGCGGATGGCTTCGGCTACGAATTTGAAAAAGGCCGTCATCGCAAGGTGCGCCAGGCGGGCATTGTGCAGATCGACAACGATGTGGAAATCGGTGCCGGGACCATGGTGGACCGCGCGCGTTTTGGCCGCACCTGGATCGGTGAAGGCACAAAGATTGATAACCTCGTGCAGATCGGCCACAACGTGGTCATTGGGAAGCATTGCATCCTCGTCTCCGGCACGGCCATTGCAGGCAGTGCCATCATTGGCGACTACGTCGTCATCGCCGCCCAGTCGGGCGTGGCGGGGCATGTGAGCGTGGGCTCCTTTGTGACCTTGGGCGGGCGCAGTGGGGTGACGAAAGACATCCCTGCGGGCAAGGCCACCTACATGGGCTTCCCGGCGGTGCCGGTGATGGATGAACGCCGCCGTCTGGCCAGCATCAACCGCCTGCCGCACCTCTCCGCCCGTGTGAAGGCCCTGGAGAAAGACGGTGCCGAGGAAGAGGGTTGATTCCGAAGGGCGGGGAAGCCGTCAGGCACTGATGGCTATTGATACGAATGTGCCGGATGTGGCCTCGTGGAACGAGGATGTCACATCCTGGCACAGGCGCTGCTAAACAGTTGGTTACCCCCCAAACTGTCACACTCGCGAAAACGGCCATCCCGGCTCAGGGATGTCCACGGCCATGAGGGACGGGAAGGGAACCCACCGTGAACCATGAAGCGCCTTCTTTTGACCCTGCTGTTGAGCTTTTCCGTGCCCTCTTTGGGGCAGCTCATCTTTGACGGAAATACCGGGACGACGGGAGTGCAAAACGGGGCTGGCGTGTGGGACACCGGCACGGCGAACTGGTGGAATCCGACGCTCTTGTCCAACACCACTTGGAACGATGGGCTGGCCCAGTTTGGCAGCTCCTCCAGCGCAGTGGGCGGCACCATCACGGTCAATTCCGCCATCAATGCGACGGGGCTGGATTTTCTGCCGCTCAGCGCCGCCCCCACCACAACAAACCAGGCCTATCATTTTAGCGGTACAGGTTCCCTGAATCTCACAGGCCCGGCACCGATTATCAACATCGGCAATTTGAGCACCTCGGGAAGCAGCACAGCGGTCTCGGCGGTGAATTTTTTGCTCCCGGTGAATGCCAACAATCTGACGATTCAGAAGAACAGCGGCACGGCGATTGGTTTTGTTCGCTTCACGGCAAACAACACGGGGCTCACTGGTCTGCTGACGCTCAAGGGGGATGCGGGCGGCATCTTCTTGGGCTTTGGTTCACAGAGCATTTTTCCCAGTCTTACGGCCCTGGTGGTGGAGTCCAATTCCGTGGCGCAACTGACGGGGACGGATGTCACCTACAACGTGCCTTTTCGCATTGCCGGAGGTGGCGGCACGACCAACTGGGGAGCCATCCGCATGGACTCTAGCGTGACTCTCGCCGGGGGCGTGGCCCTCATCGGGGATGCGCGCATCCACACGCACACGAACGTCATCAATTCCTTCATCACCTCGCCGATCACGGAGATGGGCGGCAGCTACTCCTTCACCCGCACGGCCTTGCTGCCCACCACCGCCACGGCGGCACTTTCCATGACCTATACGGCCGCGAACACCTATACAGGTTCGACGAACTTTGGCCGCGCCGTTGTGCCGGCTTTCCCCACCTTGCCAGTCTCGGCGGAAGGCGGCCTGAACGTACTCGATTTTGCCGCCACCGGAGCACCTGCTTCAGACATTTTCTACAATGGAGTGACACCGGGGACGCTGAACCTCTTTGGCGGTCACGCACTGACGACGGTGATGCGGCTGCGTGGCAAAGCTGGCGTAACCAACAGCCAAACCTTTGGCGATGTGACGGTGGCGCAGAACCGCTCCGAGATTGAACTCATCTCTGGAACGGGAGGCACCATGAATCTGGCCCTGGGGACGCTGGGCCGCACTGGCAACGGCGTGCTTTCCATCAAGGCTCCCGTTTCTGGGAGCATCACGACGACTGCGCCCACACCCTTTCTGGGAGCCTGGGCCACCTTCACCAACGCCGGCGGCAGCAGCTCCTGGGCGGCAGCTCCTACGGGCACGCTCACGGGTTTCACCGGCGACACGGTGCATGCCACGGGCACCATCCAGGCCGATGCCCCGGCAGCCAATCTACAGGTGGGCAATGCCTCCACCCAGGCGGTGACCTTTGGTCCGGGCACAACGAACCTGAACACCGTATCCATGACGGATACATGGTTAGGCCGTTCTCTGGAAATGGGGGCGGGGCAGACCTTGAGGCTGGATGCTGTGGGCGGCATTCAGGCGGTCAGCGGTGCCTATGGACTGACGGTGAACGGGGGCAAGCTGACGGCAGGTGGTGCGGACAATGTGGCGGGGCAGGTGATCCTGACCAACTTTTCAACCTCGGATCTGTCCGTGAACTCCTCCATTGAAAACAATGGAACCGGAGCGGTGAGCGTGCTGCTGAACGGCACGGGCAAGACGGTGCTGGCCGGAGCCAATACCTACACTGGCCAGACGACGGTGAACAGCGGCAGTCTGGAGATCCGTCATGGCACGGCCCTGGGCACTGGGGCGGGTTACACGCAGGTCCTCACCGGCGCTTCGCTGCTGCTTTCCGGTGGCATCACCTCTGCGGAACAGATCATCCTTTCGGGTCGTGGCGTGGACCTTGCCGGAGCTTTGCGGAACGTTAGCGGCACCAACACCCTCACCACGCAGACCGTGGCCATCACGAATACGCGCATTCATTCGGATGCCGGCGAGCTGATCCTAAGTCCCGCTGGTGGTGCGACGGCGGTTTCCATCTCCGCTGCCACGGTGCCCATCACCTTTGGCGGTGCGGGCAACATCACGGTGACCGGGCGGGTGAACACCACTTCCTCCACCTCGGCGATCACCAAGGAAGGAACAGGGACCCTGGTCCTGGGCGGTGATAACATTTTTACGGGCACCGTGACGATCTCTGCAGGCACGCTACGCATCACGCATAACAATGCGTTAGGCACCGTGGGCGCAGCCGCGACGACGACGGTGAGCACCGGAGCCGCCCTGGAGCTGAGCGGTGGCATCACCACGCCTGAAACCATGACCGTCAGCGGGGCAGGGGTGGGAAATCAGGGCGCGATCCGTAGCGTGAGCGGCAGCAACACGATGGCCGGAACAGTGACGCTGGGATCCAATCTGCGTCTCCAGGCCGAGTCTGGCAGCACCTTGAACTTCGATGTGGCCAGTGGGAACTCGATCCTGCATTCCGGCACGGCCAGCATCTCGGTCACCTTTGCTGGCAATGGCACGATCAATGTCGCAGATCCCATCGCCAAGACAAGCACGGGCACGCTGGGTGTGATCAAGAGCGGCAATGGCAGCGCGAACATTCGCGGGGCCAGCCCCACCGTGAATGGCAGCATCACGGTAAATGGTGGCATTTTGAACCTCGACTTTGCCAATGCACCTGTGGCCACGGTGGACAATCTTTTGGGTTCGGGTGTGCCTGCCATTTTCAGCGGTGGTGTGCTGCAGGTGACGGGCCGCAGCGGCAGCACAGTGGGCCAGGCTTTTGGCGCGGTGACCGTCAGTCCTGGCAGCGGTGAGCTGCGGGTGGTGCAAAACGGCGGGACGAATGTGAACTTGGCCCTGGGGGCCATCAGCCGTCCATCCGCCGCATCCATGCTGCGTTTCACCCCCGGCAGCAGCGGCGCGCTGACCACCACGGGCGGGGCGGACAATGCGGTGCTGACGAGTGACAGCATGGCCTTTGCCACCGTGGGTGCCAGCGACTGGGCCGCGACGGGTGTGTTGAGCGGCGGTGTGCGCAGCATCGTGAGCCTTTCCACCATTGCCGGGGGCTACACCAATACCTCCGGGGGTGCGCTCTCCGGTCACGCCGATGTGACCACTGCGACAGTGAGTGTGCCGGATAACCTAACCACAAGCACTGTGCGGTTTAATACGGCGGGCGGCAGCGCGGTGACAATAGCTGCGGGGAAAATTCTCAGCACGGGAGGCATCCTCGTTGGGGAGGGGGCTGGAGCCACGGATGTGACCCTCAGCGGTGGCACGCTACGCAGCAGCTCCACCAACATCTCTTCCGCAGTGGCGGATCTGATGGTGATCCAGAACAATGCGGCGGCGGGTTTGATTATCAGTTCCGTCATTGCCAACAACGCCACCGCCAGTTCCAACACGGGCTTTACGAAAACCGGTCCGGGCACGGTGTATCTCGACACGGCTTCCCACACTTACACGGGTACCACACGGGTGGTGAATGGCACGCTGCACCTCCGCTCGGGCAATATCTCGGCCAGCTCGGAAGTCACCCTGGGGGCGGGCAGCACCAGCGGAGTGCTGAAGCTGGGCAGCGGCAGCACGGCCGTCTCATTGGCGGTGGATTGGCTGCGCACCGATGGCACAGGCACGGGCAATGCGGTGGTGGGCGGTGCCACGGCCTACTCCACCTTCACGCTGGATAACAACACGGTGGCCAGTGACTTTCGTGCGGGCATGATCGGCGGGACCGGGGTGAATGAAGACAACCTGAACTTCCGCCTCACCACAGGCGGTTCCCTGGTGGCGACTCTCGGGCCTGCCAATACTTACAAGGGCAAGACCACAATGCTGGCCGGGGTCATTGAGGCCACCTTCCTTGCCAATGCCGGGCTGCCCAGCTCCCTGGGCCGGGGTGACCAGAATGCAGAATCCGCCATCATTGACATGAGCGGGGCCACGGTGACTGGAGCCACGGTGCAGGCCGTCTCGACGCTGCGTTACATGGGCAGCGTTGATTCCGTGACGGACCGCATCCTTCGCATCACCAATGCGGATGTGATCGCCGATACGTTTTCCGTCCTGGCGAATCTGGAAAACACCGGCACAGGCACGGTGAAGTTCACCAGCCTGTTCACTTCAGAAGGCAGCAACACAGCGCCACGCACGTTGCGACTTGGCGGCACGCAGGTCGGCGCGAATGAGATCGCGGGCATTAGCAATGCAGCAGTGGCCACGACGGGCATCGAGAAGTATGGCACCGGGAGCTGGACCATCACCGGGGACAGTCCGCACACAGGCAGCACCACCGTGAGCAATGGTCTGCTCCAGCTTGGCAACGGCGGTACGACAGGCAGTGTGGCCAGCACGGAGATCTTTCTGAGTACCACTACTGCGATCCTCAGCACCAAACGCAGCGACACTCTCACCATGCCGCAGGCCATCACGGGCACGGGCACTCTACGGATTGATAACACCACGACGGGGGTCACTCGCCTAACCAGTGATGCCAATGCCTATGGCAATACGGTGGTGCAAGGCGGCAGCCTTTTGGCCAACAACGTTTCCGCCCTCAGCTCGGCCACCGGCACCGGTCCGGTGTTGGTAAATTCAGGGGCGACTCTCGGCGGTACTGGGCGCATCGCCCCGGCCTTGAACAACTCCATCACGATTGTAGCTGGCACGCTCAGCGTGGGGGACTTCACCTTGCCGAGTCCAACGGCGGCGGATCTGATCCTGGCCACCAGTGGCACTGGCAGCCTGTCCTTGCAGGCGGGTTCCGTCTTTGCCTTTGATCTCTTCAGTGGCGCGGGTTTGGGCGACAACACGCTGACGAGCACTGCGGCAGACCTGGCGGTGAGCCTGGGACGGGTGAGCCTCGGCACGGATATCACCCTGCGGGTCAGCAATCCGAACGGCATGACTGGTTTTGCCGCGAATGACTCCTGGAAAATTTTCGACTGGTCGGGGTTAACAGAACCTGTCAGCGGCAGCTTTACCGCCATGGATCTTCCCGTTCTCAGCGCTGGGCTAACCTGGGATCTCAGCGAGCTTTACACCGGTGGCATCCTTAGCATCGCCCTGGTGCCTGAGCCTTCAAGGCTGGTGCTGGTGATGCTCGGTTTTGGTGCCTTGTTGGTTAGGCGTCGGCGGGTTGCCTGATATGGGCGGCTGTTGCAGCCCTGCGTGGCCGGCAAGTTTCCCAAAGACACAGAAGCCAGCCTGAGACAAGCAGGTAAAGCATGAAGCCTGAGTTGAGGCGAAGAGTGGCTGGGCCGGATTCGGAAGTGGCCTGTCCCAGAAGTTTTGGGCCCAAATGATACAGTGCCATAGCAAGGGCGATGATGCCTGTCATGAGCACCAGGGTGACGAGGCGTGTACGCCTTTCCATCCAGATGGAGACCGCTGCGGCATACACTACCAGGCAGGGAAGGATGGGTGTCACCAGTGACAGGGAGACCGCCCAAGCCGGGGAACCGGAGCGAGATGACCAGGAACCCATCATGAACATCATCAACCAAAAGCCCAAAGCTGACATGGCGCAGGGGGCGATGATGAGGATCGTCACGGCCGACTTCCAGGCCACAACATGGTAGGGCAGGTGGGGAGGAGCGGGAGAACGGTGAGTCATGGAGTGTTACTTTTCTGCGGAACGATCAATTCCCAGATGCCTTGCACATGCTCCCAGCGGCGGATGGCCAGGTCCACCAGGAAGAGGAATAGCAAGGTGAGGAGGAGTGAGGGCCAGAGCTCGATGTATTGCACTGCGCGTGTCTGGCTGAGGTCGGGCACTTGGCCAGGTTGCAGGACCTTGCCGCCGGTGATTTGGGTGGCCTGCTGAAGCAGGGATTCATTGACCGTGCCCAGACTGGCCTCGCTGCCGGGATTGTGGACGAGGCCCGCCGAGACCATCTCGGCCCCGCTTTGGGCGCGGATGAGGTACACGCCGGGCTGGTCAGGGCGAAAGCTGCCTTCATAGCGGCCGGGACCCGTCTGGCCTAACGAAAGGTTTTGCACGGGCTTCAAGGGAGCACCGAGTGCATCGGCTGCCACAAAGAAGACCTCCGCCTGCACACGGGCATCATTGGCACGGGTGCCTGCATCTTCTTCCAGGTCCACTTGCAGCAGGGCATCATCCCCGCGCATCTCGGTGGCCAGATCCATGTGGCGGCCCTGCGGCGGGCGGGCGGTCTCGCGCAGGAGCTGCGACCAGAAACGGCTGAAGTCTGGCCAGCGCACGATCCACAGGGAGGCCCAGCGGCTTTTCGCATCGCTGGTGAAGGCGGTCACCTTGCCCAGGCCAAAGCGCCAGTGCGCCAGCAGCGGATCGCCCGTGTCGGTGAGCAGGGGGACCTGGGCCGTGGATTTGCGGATGGTCTTGACGTAGCCGAGCAGGTCTGGAGAAGACCATTTGTCAAAGCCGGCCAACATCGGGTGCTTTTCCACCAGGTTCGGGATGAAGGGTTCCTCGCGCATCATGCGGCCCGTGTGCATCAGGGTGTCCTGGGTGAAGATGCGCGTGATGCTGGCGGCATCCGTGGTGGTGTAGGACTGGCCGCCGCCACTGCTAGCGATGGCCTGCAGCAGGGCCACATGCGAGCCTTCACCGATGGAGACGGTGGAGATGGTGATGCCCTCACCACGGCACTGGGAAGCCATGGCCTCATAGCCCGTACCAGAGGTCTGGCCATCGGTGAGGATGATCATGTGCTTCACCTTGGCCTTCACCCGGCGCAGCGCTTCGCGGGCCTGCTCAAAGGCAGGCTGCAGATTCGTGCCGCCACCCGAAGCCACGGAGGAAATCTGCCCCGCGATGGTGGCGGTGGAGGTCAGCCGGGTCATCGGGGCCACCACGTGGGCCTCGCTGTCGAAGGCATAGATGCCGATGAAGTCATTCCGTCCCAGCACCTCGGCGGTGGCGATGGAGGCGCTTTTGGCCATCTCCAGCTTTTCACCGGCCATGGAGCCGGAGCGGTCCATGACAATGGCCACAGCGGCGCTTTGTTTTTCCTCTTCATCGGGCGCTTTCAGCCTAACGGGAAGGATGTCATCAATGGGCGTCTTGTAGAAACCGCCGAGGCCGAAGCTGTTGGGCCCGCCGAGCATGAGGAAGCCGCCGCCCAGCTTGTCCACATAGTCGCGCATGGCATTCATGGCCCCTTCGCCGATCTGGTGGGCGGGCACATCGCTGAGGATGATGCCGTCGTAACCGGAGAGCTGATCAAGCGTGCTGGGGATGTTGCCCGGCTGGCGGAGATCCAGTTCGATGCCTTCTTTGGCCATGGCCTGCTGGAGGTAGGCGGCCTCGCCCGTTTCGCTGTCCAGATAAAGCAGGCGCAACCGACCGCGCACATCCACCAGGGTCAGGGCGCTGTTGTTGGCCGGGATGGAATCCGCCGCGATACCTTCCAGCACCGCCCGATATTTGAAGGTGTCGCGTGTTCCGGGTGTCCGCGTGAAGGTTTCCGCCAGGGGCTGGCCAGGCTTCAGGATGACGGGCCGTTGCTCCACCTGAATGCCGTTTTCGAAAAGCTTCAGCGTGCCTTGCGCCTCCAGGGTGGATTCCAGGTGGGCGGTGAGTTTCAGCGTCGCTCCTTCATTCAGGCGGTTACGGCTGGCTACCAGTTCACGCACCCGGGCATCGGGCTTGCGTGGCCCTGCGATGGGGATGGCATGGATGCGCACGCCTGAGACACTGGCCTGTCGCGCCGCCTCCAGCAGACGGCCACGGGTTTCATGCCCGTCGCCAATGAGGACGATGTCGCGGCTGGCCCCGGCGGGGAAAAGCGCCTGAGCATAGTCCACGGCGGCGCTGTAGTGGCTGTCGCCTCCATGGGTGGTGAGAAAGGCGGCCACGTCCGGCTTCGGGCCTTCGGGCAGCAGGGTGGGTTCATCGCCCAGCAGCACCACAAAGCTTTCCGTCTCCGCTCCCAGGCTGCCTTGCAGACGGCGGGCCTCCGCGAGGCCTTTTTCGATCCCTTCCGCCCCCATGCTCTGGCTGGCATCCAGGATGATGCCCAGGGCCTTTTTGCCCGTTTGGGAAACCCGTGCCGGACCGGCCAGGGCTGCGAGTGCCAGCAGGATGCCAACCGCACGCACCACCAGCAGCAGCCGCTTGCGCAGGCCCTCCATCGGGTGGGCGGACTGGCTTTCAAACCACAGCAGCAAAGCCAGGGCGGGCAGGGCCAGCAGCAAGAGTTTCGGTGATTCCCAATCCATGTGTGTCTAACGTGAATGCTAGGGGGGAATGAGGCACTTCCAAGCAGCAAGTGCAGAAGAAGCGTGGATTGCCCGATGAAGGTCAGGGCGGGTTCCCTCCTTGCCCAAGCCTGCCGGGACGGTTTACTCTCTGCCCATGCACATTCCCTCCCTCATCGAATCCAAACGCGAAGGGGGCGAGCTGTCGCGGGAACAGATTTCCGGGCTCATCGCGGCCTACACCCGCGGAGACATGCCGGACTACCAGATGAGCGCCCTGGCGATGGCCATTTTTTTCAAAGGCATGACCGGGACGGAAACGGCCGCGCTGACGGAGGCCATGCTGCGCAGCGGCTCCGTCCTGCAATGGCCGGCGGATGCGCCCATGCGGGTGGACAAGCACTCCACCGGCGGCATTGGCGACAAGACCTCCCTTGTCCTCGCGCCCCTGCTGGCCTGCGACGGCGTGTGGGTGCCCATGATTTCCGGGCGCGGCCTGGGCATCACCGGCGGCACTTTGGACAAGCTGGATTCCATCCCCGGCTTCCGCACCCAGTTCAGCGAATCTGAAATCTACAAGACCCTGCCCATCACCGGCTGCCTCATGGTGGGCCAGACGGCGAACATTTGCCCGGCGGACAAGAAACTCTATGCCCTGCGCGATGTCACCGGCACGGTGCAGAGCATCCCGCTCATCACCGCCAGCATCCTTTGCAAAAAGCTGGCCGAGGGGCTGAACCGGCTGATCCTGGATGTGAAGTATGGCAGCGGGGCCTTCATGCAGACGGAGGCCCAGGCCCATGAGCTGGCGCAGAGCCTGGTCACCGTCGGTCGCGCGCTGGGGGTGCGGTCCAGTGTCCGGCTCAGCCGCATGGATGAGGCCACGGGCGAGTCCGCCGGCAATGCTTTGGAAGTCATCGAATGCGTGCGTTGTCTTCAGGGCCAGGGGCCGCCGGATCTGGAAGCCATCGTCCTGGACCTCGCGTGCGCCGTTTCCATCTCCCCACGGGCGGAGCTGGCGCGCATGCTGCGGGACGGGCGGGCCTGGGCGAAGTTTCAGCACATGGTGGAGGTCCAGGGCGGCAAGGCGGACAGCCTGGAGCGGCTGCACCTCATCCACCGCGCCCCGGTCATTCATGAAATGAAGGCCCCGGCCAGCGGCAGGCTGGCGAAACTGGATGCGGGCACCCTGGGCCGTGCCGTTCTGGAGCTCGGTGCCGGGCGGACCAAGGCAAGCGATCCCGTGGACCCCACCGTGGGGGTGGACCAGATGCGCAAGGTGGGGCAGGAAATCCGCGCGGGCGAGGTACTGCTGCGCATCCATGCCCGCAGTCAGGCCACAGCGGAGACGGCGGAAAAGAGCATCCTGGCAGGGCTGGAGGTGGAGTGAGCGGGGCGCACTTCTCGAAAATGAGCGAAAGCCCCGGGTTACCGTTGGAGAAATCATTCGCCCTGAACGCTTTGTGTTCTATGCTGACTAACCCCTAATGCACACGGAGTACGATATCCAATACGCCCTGGAAAACACCCAGGTGCTCCACGAGCCCGACCGCCGGATAGACACCTTTGGTTCCACCCAGTTTGAGTTTCAACTGGTGACCGAACTCATGGACAGCGTGAACACCACCCGTGTCCGCCAGGGCAAGCTGACGGCTGAAAAGCCCCTCATCCTGCGTCCCGATCCTGCGGCGATCGCTGACTTTGATTTCGACGGCTTTGGTCCCCAGGGAGACGCCTTTGGCGAGTTCCTGAAGGAAAACCTGCACCGTCTGGCCATCCTGAAATATGGCTTCAAGTTCAAAATGGACGACATGACCGAGGACCTCGTCCACGAGCCCATGGAGGCCGTCTGCGGCAAGCTCCTGGAGGACATCCGTGTTTCTGGCAACCCCATGCGCGCAGTGATTTCCGGCGTGGATGACACCTGGGAAATCTGCCTGCTGAAATTCACGGTGGAGATGATCGAGAAGTCCCAGAAAATCAATCTTTTCGACTTTAAGCGTCGCGGCCTCCTGGGCTAGGCGCATTCTCACCCCCTATGGCCAAGGCGCAGCTCAAGCTTCTGCTCTTCCTCATCGTCCTGGGTGTCACGCTGGGCAGCATGGCTGCGGCCTATTACATCTACGACAAGATCCTGCGTCCGGACAAACGCATCCAGGCCGAGATCGCCACCATCAAGAAAAGCGACCTGCCGCCCGTGGATCCCGGGGCCAAGCGCTTCAATGCCGCCATTGACCTGATCAAGGCCGGCCGCATCGAGGAGGGGCGTGACGGCCTCTTCAAGCTGGTGAACCAGTTCCCCGCCTCCCCCACTTGCGTGGAGGCCAAGCGAATCATTGGCGAGATCAACATGGACCAGCTTTTCGCCTCGGAATCCAAGGCGGGAAAAAAAGACTACATCGTCCAGCCGGGGGATTCCCTGGCGCTCATCGCGAACAAGCAGAGCACCACCCTGGACATGCTCATCCGTCTCAATGGCCTCATGGGCACCGTCCTCCAGCCTGGGGATCATCTCTCCATCTTGCCCATGGACTTCAGTATCCGCGTGGATGTGTCTGAAAAAACCGTCACGCTTTGGCGGAAGGTGGGGGAGAAGGAGTTTTTCTTCAAAGAATACCTCGCCAGCGACATCCGCCTGCCCACCGGCCTGCGAGTACCTGTTGAAAATGGCATGGAAATCAAAGGCAAGGCCGCCATGCTTGATGGCAAGGCGGTCCTTTCAACCGACCCGCGCTACACCGAGGCCGAAAAATGGCTGCCCGGCAGCCGTGGCGTGCGCTCGGACATTTTGCTGCGCACCCCCCCGCCTGCCAAACCGGCTCCCGCCGCAGGCACCGCTGCCCCGGTACCGGGCGTCCCAGACCTGGACGACGCCCCGGAACCCGGCGTTTTTCTCGCCCGCGAAGACCTGGAAGAAATGTTTGCCCTGGTCCGCAACGGCTCCAAACTCTACTTCATCCGTTAATTGCCCCTTTTTACATGAAACACGTCCTGGAATTCGAAAAGCCCGTCGTCAAACTCCGCGAAGAGATCGAAGAGGCCAAAAAGAAATTCGCGTCCAAGCCCAGCGACAAGCTGGCTGGCCAGATCTCTGACATGGAAAAGAAGGCCGAAACCCTTCTGCGTGACATTCACACCAACCTCAATCCCTGGCAGCGCGTGCAAATCTCCCGTCACACCAACCGGCCCTTCATGCTGGATTACGTGAAGCACTGCTGCGAAGATTTCACCGAACTGCATGGCGACCGCCATATCGGTGACGACCAGGCCATGCCCGCAGGCCTCGCCACCTGGGGCGGCAAAAAAGTCGTCATCATCGGCCATCAGAAAGGCCGCGATACCAAGGAAAACCTCCTTCGCAACTTTGGCAGTGCCCATCCCGAAGGCTACCGCAAGGCTCTCCGTCTCATGCGCATGGCCGAGAAATTTGGCCTGCCCATTGTCACCCTCATTGATACTCCCGGGGCCTTCCCAGGCATCGGGGCGGAAGAGCGCAACATCGCCGAAGCCATCGCTTTCAACCTTCGTGAAATGATGCTCCTGCGCACCCCCATCGTCGCCGTCGTCATCGGTGAAGGCGGTTCCGGCGGTGCCCTGGGCATCGGCGTGGCCGACAAGGTGCTCATGATGGAAAACGCCTACTACAGCGTCATCAGCCCCGAAGGCTGCGCCGCCATCCTTTGGAAGCACCGCGAGCACGCCCCCGAGGCCGCCTCTGCCCTGAAGCTCAGCGCCCAGGACCTTTCCAAGCTCGGCATCATTGACGGCATCGTCCCTGAACCTGCTGGTGGTGCCCACAATGACCATTACGTGGCTGCCATGGCCCTGAAGGACGCTGTGCTCAACGCCATCGCCGACCTCGAAAAACTCACTACCCCGGAACTCCTCGAAGGCCGCTACCAGAAGTTCCGCGCCCTCGGCAAATACACGGAGAACTGATCCGTCGCCCCAGGCGACGGATCTTTTTAGGGGCGGCAGAAACGCCGTCCCCTTTTTGTGCCGTTATGCCTAACAAACAATGAGTTTGTGGTTCGAGGTTTGCTCATTGGCCGGATTCCGCTCTTCATTGAAAGGTCAGGGAGGACTCCCTTCGTTAGTCCGTGCATGACCCACCCAACCCGATGATGACCGTTTCCTCCACCCGTCGCCGTTTTCTCCGCCAGTCGGCCCTCGCCACCTTGGGCGGTCTTGCAGCTGCATCGCCCGGCATCACCGCGCCTGCAGGCAGGGAGGATTTTTCGTTCATTTTGTTAGGTGATCTGCACTTCGACCGTCTGGAGCATCATGATCTGGACTGGCTGCAAAAACACAAGGCGGGCGACCTGCGCCAGATCCAGAATTACTCCCGCATCACCCAGGAGGTGACACCGGCCCTGTTTGCCACCGTGCGTGAGACCGTGGCCGCCCTGCAAGCTGAGGCGGTGACAAAACCGGCCTTTGTCCTCCAGGTCGGAGATCTGGTGGAAGGGCTCTGTGGCACCGAAGAACTGGCCACCGTGCAGAATCGCGAGGCGGTCAAGTTCGTCGAAGACTCCGACCTCAACCTGCCGTTCCTCTTCACCAAGGGCAATCACGATGTCACTGGCGATGGGGCCACTGCCGCCTTTGCCTCCGTGTTTCATCCCTACCTCACGGCCCAGGCGCGCAAAGTTACTTCGGCCACGGAAGAGCTAAAAAGCGCGCGCTACACTGTCCAGCACGGGGATGCCCTGTTCTGCTTTTTCGATGCTTACGATCCGGAAAGTCTGGCCTGGCTGGAATCGGTGCTGGCCAGGCGCACCGCCCGGCACTGCTTTGTGGTGATTCACCCGCCGGTGGTGCCTTACGGCGCCCGCTCCACCTGGCATCTGTTTGCGAGGGAAAAGCAGAAGGCGCAGCGGGAGAAGCTGCTGGATCTGCTGGGCAAAAACAGCGCGTTCGTGCTTGGCGGGCACATCCACAAATTCAATGCCCTGACGAGAGCCACCCCGGGCGGCGGCCGCTTCACCCAGCTCGCTGTGTGCAGCGTGGTGGGCACCCCGGATCCGCAGGTGAAGGAGCATCTGCCGGACCTCGCCAGTTACACGGGCGACCAAGTGCTGGTGGAGCCCAAACACTCGCCGGAAACCGTCGCCGAACGCCGGGCCGTTTACGATGCTGAGCGGCCCCTGGTGAAGTCTTTTGAATACGCCGACCTCCCCGGCCATACCGTGGTCAAGGTGCAGGGCGGGGAGGTGACGGCGGAGATTTATTCCGGCATCACCCGCAAGCGGTGGAAGACGGTGGATCTCTCCGGGTTGTTGAAAGGGGCCTGAGGCAGCTCGCCTGCGGGTCTCACAGCACCGCCAGCACCTGGGCCAGATGCTCTTCCGGCTTCACTTTGGGAAACACGGCCTGGATCTTGCCGTCAGGCCCGATGACAAAGGTGGTCCGTTCCGTGCCCATGTACTTTTTGCCATACATGCTTTTCTCCACCCAGACGCCGTAGGCATTGACGATGGCCTGATCCTCATCGCTGAGGATGGGGAAGGGGAGGGCGTGTTTCTTGATGAACTTTTCGTGGCTCTTCACGCTGTCGATGCTCACGCCAAAGACCTTCGCTTTGGCGCGGATGTCCGCCCAGCCATCGCGCAGCGCGCAGGCCTGCTTGGTGCAGCCGGGCGTGTCGTCCTTCGGGTAAAAGTAGAGGACGACGGTTTCACCCTTCAAGTCGCTGAGTTTGACGGTCGCCCCAGGGGCATAGTCACCGCCGACGACGGGGGCATGAAAGGCGGGGGCTTTGGAACCAGGAGTGAGTGTGGAGGCCATGCGGGTGAAAACGGATCGGGTATTCGTCGAGACGCGAAAAAGACTGGGCAGTCGGCTGCCCGATGGCCAACAGGGGGCGCGGATCCTGCGGTTTTGCCCGCGTTTTCTGCGCATTTCCCCCGGCTGCCGGGCACCTTGACCGTTGCACACAGGGGCAGGCGCGTCTAGCTCTGGAGGGTCCAGAAAACATCCCGACATGTCCTCCAAGCCCACCATCATCTACACGAAGACAGACGAAGCTCCCGCTCTCGCCACCTACTCCCTGCTGCCGATCGTTGAAGCCTTCACCCAGTCCTCCGGCATCGCGGTGGAAACTCGGGACATCTCCCTGGCTGGCCGCATCCTGGCCACTTTCCCGGACTGCCTGACGCCTGACCAGCAGATCCCGGATGAACTGGCCTACCTGGGCAAGCTCTGCGTGGCTCCTGAGGCCAACATCATCAAGCTGCCGAACATCTCCGCCTCCGTGCCCCAGCTCAAGGCGGCCGTGGCCGAGCTGCAGGGCCTGGGCTACAAGCTCCCCGACTATCCTGAGAATCCCCAGACGGATGCCGACAAGGAAATCAAGGCCCGCTATGCCAAGGTGATGGGCAGCGCGGTGAACCCCGTCCTGCGTGAGGGCAACTCCGACCGCCGTGCACCGAAGGCCGTCAAGGAATACGCCCGCAAGAATCCCCATTCCATGGGCAAGTGGAGCACCGCCTCCAAGACCAGCGTGGGCACGATGGGGCAGAATGATTTCTTCTCCAATGAGAAGTCCGTCGTGGTGGCTGAGGCCACCGATGTGAAGATCGAGTTCGTCGGCAAAGACGGCAGCACCAAGGTCCTGAAGGCCAGCACCCCTCTGAAGGCAGGTGAGATTCTGGACGGCACCTTCCTCAGCAAGAAGGCCCTGCTGGCTTTCCTGGAGGCACAGATCGCCAAGGCCAAGGCCGATGGAGTGCTCTTCTCCCTGCACATGAAGGCCACCATGATGAAGGTCAGCGACCCCATCATCTTCGGCCACGCTGTGCGTGTGTTCTTCAAGGACGTCGTCAGCAAACACGCCGCCGCTTTGACCGAACTGGGCGTGGACTTTAACAACGGCTTTGGCGACCTCATCGCCAAACTTGAGAAGCTGCCTGCCGACAAGAAGGCCGAGATCGAGGCCGACATCCAGGCCGCCTATGCCAATGGCCCCGCCATCGCCATGGTGAACTCGGACAAAGGCATCACCAACCTGCACGTGCCGAGCGACGTCATCGTGGACGCCTCCATGCCGGCCATGATCCGCACTTCCGGCCAGATGTGGAATGCCGCTGGCAAACCGCAGGACACCCTCGCGGTGATCCCCGACAGCTGCTACGCCGGTGTCTATCAGACCGTCATTGATTTCTGCCGCACCACAGGTGCCCTCGATCCCAAGACCATGGGCACGGTGCCAAACGTCGGCCTCATGGCCCAGGCCGCCGAGGAGTATGGCTCCCACAACAAGACCTTCGAAGTCCCTGCCGACGGCACCGTGAAGGTGACCGACAGCGCAGGCAACGTCCTCTTCTCCCACGAAGTCGAGGCAGGTGACATCTGGCGTGCCTGCCAGACCAAGGATGCCCCTGTGCAGGATTGGGTGAAGCTGGCCGTCAACCGCGCCCGCGCCACCGGCTCCCCCGCCATCTTCTGGCTGGACGAAAAACGCGCCCACGATGCCCAGATCATCGCCAAGGTGAACAAGTACCTCGCCAACCACGACACCACCGGGCTGGACATCCGCATCCTCCCGCCTGCCCAGGCCTGCCAGATCAGCCTGGAGCGCATCAAGGCCGGCCAGGACACCATCTCCGTCACCGGCAACGTGCTGCGTGACTACCTCACCGACCTCTTCCCGATCCTCGAACTCGGCACCAGCGCCAAGATGCTTTCCATCGTCCCGCTGATGAATGGCGGCGGCTTGTTTGAAACCGGTGCCGGTGGCTCCGCGCCGAAGCACGTACAGCAGTTCCTTGAAGAGAACTACCTGCGCTGGGATTCCCTGGGCGAGTTCCTCGCCCTCGCCGTCTCCCTGGAGCACCTCAGCGAAACCTGCAAAAACCCCAAGGCCAAAGTGCTGGCGGATACTCTGGACGCCGCCACCGGCAAGTTCCTCGACTTCGACCGCTCCCCAGGTCGCAAGCTGGGCACCATTGACAACCGTGGCAGCCACTTCTACCTCGCCCTCTACTGGGCCCAGGCCCTGGCCGAACAGTCTGCTGACGCGGAACTTCAGGCCCAGTTCAAACCCATCGCCGAAGAGCTCACCGCCAACGAAGCCAAGATCGTTGAAGAACTCGTCGCTGTTCAGGGCAAGGCCGCGGACATCGGCGGTTACTTCAAGCCGAACGACCAGAAAGCCAGCGAAGCCCTGCGCCCCAGCATCACGCTGAACGACATCCTGGCCAAGCTGTAAGCCTTGCCTTTGAGGGCGTTGATTGCGCCTTTCATCAAGAAACCCGTCGCCCAAAAAGGTGGCGGGTTTTTTTGTGTTCTGTTCGCGACTTTGGCGGGGGCGTGTCGGGCCGCAAAAAAGATGAATGAACTTGTCCTTTTAGCCCCGGCCGGTTCGTCATGTCATTGAAACGAGGAACTCGCCAGACGGTCGCTGTGACCTGAGGCATCCTCCCCGAACCAACAATCCAACAAGAAAGAAACACGGCAATGAGAGTCATGGTCATTATCAAGGCAACGAAGAACTCTGAAGCTGGCGTGATGCCGAGTGAGGAACTGCTGACGGCGATGGGCAAGTTCAATGAGGAACTGATGGCCGCCGGGGTGATGCTGACAGGAGACGGCCTGCACCCAAGCCGGAAGGGCAAACGGGTGAAGTTTTCCACTGGCAAACAGGTCGTCATTGACGGTCCCTTTGCGGAGACGAAGGAGCTGATCGCCGGCTACTGGATCTGGAAGGTGAAGTCCATGGATGAGGCGCTGGAGTGGATGAAGCGCTGCCCGGACCCGATGCCGGGTGAGGAGTCCGAAGTGGAACTGCGACCACTGTTTGAGATGGAAGATTTCGGCGAGGAACTGACCCCGGAACTGCGCGAGCAGGAAGACCGCATTCGCACTGAACTGGAGCGCCAGCAGGGGATGTGAAGTCCCGTGTAAGGGCTTGTTTTCGAGCTAATTCAGACTTGAAAGGGTTGCATAGTGATGGTATGTGTAATGGTATGGCAACGATGACTCACCGCACTACCTTCGCTCTTGATGACGCGACAACCCTGCGCATCGACAGCCTTTCCAAGCTCTGGAAAGTTTCCAAGGCCGAAGTCGTACGGCGTGCCGTATCCCAGGCAGAGGTAGAGACTGCAAAAGCGAATCCAATAGCCTTGCTGCAAAAGCTTCATGAGTCTGGTGAGGGGCTTTCTCCCAAAACAGCCAAAAGCTATCTAGCTGAAATCCGCGAGGACCGTCACCAGTGGAGAGGCCAATGATCTGCCTCGATACCAACTATCTGATTCTTGGGCTTGTCGCTGGCAGTCGTGAAAGCCTGGAGTTGATTCAGTGGGCCCAGGCAGGGGAGGTGCTGATCACTCCGATGCCAGCTTGGTATGAGTTTATCTGCGGTCCAGTGACTCCTGTTCAGGTTTCTGCCATGAGGGCCTTTCTGCATCAGGTGGTGCCTTTTGACGAGAGCCACGCCCTCGAAGCAGCCCGTCTTTTCAACGCAGCAGCTCGTAAGAGATCCTTGCGAGTGGATGCCATGATCGCTGCAACGGCGACTGTCGAAGGGGCTGTCCTGGCAACAAACAACAGAAAAGATTTCGAGGTATTCACGGCCAGTGGATTGCAGCTTTTCTAAGGCTTTAATCCGCATGAAATCCGGGAGGAGAGGGGAATAAAGAGCTTCTGACGGACTCCTACCACCATGCAATTTCCTTTTCGCGTGGGTTCACGTGCTCATGCCAGGGCCGCGATGGCCCTGCTCAGTCTTTTAGGTTTAACTGGGTGTGCAACGACAAGTCACCGCACCCCGGATCCCGTGGTGGATGCGATGTCGCGGGACCGCACCGTGCAACTGCAGATCTTTCTCGATTCCCAGCGCTTCGGCCCTGGGGTGGTGGATGGCCACCCGGGTGAATTCACCAGCAAGGCCCTGGCGCTTTACCGGGAATCTCAGGGCCTGCCGCCGCAGGTGACCCCGGATGTCAGCGGCATCGCTCCCTACACCACCTATGCCGTCACGGCGGACGATCTGGGGCGCTTGGGAACGATGGCGAGGGAACCTGCGGAACAGGCCCAGCAAAAGACACTCCCCTACACCCTCCTGTCCGAGCTCATCGCCGAGCGTTTTCATACCACGGTGGCCTTCGTGGCCGAGCTAAATCCCGGCCGCCAGATGGATGCGCTGACGCTGGGGGAGGTGGTCCGTGTGCCCAATATTCAGCGGCCCTTCCGCGTGGATGCCTATCCCTCGAGTTATTCTAAGCTGGCTGCCTCCGTGGCTGACTCACGACGTGTGGTGGTGGATACCCGGCTGCGCATGCTGCGGGTGACGGAGGGGGCGCGTCTGCTGGCCGCGTTTCCCCTGACGCCGGGCTCGGACGAGCATCCGGCCCCGATCGGTGAATGGAAGATCACGGGTGCGGTGCCCTGGCCCTGGTACCGTTACGATGAAGGCGTGCTGAAAAGGGGCGAGCGCACCGAGACCTTTTACAATCTGCCGCCCGGGCCAAACAGTCCCGTCGGCGTCCTGTGGACCGGGCTGAATCGTCCTGGCGTGGGCATCCACGGCACCGCTTTCCCTGAGACGATTGGCCGCTCCGGCAGCCATGGCTGCATCCGTCTGTCCAATTGGGATGCCGCCACCCTCTACACGCTGGTTCACAAAGGCATGGCCGTGACGATCCGGTGAATCTGTTCTTTAAGCCTAACCAAAGATGAAACGAAGAGATCTGTTTTCCGTCGCCCTGCCACCAGCCTTGCTGGCCCACACCTTTGCGCCCGGCTCATCCGCGGCTGCTGTTCCCGAAGATGCGCTGCCTTCCGTCGGGGAAAAGCTGCTGACCGAATTCTGGGCGAAGATCTACAATCCACCACAAGATCTCAGCGCAATCGACCGGCTGTGTACGGAAGACTTTGTACTCACCACCTCCGGGCAGGAGGTCGTGGGGCGTGCGGCATTCAAGGAATGGGTGGTCGCGTTCAGCAGCAAGATCGGTGACCTGCGTCTGACCAGCCATGACATGTTCAGCAGCGCCGACGGTACACGGGTGGTTTCACGGTGGAGCGTCACCGGTTTGAACCAGGGCCTGTTTGGCACACCGGCGGACGGGCAGCCTGTTGAGTTTACCGGCATTGCGGTGTGGGAGGTGCGGGATGGCAGGCTGGCCCACAACTGGGTGGAGCGGAGCGCGTATGAACTGGCGCAGCGGCTGGGAAAAGTGTGAGAAGGGACCAGAATCCCTTAAAAGGGAGGGGTGGGCAGTGCCTGGAGAAGACGGTATTCCCGGCTTGCGTCCCGTGCTGCCCGGTTCTAAAACGGCGTCCATACCTCCATGATCCTCGATACCCTCGAAAATGCCGTCCGTTACGAACTCCTGTCCCCACGCTTTGCACAGGCCTTTGCCTACCTGCGGGGAGTGGATGGCACCCAGGAACTGGGCCGGGTGGACATTGCCGGCGATGACGTCTTTGCCATCGTCCAGACCTACACCACCAAACCGCAGGAAAAGGCCCTGTTCGAGGCGCACCGGAAGTACATCGATGTGCAGTTCATCCACTCTGGTCGCGAGACCATCCTCTGGGCACCGCTGGCCACGATGAAAGAAGAGACCCTGGCTTACACCCCGGAGAAAGAGGCCGCGCTGTGGAAGCTGGTGCCGGATGTCACCCCCCTGCACCTCAGCGCAGGCCATTTTGCCATCCTTTATCCTGAAGATGCCCACGCACCCTGCGTGGAGTGGGACACCCCCAGCGAAGTCTTCAAAGTGGTGGTGAAGGTGGCCGTGGACTGAGCCCGCCCCAGATGAGCTGCAGCCTGCGTTTTCCCTCCAAATCAGCGAGAAAAAAGACCGGACAAAAGGCCGATGCAGAGCCCGCTAACAAGGTGAAAAAGACCGAGAAGTTTTTTTCGGGTTAAATAATCCTTTGCACCCTGCCAAACTCCGCTACTTTGCGCGCCCTTTTCCCCGACCAAATGGAACCCCAAAAGAACATCCTCCGACTCGGCCTGCCGAATGGCAGTCTCCAGGAGCCGACGCTTGAACTCTTGAAGCGCGCCGGGTTCCATGTGGTGGTTTCTTCCCGCTCTTATCGCCCCACCGTGGATGACAAACAGCTGGAGCTGCGCCTGCTGCGCGCCCAGGAAATTGGCCGCTATGTCGATCATGGTTTCCTGGACTGCGGCATCACCGGCAAGGACTGGATCGCCGAAAACAAGGCCGACATCGAAGTCCTGGCCGAGTTCAATTACAGCCGCGCCACCTCCAATGCCACCCGCTGGGTGCTCGTGGTGCCCGAAGATTCCCCCATCCAGTCCGTCAAGGACCTGGAAGGCAAGCGCATCGCCACGGAAGCCGTGGGCCTGACCCAGACCTACCTGGAAAAGAACGGCGTGAAAGCCGAAGTCGAATTCAGCTGGGGTGCCACAGAAGTGAAGGTGCCGGAACTCGTGGATGCCATCGTGGACATCACCGAGACGGGCAGCTCTCTCCGCGCCAACAAGCTGCGGATCGTGGACACCCTGATGGAAAGTTATCCTCAGTTCGTGTCCAGCAAAGCGGCCTTCCAGGATGAATGGAAGCGCCAGAAGATGGAAACGCTCGTCCTGCTGCTGAAAGGCGCACTCGAGGCTCGCGACAAGGTCGGCCTCAAGATGAACGTGCCATCCTCCGCCCTGAAGGAGGTTGTCGCCAGCCTGCCTGCAGAGCGTTCCCCCACCATTTCTCAGCTCGCCAATGCGGACTGGGTTGCCGTCGAGACGGTCATTGCGGAATCCGTCGTGCGGGAGATCATCCCGCGGCTCAAATCTCTCGGTGCCGAGGGCATCGTGGAATATCCGCTAAACAAAGTCATCCCCTAGGATGACGCAAGAACACAGGAGAACACAGACATGGGATCGCTGAAAAAGCGCAGAAAGACGAAGATCAACAAGCACAAGCGCAAGAAGCGCATGCGCGCGAACCGTCACAAGAAGCGTTTGCGCTATAAGTCCTAAGCGCTAGCCTCGGTCACATGATGTGCCACCGTTCTGCGAAGAGAAACGCTCGATTCGCCGACGGGGGCACCATGTCCCGCAGCTGCCGCCGACTTCGAGTCTGCCTGCTCGGCCTGCTGACCCCGCTCTTCGGAGAGGGGAGCACAGGCCGTGAGCAGGCAGACTTGTCTTTCCCATCTCTCACCAGCCCCGCCGCGCTGCACCTGCAGCGGGACGGAGAGCGCGTGGCCGAGGCCCTGGCTCATTATACCAGTGCCCTCCAGTTTGAAAACTCCGGCAAGCTCCGCGAGGCGCTGGATCATTACCTGGCCGCCCTGGCCGTGGACCCCGCCAATCCGGACCTGGCCATGCACACGGCCGAGCTGGCCTACAGCTTCAAAGGCCGCAAGGAGGCTCTGGCCATTTTGCAAAAGGCCGTGCAGGACAGTCCGGACATCCCGGCGCCGTACCTGAACCTGGCCCGCTTTTGCGCCACCTACGCTCCGGACGATCCTTTCGAAAACGACCGCGCCCGGCAGACGCTGGAGACCGCCCTGCAAAAGTTCCCGCAAAAGGCCGAGGTTTACGGTTTCGCCGCCATCACCTACCTCACCCAGGGCCTGCGCAAGGATGCCATCGCCATCCTGGACAAAGCCCTCCGCCTGGAGATGCCCGACCCCGCCTTTTGGCTGACCCTGGGTCGCACCGCCCAGCAGATCTGGCCGCTGGCCCAGAGCGAAATGCGTGAGGAGCACGTGGCCCGGGTCAATGCTTTTTATGCCAAGGCCCTGCGCCACGCCCCCGGTGTGAAGCATGAGTCCGTGCAGCTGGAGGTCGCCCAATATTACCTGCTGAGCAACCAGCTCCCGGAAGCACGGGACCTGTGCGAAAAAATGGTGGCCCAAAATGGCAACCTGCCTGCGCGCAAGCTCCTGCATCGCCTCTACGATGCCTTTGGCGAAAAGGACAAGGCCCTGGCCCAACTGGTCGAAATCGTGAAGGCCGATCCCAAGGATGTCGAGCAACGCCGCCAACTGGCCAGCGCCTATGAATCGCGCGACGATTTTGCCAAGGCCGTCCCTCATCTGGAGGCTGCCATCCAGATCGGCGGCGGGGAAGGGGAGGACTACCTGTACCTGGGCGAGCTGCTGCTGCGGGCACAGCTTTTTGACAAGGTCATCCAGCTTAGCCAGCGCAGCGTGAAGCTGTTTCCAGACCAGGCCATGTTTTACGTCCAGGCCGCCCTGGCCCAGCGGTCACTCCAGCATTGGGACAAAGCCATCGAGGCCTTTGAATCCGCCGAAAAGATGGCCGAAAGCGGGCAGGGCGAGCTCATCAACCACCGCTTTTACTTTCAATACGGCATCACTCTGGAACGCGGCGGCCGCCCTGATGACGCCGGCCGCATCTTTGAAAAGTCCATCACCCTCACCCCGAAAGATGAGGTGGAATCTGCCGCCAACACGATGAACTACCTGGGCTACATGTGGCTGGAGCTGGACCGCCACCTGGACAAGGCCGGCGAACTCATCCGCAAAGCCAACGAGCTGGAGCCGGACAACGCCGCCTATGTGGACAGCCTGGGCTGGTGGCATTTCAAAAAAGGCGACTACCCGAATGCGGTCAAAGAACTCCAGCGCGCCATCTCCCTCCTGGCGGAGCTGCAGCCGGACGATGCCGAGATCATCGAGCATCTGGGCCAGGTTTACCTGAAAATGGACGACCTGGAAAAGGCCCGCGAGCAGTTTGAAAAAGCCCGTGCCCTCCAGCCCACCGACCCCCGTGTGCAAAAGCGCATCCTCGAAGGCCTGAAGAAAACTGGCGTCGCCCCCTGAGGCCTGAAAAGCCACGCCCTGTAGCTGCCCGCGCCAGCGGGTGGCCAGCTCCGAAAGCTCTCCACCCCTCGAGCTTCCCTCCCCAAACCCCACGCCCTGGCGGGCGCAGCTACACCCTGTAGCCACGCCCCGTAGCTGCTCGCACCAGCGGGAGGCCTTCCCGCAGCCGCAAAGCGTCCTGGACTGCGCCAGTCCTCTGGCGCTTTCGAAAAGCTCACCAGCCCACGTTCACCCCCTTGCTACACTTCCTGTTAATCCTGTCCATCTTGTCAATCCTGTAAAAATCGGCCCCATTCCACCACCGATCCCCGTCTGCCCCAAGCGTCCCCCAAGGAGCGGGACTTGCCAAGTCCCGGCCCCTGAACCTCCGCACATCTCACACCGCGCCCCCCCAAAGAATGGCAAAAAGAGGTTGGGCAAAAGATGGGGCAATTACCCGACCTAACAACGGATGTAACATCCATAGGACACATCCTCATTCCCCCCGCCTCCCCAACCCACGGGACTTGGCAAGTCCCGCTCCTTGGGCTGGGCCATCGTGGGCCACAGACCTTTTCAAATCTCCCCTCCTGTCAATCCTGCCCATCCTGGAATCCTGTCCAAAATTCCCTGTCACTCTTCCCAAACCACGGGGCATATCAACAACTGCCTAACCAATGATACGTCCTATTCCTCCGCAGCCACGGCATGGGCCTGCAGGTCTTCCAGGTTCACCCACTCGATGGCGGAGGAATGCGTGGCTTCCAGGCAGACTTTCGGGGCCACCCCGGCATCGAAGGCTTCTTTCCAGCGGGTCACGCACAGGCACCAGCGGTCGCCGGGTTTCAGGCCGGGGAAGTCCCACTGCGGGGCGGGGGAGCTGAGGTCATTGCCCTGCTCCCGGGAGAACTCCAAAAACTCTTCCGTCACCTGCACGCAGACGGTGTGCAGGCCCACATCACCCGCGCCTGTGCGGCAGTAGCCGTCCCGGTAAAAGCCGGTCATCGGCTGGCGGCAGCAGCATTGGAGGTCTTGGCCGAGGATGTTGGTAGGCATGGAAATAAAAGGTAGGTGTTGGGACTGCCGTCAGCCGACCTGGGCACAGGCGGCGAAAATGGAGGTCATTTGCTGTCCCAGATGAAATGCTCCAGGCGGATACGGGTGGCGAGCTCTTTCGCCTCAGCGGCGCGGTCGCCGGAGGAGATGGCCAGCTTTTCCGCCAGGCGGGCGGCGGCTTCCCATTCCTTGGTGGCTTCCAGGAGTTCGATGCCGAAGAAACCTGCCCGGTAGTACCAGCGGAATTCGGCCGGGTTCGCCGGGCCGGTGAAGCCGCTGGCCTGGACCACGTTGTAGCAGGCTTCGAGGGCCTCATTCGTCCGTCCTGCCGCGTTCAGCACCGCCGCCAGCGTATAGCCGGCACGCGCGCTCCACAGGTAGGTCAGGTCATCTTCACGCAGGAGCTGGCGCAGCGTGGTCACGGCTTTGTCCAGTTGCGGCGGGTCGGTTTTGCCCAGCAGCATCAGGATCTCCGCCCGCTCGCAGGTGAGGGACCGGTGCATGTCTTCGGGGAGGTTTTTCTCCGTCAGCAGGCTGTCGAGCAGCTTCAGGGCCTCGGCCTCCTGGCCCGCACGGCGTTTGGCCAGGGCCTGCTGCTGGCGGGCGGGGATGCTCAGGGGGCCGCCGCGTTCGGCGAGCTGCTGCCACAGGTCGATGGCAGACTCCCGGCCCTCGTCGCTCATCATGGAGATGGCGGCCATGCCGGCAAAGTAGAGGGCGGTGTCCGCATAGGCGGAGGTGGCGTACTTCTGGGCCACTAGCTCAAATTCGGTGCGTGCGGAGGCAAAGTTTTCCAGGCGGTAAAAGGCATCGGCGATTTTCATCCGCACGGAGGCAGCCTGGGTGGCCTCGGGCCATTTGAGGAGAAAATCATTTCCGGCCACCGTCAGGGCTTTCAGCTGGCCCTGCTTGTCCAGCATCCACAGGCGGGTGATGGCGATTTGCTGGAGCTGGCCCTCCGTGGCCCCGGGCAGTGCGGCGGCAGCGCTCAGGCTGTTTTCGCTGGCGGCAAAGTCCGTGGGGATCTGTGCCAGCAGGGTCTCCGCCAGGGCGATGTGGGCCTGCACGAGGCGGGGATGGCCGCTGTGCTTTTGAATGAAGGCGCGCAGGGCCTCGGCGGCGGCAGGCTGGCCACGTGCAGCCAGGTCCAGCGCCTGGTCCAGTTCCAGATCCGCCGCCGTATCGCCGGTTTTTACCGTGGTGGCGGCCCCTGCACTGACGATTTCCAATTGGCTGAGGATGCTCTGATACAGCACGGCTTCCCCGGCCCGCAGGGTGGCCACCCCGGCGTTGTAAAGGGCGGCCCGTCGCTCCGCCAGGGTCACGGCCACATTGGCGGCTGCCTGGAAAAGGGTGGCCGCCTGGGCATAGTCGTTGCGCGTGTAGGCGGTGCCGCCGGTGACAAAATCCACCATGGCCGACTGGCCCGCGCCATAGCGCTGCCGCCACTGGTTGGCCAGGGCGGTCACGCGACCATCGGCCTTCAGCGCCCCATACGTTTCCAGGGCCAGACGCATGGCCTCGGCCCCCTGCGGATGCCCGTGGTGAAGCTGCACCATGGCCTCCAGCAGGCCCAGGCCCTCCATCATCCGCTTCTGGCTCAGCAGCCAGCGGGACATCAGCAGCATGGCGTGACCCCGGAAGGTCTGGGTGGAAGCCAACGGTTGCAGGGCCTGGCGCTGCACCGTGTTGCCCTCCGTGATCCAGCGCAGCGCGGCATCCGGCGGCAGCACATGCAGGGGATCGGACTCGATCGCCCGTGCCAGCAGGTCAAAGGCCTCGCTCCACAGCAGGCTGTCCGTCGTGTTGTCCAGAAACTGGACGAGAGCCTCGATGCACTCAGCAGGCCGGGCCTGGCGCAGGCGGGTTTCGGCCAGCAGCACGGCCGCAGCATGGTGCACACGTTCACCGCCGCCGGAGGAGGCCACCAGCCCGGACAGGGCGGTCTCGGCCTCGGAATAGCGGGCCAGTTCCAGCAGGGCACGGGCACGCAGCAGGCTGGCCGTGGGGTCGGCCTCGTTGGCGGGCAGCTTGGCCAGATCGTCCAGGGCAGGCTGAAAGTTGCCGGAATTGAGATCCAGCTCATCCATCATCAGGCGGGCCCGGCGGGCAGTCTCCGGGGTAGCGGAACGGCGCAGGATCACCAGCAGCTCGCGGGCCGGGGCCGTCTGCTGGAGGGCCAGCCACACCTGGGCCAGCAGCAGCTTTTCCTGGCTGGTGGCTTCCTCGCTTTGCAGGCGGTCTTCCAGCAACTGGCGTGCGGCATCCAGCTCGCCCGCCACCACATGGGCCTGGGCCTGCCAGAAAGGTTTGTTCGGCACCTGTTCCGCAGCCAGCAGGGCCAGGGCGGCCCGGCCATCTTTCGCCCGCACCCAGGACTCCACCGCCAGACCTGCCAGAGTGAGGCGGTCCGTGCGGCTCCAGCCTTTTTGCTCCAGCAGCCGGGTGGCCTTGGTGGCGGCGACACCGGGCAGCCCATCGCTGAGGGCCTGATGGGCCAGGAGGAACTCGTGATTGTCCTGCAATTCCTCCGCCATCAGCGGCAGCGTGCTGACCCAGCAGAGGGCCTGGAGGCAGAGGAAATATCGTCGGGCGCGGAACATGCAGCCCTACGCTAGAGCAGGTCTGGCCAGTTTGCCAATGCGTTCCACCAGGGAAAGAATGGGCATGAAAGAAGGGCTGTGGTTACTCGTCCAGGCCGCGTTTGATCTTGTAGCGCAGGAAGGCTGCGTGGGCTGGCGCAGCCGTGAAGGGGGCGGCCTCCAGGCGGCGGCGGATGTCCTCGATCTCGCCATAGGCCACGGCCTGGGCGGCAGGCTGGTAGGCCCCATAGTTCACGATGCGCAGCAGGCGGTCCACATACTCGCTCTGCAGGGCTTGCCGCAGGCTGCCGGGGCCGGTGGCGGGATCATTGAGAAAGATGGCGTCCGTCAGGCGGTCCATCACCTGGGTCAGGGGCAGCTCATTGCCGTAAAGGGCGCTGTCCAGGATGCGGCGCTGGGTGTCGGTGTGCAGCAGGTGGTCTAACAAAGACTTCTGCAAAAGGCTCACGCGGTCATGCAGCCGGGGGTCCTCATCTTCCTTGCGGAAGTTAAAGCCGCGCCGCTGCTGCTGGAGGTGGGCCACGAGGTCCGCCGGCACATTCCAGGCATCCGGGGCAAAGGCGTATTTGGCCAGGGCGTCCAGCGCAGCCTCCTGCTTGGCCTTTTCCACGGGCGTGTAGGGCTTCTTGTCCGGGGCCTGCCCCACAAAGGCGCGCTCCACATACACCCCGCCGACATAACGGGACATGGAGACGAGCGCATCCGCCGACTCCCGCGTCAGGGTCACATAGGCCTGGGTCAGGCTCTGCCAGCTTTCGCCCTTGCGGGGTTCCTTGGTCAGCAGATCCGCCAGCCGCGCCTTCACCAGATCACAGCGCTGGATGCCGTAGGTGATCGGGTCGCCGCTCATGTCATAGATCATCGCACGGGGATCGATGCCCTTGCCCACCCGGCGCATGTCATCCGCATCATTGCCAAAGGCCAGCTCCGGCTGGTGAGAGCGGGCGGCGATCTTTTGCAGCCGCTTGTACTCCTCAGACGGGTCTTCCAGCGATTCGCTGTAGCCATACTCGACGGCCCAGTGGTCATAGGGGCCGGGTTTGGTGATGTAGTATTCCCCCTGCGGCACGCCCTGCGGGGCGATGTTCGCAGGCATGTAGTCCATGACGGATCCCGTCAGCCCGGTCTTGGCGGTGATCTCCTTTTTGTGGATCTCATTCGCATCATAGAGATGGCTGGCGCGGAAGTTGTGGTTCAGCCCCAGGGTGTGGCCCACCTCATGGAGGATGAGCTTGATGAGGGCCTCGCGGGTCAGGTCCTTCATCTCCGTGTCACTGGCTCCGCGCAGGCGCAGCGCCGCACTGCCAAACAGCAGCCCCTGCTGGGCAAACTGACCGTCCTGGCACAGGTGGGGATCTTTTCCCTGGAAGGTCGGTGCCTCCTTGTCCTCCGGCGAGGCCAGCCCCAGCTCCGTAAACACGCGCTGGCTGCGCAGGCGGTTGGTTAGGAAGCTGAACTCCAGCATGATGTCCGCGCCCAGGATCTGCCCGGTGCGCGGGTTCACAAAGCTGGGGCCGTAACCGCCAAAGGGCGGGTTTGGTGAAGAGGTCCAGCGCAGCACGTTGTAGTTGATGTCGCCCGCATCCCAGGTGGCGTTGTCGGGCTGCTGCTTCACCACAATGGCGTCCTTGAAACCTGCCGTCTCAAAGGCCTGGTTCCAGCGCAACGTCGCCTCGCGGATGAGGTCGCGCAATTCCACGGGCGTGGTGTTTTCGATCCAGAAGACGATGGGCTGCACAGGCTCGCTGAGCGCGGTGCCAGGCTTTTGTTTCACCAGGTTCCAGCGGTGGATGACATCGCGGAAGGGCGTGGGCTCCGTGCTGGTCATGTCCGTCACCTGAGTGCTGAAATAGCCGATGCGTGCATCATCAAAGCGCGGTTTGAAATCATTCACCGGCATGCGGATGAGATTGTGCTGCACCCGGATGCTCACATAGCGCGGGTCCGTGATTTCATCCGCCGTCATCTTGCCGTCATTGGCCCAGGAAGGGGAGGTGTTTTCATAGACGTACTCCACCTGGATGGCCGTGTTGTCCTGATAACCATTGATGCGGTTCAGCTTCGTCTTCGTTTCAGAAAGCTTGCCCAGCACCGCCTTGCTGGCATCGCCGCTGGAGGGGTACTTCACCATCAGCAGGCTCTCGCGCAGAAACAGGTTCGTGGCGGAGATGAGGTAGCCGTTGGCATCCTCGGCCACCACCGGCTCGCTGGAAAGGATGGCGTGGGAGGTGTTGGCCTTGGCCGCGCGGGCCAGGGGGCTCTGCGGATCAAAGTAAAACGCGGTGTTTTCGGCGATGAACTCGATGCGGTCAAAGGTACGGCCAATGCGGAAGATGCGCTCGCTGCCATACTGGCCGCGGTTGTGCCCAGCCTGGACCACCCCATCCATCGTCTGGTTGAAGTAGATGAACTCAGGCCCGATCTGGTCCTTCTTCACATACAGGTGCAGGGTGCCCTTTTCCCGGTCCAGGTAGAATTCAAACAGCCCGGTCACATGCTGGTGCCCCTTGGTGACTTCAGCCAGGGTCTTTTTCTTCGCTGGCACCGCAGCGGTGGGTGGCGGGGTGGGCTTTGCAGGCTCCTCCGGTTTCTTTTCCGGCTCAGGCTTCTTCTCTGGTTCCGGTTTGGGGTCCGGCTTCGGATCGGGTTTGGGTTCCGGTTTGCCAGGGACAGGCGTGGGCGGGGCCGGCTTCGGGGCCGGTTCAGCGGCAAAGACGAGACCCGTCAGGCAGACTAGGGAGAGCGAAAGCAGGCGCATGGTGGGATGGAACGCACCAGCCTGCCCCAGTCTTGGGCCGGGAATGCAAAATGTGAAATTAGAGCACGCCATGACGAACGGCTTGCAGTGATGTTGAAATCAAGGCTATGGCCGAAAGCAGGCAGAGCCAAACCAGATGCCTTGCAGAGAGAATTGTTATGAAATGCCTAACCGAGAATGAAATCTCCCAATGGTTGGATCAGCACGGTATCGTCGGGGATCCGTACGCCAAATCTCACTCAGCCTTTTATCTGCAATTTGATGCGCCCAAGAAACATCAAGCCATCGACGGTTTCATCAGGCGGTGCTTTGATTTGGTCTTTTGTAGCACGGATACGCTCCTCCACATCACGGACTGGGGGCTATATACACCAAGTGAAATGATTCCCGTTATGGGGATACGTTCTCTGCATTCCGAGGAGCGTTTGCTGATTGAGGCTCCAGGACACCTTTTTGATTCTGCTGAAGCTGAAACAGCCATTTCTTTGATGGCTCTAACGGCTTCGTTTGCATGGTCCTCTTACCTGTATTGTCCGACAAATCGCTCGACGTTGTACAATTGGGAAGGCGACATTTTTGATTTCTGGACAGACGATCCTTCACAGATTGCCATCTTGAAGGGAATTCTTGAGAACTTCGACCTCCACGAAACCGCCAAGACAGCGTCAGCCAAGGAGGACAACTCCCAGACGGCGTCCCCTGGCTCGTGACGCTGAATGCTCGACAAACTCAGCCCAGCCGCGCCTGCTCGATGAACTCGGCCACGAGTGCCAGGTCCTTGATGCCGGGGGCGGATTCCACGCCGCTGGCCACATCCACCCCGGCGGGCCGGGTTTGCTGCACCGCCTCACGCACGTTGGCGGGGGTCAGGCCGCCGGAAAGGATGATCTTCTTTTCCGGGAACTCGTCCTGGGCGATCACCGCCAGCTCCCAGGGAAAGGTTTCCCCTGCGCCGCCATAAAGGCCCGGATTGTAGGCATCCAGCAGAATGGTTTCGCAGGGATACTCGCCGATCTGGGCCAGGGATTCCCGGTTCTTCACCTGCAGGGCCTTGATCACGTGCGCCCCCGTCTCCAGCAGGCGCGCCACTTCGGCGGGGGATTCGTCCCCGTGCAGTTGCAGGATGTGCACCAGCGCCTCCTGGGTCAGCTGGTCCAGCAGGTGGCGTTCTGGATTCACCATCACCGCGATGAGGCAGGTGTCTGCATGAATGGAGGGCAGCCACAGGGCGGCCTCGCCCACCGGGAGATAGCGCTTGGACTGGGGCCAAAAATTGATCCCCAGGGCATCGGCCCCCAGGCTGATGATGTCGCGGGCCTGCTGTTCCTGGGTGATGCCGCAGATTTTGACGGCGGGCGGGGGAGTGGCTTCAGGGAACATGCGGGGGTCGGGCAGGGGGGCTGAGGAAAGGGGGCAGGGGTGGCAGCGTGTCTGGCAGCAGGCCCATCGTCAGGGCCAGCAGCAGATCCAGCTTGGGAGGATACGGCAGCACACCGCGGACGCGTGCATTTCGTGTCAAATTTGGGTGCGTAGCATTGTCTTCATGGCGCACCATGAAGATCAGCGGCGGGGCGGTGTGGCTGCCGGGATGAGTCAGCGGATAGGCCCGGCTGAGCAGGCGGTCCAGCAGGATGCCGCTCATGTCCGGCAGCGTCAGGGCAAAAATAAAAAGATGGTAAGGCCGGCTCAGCGCCATCTCGAAGGCCCGCTCGGCCGAGGGGGTCTCATCCACCTGACAGCCGCGAAAGGACACCAGCGCTTCCCGGATCAGACGGCGGAAAGGCAGGCTCTCCTCCGCCAGCAGGACGCGCAGCGGGGCAGAAGCCGTGGGTAAAGAACTTTCCATTATCGAGAAGCAGGTTAAGATTCTCAGGTTTACAATCTCAATCAAGCAGCATAAATCATGCTGAGGAGGTTCCTGTGCATTTTGCGCGAGCCTCGCGCCAGCCTGGGCACTACGCAACGACATGACTGAACTGATTTCAAAAGGAGGACCTTTGGTATGGCTCTTGATGGCCTGCATGGGATTTTCCATCGCCATTTTTCTGGAGCGGCTCGCCTACTACCACCGGGTGAGCATGAACATCGGCGAATTTCTGGCCGGCCTGGCCGCCCTGATTCGCAAGCGCAACTACGCCGAAGCTTTGCAGGAAGCCCTCGCCACCCGCGTTCCGGCAGGCCGTGTCATCCACGCCGCCCTGCTGCGCCACCATGCGCCGCGTGACCAGCTGAAGGAAATCGTCCAGGAAGCTGGCCAGTTGGAAGTGCCCCGCCTGGAGCGCTACCTCGGCATCCTCAACGCCATCGCCCACGTCGGCCCCCTCGTCGGTCTGCTGGGCACCGTCATCGGCCTGCTCGACAGCTTTACCAACCTCTCCTCCGCCAACGGCGTCACCACTCCGGCCGAAGTCGCGCGTGGTGTTTACCAGAGCCTCATCACCTCCGCCCTCGGCCTTGTGGTGGCCATTCCCGCCTACCTCTGCTACGCCTTCCTCAGCGCCCGCTCCCGCTCCATCATGCATGACCTTGAACGTGCCGGGGTGGAGATCGTCAACCTCATCGAAGACGCCAAGGCCACCGATAACATCGTGGAATTCCGCCAGGCCGCCGTGGAGGACACGGCGCATTCCCAGGTGAAAGGCCGCTCGCGCGGTCAGCGCGGCTGAGTTAAGATCACGCGGCACCCCACCTGCCAACGATGAAGCTCGAAAGCCATCTGCCGAGGCAAAGCCCCTGGCTCTACATCACGCCGCTGCTGAATGCCATTCTGCTGCTGCTGGTGTATTATTTGTTCAGCAGCGGCTTTGTCATCCAGTCCGGCATCACCGTGGAAAAGCCGCGCTCCTCCAGCCGCCTCACCGGTTTCGACCGCGCCCACATCATCACCATCGCCCCTGGCAATGAGGTGCCCATGTACTTCGATGGCCGCCGCGTCAATTTTGAAGAGCTCACCCAGCGCCTCGTGGATGGCCGGGCGGGGGAGCGCCGCGTCATCATCCACCATGATCGCCAGGCCCCCAGCGGCCGCGTGGTGGAGGTCATCAATCTGGCGCAGGAGCTCGGTTTCGAAGCCGCCCTTTCCACCACCCCCACGCCCGCGCCCCTGGTGCCATGAAGCACGAACGCGCTCTCACCTTTGACTGGCATTCGCACGATGGCAGCATCGTCCGCATGGGGCTGGCCCTCCTGGTCACCCTCGCCGCCCTGGTGGGCATGTTCATCGTCTTTCGTGTGGTCACGCCCGAATCGCGGCAGGTGGATGTGCGCCCCCAGCGCGTGCTCCTGCTGAACCCGAACGAGCCTGCCGAGCGCGCCCTCATTCATCAGGCCATGGACCGCAGCTTTGGCCTGCTGCCCTCAGAGACCTCCATCACCGGCCCCCTGAAGTCGCTGCGGATGCCTTCCTACACTCCCAGTTATGCCAAGCATGAGCTGCGGCTGAAACCCGTCCCCTCCGGCCTCGCCGCCAGCAGCCAGGTACGCCCCTTTGCCCTGGACATGGATGTGCTGCCACCGCTGCCCGCCGCCCAGCCCCGGACGGCCGATGCTCCGCCTGCCGTACCCTCCGTCCTCCGCGCCGTCCCGGAAGGTCCCGTGGCCGCTCGCGCTCCCGCCCGGCTGGACATCCCCGGCGTGCCCCTGGCAGACATCACCCGCCCTCGCTTCCAGGTCGCCATCGGCCGTCTCGGCCAGGTGCTCGTGGCCCTGCCGCTCAGCGCTTCCGATGATGTGGAGATCAACCAAAAGCTCCATCACGCCATCACCCAGATGCGCTTTGCCCCGGCGGACAAGGAGATGGAGTGGGGCCAGGTCTCATTCCGCTGGGAGGTGAAGGCCCCATGATCGGCATCGGCCTCGCCCAGCTCATCATGCTGGTCATGCTCATCGGTGTCTCCAGCGTCTGCGCCCTCTGGTTTTACACCTTCTGGCGCGAACGCCGCCGTGAGGTGAAACGCCGCCGCATCGCCATCCTCTGCCGCATCTGCGGCTGCACCTACGCCATCCCAAAAAAGGGCAGCAGCATCACCGTCTGCCCCTCCTGCGGCAGCAAAAACGAACGCGGCGGCCTCCCTCCCATTTAGAGGAAGGGATGCAGGCCGGATGTTTTTGTGGGCGGACGCATCATTGGTTAGGAAGAGGTCCGTCAAACGGTTCGTTTTCATTCGGATGTGCGATCCAGGCAAGGCTGGATGCGCGGCCCAATTGTAGGACGGGTGTGTCCGGCGCAAGAGATGCCAATGCTCTCCCATGCCACCGCCGGATTACCCGTCTGTCTGGGAGGTGTCGCAGCCCCAAGACGGCCGCGCTCGTCCCGATTGAACGAGGGGTGAAGCAACAAAAAAAGACCCGGCCTGCTGGGGCCGGGTCTTCGCGAAATCCTTGTCCTCAGCCAGCCTATCGCTGGATCAGGTTTTCATTGTTCTCCAGCTGGAATCGCTCTTCCTTGACGGTCTCCGCGCTGCCGTCCATCCGCACCAGGCAGCGTGTCCTGCCCGCATAGGGTTCCGTGGCCAGGACGATGGAGGTGCTGGGCGCATCGGCGGTCAGCGTCGCATCGTAAAGCCACACCGGGGTGCCGCCTTCGCGGTTCAGCAGTTCGGCTCCATTCGGCAGGTCGTTCAGCGTCGGGGGCAGTGCCCCGTTGTTCTCGGCCGCATAGGCCCGCAGGGCCAGCACGATGTCGCGTCCCTGGGCGCACGCCTTCTGCTGGTTGGCCTTCACGCTGATCAGGTTAAACGTCGGCACCGCCATCGAAGAGAGGATGGAGATCGTCGTGATCGAGGTCAGCACCGAAGTGTCGCTCATCGGGATGGCCAGGTTCGCCAGGCCCAGGGTGCCATCAGGCAGGTTGGCCATGCAGGCCGCCTGGCCGTGGCCCAGGTAAGGGGTCAGAAAGTCCAGCCCCTTGTTCACGATGTCCTTCATGGACTGCGGCTCGGTGGAGGCCTCCATGCTCTGCCTCGCCAGGCTCTGCAGCGTCTTCAGCAACACCGGGGACAGATACACCGCTGCGTTGCCTTCTTCGGGCATGCCCGTCCACGCGGTCTTGAATTCCGCATCGGTGGTCAGCAGTTCCTTGCCTTCCAGGGCCTTCTTCAGAAAGGTGGCCCGCGTGGCCAGCATCAGGCGGTCCGCCTTGCTGTCAAAGCGCAGCATCGGCTGGAAATCCATCGGCGCAGGGCCCACGGCTGTCTTGAAGGTGATGGTCAGCACCCCGTCCTTGTCCACCACCTCCACAGGGATGGCAGGATTGTTCAGCATCGGCAGAAACTGCTGCTTCAGCGGTTCCAGCAGCCAGCCCAGGCGGTCCGCCACCAGCAGGGCATCCAGGCCCGGCACAGGCACTTCGGCCCCCGGCAGCGGCAGCTGCTGGTCCGGATGCACCTGGATGAACAGGCCCAGGCGGGCATCCAGTTTTTCGATGAGTTCACGCGTGGTGATCCCCAGCATCGGCACGGGTTCGTTCAGCGGGGCCTCCACATTCGCACGCCCCTGCTCAGGCATCATGGCGATGAAGCTGGCCAGGGAATCCTTCGCTATCGACTTCAGGTGCAGGGGGATTTCCAGTGCCAGATCCGTCCCTTTCGGGGCCGCCTGCAGGATCATGAAAGGCTCCGCCGGGCCGCCATTCAGCGTCATCAGGCCCTTGCGCCCGTTTGGCGTCAGGGCAAACGAGCGGGAGTGGTACAGCCCCGAGTCCATGCGGCGCGCGCTGGATCCCAGCGCCTTCACATTGTCCAGGCCGAAATCATGAAACAGCTTCACAAACGAGAAGCCCTTCGGCAGCTCCTTGCGCTGCTCCGGCGGCAGGTTCTTGATGGCATCGTCCAGCATCATCGCGATGGCTTCCATCAGGCCGTCCTTGTCCGCATAGGTGAAGGAGGAGCCGCCCACTTCCAGGTGCGAGGCCACCTTCATGAAATAGGGCGAGGCATGGCTGGTGATCAGGGGCACGCTGGGGGCTGCCGGCGTGGCCGATGCCACCGGGGCGGCGGCTTGCGGGGCTTTGTTGCACTGGGCCAGCAGGCAAACTGCGGCGAGGCTGAGGAGCGGTGTTCGTTTCATACGGGAGTGTGGGCTGACTAATGAATGCCCTTATCTCCCTCTCAGAGTTACAGAAAGTGGAATTTTCTGCTAAAATTCCACCCACCCGTTTTTACAGCCCCAGCTCCAGCTGCGCCACCGGGGCAAAGCTGCGCCGGTGCTCAGGGCAGGCCCCCAGCCGCTTCAGCGCTTCCTGGTGCCGTGGCGTCGGGTAGCCTTTGTGAATCTCAAAGCCGTAGCCAGGATAACGCCCCGCCATCTCCACCATCAGCCGGTCGCGGCTCACCTTCGCAATGATGCTGGCCGCCGCAATGGAGTAGCTCAGGCTGTCACCCTTCACCAGCGCCACATGCGGCACCGGAAAGTCGCGCACCGGCTTGCCGTCGATCAGCGCCGCGCACGGCCGTGGATCCAGGGCCAGCGCACAGCGGCGCATGCCCAGCCATGTGGCCTGCAGGATGTTGATGCGGTCGATCTCCGCCACCCCGATCATCTCGCAATGCCAGCGGATCAGCGGATTGCCCGTGATCTCCTCATACAGCCGTTCGCGTTTCTCATGCGAGAGCTGCTTGGAATCATTCAGCCACGGGTGCTCAAAGTCCTCCGGCAAAACCACCGCCGCCACGGAGACCGGGCCCGCCAGCGGTCCGCGCCCCGCCTCATCGATGCCCGCGATCCACCGGTGGCCGGTGGCCCGGAGGCGGTTTTCGTGATCGAGCGTGGGCATGGGAAAGCGTGGGGACCTCGTCTTATGCCAAAGAGATCAGGAAAAGTCAAAATGTGGTGACTAAGCCGTGCAAAGAAGCCGCCCCGGAACGGTATCTCTCTTTCCATGAGAAACCTTCTCCTCGTCTTTGGTCTCCTCGCCTCGGCCGTCAGTGCCCAGACACCCGCGCCCACCTCCACCATCAAGGCGGGCTTTGCCGAGCGGGACATCACCCCCGGCATCGGCATGGAGCAGCCCGGCGGTTATGGCAAATCCTACCACCTGAAATTCCACGATGCCTGCAAGGTGCGCGTCGCCCTCTTTGACGATGGCAAAAAGAAGGTCGCCCTCATCGGGCTGGATACCCTCGTCGTGCCGCGCCAGGTGGTGCTGGATGCCCGCGCCCGCATTGAAAAGGAGCTCGGCATCCCCGGCGACTGCGTCATGGTCGGTGCTTCCCATTCCCATTCCTCTGGCCCCGTGGGCATGGTGCTGCCGGGCGAATATGATGCCGCTTCAGACCTCGTGAAAAAGCTCGCCTATGAGGAGTCCTCCTGCGCCGATGCCGGCTTCCTCCTTCGCGTCACCCATGAGATCGTCGAAGGCGTCCGCGCCGCCTCCCTGGCCCGCGTGCCTGCCCAGCTCAGCTTCGGCTTTGGCCATGAGGACAAGGTGGCCTTCAACCGCCGCCTGCGCATGAAAAACGGCCAAAGCTGGAGCCACCCCGGCCCCGGCAATGCCGACATCATCGAATACGCCGGCCCCATTGACCCGCAGGTCGGCGTCATCGGCGCCTGGGACATGCAGGGCCAGCTTCTCGGCGTCATGGTCAATTACGCCTGCCATGCCACCACCAACCCCGGCGGCATCTCGGCCAACTGGATCTACTACCTGGAAAAGACCATCCAGGGCGCCCTCGGTTCCAAAGCCCCCGTCGTCTTCATGCAGGGTGCCTGTGGCGATGTGACCCAGGTGGACAACCTCAGCACCGCCCGCCGCCCAGGTCCGGAGGAGTGGGCGCAGCTCGTCGGTGGCCGTGTCGGGGCCGAGGCCCTGAAGGTCCTCTTCACCAGCCCGCGCGGCACCGAGGCTGTGCTGGACAGCCGCCAGAAAGTGCTCTCCATCCCCCGCCGCAAGCCCGCGCCTGAACGCGTGAAAAAGAGCCTGGAGATCGTCCAGGCAGGCAAGCCCAAGGGCGACACCTCCGGCTGGATCTTTGCCAAGGAAATCGTCATGCTGGACCACCTCTGCCAGGTCACGCCCAAGGTGGACTCCGAAGTGCAGGTCATCCAGGTCGGCCCCGCCGCCTTCGTCAGCAACCCGGCCGAATACTTCGTTCAGTTCGGACTCGACATCAAAAAAGGCAGCCCCTTTCCCTTCACCTTCCCGGTGGAGCTGGCCAACGGCATCGTCGGTTATGTCCCCACCGAGGAAGCCTTCGGCCCCCACGGCGGCGGTTATGAAACCCGTCTCACGGCTTACAGCAATCTGGAGATCACGGCCGGCCGCCAGATGGCCGAAACCGGCATCGCCCTCACCCGCGAGATGACACCCGCCCCCGCCCCCGAAGCCCCCAAGGCCATCTTCGGCAAACCCTGGACCTACGGCAACGTGCCGCCTGAGCTGGAATAGGGGCATGATCGGTCAATGAAGACCTTTGTGAGAGCGGTGGATGTACCCAGGTGCAACACCGCTCTTTTCATGATGAGCGACGGAAAGAAGCAGGAGTAATGGGCGTCGAACATTGGTAATGCCGACTCAGATGAGAAGTGGTTTGGGGCGGGAGGCTTTTACCGTCGGTGTTCGCGGGAAAAGAGTCTTTGAATGAGTCTCAGTGTGCGTCGCCGTGCTTCTTGTCCCCCAGGGTCGCGGGTGGCGGCCGGATTTCCAGAATGGGCAATCAGATAGAGCGTGAAGGGCTTGAGCGCCGCGCCATCGACAGAGTCCACAAAGACTTTGCGGTGATCATCATAGGCAATGACGGTGCGGTTTTTGACGTTTTTAATCCAGTCTTCATCCCATAAGTTTTTGCGGTCCAGCCGGAGCTTGAAGGAGATGACATGGTTCAAGGCATCGTCCTGGATCACCACGACCTCGATGAAGCGGGTGTTGGTAGGAGGATTCTCGGTGGAGAAATTGCCACTGGCCCTTCCATCGTCGGAGGAAGCCCTGATGGAGGAAAGGATTCCCAGTGCTGTTGACTGGTCCAGAATAGGTTTCAACAAATCCAGATGAGCATCGCTACCCTGCAGGCTGGGAATCCAGGCAAGAAGACACGCTGTGAGCATTGGGAGACGCTTCATCGTGGGATTTTCTAACATGGCCGCCCGGCAAGTGTGAAGGGAATTTTTTCAACCCGGCAAGATCGTTGTCGCAGGCCAATCATCCCACCTTGACGGCACGCTCCTTGCACCCAGGTTGTCCCCATGAACCGGCGCGGTCTCCTCACTGCCATGCTTGCGACGGCGCTGCCGTTGCGGGCGGCCTTGGGGGAGCGGCGGCTGGGCCTGGCCATCGCCTCCTACTCCCACCGCTGGCGCGGCAAGTACTCCAGCTTCAAGCTGCCGCCTTTTGCCCACGCCCTGGATGTGATGGACTACATTCGCGGCCTGGGATTCGGGTCCCTCCAGATCGGCATCGAAGGCTGGACGCTGGACTTTGCCAAACAGGTCCGGCAGACCTGCGAGTCCTATGACATGGCCATCGAAGGCAGTGTCAAGCTGCCGGCAAACGCGGGCGATGTGGGCCGCTTTGAGCGGGAATTGCGCACCGCCCGCGAGGCCGGGGCCACCGTGTTTCGCACGGCCCTGGGCGGCAGGCGTTATGAGGTCTTTGCGCGCCGGGCCGACTTCGAAGCCTGGAAAGCGGCAGCGCTGAAATCCATCACCCTGGCCGAGCCCGTGGCGCGCCGGCTGCAGGTGCAGATCGGCATCGAAAATCACAAGGACTGGGAACTGCAGGAACTGGTGACCGCGTTGAAAGCCGTGGCCAGCGAGCACATCGGCGCCTGTGTGGATACAGGCAACAGCCTCGCGTTGCTGGAAGATCCGCTGGCGGTCGTCGAGGCCCTGGCCCCCTATGCCGTCACCGTGCATCTGAAGGACCTCGCCGTGCGTGACGATGACGACGGCTTTCAGATGAGCGAGGTGCCGCTGGGGCAGGGGAGCCTGGACCTGCCGCGCATGATCAGCCTCCTGCTCGCCGCGCGCCCCGGCCTGCGCTTCCACCTGGAGATGATGACCCGCGACCCGCTGGACATCCCCTGCCTGAAGGAAACCTACTGGGCCACCTTTCCAGACAAGCCTGGCCGTGACCTCGCCCGCACCCTGACCTGGGTCCGCGAACACCGCGCTGCCACCTTGTCCCGGCTCGGTGAACTCTCGCAGCTCGCCCTGCTGACGATGGAAGAAGAAAACATCGTCAAGTCCATGGCCGCCGCCACCAAGACTCTAGGTTTCAAATAGCCCCGCCCCTGGAAACGTAGGCTGGATGTGTTTGGCGCAAAGGCAGCCCGAAACTTCTCAGGTCTCCTTCGCCAAATGATCCGGCTTTCCCCGAACGCACGGAGTCTTCTTCGATCCGATCTCATCACAAACCCGGCATTCGGAATGCCTTCTTTCATCGGCCTTGGATGCCGGAGGCATCCTCGCGGGTAGCCAGGGGTAAGCGCAGCGCACCCCTGGTCGTAAGGTCGATCTCACCAATTCCAGGGACCATCCCGGCAGGGATGGCAGCAGCCCCGCTGCACTGGTCTGCGTTTCGCTTCCCCATGTAAAATCCGCGACACCTCCCATTTCTTTCTCTCGCCATCGTCATCGTTAAATAATACAATACACCATCCGTTTTCGCGTTGGCATGCACCCTTCCTTTCACCTCCTGTTTTTGGGGCTCCGCGTGTCCTTTTCTGCCTCCGCCGTCCAGCACGTTGGCCGCTTCAAAAATCCCCATGGGGAGACAATGGGGAAGGGGATCCCCATCCGATCCCCATCGCAAGTCGTTGGTCCATCGTGGGTTAGGCGGCTTCTTCCCCAAATGGGGAAAAAACTGCGTCTCCCCATTCCCCATCACGGGGTTCCCCCACGCGATGTTTTTTCATGGGCAGACGATGTTTGCCTGCCTTCCCACGCAATCTGCGTTGACTCCGCGTCCGATAAGTACATGAGATGATTTCCGCCAACGCCGTGCCTGCCTCATCCTCCATCCTTTCCCTCTCCACCTGCTGGAACAGCCATCGCCACACTGAGGGGCGCGAGCTGGCCGCAGAGGCGCGGGAGCTGGGCTTTGAATGGATCGAGATCAGCCACGGCACCAAGATTTCCTTGCTGCCCGGACTGCTGGAGGCCGTGGCTGCGGGCGAGATCAAAGTCAGCAGCCTGCACAACTTTTGCCCGCCGCCGGTGGAGGTGACGATGGATGCGCCGGATGTGTACGAGTTCACTTCTGAAAAGGCCTGGGAGCGGGAGCGTGCCATCTCCTTGACGAAGAAGACTCTCGCCATGGCGGCCCGCTTTGGCACCGACCGCGTGGTGGTTCATCTGGGCTGTGCCAAGGTGCGCTCGCTCACGGAAAAGCTGGAGGCGATGACCCTCGCCGGGCAGCTCTACTCACGCGACTACTGCAACATGAAGCTGGATCTCGTGGCGCAGCGGGACAAGGCCAGCGCAAGGGCCCTCGACCATGTGCGTGCCGCCCTGGCCGAGCTGCTGCCCGTTTGTGGAACGGAAGGGGTGAAGCTGGGCATCGAGACCCGCAGCCACTATGAGCAGATCCCAAATCAACGCGAGATGCTGGCGCTGTTGGCTGAATATGCGGACTGCCCATGGGTGGGCTCCTGGCATGACTTCGGTCACGTGCAGCGTCAGGCGAATCTCGCCCTGGTGGATCATGCTCTCTATTTGTCGCAAACCGCCAGCCGTCTCCTCGGTTGTCATGTTCATGATGTGCTTTGGCCGAAGAAAGATCATCGCGCACCGCTGAGCACAGGCGGCGTCGCTTTGGCTGAATTGCTGCCGCTGGTGCCTGCGGGCGTGCCTTTGGTGTGGGAGATGAGCCCTGGAAATCGGCGGCAGGATGTGGTGCAGGCGCTGGCCTTGTGGCGTCAGACGTTTTCGGCCTAACGAAAAAGATTTATACCGGATTGTGAAAAAGCAGGTGGGCCTTCGCGTTGGTTTGTACATGAAACGCATGCGTCCTCTCGCTCTGCTCAGCCTTCTCCTCATCACTGCGTCTTCCCATGCCGCCGGGGATGCCACCTCTGCTGCCCGCGCCATTGATGCCCTGCTGGAGAAGGACTGGAAGAAGAGCAACCTCAAAGGCAACCCTGAGGTGGATGACAACACCTTTATCCGCCGCATCTATCTGGACATCACGGGCCGCATCCCCACCACCCGCGAGGCGGAGACCTTCATGAGCTCCCAGGCTCCGGACAAGCGCGCCAAGCTCATCGATCATCTTCTCACGACCGAAGGCTACGTGCAGCACTCTTACAACTACTGGGCCGATGTGCTGCGCACCCAGACCAATGGCAACCAGACCGGCGTGATCACCGGCGCGGCCTATTCCAACTTCATCAAGGAGAGCCTGCGCAAGAACAAGCCCTATGACCAGTTCGTTCGCGACATGGTCGCTGCCCAGGGCGAGTCCTGGGACAATGGCGCCATCGGCTACTACATGCGCGATCGCGGCATGCCGCTCGACAACATGGCCAACACGGCCCGTGTCTTCCTGGGCACCCGTGTGGAGTGCGCCCAGTGCCATAACCATCCGTTCGACAAATGGACGCAGATGCAGTTCTTCCAGATGGCTGCCTTCACCTACCCGGTGCAGACCAACGACTATTACGGCGGCAGCTCCGAAGGTGCACGCCAGATGCTGCGCGACCGTGAGAAGGCCGCCCGCGACAAGTTCGTGATGCCGGTCATGAAGCTGGACAAGAAGATGCCGGCGGAGCAGAAAAATCGCATCCGTCGTGAGGCCGAACAGAAGGCCAAAGTGGCCGGTGAGGCCGTGCGCAAGGAGAACCGCTATGTCGAAGAAGCGCTCATCGACGTGCGCAACCTCATGCGTTACACGACGGTGAACTTCCAGGAGAACCGCAAGCTGACCCTCCCGCACGACTATCAGTACAGCGATGCCAAGCCCCGCTCCCGTGTGGAGCCGGCCACCATGTTTGGCCATGCCGCCGAAGTGCAGCCGGGCGAAACCCAGCTTCAGGCCTACGCCCGCTGGATGGCCTCCAAGGACAATGATCGCTTCAACAAGGTCATCGCCAACCGCCTGTGGAAGCGCGTGTTTGGCCTGGCCCTCATCGAGCCCCTCGATGAGATCATGGACACCACGGTGCCGATGAATCCGGAACTCCAGGCCCACCTGGAAAAGCTGATCGTGTCGTTGAACTACGACATGAAGGCCTACCTGCGGGTGCTTTACAACACCAGTGCCTATCAGCGCCAGGTCACCCGCGAGGAGATCGCCCCCGGCATTGTCTATCACTTCACCGGCCCCATCCTGCGCCGCATGACGGCGGAGCAGATGTGGGATTCGTTTGTGACGCTGATCAACCCGAACCCTGACATGCCGAATGAGCCCCTGCGCGAGGCCTTCACCAACCGCATCCTGGCGGCCAAGAAGATCAGCGACTCCATGGAAGCCCTGACTCCTGAACAGGTGCTGGCGGGTGCTGAGAAGTCCGGCAAGAAGTACAAGGAGCAGGCCGAGACCGTCCGCAACCTGCAGACCAAGATCTCCGAAGCCCGTGCCAAGGAAGACAAGGAGACGGCCACCAAGCTTCGTGAGCAGCTTTCCAAACTTCAGCGCGAGACCCGCACCTCGGTGAACCAGAACCTCATCCTGCCCGGCATGAAGCAGCTGGCTTCCGACCTCGGCGTGGTGCCTGCGGTGCTCCAGCCCGGCGGTAAGGAAGGCCCCCAGGTGGTGGCTGCCAGCGGCGGCATGGACATGATGATGATGGCCTCCATGGCCGATGGCGATGTGAAGGACAAGATCTTCCTCTCTGGCTATGACACCCCTCGCAAAACCCGCGAAGAGGAAAAGGCCGCCCAGACCGCCCGTGAGGAAGTTTGGAAGGAGGAAGCCACCTTCTACGGCCTGCCTGAGAAACAGCAGCGCGACTACTTCCGCGCCCGTGCCGAGCAGATCCGCAACTGGGTCCGTTCCGCCGAGCTGGAAAGCCCCGCGCCGCGTGGCCACTACCTGCGTGAGTTTGGCCAGAGCGACCGCGAGACCATCGAGAACGCCAACCATGAGGCCAGCGTGCCCCAGGCCCTGGCCATGATGAACGGCCAGCTCATGCCGCAGATCCTGCACCGCCACAGCCAGCTGATGCTGACCGTGGGTAAGGCCCAGTATCCGGATGACAAGGTGGAGGCCATCTACAAGACGGTGCTCTCCCGCAAGCCGACCGTGAAGGAAAAGGAAGTGTGGATGAAGGCCCAGGAACAGGGGCTGACCACCATCGAAGACCTCGTCTTCTCCCTCCTGAACACCCAGCAGTTCATTTTCATTCAGTAACCAGCCTCTTCAGCAACCCTCAGCCGCCCACCCGTATGCGCCAAGAACTCACCCAAAAACTCCTCCGCTCCGGTGAAATCAGCCGCCGCGACTTCGCTGCCAAGACCGCCTCATCCCTCCTCGGGGTGGGCCTCCTGGGCAGCTACATGAACGGCAAGTCCTACGGGGCCTTTGAGAACTCCTCGAAGCTGAAGCAGGTGGCCACCGCGAAAAACGTGATCTACCTCTACATGTCCGGCGGCCAGAGCCACATGGACACCTGGGATCCGAAGGAAGGCGTGGAAACCGCCGGGCCGACCAAGCCGATCAAGACCAGTGCCGACGGGGTGCGCATCTCGGAATACCTGCCGCTGAGCGCCCAGCAGATGCACCACGCGTGCGTCATCAACAGCCTCACCTCCACCCAGGGCGCGCATGAGCAGGGAAACTACATGATGCACACCAGCTATGACCTGCGTGGCACCATCCGCCACCCGGCCATGGGGGCCTGGCTGAACGTCTTCCAGGGCGGCGGCAACAGCACCCTGCCCAACTTCGTTTTCATCGGCAACGACAGCCGCCACCCTGGCTCCGGCTTTTTCCCCGCCCAGTTCAGCCCGCTTTACGTCAACAACCCTGAGAACGGTCTCAAGAACGTCAAGCTGCAGCCCGGCCTCACCGAGGACCGCTTTGTGAAGCGCATGAACCTGGCCGATGAACTGGACCAGGATTTCCGCAGCACTTTCCCGCACCGCAATGTGAAGGCCTACAGCGACATGTATGACAATGCCATGTCCATGATGAAGTCCGAAGACCTGAAGGCCTTCGACCTCACCGAGGAGCCTGAGGAGCTGCGCAAGGCCTACGGCAAGGAATCCTTTGGCCAGGGCTGCCTGCTGGCCCGCCGTCTGGTGGAGCGCGGCGTCCGCTTCGTCGAGGTGAGCCTGGGCGGCTGGGACACTCATGCTGCCAACTTTGTGCGCGTGCCTGAGCTCTGCGACACCCTGGACAAGGGCCTCGCCACCCTGCTGCAGGATCTCAATTCCCGTGGCCTGCTGAAGGACACCCTGGTGGTCCTGACCTCCGAATTCGGCCGCACGCCGGACATCAACCAGAACGTCGGCCGCGACCACTACCCGAAAGCCTTCTCCGCCGTGCTGGCCGGGGGCGGCATCGCCGGGGGCATGACCTATGGCAAAACCGACAAGGAAGGCCGCGAAGTGGCCGAGAACAAGGTGCAGATCTCCGATTTCAACGCCACCATCGCCTATGCGCTGGGCCTGCCGCTGGATCAGGTGATTTACAGCCCCAGCAAGCGCCCCTTCACGATTGCTGACAAAGGACAGCCGATTACCAGCGTCTTTGCCTAAAAGCATTTTTTCAGATCTCCGATCTTTGAGCCAGTCCCCAAAAGGGACTGGCTTTTTTCTTGCTTTGAAGGCTTCTCCACAGCCGCTGTGAAGAAACTGTTGTCAACCGGGCTTTTCCGGCTTTTTCCGACTACCGCTTTTTGAGGCAATAGTTACCAAAAAATAATGTTGGTTAGACTGGAAAGCTGGGGCCGTTCTCATTATTGCAATTTGCCAGAAATGAAACTTTTGGTTTACAGCACCCTTTTCGCAGCGGGGACGAGATGGCCGTTTTGTTGCCTCCCGGATACTTCGGAAGGGTTAATAGCTCTTTCGGTTATTCCGTGTAAATTGTTGATTTTGAATGAATTGAGTCGTATTTTAGTCTTTATGTCCGACTAAAGGTGGGGGCGCAGCAGGAAATTTCATCAGTGACGGTTCCGTTTCGTTCCTCTATGGCGAAATGCCTGTTCCACACCCGAGGGTGGGCTGAAAAGGCGCTTAAATCCTATTGTTTTAGGGGGTGATTGAGGCGGGGTGAAAAAAGGGGGGTTTTAGCCGTTGTTTGGGGATTGTGAATAAGCTGTGAATTGATGGGGTTTAACAGCGTCTGGTTGTGGGGAAAAGTGGGCGGTTGCTCTTGGGGGAATTCTCCCCAGATTGTTCACACTCAACCATGAAACGCTGGCGCATCGCAGGGATTAATTTTGAACATTTTCACATGGGCGATCTGCTGCGGCAGTCGTTCGGACACCCTTCGGCGGAGATCGTCGGCATTTGCGATGAGCAGCCGGAGCGAATGACGGAGGCGGCGGCGAATTTCGGGCTGGGGGCGGGCCAGGTCTTCACGGACTACCGCGCCTGCCTGGAGGCGACGAAGCCGGACATCGTGGTGCTGTGCCCGGCGGCCTCGCGGCACGGGGAGTGGGTGGCCAAGGTGGCTCCCTATGGGGCGCACATTTTAATGGAGAAGCCTTTTGCAGCCTCGCTGGCAGAGGCGGATGCGATGGTGGCGGCGATGCAGCCGACGGGGAAGGTGCTGGCGGTGAACTGGCCGCTGGTGTGGGATGCTGGGCAGCAGACGGCGCACCGGCTGATCCAGGAAGGGCTGATCGGCGAGGTGCGGGAATTCCATCATCATGGAGGCAACCGGGGGCCGTTGTGCCACGGGGCGGACAAGGCGGAGCACGAGCCGACGGCAGCGGAAAAGGCGGCGAGCTGGTTTTACAGCCGCGAGCAGGGCGGGGGATCGCTGCTGGACTACATGGGTTACGGGGCCACGCTGGGGACCTGGCATCTGGGCAGCCAGGTACCGCTGGAGGTGACCTGCACCTGGGACCATCCGAACGGGCTGGAGGTGGATGAGCACAGCGTGACGGTGATCCGCTACGCGAAGGGGCTGAGCAAGACGGAGACCCGCTGGGGGACTTTCACGGATCCCTGGACGCACCAGCCGCAGCCGAAGTGCGGCTTTGTCCTGCGGGGCTCTGCGGGCACGATCTCCTGCTATGATTATGAGAAGACGCTGTGGGTGCAGACCCGGGCTCGGCCAGAAGGTTATGCGGTGCCGGTGGATGTGATTGCCGCGCCGAACCGAAATCCGATCGAGCACCTGATCCATTCCCTGGAGACGGGAGCGCCATTGATCGGGCCGCTGACGCTGGAGGTGAGCCGCATCGGCCAGCAGATCGTGGACACGGCGTATCAAAGCGCGCAGCAAAAGCGGACGCTGCCTCTGCTGGGTTGATTCCTGGGTGACCCTCTGCCATTGCTACGCCCAATGATCCACCCGACCGCCCTGATCCATCCTTCTGCCGAAATTGACCCGAGTGCTGAGATTGGCCCCTATGTGATCGTGGATGGAGCGGCAAAGATCGCGGCGGGCTGCCGGATCGAGGCGCATGCCCAGCTGGCCGGTCATGTCGAGGTGGGGGCAGGTACGGTGATCGGCCGGGCGGCGATCATTGGCGGAGATCCGCAGGACCTGGGATTCAAGCCGGAGACGGAGTCGGGGGTGATCCTCGGTGCAGGCAATGTTCTGCGCGAGCATGTAACGATCCACCGGGCGAGCAAGGCGGGCGGCTTCACCCGCATGGGCGACGGCAATTTTCTCATGGCCGGGGCGCATCTGGCGCATGATGTGGTGATGGGGGATAAAAACATCCTGGCCAATGCCTGCCTGCTGGCAGGGCATATCACGGTGGGCAGCCATACTTTCATCGGCGGCGGGGCGGTATTCCACCAGTTCATGCGCATCGGCGATTACTGCGTGGTGCAGGGCAATGGCGGGTTTGGCAAGGACATCCCGCACTACTGCGCGGCGCACCGGATCAACCGGCTGATGGGGCTGAACGTCATCGGGCTGCGCAGGCAGGGCTTCAGCAAGGAGCAGCGGGCGGAGATCAAGGAACTGTTCAAAATGCTGTTCGTCTCCGGGCTGAACCTGTCCCAGGCGGTGGCGGTGGCCCGGGGGCGGGAGTGGTCCCCGGCGGCGCAGCGGCTGCTGGATTTTGTCGCCACGCCGAGCAAGCGCGGCATCTGCGCAGTGCGTGCGGGTGGTGGCAGTGAAGAATGATTTTGCCGGGTGGGATTTTTCCCCTGCTTTTTCTTGTCACCCATGGGGCGGTGGCCTATTGAATGCTCCTGCCGGGTCTGACTCTTCCGTTTTTTGTTGTTCCTGGCTTTTTCTCCCAATCTCTCTGGCATCATGACATTCTCCCGACTGTGCGTCGTTCTCGGCTTTGCAGCTCTGATGGTCGCCCCTGGCTTGCGCGCCCAGGCTGTGCTCGACTCTCTGACGAGCAACCTTAACATTGAGGGTCTGGACACGACCTATGACCCGGAGACGGGACTGGCGACTGCCAAAGGCGATGTACGCATCAGCTACACGGACGTGGAAATCCGCTGCGGCACGGCGAGCTACAATGCGACCACGGGCGAAATCATTGCCCGCGATGGCGTGGTGATCTGGAAGGCGGGCACGACCTACCGGGGTGAAAATATCATTTACAATGCGAACTCCGGCGAACTGAGCGGGGATGCGGTGCGCAGCTCCATGCCGATGGAGATGGGGACGTTCTTTTATGAGACGGACAAGTTTGAGACGGAGACAAAGCTGATCCAGAAGCTGGAAGGCGGCGACACCTTCTTCACCACGCATGACGTGCAGAACCCGAACTTCCGCCTGCGGGCGCGCAAGATCACCATCTATCCTGGCGACCGTGTGGTGCTGCGGAATGTGACGGTGCTCGCCGGGGATACGCCGGTGTTTTACTTTCCCTTCATCTCCCAGCCGCTGGCGGAGGAAGTGGGCTACCGCTTCACACCGGGCTTTCAGAGCCGCTGGGGTGCCTTCCTCCTGGCGCAGTATGGGGTGATCCACGGGGACCACACGCTGGCGAAGTATCGTCTGGATCTGCGTTCGGCCCGTGGTGTGGGTGTGGGGGCGGATTTCCTGTCCCTGCGGCACAAGGACAACCGCAAGAACTTCGGCAACCTGAAGCTGTACTACCTGCGCGATTCCGACCCGACCAACAACCGCACGGGCGAGGAGCGCGGCCCGGTGGGTGAAGACCGTTACCGCATCAATTTCCAGCACCGCATCTACCTGCCTGGGCCGGAGAAGAGCACCTGGTACCTGGACTTTGACATCAACAAGGTCTCGGATGCGCATTTCTATGAAGACTTCTTCTTCAATGACTTCCGTGAAACGCCCGAGCCGGAAAACCAGGTCTCGCTGGTGCACACGGACCCGGCCTATGTGGCGACTCTGATGGCGCGCTTTCAGGCGAATGACTTTTACACCGTGGGCACGCGCCTGCCGGAACTGGCGATTGACTGGACCCGCCGCCAGCTTTGGCACACGGGGATTTATCACCAGGGGACTTTCAGCGCGGGCATCCTGAAGGATGAACTGGGCGATGAAGAAGAAACCGATTTTTCAAACCTGGTCCGCCAAGGCCGGCGCGAACTGGCCAATCGTACCGTGCCCATCCCCGGTTTCAGCTTCGGCAGTGACAACATCAGCCGTTACCAATCTTTGCTGGGCCTGGCTCCAGGAACACCCCTGACTGATGCCGATCTCAGCCGAGGCATTGATCTGTTCTCTGCTCAGTTGGAAGGGGCCGGATTTGCCCGCGTCCACACTTACCAGGAAGTGCTTTATCCGAAGACGTTCTTTGGCTGGCTGAATGTGGTGCCCCGCATCGGTGGCGGCCTGACCCATTATTCGAACATTGACGGGGCCGCGCCAGAGATGTCGGACGAGACCAAGACGATCTTCCATGCGGGGTTGGACGTGTCCTTCAAGCTGACGAAGACCTGGAACGACTTTTCCAAGCCTGAGTGGGGCCTGGACGGCCTGCGCCATGTGCTGCAGCCGTATTTGAACCTTTCCTATCTGGATGCCTCCCAGCCGGACGGCTTCCCCTCGATTGACCGCCTGTCGCCGACAACGCGTCCGCGTTCGATTGATGTGCCGCTTTACACGGCGGTGGATGACCTGCGTTCCTGGAACATTGCCCGAATCGGGATGCGCAACCTGCTGCAGACCAAGCGTGACTACACGACCACGAACAATGGCAATTTCTACACGGCCTCCAGCGAAGACACCCAGACCTACACCTGGGCGGGCCTGAACACGTATGTGGATGTGTTCATGAAGGACCCTGAGTTCGACCGCAGCCTGTCGAACCTTTACAATGAGCTGTTCTGGCGGCCGGTGCCGTGGATCAATTTCTGGATGGATGCGCAGATCCCGCTGCAGAGCGGCGAGGGCACCTTCTCCGAACTGAACCAGGGCGTGACCTTCATGCCGGCGCGGAACATGCAGCTGACGCTGGGCCACCAGTATGTGAGCGACAGCCCGTTCTTTGCGGATTCCAGCCTGGTGTTCTCCCGCATCTACGCCCGCCTGACGGACAACTGGGGCTTCTCCATGAACCACATCTTTGAAATGGATGACGGGACGATGGAGTTCCAGAGCTACAGCGTGACGCGCGACCTTTCGAGCTGGGTGGCCTCCGTGGGGGCGATGGTGCGCGACAACCGCGACGGCCTGTCCGACTTCGGCATCCTGTTCTCGCTGACGCTGAAGGACTTCCCGCAGTTGAGCATCCCGCTGGACATCGACCCGAATCCTTCGGGCCGCGGCGGCAACCAGTAGAGCAGTTTGACCTTGAGAGTGAAGGCCCCAAGGGCACAGTGTGCGGAGCCGTCAGGGCATGAAGCGCGGTTTCGGGGCCCTGGGGCTGCTGGCTGCGGCCTCTGCGACGACTCCCACCTTTACACATGAAGCTTACCATCATCGGTTCCGGTTACGTCGGACTTACCACAGGGGCCTGCTTTGCCGAAGCGGGGCACCACGTGGTATGTGTGGACAATGACGAGGCCAAGGTGGCCTCGCTGCTGGCCGGTGAGATCCCGATCTTTGAGCCGGGGCTGGAGGCGCTGGTGAAGAAGAACGTCTCGGCCAGGCGCTTGCGCTTTACCTCCTCGACCGAAGAAGGGGTGGACCATGGCGAGGTGCTTTTCATTGCTGTACCGACGCCGCCGCAGGCGGATGGCAGTGTGGACCTGAGCTTCATGGAGAAGGTGGCGCGAGAGATCGCGCAGTATCTGACGAGCTACCGGGTGATCGTGGACAAGAGCACGGTGCCGGTGAAGACGGGGGAGCGGGTGGCGCACACGATCCGCCGCCATGCGAAGCCGGGTGTGGAATTTGACGTGGTGAGCAATCCCGAATTCCTGCGTGAAGGCAGTGCGGTGGCGGACCTGATGAAGCCGGACCGGATCGTCATCGGCGGCAACAGCGACCGTGCGCTGGCGCTGATGCAGAAAATTTATGAGCCTTTCATGGCCCCGGTGCTGGTGACGGACATCAACAGTGCGGAACTGATCAAGCATGCGGCGAACAGCTTCCTGGCGCTGAAGATCAGCTACATCAATGCGCTGGCGGAGATTTGCGAGATCAGCGGGGCGGATGTGCTGAAGGTGGCTGAGGGCATCGGTGCGGACAAGCGCATCGGCCGCAGCTTTCTGAATGCCGGCCTGGGCTATGGCGGGTCCTGCTTCCCGAAAGACATCGCGGCCTTCATCGCGATCAGCGAGCAGCTGGGCCTGCCGTTCAATCTGCTGAAGGAGGTGCAGAGCATCAATGACCGGCAGATCGACCGGTTTCTGGATGCCATCCGTGAGGCGCTGTGGGTGCTGAAGGACAAAAAGATCGCCGTGTGGGGGCTGAGCTTCAAGCCGAACACGGACGATGTGCGCTGCTCCGTCGCGATGACACTGGTGGAGCGGCTGGTGGCCGAGGGTGCGGTTGTGAGTGCGTATGATCCGAAGGCGATGGACAAGGCGCGAGAGCTGCCTGTGGCCGCCCAGATCCGCCTGACCGGGAGCGCGCTGGAGGCGGCGAAAGAGGCCGAGGTGCTGATCATCGCCACGGAGTGGCCTGAGTTTGCCTCGGTGGATCTGGCGGCGCTGCGCGAGACGATGCACACGCCTTTGATTTTTGACGGACGCAATCTGCTGGACCCTGCGGCAGTGCGTGATTTCGGCTTCCAGTATCGCGGCATAGGCCGGGGTGTGGTGGCTGAGCGCGGCTAGAACGCCGTTTTTGTCCCGTTGATGTGACTGATTTTTTTCCCTTCTGAATCCCTGAAAACCACCCATTCATCCTCCCCTTCGACCAGCGTTCGCAACCATGCGCTGGATGTCCTGACCGATTGGCAAAAATCCGGTCGGTTTGCCACTGAGCTCCTCGATGAGCGTGTGCGGCGTGCCGTGCTGTCGCCGCCGAATGCGGCCTTTCTGCATGACATTGTTTTCACCACGCTGAGGAACCTGAGCCTGCTGGATTTCTGGGCGGACCAGATGACGGAGGGCAAGCACCTGGACCACCGCACGCGGTGGCTGCTGCGCATCGGCCTGTGCCAGCTTTTGCTGCTGGGTGTGCCCTCGCATGCGGCGGTGAATGAGACGGTGGCTGCGGCGGGCCGGTCCGGCGCGCTGGTGAATGCGGTGCTGCGGCGTGCGGGCCGTGAGGAGGCGAAGCTGCATGCGATGGTGGAGGGGCTGCCGCTGGCGGTGCGCTACTCCCACCCGGAATTCATGGTGCGACGCTGGATCAAGATCATGGGCAAGGCCAAGGCGGAGGCGCTGTGCCAGTGGAACCAGGAGCCGCCCCACACCTATGTGCGGCTGAATGCGCTGAATGAGGAGGCGGCCGAACGCTTGGCGAAGATGCCGGAGCTGACGGACGTGGGCGAAGGTTTTTACCAATGTGAAACGGCGCCGCGTGAGGCCCTGAAGCACGGTCTTTGCTATGCGCAGGACCCGAGCACGGCCCATGCGCCGCGCATGCTGGCCCCGAAGCCGGGTGAGATGGTGCTGGATGCGTGCGCGGCCCCTGGGGGCAAGACGGCGCTGCTGGCGGAGATCATGTGCAATGAGGGCCGCATCTTTGCCTGCGACTCTTCATCGCTGCGCCTGACGCGGCTGCGCGAGAACCTGACGCGGCTGAAGGTGCGCATCGCACAGGTGCATACGTTTGACCTTTTGGGCGATGCGCCGCCGCCGTTTGGCGATGTGCTTTTTGACCGCATCCTGCTGGATGTGCCTTGCTCGAACTCCGGGGTGATGCGGCGCCGCATCGATGTGCGGTGGCGTTTGCAGGAGGAGGAGTTCGCGGTGCTTGCGGAGACGCAGCGGCGGATTGTGGAATCGGCCCTGCGGTTTTTGAAGCCGGGCGGCTCGCTGGTTTACAGCACGTGCAGCATTGATCCGGAGGAGAACCAGGGGGTGATCAAAGCCATCCTGGAGGCGCATCCGGAGCTGGAAATGATCGAGAGCCGGCTGAGCTTCCCGCCGAAGGAGCAGACGGACGGTGCCTTTGCGGCGCGACTGGTGAAGAAGGCATGAGTGAAGCGGCACAGACCCAGCGGGCGGACAAGTGGCTGCACCATGTGCGCCTCTTCAAGACGCGCAGCCTGGCGACGGCGGCCTGTGCCAAGGGGAATGTGACCCTGGACGGGCAGCCGGTGAAGCCGGCGCGGGATCTGCGTGCGGGGGATGTGCTGGAGGTGGTGCGCGGGGACCTGCGGCTGCGTGTGCAGGTGCTGGCCTTTGCACCCCGGCGACTGAGTGCGCCGCAGGTGACGGAGTTTTACGAGAATCAGACGCCGCTGGAGTGGATCCAAAAGGCGGCGGAGCTTCGCCGCCAGAAGTCGCTGGAGACGCCGCCGGAGCATGAGATGCTGACGAAGCCGAACAAGCAGCAGATGCGGCAGCTGCGCGAGTGGCACGAGCAGAACCACTCGATGTAGGGGGCGTGGGGGGGAGCTAGAGGCGGGGATTGGGAGGGGTTGTTCTTGGGTGGGACGGGGATCAGGGAGTGCGAGAGGCTTTTTTACAGGATTAACAAGATGTGTGGCAAGGGGGTGAGCGGGGCGGGTGAGCTTTTCGAAAGCGCCAGGGGACTGGCGCAGTACAGGGCGCTTCGCGGTGTTCGTTGGTGAAGCGCTTTTTGTTAGGCGGGGGTGTTTGTCGGGTCTGGATTCGTGCAAAAAACGGTACTGAATTGTGAGGGGCGAGGTGAATGCCGGCTTTTTATTGGTTGCTCTGATGTTGTAACTTTGGGCCCATCAAAGGGTGTCAGTTTTTGGACACTTTTAACTTCAACCTGATGACTGCCATGAATGCTTCCTATGAATCCGTGCTTGAGCTGCTGGAACCTCGCCTGGCCCCTGCGGGTGTGATTGCGGTCTCTGTCAATGCCGGGGGGACGCTGGTGCTGGGGACGGTGGCTGGGCTGGATGGTGATGAGAAGGTGTCTATCAGCCGGCTGGATGACGGCAGCTACCAGCTGACGCCTGAGGCGGGTGTGCAACTGCGCATCGGCGGACTGAACTTTACCACGCCGCAGGTCATCTCGGGGGTGACGGCGGGCCTGACGGCGAACCTGGGGGCGGGGGAGGATGCGGTGACGCTCAACAATGCGTTTTTTACCAAGGCGGTGAGCATTAATCTGGGCGGTGGGAACAATGCCTTTACGATGACGGACAGCAACATCGGCGGGGCCTTTACCTTCATCGGCGGGGACGGGGTTGATGTGGTGACTTTTTCCGGAGCCTTTGCCACGGTGGGTGGGGCGGCAACGATCAAGCTTGGCGGCGGGGCGGATGATGTCTTCGGCACGGCAGACCGGCTGAATTTTGGCCTGGGGCTGACGATTGATGGCGGGGTGGGCAATGATGAGGTGCGGCTGGCCAATTCGGATGGGGATGACCTTTCCGTTTTGGGTAACTTCACCTTTGTCGGCGGGGCGGGGGATGATCTTCTGAGCCTGGGGTTTGCCAATGCGGGGGTGATGATCAGCGGTGCGCTGAAGCTGACGGATGTTTCGGGGAATGAGACGGTGCAGTTTGTGGGCAGCCGCTTTGATGTGGGGGCGCTGTCCCTGCTGGCGGGCAGTGGGAACAATAACTTTTCGAGTTCGGCGACAGATTTCTATGTGGCGAAGACGCTGCAATGGGCGAGCGGCAGCGGGACGGACGATGTGGATTTCAACGGGAGTCATCTGCGGGTGGGCGGGGCAGTGAGCATTTCCCTGGGGAATGGGGGCGGAGATGGCGAGCTGACACCGGCGAACACGCTTTATGTGGGCGGGACGGTGATGATCTCCGGATCTGGGGCAGGCCGCGATTTGGAGGTGAGTGCTGATAATGTGTTCATTGGCGGCAAAGTGACGCTGACGGCGGGCGCGGGAGACGGGAATGCGAGTATTTTTGCTTTGAACGGGATGTTCTTGGGGGGCGGGGCCAACTTGACCTGCGGTGCAGGGGACACGAACCTGATCATCGGCGGCAATTTTCGTCTGGTGAGCAACGGTAGCCTAACGCTGACGAATGGCGGGGGGCTGGGGGTGGCGTCGGTTTTCGTTGGCGGGGTGAGCACTGCCTCCACGATCAATGGGGCAGTCACTCTCAAAGGGGGCTCGTCAGCGAGGCTGGATATGATGGGGACGGTTTCGGGTGCCGTGAACATCAGCGCGGCCTCCCTGTCGGCTGCATCCAGTGTCTTGATTGACACTTCCCCGGCCGGGACGCTGCACATTGGTGGTGCGGTGAAGCTGAGCACTCCGACGCTGGCTGGGCAGACGGGGAGCATTACCATCAATGGTGCCATTCTGGACAATACGCTGACGGTGATGGGCGGAGCCGGGGTGGAGATTCTGAACATCAATAACTCGTTCTTGAACAAGGCCGTCACGGCCAGCCTGGGGGCGGGGAATGATTTTTTCCGCCTGGAGCAGGAGAATTCGGTGGGGGCATCGCACTACCGAGGCACGGTGATGCTGAAGGGTGGGGCTGGGGTGGATACGTTTTCGCTGGGGGGAGCCGGGGCGAATTACGCGATCAACTTTTACCAAAAAGTGACGGTGGATGGCGGGACGGAGAATGATGCACTGACGACGGGAGCGAGTGTGACCTTTGCGCCGGGACTGCCGCTGGTGACGGTGAGCGTGCCGTGAGCCGGGCGGGGAGTGGAATCCCTGGTTGCCCCTGGGCGATGAGGTGCTAATGAAAGGGTGCCCTATGCAGTGTTCTTCCCGTTTTAGCAGCCTTTCGAAGTGCGTTTTTGCCATCCTTTCCCTGGGGGCGGCGCTGGCAGTCCTGGCGCCGGTTTCAGCCTCGGCCCAGGCCGCAGTGCTGGCCGCCGACAGCTTTAACCGCAAGGTCCATGTGGCCAGCCAGGCGAATGACAAGCGGCCGGTGGGTGGTCTGGCCAAAATTGCGACGGCGATGGTGACGCTGGACTGGGCGGAGGCCTCCAAGGCGGGGGTGAACATCCTGGCGACGGTGCCTGCGTATGCGCCGCAGGTGGCGGGGAGCAACAGCCTGGGCCTGCAGCCGGGGGACCGCCTGACGCTGCGTGACCTGCTGTATGCGACGATGATGAGTGCGGATGATGTGGCGGCGATCACGCTGGGTGACTTTGTGGGGCGCGACCATCTGCAGCGCCTGCAGCGGGGCGGAGATCCGCTGACGGAATTTGTGCGGCAGATGAACCAGCTGGCGGTGCGCGAGGGGGCGACCAACACCCGTTTCACCAACCCGCACGGGTTTGAAAACACACGTGCGATGCCTTACTCCACGGCAGCGGACATGACGCGCCTGGGGCTGTATGCGATCTCCCGCCCGGCCCTGCGCTTTTACACGAACCAGCGCTCCCGCGACATCACGGTGTACCGGGCGAGCGGGCAGGTGAGCCTGCCGCTGAACAATACGAATGCGCTGCTGGGCGTGAGCAACATTGACGGCATCAAGTACACGTCCACCCAGCGTGCAGGGAGCTGCATCGTGGTGACGGCGGAGCGCCCGGCCTCGGTGGCAAAGCAGGCGGATGGATCCAGCCTGATCTACCGCCACCGGATGGTGGTGACGGTGATCGGCTCTGCCGATGCGGCGGCGGAGGCCCATGCACTGCTGCAGCAGAGCTGGGCGGCCTATGACCGTTGGTTGGCTGCGGGCCGTCCGATCACGGACAAGCGCCAGCTGCTGAACCATTTTTAGTCTTTCGTTCTCCGGCCTGAGGCTGCGGGACAGACGTATCTGATATTCCAACCCCAACCCCCTACGAACATGCGAATCGGTATCCTGAATAGCGGCGGCGATTGCCCCGGGCTCAATGCGGTCATCCACGGCGTCGTCGGCGCAGCGCACACCCTGGGCTGGGAAGTCGTGGGCTTTCGCGATGGTTTTGAAGGCCTGCTGCCGCCAGGGGACTACATGATGCTGGACCCGAGCCGCACGGTGGGGATCATGAAGCTGGGCGGGACGATTCTGGGAACGACGAACAAGGGCCACTTTGTGGCGAAGGTGGGTGAGGGCAATGTGTCTGAGGTGCCGCGCGAGATCGTGGAAAAGGCGAAGGCGACGCTGCGCCATCTGGAGATCGGCGCGCTGATCGTGGTGGGCGGTGACGGATCGCTGACGACGGCGCAGCAGCTTTTTGAAATGGACGTGCCGGTGATCGGCGTGCCGAAGACGATCGACAACGACATCCAGGCGACGGCGATGACCTTCGGGTTTGACTCGGCCTGCCATTCCGTGGTGGATGCGCTGGACCGTCTGCACACGACGGCGGAGAGCCACAAGCGGGTGATCGTACTGGAGGTGATGGGCCGCCATGCGGGCTGGATCGCGCTTTACGGCGGGATGTCCGGCGGGGCGGATGTGATCCTGCTGCCGGAGATTCCTTTCAAGATGGAGCACGTGGCGGATGCCATCCGCCAGCGCGATGCGCGCGGCCTGCACAGCACCCTGGTGGTGGTGGCGGAAGGGGCGCGCATGGAGACGGGCGAGCTTTTGAAAAAGGAGAACGTGGGCAGCAAGGGCGAGGACCGCCTGGGCGGCATCGGCGACCACGTGGCCAAGAAGATCGAGGAGATGACGGGCAAAGAAACCCGGGCCTGCACGCTGGGCCACCTGCAGCGCGGTGGTGCGCCGACGGCGCTGGACCGCATCCTGGGCGTGCGCTTTGGTGCCAAGGCGGTGCACCTGATCGAAGAAGGCAAGTTTGGCCGCATGGTGAGCTATCAGCACTACCATGTGGGGGATGTGAGCATCCAGGAGGCGGTGAACCAGCTGCGCCTGGTGCAGCCGGACAGCGAGATCATCCGCGCAGGCCGCAGCATCGGCATCTGCTTTGGCGACTGCCGCGTGGGGCGCTGAGACGCCGCCATTGAAATTTTGAAGGGCAGGTTCCTGTATGGGCCTGCCCTTTCTTTTGCCTTCTTTTTGGTTAGGCCGGAACGGGGGGCTTTAGACGAGGCGGCGGCGTTCGAGGCCGAGCTGGCTGCGGCGGTCACGGCGGAGGCGGAACTCTTCCTTTTTGACCTGGGTCTGGCCAGCAACGCCGTATTCGACGATGACGGTGACGACCTGGGGATCTGCCTGGAGGGTGGTGATGCGGAAGACGGGCTCGCGTTTGCTGCGGAAGAAGGCGTGGAGGGGGATGTGGGGATGGCCGGCATTCCACAGCCAGCGGCCGGGCGGGAAATCCGAGAGGTCTGAGAGGGCGAGGAGGACTTCGCGGATGAGGGTTTCCTCGTGGTGCTTGAGAAGCTTGGCGGCAGCGCGGCGGCAGAGCATCTGCTCGATGAAGGCGACGGCGGGGTTGAGGTGGTCCTCCTCCATTTCCACGATGACCTCACGGGCGTGCTGGGCCATGGATTCGCGAAACTGGTCGGACGTGATGCGGCCAGTATCGAGGAGGTGAAAGAGTTGCCGGGGGCTGGGGGGGAGGTCGGACACAGGCGAGATTAAAAAAGAACGCGGGCCGGGGCTGCAAGGATGAAATGGAGTTTCTTGGCGGGGGAGTTTCTGCGGAGTTCGTGCTTGCCGCAGGCCCTCCTTGTGCGTGATGGTACAGGCGAGGCGCAGGGCCAGGGCCTGTGCTGCATTTCCCCACATGCCATGAAGACGCTTTCCCAGCTACGCTCCGAGGTCACGCAGGTGGCCTCCGCATTTCTGCTGCTCACGGTGCTGACGAGCTGCGAGCTGCCGCCGCGCGAGGCCTGGCGGATCATCCAGCGGGATGGCCTGATCACTTACTGGAGCCGGGACTACCATCCTGCGCTGGCCCCCAGCCGCTACCTGGTGCCGAATGGCAGCCCGCTGCAGCCTGCCCGGCAGATGGCGTATGTGCCCTATCGGCCGGAGAGTGCGCGCAACCGCTATCTGACCGAGCAGCCGCGTGTTTACCGCCCCAGGCCGCAGGTGGAGGCTGCCCCGCGCCGGGAACCTGCCCGCAGGGAGGCCGTGGTGACGAGTCCGCCGAAGATCCCGCTGGAATCCAGTATGGTGAAACCGCAACCGAAGGCCCCGGAAGCACCGGCCAAGATGTCCATGGACACGCTGCCCTATGGCACTCCGGTGGAAGGTCGGCCCGGCATGGTGACGAGCCCCTTTGCCGGGAAGCAGCAGCTGGTGGATGTGACGGGCATGGCCCCGGGTGAGGCGGTGAAGGATCCGTACAGCGGCAAGCTTTTCCGCGTGCCGCCCACGCAGCAGGCGATGGCCCCCCGGATGGCCCCGGAGACGGCTCCCACCCCCACAGAACCCCTCACGGAAGCGAAAGGCGAGGCCAAACCGAAGCCCTAAAGAGGCTTTGGGGGCAGATATGGGCAGTTCCTGTGACATTCGGGCTTGATTCCACCCGCGATGGTGTCACTCTCCGCCCCCGCTTTTAGCATTCCAATACCTGCCACCATGGGCCAGCAACTCAATAAAATCGTCAAACGTCGCCGTCGGAAACTCTATGTCGCTCGCAAGAAAGCTCTTGCGAAGTCCGGCCTGAGCCGCAAGTCCATCGTCCGTGAGCCAAAAGCCGCCAAGAAAACGGTGAAGAAGGCCAGCGCTCCGAAGAAGGACAAAGCCCCAAGCAAAGCCGCTGCCGCCAAGGTGGAAGCCGCTGCTGTGGCTGAAGTGGTGGCCGCTGCCCCTGTCGCCGAAGTGGCGGCTCCTGTGGCTGAAGTCGCTGCTGCCGAAGTGGCCGCTCCTGCTGCTGAAGTTGCTGCTCCTGCCGAGGCAGAAGCTCCAGCTGAAGAGGCTGCTCCTGCCGCTGTGTAATTTTGGCCGGTCAACTGACCGAGTCTTTTTTGAAAAACCCGCGCAGGCTCTGCGCGGGTTTTTTGTGCCTGCTTTTCACTCCCTCTTTTTGCGATGCTGTCCCGCCCTGTGATCTCCTTTGATGCCGCCGGCACCCTCATTCAGGTGTGCGAGCCCGTGGGGCGTACCTATGCGGCATTTGCCCGGCAGTGGGGCGTTTCGGTGGAGGATGCAGCGCTGAAGCTGGCCTTTCGCCAGGTGTGGGGCCGACTGCCGGTGCGGGAATGGCCGGAGGGGCAGTGTGCGCCGGATGATGACCGATCTTGGTGGCGCGAGCTGGTGGGGCAGGTCTTTGCCGAGGCCACCGGTGCACCGTTGCCGGAGGCGACGCTGGAGCCGTTGTTCGATGCCCTGTATGCGCACTTTGCGCTGCCGGAAGCGTGGTTCGTTTATGAAGAGGTGAAGCCCGTGCTGGAGGATCTGGCCCGCGACAATCGGCTGTGTGTGCTGTCGAATTTCGACGGCCGGCTGAAGGGGATTTTGGCTGGGCATGGGCTGGCCGGTTATTTTGATGAGGTCATCCTTTCCAGCGAGGTGGGCGTTTCCAAGCCGCATCCGCGGATGTTTGAGACGGCGCAGCGGCGGATGCAGGCGGTGCCTGGGGCAAGCTGGCATGTGGGGGATGATGAGCGTTGCGACGTGCAGGGAGCGCTGGCCAGTGGCTGGCGGGCCTTTTCAGTGGCCCGTCCGGAGCGTGATTTGCGGCATTTGTTGGAAAAAGTCCGTTTAGAAGCAAATTCAAGCTTGCGCACGGCTCCGTAAAGGGTAGGTAATCCGCCCCACTCGCGCGGGTAGCTCAGTGGTAGAGCAGTTGGCTTTTAACCAATTGGTCGTGGGTTCGAATCCCACCCCGCGCACCACCGTGTGGTTGTCAGTTTTAATGCCCAGGTAGCTCAGTGGTAGAGCAGTTGGCTCTTAACCAATTGGTCGTGGGTTCGAATCCCTCCCTGGGCACCACTGAAAAATGCGCTCCGAAGTCTGAAACCAGGCTCGGAGCATTTTTTTTGATTGGGTGGGGAGATGCTGGAATGCGTTGTTTTACCGCCCAAAAAATAGGCTGGTCAATACGCTGGAGAGAAGTCGCCAGGGCCTGAAAATAACGCGTGTGGAAAAGGCGGATGCTTTGGAAGTTACCCGGCTGAAGGTGTAGGGCTTGCAGTGTAAGCTGCTCGTGACTGTAGCGGTGGCCGAAGACTGGTCCAGGGCCTAGCTTGAGGTTTTGGATCGCATCAACGCAACCCCGAAAGCCTATGACGACAAAGTTATTTCAGCCCTTCGGACCCTTTATCCCAAGCTTGTCCATTCACTAGGCAGGCTCTGCAGATGGCACGTGCCATGCGCATATCTTGAGTCTGCCAGAAGATCAGTAAACAGAACACATTGATGCGAAATTCGGTGGAAGAGACGCTTTGGTTGTGTTTGGCCAAGCCGACGACTATCTCCTGGTGCCTTGTGTTGTGATCGGTCCACAAAGACTCGGAGTAAGTGCCATTTGGTGAATGATTTTGAATCTCCTGCAGAAGCTGTTCCTGAGTTGTGGAAAGGCCAAGCTGATAAAGGAGATCGAGGAGGTAGGTGATTTGAGTGTCCATGCGAGCACCATGCGGGCACTGTTTTGCAACGCGCAAGTGAGTACCAGTGGCACTTAGCCCAAGTGCCGGGTGAAAAATGGCTGAGGGAGGGCCGGATCGCCAAGCCGAAGCGGGAGGAGGAACTGTAACTATCAACTGAGGGTGATGAAGGGTCTCCAAGACTCACCCGCGCAAGGACGTGTTGGTTTTCGATATTCCAGGGTATGAAACGTTTATTCACCCTTTTGGTTATGCTGGTGGGCGGTGGTGCTGAGGCTGTTGTGGCGCAGGATGGAAAGGCCTCGGCAGAGGTGCTGACGGGGAAGGGGGCGATGGGGGACTGGACGACGGATGCGCCGGGGGTGCGGAGGCATTTGCGGGTGGGGGATCTGCCGGAGCCGAATGAGAAGGAGTCGGCGAAGAACCGGCCGAAGGAGGTGAAGCGGTCTGAGGGGGCGTGGCCGAAGGCCCCGGAGAATTTCACGGTGAGTCTGTATGCGACGGGATTGAAGAAGCCGCGTGTGATTGTGACGGCGCCGAATGGCGATGTCTTGGTGGCGGAGAGCAAGGCTGGCCAGATCTCGCTGCTGCGGGATGCGGATGGCGATGGGAAGCCGGAGCTGCAGACGGTGTTTGCAACGGGGCTGAACCAGCCTTTTGGCCTGGCCTTTTATCCGCCGGGACCGGAGCCGACGCACCTTTACATCGGCAATACGGATGCGGTGGTGAGGCTGCCTTACCGGAATGGCCAGACGAAGGCGGAGGGGGAGCCGGACAAGCTGGTGGAGCTATCCGCCGGTGGGCAACTGACGGGCGGCGGCCACTGGACGCGGGACATTGTTTTTTCCAAGGATGGGAAGAAGCTGTTCATCGCGATCGGCTCGAAATCGAACGTGGATTGGAACAAGGAGGAGGAAGACCGGGCGCGGATCTTTGAAACGGGTCCGGTGGGGCAGGACAAACGGGTGTATGCCTGGGGCATCCGCAATCCGGTGGGGCTGGCCATCCACCCGGCGACGGGCGAGCTGTGGGCTTCGGTGAATGAACGGGATGAGCTGGGGGACAATCTGGTGCCGGACTATGTGACGAAGGTGAAGGAGGGCGGTTTCTATGGCTGGCCGTGGTATTACATGGGCGGGCATCAGGATCCGCGGCACCCTGGTGCCAGGCCGGAACTGAAGGACAAGGTGCTGACGCCGGATGTGATCTTGCAGGCGCACTCGGCCTCCCTGGACATGACCTTTTATGATGGGGAGCAATTCCCGGAGGCTTATCGACACGATGGTTTTGCGGCGGAGCATGGCTCGTGGAACCGCAGCCGGCGGACGGGCTACAAGGTGGTGCAGATTCCGGTGAAGGAGGGCAAGGCTACCGGGGAGTATGTGGACTTTTTAACGGGCTTTGTGACGCCCGAGGGGGATGTCTGGGGCCGGCCTGTGGGGGTAACGGTGGCCAAGGATGGGGCGCTGCTGGTGAGCGATGACACGGGGGATTGCCTGTGGCGCGTGGCTTATGAGGGGAAGCGGTGAGAGGTGGGGTGGGGATTGGCTTTTTTTGACAGGATTAACAAGATTGCAGGATTAACAGGAAGTGTGGCAAGGTGTTGGAGCGGATTTTCAACCACGGAAGATGCGGAAGACACGGAAGGTGGAGATGACGGGGAGGCCCCAAGGAGCGGGACTTGCCAAGTCCCGTGGTTTGGGAAGCGCCGATGGGGTGAGGAGGCGGTCTGGATGAATGGGCACGCAAAGGCGCCAAGCCGCCAAGGGACTGAATTTTTGCGGCTTTGCGACTTTGCGTGAGTGTTGCTGAGGCAGGCTTTGTGGGAGTGGCTGTCTGTTTTGCTGGGCGCTGATGTGCCTTTGGTTAGGCGGAATGATTCATCCAGCTTTTACCCGACATCTTTTTGCCAGATGCCTGGGAGGAGACGTGAGGGTAGGCGGAGGTTCAAAGGCCGGGACTTGGCAAGTCCCGCTCCTTGAGGCGTTGGGGAAGCTCGGGAGGTGGGTGAGCTTTCGGCACCCAGAACCACCTGCTGGCGCAGGCGGCTACGGGGCCTGCTTGTGGACGCGGGAGTTCGGGGAAGGCGGGACTTGGCAAGTCCCGCTCCTTGGGGCGTTGGGGAAGCTCGGGAGGTGGGTGAGCTTTCGGCACCCAGAACCACCTGCGGGTGCAGGCGGCTACTTGATTAGAAGCCGAGGCCGGGGGGGAGGCCCATGCCGCCGGTCATTTTGCTCATTTCGGCGGCCTGGGTGTCCTTCACTTTTTTCTGCACCTGCTGGACGGCGGAAAGGATGAGGTCCTGGAGCATGTCCACGTCTTCGGGGTCCACGACTTCTTTGGCAATTTTGAGGCTCTGGATGTCGCCGTGGCCGTTGGCGGTGACGACGATTTTGCCGCCTGCGACGGTGGATTCAAAGGTTTGGGTGCCGAGCTGGGCCTGAGATTTCTGCATCTGGCTCTGCATGTCCTGCACCTGCTTCATCATTTTCTGGATGTTCATGGAAAGGTATCGGGGGTTGAGGGGGAAGTGGTCGGGTTAAGGCTGGGGCGCGGGTGGATTGCTGGCCAGCTTGAGCTTGAATTTTTCGATGGCGCTCTGGATGAGAGGGTCGTTTTGGAATTCGGCGGTGATGCTCTCGGGGGTGGGGGCATCGGAGGCTGCGGCTGCTGGGGTTTCGGCGGCGGCAGGTGCTTCGCGGGAGCGTTCGCTGACGGGGACGGGCGCGGTGGCCGGGCGGGGAGCTGCCGCAGGGGCGGAGGCTGGGAGGTCGAAGGCTCCGAAGAGCTCGGCAGCGGGTGGTGGCTTGAGGCTGGGATCCACCAGCATTTCGAACTTCATCGGCGTGCCAAGGATGTCCTGGGCGAGGGCTTCGAGGAAGGTGCGCTGGTTGTCGCGGGCGAGGCTTTCTTTGGCGTGGCTTTCGCTGGTGGGGAAGCCGAGCTTGATGATGCCGCGCGCCATGGACATGACGGTGGTGGCCTCCAGCCAGGAGGCGATGAGGGGGCGCTTTTGCTGGACGAGGGCGAGGAGTTCCAGGCGGAATTCTTCATTCGTCAGCGAGGGGGCGGCGGGTGCCGGGGCAGGGGCTGCGACAGGTGCCGGGGCTGGTTTGGGAGCCGGTGCGGGATCTGGAGCCGGGGCAGGCTGCGGTGCGGGGGCAGGCTGCGGTGCGGGGGCAGGAGGTGGCTCGGGCTCGGGAACTGGGGCGGGTGCAGGTTCGGGCTCGAGGGGCGGGAGGGCCTCTTCGATGATGACGGGGGCGGGCTCGGGAGCCTTGGCCACGGGGGCTGGGGCGGGCGGCTGAGCGGGGGCGATCTCCACCGGGGCGGCGCGGCGCGGCGCGGGCTGGGGACGCGGGGCAGGGCGGGGGATGGAGACGGCGCCGTTGCCTTCGAGGGCTTCGATGACGTCGCTGATGCTGACCTCGTTGTAGTTCTGGACGGCCTGGATGACGCCGAGCTCGAAATGGAGGCGTTTGTTGGTGGCCCAGCGCATGCGGGCATCCACCTCGGCGAGGCCATCCACAATGCGGAGGAGCTGCTCGGTGCTGGCGATCTGGGCCTGGTGGCTGACGAGATCGGCGATGTCGGGCTCGAGGTCTTCGGCGGCGGCATCGGGATCTGCCTGGCTGACGAGGAGGGTTCGGAAGTGCTGGATGAGATCTCCCAGCATGCGGCCGAGGTCCTTGCCGGCCTCGCTGGTGTCATGGACGAGGCGGAGGGCGCCGACGGTTTCGCTGTCGAGAATGCACTGGGCCATTTTGGCGACGGACTGGACGGCGGTGAAGCCGAAGATTTCCAGGACATCGGGCTCGCGGATGGTGTTGCCGCAGAAGGCGACGAGCTGGTCCAGCATGGACTGGGCGTCGCGCATGCCGCCATCGGCGCCTTTGGCGATGGCAAAGGCGGCTTTCTCATCCAGGTCCACGTTTTCCAGCGTGGCGATGTGGAGGAGGTGCTTGGCGATGATGGTGTTGGGGATGCGGCGGAGATCGAACCGCTGGCAGCGGCTGATGATGGTGGGGAGGATCTTGTTGGCCTCGGTGGTGGCGAAGATGAATTTGACGTGGTCCGGCGGTTCTTCGAGGGTCTTCAGCAGCGCATTGAACGCGGCGGTGGAGAGCATGTGGACCTCGTCAATGTAGTAGATTTTGTAGCGGCAGCGGGAAGGGGCGTATTTGACGCTTTCCCGGAGGTCGCGCACCTGATCGACGCCGTTGTTGCTGGCACCGTCGATTTCCAGGACATCGAGGCTGCGGCCTTCGGCGATTTCTTTGCAGAGCTCGTCCTCGGGGTCGAAGTCAATGCTGGGGCCGTTGGGGCAGTTGAGGGCCTTGGCGAAGATGCGTGCGGTGGAGGTCTTCCCCGTGCCACGAGGGCCGACGAAGAGGTAGGCATGGGCGAGGCGGTTCTGCGCGATGGCATTGCGCAGGGTGCGGACGACATGCTCCTGGCCGAGCACGTCGGCGAAGGTTTTGGGGCGATACTTGCGGGCGAATACCTGATAACTCACGTGCTGATGCTAGCGTGTGTGGCGGGGGAGGCGAACAGATTTTGGGGAAACTGATCCACATCCTTGGCTTTCCTGGCGGAGATGCTCTAGGATGCGGGCATGTGGCAGATTAAATGTGTGCTTTTTCCCCTGGTCCTGGCGGTGGTGCTGCCGGGCTGCGGCCTGTTTAAAAAGAAGGACAAGGACAAGCCTGAGGGTCCGAAATCGACGCTGGTGGGCATCGTGGAGATGGTGAATCCGGAGCAGAACTATGTGCTGATCCGCTGTGAGGTGCTGCCAGAATTTGGTGCGGGGACGGAGCTGGTGGCGGTGGATGCGACAGGCACGGAGACGAAGCTGAAGCTGACGCCGGAGCGCAAGGGCCGCTACCTGACGGCGGACATCCTTTCCGGCCAGCCGAAGGTGATGAATCTGGTGGTGCGCCGCACGAGCGGGAACGAGCCGCTGAATGTGCCGACTGCGCCCACCCCGGTGAAACCGGCCCCAGGCACGGAAGCGCCCCTGCCGCTGATGCCGACGCTGCCCTCCATTTCGCTGGAGTCCATCAATGCCCAGCAGTTCCCGCAGTGTCCTGGACCGGTGGGAACTGAGGTGCCGCCGCCAGCCATCCCGCCTGCCGCCCCTGCGCCTGTGGGTGAACTCGAGCCGCCTGTGCAATGATCTCTGAAACCGATGCGCGTGAGCGGGTGCTGGCGGCCATGGTGCCGGGGCCGGTGGTGGAGCTGCCTTTGCTCAAGGCGCTGGGGCATCATGCGGCGGCGGAGGTGCTGGCGACGGTGCCGCTGCCGGGGTTTGATAACTCGATGATGGACGGCTATGCGGTGTGTATGGAAAACACAGCAGACTTAAAATCTGCTGGGGCGGCGCTGCAGGTCGTGGGCGAGCAGCCTGCGGGCCGGGACCTGGGGCTGCACTGCGGTGCGGGGCAGGCGATCCGCATTTTTACGGGTGCGCCGATGCCCTCTGGGGCGGATGCGGTGATCATGCAGGAAGATGTGGAGCGGCAGGGGGAGGCCATCCTTTGCCGGGAGCCGGTGGAGCCGGGTGAAAATGTGCGCCGGGCGGGGGCGGACCTGTGCGTGGGGCAGATCCTGCTGCGGCGGGGGGAAGTGCTGACGCCGGGACGGCTGGGGGTGCTGGCCTCGCAAGGACTGGCGGCGGTGCGGGTGCATGCGGCCCCACGGGTGGCGGTGCTGAGCACGGGGGACGAGCTGGTGCCTGCCGGACAGCCGCTGGCGGCGGGGCAGATCTACAACAGCAATGGCCTGATGCTGCAGGCGCTGTTGGCGGCGCAGGGCATCGCGGAAACGACGGCGGTGCATTGTGCGGATGATCTGGAGGCGACGATCGCCACGCTGCGGGAACTTTTGCAAACGCATGAGGTGGTGCTGCTGAGCGGCGGTGTCTCTGTGGGGGATCATGACCACATCAAACCGGCGCTGCAGGCGCTGGGCATCACGCCGGACCTGTGGCGGGTGAAGGTGAAACCGGGCAAGCCGTTTCTGTTTGCGCAGCAGGCGGGCAAATTCATCTTTGGGCTGCCGGGAAATCCGGTCTCCAGCTACATCACTTATCAGCTTTTTGTGCGCCCGGCACTGCTGCGGCGGATGGGGGCGGGGCAGGTGGAACTGGTGAAGGTTCCTGCCATCACGACCACGGCACTGCACAATGATGGCAATCGTCCGCATTACCTGCGGGGTGTTTTGAAAGAGGGAAAGTTCACGGTGCAGGGGCTGCAGCAGAGCCATGCGCTGTTTGCCCTCAGCCAGGCGAATGCGCTGCTGCGGCTGGAGCCGGAGGAGCGGGTGGCCGCCGGGCAGGCGGTGCAGGTGCTGATGTGAGGGACGATGGAGGGGGACTGTGGTTTGACACTTGGCACCCCTCATGCGAGGGGAGGGGTGCTACGAATCCGAATGAAGTACCTTACCCTTGTCCGTCATGCGAAATCCAGTTGGGCCCAGGCCGGGCTGTCGGATCACGACCGTCCGCTGAATGAGCGGGGTTTGCGCGCGGCACCTGCGGTGGCGTCGTTTCTGCATCGCACGTATTTTGGCGGAGGGGATACGCCGGCGCTGATCCCGCCGCCGGACCGGCTGGTGACGAGCACGGCAGCGCGTGCGCTGGGCACGGCGAAGATCATGCTGGAGGTGTCGCGGATGCCGGTGGAGTCCGTGCTGCTGGATTCACGGCTGTATCTGGCGGAGGCACCGCAGATCCTGGAGGTGGTGCGGCAATTCGATGAAAACTGGAAGCACGCGGTGCTGTTTGGCCACAATCCGGGCCTGCATGACTTTGCGGAGCGGGTGCTGGCGCGGGCGCACGTAGCAAAAATGCCGACCTGCACGGCGGTGCTGCTGGCGCTGCCCCATGCCTACTGGGGGCTGGCAGACTGGGCCGAGGCGCAATTGATCGGCTATGTCACGCCGAAAGCCCTGGAGCGCCGGTTTCCGGAGCTGTACGCGGGGATTTCGCGCAGTGATGGGGAAGATTAAGCCTTCTGGAGAAAGGCGAAAACGAAGATGCCCAGGAGAAGAAAGCCGATGGCGACGAGGATTCCGATGATCATGAATGCAAGATTGACACGTTCCGTCTGGCTGACAAATGAAATTTCTCCTTGCGTAGTGTCCTACTTGAGGCAATTTCGCGGCCCCTATGGCAAAAACAGCTTGGCTTGAGCGCGAGAAGCGCAAACAGAAGACCGTCAGTAAGTACGCAAAACTCCGTGCAGAGTTGAAGGCGAATGGTGATCACGTGGGCCTGTCCCTCCTTCCCCGCGATGCCAGCCCGACTCGCCTGACTAACCGCTGCCGCGTTTCCGGACGTCGTCGCGCTTTCATGCGCCGCTTCCAGATGTCCCGTCTGACCTTCCGCGAAATGGCCCTCGCCGGCCTGGTTCCCGGAGTGACCAAGTCGAGCTGGTAATCGCCAGTCCAGGTCCAGGGAAAGTCTCTCTGGACCTATGCCAGGGAGACGTGGAAACTACAGTTATGCCCACGTATTCCTACATTGCGGAAAATCCAGAGGAGGGATGCCCCTCCTGCAGGCGCGGTTTTGACTTACGCCGCCCGATGGACCGCACTCCGCTGACGCAATGCCCTCTTTGCCGGAAACCGGTGAAGAAGCAAGTCAGTGCCTTTTCAACACCCAAAGTCACCAAGCCTCTGTCCATATCGGACGCCAAGAGTGCGGGCTTTACCATCCTGGAAAAACGCTGTGATGGTAACTACGAGCGGCTCTAATCCTGCTGCATCGCCCCTGGCCCGCGCCACCCCATGAACGATTTCCTTTCCATTCATTGCCTGCTGCTCGCGATGGGCAGCGCCTCGCATGAGGTTTTGCATGAGTGGAACCTGACGGCCAGCGAAGTGGCGTGGTCGGCCGCTCTGGTGCTGTTTTTTGTCCTGCTGAACGCATTCTTTGTGGCGGCGGAATTTGCCATCGTGAAGGTGCGCAGCACGCAGCTGGATGCCCTGGTGGAGGAGGGCCATGCCAGTGCGATGGTAGCGCGCAAGGCGCTGAAGAACCTGGACGGCTACCTTTCCGCCACGCAGCTGGGTATCACTCTGGCGAGCATTGCCCTGGGGATGATCGGCGAGCCGTATGTGGCGCGGGTGATCCAGCCGCTGATGTGGAAGCTGGGAGTGACGAGCGACCCGATCATTTCTTCGGTCTCCATCGGCATCGGCTTTGGGGTGGTAACCTTCTTACACGTGGTGCTGGGGGAACTGACGCCGAAGTCGCTGGCCATCCGCAAATCACTGGCGACGGTGCTGGTGATCAGTGCGCCGCTGCATTTCTTTTACGTGCTGTTCAAGCCGGCCATCTGGGTGCTGAACGGAGCGGCCAACTGGCTGCTGAAGACTTTTTTCCGCCTGGAGCCTGCCTCCGAAAGTGAACTGGCGCACTCTGAAGAGGAGCTGCGGCACATCGTGGCCGAGAGCCAGAATGCCAAGGAGGTAACGGAGACTGAGAAGGACATCCTGCTGAATGCGCTGGCGCTGAATGATCGCTGCGTGCGGGATGTGATGACGCCGCGCAACCAGGTGATCTCCCTGGATGCTGACGATTCCTTTGAGGCGAACCTGAAGGTGGCGGTGGACTGCAAGCACACGCGCTATCCGCTGGTGGAAGGGCATCTGGATCACAGCATTGGCCTGATTCACATCAAGGATCTGCTGGCGCTGATCGGCAAGCCTTCGGCGGATCTGCGCAAGATCAAACGGGAGCTGCCGATGGTGCCGGAGATGATGCCGATCGACAAGCTGCTGCGGTTTTTCCTGGACCGGCATGTGCACATAGCCCTGGCGGTGGATGAGTATGGCGGCACGGTGGGCGTGGTGACGCTGGACAACGTGCTGGAAGAGATCGTGGGCGACATCCAGGACGAATTTGACCAGGAAAACAGCGAGTTTCGCCGGGTGGATGATGATGAATTCATCGTGGAGGGGACGCTGAACCTTTATGAACTGAAGGATCAGGCGGGCCTGGACATTGAGAGCGAGGAAGTGACGACCATTGGCGGCTACGTCACGCATCTGTTGGGGCATCTGCCGAAGGCGGGAGAGAAGGTGATCATCGAAGGTTACGAAGTGACCACGACGAAGGCGGACCTGCGCCGGGTGCTGCAACTGCGTTTCCAGCGGGTGCTGGCCGAGCCAGATGGCCTGGTCGGGGATGGTGACGATGGGGATGAGTAGCGCTTTCAGTTGCAGCGGGCATTGGCATCGCTAAACGCTGGGGCATGAATCTCACGTCTCCTCGTCTTGGTCTTTTGGTGGTGGTTTCCGGCCCTTCCGGCACGGGCAAGACCACGCTGTGCCGCAAGGTGTGCGATGGGGAAACGGCGGTGTTTTCGGTCTCCTGCACCACCCGTGCGCCACGTCCGGGGGAAGAGCATGGGAAGGACTACTTTTTCCTGCAGGAGGAGGACTTTCTGGCCCGGGTGGACCGCGGAGAATTCTTTGAATACGCGCGTGTACACAACCGCTGGTACGGTACGCTGAAAAGTTATGTGTATGATTACCTCCGCCGTGGTGTGGATGTGTTCATGGACATTGATGTGCAGGGCGCGGGCCAGGTGCGCGGCTGTGAGGATGAACTGGTGGGCCGCTGCCTGACGGACATCTTTGTGATGCCGCCGAGCCTGCAGGAGTTGCGCGAGCGGCTGCTGGGCCGCAACACGGAAAGTGCGGAGGCCTTTGAACTGCGGATGCGCAATGCGGAGGCGGAACTGCAGCACTGGCACGACTATCGCTACTGTCTGGTGAGCGATACGCGCGAGAGCGATGAGCAGCGTTTCCGGGCGCTGCTGCAGGCGGAGAAGATGAAGTCGAGCCTGGTGATCTGAGGGGGGCTATTCAGGCCGGAAGATGAGATGAAGACTCCAACCGGACGTTCAACCCTCGTTGATCCGCCTAACAAAGAGTGCTTTATGAAGGGGCTGTGGTTTACGCGGCAGGATACTCGATCAATGCCTTGATGACTTTGCGACGGGCGACTTCGTCGAAGGCTTCGACGATGTGGCCGAGGGGGAAGCGGTGGGTGATGAAGTCGGCGGAGGTGAGTTTGCCCTCGCGGATCCACTGGCAGAGCTGGGGCTGGCTTTCCTTTTCGTAGCGGCGGGTGGGCCACTGGTGGACGAAGAGGTTGAAATTGAAGTCGGCCTTGGATTTGTCGATGTGCAGGACGGGGTGGGAGAGCACGCCGTAGATGCAGTGGGAACCGCCCCGGCGGAGCAGGGGAAGACCCTGGTGAAGGATATCGGGATGGCCGACGGCATCAATCACGGCATCGAGCTTCTTGGGACGTTCGATCTTGTCGCCGGGGGCAAAGACGGCATCGGCGCCGAAGGCAATGGCCTTGGCCTGCTTGTCGGTGTGGCGGTCCACGATGCCGATCCAGCCGAGGCCGAAGAGGCGGCCGAGTTTGACAAAGCTAAGGCCGACGGGGCCAGCGCCGTAGATGAGCACGTCATCGCCGGGCTGGAGGTGGAAGTCGCGGAAGGCCCCGAGGACCTCGCGCCAGGTGCAGAGGAGGACGGCCTCTTCGGCGGGGATGTCGGCATCCACCTTGGTCTGGATCTCATAGACTTCGAACCAGCCGTGGGCCTCATCGGCCACGCCATCGGCGACCATGGCCTCGTGGTCATTGGCCAGGGTGTATTCGCCAAAGCCGCCCCAACCGGAGTCCACGCCTTCCATTTGCAGGTCGAAGGAGAGGCCGCCAACAGCGCGGTCGCCGACGGCAAAGTGGCGGACTTTTTCGCCGACGGCGACGACGATGCCGACGCTTTCATGACCGAGGGCAAAGGGAAACTTGTCCTCCATGCCGGGGAAGTTGCCATGGAGAAGCTCGCTGTCAGTACGGTTGCACAGGCAGGCGCACTCGGTTTTGACGAGGGCTTGGTAAGGGCCAGGCTGGGGCGTGAGAGTATCGAGGATTTCGATCTGGCCGGGATGCAGGGCGATGACGGATTTCATGAGGTTGGGGCCTTTGACACGGACAGAGAAAGGCGGCTGAAGGGTGGGAATAATTTTCCACATTTAGAAGGCGTTCTGAACTTGGAAAAGTAAATTCATCAAACGAAGGCTCCGGGGCGGATCTTTTGGCGGAGGGAGGAGGTTCCAAACGCGGTGGAAAATTCTCCGTGCGTGGCTGGGCGAAATCTGGCAGGATGGACGGGTAATCCAATTGCATGATCTCTATCCAATGCCTGCCTGAAGTTCAGGCCATGTGGGAGAAGCTGGAAAGGTTCCAGCTCAATGACAACCAGGCCGTGTTCGGTTTTGCGGCCCGGCTGGCGCGCGAGAATGGCTGGAGCCACCGCTTCGCTGAACGGGTGATCTTTGAGTACAAGCGCTTTTTGCTGATGACCCAGCATGCGGGGCATCCGGTGACGCCGTCTGAGGAGGTGGACCAGGCCTGGCATCTGCACATGGTTTACACCCGCTCCTACTGGGACGGACTGTGCCGGGAGGTGCTGGGGAGGCCGCTGCATCACGAGCCGACCGCGGGCGGGGTGGATGATGAGGCTAAATTTCGCCGCCAGTATGAGCGGACGCTGGAAAGTTATGCGCGCCTGTTTGGCCACGCTGCCCCGGCGGACATCTGGCCGCCTGTGGAGAAGCGGTTTCAGCCGATGCGCAGCCGCTGGGTGGATGTTTCCCGGCACTGGCTGCTGCCAAAGCCCGCGTGGCTGAGGCTGCCCCGGACGGCGGTGATGCAGACGGTGGCGGTGCTGATGCTGGGCGTGGTGGCTCTGGCGGGCTGCCAGCCGGTGATGGAGGTGCTGGACCTGCGGGGCGGGGAGTTTTTGAAATGGTATGCGGTGTGTTTTGCGCTGGCCTTGGTTGCATCGTTGGTTTGGCCACGGGTGGCGCGCGCTCAGGGCAGCCGGCGGATGATGCCGTTGACGGACCGGTATGACATTGCCTTTCTGGGCGGGGGAGGGGATCGCGTGGTGGATGCGGCACTGGCGGCGCTTTACAGCCTAAAACTGGTGAACGTGGATGGAAGCCAAAGTCCGGCGAAGCTGTGGGGGGAGGCCGACATGCCCATCCCGGAGGATCTGCACGAGGTGGAAGTGCGGGTGCTGAAGGCGGTACCGGAGCGTGAGAAAGTGAGTCCGGCGGAAGTGCGCAAGGCCCTGAAACCGATGATGCAGGAGATGCAGGAGCGGCTGGCTGAAGCGCGGGTGCTGGAGAGCGGCCCGGGCCTGCGAAGGCTGCGCTGGCTGGCGGCGCTGCCTTTGGTGGTGGTGATGCTTGTAGGAATGGCGAAAGTGTATGTGGGGATGTCGCGGGATCGCCCCGTGGGGTTTCTGGTGATGTTTTTGATCTTCTCCCTGGTGATCCTGCTGTGGCGGGTATCGCACCTGTCGCGCCGGACAAAGGACGGGGAGCGGCTGTGGAGGGAGTTTAAAAAGAGCCCGCCGGTGACGCCGAGCCAGGTGGAAAAAGTGGGGATGATGGGGGACCCGGCGCAGGTGGCGATGCTGGTGGCCCTGGGCGGCTATGCGGCGCTGCAGATGCCCGCCTACAGCAGCCTGCATTCGGCTTTGTACCGGACGTCGAGCTCGGATTCGGGCGGCAGCGGCGGGTGCGGGTCTTCCTCAGGGTGCAGCGGGGGAAGCTCCGGCTGTGGGAGCAGTGGCTGCGGTGGATGTGGCGGTGGCGGCGGAGGAGATTGAGAACCCGATTTCGGAAAAAACGAGGGCTTGAAAGATTTCCAAATTTGGAAACGTTTCTGGATTTAGAAATGAAACGACTTTCTGACGAAGACTCTGCCATCCTGCTGGATGACAATTCCGCTGCTCCTGGAACGGAGCGCACGCTGGCCATCCTGGAACTTCTGGGGCGGCACCGGGCGGGCCTGAGCCTGACCGAAATCGCTCGGGATCTGGAGCTGCCGGTGAACTCGGTGTTTCGCATCACCGGCACGCTGCATGCGCGGGGCTATCTGCAACGGCGCGAGGATGACAAGCGTTTCGTTTTGACGAACAAGCTGTTCGACCTTTCCCGGCCGCAGGTCCGCGAGAAGAGCCTGGTGGTGTGTGCGCTGGAGTCGCTGAAATGGCTGCGCGATGAGAGCGGGGAGACGGTGCAACTGCTGGCGGGGGTGAACCACAAGATGACGCTGCTGGAGCAGTGCATCTCCACCCAGCCGATCAAGGTGAGCGGCACGGTGGGCCTGCAGGTGCCGATGTATTCCTGCGCCCCAGGGAAGGCGGTGCTGGCGCATTTGCCGGCGGCGGAGCTGGAGACGTTTTTTGAGCAGGTGACGCTGAAGCAGTTTACCCCCACCACCTTGGCCACGCGAGAGGCGCTGGAGGCGGATCTGGCAAAGGTACGCAAACGTGGTTATTCCCTGGACCTGTCGGAAGGGCTGGAGGGCATCCAATGCGTGGGGGCTGCGATCCTGGACGAGTACCGTTACCCGGTGGCGGCGATCACGGTGATGGCCCCGGCCTTTCGCCTGAAGCGTGACCAGTTTGAGAAGATGGGGCGTATCTGTATGCACGCTGCGGAAAACATTACGCGGAGGCTTTTGGCATGAAACGACTTCCTTGGATCTTTCTGGCTGCCTGTGGTTCTGCGGTAGCCGCGACGCCTGAGCAGGTGGAGTTTTTTGAATCCCGCATCCGTCCGGTGCTGGCGCAGGAGTGCTATGAATGCCACAGCGAGGCGGGCAAACAGAAGGGCGGGCTGCTGCTGGACTCACGTGCAGGCTGGCAGGCGGGCGGGGACAGCGGGGCGGCGATCAAGCCGGGGGATCTGGCGTCATCCTTGTTGTTAGACTCGATCAAGCACACGCATGATGACCTGAAGATGCCGAAGAATGGCGCGAAGCTGGATGACCAGGTGATCGCCGACTTTGAAAAGTGGATAACGGAAGGAGCCTATGATCCGCGAGACAAGGCCCCCTCGGCCGAGCAACTGGCGAAGGAGACGGACTGGAGTGCGGTGCTGGAGCGGCGCAAGCAGTGGTGGTGCTTTCAGCCGGTGAAGGCAGGTGTGCTGAAAGGGAACGAAGATGCGCTGGAAGTGGCGGCGGAGATTGACCGGCAGCTTTTGGAACGGCTGAAGAAGGAAGGGCTGGCCCCCGCTGCGCCTGCGGATGCGGCGACGCTGATCCGCCGGGCGAGCTTTATCCTCACGGGGCTGCCGCCCACGCCGGAGGAGGTGACGGCCTTTGTGGCGGAGTTTCAGAAGACACCCGAGACGTATGAGAGGCTGATCGACCGGTTGCTGGCCAGCCCGGCCTATGGCGAACGCTGGGCGCGGCACTGGCTGGACTGGGTGCGCTATGCGGAGAGCTACGGCAGCGAGGGAGATCCGCGCATCCCGTATGCGTGGCGTTACCGGGACTATGTGATCCGTGCCTTCAATGACGATGTGCGGTATCCGCAGATGGTGCGGGAGGCGATCGCCGGGGATCTGCTGGCGAAGCCGCGGATCAAGGACGACCTGAATGAAAGTGCGCTGGGCATCGGTCAGTTGCGCATGGTGCTGCATGGCTTTTCGCCCACGGATTCGCTGGATGAGCTGGTGACCTTCACGGACAACCAGGTGGATACGGTGACGAAGACTTTTCAGGCGCTGACGGTTTCCTGCGCACGCTGCCATAACCACAAGTTCGACGCGATCAGCCAGGCGGATTTTTATTCGCTGTATGGCATCTTCACGAGCACGAAACCGGCGGTGGTGGATGTGAATGCCCCGGGGACTGGCCAGGCTGAACGCGAGGAACTGGTGAAGCTGAAGCAGGAGATTAAAAAGGTGATGGCGGTGGCCTGGAGCCAAGCGGCGGAGAAGCTGCCGGTGAAGCCGCTGCCCCCACAGGCGGCGAAACCAGCGGCCACGAAGGTGTGGGATCTGCGCCAGGAGCCGTGGCATGTGGATGGCCTGGGCGTGAAGCAGGGAGTGACGCAGGCGGGGGAATTTAGCGTGCAGACGGAGGGGCAGGGAATCATTGCCCGGGTGTATCCGGGGGGGCTTTTCAGCGATCTGATCTCGACGAAGGACCGGGCGGTGGTGATGTCGCCACGGTTCAAAAACGAAGGGGGATTCCTATGGATGCGTGTCGCCGGTGGCGGCGGTGTGAAGGCCAAGTATGTGGTGCAGAACTATCCGCGCACGGGGACGGTTCACCGGGCCAAGGAACTGAAAGATGAAGGCGATGCGAGGCTGGGATGGCACAAGCTGGACCTCAACTACTGGAAAGGGGACGACCTGTTCCTGCAGGTGGCGACGGTGGCGGACATGCCTGCGGAGACGAAGGAGGATGAGCGTTCCTGGTTTGGCATCACGGAGGCCTTTGTGACGGCGACGGATGAGGCCCCGCCCGGTGGGGAGGCTGGTGGAGATCCGCGCGAGGCGGTGGCTGCGTGGCAGGCCGGGACGATGACGGATGCGCAAGCGGAGCTGCTGGGCGCGCTGCTACGCCAGGGCAAGCTGCCGAATGATGTGCAGGGCGTGCCTGCGGCGGCGGGGCTGCTGGCACGTTACCGGGAAGTGGAGGCGAAGCTGCCCCAGCCGACACGCGCCCCCGGGGTGCTGGAGGCGGACAGCTATGATGCCGCACTTTTTGTTCGCGGAGACCACAAGCAACCGGCGGAAAAAGTGGCGCGGCGGTTTCTGGATGGCATCAATCCCACGCCGTATCAAACCCAGGGCAGCGGACGGCTGGAACTGGCGCAGAGCCTGACGGATGAGGCGAATCCGCTGACCTCGCGGGTGATGGTGAACCGGCTGTGGCACCATGTGTTCGGCCGGGGGATGGTGGGGACGACGGACAACTTTGGACGCCTGGGCGAACTGCCCTCGCACCCGGAGCTGCTGGATGCGCTGGCCACCCACTTCCAAAAGAGCGGCGGCAGCCTGAAGGTGACGGTGAAGGCGCTGCTGCTGACGCAGGCTTTTCAGCAGGGCGACAAGGGGACGGAGCTGGCCGCACAGAAGGACCCGGAAAACAAGCTGCTGAGCCACTGGACGGTGCGGCGGCTGGAGGCGGAGGCGATCCGTGACAGCATCCTGATGCTTTCCGGGAAGATGAATAACCAAATGTATGGCGAGCCAGTGTATGGCAAGGATGGCCGCCGCAGCATCTATGTGGGCGTGATCCGCAACAGCCTGGAGCCGTTTCTGAACTCCTTTGACATGCCGGTGCCCTCGAGCACAAGAGGGCGGCGGGACGTGACGAACGTGCCTGCGCAGTCGCTCGCGCTGCTGAATGACCCGACAATCATCAACTGGAGCGGCAACTGGGCGCGGCGTGCGCTGGCGGAGCCGAACGACGAGACGCGGGTGAACCGCATGTTCATGCAGGCGCTGGGACGCCCGGCGACGAAGCCGGAGCTGATGGCGAGCCGTGGCTTTGTGGAGAGATCGGCTGATTTCGCCCGGCAGCAGCGGGCGGAGGTGACGGCGCTGGAGACGAAGCAGGCGGATTTGCAACGGCGCCTCCAGGCGATCCTGGAGCCGGTGCGGGCGAAGCTGTCGGCCGGGAAACCGGCGGCGAATGCGGCCGATGCGCCGCTGCCGTATGCGGAGTGGACCTTTGAGGACGGGACGGAGGATACGCTGAAACGGCTGCCGATGAAGCTGGAAGGGAGCGCGAAGATCGCCGATGGGGCGTTGATCCTGGATGGCCGCACAGCGCTGGCTCGCAGCCGTCCGCTAACCAAAAGCATGACGGAAAAGACCCTGGAGGCCTGGGTGGTGCTGGACACGCTGGATCAGAAGGGCGGCGGGGTGATGACGCTGCAGGACCGACGCGGCAGCGTTTTTGACGCCATCGTTTATGCCGAGCGTGCGCCGCAGGAGTGGCTCTCCGGCAGCAACAACCACCGGCGCACGCAGGAGTTTGGCGGCCCGGCGGATACGGAGGCGGACCGCCGCCCTGTGCATGTGGCCATCACGTATCAAGGCAGCAAGGTGACGGGCTATCGCGACGGGCAGCCCTACGGGGAACCTTACACGAACAAAGAAACCAGCGAGTTCATGGCCGGGGATGCGGAGGTGCTGCTGGGCTGCCGCCATGGGGCGGCGGGGGGCAACCGGATGCTGCGCGGGCGCATCCTCCGCGCCCGGCTGTATGACCGGGCGCTGACGGACAAGGAGATCGCCCTGTCCCGCCACCTGGAAGGCACGGCGGTGACGGAGCGCGATGTGCTGAACGCCCTCACCGAAGGGCAGCGCCAGGAGATGACGCGGGCCAAGGACGAGCTGAACCAGGTCATGGGCAGCCTGACGCGCCTAACCGAAAATGCCGAAACGAACGACCCTGAAAAGGCGGGCTGGGAAAGCCTGGCCCTTTCCATCATCAACCTCAAAGAATTCCTCTACCTGCGATGAACCCCTACCTCACACGTCGTCAGATCCTTTCACGGGCCTCGTCCGGCTTTGGGCTCGCCGCCCTGGGCGGGCTGATGGCTGAACAGGCCCTGGCCGACCAGGCGGTGCACCGAGCGCGCAAGATCGCGCCGAAGGCACGCAGCGTGATCTTTTGCTACATGAGCGGCGGGGTGTCCCAGGTGGATTCGTTTGATCCGAAGCCGGCACTGGAAAAGCATGCGGGCAAGCCGCCGCCCTTTGCCACGGCGAGGACGCAGTTTAACAATGACGGGGTGATCCAGCCTTCGCACTGGGGCTTTAAAAACTACGGGCAGAGCGGGCTGCCGGTGAGCGATCTTTTCCCGCACATGGGCAGCGTGGCGGATGAACTGGCGGTGGTGCGCAGCATGACGGCGAAGTTCAGCGAACACGCGCAGGGGAACTTTTTCATGCACACGGGTTTCCCCTTTGTGGGCTACCCGAGTGCGGGGACGTGGACGAGCTATGGGCTGGGCACGGAGTCGAAGGACCTGCCGGGCTATGTGGTGCTGCAAAGCGGCGGTGCGACAGCTCCGCATGGCGGGGTGGGCCTGTTTGGCAATGGCTTCCTGCCTGCGCAGCACCAGGCCTCGATCATCAAGGCGGACAGCAGCGAGCCGGTGCGCAACATCCAGCCGCGTGAGGCGGCGATGCTGCAACGGCAGCGGCTGGATTTCATCGGCGCGATGGACCAGAGTTTTCTCGGGGAGCTGGGGGCCAACAGCCAGGTGGAGGCGGCGATCCAGAACTATGAGATGGCGTGGCGCATGCAGGCGGCGGTGCCGGAGCTGTGCGACATCCGCGGCGAGTCCGAGGCGACCAAAAAGATGTATGGCATGGACGGTCCTGAAAGCTCCCGCACGGCTTACGCCCGGCAGTGCTTGCTGGCACGGAGGCTGGTGGAGCGCGGGGTGCGCTTTGTGGAGCTGAGCTGCCTGGCGCAGAACATCGGCGGCGGGCAGGCGGCGAATCCCTGGGACCAGCATGGGGCGCTGAAAAGCGGCCACGGCAAGATGGCGCATCAGGTGGACCAGCCCATCGCGGCCCTGATCAAGGACCTGAAATCACGCGGGCTGCTGGACAGCACGCTGGTGGTGTGGGCGGGTGAGTTTGGGCGCACGCCCTTTGCCCAGGGCAGCGATGGCCGTGACCATGATCCATATGGCTTCAGCATCTGGATGGCGGGCGGTGGCATCAAGGGCGGCACCACACTGGGCGAGACGGACGAGTTCGGCTACAAGGCGGTGGACAAGCCGCAGACAGTTTATGACCTGTGGGCCACGGTGCTGCACCTGATGGGGGTGGACCATGAGCAGTTGACGTACCTTTTCAGCGGGCGCAATGTGCGGCTGACGGACGTACACGGGCACGTGATGCGGGACATCCTGGTGTGACCCTGGCAACAAAAAGCCGGTCCTGAGTCTCCCTCAGGACCGGCTTGGTCTAACTTAAAGTTAGGTGTTACTTGCCATGGCCGTGGCCACCGCCGTGACCGCCAGGGCCGGTGGGGCTCTGCCGCTGGGCGGCTTCGCGATCAAGAACGAGGAGGCTGGCAGGATCTGTGCCAGCGAGTTTCAGACGGTCGAGCATGTCGCGAACGGTCTTTTCCTCTTCGATCTGTTCGTTGAGGAACCAGAGGAGGAGGTTCTTGGAGGAGTGGTCTTTGACCTGCTCGGCCACGTCATAGAGATCATTGATCTGCTGGGTGACGAGCTGCTCCTGCTTGAGGCTGTGCTCAAAGACATCGATCGGAGATTCGAAGGTTGCCTTGGGTTGGGCGATGGGCTGAAGGACGACGACGGCATCGCGGTCCACCACATACTGGTAAAACTTCAGCGCGTGCATGGTCTCTTCACGGCTCTGATTGAACATCCAGCTGGCAAAGCCCATGTAGGGCGTCTGCTCGAACCAGGCCGCCATGGCGAGGTAAACGTAGCTGGAGGACATTTCGTTGTTGATCTGCTCATTGAGCAGCTGGGTCAGTTTGGGATTCAGGATCATAATCTAAGATGGGTTGCGGGTGGCTGGGGTGATACAAAAGGCATTACGGATGCAAAGCAAGTTTTGGATGGCTCTGACCCCTACATGTTCATGGGAATCAATCGCATGATGAGGGCGGATTTGGCCGAAATGAAAGGCGCTCAAGCGGAGGCTGCCCGACCTTTTTTTACGACTTGTTTTTTATGCAAGTTGTTAGGCCAGCCATTGCCGGATGGCCTGGGCCGTGAGCACGCCACGGGTGTAGGCTTCCTCAAAGAGGGACATGCCGCTCATGTCTGAATGAGCATAAAAAAGCGGGGGGGTCTGCTGCAGCATGGCGGCGCGGTCCGCCCCCCAGATAAAGCCGGGGTCCGGGCGGATCATGCCATGGCCCCAGAGCCAGACATCCGCCTGCTGCACATGGCGGGCGAGATCTGGGTGGGCTGCCTGCAGGCTGGTGAGGGCGCGCTGGGTCCACTGGGCGTGGGTTTGCTGCTGCATCCACTGGCGGGTCTGGGCGGGTGGCAGGTCGCAAAGGGCCTCGTAATGGGTGATGACGGTGGCCTGGGGAACGGCGGTGAGGTTCTGATGCGTGGCATTGATGTAGCCCAGCGTGGGGCCCTGGTAGATGACGCTGTCCCATGCGGGCAGCACGCCGGGGCTGGGGGGCAGTTCATCCAGGGTGAGATTGGTGACGGCCCAGGGTGCGTAATTCAGCGCGAGTGGCTGCAGGCCGGGGATGAGGCGCTGGGCGATGAAGCGGGGGAGGGCGCAGAGGGCGGCACGGCTTTCATAGCGAATGACCTCGCCGGTGACGGCATCCATGACATCGGTGAGGGTGCGGCCCTGCTCCACCTGCATGTGCAGGACGATGCTTGCGGTGCGGAGGCGGGAGGAGAGCGGGCTAACCAATTGTTTGACCAGATAACCGTTCCCTTCGGGCCAGGTGAGCACGGTGCCACGGGTGGCATTTGCCGCCTCGCCGCTGCGGCTGGCGAAATAGTGGATGCCAGCCCAGGCGGAGATCTGGCTGAGGCTGCCGCCGAAGTCATCGCGGCAGGCATAGTCCACATACCAGCGCAGGGGGGCGGTGGTCCAGCCCTGCTGGTGCATCCAGGCATCCATGGTCAGGTGGTCGAGAGCGAGGAGGTCGGGATCGCGGGAGCTGCGGTCGAGGGGGATGGTGAAGGCACGCTTTTCCTGCCAGTGACGGATGGCGGCATCGAAGGCGGAGAATTCTTCGCGCTCACGCGGGGTGAGACCGGTGAGGGGCTGCAGGCCGTTTTCCCATTGGCCGTGGATGAAAAGGCGCTCATGCGGATCATGGCAGAGGGCGAGCTCATCGTAGATGGGGCGGCCTGCGGCATCATGCCCCTGGATGAGGCCGATCTCTTCAAAGAAGGCGAGGACCTCGTGGCAATCGCGGCCGGGGAGGGGGACGTAGTGGGCCCCCCAGGGATAGGCGGAGATGCGGTTGCTGCCAGAGGCGGAGTTGCCGCCAGCCTGGGATTCGAGATCGAGGACGAGGAAGTCTTCGAGGCCCTGCCTTTGCAACTGGCGGGCGGCGGCGAGCCCGGCAATGCCGGCACCGGCGATGAGGACATCGGTTTTGACCGTGCGACCTGGAGCGGGAAGGGCCTTCAGATCGCGCAGGCGGTGGCCGATGCTGGCGGCGGCCCCGACGATGTTTCCAGGGATGGTTTGCTGCCGGGTGCAGGCGCCGGTGAGCAGCGCGGGGGCTGCGGCGGTGGCCTGGAGAAAGCGGCGGCGTTTCATGCGGTGATCCCGGGCAATGGCGGCGGCTCAGCGTGCCCAGTCGTCTTCAAAGTAATGGACGAGGGCCTGGTTGTTGAGGCGGTTGATGTCCGTTTCGATGCGGGCCATGTCGGGCGGGAAACGGGGGAGCTGGGCGAGGACTTCGTCGTTGATGAAACGCAGGCCTTCCGGCAGGCTGGCGGGGCCGCTGAGAGGTTGGCGGGAAGCGAGGATGAAGCCCCATTCGCCAAAGCTGGGGACGAGGGCGTGGTAGGGCTCCGTCTGCAGGCCGCAGGCGCGCAGGGTGGCATCCACACACCAGAAGGACTGGCGGGCGACAAAGGGGGAGGTGCTCTGCACGACGAGGGCGGCATGGGGGGCCATGACCTTGAGCAGGCGCTGATAAAAGGTGGTGGTGTAGAGCTTGCCGAGGGAGAAATTGGAGGGGTCCGGGAAGTCGATGATGACGAAGTCGAAGGGCTCGCGCTTTTCGGCCAGCCAGGCAAAGGCGTCGGCGTTTTCAACGTGGACGCGTGGGGACTTGAGCGCGTCTGCGTTTTGCTGGCGCAGCATGGCGTTGCTGGAAAAGAGCTGCGTCATGGCGGGGTCGAGGTCCACGAGCGTGATGCTTTCGACCCGTGGATAACGCAGGGCTTCGCGGGCGGCGAGGCCATCGCCCCCGCCGAGGATGAGGATGCGCCGGGCCTGGGGCAGGCGGGCGAGGCCGGGGTGGACGAGGGCCTCGTGATAACGGTACTCGTCCTTGCTGCTGAACTGGAGGTTGCTGTTCAGGTAGAGGCGCATTTCGTCCTTCCTTTTGGTCAGGACGATGCGCTGATAAGGCGTGGAGTCGGCGTAGATGACGGGATCTGGAAAGGCGGCGTACTCGCCCCAGCGGGTGATTTCGCTGCCATTGACAAAACCGGCGATGAGGATGGCGGCGACGCTGAGGCCGGTGATCCAGTGGCTGCGCAGGCGGGGAATCTCATGCCGGAGCATGATGAGGGCGAGGATGCCGACGGCGGTATTGATGAGGCCAAAGAGGAAGGCGGAGCGGACGAGTCCGAGGTGCGGAACGAGGACGAGGGGGAAGAGCAGGGAGGCGAGGAGGGCGCCGATGTAATCAAAGCTGAAGACATTGGAGACGAGGTCCTTGAAGGCAAAGCGCCCCTCGAGGATGCGCAGCAGCAGGGGGATCTCCAGCCCGACGAAGGTGCCGATGAGGAAGACGATGCTGTAGAGCGGGATGCGGAAGGAGACCGTCCACCCGAAGATGAGAAAGAGGATGGAGGCCGAGCAGCCGCCGAGGAGGGCGATGAGGAACTCCACCCGGATGAAGGTGCCGATGAGGTTCCCGGTGACAAAGCGGGAGAGGTAGGAGCCCACACCCATGGCGAAGAGATAGACGCCGATGATGGTGGAGAACTGGGTGACGGAATCCCCGAGGAGGTAGGAGGCGAGCGTGCCGGCGATGAGCTCATACACCAGGCCGCAGGTGGCGATGGCGAAGACGGAGAGCAGCAGGAGCCAGGGGCGGGAATTCATGGACGAAGGGGCCGGGGCGGGCATGAAACCATGCAGCCCTCAGGCGTGGACGAATCTTTGGTTAGGTGAGTCCGGCGGACGAAAGCCTGTGGAACGGGGCCCATCATCATGGGCATGAGACGTGGGGACAGGGGCGCGAGGACCCGCTGAACCGGCGGAGCCCAAAGAGGCGGGGCCTGGGGGCCATCAATGGATGGCGGCGGCGATGATCTGGCAGACGCCGAGGGCGGCGGCGCCGACGACGATGGCCAGGGCGAGGTTCTTTTCCTCGACGAGCTGCTTCCACAGGTCGTAGGGCGTCAGCTTGTCCACAATGATGAAGCCGGAGACAAAGATGATGATGCCAAGTATGGCATAGATGATGGAATTGAGGAGGATGGCGAGGTCCATGGCGGTGAGGAGGCGGGTTGAGGGAGAGGGGCTGATTACTTGTGGGAGCTGCCGGAGGACCAGCCCCCGCCGCTGCTGCTGGTGAAGACGGAGGGGCGGTAGCGGTAGGCGGTGCTGTTCAGGGCGCTGCGGTTGGCGCTGCTCTGCCAGAAGGACCAACCCCGTGCATTGGAGGTGGCGAGGAAGGCGCAGGTCATCAGGCCGAGGGCGGTGTAAATGGGGTGTTTCATCAGTCGTCGCTGCTACCGTAGGGGTTGAACTCACTTTCGTACCAGCGGCGTTTCTCAAAGCTGCTGCTGCGCAGCATGCTCCAGACGGGCCAGAGGCAGATGATGAGAAGGCCTAACCAAAAATTCGACCAAAAGAGGCCGCCGCGCTCGATGGTGAAGGTGACGCTGGCATTGGGAAGGGTGGCGGAGGCATCGGGCGTGAGGCGCAGCACATACTCGCCGGAAGGGATGCCGGGCAGGGTGAGCTTCTGGCGGCTGCCATCCGGGGCGGTGGTGTAGTTGGCCAGGGGAAAGGCGACGGGGAAGCTGCGCTGCGTTTTGGACTCCACCAGGCTGCCTTTGAGGCCGAGGTAGGTATCGGTGAGCAGGAGACCTGTGGCGGTGATGTGCAGGGGGGCGGAGGAGCCCTCGAGCTTGAAGGGCTGGGAGACGAGGGTCTCGCCAGGGCGTGTGCCCTGATAGTCGATGCCCGTGTGGGCGATGTGCCGGGGAGTGCCCCAGCCCATGAAGAGCACCTGGATGAGGATGTAGGCGATGAGGGTGAAGATGAAGGTGGCACGCACCTCCTTCCACCGGCGGCCATGGGGATTGGGCTGATTGAGGTAGGTGCCGCTGGGGCGGGGGAGGGTGGTGCCTGCGGGCACAAAGGCCTTTTGCACCTCCTCCGGCTCCACGTATTCGCCGCCGGACCAGGTGATCTCGTTCAGGCCGGGCATCTCCTCCTTGGAAAGGATATAGGGCGGGGAGACATAGTCGGTGAGCAGGGCACGCTCGCCATTTTTCACCCGCCAGTAAAACTCGCCCAGAACATCCGTGGTGACGGACTCTTCGCGGGCATAGAGCTTGAAGGTCTGGCCCTGCCAGCGGTTGCCCGTATGGTGGCCGGGGAGGATGCGGACAAAGCTCCAGTGACCGCCGAAGGTGACGAGGAAACGGAAGCCTAACCAAGGATTGAACAGGAGGTATTCGTCCCAGGAGCACCAGCGGTCCTTGCGCCGCATGAAGCCGACGACCTCCCACATCTCGTCCTTGAACAGGCCGCGCGTGCCGATGGGCAGCAGGAGCTTCAGCCGCAGGGTGGTCTGGGCCACCTTGCCGATCTCATGCAGGTTCGGGGTGGTGGTATCCAGGATGCTGGCGCAGGAGCCGCAGATGGCGGCCATGGACTGGCCCTCGGCCCGCAGATTTACCGGGGCGCCGCAGCTGGGGCAGGGCATGGCCTGGCTCTGGCGGCGGGTGATTTCGGCATCCTTGTCCCAGCCGGGGATCTTGCGCAGGCCGGTGAAGTTCAGCTCGCCAAATTCCGCATATTCGCCGGAGAAAAAGTCGCGGCTGTCGGGGGTGATCTCGATGCTGCCGAACTCGCCTTGAGGCCCCACGAGGTCAATGCTGGTGCGGGACCAGCCGGGCGGGGCGACCATGGGCAGCTCCCCCTCCGCGGCGATGCAGCGGCCTTCCTTGACATCGGCCACGCGCCAGTCTTCGCCGTCGATTTTGACGATCTGGCCGGCGGGCACGTCCTCCTGCACGAGCGGCAGTTTGACGCTGTGGGCAAAGCTGACCATGTAGAAGCCCATGACCTCCGCCACCCAGCCATAGGTGCCCTGGCCAAAGTCGGCGCACCACTCCGTCCAGGAGCCGTCGCCATAGTGAAGGCGCATGCGGCCGATGAGGGTGAAGGCGCGGCCCTGCCAGTGGCCCTGGGTGCCGATCTGGAGGGGGGAAAGATCAGGCGGCAGCTCGGCCACGTGGCCAAAGGTGGCCACCTGGAAGTCCTGGCGAACAACGATGGAGCGGCAGTGGCCACAGACGGAAGAGAGACTGATGGAGGAGCGAAACTCGACCGGGGCCCCGCATTGCGGGCAGTCGTAGCGGCGGCTGGCGTAGGTCTGATCAGTCGTCGAGGAATCCACGCGCCCATTGAAGCGGATGCTGTGGAAGATTACAAATTACAATTATCGTCCGGGAATGGATCTCGGCAGGGGAGACCAGGTACCGGATTCCCAGTCGAGCACTTCGAGGCCGTGAAGCTGCTTTTTATAATCGTAGGGGCTGGGCTCCACCGTGGCATAACCGGGGTAGTAGTAGCGGCAGCCGAGGGACTGGCTGTGCTGGATCTCTTTGAGAAGCGTGTAGGTGCCGAGGCTGCGCGGGGAGTGGTCCGGCTCAAACAGACCATAGACGGCGGAGGTGGCTTCCTGGCCGATGTCCAGATAGCTGATGGCGATGAGCTGATCCCCCTCATACACGCGGCACTCCTGACAGGGGCAGGGGATGGTGGCCGGGGTTTCGGAAAGGAAGGTGTCGAGGTCGTCCGGGATGTTGTCCTTGAAGCGGGCCTTGTGGCGCTGGAACATCATGCGGGCCTGCATGGAAAGGGTGGCGGGGGCGAACTCGTGGCGCAGGTCCTCATTTTTGCGCAGCACACGGCGCTGGCTTTTGCTGAGCATGAAATTTTTCAGGTCCAGCCGCAGCGGGGTGATGGTGCGCACACCGCCATCATCCACGCTGAGGCTGTAGCGGTAAAAGCTGGGGCCAAAGTGACGCCAGCCAGCCTCCCACAGACGGTCCATGATCTCCGGTGGGACGGAGGGGCAGTGAAAGGCCTGGTTCAGGATGGCAGACATGTTCAGCAGAAATCCGGCCCTGGGGGCAGGCGGAGGCGATGCAATGACCGCGCATCTGAGGGCTTGTGCAACTGGTCTGTAGGCATGGGATCAAATGGCCTGACCCTGAGGACGTGGCTATGTCCTCGGACTTCGTACGTCTTGGAGACCGCTAAACGAAGTGGCACGCGCTGGACGCCGCGCCATCAGAAACCAGCCGGGTAGTTTGGCGAAGGGGATGGCAGAAGGAGTCGCGGTGCTTTTGCGCCAAACAACCCAGCCTACCTTTCAAAAGCCAGCCTTCTCAGCTGAACTTGCCGCGCACGTAGGCCTCGGTCTGCGGGTCCTGCGGGGTGTTGAAGAGATCCAGCGTGGGGCGGAATTCGATGAGCTTGCCCAGGTAGAAAAAGGCGGTGCGGTCGGCACAGCGGCGGGCCTGCTCCATGTTATGGGTGACGATGACGATGGTGAACTCCTTTTTGAGGCCCATCATGAGTTCCTCGATTTTCAGTGTGGCCACGGGATCCAGCGCGGCGCAGGGCTCGTCCATCAGCAAAATCTGCGGGCGGTTGGCGATGGCGCGGGCGATGCAGAGGCGCTGCTGCTGGCCGCCGGAGAGACCAAAGGCGCTCTCATGCAGCTTGTCCTTCACCTCATCCCAGAGGGCGGCGCCGCGCAGGCTCTGCTCCACCACCTCATCGAGTTCGGCCTTGCCGTTCCGCCCGGCGACGCGGAGGGAGAAGATGACGTTTTCGTAAATGCTCTTGGGGAAGGGGTTGTACTTCTGGAAGACCATGCCCACACGCTTGCGCAGGGAGATCACCTCCACGGTGGGATCGTAGAGGCTCTGGCCATCAATGAAGATGTCGCCTTCATGCTTGATGCCATCCACCAGGTCATTCATGCGGTTGATGTTGCGCAGCAGCGTGGTCTTGCCACAGCCGGAAGGGCCGATGAAGGCGGTGATTTCGTTTTCCGGGATGTCCAGGCAGATGTTGTGCAGCACTTGTTTGGCCCCGTACCAAAAAGAGAAACGGTCCACACGAATGAAGGGGGAGGAGGGCATGACGGAGAGGCTGCGAAAGGACTGCGGCAGCACCGCAGCCGTGGGGCATGATGAAGCCAGCATTTAGACGATCTCTTGCGCGCACAAGCAAGTGACAAAACAGTTTCCGTCAGGAGTCCTCAGTGGGTGCGAGGGCCGTCGCTGATGGAGCTCTTCGGAGAGAGACTCAAGGGCTGGCAAAAAAGGGCGGAGGGATGGAGGCCGCACCTCGTCTGGAAGCTGCTTCCTGGCTGCTCACATCCACATTGAGACTAGGCATTCGGAAATCAGCATCAGTACGAGTGCTTTGTGAGTACGTGAGCGGATAGATTTCGTCCATTCCTACACGGGTGGGATATTTTGAAATCGGATGTAAAAAAGAACAAAAAGTATCAATGAAATGCAAATTTTGACACAAATCGCCAAAAGCGTAGGGTAAATATATAAATTTTTGTCATCTTATCGGAATAAAAATGTGTAGTCCATGAGCCAAAAGTTCCAAAATTCCAAAATAGAACTGCTTTTCTGGATAATTTGTATCTCATGTACAAATTGGTTGATCACTATTTGATCGTGTGATTTGCTTTAATTTGTAGGCAGAAAAAGTCGGCTCACCCAAAAATCGTTGCAATATGCTCAAAAAACAGACTTCATTGTTATGGAAATTATTACCAATATTGGTGGTATTTTTCTCTTTCTTGAAAGGTGATATTCAAGCAACCCCAACTATCGTTTTGGGCACGGAAAGCGGGGCCAGCAACGGTTCTGTCAGTGCTGCAGGAGGCTTGACTTGGAATTTTCGTATCGCAGCGGCAGCCGGTTCTTTAATTCGCCTAGATAAATCGCACTTTCGCCTTGGAAAGGCTGTAGGTACAACGGAAGGCGTGACCTTCACTTTGTACTCCGGTCTCGGCGGGAACACGGGAGGCAACGCCATGATTGCCCAGACTTCCCTGACGGCCGCGCAGGTGGACGCCTCGGCTGCAACCGAAGAAATCTTCAGCTTTGCCGAGCAACTGCTGCTGGCAGGGGACTACTCAGTGACGCTGACCTCCACGGCCGCGAATGCGGTCGATGGTTACACGGTGAAACTGGGCCGACTGGCGGTGTACGATGCGGCAGGCTATGTGGTGAATGCGGCCAACACGCTGCTGTCCTCCCTTTACTGGATTCAGGATGCGCGCGATGCGGGCGATGCCGATACGAATTTCAACACCAATGGTGGACAGGTCGCAGGCGGTTCCCTGCTGGTGGCGGATGTGGGGCTTTTTAATGGCCCGGCAGTCACAGACCCGGCGCTGGCGGATGACCAGGTTGTCGCAGTGGATTTTGGCAACATGGTGGCCGGGAGCACGATTGATCGCGTGTTTACCCTGCGCAACGATGGTGCGGGCGGGATGACGGGAATTTCGGTGAGCTTCACCGGAACGGGCGCAGCCCAGTTCAGCCTCCAGTCTGCCCCTGCGGTTACATTGGCAGCGGGTGCCACGACAAATTTTACGGTGCGCTTTCAGTCTGCCGCCGCCACGCTGGCAAACGCGCAGCTGGTGATCGCCTCGAACGATCCTGATGAAAACCCTTTCAATGTGCCGCTGACGGCGCGGGCGCAGAGCGCTCCGGTGATCAGCAACCGTCTCGCGGTGAGCCAGAGCTCCACAGCGGCGACGCTGATGGCGCAGGTGAATCCGGGTGGTGCGGTGACGACGGTGAGCTTCCAATATTCCACCAGCGCCGCCTTTGATGTGGGCCTGGTGACGACCTCCCTGCAGAGCATCGGCAGCGGGACATCCCCGGTGAGCGTGAGCGCGCCGATCTCCGGCCTGAATGCGAGCAGCGTGTATTACTGGCGTGTGGTGGCGACCAACAGCCTGAACACGACGACCTCCAGCGGACTGGCCTTGCTGAAGGTGGCCATGATGCCCAGCTATACGCAAAACCCGACTTATGCGAATGCCCTGATCAACACTTCGATCAACGTCTGGGGCCGCGTGTGGGGTGGCACGGCTCCCTTCACCTACCGCATGAGCTATGGCGACGGCACGGCTGACAGCACCGGGACGGTGAGCAACGTGAAGTACATCACCGCGCCGCATACCTTTACCACGGCGGGTTCCAAGACCGTGACGCTCACGGTGACGGACTCTACCGGGGCGACTTCCTCGCGTTCTTCCGTGGTGCGCGTGCTGCCTACCGCAGATCTGGATGAGCGGTCCAACATCGCCATCGAAAAAGCCCTGGTGTACCTTTACAACAGCGCTCTGGAACTGAACACGGACCGCATTTACTGGTACCAGTCGAACTCGGATTACGGCTTTGGCACCACCGGTGCCTGCGTGCTGTCCTTTGAAGAGCAGGGGCACCTGCCGAGCAATGACTCCGTGGAGTGGGTTTATACGGACACCGTCCGTCGCGGTCTGAACTTCCTCCTCGGCGTGGGCGCAGGCACGAACTACGGCGCGCTGCAAAACATCGCAGACCATACCGATGGCATCGCTGTGCGGGATGTGGATGAAGACAATGACGGCAAAGGCGCCTATCTCTGGAACGGCGGCCACGGCACGTATGTGAACTCCTTCGCGGGCATGGCGGTGATCTTTGCCTACCGCAATCCAGCAGCAGCCCAGGCGTCGATCATCCCCAGCGGTCCGTTCATCAACATGAGCTACTACGATGTGGTGATTGACCTGCTGGATACCTTCCGCTGGAGCATGGGCGACGGCGCCGTCCGCGGTGGTTATGAATATACGGTGACCGCCGCCACCGGCAGCCGATATGACGGCTCCTCCCAGCAGTGGCCCGTGCTTTGCTACAAAGCCGCGCTGGACCGGCTGAAGATCACGCCGCCCACGTGGTATCTGGACAACATGGTGTATGGCTTCAAGCAGGTGCAGAATGCCAACGGCGGTGTGGGTTATGAAAGCAGCTCCAGCTGGGTGAACACGGCGAAGACGGGTGGTCTGCTGACGGGCATGGCCTTCAGCGGCCGCTTCCAGGGTGTCACAGAGGTGGACATTGCGGTCAACTACTTGCAGACCTACTGGGATGCAAACCGCAGCGGCAGCAGCACCGTCAATGCGGGCTGGGCCGGGAACTGGTACTCGATGTACGGCATCAAAAAAGGCCTGACCCTGCAGGGCATCACTCACATGACCGTGGGCGGAGTCTCCCGCGACTGGAAGAAGGAAATGACGGCCTGGCTCCTGGGCGATGCCACGCAGCTGCCCGCCACCCTGTCGCCAGCCTACCGTTCGACCAATGACATGTTTGGCCAGCTGGCCGACGGTCGCTGGATCAGCCAGGACTGGCCGAGCAGCACGAGCTACAACGACCTGAACACTGCGCATGGGGTGCTGATCCTTTCCGCCTCCGTCACGCAGGCACCGCCGGTGCCCGTGATCGGCGAAGTGGGCGAGCAGAGCAACAAAGTGGGCTTCCGCTCCTTCAGTCTCAGCGCTGCCGGTTCCTATCACCTGGATCCTGACCGCGCCATCGTGGAATATCTCTGGGACTGGAATGCGGCGGACGGCCTGAACTGGACCACGCCAGATGCCACCGGCGCCCAGGTGACCAATCCTGGCTACGCCACCACCGGCACCTACACCGTGACGCTGCGCGTGAAGGACAACAACGATCCGGCGCTGATCAAGACCTCGACCGTGCAGGTGACCGTCGTGGCGACGGATGTGGCCCCGGTGGCCGTGGCGCTGCCTGTGGGCGGCTTCCAAGGGTATGCGGGCAAGGTCGGGCAACCGATCACGCTGAACGGTTCCAATTCCTATGACCCAGATGGCGACGTCATCGAAAGCTACAGCTGGGACTTGAACGGCGATGGCATCTATGGAGACGCCACGGGTGTGACGGTGACCGTCACGTACAACTCCCCTTACGTCGGCAGCCTGGGACTGCGGGTGACGGCGAATGGCAAGACCAGCAACAACACGGCCGTGGTGGACATCCAGGCGGCCGATGCGGACATCAGCCTCGGCACGGTGACGCTCTCCAACGTGGTGCCCCGCACCTCGGCGGACTTCAGCGTCCAGATCAGCAATGATCCGGGTTCAGGCCAGTCCTTTAACAATGTGGTGCTGCGCATCTACAACGGCAACCCGTATGCGGGCGGCGGTGCCATCGGCATCCCTTACCTGGTGAACCTGCCTTCAGGAACCACCACCACGGTGAACCTTACCGGAGTGAATCTGGGTGGTGCGACCTCAGTCTGGGTTTATGTGGACTCCACGCAGGCCGTGATCGAAGCCAACGAAGCGAACAACGCCGCCGGTCCTTTCAATGTGGATCAGCTCCCTCCGGACATCTCGGTGGAGTATCCTACGGGCACCGCGCTGACCTCAGGCAGCTCGACGGTGGTGATTCCTGAAATCGTCCTGGCAGGCCAGAGCGGCACGCCGATCACCTTCACGGTGCGCAATGACGGCGAGGCCAACCTGGAAAACCTGGTCATTACCAAGGCGGGGACAAATCCTGCGGACTTCACCGTGTCTGCCCTGGGCAGCACCACGGTGGCCGAAGCCGGCTTTACCACCTACACGCTCACCTTTACGCCTACCGGGTATCTGGGTGGCATTCGCTCGGCCGTGCTGCAGATCGCCAGCAATGATCCGAATGAAAATCCCTTCCTCATCGCTGTCGAGGCGAAGGCCCGTCTCACCGTCATCCCGGTGGCCAAGGATTCCGGCAAGGACATCGTGACAGAAAACCCGGTGAAGGGTGCCGACGGTGTGTCTGAAATCGGTCTGTATGACATTCTCCGTCGTGGTGGCTTCGTGGCCGAAAACGGCGTGGTGGTGTTCCCCGGTTCCCTCATGGTGGGTTCTGGCTCACCGGCCGTGACGGTGAACAATTCCCAGGGCGTCTGGAAGGCTGGCACCGCAGGCGGTGTGTGGATGATCGCCCGCACAGGTGAAACCGTGCCGGATGCAGCAGGCACCACGTTTGACTACCTGCCCATCGTGCCAGGCATCAATGAAGATGGTGAGGTGACGCTGCTGGCCTCTCTGCGCATCGGCACCGGCGGGGTCACCTCCGCCAACGATGTGGGTGTGTGGAGCGAAATCGGCGGTTCCTCCATGCGGCTGCTGGCCCGTGAAGGGGATGCTGTTCCTGGCCTGCCGGGCGTGTTTATCAAGACCTTCTGTGCCGGTGTGTATGCCACGGCAAAAACGGCTGCTGACAAGGGCGATGCGATGTACTCCGTGACCTTTGGTGGCGCGAGCACGGCGACGGCGATCGTGCGCAACCGGGTGGACAGCACACTGGGCACGGTTTCCATGCAGGTGGTGGCCCGTGAGAATTCACCGGCTCCCGGCACGGCGGAAAACTTTGGCAACCTGATGGGCAGCTTCTCGGATCCGGCCCGTATGGATGCCACAGGCAACGCTGTCTTTGCCGCTGTGACGAAGACGAACAAGGAAGGCATCTGGTATCACGCCGTGAACAATGTGGGCGCTCCAGTGCGGGCTGCCTTCACCGGCGACGTGGCACCTGGCACGGGTGGGGCGACTTTCTCCCGCATCCAGCGCCCGACGATGGGCTCCGGCAGCGTCATCAGCTTCCGCGGCTTGCTTAACAAGAACGGTGACAACACCGGCGGCCTGAAAGGTGACGGTATCTGGCGCGGCAGTGCGGCGACTGGCAGCTACACCTGCGTGCTGCGCAGCGGTGACAGCGGCATTGCTGGCATGCCTGTCGGCTCCAAGGTGGGCAACACCTGGGGCGGCTGGCTGACCAACCAGAACCATGGTGCCTGGAAGACCTGGCTGGACGTGAACGGCGACGGCGTCAGCAAGGCCCCGACCGATGTGCATGCTCTGTTTACCGATGTCTCCGGCACGATGCGCATGGTCGTCAAAGTGGGCGATGCAGCACCGGGCATCATGGGTGCCACCTTCTCCAGCCTGGAAATCCCGATGGTGGGCGGGCGGGAGCAGATGATCTTCCTGGGTAAGGTGACCGGACCTGGCATCGTGGCCGGTGTGAATGACAAGGGCCTGTGGCGCCAGGAGTCGAACGGCGGTGAACTGGAACTGGTGCTGCGCAGCGGTGACCCTCTGGGCACAACCCTGCACGGCATGAAGACGGTCTCCACCATTGACTTCCCCGGCTCCGACACCACCAGCACGACCGACCGCCGCTGGGAACAGCTGGTGATCGATGGTGATGGCAACATCGTGGTCCTCATCATCTTCACCGACGGGTCGAGCAGCCAGGCCATGGTGCCAGCTGGCCTCTAAGACTTCGCGGGAAAGCCGCTCTCACAGCCTCCTGGATTCGCAAGAGTCCAGGGGGCTTTTTGTTTGGGGACGAGATGGGCCGGACAAAGGTGGGAAGACCCCAAGGAGCGGGACTTGCCAAGTCCCGTGGCTTGGGAAGTGTTTGGGTCGGACGGAGCTTGGGGGAGTGATGAAGGCCCTTTTTGACAGGATTCACAGGATCTCAGGATTAACAGGAAGTGTGGCAAGGGGGTGAACGAGGGCGGGTGAGATTTTCGAAAGCGCCAGAGGACTTGCGCAGTCCAGGACTGCTTCGCAGCGTGTGGCTGCGTCTGCCTGGGCGGGGGATACGAAGTCATTCAGACTTCGGAATATCCTGAAGCCGCGATGGGCAACCCAAGGAGCGGGACTTGCCAAGTCCCGTGGTTTGGGAGGTGCCGATGGAGGAGGGGATGCGGCTTGGATGAATGGGCACGCAAAGGCGCAAAGACGCAAAAAAAATTCAGGCCCTTGGCGTCTTTGCGCCTTCGGGTGAGTGCCCTGGCGGAAGGGCTTCATCTTTTAGCACTCATCTTTTTGCCATTCTCTGGGAGGGTAGAGGCATGAGGGCAGGCGGAGATTCAAAGGCCGGGACTTGGCAAGTTCCGCTCTTTGGGGCGTTGGGGAAGCTCGGTGTGGATGAGCTTTTCGAAAGCGCCAGGGGACTGGCGCAGTCTAGGGCGTGGGGGCTGCGGCTTTTGGTAGAGCGGATGTCTTGCCGGAGGCTCCTTGGCCTAACCAAAGGTTAGAAGGCGCTGGCCTGGTAGCGTTTGCGCAGGCGGGCGCGGATCTGGATGGCGGCGAGGTTCAGGGCCACGACGAGGAGGATGAGCAGGAGCGTGGTGGCAAAGACCATCGGCTTGGCTCCTTCGGAATCGGGGGACTGGAAGCCGAGGTCGAAGATGTGGAAGCCGAGGTGCATGAACTTGCGCTCGGCATGGATGAAGGGCCAGGAGAGGTCCAGTGGCAGGGAGGGGGCCAGTTTGACCACGCCGGTGATCATCAGCGGGGCGACTTCGCCCGCGCCACGGGCCATGGCGAGGATGACGCCGGTCATCACGCCGGGCAGGGCGCTGGGGAGGACGATGCGCTGGATGGTCTGCCACTTCGAGGCACCGCAGGCGAGGGCGGCTTCGCGCACGCCGCGCGGCACGGCGACGAGCGCCTCCTCGGTGGCGACGATGACGACCGGGAGGGTCATGAGGGCGAGGGTGAGCGAGGCCCAGAGGATGCCGCCGGTGCCGAAGGTGGGCGTGGGCAGGCTGTCGCTGAAGAAGCCGCCGAAGTAGGGGCAGCGGGCCACGGTGATGATGACCAGGAAGACGCTGGCGATCCAGAGGGTGCCTTCGACCTTCTGCAGAAACTTCTGCCGTTTTTGCTGGGTGGGAATGGCGGTGCGGTTGTGGGTGGAAAGGTACACGGCGAGGCCGATGCAGGCCAGTGCGCCAATGCCTGCGGCAAACCACCAGTTGGGCGCGAGGGGATACTGCACGCCGCCGTCAATGAAGCCGCCGACACCATAAACGAAGAAGCCGAGACCGAAGACGCCGAAGACGATGGAGGGCACGCCGGCGAGGTTGTTCACGCAGATGCGGACGACCTGTACCAGGAACCCCTGGCGGGCATATTCACGCAGGTAGATGGCGGCGATGATGCCAAAGGGCGTGACCATGACGGCCATGAGCACCGTCATGACAAAGGTGCCGAAGATGGCGGGGAAGATGCCACCCTCGGTATTGGCCTCGCGGGGTTCGGCCATGAGGAATTCCCAGATGGCCTGAAGGAAGACGATGAAGCGGCCGCCGAGGCCGATGTCGTTGGGCTGGTAAAAGTGGAGGATGTCGCCGACGTTCTGGGTGCGCTCCTCGCCGGAGGCCAGCTTGTAGAGCAGCTTGTCGGCGGTCTGGGCGGCGCGGAGTTTCTGGGCCTGGTCGGCCAGGGTCTGGTAGAGGGCCTGCTCCTTGGCAATCTCGGCCTTCACGTCCTCTTTGCGGGAGCGTATCTCCAGCTGCTTCATGCGCGCATTGATGTCGCCGATCTCATGCTTTTCGATGCGCAGGATTTCATCACGGCGTTGGTTGCCTTCCTTGACGAGGCGGGCGAATTCGCCAGCAAAGGCGGCATCCTCACCGGGGATCTTTTTGCCATCGGCCAGCTGCAGGGCCACGGGGGTGAAGATGGCATCGCCATACTCCATGCGCTCGGCCACGTAGATGCCCTTGGCATCTGTTTGGGCGACGATGTCGGAGTCGTTGATGAAGCGGAAGGCGAGGTTGTAGGCGTCCTTGTTGCCGGTGAAGATGGAGTGCTCGGTGACGAAGCTGCCGTCGGGCTTGCGGCGCTGCTGGGACTTCACTAGGCTGCCGGCGATGCGGGTTTCCTTGTCGGCTTCCTTGATGGTGTACACAGCCACGCGGTCTGGCCAGAAGACGGAGAGGCCGTTGAAGGCGATGAGCAGCAGCAGGCCGCTGATCATGATGAGGCCGAGCGTGAGTCCTGCGGCGGTGAGCCACACTTTCACCTCGCCTTTGGTGCGGGCCGGCTGTTGGGGAGTCGCGAGGGGCATCAGACGATTTTGAATTTGTCGCGCAGTTTCTGGCGCAGGACTTCGGCCACGGTGTTCAGCACGAAGGTCATGCCGAAGAGCACCAAAGCGCCGAGGAAGAGGGTGCGGTAGTGGGTGGAGTTTTGCGCGGCCTCAGGCAGCTCCACGGCGATGTTTGCCGAAAGGGTGCGCATGCCGTTGAAGGGGTTCCAGTGGTCCGCCAGCGGGAACTTGCCGCCGCCGAGGCCGAACTCGCCTAACAAAAAGTTGCCCGATGCATCGAAGAAGCCGGTGTTGCCTGTGGCCATCACGACGACCATCGTTTCACCCACGGCGCGGCCAAGGCCGATCATGACAGCGGAGAGGATGCCTGCGGAGGCGATGGGCAGGACGACGGAACGCACCACCTGCCAGCGCGAAGCGCCGAGGGCCTCCGAGGCGGAGGTGAGGGAAGGGGGCACATTGGAAAGGGCATCCTCCGCGATGGTGAAGATGACGGGAATGACGGCGAAGCCCATCATGAAACCGACGACGAGGCAGTTGCGCTGGTCATAGGACATGCCGGTGAAGCGCGGCCACCACATGCGGAAATCGGCGATCTGGCTGCC
>JAZKER010000005.1:0-244728 GCA_040386955.1 Verrucomicrobiota bacterium
CCCAGTGCCGTCCCAAATTGCGTTTATGACAACCTTTTTGAAATCCGGTCTAAATGATGACGGAACATTGGATTCCAACTTTAACCCAAATCCGAATGGCTGGGTTTCCATTATCTTTGCACTGCATAATGGCAAAGCACTTGTGTCGGGCAATTTCACAACCATAGCGGCAAATACCAAGGCCTACCTCGCACAATTAAATTCAGACGGTTCATTAGACTCAAACTTTATAGGCGTTGCCTCTCATCCCGCCGAGGCGGGAGCCATACATGGAAATTTATATTATAACATATTTTTGAGTGACGCTACCTGGGATTCACAATTGAGTTCGCTTTTGCCAGATGGAACTCCAGATCCGAACTTTACACCTTTTTCTTTCGAGCCAAGTTATCATCCGGACATCCTCAATTACACCTATTATTTCTATGGGTTGACCGCCTTGTCTGACTATCCATTTTTGATTTATAGCGGTGATCCACCCTCTGCTTATCCAGACTTGTCGCATTCGGGTGTCATGCTGCTTAACGGTCTAGGGGGCTACGAAGAATATGTTATCCCTGGGGGATTATTTAGTGAAATTTGGAAAGGCAGCACCGTAACCCATGACGGCAGTGTATTAGCCTACGGCTACAATCTATTACACCCCATTCAAAACAACCAACCAAACGGACGCTACTATCGTTCGGAAATTTTGGAAGTAACGAATAGCAATACTCGCATTCAATGGCAACGCCTCGGCTTCTGCGCTCAAGCTCAAAAGGCGGTATTTAGCCTTTCAACAGACAATGGAACGACGTGGTCTCCTCTTGGCGCAGGACAACCTTTAGGGGGTGACGTCTGGGAACTTTCCAACCTGAGCCTTCCAGCATCCGGATTGATCCGCGTGCGTGCATCCACACTAGGTGGCTACCGAGGCATGTCACAAGGCATAGTTGAGACTATAGCCCCTCTTGAGCAGGATCTCATCATATCTGGGCGTACCACGTATTCTGAGCTAAATGACGAAATAATCGTGGATGGCGCAGCAGATACTACCGAAGAAACCGGAACACACTTCGGCCAGCTAATCACCACATCGCCAAATTGGAACATAGGCAAAAAACAGAATCAATTTACTCTCACTAACAAGGGGGCCACCCCAGTGACCATTTCGAGCATTGCAATCAGCGGCTCTCACTCGGGTGATTTCACTTTGAGTGACATTACCCTGCCAGTCACTCTTGGCGGCCTGCAATCCACTCATTTTAAACTGACCTTCAATCCTAGTGCTAATGGATTTCGCTCTGCCACAGTCACTGTTCTCAATGACCAATCAAATAAATCCAATTATGATTTTTCGCTTGGAGGAGAAGGCGTGGAACAAAGTATGGAGATAGCGGGCAATGGCGTAACCATCGCTCCTTCTGATACCACTCCAAATCTTACAGATCATACAGACTTCGGGACACCCGTTCTTCCTGATAGCACGGTGGTGAGAACCTTTGAGATTCGCAACACGGGCACGGCTCGACTTGAAGTAAACAACATTCAGATAAGCAACGGAGCTTCCTTCTCTGTCGCCGGCATTCCTCTCCCGTTTTACGTTGATGCTGGCTATTCCATGCCGTTCGAAGTGACTTTTACGCCTTTGGCTCAGGGCGCGGCTTCAGCAGATGTCCGTATATCGAGCGATTTTATACCTAACCCCTATTTTTATTTTTCCGTTCAGGGAACCGCTACTGCAGATATCTCTCTGCAGGGAGCAGGAAATCCCATCCCATATGGAAGCATTACACCCTCTTCAACCAACAAAACAGATGTGGGTTCTGTGCTTTATGGCAGTGGTCAAAATGTGACTTCCTACACCATTCAAAATGTGGGTACGGCACCCCTGGTTATAAGCTCCATTCAGAAAAACGGCTCTCATTCTTCCGAATTTACCATTGGAGGTCTTTCGCTTCCGGCGACTGTTGCAGCAGGCACAAGTCAGAATTTCACGGTAACGTACAATCCCGCATCCATTGGCCTCAGCTCGGCAACCCTTACCGTACTCAGCGATGATACTGACGAAGCAAGCTATGCTTTTGCTATATGTGGTCATGGAGTGGAGGCCTGGCAGGAAGACATTCTGAACGTTTCCTTCAACACTAAAAATGATGTTCCTTTTTCGGCCAGCAATGTGGCCCTCAATAACAGCACCCTAAACTTTTCCCTGGTATTCACACCAACTGTCGGAACACAGCTTACAGTCATCCGCAATACGAGTGTGTTTCCCATCAATGGAACCTTTTCAAACCTTGAACATGGCAAGGAAATAGCATTGCTATATAACCAGATACCCTATTATTTTGTTGCCAATTATTATGGCGGAGATGGTAACGATCTGGTCCTGCATTGGGCGCGAACACGCCCTTATGGCTGGGGGGAAGCGACACAGGGACAGTTGGGGAACAAAACAGTAACTCCTGATCAAACCGGCCCTGCGGCAGTGATTCATACAGGAGCCCTCGCTGGCAAAACAGTTCTTAGCCTAGCTTGTGGCAACCTTCACACCCTTGCGCTCCTGTCAGATGGTGATGTTGTGGCCTGGGGGGATGACAGTGTGGGCCAGTTAGGCAATGACAGCACGTTGCAGGATTCCTCTGTGCCAGTTTTAGTCAACAATCTGCCGGGCTCAGCCCTCTACAATCAAAGGGTGGTGGCTATTGCCGCCGGTTTTAATTTTAGCCTGGCGCTGTGCCAGGATAAAACTACGCTTGCTTTCCGTGTAGTTGGCTGGGGCGGAAACACGAACGGGCAATTGGGTGACAACAGCATTATCAATCGCCCTGTGCCTGTCGCCGTGAATAGTTCGTCAACTTCCGCTCTGTACGGCAAAACCGTGTTGCGCATCGCCTCCGGTTGCAGTGCCTATCATAGCCTGGCTCTTTGTGCGGATAACATAACAGGAGCCACCAGCCTTGTCGCCTGGGGACGTAACACCATCAAATGCCTGGGAGATAACACGACTACTGCCTACAAGCAGATGCCCGTCAACGTCACTGTCGCAGGAGCACTTGTGGGCAAGCAGGTCATTCAGATGACCGCAGGCGAAGATTTCAGCCTCGCCCTTTGCTCAGACAGCAGCATCGCGGCATGGGGAGAAAATGCCTCTGGACGCCTTGGCAACGGCGTGGCCAGTAGCTTAGCCGCATCACAAACTGATGCCGCCATTCCGCTGAGCACCAGCATCAGTTCCCTTCTGTCAGGAAGCCAAACCATCACTGCGATCTCCGCAGGCCAATCACATGTCGTGGCCTTGAGGAGTGATGGCAAAGTCATTTCCTGGGGGCACAATGCAACCAATCAAGGCAAACTGGGGACCAACAAAACCATCACATTCACAGCGATCCCGGAGCTTGTGTATACAAATTCTACAGCCCCTGTGTCAGCACTGTCTGAGAAACAGGCTGTGACTGTCAGTGCCGGACTCAACCAATGTTATGCCTTAGGTGTCAATGAGTCTGTACCCGCAACACCCACGTCTGCCATGGTTTCATGGGGACACAATGACCATGGCCGGCTGGGCATTGGCGCTACATTCGGAACGACTGCCTTTAGAAACTACCCCGTTGCGGTGGTTTCTGGAGCAATGACCAGTGATCAACGCTTCATCTCCATTGCTGGCGGCGGCTTTCACGCCCAGGCCCTGGTGGCCAGCGCACCCGTCACTGATTTCGATCAAGATGGCATGCCCGACGCCTGGGAATTCAGTCACCTTACGGGAAACGATACATTCCAAGACCTTCTGGATTTCTTGGCTCATGATGACGCAGACCACGACGGTCTTCAAAACATTGATGAATGGGTTCACCAAACCAACCCATTCGATGATGGAGACAGCGACAATGACGACCTCCCCGACTACTGGGAAATCGCTAGTGGCCTGGACCCCAAAGATAATACAGGCATCAATGGCCGAGATGGGGACTTTGATTCCGATAATCAAACCAATCTGACGGAATTCTATAATAATACAGCTCCTAAAGTAGCCAACCCGAACCCTAATCCAGGTGGAGGCGGATCAAATAATCCGGAGACTCCCAATCCCGAGAACTTCGTTTTATCTTTCGATCTATCAATACCAAGTTATCTTCGCTATGAAGAAGTCACAACCGATGATGTTTTTGAGCCTTACCGAATAACAGGCAGCAACTATGAAGGCGTCAAATTTGATAACTATCAGGCTCAATCCCCAATTTCATCGTTGGTTATTCACAAATTGAGCTTGGAGTTCCCACCTCCCCCTAGCACCCTCCTATTCCCCCTCACCACACCCACAATGATTGATTGGCAATCGGCAGTAACTACGTCCTCTACGAATAGGATTTATGAGTGGAAAAAAAGCCAGATCCGGCTACATTCCGACGTCATTCTCCCTCTGGGCATCACCCAAACTTGCCTAGTAATGCGCACAACAAAAAAAGGAGCTGCCGCAGAGGTGAGAACATTTCATGGAACCGTCACACTTTCCATTCCTAAAAATTGCAACATCTCATCGCCCCTCTGGCTTGAAGAGCCTAAACGTCCATCTTGGTCTTCTGATACCACAATTACCACTTTTCTTGTGCCAGTTGCTCTAAACTGCCCAGAACTTTACATGTTTGGAGGCCATACAAACGATGTCGTGGAGCTTTGTAAAGTCGGCGGTATTCCCTGTGAATGGAAGTTCAAGAACCCCACACCCGTAATCGGGACTTTTGACCACCCGACCGATACGGCATGCAGTTTCACTGCAACCACCTCTGGAAAGAACACTATTCAGCTCGTCGTCGGTGGTAATGTTGTTTGGGAAAAACCGACTGAGGTAATTGAGATTGTGACACGCGCTGGATGGGGTGCAGTTGCTCCAAATGCCCACACTCTAACAATGCCCGACTTCCAGCACGTCACATTGCATCACACTTCCAACGCCAACACTGGTGCGGCGGAAATGCAGCGAATCCAACACATGCACATGAGCTTGTTCCCATATGTCTCGCCCTATGATGGGCCCTTCCAAGGGAAGAATTTTGTCGATATTGGCTATCACTTCATCATGGATAAGGCAGGAGTCGTCTATGAAGGGCGGCAGCTTGAGGCTGCCCCAGGCGCGCCTGGAGGCTCATACACGGCAGGCGAGCATGTCGGAGCTAACAACACCGTTGCAGGCATCGGCTTCTGCACGATGGGTGACTATGAAGGCACGGAAGGCAACGAGACTTGGCCAGCCGCACGGCAAAAGGACTTGGAGAAGGCAGTATCCGCTCTTTGCCGTCGATACAAGCTTCCCGCTGCCAAGCTCAGTTATCACAAGGCGTTGGCTGTCTCGCCAGGAGGATCGCTTTGTCCAGGATCGAATTACATCCCGACCATTCCCGATATCATCAAACATGTGACTGAAAACCTCCAATGAGCAAAGCTGCATATATCACCATTGGCATGGGTACTCTTGGAGTGCTTGTTTTGCTGTCCTTCTATTGGCCTGAGAACACAGTGAGACCATTGCCTAAAACTCACCCCGATCAAAACAACAATCCCGCCAAACCTCCGATGCTAGCACCTTCGTCATCTTCGATCCAGAGCCGCGATGATGAACTGACGGTACGCATTGAACCGCCCGTTGATTTGGATGCTCTCGGGATAGACCTAACTCCATTCAAAAGACATACAAACGACCCTGCGCTAATACACATCTGGGCAACCTATAAGCAAAAACAAGTCGGGATCGTGAAGAACGTGAAACCCAACCGTGTGCAACTCGAACTCGATGATGGACGTCATTTTGAGGCAACCCAAATCGGTGAAGAGAGAAGCCAAGCGGATGACGGGACTGTTGCGCTTGATACAATCACCACTCCCGAAGGCAAACCCATCAAAAACATTGATGCAAAAGAAGGAGGCGTTACGACAACTGGCCACCCTAGCGAAATCTGGATCATCGACAAATCGGGGAAAGCAGAACGGCTTTCGCCGCCTCACGTTCACGCTTCACGGCCAGTAATCTCACCTGATGGAAGATACGTTGCGTTTACTGCCCAATACCTCATTGGTGGTGCTCTTCATTCCAAAGTGCTCATGATAAAAGACAGAAGCACGGGTGAACTGAGTTCCTACGCAGAGCGAAAATATGGGGCTGATTACGAGATAGCTCCTGTTGATTGGGTTGAGGGAGGGAAGGTGCTTCGAGTGATCGAGGATTGGGGCGAGACTGGAGGCCATATGAAGCTCAAACAAGTTCGGGTTCAGTGAATCGTTGTTCGTGAGTCTGCGGCAACTGCGATATTTCTCCTGCCTGCAACCCTTCATCCCAACATGCCGGAGCCTGAGCTGGGCAGTCATCGGCAAGCCGGGTGACTCGTCACGCAGCAGGCAACCGGCCTTCCGCAACTCCGGCTCATCGCACAGCACCTCGGCTCCGCTTCGTTGCCAGCCCCGAAGTGCTCCGCCCCCTCCCCCCTGCCGCGCTTGTATCTCCTCCCAACCTTAAATCCGTCTGGGCGCTGGTCATCGCTGCGGCCATGGGGCTTCTCTGGTTGGCGCTCAAGAGCCGCAGGCGATAGGCCTGCCAAAGCTCCTCACCCCCAAAAGTAAAATAGTTCGCTGATTCGGGGCTGTTTTGAGCGTATTTAGCTTCCCAGTTGCAGGCGTGCGCCGCTGCCGCGAAGCTGGGTCCCCCAACCATGACTCCAGACCGGATCGCGCTCCTTCTTTCCACTTTCGCCTTTTTGGCGGCGGTGGTGCCGGCGTTGCGTGCGCTGCAGACTGGGGACTGGCGCCGGGGAATGGCCCAAAAGCTGACTATGGCCCTGGGTTTTGTCTTTCAAACCGGGGCCATCTACCTGCGCGGGCAGGTGGTGGGGCAGTGCCCGATGAAGAGTGTTTCGGACATCCTGGTCTTCATCGCCTGGAGTGTGGTGCTGCTGTATTTCCTCGTGGGAACCACCTACCGGGTGTCCCTCCTGGGCATGTTCACCGCACCCCTGGTGGCGGCCATGCACGGGCTGGCCTTTGCTCTGCCGGGTGCCTTTCCAGACTATGCGGCGAAGCCGAAGATTGATGCCTGGGTGGAGCTGCACGCCGCCCTGGCCCTGGTGGCCTACGCCGCCTTTGCCCTGGCCTGTGTCACAGGCGTGATGTACCTGCTGCAAGAGCGTTTCCTGAAACGCCACCTCATCGGCGGCCTGTTTTACCAGTTGCCGCCCATCCAGGGGCTGTCGAAGGCCATCCAGCGCCAGGTGCTGCTGGGGCTCGTCCTGCTGAGTGCCAGCCTGGCCATCACCTTCAAACTGGCCACGCCCATCACGAATCCGAAGCTCATTTTTGCCTGGGGTGTCTGGGGCCTGTACGCCGTCATGGGCGTCATCGCCTGGCGGCACGCGCTTTCCCCCCGGCAGACGGCTTGGCTAGCCGCGGTGGGGTTTGTCATCCCCTTCATCTCTCTCTGGCTCGTCACCTGACCATGACCCCTCCACCCGCCACCCGCGAGCATCTGGTCTGCCTGGGCCTGAACTACCGCACCACTCCGGTGGAGGTGCGGGAGCGCGTGGCTTTCCCGGAATCGAAGGTACCCGATGCCGTGCAGGAGATCCGCCAACTCCCCGGCTTCGAAGAAAGTGTGGTGCTGAGCACCTGCAACCGGGTGGAGCTGTACGCCACCCACACCCTGGACGATGCCCGCGTGGCCCATGAGGCGCTGGTGGACTACCTGGTGCGACGATTTGAACTGCCCCAGGAACAGGCCGAGGCCCTGGTGACCTACCGCCTGCGGTCCGATGACGCCGCCCGCCACCTCTTCCGCGTGGTCAGCGGGCTGGACAGCATGGTGCTGGGCGAGACCGAGATCTTTGGCCAGGTGAAACAGGCCTACAAAGTGGCCCTGGAAAACGGCAGCACCGGCCGCGCCTTGAACAAACTTTTTCAACAGGCCTTCACCGTCGGCAAAAAGGTGCGCAACGACACCACCATCCAGCGCGGCTCCACCAGCGTGGGTTCCGTGGCCGTGGATCTGGCGGAAAAGGTGCATGACCTGAAACAATGCCGCGTGATGCTGGTGGGTGCGGGCGAGATGAGCCGCACCTGCGCGCAAAGCCTGCTCTCCCGGGGCGCACGCAGCATCATCGTCTCCAATCGCAGCTATGACCGCGCCGTGGAACTGGCTACCGAGATGAAGGGCACGGCCATGAAATTCGACGAATGGGAACACGCCCTGCATGAGGTGGACGTCATCATCTCCAGCACCAGCGCGCCGCATTTTGTCATCAAGCCCGAGCTCATCCAGCAGGTGATGCGCAAACGCCGCTGGGACCCGCTGCTGATCATTGACATCGCCGTGCCGCGCGATGTGGATCCCGCCGTCAACGAGATCGAAGGCGTGTACCTTTACGACATCGATGCCCTGCAAGCCATCGCCGATGAAGGCCGCCGCGAACGCGAACGCCAGCTCAGCGCCTGCGAGCGCATCATCGAGGATAGCTTGGAAAAATACGGCTTCGTGTCACCGCCTCCCCTCAGTCCGCAGAAACACGCGGCGACTTAGGAAAGGTCAAAGTCCTATTTTGCTCTTCAGCCTCTGCCACAAGTTGCCATCCATTGCTGCTTGGATGCGCTTTCAGCCACTCCTGATAGTTTGGGTAACCCTTACACTTCAAGAGTCGCAAATGAGCAGCCCCCGGACTCAGGACTATTTGAAACTCCATGTTAAAATGAGATTCGTCCGGAGGGTCGTTATCCGATAATAAAATGCTCAACACGCCAAAATTCAATCCACCAACATCGGGGGATTTGGGCTCAGGTGTGAAATTTATTAAGGCGAGTGCAAACTCAGTTTCCGTTAGGTCGAGGAAATCCGATTTCACCTCAATGGCATTATATCCCAAGGATTTATCCAACAGGTAAAGAGATGACTCTCTCCTGTGTTTAAAATGAAGGATGCACAAACGAGATTCATCTGGGCTGCCAAGCACCGTGCAACGATCTTCTCGATAATGCTCACTGCCAGGAAACAGCTTTTTAGTTTGCCTGCCACTCACTAAGCACCAGAACTCCCGGTCATTGATCATTAACTTTTTCACGCTCATTTCAGCATTCGCGATGGCTGCTGAAAGCACAAAAAGAGTGAGCAAAACGAGATTCATAAATTTCACACCGCCACCTGCAGCATGAAGGCCGCGGCCCTGAAGTGCACCGGCGTGCCCTCGCTGGCCAGCTCGCCATCCACCTCCAGCGGTGCGCCGGGCGTGGAAGTCACCGTGAATTCGCGGAGCTGGAGGTAGTCGATGTCTTCGGCAGGCTCATACCCATCCACCAAAATGGCGCGCAGCATCTGGGCAAATTCCCAGCCGCCCAGGCCGCGAAAGACCAGGACATCCAGCAGGCCATCCTGATTGGACGCACGGCGGAAGACCGGTACCGGACCGCCATAATGCTTCCCTGCCCCGACGAGGACCACGGAGCCGTGCATGGAGGGGCGTCCTTCAATATGGACGGAAAGTACAGGTGGCTGGCGTGTCAGCACCTGCATGGCAGACATGACGTAGCTCAGCGGGCCGAAGCGTTTTTTGCTCTCCCAAGAAGTCTCCTGGATGATTTCGGCATCAAAACCCACGCCGGCCAGCTGCACAAAATACTGGTCATTCGCCATCCAGAGATCCAGTTCCCGGTAACGGCCCTGGGAAATCTGTGCCCAGCAGGCGGGCAGATCCGCGCTGGGCAGGCCCAGCTCCAGCGAAAACACGTTCATTGTCCCCACCGGCAGTACGCCCAGCGCGGTGTGCTTTTCCCCCGGTGGCCGCGCAGCATTCACCCGGCACAGCCCCTGGAGGACCTCATTCATGGTGCCGTCTCCCCCCGCTGCGACGATGAGAGGGTGCCCCTCACGGGCCAGTTTTTCCGCTAGATCCGTGGCTTGGCCGGGACCTTCCGTAAGGATGAGTTCTGGCGCGGGAGTGAGGGCACGGATGGCCTTTTCACGCGCAGCAGCCTGGGTGCTGCGGGCGGCCGGATTCAGAATGACGGGGATTCTTTCGGGCATGAGGGGCAGCGCTTATGTCCCAGAATGCGGTTAAGCTCAAGCAACAGTTCCCTCCCCCGGTCAGCTGAGGAGGCAGGGTCTCCGATCTACGGCGCCAACCGCCCAGGAATCAGGCATACTTGGCCAGCAGCTCGGCGGCCTTGGCGGGCTCCACCTTCTCAAAGAAGTCGTCCTCCACCATGCAAACGGGGCCGAAACCGCAGCTCGCGAGGCATTCAGCGAATTCGATGCTGTATTTGCCATCTTCACTGACGGCGATGGGGTGATGGTGATCGCAGTGGCTGCGGTCGATTTTTGCCTCTTTGCAGAGGGCATCCATCAGCTCGTAGCTGCCCGTCATCGCACAGGAAAGCGTGCGGCAAACGCGGATGTGATATTTCCCAGGCGCACTCTGGCGGAAGCCGGGATAAAAGGTCACCACTTCAAGGACCTGGATGGGCTCCAGCTCCAGCTTCGCCGCCACCCAGTTGACGATGTCATCACTGATGAAGCGGTAATGCTCCTGCATCAGGTGCAGGAGGGGCAAAACGGCACTGCGCTTGGAAACGGGGTAATGCGTGATCACCTCGTCCATCTTGCTCTCCAACTCTGCGGGGACTGCGAATGCCATCTTGAAGTTCAGGTATTAAAAGGTTGCTAGATTCAGCGCGTGCAGGCTCTTAGCGGTCGCACTCGCCCATCACAAAGTCGAGGCTGCCCAGCACGGACGGAACGTCGCTGAGCATGTGACCGGGCATGATCTTCGAAAGAATGCTGAGGTTCACGAACGAGGGGCTGCGGATCTTCAGACGGTAGGGAACGCCGCCGCCTTTGCTGTGGATGTAGAAACCCAGCTCACCTTTAGGATTCTCTGCGCCGAAATAAACTTCTCCGGCAGGAGCATCAATGCCCTGGGTGGCGATGATGAAGTGGTGGATCAGCTCCTCCATCTTCATCAGCACGCGGTCCTTATTCGGCAGCAGGTTCTTGGCATCGGCCACATTGATGGGGCCGCCAGGAAGATTGGCGAAGACTTGACGCAGGATGCGGACGCTCTGGCGCATCTCTTCCATGCGGACGAGGTAACGATCGTAACAGTCGCCCTTGGTGCCGATGGGGATATCGAACTCGTACTTCTCGTAATCCAGGTATGGGTTCGTTTTGCGCAGGTCATGCTCCACACCAGAACCGCGAAGGTTTGGCCCGGAGATGCCGTAGGCGATGGCATCCGCCTTGGTGATGACGCCAATGTCCTGCGTACGTGCGATGAAAATCGCATTGCGGGTCAGCAACTTGTCGATCTCGTCAATGACGGGCTCCACCTCAGCAAGGAACTTTAACACGGCTTCCGTGAAGCCCTCAGGCAGGTCGCGTATCTGGCCACCTACACGGGTGTAGCTGGTGGTGAAGCGGGCACCCGTGAGCTGCTCGCAGAGGTTATAAATTTTTTCACGCTCCGTGAACGTGTAGAGGAAGACCGTCATGGCCCCGACATCCATGGCGAACACGCCAACGCCCAGCAGATGGGCGGAGATGCGGGCCAGCTCACAGCAGATCACGCGGATGGCGCGGCCCCGTTCTGGCACTTCCCAGCCCATGAGTTTTTCCACCGCGAGGGCGTACGCCACGTTGTTGGCCAGGGGCGCCAGATAGTCCAACCGGTCCGTATAAGGCACGAACTGGTTGTAGTGCATGTTTTCGGCGATCTTCTCATCTCCACGGTGCAGGTAACCGACATCCGGCTCCGCTTTCGTGATGGTCTCGCCATCCAACTCCAAAATCATCCGCAGCACGCCGTGCGTGGCCGGGTGGGAAGGCCCCATGTTCAGGACCAGCTTTTCACCCACGATGTCGCTGGTCGTCTCTTCGAGGCTGTCCAGGTGCAGCGCCACCTTGGCGGCGGTGTCCGGGGACTCGTATTCACGGGTAACAGCAGGCATAATGGGGTAAAGATGACTATTCTACGCTGGCCAAACAGCGGCAACACGAATTTGTGAAAAATTTCACAAGCTCAGTCCAAGATGCCCTGAAACAGGAGGCAGGACAAACAAAAAGGCTGTCTGAAAACAGACAGCCTTTCCGAGGTTGGAAATCCAGACAACGAGCCAGGAAATAAATCAGGCCGTCGGGGCAGCGCCTTCAGGAGCCTTAGGCAGCGTGAAACGGAAACGGATCTTGCCGCGCTTGGCAGCAGCACGAGCCTTGCGCTTGGTGCGCTCTTTCGGGTTTTCGTGGGCGCGCAGGCGGCGCATTTCTTCGAGAATGCCTTCCATCTCGAGCTTGGTTTTCAGACGCTTGAGAGCGCGGTCAACAGGCTCACCTTTGCGGATTTGGACTTCGGGCATACAGTTTCAGAGAAATGGTTTAGAAAAGGGGTGGCGATTCTAGAGGCACACAGCCATTCGTCAAATGGAAAGATGGTTTTCCAGGCTTGTTTCTGGGTCTCTTGAGGGATTTCCTCCCAAACCGTTGCCACTCGGGCCGTCGTTTTCCCTCCCGCAAAGTGGATCTGCAAGTTGCTGAACTGTTCAAAATCGCTACCCACTCCGGTCTGAAGCACCAGGGCAAATTGGAGCAAAAAAGCGATTTCGTTTATGCAGTGGTGACGAGTGCGGCTGCTGAGAGAGGTGTGAAGGCGCTGGGTGTGCAGTCGCCATTGTAATGGAGAAGGTCTCTGCGCGGACATGCCCAGGCCCATCTGCGCATGCCGAAGCATCACTTGGCAATGGCCTGCCGCATGGCTTCAATGACGAAGCCGCTGCGCATGTGGTCGGTCAGTGCCCAACCCACCACGCGCCTAGAGCACAGGTCGATGACGAAGGTGAGGTAAAGCCATTTTACGTCACAGGGATGAACTCGATCTCGCCAGCCCAGACTTGAATGGGGGGGGGCAAGCCAGCCCTCTTCTCCTCGCTTCTCACCCACGGCTTGCGTTCCACCAAAGCCCCCCCCTGCATTGCCCTCCCACGTCAGGCCATCTTCCCCACCGTGCCGTAGCAGCGAAGCCAATTCCATCTTTAGAAAAGCATCCAGCCCTATGTGCTGCGTCTGGAAATGCTTGCCGAGGTTTCTGCATGTATCGCTCTATCCTTCACCTCGCCCGCCTTCGTCGCCGCCCTACCCCCAGCGTGAATAGTGAAGCATCGGCAAAATTTACCTCAATATGAACGCTGGTGACCCCTCCAAATCGGAGGGCCTTTTATAGAAAATAGCGCCACTACTATTTAAAATACTTAATTATTAAAACTAGTAATTGTAAAAATTAATTTATTTTTTATTGATAAATTAAAGGCTTTATCCGAGGATCATTTTATGATGAAGCCATCCTTTAATCGCTACTCTTTGGCCTTAACACTCTTGTTTGCCGTTTGGGCTGCATCCGTCCGAGGTCAGGAGGTGATCAATGGCAACTTGATCGTTAATGGCAATGTCGAGATCCACGAGGATACCTTGGGATTTGGCCTGGCCAATTTGTGGGATGGCACCTCGCTTCAGCCAGCCTTTGGCCTGACCATCAATTACGCAGAGATGGAGCCAACGGCCAATTATAATGCCCCGGGCCATTCAACGATCATGATGCAGGCGGCCCAGGAACTGGCGACTTTCAAATGGCAGGGGCTGAACCCCTCCACCGGTGCCATTGATCTGATGCAGTTGACCAACGATGGTCTGATGGTTTCTGGAACCCAAAACACGCTTCCTAACCAGACTCTGGATGCTGGCGACGCAAGCATTTTAACACGGGTTCTGGCCGATGCACGCTACTTGAAGGCGGCATCGGCATCAGACGTCGAAGGGGCTTTGGTCTGGGGAACGAATACGCTGTGGACGACCTACCACAGCATCGCTTTGGGGCACCAATCATATGCAGGTCAAGCTGCTGTTAGTATCGGATCGGGTGCAAGCCATTATGGCTCGGGTCTTGCATCGGTCGCCATTGGTTTTTGGTCCAATGCTTCTGGTGAGTTCTCCACTGCACTCGGTAACGGAGCCTCGGCAAATGGACTCCGATCGTTCGCTGCTGGGCAAAATTCTTTGGCACAGTCCGAGCGATCGATCGCGATTGGTGCCGGAAGTCAGGCGGCTTATGTCGGACAGATTACCCTGGGCAGTTTTAATGTGTTGGAAACAGTGACCTCTGTCATTTCCCCTGGTGACAGTCTCTTGGTTATCGGCAACGGCACGGCGGACAACGCCCGCAGCAATGCGCTCGTGGTCAAGCGCAATGGCAACATGGAAGTCAAGGGCACGGATCTGACGGTGAATGGCAGCAAAGTATTGACCCAGGCGGATGCTGTTAACTTTGTACAGCATGTTGATAGTTCTTATGTGGGCGCAGGTTCTTATGCCACTCCCTGGTCTTCAGCAGTTGCGATCGGCCATTTTTCCCGTGCTGGTGAAAGCGCGATCGCGATTGGTGCCCACTCCGGGATGTGGGAGCCGGTGACGTCGGGTGTTAAATCCGTTGCTCTAGGTTTTGCCGCCCGGGTTCCTGGGGATTATGCCATTGCCATCGGTGAAAGCAATTGGGGCGGGGGAACGGAATCCATCACGATTGGAAAATGGGCAAGTACTCATTCATCCGGAGCCGTTGCCCTTGGTTATGGGGCCAAGGCCAATCAGCCCAATCAGGTGGTCCTGGGAGCATTCAACGAAGCATCTGTTTATACAACCACTCATTATCCTACGAATGACCTCTTGATATTGGGCAATGGCACCGCCGATGACGCGCGTAGCAATGCCCTCGTGGTCAAGCGCAACGGCAACATGGAAGTCAAAGGCACGAGCCTCACCGTGAATGGCGCTGAAGTTTTAACTGAAACGAGTGCTGGCAGCCTCTTTGTGACCCAGTCAAGCGCCTCCACCACCTACCTGACCGTTGCAGCTGCCTCGACTCAATATCAGACGAAACCAGAAGGTGAAGTTGAATTTCTGACTTCGGAAGACTTGGTGGCTATCCAGGCAAGCATCGATGCCAAAATCGACGAGGCTGAATTGGAAGCCGCTTTGGAAGGGCTGGAGCCCGGCACAGGCGGGGGCAACTACCTCAGCAAAGATCCTGCCGTCGGTCTCGCCTATGGCACAGGCAGCCTTGCTGAAGCACCCTCCAGCAGTGCGATCGGCGATCATGTCGTGGCCCGGCAGTCAGGACAGGTGGTTGTCGGCACTTACAATGACCCTGGTCAAACCGTGGCTGGCAGCACCCCCACTGCGGAAGATGCCGTCTTTGTGGTGGGGGCTGGCAGTGGTGATGCAGGAGATCCCGATGAACGAAAAAATGCTCTAGTGGTGAAGAGGAATGGAGACATCAGCATTTCGGGCGTCTTGCGCGTCCAGCCTGCTGGTAACCTGCTAATGGGAGAATACGATGCCGTGCCTAGCCCCTAGGAACAACCGACATTGAGCAGAGACCGCCCCCTGATCACCTTCCATTCCATTTGAGTGTCTATGAGACCCCCTTGCCGATTTCTATCCAGGCTCCGATGTCTGACCGTGTTTCGTGAACTGCTGACAGGCTGGATCTTTGCCACCTTGCTGATTCCTGCACAAGGTCTGCCTCCCGATTGGTGGCAAACCCGGGATGCGGTTGCCCAGAATGTTCAGGGGGATGACTACGCGGTACTGAACCAAGGCCAGTTGAAAAATCTGGCTAAGGCCGCAGTGGAGGAAATGAATGCCCGGTTGCCCCATGGGGCCGGTGTCACGCTGAATCAGATGCTCAGTTCCTGGCAAACTGAAACGAGAACTGCCGATGACTTTGCCGTAGTCAGCCTGCGCCAGCTCAAAATGGTGGCCAAGGCTATTTACCAACGTCTTGAGAATGCTGCCGTCATCAGTTCATTGCCTTCATGGATCGCCGACTTGCCAAGCACCAAGGAGGATGACAAAGCCGTGGCCAACATCGGCCAAGCGAAAAATCTGTTCAGCTTTGCCGTGCCAGATCAAGTGACGGATTCAGATGGCGATGGATTTACAGATCATGAAGAAGGAATCGCGGGAACTAATCCGAACCTAAGCTCAAACCATCCTGCCTTGCCTTCCTCGGGTCCAACTCAAACGGATTTGCCTGCGGGTCAGCCTAAAGTTTGGCCAGTTTACGAGAATCCAACAGTCTGGTTTGGTAGCGAGTATGCAAGGGTTATTTATAATTGTAAACTTTCTAAAACATGGAGTGACCCAGCAGATCTAAATGGAGATGCCGCTCAATTCAAGAATCGTTTCAGAAGTATAAGTAACGGCATAAACCTTAGTGATAGTGAAATGCAAGTTTCATTCCTCTCTGCTTCCCCTTCTTATATGACGCTTGCAACCTATCCCATCACTCTGGGAGGTGGGAGCTTTTATTCGCGACATAGTCGTTCAGCTCCTTATGCTGACAACTTCTTTATTGAGTATAATGAACAACGAACATATTCAAAATCGGACCTATATGTCAGACCTGCAATGAATTTTTCGGTTAACCCGCCGAGAACCGCTTCGATGATCAAGTTGTTCATCCAGGTGCCAGATGGCACGAGCAATGCGATCCCTGATTCCACGGGAATAAAACAATATGTAACACTTCCGAGTGTGCCTCTGGTGCCGGATGGCCAAGGGGGTTATCTGCAGCCTGAGTTTCGCCTGGCCAATTCCACCCTCTTTGCCAATCCTCCTCAAGCTACCCCCGCAACATCGCTTCAACCAGGTGAAACCAAGTCGGTCGGTTTCAAGTGGCAGGAGATCCCGTTTGATATTCTTTCTTTTTCGCTCGCAGATTCAACGGGACCTCGCTATCGAAAAATCGGCTTGAATGGGTTTCCGCTGTCGGATTCCAAACCGCAAAATCAAGATGAGTCGGGGGAATTGCCGGAAGAGACCTATGTCGATGCCTACAATCGTCAGGTTCGGCACAGTGTTTCGGATGTTTACACTCGGTTGGACTCATCCCTGCTGCCACTCCAGGTGCGGCGCAGCGTAACCCCGGAAAGCTGGTCCAGGCGGTTTGGCCTGACGATTGCGGAAAAGATGGACCGTCCTTTCGGACCTGGGTGGTCATCCAACCTCGCTCCTATCATCCGTTTTGAAGGCAATGAGGGAGGTTTTTTAACAAACTTGCAAAAATCAGCCAGGGCTGTCGTCACTGACGAACAAGGTGGTCAGCGAACCTTCTTCCGAGTCAAGGGGTCGGGTATCTGGTCTTCATCACGAGAGCAGACCCAGGACGCAAAAACCCTCTTTGATCGTTTTGTCGAAGGGCCAAACAATACGTATATCCTGCATCAGAAATACGGCACACGATGTATCTATCAAAAAATAACAGGTTTACACTTATACGGTCGTAATAAAGATGAAAAACTAGATCCATCTATAACTGGGTTTTCATATTATCACTATGCCCGACTCATTGAGGTGCATGACCGTTTGGGTAACAAGATGTGTTACTCCTATCAGGATCGCAAGGACGAGAATGACGTCGTGATCGACCCCAGCTTGGTACCTCATCTCATTTATGATCCTGAGAGGCCCTCCCACAAAATTTCCATCCAGCAAGACGAGGGTTTGATCGTCAAAGTCCAGGGACCTGATGGCGAGCTCATTCATTACGAGTATGAAGATGTTGTCTCTCCGGGTGTTGCGCCTTTGCCGGCATCTTTTAAAGTGCTGAAAAGTGTCAGACGTTCTGCACCCGGGAGTGCGCCCCCCGTCTCGGGTGGGGTGGCGTACAGCTATGATGTGGTGACTGATGTGGATCCAACACCCGATGCGTCCGATGGCATTCAGACGGAGTACGTTCATGTGGAGCTACAGAAAATCACGAATGAAAGGGGCCATGCCTACGAGTTTAGCTACAGAGACCCTGTGAATTCCGAGTCCCGTTTCGACCGGGGCTGGTTGTCAGAACATAAGACCGGAGATCCGCAAAATATTCTGCGTTCACAGGTGGGCCTACCGCGTCTTCTCACACAGATCAAACTGCCTGCGGATGAAGGGGCTGCAGCGAGAGTGGTGAATTTCTCAGGCACCCGCGGAGCCACCATCTCATTGATGGGACAAGTCACCAATGCGCACTGCCAGACCACGGTCAGCAGTGATACGGGGACTTTCCATTACGTGTTTAGCAAGCCGGAGGTGTTCCGGCCTTACATCGAGCATTACACTGGGCACGTCGAGTTTCTGGATCATCAACGCAGCCTGTCCTTCACCGAACTTCAGATTTACCATGGCGAAGTTGTGGGGCCGAATACCCCCAAGGAGATTTTTGAGTTCAACCCCCAGGCAGGCATGGCCTTGAAGAAGGTTACTGATCTCGACAAGAAAGTGACCCGCTATAACTATGCCTCACCAGCGGTTTTGTATCAGCCCCCAAGCAACAGCCAGACCAAGTCGCAGTCCATTTATTTTGATGATCCCACGGAGGAGATCAGCGCGATCCATGGGAAAATGAGCCAGGGCAAGCCTGTCAATGGGCGCAAAGTATTCACTTATGACGCGGCCACCCGGGTCATGACTTCAATGACCGATGCCGCCGGCATCAAGACTTCGTATGTTTTGAAGCAACCTCCTGAAGGCTATCTCCCCACAGGACTGCGCACCAAAGAAACGGTGACGGATACACGCGTCACCCCCGCCAAGGTTCTGCGTGTGACGGACTTTGAGTATGGGCACTCGCGTTTTAAGGGATTCATGACCCGGCAGATCGTCCGGACCACAGGCCTGCCCGCAGAAGCGAGCGGTGCCGCCAGCGAGATGATCACGGAGTTTGATCCGGATCTTAATGGCCGGGTCCGAACGCAAACGGTAAAAATGGGGCAGTCAGACGATTTGATAACCCGTTACGATTACACATCCGGAGGGATGAAAAAGGCCGTCACCGATCCCCGCAGCCTGACCACCTTTTTTGAATATGAGCCGGACACCCGACGTTTGAAAAAGGTCGTTCATCCCGATGGTAGCTTCAAGCAGATCCATTATGATGCCGCTGGCAATGTGGACCGTGAGATCAATGAGATCGGGGTCACCGTTTTCCATGACTATGATGTCCTGAACAGGAAGTTGAAAACGACCGTGGACCTGAATGGAAACGGAGTCAGGGATGCGCGTTACACCTCTTATACTCCAGCCTCAGGGGAGCTCCCCGCTGCCTACAATGGTGACATCGTCACGGAGTCTGCCTACAATTCTTTTAACCTGCCTGAGGATGAGTGGGATGCCCGTGGTTATCGCACCCATCATGATTATGATGAACTTGGACGTCGCACCCAGACCACGGTCAATTTTGGGTCCAGCGACCCAGAACTCATTCAAGTGACACGTTATGTGGATGACGACCCCGGGACCTCAGACTTCGTGGGTGGCAGTGTGTTCGACATATCCGGCTTTAAACCGAAGCAGGTCACGGATCCACGCGGATTTGTCACCCGCTTTGAATATGATGACTTGTATCGGGTCACCAAAAAAACGCTCGTTGACACCACCTACCCTGAAGGGAATCCCGCGCGGTTGGTGGAAGCCACAACTCTGTACGACGAAGTGGGCAACGCCATTCTCCAGAAGGATCCTCTGAACCGTTCCACCGTCACAGAATACGATGGATTGGGGAGAGCCACGCGGGTGATCTACCCTGGTGATGCTCAGACACCGGTTTCCAATACCCTGAGCTTTTATACGCCTGCGGGCCAGGTCTGGAAAACGGTGGATGAAATGGGCGCTGTGACCCGCCATTTTTATGATGATGCCGGGCGGCAGATCCGCACCGTGCTGCCAGCGGTTCTCAATCATTTGACCGGGACGCAGATGAGTCCGCAGGTGCATCAGAGCTTCGATGCCAATGGCAATGTGATCAAAGTCCAAGACCCCTTGGGCAACGTGACCGAGACGATTTATGATCAGCGAAACCGCCCGTGGAAGGTCAGGCACCCGCTGGTGGCAGATGCGGCCACGGGTTTGATGAAGCATCCCGTCACCGTCACCAACTATGACCCCTCGGGACGTGCCTGGGGCGCATCTGATCCTCTCGGGAATTTCACCGAGACCAAGTATGACCGTGCGGGCCGTGCGTTGCAGGTCATTGCACCGCCAGTGGGCGACAACATTCACATCACATCCAGTTCTTACGATCCTGCGGGGAATGTACTCACGGTCACCAATGCAAAAGACCAAACGGTGACGAATGTTTACGATGAACTGGGGCGTCTCCGGAAGACCACGGATGCCGAAGAAATTCCCAACGAATTTGGCTATGACAAAGCAGGGAACAGAACCCGTGTTCAGGACGGGTTGTTGCACGAGACCACCTTCGTCTATGACGGCCAAAATCGTCTCATCGAGCAGGTCTATGAAAATGATGACGCCTGGACCTTTGTTTATGATGCGCTCAACAAAACGGGCCAGACTGACGCTAAGAACGTCCTCACCTCATATGCCTACGACGTCAGAAATCGGCTGCGGTCCTTGTCTTCTCCGGACCAGAACAGAATCCATGCCTATGACCGTGCCGGTCGGTTGCTCAGTGTGACCGAAGCGGGGAGACCCGAGGCCAATGTCGGCTACACTTATGATGCACAGGGACGCGTCCTGACGGAGATCTCACATGGCATTCAGCACACTTATGGCTATGATCTCGCAGGCAACCGTGTGCAAGCGGCCTATGGCACAGGGCGCACGGTCACGACCACCTACGATGCGCTGAACCGCCCCTCAACGATCACTGAAAATGGGCGCATGACCAGCTATGGGTATGACCTTGCGGGGCGCGCGCTCGTGCTTATCGCGGGAAATGAGCAGGCGACTGAAAATGTCTATGATGCTCTTGGCAGGCTCACCAGCCGAAAGCTGTTTGCCAGCATGTCTGACAGATCTGACACCGGGGTTTTGGCCAAGTTTGATTGGGAGCATGATGCCATCAGCAATGTCACTGAGCATCAAGAGGAGTGGAAGGCCAATGCCTCACGCCCTGCAGGTCTGAGGACCACCACGATGAGCTATGACATGGTGAATCGTCTGGAGGAAGAAGTAGTCAGCCACTCGGGCAACCAAACCAAGACGACCTACACGTATGATGAGGCTCACAACCGCAAAACCAAGCTCGTGGAAGGTGGGGCTGATCCTGGCCACTGGGACTACGTTTACAATGAAGTCAACCAGTTGGAAACATGGACGAAGCGGGATGCCCCCAACGGGACGCTGCAAAAAAGTGCAGGGCTGGCCTATGATGCCAATGGCAATCGCACCCACCTGGAGCTGGTGGATCAGACAGCTACGGATGCCCGCGCCAGTCTGGCCAATCAGGGCATCACTTATCAGTCCAAGACAGCAGGTGCCGCCGGTGAAGACCTGAGCGTGACGCTGGAGACGGGCACTGCACTCGCTTCGCGCATCGAGAATGGCGGGGATGTAGTCGTCACTTTGGCTGCAGGGGCACCCTCGGCAGACAGCCTGGTCAATCAGGGCATCACCTACACCACGGTGAATCCGCACCAGAGCGGGCAGGATGTCACCCTCAGTCTGGTGGCTGAGGCTCCTGACCAAACACCTGGAGTCATCGTCGATGGGCAGGATGTTACCGTGCGCCTCGGCACCAATAGCGGAGCTGCGGCTGCGGCCAGCAATCAAGGAATCATTTTCCAGGCCAAGGATGTGGGGACAGAGGGGAATACCTTGAAAGTACGCTTGGAAAAACAGGTGGTGGGAGAACTGGCCAGCGCGAGCGTCGAGGGTGGCCAAGACGTTGTTGTTAAAATGGCAACCACAGCAGGCACCCCTGATAAACTGCAGCACCAGGGAATGACCTTCACCGCCTTGGAGCATCATCAGCCTGGGCAAGAAGTCGTTGTCAGCCTAGTCGCAGATGAAGCTGGGCAAGAACTGGATTTTAATGTTAGTGAAAATCACCTGCAGGTTTTTTTAGAAACTGACCTGGGTGCAAAGGCGACGACAGTCAATCAGGGCGTCACATACACGTCTGTAGAAGCTGGGCCTGAGGGAAACAATGTCACCATTGATCTTCAGGAGGCGGATGCTAACGAAGCGCTCAGCGCCTCCAACCAAGAAAACAGCATTGTTGTGCGGCTGCCCAATGAGAAGGTGAAGACAGCATCTTTGGTTCTAGGTGAAGCCATCTACACCTCTGTTGAGCCTGGTGTTGTTGGTAATACTATCACAGTCAGTCACATTGCAGCGGAACCGGACCAGAGTTTGGAGGTGACTACGAATGATCGTCATGTCGCAATCAAACTGGCGACGGATTCCGGGGATCATGCAAGCCTAACTCTTTATAATGGCCTCAAAATTGACGCTGTGACTCCAGGGGTGCAGGGCAATAATATCACCATTCTCACGGAAAATCGGGGCACCCCAGGGCTTGAGTTGGAGGCGTTTATGGGAAGTGAGTATGTTGTTCAGGTCCGAAGTGCAACCGATGGTGAAGGAAATTGTACCAGCACAGTAGCTGATATTGGCGCGGCGATTCAGTCAGTCGCTAGCCATTTGGTCGCGGTGACGGTTGACCCCACTGTCGCGAGTATCATTATCGATACGGGTCACAACATGCTGCTGACTGGTGGTGGCGAAAATTTCAATATTACCAGCACCTATTCAGATGTCTATTCGGTGATTCAACAAGATGCGGTAGCGTCTTCATTGATCGAGATAGGTGGCAGCCTAAGCGGGCTATCGATAGCTGGCACAGGAATGCTGACTGGGGGAGCCGAGCTAACTTTTCTGGCAACAGGCAGTCAAGTGGTACAACTTTTGGCAAGTAATGGGACTATCAGTTCATTCATCAGCGTGACGGATGGGAACGGACAGATACTGGAGCCTACGCTCATTAAGTTATCGGATGGAGGTAGCAATGTCAAAATCATGACGGACACTGCTGACCTCATCGAGTTGCTGTCAGGGCAGACATCTGTCGAAAATCTAGTGTCGTTCAGCAGTTCTGAAAACGAGCAGTTAAAGGCGCTCCCTCCTACGGCTCTTAGTGGCGGTGTGTCCTCCAGTGTCATCAGTACCACAGCTGAAATTGTGGAGCTACTGGGCGACCTCCAGCCTAACCTGCCTATTTCAGTCACAGGTGGCAGTGAAGAGGTCACGGCCCAGCCGGGGATCATCCAGCTTTCGGGCGGTGGCGAGGGGTTTGAGACCACCTCTACCGTCACTGCCGTGGTTGGCTTGCTTACAGCCATCGGCTCCCCTGCGGCAGATCTGATCACGGCGGCGGGCACAGGCGGGGCGTTGGTGCAGCCGCTGCCTCGCACGGTTTTGACCGGAGGAGCCGCCCCCATCCTCACCACGGCAGATGAGGTGGTCACTCTCCTGACAGGCCACTCCCTGGTCAATGTCACGGGCGGCGGCGGCCATCCACTGAGTCCCCTGCCGCGCACCCAGCTCACGGGAGTCAGCAGCAGCACCTTTTCGACTTCCTATGCCTGGAACAGCCAGGACCGGCTCGTCGGCGTCACGATGCCGGATGGCAGCGCGCACAGCTACACCTACGATTACAGGGTCCGCCGGCTGCAGACCTCCCGCACGGCGGGCAGCCTGCCGGCGCAGACCACCGCCATCGTTTTTGCCGGGGGCCTCAGCCTCGCGGAGTACGATAGCGCCACCCCCGCCCCCTTCACCCCCGGCAGCCCCACGGTGCATTATCTGCGCGGGCCCGACATGGGCGGCGGAGTCGGCGGCATGCTCTACAGCATCCGCGACGGCGATACCCTGCGCTACTCCCTCAGCAACGGCCGCGGCGACATCATCGCCCAGAGCGATGAAAACGCCACGCTGACCTGGACCGCCAGTTACGAAGCCTTCGGCAAACGCCCGACGGAAACCGGCGTCAACCTCGACAAACAACGCGCCAGCAGCAAAGACGAAGACCCCACCGGACTTCTCAATGAAGGTTTCCGCTATCGCGACCTTGAAACCGGCGTGTGGCTGAGCCGCGACCCGGCTGGATTCGTGGACGGCCCCAACTTATATGCCTATGTGAAGCAGAATCCTTGGACGAGCTTTGATCCGGATGGGTTGCGTGCCTGCGGCGGGCCAATGCCAGCAAGAAAAACCCCTCCGTCCTCAGCCGAGCAGATATTTATGGGGGCGTATGGAGCGGTGCTCTCGATACCGAGCGGTCCGGCTTTGTTGACTGCGATGCCACAGAGAACAGTTTCGGCGATCGCCACTCAAGCAAAAGCGGATTACAAGGACGGGGGCGGCGTGGGGGTTTTCAATCGATACAATCCTATAGCGAACATAGTCGGTGGGGTGGTCGGTTTCGATCCCGTTAATGGTTCGCCTTTGGGTTTACAAGAGCGGTCACAAAGTGTCACAGGGGGACTCCTGGGGCTTTACGGAACGACTCAGGCGGGGGTTGCGCTAACAAACAAAGTCGCTGGTGCCCTTGTGAAGGCCCCGCCCCCGACAGCACCAACTTTGGGTGCAAAAGTAACTGGAGCTGTTGCTGCTGCTGAAGCTGAGGCTGCGGCCGCAAATACAGCAGGACGCACAAATGCCCAGCTTGTTCAGGACATCGCAACCCGAGCGGAGGCTTGGGGAACTCGGCAAGGAATCCCCGCAGCAGGAAGTGGTCCAGTTCAGGGAACTCTGAAGCATGGCTACGCTGAGCGGCTGCTTGATCGTTACCAGTCACTGTATGGCAGCCGAGGACTTCAAACAGAGGCATCATATCTGAACGGCCAAGCAGTTCCTTACCGCACAAAAGGTAGCGTGCGGCTTGATGTCTATGAACCATCAACTGGAAGCGTCTGGGACTATAAGTTCACCCCGAACCCATCGCTTCCTGCATCAAGAGTGCAGCGGATCATCAACAACGGCCCTGCGGGGATTAACTCAGTAGATGCAGTCGGACCATGACGAAGCTCACCTCAGCTCTCAAGAAGTCGATCACGAACGACTGGCAAACATTGCTCCCCCAGTTTGTCGCATTCCAGCCGATGGGATTAGCCCGACGAGTCGGCCCTTTGGTGCAAGGTATCTGTCTTGATCGAGACTCATCCAATGCCGCTTACCTGCCTACACTACACGTCCATTGTCTTTGTCGGCCCTTTCCAGTGCTGAGCTTGAATCTTGGGCAACCTCTGCTCTCGGCTCGATCAGGAACGGCAGAGCGAATTGCCGTTCAGTTCCACGAGGGCCGAAGCAGAGAGGCTTGCAAAAGGCTTGTCGCCTCAAGCCTGCTGCCTGTTGAAGGCGACTGGCGGCTCGACGAAGTGCTTAGAGCGTATGAGAAGTATCGCCTGCTTGAAAGACCTGATTCCCGTTATCCCGTGCCACTGATGGAGGACGCAGTGAGCATCTGTGCTTGGCTTGGCAAGGAAGACGAAGCATCGGCTTTAGTGTCTCGCTATCTCGACGAAGCGGAAGGCTGGCCTCTAAATATCTTGGTGCGGCAAGGTGGCCTTGCCGGATGGAAACAGAGCTTGAATGATCTTGCCCGATCAGGTGAGAAGCTGCGGCAAGTTGCGGTGGAGCAGATCGAAGCGTTAAAGCTCCCGCGGGTTCCTGTATCGCAACTCTTGCCGTGAGAGCCGCACCTCCCGATTCGGCGCGGTGAACCCGCGCCATTCGATCACAGATGCCCTACCCCTAACGGCGTTATGGGAACGGCATGAGAGAATACTGTCGGTAGTAGCGCTTTGCATCTGATTGAAACCCTAATGCTTGAAATTGAGCGAGAAGCATCAAACGCGGGTTCAGGCGTATTTGAATCCTCCGAGGAACAGCATTCAACTCCCGAATGAACCTAGCCGTCGGTGCGGCGGAGCCAGGCCTAACAAGAGGTTAGATCAATCCTTGCTGGATGCCCCTTTGGACGGCCTGGATAAACTCCGTTGCATTACAAATGAGCTTCATGCGGTCGAGGTGGCGAGCCTTGTAACGGGAGGGCGGGCGGAAGCCAGGGACGATGCTGGTGGCGGTGACTCCGTAACCGTAGCCGGGGGTGGTCCAGTAGAGGGAGCCTTCATACTCGACCTCTTCGCTGCCCATCCAGTGCCAGGCGCGGAGCCTGCGGGCGCCGCCATGGAAAGCGCTCTTCAATTGGCCCAAAAAGAGACGGTTGCCGAAGATGGAGGAGCATTTGGACAGGATGCCGTACTCCGGGCCGGGGGCGGGCTTGCGGGGGTTGACGTCATTGAAGAAAAGGGACCAGCGGCGGAGATAGATATGTAAGAGTCAACGCAGAGCACCCGCGTGAGCCGGATGGCCGCCAACCCTGGGCATCTTCAGCTATTCGCTCGACGCCATCCACCTGCCCTTCCTGGTGTTTCTCAAGTCCTCCTTCCAGAGCGGAGCCAAGTCCGAGTCCATCGCAGTCCCCCTAGTTTTTTCTCTCCTCAGCATCCTCCTGGCTGCCGCCATGTTTTGGGCAGTCGAACGCTGGAGCCTGCGCTTGCCAGGCAAATCAACACCTCCAAGAACCGAAAAACTCGACGCCACCAGCCAAGTCTAAGGGCCGACCGATTTTGGGCGAGCAACTCGATAGTATTGACGGCTAGGAAGGCCAAAGATAAAGCAGAAGACGAGGTAAAAAGAAGCCAGCGTGATCAGCACCAAAAAAGACAGATCAATGACCTGTGTCCAAAGGTCTCGCAGTTCTTCCTCTTGATAATACCATTCTTGAAAAAGGGTGCTGAGATTGCTGTAATACGCTAGCAGAATGCCCACCGCTCCGATTACATAGGTAAACCGGGTTCGGCAACCGATGGAAAGCACCAGCAAGGGAAAGGCCGCGCCGATGAAATGGCCCAGCACCCAGTCATAAGGAGAAAGTGCCTGATGCAAGTCAAAGTGCTCTTCTACCAGCAGCATGATGTTGGGCTCCTGCCAGGCGAGCATATAGATCAAGCCATACAACACGACATCCAGGACCAGGACCGCCATGCCCCACTTCGTAGAGGCGGGTCTTCGCACACGCGAAACCTGTATTTCCGTCTGCGGAGGCGTGTAGGGATTGAAGTCGCTGTTTTGGGGGAGGGTCATTGAAGACGGCAGGATTGGGTCGTCACGCAACGTGGGCAAAGGCAGTCCTATCCCCTAGGCTGTTTTAGATGCCAATCCGGTAATACTGTCGGCTGGGAAGGCCGAAGATGAAGCGGTAGGGCAGGTAGAGGAAGAGTGAAAATAAAACCACCTGGATCACGGCATCCAAGACGAAAGGGAAGGTGTTTTCGAAGTTCCCATATGTTCGCAGTTGTAGATAGCTGCGGGTCACCCCCTCAAAAAACAATACGACCAAGGCCAAACTAGCCAGAGCATAGGCCACGCGCGAGCGTTGGGTAAAGACCAGTATGGCCAATCCGAGAAAGCTCAACACGAGGGCCGCTAAACTGCCCCATTGCTCGGCATAAGCATCCCAAAGTCCCCCCAAACCACTCTCCTGGATGATGCCCCAGTGGATCCAATGGATCACAACGACCTTCACCAAAAGGATAAAGATAGCCCACTTCGTGGACCGAGGGCGAAGCAAGGGCTGCGGCGGCAAAGCCTCAGCCCCGAGCACATCCACCCCCGGCGGTGCATACGGATTCACCTCGCTGCCGGGCAATTCAGACATGGCAACGACTCAACTCCGATTTGACTACCCCTTCAAGCCTTCCTGGCGGAGGAAGTTTTCGACCCAGGTGATGTCGTATTGGCCGTTTTGGAAGTCGCTGGTGGTGAGGACTTTGCTCTGGAGAGGGATGGTGGTCTTGATGCCTTCGACGACGAATTCACCGAGGGCGCGGCGCATGCGGCGGATGGCGATTTCGCGGGTGGCGCCAGTGACGATGAGCTTGGCGATCATCGAGTCATAATACGGGGGCACTTCGTAGCCGGAATAGACGTGGCTATCCACGCGGACGCCGCGGCCACCGGAGGTGTACCAGAGATTGATCTTGCCGGGGCTGGGGGCGAAATTGCGGAAGGGGTCTTCGGCGTTGATGCGGCACTCGATGGAGTGGCCACGGGGGACGGCGTTGATGACGTGCTCGCTAAGGGGGAGGCCGGCGGCGATGCGTATCTGCTCCTTGATGAGGTCGCAGCCATAGACTTCTTCGGTGATGGGGTGCTCCACCTGGATGCGGGTGTTCATCTCCATGAAGTAGAAGTCTTCACGGTTGTTATCGACGAGGAACTCAATGGTGCCGCAGTTTTCGTAGCCGATCTCTTTGCAGATGCGGATGGTGGCGTCGCCCATCCTTTTGCGGAGGTCGTCGGTCATCTTGGGGCTGGGGCACTCTTCGATGATCTTTTGGTTACGCCGCTGCATGGAGCAGTCGCGCTCACCAAGGTGGACGACGTTGCCCTGGCTGTCGGCGACGATCTGGAACTCGATGTGGTGGGGCTTTTCGACGAGTTTTTCCATGTACATGGAACCATCGCCAAAACACTTGAGAGCCTCGAGGGAGGCGGCCTGGAAGCTGGAGATGAGGGTGGCCTCGTTCAGCACGGGGCGCATGCCACGGCCACCGCCGCCGGCGCTGGCCTTGATGATGACAGGATAACCAATTTTGCGAGCCCACGCGAGGGCTTCTTCTTCATTGTGGATGAGGCCGTCGGACCCAGGGGTCACGGGCACACCTGCGGCACGGGCGGTGGCGCGGGCGACGTTTTTGTCACCCATCATGGAGATGACGCGGGAGCTGGGCCCGATGAACTTGATTTTGCACTGCTCGCACACGTCGGCGAACTCGGCCTTTTCCGAAAGGAAGCCGTAGCCAGGGTGGATGGCGTCCACATTCGCAATCTCGGCCGCGCTGATGATGCGGCTGATCTTCAGGTAGCTCTCGCTGCTGGGGCCGGGACCGATGCAGATGGCTTCATCGGCCAGATGGACGTGCATGGAGTCCACATCCGCTTCAGAATAAACGGCGACGGTTTTGACATCGAGCTCTTTGCAGGCGCGGATGATGCGGACGGCGATCTCACCACGGTTGGCGACGAGGACTTTTCGGAACATGAGGGACGGGAGAGGAAGAGGAGGTGCGTATCTTGACTTTCTGACGGTTGACCCCTTGACCCGCCTGACCGTCAGGAGTCAGGGGTCAAGCATAGCGACGGTCAACTGCCCTAGGCCTTCAATTCAAACAGAGGCTGGCCGTATTGGACCGGCTTGCCGTCTTCGACGAGGACGCGGGCGATGGTTCCACGCATCTCGGCCTTGATCTCGTTCATGACCTTCATGGCCTCAATGATGCAGACGTTGGAGTTTTCATCCACGGAGTCACCAATGTTCGCAAAGGCTTTTTCGCCTGGGGAGGAGGAACGGTAAAAGGTGCCAACCATCGGGCTGTTGATGGTAGGGCCAGCAGGCTCGGCAGCGGTGGGTGCTGCGGCGGCGGTCGCAGGTGCTGCGGCGGCAGCGGCCGGGGCAGCGGCGGCCAGGGCAACTGGAGCGGCAGCCGAGGCGACGGGGAGATGCTTCAGCAGCTCTTTGGCCGCCTGGAAGTCAGATCCACGTCGCAGCTCGACCTTGGATCCTTGGTTTTCGAAATGAAAGTAACTGAGATCGTTCTCGGCCATGAGGGCCACGATCTGCTTGATCTGCTTCAGGTCCAAAGCTGTGGCCTCCTTCTCGTTAGATTTTGTGTCGTCCATTAATGGGATGTGAGTGCGATTAGAGGTGTCGAGGTTAGCCCCTCTGACTGCCGTGGCAAGAATAAAGACAATCCCAGTTTAGGGACGGCCGCGAGAGCCTTTTTTTCCGGGGGCCCGTTTCACCGAGGCGCGCGGGGGCCTGCTGGGGGAGTCCCCACGGGTGGAACGTGGCTTTCCGGCACCGCCGCTGCTGCGGGGTTTTCGGTCGCCGTCCGGGCGTTTCCCACGGGGACGAGGGGCCTCGTCATCGCCAAAGGAGGAGCGTCCGCGAGGGCCACCACGGGGGCGGTCTTCACCTTCGGAGAAACTCGGGCGAGCGGCACCTGGACGGTCTTTACCACCAAAGGAAGGGCGTGAGCGGGGGGCGCCGAAAGGACGATCTTCACCCTCGGAAAAACTCGGGCGAGAGCCACGGGGACGGTCCTCACCACCAAAAGTTTTTTTTGCGCGGGGAGCGCCGAAGGGGCGATCTTCGCCATCCGAAGGAGCGGCCCGGGGGCTGCGTGGGCGATCTTCGCTGCCAAAGGATTTTTTCCCACGGGGACCACCACGGGGGCGATCTTCACTGCCGAAAGTTTTTTTGCCACGAGGTCCGCCACGGGGACGATCTTCACCTTCAGAAGTCCTGGCACGGGGGGTGCGGGGGCGGTCTTCACCACCAAAAGATTTTTTGGCGCGAGGGCCTCCACGGGGTTTGGCCGGGGCGCGGCGCACGGGGCGGCCAGATTCCTCATCGCCGGCATCGGCAGCGGAGGCGGTTTTAGCAATCTTGGCCGGACGTCCGGTGACGCCGTCTTTGGAGAAAAAGCGCTCGACTTCGACTTCGGTGAGCTGTTTCCAGCCACCTTTTTGAAGGCCTTTGAGCTCCAGCCAGCCAATGCGGGTGCGGGTGAGGCGCTCCACCTCAAAACCCAGCTGATAGAACATGAGGCGGATCTGGCGCTTCAGGCCCTGTTTCAGGACGACATGGGCACGATATTCGGTGATCATCCAGGCGCGTTCGCACTTGGCGTGGCCTTCTTCGGTGAGCATGCCCTTGACCAGCTTGGCCATGGTGGCCTGGTCCATAGGCTGATCCACGATGACCTCGTATTCCTTTTCAGCACCCATGCTGGGGTGAATGAGGCGGTGGGAAAGCTCCCCACGATTGGTCATCAGCAGCAGGCCCTCGCTGTCTTTATCCAGACGGCCCACGTGATGGAGGGTCTGAAATTGCTTGGGCAGGAGCGAGTAGATCGTCATGCGATCCCGCTCATCGCTGCGGCTGCAAATGTAGCCTCGCGGCTTGTGCAGGGCGATCACCACACCGCTCTCAGCTTTGACGGGCTTGCCGTCGGCGATGATTCGATCCTCATCCGAGACCTGGGTGGCCAGGTCTTTGATCACATGTCCATTGATGGAGACGCGACCTTCTTGAATGAGTACTTCGCAACCACGGCGGGAGCCGAGGCCGCACAGGCTGAGATAACGGTTAAGGCGCACGGTGGGAGACTGCGGGGATTAACCCGCGCAAACTATTCGGATTTGGTCTTGGGCAGACCGGTCGGGAGACGACCGTCTTTCCACTGACCACGGGCCTTCATGAGCTTGATGCGCTCGCCACGCTTAAGGACGCTGCGCTTGGTACCAACGGAACCGGCGGTTTTGAGGCTGCGATGCTGAGACATGGTAAGAAAAGAAGGTTCGGGGTTGAAAAAGGGTGGCGAGAATAGGCGACTCTGCGGCTTGCGCAACTTGTTTGTTCATGGGGAGCCCTCTGGCCTGGGGGACAAAGGGGCCGGGGCCCTGGTTTCTGCCCAAGGGGGGATACCAAGACACGGCCATTTTTTTTGCATGGTAATGAAGACCGGACGAACTTCCCTCCTTGACCGTTGACCCCTTGACAGCCAAGCCTGGGCCGCCTGATTGAGCCATGTCCGACGCCAGCGCCACCCCCATGATGAAGCAGTATCTCGCCATCCGGCGGGAGCTTCCGGAGGACGTGCTGCTGTTTTTCCGCCTGGGGGATTTCTACGAGCTTTTTTTTGAGGATGCCAAGACGGCGGCCCCTCTGCTGAATGTGTCTCTGACCAAGCGCAATGGCGTTCCGATGTGTGGGGTGCCTCACCATGCCTCCCAGGGCTACATTGCGAAACTGATCAGGGCGGGTAAGCGGGTGGCCATCGCGGAACAGACGACGGAGCCGGTGCCCGGAAAGATCGTGGAGCGGGCGGTTTCGCAGATCCTCAGCGCGGGGACGATCAATGACCTCAACCTTCTGGAATCGAACCGGTCGAACTACCTGGCGGCGGTCTTTCGCACGGCAAAAAAGCTGGGCCTGGCCTATGTGGACCTGACCACGGGGGAATTTGAGGTGGCGGAATTTAAGGAAGCGGTGGACCTGGTAGATGAGCTGGAGCGCATCCAGGCCAGCGAGCTGCTGCACAGTGAGGAGCAGCGGGATTTGATCGAGTCCCTGGGCCATCCCGCCTGCGCCCTGGCCGTGGAGGGGTACCTTTTCTTGGAAGATCAGGCAGACCACGCACTGACGCAGCATTTTAAGGTGAAGTCGCTGGATGGTTTCGGCTGCCAGGGCCTGACGGCGGCGCTATGTGCGGCCGGGTGCATCCTGCAGTATTTGCAATTTCAACTGCGGCGGAATGTGGATCACATCCAGCGCCTGCGCGTGGCCCAGACGAGCGATTTTGTGCTCATCGATGCCGCCAGCCAGAGCCACCTGGAACTGGTGACGGCACGCGGTGGCGCCCAACATACTTTGCTGAGTGCGCTGGACCGCACCTGCACGCCCATGGGCGGGCGCAAGCTGCGCCACTGGGTGCTGCACCCGCTGCGGGATCTGGAGCAGCTGACCCAGCGGCAGGACATGGTGGCCACGCTGCTGGCGGAATCCCTTTTGTTAGGCCAGTTGCGCACGCTGCTGAAAGAGGTGCGGGATCTGGAGCGCACCAGCAGCCGCCTCAGCCAGGGCAGCGGCAATGGGCGCGATCTGCTGGCCATGGCCGCGTCTCTGGAGGTGGTGCCCTCGCTGAAAATGGCGATGGAGCAGGCGCGCAGTGCGGACTTTGCCCGGCTGCTGGTGAACCTGCATGATCTCTCTGCCCTGGCCACCCAGATCCAGCAGGCGCTGGTGGAGGAGCCGCCCATGCAGATCAAGGAAGGCGGCGTCTTCCGCCCCGGTTACCTGCCAGAGCTGGATGAGCTGCGCGATGCTTCCACGTTAGGCCGCCAGTGGATCGCCGATCTGCAAAATCGCGAGATCGAGCGCACGGGCATCAAGAGCCTGAAGATCAAGTATAACGCCGTGTTTGGTTATTTCATCGAGATCACCAAAGCGAATATGGGCAGCGTGCCGGCCGACTACCATCGCAAGCAGACGACGGTAAACGGCGAGCGCTACATCACGGATGAACTCAAGCGCATGGAGGACAAAATCCTGGGCGCGGAGGAACGCAGCAAGGCGCTGGAGTACGAAGAATTCATCGGCCTGCGCAGCCGAGTGCTCACACATCTGGCGGAGATCCAGGAAACGGCGGCCGTGCTGGCGGTACTGGATGCGCTTTGCTCCCTGGCGGAGACGGCGCGGCTGTTCAATTACACGCGTCCCATCCTCAATGACACGCGGCATCTTTTCATCCGCGATGGCCGTCACCCGGTGCTGGATCAGAACCTGACCAGCGGCGAGCGTTTTGTGCCCAACGATGTGACGCTGGAGCCGGAGGAAAGCCGCCTCATCCTCATCACCGGACCGAACATGGCGGGCAAAAGCACCTACCTGCGGCAGACGGCCCTGCTCACCCTCATGGCGCAGATCGGCAGTTACCTACCGGCCACCAGTGCGGAGATCGGCCTGGTGGATCGCATCTTTACCCGCATCGGTGCTAGCGATGACCTGGCGCGTGGCCAGTCCACCTTCATGGTGGAGATGAATGAGACGGCGCTGATCCTGAACAACGCCACGGAGCGCAGCCTCGTCATCCTGGATGAGATCGGCCGCGGCACCAGTACCTTCGATGGACTCAGCATCGCCTGGAGCGTGGCCGAGCACCTGCACGACCACATCGGCGCGCGCGCCCTCTTTGCCACCCACTACCACGAGATCACGGCCCTGGCCCAGAGCCGCAGCGCGGTGAAGAACTACAACGTGGCGGTGAAGGAATGGAACCAGCAGATCATCTTCCTGCGCAAGATCCTCCCCGGCTGCGCCGAAAAAAGCTACGGCATCCAGGTGGCCCGCCTCGCCGGCCTGCCCGAGAACGTCATTGAGCGTGCAAAGGAAGTGCTCGCGCAATTGGAAGCCGGACATCAACCGGCGGAAAGTGTGACGCACGTGCCCCTGCCCACCAGCGTGCCCGCCAAAGTTAAGAAGACGCGCCTAACGAATGATGCGGATGCCGGGCAGATGGTGTTGTTTGGATAAGCTTTAAAAATGAAAAACTGTACCCTATGAACTTTGATGTAAGCAGGTGTCTATCTAACACCCCCTACAACCTTGAATCAGCGCCTGCGATTGCTCTGGGCAAGGAGTTGCATGAGATTCATGATCGAGTTGCCACGTTACGCAGTCGAGGGCAACTCACCCGTGCGACATTGGAACGGTATTATGGTAATACACGGTACGAACAAGTTGCTGAGTCAAACGCCATCGAGGGGAGCCCACTTACTGTACCGGAAACTAAGTTAGCCGTGCTGAAAGGTACCACCTTAACTGGCCTTGATCCAGGTTATGTTCGGGATGCCCAATCCTTAAATAAAGCGCTGGAGCGCTTGTTCGTAATGGCGAGTGATCCTGCTCCACTTGAAATCTTGCAAGTTAAAGAATTGCATGGAATTATCCTTGAGGGTCGATATGGTGCTGGCTCGTTTAGGAACGAACCTGTGACAATTGTTGGATCTACTCACAAGCCCCCCCGGGACTGGAAAGCCGTGATGGACGAAATGGAGAAATTGGAAGCGTGGTCCCTTCAGAACGAAAAAATAGATCCTATCCTTCGGGGCGTGGTACTTCATGCTTGGTTTGCCCATATTCATCCGTTTATTGATGGCAATGGTCGTACTGCGAGGGCAATCACGAATCTTGAACTAATTCGAAATGGTTACCCGTCAATTATTATTCGCCGTAATCAGGACCGTGATCGGTATATCGATGCCCTGCGTGAATCGGACTATGGCGGGGATATTTCTCAGATGGCTGATCTTGTGATCGAACGCTTTCATGGTGCATTACTCGGACTCGAGCAGGCAGCAAAAGAAGTAGAAGGTTACGATCCAGCGACTCAAAAGATCCGCTTAGCTCAGCAACGTAACCTCAATGTCTGGAATAGCAGTGTTGAACTGTTATTCCAGGTGCTCAGAGTTCGCCTTGAACCAATGCTTGAAAATGTGGGAGGAAAGTTAAATGCACATGTGTACAGAGGCACCCTTTCACTTGATGAGTATGTGCATCTTTGTAAGATGGAAACTCTTGCGAAGAGTTGGGCTTTCAAAATTGAAATCAACGTCCCTGGACTCGGTAACCTCGAAAGACTTGCATGGATTGGCTTTCAAAATGCAGACTTACGTCATTATTTAAGCGGTAAAGCTGCTAGCCCTACTCTCTACTGGTCACAACCTAATCCTGAACGATTTCCACCATGGCTCCAATCTTTCGACGATGCTCCAGGGGTCTGCGCAATGACGATTACACCAGGAGAAGGAGATGCGTGGCACACCATTGATTCAAATAGCAACTTCAAAACATTAAGTACCACCCAACTCGCACAAACAATAGCTGACGGCATGGTCAAACTGTTATCCAGCTAAATCGTTACGAAGTTTCAAGGCGCTTTAATGCAAGCACATCTTTAACGCACATTATTCTTTCAATTATACACCCACTCTTGATGTCTCTCAACAGGCAACTTATTTAGAAGTTCATGCCAAGACTCCAGCTCTTTGGGGTAGCAAGCACCTGAACAACTAAGTCAACCTCAATTTTAGCGATTCTAAATCATATCTATTGAGAAAATTTCGACCGTCTTCCGTTAGTTCGTACGCGCCGAAACGCGAGGGATTTTGACGAACTATTCCCCGTAATATTAATTCGTCATAAACCACCTCTTTAGAAGCTCTTCCTCTGGACAAAAGATCACGGTTGCAAATCAAAGAATCCATCGCTTCGTTCCTGCTCAACAAAACCTTTAGGTCCGCGAAAGTAAGGCCGTGAAATTGCGCGATATCTTTGCCTCTATCATTTTCAACACGAAGCTCCGCGTTTTCCTTGCTCAAGCGAGCCATCTCATTTAACAAAGAGATTGGATTTGTTTGGTCGGTTGCACGAATCCATCCCGTCAGATCTTCACGGCGCGCAATATTAGCCAGAGTTTCGGTGACAGAGATTTTGATATCTTTAGGATCCTCCCAAAATTTGCAGAGCTTTGTTAGCACCTGCTTACGAAACCTCGCCAGCTTGGTTCCATGCAATGTTTCGATAGCAGCCTTTCCATGCACCTTGACTTTCTCATCTATTGCCGAATCTTGTATAACACAAGCAAACAGAGGTTTGTTTTGGAATGATGCGTATTCGTACTCCAACTGAGTGTAACTTTTCCCGGATAATGGCTCAAGCGATCCATATCGACCACCCAGGATTAGCACGAATACATCCGACTCATCAATCCATTGTTTGATCACATCCATCTGCGATTCGTCTCCTGCCGTGAACAATTCCATCCCTGCCGGTATATGACCTGCTGACAAAATTGCCGATACTGCGGCTTGGCGCTCGGCTATCAAATCGGTGTAGGTCGAAGAAACGAACACCTGGAGTTTTTTGCGAACGAAGTCTGCCATGATAAGATATTGACATGCAGATGACGAAAAACAAATAAAGTTATTCTACAAGCTTCCCCATCGATTGTATACAATTTCTGTTCTACCGCCTTTCAATACGATAGGCCTACCCTTTCGGGTAACATCAAGGCTTGTGAGGATGGAATCAATGGGGCAGACTTGGAAAATGATATACGTGGATATTTCGACTTTTCATCATCACTTGAAACAAGAATCTCCTCCCTGGTAAAAAGGAGATGAGCCGACGCATGGTGGAGATGGGCGCAGGAAAAATCCGGCTTAATGCATCACGGGCAACAATACCCGCGAGGGGTGCTCCCTTTCATGCAGGACGGTGTGGGTGCCGGGCTGGGTTTCAGCCAGCCAGGTGGCGGTCTGGGGGCCGCCGGTTTGGTTGTTAGGCTCATACAGCGGGGCGCCGGTGCTGGTGAGGGTGATGCGGAGGCGGTGGCCGGCATTGAGGATGAGGCTGGTGTGGCCAATGTGCCATTTCAGCCGGGCGGGCTGGCCGGGGGTGAGGAGGACCTGCTTGTCAAAACCTTCGCGATAACGGGCACGCAGGGGGTAGTCCATGAGCAGGATGCTGCGGCCATCGGGATAGACATCGGAGACACGGAGAATGAAGTCGGTATCGCGGACCGTGGATTTCACCCAAAGATCGGCCTGGATTTCGCCCGTGATTTCCAGCGGGGTGGTGAGGGGAGAGGTGGTCCAGGTGCGGACGTCTTTTTGCTGTTCCACGGCCTGGGCATCTTTAGCTCCAGGGAAGGCGCGGCCGGGGATTTCCATGGGCTTCAGCGGATCGCACTCATAGCTGGTGCCGCTGGACGGAGAGGTGGGGGCCTCGGCCGTCAGCAGGCCGGCCTCGTGAAGGTAGAAAGGGGTCTCGGTGGTGACTGGGGGCCAGTCGGCGGCCTCACGCCAGACATTGCCTGGGGCACCGGGCTCGCCCACGGCCCCCATGACGTAGTAGCGGACGGCGGGTTCTTTTTCGATGCCGTTGTCCGTGCCTTTGAGCCAGTGGTCAAACCAGCGCACCATGTGGGCCACTTCCGGCCAGGTGGCGTTGTCGGGATACATGAGGTCGCCGACCTTGCTCCCTTTGTTCAGGCGGCCATGCAGCCAAGGGCCTAACAAAAGTTGCTGAAAGGCATGCGGCTTTCGCCCGATGAAGCTGCGGATGCTGCCCTGGACCATGAAGTCATACCAGCTGCCGATGGTGAAGCAGGGGACGGTCATTTTGGCAAAGTGAGGGCGGGTGTCTTCGGCCTTCCAGTAGTCATCCGCATCCGGATGCTGATCCCACTCCCGCAACAGAATGGCATTGTCTTCAGGATTCCGGCAGTTCGCTCCGAAGTCGGCAAAACGGCCGGGCCGGGTGATGCCACCGATGCGGTAGCCTTCATGAAAGAGGCTGGTGCCGGTATCCACCATGTACTGGCAGGCCAGATGCGGGGGCTGGGTGACGGCGAGGAAGTTCTGCGCAAAGCCGCCCTGGGAGCTGCCAAAGCTGCCCGCCTTGCCCGTGCACCAGGGCTGGGTGGCCAGCCATTCGCAAGTGTCATAACCATCTTTCTGTTCGCCCCAGCCAAGAGCGCGGTAGCCGACGTAGTGCCCCTCACTGCGCTGGGAGCCACGGAAGTTCACCATGGCCACGGCATACCCACGACGGGCGAGTTCGGCCGAGTTTTTGCGCGAGCCGCTGCTGGTGAGGGCGGCGTAGCGCTGCTCAAAAACGACCGGCCACTTCCCTTCCCCCTCAGGCAGGTAAAGATAGGCAGAGAGGCGCACGCCATCCCGCATGGGGATCCACACGTGCTGCTCGCGCACGCCGGGGAGATCCAGAGGGGAAAGTTCCTGAGCCGGGGACAGGGAAACCCCAAGGAAGAGGACAAGGAGGAGGAAAACAGATTTCACCTGATTCATACGCAGATGAAACAGCCTCTCCATCGGCCATCCTCAACCTGGGTCAGGTCATGCCTTTTCCAGGTACATACCGCACCCCGTCTGCCGGGGCAGCGGCAGGCGTATTGGCCCGAAACATGGACCGGACTTTGCCACTCAGGCTGGTCGTCTCCTTCTGGCTTTCCGCCGCAGCATCCATATTTTTGGCTGCATTGCGGAATGTATCGCGTACGGCCACGTTGTTGGAGTTCATGTGCGACAGGCTCTGTTCCGTCAAATTGATCATATCCAGCAGCTTCTGATCTGCCATGACGGCAGGCTGGTTTCTCATCTGATCCAACAGCCGGGTCCAGCCTTCCGCCCGGCTCTGCTTGCCGGTCTGGTCGTTGCTCAGGCGGTCATGGGAATAGACCATGGCTTTCTGAACGAGGTCGCGGGCTTGATCGACGTTCAGATTGGCGACATTGACGTTCTTGTAATCGTTCTTGCCAGCCTCTGAATTGGGATGTCGGGCATGGGCCACGGCCATTTCCGCCTGATAATCAAAATCACCTGGAGTGATCTGGTCATTCACAGCGCGGCGCTCATTCAGAGAGGCGGTGATCAGCGTACTGTTGCCGGATTTGCCCGCCTGGATCAGCAGCTCATTCTCCTTGCCCAGGTCCTTGGCCATCTGAAGCATGTTCAGTGTGGCCGCCTCCGGCGTGGGAAAATCCGCCGTGATCACCGGGCCATGGCAGTAACCGGCGAAGTTGACCGCCCCGCTTTTCATCTCTGTGACCAGCTCATCCACGCTGTAGCCGTCAAAACGATTCGGATTCTCCAGGATCACCGGAGGCAGGTCATTTTCAGCAAGCAGTTTGTTAGCCAGGCAAAAGCCGATGGTGCGGGCGTTGCCATCCGCATAAACGTGGGAGATTTCCAAGTCCCGACAGCACTGGGCAATGGCGGCATACTTTTCATCCGCATTCGTGGCCGCACCGATGTTCGTATTGTATTCGCCAATGATGCCCTGCACACGTGCTTCACAATCGGCTGTGGGTCTGGCAAAGGTCTTGAGCTTGGTGCGGCCCGCATCATCCACGATCTCAAACCAGTCATCGTGCTGGACATTGATTTTGTCCTGGAGTTCCTGGAGACCGGCAGCCGACATGTTACGACCTTCCGTCAAAGCGAAGCCAACACGCCTCGGCTGCCCATTCGGACCATTGGTGTCCCGCAGGCCCGCTTCCAGCCCCCCCGGATCCAGAAGTGTCTTGCCCATGGGCATCACATCCTGCACGCAGGCATCGTGCAGTTCCGTGAGCATATCCACGGTCAAGGGTTCGTGATTTCGGACAGTCTCCATGGCCCTGGACAGGCCGTTGAAGGTGCCGTTCAGGTAGCCGGATTCATTTTCAAAGCCATATTCACCGCGCCCTTCCTGCTGGAAACGGTCCATCACCAGACGCCAGCTTTCACTGGCGTTGAAGGATTCAAAGGACTCGTGTTGGGCCAGCTCCGCATGGAGGGCAGGCTCCGCGGCGAGTTTCATCTCGATGCCGCGGATGACGGTGAGGGCTTTGTCCTGCACCGAGCCCATTCCATTGCCCAGCGCATTGCTGTTGGTGATCTCGCCTCTGAGATCTTGCAAGGCTGTGGCAGGTGTCCGGCCTGTTTCGCTGTTGGCCACCTTGTCCTCCAGCAGGCCCTGGATGGACTTGGCGATGGCAGCACCGGACCCCTTGTTGCCATCCGTGCCATGCACATGCACCTGGGAGAGAACGTGCACCATCTGTGCGGTGGAGATGTGGGCATCCTGAGGGGTGTAGGCTGCCATGTTGCGCAGCTCCTGATCGGTTGGAAAGCTCATGCCGTTCTAATTTCCCTTTCCGAGGAATCTGTGACAAAAAAAGAACGGATGGTTCGCGGAGGCTCCCCACCCGAATACCCCGGGAGATGCAGGACGACGGGTCACCGGTCTTGCAGATCAGGCCAACCGCCAACAGCCTCTTGTGAACGCAGAGGTTTTCCAAACTTCCGGTTACGCACTTCGGCAACCATCCGCGCATCCGCAGAATCACGTGAGTGCGAACAGCCGACGCGATCTAAAACCTCTTTCAGGACGGTTTCAGGATCTTGGGGGCGGACAGGCACCGGAGAGGTGAAAAGAGGCTTTGCGGAAAGCTGCGCCTGGGCGCTGTCCATGTGTTTCTCGCGGCCTTGGGTATCGCTGAGTCTGACCAGGCGGGCATCATCCACAAAGGCCTTCACGCCGGGATGGACGTCGTGCTTCATCACGGCCTCGATCGCGGGGCGCTTGGGATCCCCCAGGTAAACGTTGCCGATGAACTGGAACGCATAGGTTTTGTCTTCGGCCTCCTCCCGGTGATCCTCCACGCCCGTGGTGTAGCGCGAGCCGGATTTCTGATAATCAAACATGATGTTGTTAATGGCCTCCATCTGCACCGCATAGGCATCGGCACGGCGCATGTCATTGGCTTCAAACTGGGGGCCACGCATGACGTAGCGGGCAAAGAGGCAGTGATGCACACTCAGGGTGTTGGCACTGGCATTGAAGCAGAAGGCGTGGTTGTCCCCATAAGGATGCAGTTCAGGGTTCGTAAGGGGCTCCGCCAGCAGGCACCACTGGACCGTGACATTTTGGCAATGCACCACGCTGAAGAGCTCATCGCAGGACCAGGAGGTGGAGACATGGTCCACGATGACATCGTGACAGCGACTGAAGGAGATGCAGTCCAGCCCGTTGGAGTTTTTAGGCCGTTGGACCTGCTGCTCCCGGTTGCGCCGCTGGGTGGTTTCATCGCCCAGCCGCACACGGAAGTAGCGCAGGATAACGTCATGCGTGTCCTTAAACTCCAGGCTGCCGCCCCGGATGCAGATCCCCTGCCCTGGGGCATCCAGACCATCCACGGTGAGGAAAGGCTCCTTCACCTCCAGGGTATCGTGCAGCAGGATGGTGCCTGCGCAGCGAAACCTGATGATCCGGGGCCCTTTCTGCTGCAAGGCCCAGCGCAGGCTGCCGGGCGGAGGAGAGTCCACGGCATCATCCAGCCGGGTGACTTCGATGACACGCCCTCCCTTGCCCCCTTTGGCATAGGCGCCAAAACCGGCGGCGCCCTCAAAGGCCAGCTCCTGAGCACTCAGGGTCAGAGACGTCAGGCAGAGAAAGAAAACACAAAGCATCCGGAGACAGGCCATGAATGGCTAAACGAAGGCAAGGCTCCCCTGTAGCAACGAATCTTCAAAATCTCTACGGGGTCCAAGGCTGGGTTTAACCGCCTGCCACTCCATGAAGCAATCTTACCGGTCCACTTTCAGCCGCAGGAAGCCGCGCCCGAGGAGAGGCAGGCGGGCGGTCTGAGTGCCATCGGGATTGGTGGTGATGGCACTGGGGGAGAGATCGGCCCAGTTCACGAGGTTGACGGACTGCTGCAGGCGTGTGGGAGCCCATTCAACCGCGAGCGGGCGAAGACGATACGTCCAGGCGAGCTGGCGGGGCACGCTGCTGGTTTCCACCTGGGGCAGGGTGAGGCCGGGTGTGGGAATGGAGGCGGAGGCTCCTTCAAGCGCAAATTCCACGGCATTGGTCAGGCCGTCACCGTCCGGATCATCTTGCGGTGCGGTTTGACCATTGGTTATACCTTGCGTGGCGATCCATTCTTTGAACGGGATATCGGCATCCAGGCCCAAAATATTAGAGACGATTTCCCGATCCGTCAGTGGAGTGATCTGGGTGGCGGGATACTTGGCCCGGAAGGCTTCGATAACCATCTGGGCGATCTTTCCATGGGCGCTGGTGGCCGGATGGAAACCATCGCCTGAGAAGGCGTAGCGGGGCCGGGAATCAGGATCGGCCTCCTTGTAAAAATCGATGCCGCCGATGCGAAAGGGGCCACTGATGATGTCCTTGGTGAACTGGTAAACACCGGGAACAAAACCGATGCCCTTGCTCTGCGCAAAGGTGGCGAGCTGCGCATTGAGGCTATCGAGTGCAGCTGTGACGCGGGCGGTTTTCACCGGATCAGTGGGATACTGGCGCTGCACATCCGGCGCACAGCCCAGGTGAGGGACCGAGACGAGTACGATGGGCAGCGAGGACTTCACTCCGCGCACGTAATTGACGATCCACTGAAGGTTATCCCGGGTGGCATTGATGTAAGTGGTGGGAGAGGCCCCGTTGTAGATCTGGCCGTAGTAGCTATCCACATCATTGCCGCCGGCGAAGATGACAATGCGTTCTGCGGCATCTTCGATCTGGCCTTCCAGTTCCATGATCCACCAAAAATTCTGGATCTGGCTGAGCTGCGTCCGGATTTCCGTCGTGGTAGCGCCCGGGAAAGCCCAGTTGTGCTCATGACCCGTGAGGCGGGGGTCGGCATAGCCATCGAACTCGCCCAAATCAAACCAGGCATTGCGGCGCTCGTGCAGGATTTCGGCCCAATTACGGGAGTCCCAGGAGGCGGGGTTGGCCGGGAAGAGGGCGGGGAATTCCACCTCATATTCCTTGGTCAGGCTGTCGCCAATGACGAGGCATTGCGCGGCCTTGGCAGGCAGGCAGAGCGTGGCCAAAAGGAATGGCAGGCAGAGACGGAAAAGGGGGGACACGGCAGTTCTCTGACGAAAGATTACGTTAAAGAGTTCAAGTCTGGCCCCATTTTAAAGGGATTCATTGCGCGGAGATTGAATTTTCCTGAACGCTCATTGCGTGTTACTGTCTCCCGCCCTCATGGCTAACGTCCCTCAATCCACGACCTGGAGTTCGACTCCGCGCTCTTCCTTCCGCTCCCGCGAGGACTGGAGCCTGAAGTGGTGGATCATGTTTGCGCTCATCCTCTCCTTCCTGATGCATGGGCTGCTGTACGTGAGTTTTGACAAAATCAGCCGTTTCCTGGGAACCAGCGCGCCCTCCAAGGTGGTGATCAACAAGGTGCCCGAGCGGATCAAGATTGATCCCAAAATGCTGCAGGAGCAAAAGGCCATCCAGGAAATCCCTGAACTGATCGCCCCCGGCAACCAGCCGGACATCAAGTCCTTCGAGCCGAATCTGGACAACTTCGACAAGGCCCAGATGGTTCCCGAGAACCAGGAGATCGACCTGACGCCGAACGTCAAGGACGTGACCAATTTCATCCGCGCCAATGACCCCGGCGATGGCAAGACGCCGGGTGGCAAAATGCCCGACATGGCGGCCATGCTGGCTCCCCAGGCCATCGCCACGCCGGACCTGGCCACGGAGATGGCCAGCGTGCGCCGGGACGTGCTGTCCAAGCCCGTTTCTGAAAAACAGATGCTGCTGGATGCCGGTGGCCTGGACCCCGTGGACGGCGGCAAGGTGGACATGAAGTTGCTGGATCAGGTGAAGGCCCAAGGCCAGGGCGACGGTGCCGGGCAGCGGGTGAAAGGCTTCAGCAACCTGGATGACCTCCTGGGCGGTGGCGGCAGCATGGGCGGCAGCACGGCCCCCATTTTGATGCCCACGGACCTGCTCTTCGAATACGGCAGTGACCAGCTGGCCGAAGGTGCCCGCCTGAGCCTGATGAAGCTGGGTTTCCTGATCGAAAAGAACCCGAATTCCCTCTTCATCATCGAAGGCCACACCGACAGCTATGGCGGGGACGAATACAATTTGGAACTGAGCATCCGCCGCGCCAATGCCGTGGTGCAGTGGCTGCGCGATTCCCTGCGACTGGGTGTGGATCGAATCCAAGCCGCTGGCATGGGTAAGACCAAGCCCATCGTTCCCACCACGGGCACCGTCGAAGAACAGGGCCTGAATCGCCGGGTGGAAATCAAGGTCCGCCCCCGGAAATAAATTTCTTAAGGCCCGAGCGTTGCGCATTGGTCCTCAGCGGCGTATCATGAACAGACATTCATGAGCGCACCCGACGAGTCCAAGGATCAACGGCTGAAACAGGCCGAGAAGATCACCAGCCACCCAGAGCAGTACAAGGTCTGCGAAGGCTGTGGGTCTATCGTGGTAGCCCGTGCGGTCACTTGTCCAAGCTGCCACGCCTATAAGTTCGATGCCACCGCGACACGTGTCGTCACCCAGGCCAAAGATCTGGCCCTGCGAAGCGCACACTCGGTGCTGAGTTCGGATTTGACGTGAAGTTTAGGCTCTAACGCAAAAGCCCAAGAGCTTTGAAGCATTCAAGATAGCGCTTTGAACCTCTGCGGATCTTCGATGTCGGAGGAAGAGGGGTAGGTGCGCTCGGTGGTGGGCATCGTGCTGACGGCGAGACCCGTCACTCCTTGAACCTATCGGTCCGCGAGGTGCAAGACCGAAGGCTCCTTATTCTCAGCCACCCCGCACAGCGCAGACGCATTCACTCCAGAGGAGTCTTAGCGGCGGAAGGGTGAGACAGGCGGCGGCTTCTGCGATTCTTCGCGGACGCGTTCTCTGTCGGCGCTGTTGCGGTAGAAGATGACACCGTTGCGCTTGAGGTTGGAGATGAGGTCTTTGAATTCAGACTTCAGTTCCGGGTCATTCATCAGGGCTCCCAGGAGACCTTTGCCGGAGGTGATGTTGCGGGCGGCGACGGAGAAGCTGTCAGCGGCGGTTTTGATGGATTTCAAGGAGGCATCGGCCGTGGCCATGGCGGTATCTGCCTTGGCGATGACGGGGTCCAGCTTGTCAATCATGGGACCCAGTTTCTGGGTGCTGGCCTCGACATTTTTGGCAGAGACTTTGAAGCTGGCGGCGGCGTCCTTGATATCGGCAATCGCAGCCTTGAGATTGTTGGCATTTTCATCGCCCAGCACCTTTTCATCCACGCGGGTCATGGTCTTGTTCAGGTGCTGCATGCTCTCCTTGAAGTCGGTGATGGTGGAGTCTGAGAGAGCGCCTTTGTTCACTTTTTCCATGGCGGCTTTCACATCCACGAGGGCGGTGCGAACGTCATCCAGGACGAGGTCCACCTTTTTGGCCACCACTTCGGCCTGGCCTTGCAGGTCGGAGAGGCCGCCGGATTTGCTGCCTTCGATGATTTTGTCATAGTCATGTGGCAGAAATTTGTCCGACAGGAGACCGCTGGGTTTGATCTCCACCAGGGCATCTCCCATGAGGCCTTTGGAGCCGATGCCGAAGGTGGCATCCACGGGGATGTCCACGACGTCGAAAATCTCCAGCGTCATGATGACGCCGGTGAAGGTCTCATTGAGTTCGGGGTGCTTCACCACCTTGCCCACCTTCGATCCGCCAAGGAAAACGGGGGAGCCTTCCTTGATGCCGGAGGCGTTTGGAAAGGCCACCTTCAGGCGGTAGGTGTCGCGAAAGAGGGTGCGCAGGCTGCCGAATTCCAGGATGATGCCCCCCAGCATCAGCAGGCCCACGAGGAGGAAGAGCCCCACGAGGATTTCTGTTTTGCGATCTTTGTTCATACGGGTCTTAGGCACAGAGGCCGGAGCGGCCGGCAATGAAATTTTGGATGTCGGGATTGGTGGAGGTGCGCAACTCATCCCGGGTACCTAGGAAGGAGACAACGCCGTTTTTCAGCATGGCCACCCGGTCGGCGATCTTGAACACGCTGCCCATGTCATGGGTGATGACGATGCTGGTAACGCGGAAGCGCTTTTGCAGACGGATGATCATCTGGTCGATCACGTCCGTGACGATGGGGTCCAGGCCGGCGGTGGGCTCGTCATACAGCACGCATTCCGGGCGGCAGATGATGGCGCGGGCGATGCCCACACGCTTGCGCATGCCGCCGGAGAGATTGATGGGCATCTTATCCTTGTGCTCCGCCAGCTCCACCAGCTCCAGGGCTTCATGCACCTGCTGATCAATGTCGGCCTGGTTTGTCACACCGGCCTCCTTCAGCGGGAAGGCCACGTTTTGGGCCACGGTGAGGCTGTCAAAAAGGGCGGCATTTTGAAAGAGGTAGCCCATGCGGCGGCGGAACTTCACCAGCTGCCGCTCGCTGAGGCTGCACAGGTCCACGCCGTCCAGCTCCACGCGGCCCGCATCGGGATGCAGGAGGCCGATGATGTGCTTCAGCAGCACGCTTTTGCCCTCGCCGCTGGGGCCGATGAGCACCAGCGTTTCGCCGTGGTGGATGGTGAGGTCCACACCTTGCAGCGTCTTTTGCGCGCCAAAGCTTTTTTTCAGGCCGGTGATGCGGATGAAAGGCACGTCGGGATTGGCGGCTAGAGGGGCAGGCTCGTTCATCACAGTGCGGTTCCCAGGGGGAAAAAGTAGTTCAGCAGCAGGGTGAGGAAAAAATTCGCCACCAGGAGGGCCAGGGAGGAATAGACCACCGCCCGGGTGGTGCCCAGGCCCACTCCCACAGCCCCATTGGAGGCGATCAGGCCCTGGTGGCAGGAGATGATGACGATGAGGATGCCGAAAACAAACCCCTTCACCATGCCAAAGCTGAGGTCCTCCAGATTGGTGTGGTCCCTCACGTGCTCCCAGAACCAGGCAAAAGGGATGCCAAACACGCCCGTGCCCACGATGACGGAGGCCCCCAGGCCAAAGACGATGCACTCTGCGATGAGCAGCGGCATGGAAATCAGCATGGCCAGGAAACGCGGCAGCACCAGGTAGTCCACAGGGTGCGCACCCATGACGCGGAGGGCATCGATCTGCTCGCTCACCTTCAGGGTGCCTATTTCTGCGGCCATGGAGGCCCCCACGCGGCCCGTGACCATGAGGCCGGCCAGCACGGGGCCCAGCTCCCTGCACAGGGAGACGCTGACGATGCCGCCCACAGTGGACTCGATGCCGAAGTCCTTGAATTTGAAATACGACTGCGCCGTGAATACCGCGCCGGTGAAGGCCCCGGTGACCAGTACCACGGCCTGGGAACCGTAGCCGATCATGACCATCTGCTCCGCCATGAGGCGCAGGCGCAGGGTGCCTTTCGTCAGCGACTCCCACAGCTCACCCATCAGCGCGCCCAACTGCCCCAGGTAAGCCAGGAAGTTTAAGAAAGCGCGCCCAGGCAAGGCCAGGAATCCGAACAATGCGTCCATCAGGCCACCACGATGGCACGCTGCCGGGCAAAGGCAACCCATGAGACGGTGCTGAACGCGAGTAGGTGAAGACGCCTATAGGCCAAAAAGGCAGGATGTACCGACGATCTTAAACCCAACAGGCCGGTGATTTAAGGCTGCCAGCCGACCGGTTGAGTCCAGGCTTTCTGGAGCTGGCCAGGTGTGGCGGGATTTTTCATGACCTGATCTGAAATGATGATGGCGCGGACGTAGAGCTCGTCGCCTGTCATTTGGTAGCTGGATTCCAGGCTCTGGCTGGAGGCGAGAAGTTTGCCCACGTCTTCGCTGTGCTTCAGGCGCACGGGGTAATTGTCATCGGCAGGGGCAGGCACTTCTTGGACAGCACGATTGTAGGTCTTCGGCGTGCCACGGAATTCGGTGGTGTACTTCACGCCGGGTTCACCCTGAATGTTGACGGTGAGTTTGCGGGTGCTTTTGTCAAAGGTGACGTCTTTCAGCGTGACCCCGCAGGAGGCATAAAAATCCCCCCGGTGCATGGCCTCGACGAGCGCGTCGCCATCCAGCTTGTCGGCCTTCACCATGACCCAGCCGCGACCGGAGGTGGCGGTGCCGCCGTGGTAGTGGTGGCTGTCATCGGTGCCCAGCGCATAGAGAGGGGCAGCTTTCAGCTCGACGAGGCGGATGGTGTTGGCGATGTCCCAGATACGGTCTGTAGAGGTATCCGCACGGGCAGGGTCACCCTCAGGGTAGGTGGAAGGATGCCCATTATAAACTTCGAAAAATTTGTCCTCGATGACGTGGGCGATGTCTTCCGCGCTGATCCCCCAACGGAAGTTGGGGTGGTTAACATGCGACATGATGGGCTTGCCGTTTTTCAAGCCCTGGGCGGCGATGGCCTGCAAATTCGTGCGCATGGTTTCACGGATGGAAACCAGGTCTTTCACCGGCTGGATCGCCTCGGTGAGATTGATCGCATTGATGTGGATGGGCGATTTGGCAAAGCCTGCGCTGACTTCCTCCGCCTGCACCAGCAAGAACTTACCCGGCACCTCCAGCTTCCCACGATATTCTTCCAGGGTTTTCAGCTTCACTTCGACTCCGCCTTTCTCGGTCGGGCGGGTGGTGAGCCAGTCAGGGCCAAAGCGTTCGGTGCATTTCTCCACCACCTTGCGACCCAGGGTGATCTTTTTCTTTTCGATGGTGGATTCCGCCACCCATTTGTCGCCTTCTGCCAGGGTGTTGTGATCCGACATGCAGAGGAAGTCATAACCCTGGTCTTTATACCAGGCGGAGATCATCTCAGGGAAGTCATTGCCATCGCTCCACAGGGAATGGGTGTGCGTGTTGCCTTTGAACCAGCGGGGTTCTTCCGCAGTGGCGGTGACAGCGAGAAAAAGAAACGGGAGGAGGGCAAATCTCATGGTGGTTCTCCTTGAACGCGGCGTATCGGCACGAACAATCAGACGCTCATGTTAAATTCTGTACACCTTGCTCTCGCGAATACTGAAGCGCACCTGCTTGCGCTTCGCCAGGAGTCGGGCCACTGGGAGGGGGAATTGTCCAGCAGTGCGCTGTCCACCGCCACGGCGGTGGTGGCCCTGCGGGGAGTGGATGCCGAGGCGCATGGCGACATGATCGAAGCCGGCACACGTTGGCTCATCGCCCATCAAAATGCCGATGGAGGCTGGGGAGATACGACAATCAGCAAGAGCAATCTCTCCACCACGCTGCTCTGCTGGAGTGCGCTGAAGGCAGCGCCCAGCGCAGCGCAGGCCCTGGTCCAGGCGGAAATGTGGATCACAGGCCAGGTCGGCTCGTTGAAACCGGATGCGATCGCCCAGGCGGTGATCGGCCGGTATGGCAAGGACAAGACTTTTTCTGTGCCTATCCTCATGCTGTGCACCATCGGCGGCACGATGGGGGAAAAGGCGTGGCGGCGGGTGTTGCCGCTGCCATTTGAGCTGGCGGCCTTGCCACGCTCCTGGTTCGGCGCGGTGGGCCTGCCTGTGGTGAGCTACGCACTACCGGCGCTGATCGCCATCGGGCATGCGCGGTTTAAAAATGCACCGCCTGCCTGGTGGAATCCGCTGCGATGGCTGCGGGCGGCTTTGTGGCCACGCATCCGGCCCATGTTAAAGACCCTCCAGCCCAGCAGTGGCGGCTACCTGGAGGCCACCCCCCTAACCAGTTTTGTGACCATGGCTCTGGCCGCTGCCGGGGAGAAAGACCACCCCTGCATCCCGGGGGCCGTGGCGTTTTTAAAGCGGTCCATGCGCAGAGATGGCAGCTGGCCCATTGATACGAATCTTGCTACCTGGGGAACCACCCTGGCCAGCAAGGCGCTGGGGCACACGGATGAGCGTGTACGCCAGTGGTTGCAAGGGCAGCAGTATCAAACCATGCACCCCTTTACCAATGCTGCACCGGGCGGCTGGGCGTGGACGGACCTGCCCGGTGGCGTGCCCGATGCGGATGATACAGCGGGTGCCTTGATCGCCATGAAACTGACGCCGGGAGAGGGCGCTGGAGGCCCTGCGCAGGCGGGCATCACCTGGCTGCTGGATCTGCAAAATCGCGATGGCGGCATGCCCACCTTTTGCCGCGGCTGGGGCACCCTGCCGTTTGACCGCAGCACACCCGAACTCACCGCCCATGCTCTGCTGGCCTGGTGGCTGTGGGAAAAAGAGCTGCCTCCCACGCAGCGGAAAAAGGTGGCCGAGGGCACACACCGAGCCTTAAAGTACCTGCGCCGCACGCAGCGTGCGGATGGGTCGTGGATTCCCCTGTGGTTTGGCAATGAACACACAGCCGATGAGGAAAATCCCGTGTATGGCACGGCCCAGGTCGTGGCCTACCTGAGCGGCTGTGAGGCCTTGGCCGCACAGGCCATGGACCTCATTGAAAGCGGGCGGCGCTACCTGCTGGCCACGCAAAAGACGGATGGCAGCTGGGGCGGAGATCTGCACGCCGCCGCCTCTTTGGAGGAGACCGCTGTGGCGCTGAATGCTCTGCTGCTACTGCGGCCCGGCAATGAGCCCCTGGACTACGCCAGCCGGGCTACCATGTGGCTGGTGAACGCAACGCAGAATGGCACGCACTTTCCTGCCGCTCCCATCGGCCTATACTTTGCGCGTTTATGGTACCACGAGCGGCTTTACCCGGTGATCTGGACGCTGCAGGCACTTCGCCGTGTAAAAGCGGTCTTGTCGTCCGTTGATGAACCCGGTACAACCACGCCACCATGACCACCTCCCGCCGTACGTTTTTGACCACGCTCGCTTCTTCGGCTGCCGCAGCCTCCACCTTCGCCCGTGACTGGACCGGGCAGATCCCCGAGCGGTATCCAGACCCGGATGTCATCGCCCTGGAGCCCGCTTTTTCCCAATACATCCAGGGAAATTCCCCCATCCGCCGCCTGCACACCGGCATGCTGTGGGCAGAAGGTCCGGCCTGGAATGGTGCGGGCAATTACCTCGTCTGGAGTGACATCCCGAACAATGCGCAGATGCGCTACCTGCCGGAAGATGGCCACGTGAGCATGATGCGGAACAACTCCGGCAACAGCAATGGCAACACCTTTGACTGGCAGGGCCGCCAGATCTCTTGCGAGCACGCAAACCGCCGAGTGACTCGTTATGAACTCAATGGAAAAGTCACGGTCCTCGCCGCTGAATTTGAGGGCAAACCGCTGAATGCGCCGAACGATGCGGTGGTACATCCCGATGGCGGCGTGTGGTTCACGGACCCTGGCTATGGCAGCATGATGGACTATGAAGGAAACAAGGGCGAACTGCATCACAAAGAGGCCGTTTATCGCATCTCCCCCGATGGCAAGATCACCAGGGTGACCGACGCCGAGGCCAAGCCTAACGGATTATGCTTCAGCCCTGACTACAAAAAGCTGTACGTAGTGGATACAGGCCCTGCCAAAAACATCCGCATGTATGACGTGGTGGATGGGGTGAAGCTGGACGCGGGCAAAGAATTTGCCGTGAACAAAGGTGCCCTTACGGACAAAGCGGGTAACGGCGGCTCCGATGGGGTGCGCTGCGATGTGGATGGCAATGTCTGGGCCACGGCCGGGTGGATCGGCGATGGTTACGATGGCGTGCATGTCTTCTCTCCGGAAGGCCAGCGCATCGGCCTCATCAAGCTTCCCGAAACCGGCAGCAACCTGTGCTTTGGTGGGCCAAAGCGGAACCGTCTTTTCATCACGGCCAGCCAGTCGTTGTACTCGCTGTATGTGAATACAAACGGCGCGCATTTCTGCTGAGGCGGGTCAAACAGATCAGCCCCCAACCACCCTTTACAAAACTGACCCGCATTTACCTTTGCGATCAGCGGGGCGCGGGTGAGGATGGAGACGTTATGCAAACCATCTCTGTTCTCATTGGTCTCGTCTGTGCGGCCTTGCTGATTCCCGGCCTGATCCCGCTGCTCGGGTGGACGTTGTGGGCAACGTTGTTCGGGGCACTGATCGGAATCATCTTTGGCTCGTTCCCCAAACGCAAGATCGGCCTAACCATTAACATGGCTGTCGCCCTCATCGCGGCGCTTCGCCTGTTCCTCGGCGGCGGCGTTATTTGATCGGCACTTTGACTCGCCCGTGCTTCACACTCACGTGAGGATTGTCAGGGGCGAGAAAGCGCCAGGGGAAATCCGCTGCTTGGCTGATGCCCACACGCACATCGCTCACAACTTCGAGGCTCTCTGGTCCTGGGCGCAGACCGCAGCCTTTCAGTCGGCGACTGCCTGCCATGGTGGCTCCATGATGGATACCCCCGATGCCGAGCGCGAGAGCAAGCTTGCCTGGGCCGGAGCAAAGGTCCGTCACCTTGGGTCGTTGCCGCCGCTGCTGCATTTCGCCGATCCCCAGGCGTGGATCAAGAGCGCGGATGAGGATGAGGCCATCGCGCTCCCCGCCTTTGACTAGCAAGTTAAACAGCCAGTACATGCCGTAATTAAAATAGACGTAAGCCGTGCCGGGAGCCTGACTTTTCACAAACTCGCGCGCACTGGGTCGGGTGGCGGTGTGGCAGGCGGGATCGCCCTCCACGGCATAGACCTCTGTCTCCACAATGATCCCTGAGCAGCCCTGCCATACCAGCTCCACCCCGATGAGGTCGTGCGCCACGGTGAGCACGTCACGCTCAAAATAATCGTTGGTTAGGAAAGCCATGGTTACAGTCCCGTGGGGTGATCCACAAAGGTCCACGGGAGGTCAAACTGGTCCTGAAGATGCTGTGCCAGGGCTTTGACGCCAAAGGTCTCGGTGGCGTAATGGCCGCCGTAGAGGACATTGATGCCCAGTTCTTCCGCCAGAGTGTAACTCCAGTGTGGCCCTTCACCCGTGATGAAAGTATCCACCCCTGCACGCGCGGCGGCAGCGACTTCGGACCCGGAACCTCCGGAGGAGATGCCGATCTTGCGTGTGGTTTTGGGGCCGCCTGCGCAGACGTGCACGCGCCCGCCGTCCAGGGCTGTGGTGAAGCGCGAGATGACTTCCTCCAAAGGGAGCTCGGCCTCGCAGGTGACCCCCACGGCCATGCCTTTGTAATCCAGAAAACCCCCGCTGGGCTGCAGGTGCATGGCCTGGGCGATCTGTGCGTTGTTGCCTAACTGAGGATGCACATCCAATGGCAAGTGGACGCTGTAAATGGCCAGGTTGTTTTCCAGGGCGAGGCTGAGGCGCTCAAACGTGGCTCCCGTCCACGGCTGCAGGCCGCTCCAAAACATGCCGTGGTGAACGATGAGCAGATCCGCCCCCGCTGCGATGGCCTTTTTCACCACCGGCAAAGTGGCGTCCACAGCCGCGACGACATGGCTAACCTCGCCTGGGCGATTGGCCAGCTGCAGGCCGTTCACCGCAGTGGAGTAGTCCGGCAGTTCGCGGATGCGCAGGAGGGTGTCGAGGTGGGCCGTGAGGTCAGTCAGCTTCATGAGGCCAAGAGATCATGGTTGAGGCCGGGGCTCCACCAGATTTCGCTGCGGACTTGCCGTTGGTTTTGGTTGCCGGAGGGGTTTAATAGTTCTCAGCGAACGGAGTTCCGAAAACGTCTTCTCTCGCTCCACTTGTGGGGAGCAAGGCCGCGAAGCGAACAAGAGTGGGTGAGGAGCGGTGGAGTGGTCTGTGGCGTCGAGTTCCAGGAGCGTTGTTTTTGGGAAAAGGGCACCCCTTTGCGAACGTGGGTGCTGCGTGTTTCGACCACCCCTCACCTTGGCCTCTCCCCCAGTTCCTGGGGGAGAGGGAGGGGCTTTGGAAGCTCGGGATAGAAGAGCGAACGTGGGCTGATTTAAAGCGAACGAAGCTGGTTTGGTCTTCAGTGGACAGAGACGAAAAAACGTCCTCCCTCGCCCCGCTTGCGGGGAGCAGGGCTGGGGTGAGGGGCTGTCGAAACACAAACGATCACACCCCAGGTTCAAGCTCACTTCGGCGTTGTCAGCACCTTCAGCCCTTCCGGAGTGAAGTCAGCTTCGGTCAAGGTGACGCCATGTTTGATGCGCGAGCCTTCCATCACGGTGCCGCTGCCACTGGAGCCTGCGCGGGTGATGCGGAGGCTGGCAGGCAAGTGGCGGTCCAGATCATCCTTTTCGACCCGTGTGGTTTCAATTCGCACCAGGACCGCCCCGGCTGCATTGTATTTCTCTACGCGCAAGGGCACGCGGCGTTTGGGATCAATCCAGCTTTTCACCGAGGCGTAGCTGGAGCGGTCTGCGGAGCTGGGTTTGGACTCCAAAATCTGGCAAGACACACGGCCGATGTCTTCCGTGCCAACGAGGCTTTGCTGGCTCCAGGCAAAGAAATTCTCGATGAGGTCTTCATAGGTGATGTCGCTGCCGAAAAAACCTTCTTTGAGCTGTGCGGCGGAGAGGTTTTTAACGCTGTCTGGCGGAGTGAAATGGGTGCCGCGTGCGGCCTGACCGCTGGGTTTGCGCAGCAGCACCGACTCGCCTTTGCGCTCTTTGGGGAACAGGATCTGATAGACCAAATCCGTCCCTGCCTGGGTGTGGCGTTCCTTGGTCTGGATCTGGATGGCACCACCACCATTCACCTCCAAGCGCAGCCGCACGTAGGCTGTGCCATCGAGGCGATCCGCATTCAGGCGTGCTGCCAGTTCCGCCGCCGTAGCGGGAGTCTCAGCGGCAAGGGAGGTCGCCAGAGCTGCCCAGCCGAGGGCGAGCAACACAAAAGAAAGGGGGAACGTCTTCATGGTGAAAGGCATCGTTTCTCGCGGCCATCTTGCACGCGTGGGTTCACAGATTGTATCGAAGCCCGCCCTCGTAAAAAGAAAAATGTGGAGGGGGAGACAAGATGTCTCTCCTCACCCATTCAGCGCAGCGGCGGGATTCAGGCGGGAGCTGCGCCAGGCGGGGTAGAGGCCGCTGAGGACGCCCACGACGACGGCGATGGCCACGGCTTTGAGCAGCAGGGAGGGGCTGAGGTCGGGCTCCAGCAAGCCTTTGATGGCGGGGGCGTTTTGCATGGCCTCCACACCCAGGATGCCGAGCAGAACGCCACCGATGCCGCCGGCAAAACCTAGCAGGGCAGACTCCCACAAGACCATGCGCACGATGCGGCTGCGCTTCCAGCCCAGGGCCAGCAGCACGCAGATCTCCTGCTTCCGCTCGAAGACCGTCATCAGCATGGTGTTCATCACGCCCAGCACGCCTACCAGCACGGCGAGTAAAGAGGTGCCCCAGCTCATCGCACGGATCATTTTGTAGCCTTGGCTGTTGTTAAAATGCTGCGCCACTGAGACGGCTCGCACCTCGGGTGCCACCTTGTTGATTTCCGCGCAGAGGGCCTGCAACTGCTCCTCCGTCATGCCGGGCTGGGCACGCACGTCCACCACGTTGATCTTGCCTTCGCTGGCCATGAGGGTTTGGAAAACAGGCAGCGCCAGGATGATGGAACCATCCTCCACCAGGGCCCCACCATTGACGATGCCCACCACGGCCAGCTCGGTGGCCTCGACTTGCAGGGTGTCACCGACTTTCTTTTTCAGCACTTCTGCGGCGGTTTGCCCTAGTACCACGGCCTGCTCATTTTCATCCTTGGGCAGGCGACCGGAGGTGACCGTCAGCTTATCCCAGGTAAAGCCGCCCCACTCGCGGGCGGAGACCATGATCATATCGGCCTCTTCCACACTCATCAGTTCCACCATCAGCATGCAGGTGGCGGAAACTTGCGGCAGTTTGGCGATGCGATCCCGCACCGTGGGGCTGAAGGGCTTGGGCACCATGGCCCCGCCCATGTTGCTGACCACGATGTCCGTGCCACGTGCCTTGAGGCCAGTGGCCCAGCTTTTTTCAAACCCTTCCGAAATGCCCACCAGGGCCACCACAGCGGCGATGCCGATGGAGATGCCCACCAGGGTGAGGGCGGTGCGTACGCGGCGGCGCAGCAGGCCACGAAGCACGATGGTGAAAAAATTCATAATTCGTTAGGCTTGGGCTGAAGTCACCTCTGGCAAAGCACCGTCCGAGACCACTTGGCCGTCCTTCATCAAAATGGTACGGGTGGCCAGACGGGCGATGCCAAGATCATGCGTCACCATCACCAGCGTCATCTTTTGCTCCTCATGCAGTTTCACCAGCAGGTCCAGCACCTGGGCGGCATTGTGGCTGTCCAGATTGCCCGTCGGTTCATCCGCCAGCAGCACCGAGGGGCGATTGGCCAAACTGCGGGCAATGGCCACGCGCTGACGCTCACCCCCGGAAAGTTTGCCCGGAAAATGGTGGATGCGATGGCCCAGACCTACCTGCTCCAGCAGCTCCACCGCGCGGTCACGCCGCTCCTTCAGGCTCAGTTTTCCCTCAAACATGGGTATCTGCACATTCTCTACGGCAGTGTAGGTGGGCAGCAGGTGAAAGGCCTGGAAGATGAAGCCAATCTCGTGCGCCCGATAGGCCGCCGGATCTGCCACATCTGGCAGGGACGACCCACGATAATTTAGCGTGCCAGCCGCCGGGCGATCCAGCGCACCCAGCATCTGCAGCAGGGTGCTTTTGCCACAGCCGCTGGGGCCCGTGATGGCCACAAACTCACCCGCTTTGACCTGAAAGCTGACGCCACGCAGCGCCTGCACTTGGCCGCCATCGTAGTCTTTTTTCAGGCCCACAGCCTCGTAAACCAAAGGCGCAGCGCTGGAGAAAGGAGGGAGGACACTCATCAGGATAAAAAGGCGAAAACAACCACACCGCACCTCATCCCGGCATGGCCACGGAAGAGGTAGGTTCTGAAGACTTCGGCTGGCTGCGCCATTGCGGCCCTACTTTAGGGTCAGCCAGGTCGCGCAGCAGATCCATCACCGCGAGGCGATAGCTGGAGTAAGGGGCGGTTTCTTCCTCGGTGCGCGGAGCGAGTTCGGCCGCACGCGCAGGCAGCTCCCAGTGGTGCATGCCCAGGTGGCGATGGTGCAGGCCGTGAAAGGGCTCGTGCAAAAGAGTGTAGGCCAGCACTTTGCCCGTCCAGCCTTCATCCACGATGCTGCGTGTGGCCCCGGTGGCGCTGGTGCCGCGCAGGCCCACGTGCTCCACATACTTGCGCCAGCTTTGCAGATTTGCGGCGATCATGGCGGGCAGCAGGTACAGGCACAGATAATATTTCCAAAGACCAAACCACGCCACCGTGGCCACCACCACGGACCAAAAGACCACAATGCCGATGATCTCCTGCCAGATGCGGCGACGGACGCGTTTGTTACGGATGGGGGAGTTCGCGCGGAAGAAGGTGCGCAAAAACAGGTAGGGGGTGAACCACAGGCCAAAGGTCAGCTCTAGAAACGCCGCCATGCGCCGCAGCCAGCGCGGAGCCTGGGGGTCCACAAAGGGCCACAGTTCCTCATCCCGCTCCGTGGCCAAGTGCATGTGATGCGTCTGGTGAGCGGCACGATACAAACTAAAGCTTGTTAGGCTGAGGATGCCGATGAAGACACCGTCGAATTCATTGAACTTCCGGTTCTTTCGCAGCAGGCCGTGCGAGGCCTCATGAAAACCGATGAGCACCCCGTGCATGAAATGTCCCGCCAGCAGGACCAGCGGCACCGCCAGCCACCAGTTCTCATGATACAGCGCGGAAAACAGACCCGCCTGGATGAAGACGAGCACAAAAACCAGGAGCTGGAAGGCCGAGCGGCTGATCCAGTGCGGTTCATGGGGATCGGCACCATCACCTTTCACGGTGAGGTCAGGGAGATCTGAAGAAGAGGCTGCAGCATTCATCACTTTCAGGCCAGGAGATCGGCGAGGGGACTATGGGGTGAGAGGGATACGTTGGCCAGCACGCGTTGGTATCGTCGGTTCAGTTCCTGCGTGTCTTCGGAGGTGAAAAGCGAGGGCCGGTAGAGCCACACCACCTCCAGTTCTTCTCCATCCTCCGTTACTTCACAGGCCAGGTCAAACCGGGCCGTGCCGGTGGACCGCATGCGCAGTTTAAAGGACAAACTTGGCAGGGTGATGTCTGGAATGGGGTGATTTTGCAGCGCAAAACGCACGTCGTAGATCGGGTTGTGCCCGGCCTCCGCTTTCACGCCCAGCGCCTTCGCCAGCTCGGCAAAGGGCATGGCTTCCGCAAAGCAGTCCATGCTGGCATCCTGCACGCGCTTCACCGCCGTGGCAAAGGTCTGCGTGAGATCCACCTGACCGCGCAGGGGCACCACACCAGCAAAGTAGCCCATGGTTTCCTTCGCCGCCTGCTTGGTACGATTCGCCACCGGGCTGCCGACGATAATGTCTGTCTTCCCCGTCCACTGCGCCAGGGTTACCTGAAACGCAGCTAACAAAGTATTGAACAACGTCGCCCCTGTCGTCTTCGCCAGGGCACGGATGTCCCGTGTGGCCTCCGCAGAGAGGCTGGAGGCCCAGTAGGTGAGCTTCCCTGCGCGAGTGGCTTCATCCGCCGGGCGTTCCCACAGACGTGGGATCTGGGCCAGGTGGCTGCGCCAGAAAGCGGCGCGTGTCTCCAGGTCCGCCGGCTGCCATGAGGCGCGCTCAGCCGCAGCCCAGGCGGTGTAACTCATCTCCACCGGCGGCAGGGGGCCCCCGCCAGGGAGCTTGTTTTGCAGGTAGGCTGCCGCCAGTTCCTGGACGAAGACGCCCAGGGTCCAGCCATCGGCAATGGCATGATGGATGGCAAACACCAGCACCAGATCTCCCGGCCCACGCTGCAGCATCTCCACGCGGTAGAGAGGCCCGCGCAGCATGTCGAAAGGTCGGGTGAAAATCTCCCGCATCACGGCTTCCAGTCCCTCGCCGTTGGCTTGATCTGCGGGCAATTCACGGTAATCCAGCACCACGGTGCCGGTGCGGCGAATCATCTGAAACGGCTGCTCCTTTCCAGGCAGAAAGGACAGCCGCAGGACCTCCTGCCGCTCCACCACCAGCTTTAGCGCCGCGTCGCAGTCCGCCTGCGTGATGTTGCCGCGCACCTCGATGAAGGCGCAGATATGGTTGCCGATGTCACCAGGGGCGACGGGCGAGTTTTCCCACAGCTCACGCTGGGGCAGGCTCAGAGGCTGGAGACGGATTTCACCGCTCTCCAGCCACTGTTTGAGGTTGGCACGAAGGTCTAAGGACATTTCAGGATGACATCGGCTCAGGCACCGGCTTTGCGTGCGGCTTTGGCAGCCGGAGCCGGGGTTTCCTCTGCCGCTGTCACATCATCCAGCAGACTGGCGATGTCGTCATCCGAGATGGCATCCAGATCCACTTCATCCACGGAGGTGGGGACCTCCACCACAGCCGGGGCCGCTGGGGCCTTTGCTGCCGCACCCGAGGCACCGCCCAAATGCTCGCCAATGAGCGCGGCCAACTGGCCGATGGTGCGGGCACGCATGAGGCTGGTCGGTGGCAGAGCCACGCCGATGGTGCTTTCGATGAGGTTTTCGATCTCGACCCCCATGAGGGAATCCAGGCCCAAATCCGTCAGCGGCTGGTCATCACGCAAGCTGTCTGGCTTCACGCGCAAGACGGACCCGACGACTTCTCGCAAGGCCTGGGCAATGATGCCCGCGCGATCATCTGCCGAGGCGGCATCAATCTTCGCACGCCAATCCCCGGTCATGCCGCCAGACTCCGCACTTTCCACGCCTGAGGCGAAGATGTGCTCCAGCAAGGGATTTTCCTGGAGACCGCGGAAGGACTGGCGCCACTTGGCCCAGTCCACCCGCAGTGCAGCCACCTGGGCCGAGCCTGCAGTGAGGAAGGTTTCCAGCAAGGACACGACCTCGCCCGGGGTGATGGCCGAGGTCCCCTGGCGTGCCAGGAACTCCGCCACCTTCTCATTGCGCGCCACGTAGCCTTCACCGCCCAGCACACCCCAGTTCACCGCCAGAGCTGGCAGCCCCAGAGCCCGGCGATGATGCGCCAGGGAATCCAGGAAGGCATTGGCACCGGAGTAGTTACTCTGGGCCGGATTGCCAAACACGCTGGAGATGGAGGAGAACATGACGAAGCAGTCCAGATTCAGATCCAGCGTGCCTTCATGCAGCTTCCAGGCACCGAGCGCCTTCGGTGCCAAAACGGTGCGCATGCGCTCCCGGTTCAGCACGCCCATCGGCGCATCGTCAATGACCATGGCCAGGTGAAACACGCCCTTCAGCGGCACCTTCGCGGCCTCGATCTCACGCAGCATCCGCGTCACATCCGCAGGCTCACCCGCATCGCCTTTCAGGATCTGGATCTTCACGCCCTGACTTTCCATCTGGGTGACAAAGGCCTTCGCCTCTGGCGTGGAGGCACCACTGCGGCTGGCCAGCGCCAAATGACGCGCCCCACAGTCCACCAGCCACTGCGACAGCACGCGGCCAAAGCCACCAAAGCCACCGGTGATGAGATAAGTGCCTTCGGCCTTCACCTCAAAACCAGGCGCTGGGGCTTCACCCCGGCGGTTCACAAATGCGTCGGTGAAGGTCACCACCACCTTGCCCGTGTGCTTCCCAGCCGCCATGAGGCGGAAGGCTGCATCCACACGGCTAGCAGGGTAAGCGCGGAATGGCAGCGGGCGCAGGGCCCCCTGTTCCACCAGCTCCACCAGCTCGCCTAACAAACGACGCGTCAGCTCTTCGTCTCCGCCAAAGACGGCATCCATGGCCACGACGTGGAAGGAAGCGTTCTTGCGCAGGTGCCACAGCGGGATGCGGGAATTTTGGTAAATGTCGCGTTTGCCGATTTCGATGAAACGACCAAACTCGGACAAGCAGGAAAGGCCCATGGGGATGGCCTCTGCCGCAAGGGCATTGAGCACCACATCCACCCCTTTACGATTCGTCAGGTCCATGACCGCATCCGCAAAATCGGCGCGGCGGGAGTCAATGACATGCTTCACGCCCAGCGTTTGCAGCAGGGCGCGCTTGGAGGCGCTGCCAGCCGTCGCGATGACTTCGCAGCCCAGATGCAGGGCAATCTGGATGGCGGACATGCCGACACCGCCGGCCCCGGCGTGGACCAGGATGGTCTCGCCTTTGCGCATGCGGGCCACATTGTTCAACGCATGCCAGGAGGTCATGAAGACCACGGGCAGTGTCGCAGCGCCTTCAAAGGACAGGTGATCTGGAATGCGCATCACATCCCCACCACGGGCCAGGGTGTGCGTGGCCAGACCGTACACGGCCAGACCGAAGACACGGTCACCAACAGCGACATGCTGGATGTTCTTGCCGATGGCCAAGACGATACCGCCAACTTCGTCTCCGAAGATGCGTGCATCGGGTGTTTCAGCCGGGTAAAGCGCGAGCGCTTTCAGCACATCACGGAAGTTCATGCCGGCGGCTTTCACTTCGATGAGCACCTCGCCATCACCACACACAGGCAGGGTGAAGGGGGTGAGTTTCAGTGTGTCCAGCATGCCGCGTTCACGCGACTCGAGGCGCAGCGGGATCTTGCGATCCAGCACGGTTTCCTTCACGGGCAGACCGCGCTTGATGCGCTGCACGTAGCGGGCTTCACCACGGATGGCGATCTCGCGCTCCCCATGCTCCTGCAGCAGCTCACGCCACAGCAGGGCCGCATCTTCCGTGGAGGCTTCCGGGGGAAGATCCAGGCCACGGCAGGCAAAGTTCGGGTGCTCACTGAGGATGACACGGAAGACACCGATGGACGGTGCCTGCGCCACATTCGTCAGTCCCATGTGCTGGCCTGCGGGCTGGGCCCCGCGGGTGATGAGGTCCATCCGCAGCTTGACTGCTGGCGTGGTGTTTTCAATCGCCTGCGTCAGGTGCAGCAGAGCATCGATGCCCATCAGCGCTGCATCTCCTTCGCCCTTGCCTGCCGGTTCATCCAGCGTCCACAGGTAGGTCATGCGCTCTGGCGGGGTATCTTCCGCATAGGAGGTGACCAGGGTCATCCAGTCTTCCGGCGTATCGGCACGCAGGGTGTAGTCATCGCCCTGGGCCGCATAGGCTGCGCCACGGCGGGCGGTGCGCACACGGACACCAGCGGCTTTGAGCTGCGCCACCAGTTGATCTCCCAGACCTGCCTTGTCAGCAAACACCAGCCAGGAGGCCTCCGGTGCCAGTGGCAAAGTTGGTTCGGCATCCGCCTGCGTCACCGCAGGGGTTTCAGTCCAGGCTTTGCGGCCCAAGAGACCGATCTGCCCCTCTCCCCCACGCGGGCCGTGCAGGCCAGGAATGGAGGTGGTTTCGGCAAAGCCAGCCGTCTTCATCGCCGCTTCCCACTCGGGGCGCTGCATCAGCGGCTGGTCCGGGCGCAGGTCACGATCTGTCAGATGCCACCAGCCGCTGGTGAGACCGAAGACGCTTTCTATCCACAGCTGCGGCGTGGCCACATCCATGAAGACCAGGCTTCCGCCCGGTTTCAGCACCTCATGCAGGTAACCCAGCGTAGCACGCACATCCGCCACGGCATGGATCACGTTCGTGCCGATGACGAGGTCATAAGTGCCTGCTTCATAGCCTTGGGCTGCTGGTGGTTGTTCCAGGTTGAATACCTTGAATTCCACCTCAGGGAAGGCCGCCAGCTTCTGTCCCGCGACAGAGAAGAACCCGGCGGACACATCCGTAAAGGTGTAGGAATGCAGGCCGCGTGGCAGCAGCGGCAGCAAGTAGGCACTGAGGCCACCGGTACCGGCACCCACTTCCAAGATGCGCAGACCGCGCCCCTCGGGCAGGTTTTTCGCCGCCTCATTCACCGCGCTGGTGATGGCCGCCATCCAGTGGCTGGAGAGCAAACCGTCGCCATAGAATTGATCCAGCAGATCGCTGTTCGAACCGCCGAAGAGCACCTGCACGGCATCTTTCTCACCGCGCAAAATGGGGCCCAAATCTGCACAGGTGATGTTCACCAGCATGCCTTCCGGCAGGTGACCCGGATTTTGATCCAGGAAGGTTTTCAGCACTTCCGTGGCGTTGTCCGCAGCGGCATCGAAGGTCGCCGTCGGCACATGGCCTGTGCCCTTCACAGCCAGCAGGCCGCGCTTGGTCAGGTCATTCACCAGGTGGTGATACACGCGCTGCATGGGCGCGGCCACTTTCAGGCTGTCCACGGTCCACACCGCATCGGCATTCAGGCCTGCCGCCATCTGGCGCAGACCCCGGGCGATCTGGGCAGCGGCCAGGTCATCCTCAGCGGCCATGGTGGCCTCCAGGTTGGCCTTGCCACGCACCGCGAGGACTTCTTCCAGCGTCTTCTGAGCGGCCTCTTTCAGGTCGGCCAGAGGCACGGGTGCCAGAGGGGCCGGGGTGCCCGCAGAGGCGGTACGTTCCCAGTCCACATGATACAGCAGATCGCGCGTGCCACTGGTGCCTGCCCGGCGGGCGGCGGCCATGCTGACGGCGCGGAAACCATCCACCAACACGCAAGGCGCGCCGGATTCATCGTAGAGGCCGATGTTGCCCTCAATGAATTCGTCATTGAACTGCACCACCTTCGCCTGCACCCGCGTCACCGCGCCAGGGGAGCGCAGATACAGGATGCGGCCAAAGCGCACGGGCAGCTTCATCTTCGCCTTGCGATCTTCCACCGTTTTGGACCCGGCCGAGAAGGTATGCAGCGCGCCATCCAGAAGGACGGGGTGCAGGCAATATTCACCCGCACGATGGGCGATGTTTTCAGACAGCGCCACCCGGCCTGCGGCCTTGCCACCGGCAGCCCACAGCTCACGCACGGCGCGGAATTCGTCGCCATAGCGCAGGCCCAGGTCACTCATGTGCTGGTAGAAATCCGTCACGTCCAGGGAGGTCAGGCCCTCGGTGGCTCCTTCCCAGGTCGTGGCATTGAACAGAGATTCCGTACGCTCACCGCGCATGGAGCCGACCACGTGCACAGACCAGGCAGCGCCGGTGTCAAATTTACTCTGGATGGTGAAGGTGCGCTCGTTCGGCTCGTAGGTCACCTCCAGCACCACCCCGGAAGGGTTTTCCGTGAGGATCAGCGGCTTGCGGATTTCAAAGTCTTCCACGGCGAAGGGGCGACCTTCAAAGTACTGCGCCCCTGCTTCCAGGATGAGTTCCACAAAACCAGCGCCGGGGAAGATGACGTGGCTTTCCACCTTGTGATCTTTCAGGAAGGCCATGTGGCGGTTGTCCAGACGCGCGATCCACGTCGGCGTAGCGCGCGGCAGGCGGATGTCCAGCAGGCCTTTGCCCCCAGCTCCGAGGCGGCCTTCACGCCAATCCGGCGATTCATTCCACCAGCGGGCCTTGTCCCACGCATAGGTCGGCAGGGCCAGTTGGTGACGGGAAGGCGTCATGCCTTTGAAGTCCAGATCCACACAGGCGCGATGCAGTTCCAGCGCTGCTTCCAGCATGGATTCATGCTCACGATCCCGGCGCGCGGAGGCCACCACCGGGGCCTTCTGGTTGCGTGCGCCCAGGCACTCCTGGATGGACAGCGACAGGGCCGGATGAGCGGTGATTTCCAGCCACACATCCACACCGAAATCTGCCAGCGCATTGACCGCAGGGGCGAACATCACCGCCTGCCGGATGCCACGGCCCCAGTGGCCTGCATCGCAGTCCTTGCCGCTGATGCGGTCACCGGTGACGGTGCTGAAGAACGGCACCGTTTCTTCACGGGGTTCCAGCTCGGCCAATGCCGCGACGAGTTCATCCGCCGCCGGCTGCATGTAAGCATGGTGGAAGGGGTGATCCACCCGCACAAAACGGGCAAACACACTGTCCGCATCCAGCTCCACACGAATCTTTTCCAGCGACTCCTTCGGCCCCGACAGGGTCAAAGAACGCGGGCCATTGAAAGCGGCGATGCTGACCACACGATCATGCCGCGCGATGACGGCCAGTGCGGATTCTTCATCCAGGCCCACGGCCAGCATGGTGCCCGCACCCCGGGCGCACCCATTCATGAAGCGGGCACGCAGGGCAATGACCTTGGCGCCTTCCTCCAGGCTCAGCACACCCGCCACACAGGCAGCGGCGATTTCACCGACACTGTGGCCGACAATCGCCGCAGGCTGCACACCCCAGGATTTCCACAGCTCCGAAAGGGAGACCTGCATGGCAAAGATGGCCGGCTGGGCGATCTCCGTCATGCTCATCTTCGAGTCCTTTTCATCACGACCCAGCTCCTCAAGCAGGGAGAAATTCGCCCATGGCTTCAGCGCAGCGGCGCAGGCCTCCATGGACTTGCGGAAGACAGGCTCATTTTTCATGAGTTCCCGGCCCATGCCCCACCACTGGGGACCCTGGCCACTCATCACAAAACCCACCCGAGCGGCGGTTTCGCGACGTGGGGAAAAGCCATTGCGGACATTCGGCACTTCCGAGCCCACGCCGAAAGCATTCAGGGTGGCGATAGCCTCATGCGCCGTCTTCGCCACCATCGTCAGGCGATGCTGGTGATGGTTGCGCCGCGCACCCAGCGTGTAGCACAGGTCCGGCAGCACCGGGGAGGTGCCATTGGATTTTTCATGATCCTCCAGCCAGGTGGAAAGGCGATAGGCTGTGGCTTTCAGCGCCTCTTCAGAGCGGGCGGAGAGCACCAGGGGCCAAGGGCGGTCAAAGGCCGAGGCAGGGAGTTTGACATGCGGTTTGGCAGGCGCTTCCGCCAGAATGACGTGGGAGTTTGCCCCGCCAAAGCCGAAGGAATTCACCCCGGCCATGCGCACTTCGTAGCTTTCCGGGAAGTCTTCCATCTCCACCGGGATGCGCAGTTTCAGCGCCTTGAAATCAATGTGCGGATTCGGGGTTTTGAAGTGCAGGCTCGGCGGAATCTTGCCGTGCTTCAGCACCAGCAGCGCCTTCACCAGACCGGCCACGCCAGCGGCCGTTTCCATGTGCCCCAGGTTCGTTTTGACGGAACCCATGGCCAGAGGAGCATTTTCCGCACGGTCTTCACACAGCGCGTCAGAAAGGGCGGTCGCTTCGATGGGATCTCCCACCGCCGTGCCTGTGCCGTGGGCCTCGATGTAGCCGATCTCGCTCGGGCTGATGCCCGCGTCTTTGCACGCATCCTTCACCAGCCGGGCCTGAGCCTCGGGGCTAGGCAGGGAGATGCCGTTTGTGTGGCCGTCCTGGTTGGTGGACGTGCCCAGGATCACGCCCTGGATGGGGTCGCCATCGGCAATGGCCTGAGAGAGTTTTTTCAGCATCACCATGCCTGCGCCTTCTGCGCGCACGAAGCCATTGGCATCCGCATCGAAGGCTTTGCACATGCCATCCGGAGACAGCATGGAGGCCTGGGAGAAACCGATGAATCCACCGGGGGTGATCATCACCGTCACGCCGCCAGCCAGCGCCGTGTGGCCGCGCCCAGTCCAGATGTATTCGCAGGCTGCATGCACCGCCGTGAGGGCCGAGGAGCAGGCCGTATCCATGGCCACGCTGGGGCCGGTGAGATTCAGCGAGTAGGAGATGCGGTTCGCCGCAATGGAGTGTGCGCTGCCCGTGGAGGAGTGTGCGCCGATGCCGGCTGAATCGAACGGGGTGCCCTGGATGACCTGATAGTCTGTGTGGGAAACACCCACATACACGCCAATGTCCGTGCCTTTTTCCAGATCCAGCACGATGCCAGCATCTTCAATCGCTTCCCAGGCGGTCTCCAAAACGAGACGCTGCTGCGGGTCCACATACGGGGCCTCACGAGGGGAGATTCCAAAGAACTGCGGATCGTACTGATCGATGGAATCCAAAAAGCCGCCGCGTTTGGCGATGGACTTCCCGGCAAGGCCTGGCTCAGCGTCGTAAAAGCGCTCGATGTTCCAGCGATCAGGCGGCACCTCGCAAACCGCATCACGCCCCTCCGCCAGAAGTTTCCAAAATGCTTCGACGTCGTTAATGCCACCGGGAAACCGGCAGCCGATACCAATGATGGCGATTCCTTCTTTGTGCATGCAGTTCAAGCGTAGGGGGAGTTTGGGAGACGAGTTCTTTTGCAAAATGTGTACGACGCCCGTGAATCGTATCGTGCGAAGTGCCTGCTTTGCGTCCCTGAATTTTCAGGGAGCTTTGAAAACAGCAGTTCACCGGGCGTCATTTGGGCAAAACAGATTTTTTTGCAGTGGCCCAACAAGGGCACTCACCGCTAATTTAAAGACTATTGCCCAATTTTGGCCATAAGAAACGCATAAAACCTCCAGACTACGATAGTTCTGTGAACAAAAAATTTAACTCGAGGACTAACTCAGCAACATGTGTGGCATTGCAGGCGTGATGGATCTGGTGGGACGGCGCTCGGTGCCGGACGAAATCATTCAGAGGATGTCCCAGGCCCTCTACCATCGGGGGCCTGATGAAGAGGGCTTCTTTGTTCGCCCTGGTCTGGCCATGGCCTCGCGGCGCCTCAGCATCGTCGGTCTGGCCGATGGCCAGCAGCCCATGCACAATGAGGATGGGAACATTTCCGTCGTTTTTAACGGCGAGCTTTTTGACCACGTGGAAAAGCGCGTGGAACTGGCCGCCCGGGGCCACACCCTGGTCACTCACTGCGATACGGAAATCATTCCCCACATGTGGGAAGAGAGTGCGGAGGGCATGTTCGAGCGCCTGCGGGGCCAATTTGCCATCGCCCTGTGGGATGAACGGCAGCAAAAACTCACCCTCGGGCGAGATCGTTTCGGCATCAGCCCCCTCTACTGGACCCGCCAGGGTGACTGGCTGCTTTTTGCCTCCGAAATTAAAAGCCTGCTGGCCTCCGGCATGGTCCCCGCCATCCCAGATCGGCGTGGCATTGACCATGTTTTCACTTTTTCCGCCCTGCCCGGTCCCATCACCTGCTTTGAGGGCATCCAGATGCTGCCCCCGGCGCATTTTCTGGAGGTGCTGCCCGGCCACAGCCACGGCAGCCACGGCAGCCACAGCATCCGCGAACGGCGCTACTGGGACATGGACTTTCCCGATGCGGGCCAGGAAAACCCAGAGACCAACCCGAAAACGCTCGTGGATGAGTTTGAGCAGGTCATGCTGGATGCCGTGGGCAAACGCTTGCGTGCCGACGTGCCTGTGGGCTCTTACCTTTCCGGCGGTGTGGACTCCAGCATGATCCTGGCCCTGGCCTGTCACCTGCGGGGCAAGTCCATCTCCACCTACACCGTACGGGTGAATGACCCGAAGCTGGATGAACTGGATGCCGCCAGCATGGTGGCGAAGTTCATCGGCGCTCCGCCCCCCGTGGTGCAGGAGTTTAGCCATGAAGATGCCATTTCCACGTATCCGAAACTCATCGCCGCTGCAGAGGCCCCCGTCATTGACACCTCCTGCGCCTCCCTTCTGCAACTGGCCCAAAAAGTGCATGAGTGCGGCCAAAAAGTGGTGCTCACGGGTGAAGGTGCAGACGAATGGCTCGTCGGTTACCCCTGGTACAAAGCCGCAAAGATCATCGGCTTTCTTGATGCCATCCCCGGTCTCCGCATCAGCGACAAAGCCCGCCGTGCCTTCCTGAGATTCAGCGACGTACCGCAGTACCCTGCCAGCTTCCGTGCCCGCACGGAGGCCAACGTCGGCGGGCCGAATGCCTGGATTGATAGCTACGGCCTGCTAGGTTTGGCAAAGCTGCGCTTTTACTCGGACTCCATGCACACTGTGCGGGAATCCACCGATCCCTGGTCCACCCTGGGCATGAACCTGGACCGTGCCAAGAAGTGGCACCCGCTGAACCGTGGCATCTGGGTTGCCGGCCGCGTCACCCTGGCTGGGCATCTTCTCCAGGCCAAAGGCGACCGCGTGGCCATGCACTCCTCGGTGGAAGTACGCTACCCCTTCCTGGATGAGGCCGTCTTTGACTTCTGTGCCAAGCTGCATCCCGACTGGAAGCTGCGTGGCTTTCGCGACAAGCACCTCCTCCGTCTCCTGGCGGAACGCTGGCTGCCGCCTTCTATCTACAAGCGTGGCAAGGTCATCTTCCGCGCTCCGCTGGACAGCTTTCATCTCGAGCCTGAGCCTCCTTACATCCGGCAGCTCCTCAGCGAGGATTCACTGAAACGCACCGGCTACTTTGATGCTGCCACCGTCCAGCACTGGCGCAAGACCTACAGCACCCTGCGCGCAACCTCCCTGCCCCGACTCTCCATCGAGATGGGCCTCGCCGCCGTCGTTGCCACCCAACTCTGGCATCACCAGTACATCGACGGCAGCCTCTGTGATCTGCCTTCCCAAGCCCGCACAGGTCCCCTGGTTACCATCCCATAAACCAAGCCACCGACGTCAAAGTGCTCTCGCGAGGAGCAGGTTCCTGCAGTACCATGTCTCGCCATCGCACTGCTTTCACGCCTGTGAAGGACAGCGGTGGCGTGGGTTTGCGATTCGCCACCGCTTTGGGCAGGGTTATCAAAGGCTCGCCAGCAAAGACCTGCCAACCGACTTGGCCTCTTCATCATCTTTCTCCACACTCGGCATCTTGAGACCTTTGGCGAGATATTTGCGGGCTTCGCCCTTATTACCCATTTGGGCATGGGTTCGACCGAGCTCGATGTAATGGATGAGACGTTTCGGATTGATGGCGATGGCTTTTTCCAGGCAGGTCACAGCCTCCGAGGTGCTGGCTTCCGGCAGCTTCTCATAAACCAATGCGGCAAGCGTGCGCTTCAGCCCGCTGATGTCCGCCACATTCCGGTGCCAGCGCCCGATGATGTGCCAGGCAAGGTCATTGCGGGGGTTCAGTTTGATGGCTTTTTCCGCCCCCTGTTTGATGAGCTTTGAGCAACGCACCTGTTCTCCCGAATCCTGAAGCGGCAGCATTTTTCCATAACTGATGGCGCTGGAAAGTTGCGCATCTGAGTTTTGCGGGGCCATGGCTGCAGCACGCTGGCCATACCCAAGGGCGATGCGCCCAAGCTTCAGCTTTTCATCCTTTGAGGAAGCATCGGCCATGAGATGGCGATACTGACGGGCAATGCGCACCAGAACGTCTGCATTGTTAGGCTCCAGTTTTTCCGCCTGCAGGTAATAAGCAAGGGCCTGGGTAGCATCCAACTTCAAATCGTATACCTCCCCCTGTTTCACAAGGTCGCTGGCGGACTGCGCGTGCGCCGTTGTTCCCGCAAGCAAAATGCCCGATGCGCAAAGTGCACGAATGCCGAACCAAAAGGATAACCAAATTTTCATAACCGCTTTGAACTCACAATGCGCCCCGCGTTCAAAAGTTCAGCCTCACTCAGGCGCGGGCCGACAAGTTGCAGGCTGGTCAATGGCACTTCCTTGCCCTGTACAGGCACCGGAATGGCTATTGCCGGGTTGCCTGAAAAATTAAAGCTCACCGTGTTTTGCATCCCAAAAGTCAGCGCTTCAAAGAGGGCCGATCCGCCAAAACGCGGGATGCGTGGCGGCAACTGCTTCAGAGTAGGCAGAGCAATCATGTCCACACGCCCAAAAGTACGACGCAGCGTGCGCTGCCAGGCGGCTTTGCGTTTCAGGGCGCTGTCGTAACCACCCGTGAGGTGCTCCACACGGCCTAACAAAATAGTTGCTTTGGTGACGCCAGACACGCCGCGTTTGTTGCGATATTTGTCATCACTCGTCCAGGCATCCCCCACGGCGATGGTGAGGCCGTCCTTTTGGGCCTGGTCCCAGGCATCCTTGAAAGCCTTGTCCAGCTTCACAATGCGAAAGCCCGATTTCTTCAGGGCCGCATCAATGGCGCGGTCAATTTCCGGATCAGTGCCATCCACATAGAGGCGCCCTACACGGAGGCTGCGGCCGCCGGGATGCTCCGCCCGGGCTTCGGCATATTCTTCTTCAAAGCCGGGCTTCAGCAAGCTCATACCTGTGGCTAGCTTGGGGATTGTTTTGGCCAGAGGACCCACGGTATCCAGGTTCTTTGGCGACATGGGAAACACGCCTTTCAGCGAGACGAGGCCGTAGGTGGTCTTCAGCCCATACACTCCGCAGCAGGCGGCAGGAATGCGCACAGAGCCGCCAGTATCGGTGCCAAAGGCGACGTCTGCCATCCCCGTAGCGACGGAGACGGCGGAGCCACTGGAAGAGCCCCCGGAGATGACACGGTGTTTACGATCTGTCAGCGGACTGCGCGGCGTGCCAAAATGAGGGTTTACCCCGGAGGAGGTGACACCAAACTCACTGGCATTGGTCTTACCCACGATGTGAACGCCCCGTGTACGGGCCAGCCGTAGGCAGGCGGCATCCTGGGTGGCAGGGGGATTGTTTTTGGCCAGGTAGGCAGAGCCGGCAGAGGTGACCTCCCCCTTGATGTCGATGAAGTCTTTCACCGCCAGTTTCAGGCTGCCTTCTGGGGCGGGCCAGTACCGGACAAAGACATGGTCCGTCGGCTTAACCGCAGGCTTTGTTGCCACAAGGGTGCATGAAGGCAGGGCCTGTAACACGAAGGCAACCGTGAGTGAGGTGGAAAGCAAACGGCGACAGGAGGGGTGCATAGAATGGAACAAACATTTAAAGCCGACATTGACCAGCGAAATTCAGCGGGGTGCGTTTGCCGCAAAACATCGTCTGCCAAGAGCACTGAGCAGCTTTCTGAGCGGGCTCACGAAGCGGAGGATCTGCTATTCGAATACGGTGCCCAAAGCGGATGGGCGACGCCTCATTTAAGACGATTGCAAATTTTGTTACGCACAAGATTTGCCCTGTCCGCGAATAGGTGGTGCGGCCTTTACAGGCGCAAACACTAACCCTCCACTTCCCCATTCCATGAAAGTTCTTTTCAACCATCCTCTTAAATCTGTCGTCTTTGCCACGACACTCCTGGTTTCTGGTGCTGCCCTTACTCAGGCCCAGCAAGTCGAAACGGTCACCACAACGACTTCCGAAGGCATCATCAATGAATTCGGCCCCCAATCCATCGTCATTCGCACCAGCACCAATGCTGAACCAGCCCGCTACACCTTCCGGGATACGACCACTTACGTGGACCAATACGGCAATCCTGTCTCGGCCACCGTGGTCAAGTCCGGCCTGCCCGTGACTGTTCACTACATCCGGGATGGCGATGCCCTGATCGCCTCCAAAGTGGTGGTGCGGACCGCCGCCAGCCCTGTGGTGGAGACGAGCCAGACCACCACGAGTGGGGTGATCAACACTTACGGCCCCGAAGGCCTGGTGGTTCGCACGGAAACCTCTGCAGATCCCCTCCGCTACACCTTTACCAAGACCACCACCTATGTGGATGAAAATGGCCAGCCTGTCTCCATCGAGACAGTGAAATCGGGCCTGCCTGTGACGGTCTACTACACCCGCAGCGGTGACAGCCTGGTGGCTAACAAGGTCATCGTGCGCCGAGCTGTGGCCGTACCCGTGCCTGCTCCAGCTGTGGAGAAAAAAACAACCACGACCACTCGCAGCACCATCATCAAAGGAGACGACTGAACCACCTAACCTTCTTTGCCAAAACCAAACCCTCACACCTACTTACCTCATGAAAAAACTCGTTTACTCCTGCATCGGCAGCGTTTGCCTCCTGGCCCTGGCGTCCTGTGAATCCACCGACTACGATGATGATGAAGATCGTCAGGTCCAGACCCAGACCACCGTCACGGAGGAAGTCGTCCGCTCCACTCCTTATCCAGGGGTGATCCAGACGCAGACCACCACGGAGCGCGTGTACTAATTTCGCCGCTTACCTTTCAAAGCCGCCCCTTCGCTGCCCCGGATGTTTTCCGGGGCAGCGTTTATTTATATATATGATTAGACCCAAGTCCGCCCTCACCTTCGAAGAAGGACACACCGCAGAGAAGCTTTCGCATGACGGCAGTGATGGCGACCTTTGAAAGGTTTGCCGCGGCTGAGTATGCATTGGTAGAAGGCTTTGAGAATGGCGTTAACCTGCACGGAGCGAAACGCCCAGACATTGACATGGCCGAGGAAACCTTTCTGACAATCCCCCCTGGCAGTGCATCCTTCTGGGAAGGTGGCGGCGGACGGTGGCCTTTCCAGATCAGTATGCGGCGAGGTTGACGGGATAGCTGGTTTTGAGAAGGATGAGTTTTTCGCTGTCGTCGCGGATGTAGGACACGGGCCAGAGGGCGAAGCCGACGCCGCGGCTGGTGAGGTCATTGGGGGGGCGAGTGACGAGGCCTTGGTAGGTGAAGGAGCGCTGGATCACGCGGGTTTCGAAGTATTCCGTCCTGGGATTGTAGAATTCTTCTTCGACGCGGGTGACACCACTGCCGGTAAAGAGGCCGGTGGCGGGGCTGAACTTCAGGCTTTTGACGCCCAGGGGGTTTTCGTTGATGCTGGGGTCAAAGGTGACGCTGTGGTTGCTGCGGAGCGTGGCGGAGGTGCGGCTGCCGTGAATCCTGACTTCCAGGTAGGGGCTTTCGGGATTGGCATTCATCATGAGGGGACCGGTGAGGCCGCTTATGTGCTTGGGGGCCAGGTATTTGCCGCACACATCGAGGGTGGACGAGGTGGTAAAGAAGTAGGTGGGGTAATGCGTCTGGCCGGTGTAACTGAGGGCAAATTTGAACCAATCGTAGCTGCCGCTGATGCCTGCATTCAGGTAGTCAGGGCCCTGGCTGCCGGGTTGCAGGGTGTATTCATACTTGAGGTAGCCGCGGTGGCTGTAGAGTGGGAGCAGACCCGTGAAGGCGTGGTTCGCATTCACCGGGGTGGAGGTGGTGAGGGCGGTGCCATCGGCCAATTTGCCCACTTGATGGACGAGGCCTGCGGGGGTGACGGTGGCGCGGGCGTAGCTGCTGCCGCCGGGGCTGTCGCCTTCATGGAAGCCGAGGTTAAAGACGCCGGTGTAGGCGGGACTGAGGGGGGCTTTGGCGGTGTAGGGGCAGTGGGTGGGCTCGCCTTCCAGTCGGTAGCTGCCTTCTGTCTCTTCGGTCTCGTAGGGGATCTTCAGCGTGGCTTCGAGGTGGCCGGGTTTCACGATGAATTTCAGCTCACTGAGGCCGATGCTGTGGTAGAGGCCGCTGATCTTGAGGGGAACGGTGGTGTGGTATTCAGCGCTGCTGGCTCCGACGGTGAGGCCGTTTTCGAGACGGCCGGTGAAGGTGCCACGGGAGGCACGGCCATTGTAGGGACAGAGGGTGAGCTTGCCACTGAAGACGCCATCTGGGGTGATAGTGACGTCCATCTGCGTGGGAAAGGAACCCTGGAGTACGCCGAAAAAGCGCCCACTGAGACCGGGTGCCAGCGGGGCGATTTCCAGCAGGACTTTGACCGGGGCTGAGCTGCCCAGGGGATTGATGGCGGTGAGGGTGAGAGTGTGGCGGCCGGACTTGGCCGGGGTGCCGGTGAGGGTGTGGCCGATGGCATCGTAGGTGAAGCCTGCGGGTAGGCCTTTGATGACAAAATGATCTGCCATGGCGGGCAGGGGCAGCGGGGCAGTGTAGGGCACGCCGATCTGGCCCACGGGCAGGGTGAAGGCGGCCAGGGTGGGGACGTGAGTGGCGAGGACCAAGGTTTGCTCCCCCACCCCCTGCTCCAGCGTGCCCATTTTCACGGTGCAGACATAGGCCCCTGCATCCTCGGGTGCGGGGCTGAGGAAGGTGAGCGTGGGCCCGTCCACGCCCGTCAAACCGGCACGTGCCTGGAGCGGCTGGCCCTGGTGAGTCCAGCTATAGGTGAGGCCCGGTCCGGCTGTGGGTATGGGGAGCTCAAATTTACGACCAGCGGCGGCGATGTGGCTGCGGGGCCGGATGTCCACGATGCTGATGCGGAAATCCTGCTGGGTGCTGCCCTGGGCATGTTTGAGGCCTACCTGGTAGGTGCCCGCATCGGCTAGGCGGCTGGGGTTTCTAACGTAGGTGGCCTGGGTGGCGGGCACGGGCAGGGTCTTCCCATTCATCTTCCAGGTGATGCGGGCTTCGTTGCTGGCGTAGTCGTAGAGGGTGTAGATGAGGGGCTGTAGATTCAGGGGTTGCCCGGCCACCAGCAGCACATCGTCACCCGGGGCGATGTAGGGATCGGCCACCTTAATGACACGGAACGTTTCACTGGTGGCGACGCCATCGGCATTGGTGATGCGGATGCGGTAGGTGTGGGTCTCCGGGCTGTCGCCTCCGTAGAAGGAAAGCGCGGCCGTGCGCTGACTGTTCACGTAGTTCACGGACTGGGCCACTTCATCCCGGAAAAGCTGGTAGGTGGCAGGTAGCCGCCCCTGCATGCGGACGTCGATGTAGCCCATTTTATAGAAATGGACGACGGTGTCTGCGGTGGGGGCATGGGTGATGACCGGGGGCTGCTGGATGTAGAGCTGGGCGGGCGGGCTGCGCAGGCGGATGCCCAAGGCTGAAATTTCGACGTGGTAGCTGCCCTCCTGACTGGCCTGCACCTGCGGGAGGGTGAGGCTGGGCTGCGCGGTGTGGGCGATGAGTGTGTTGTTATGAAACCAAGCGCACGCCAGGGGCTGGTCGGGGGGATGAGCGACCTCCGCGGTGAGGGTCACCTCGGCCCCTAGGGCGGCGGTTTGGGCCTGAGGACCTGCCACGATGCTGAATTGGGCGGGGGGACTCGCCGGTCCGCGCAGCACGCGCATGGCCGCATTTCGGCGGGGGCTTATGCCCGCTGCGGTGGCGGAACCGAAGAGGAAATCCCCATTCGAGAGCTCGCGCAGGCCCGTGGCTAAATTTCCCAGGCTGCTGGAGGAAAAGGTGGCCAGACCTGCCGTGCCGAAGCTGGCATCCACGTCCCCATTCCACTCATACCGCCGTAGGCGTAGGCTAGGGGTGCCCAGGTCCTCGGGCTGGTGGGCGGCTAAAACGATGCGGCCATCACCCTGCAATAAAACATCCGTCGGCACCCACGTGGGGCCGCCAAAGGTGAGGGGCAGGAGACCATCCCCGGAAAAATACGGGTCCAAGACGCCTGTAGAGTTGACTCGCATGAGGGCCATCTCAGCCTCCTCGAGGGCACGGGTGACGGCCACGAGGATGTTGCCATCGGGCTCCACCGCCATCGCCCGCACGCCTGGGTGGGTGGTGGTGGTGCTGACCTGCAAAAAGCTGCGCCCACCCGTGCTGCCAAAGGTGCTGTCTGCCACGCCTGCCGCCGTGAGCCGACCGATGTAAGCGGAGGAAGTGCCTAAATCGCCTGCGTACAGCAGCTTGCCATCTTCCTGCACGCGCAGGGCTGTCACCCTCTGCTCGCCCACGCCGCCGTAGAGAAACTTGCCCGAGCTGCCAAAGGCTGAATTGGTGCCTCCCCAGCGGGTGATGCTAAAGATCTCCGCATCCAGGTCGGTAAAGTTTTTGCGCACCGTGTTCCCTGAGAGCATGATGGTGCCATCCGCCTGCAGCACCACATCCGTGACCTGTGAGGCGGCGGTATGGCTGATGCGGACCAGTGAGAAGCTGGTATCCCGCGCGCCCTGGGCCGTCAGACGCAGGACGTAAAAAGTCGTCCTCGAATCGCCCGCGACGATGATTTTGCCATCGGGCTGCACTGCCACGGCGCGCGCAGTGAAGTTTTCTGCGCTTTCCGTGAAAGTGAAGGTGTTGCCTCCGTTAAAGGCGTGATCGGTCTGACCATTGGGCAACAAACGAGACACGGCCATGCACTGGCGGCCACTGCTGTCCCAGCTTTTGCCCGCCAGCACGGCCCCGCCATCGGGCTGGAGCTCCATCGTCGTCGCCAGCAAACTATGGCCATACAAAGGCAATGCCCCGATGCCCTGGTAACCATACGTGGTATCTAGCGTGCCTGCCACCGTCTGCGCAGCCAACTTTCCCGTGACCAAGGTGACTGCCAAAAGGAGTACGTGCAGGCAGTTGGGTGAAAATCTCATGAAACGATCCGTTTCCCCTAGTTCATCTTACCCGTTTTATCAAGGTTCATGTCCAAAAAACAACCCACATTGCAAAGTGCTTGAGGAACCCTTTTCGCGCCATTCTGACAGGCCTTGCCCGGATCCCAAGGAGAGGTTTGGAGATGGCCGCGAGGTATCCGTGCACTCTCGTCCCGGCTTCAGCCGATCTGGGGCGGACGGGGGCATGAAGGGCGTCCCCACACCCTAGCCAAACGCGTCGTTGGTTAGGCGACCGGGGGTTCCCGCTCGCCAATCCTCGCTTCACCCCCGGCTAAAAGACTTTCGCCCCCCCGGCGAGGGGGATGTCTTTTGGACTCCGTTTGCTGAAGACAAAGCACACTTCGTTCGCGCCAGCCTAACCAATCATGATTTCAACTCACCCTTCCGTGTTTTCCGTCTCTTCCGTGGTTGTTCACCTCCCAGACCGGCTGAAGCCGGGACGACAAGACACAGACCCGTTCGCCCTCACCCCGGCAGGTGGGCGGGCTCAGTCTTGCCCCAGGTGCTGGGGGAGAGCATGGTGGTGAGCCAGTGGCGCATGGCTTTGAAGCCGCGCATGAGGGTGCTGTCCATCACCTCCTGGCAGCCGAAGCGCTGGGCGATAGACTCCTCCAGACGGCGGTAGCGGGGCAGCAGGATGAGGGCATTTCGCGGGCGGGTGGTGGCATCGCCACGCTGGGCCACGGTGGGGTGCAGCAGGCCCCGGCAGAGCACCATCTCCTGACTGCTGACGGGCACTTTTTTCTCCGGCAGGAGCAACCACGGGCGATAGACGAAGTGGGCTGTTGGGTGGCCTTCCTCCAGCTTGAGCCAGCCCAGGGTACGCACGGGCACCCCTTCCGTGCGGCGTGCCAGAAAGCCTTTTACCCCACGATCCAGATCCTCCTTTTGGGCTCGTTTGTTCAGCAGGAAATCACGGCCCATCAGCGTGCCAAACAGGGTGAGGCGGAAGGACCAGCCTGCCAGCAGCAGGCCGATGAGGATGAGGGTGAAACAGACGAGCAAGGCCGGGATGGGGGTGACGGGGATGAGCGCGGCGCTGCCGGTGACGAGCGTGAGCAGGCCCAGCTTCGTCAGCTTCAGCCCGGCATCCACAATGCCGAAGGGCGAAAGCGCGATGAGCACATTCAGCGCGTGGGAGCTGAGCCACACGGCGACAAAAGCGAAGATGGAAAGCGGCACGGTGAGCCACGGGGTGTGCAGCACGGCCTCCAGCCCCGCCGTCATGGGCAGCATGGCCAGGCCAGAGGCGGGCAGCCCCTCCAGCGCCTGGGTGGGAATGCGCTCCACCTGCGCCATGCCCAGGGCGACCAGGGGCACAAAAGCGGTGCTGGCCACCAGGGCGCTGGCTTTGTCCTCAAACAGCTCGGCAAAGTCCAGGGGCTTTTTCACCAGGGCTGGGGCGGCAGCGCCCAGGAAGTCCTTCAGGAAGCACAGGCCAATGAGCGCCAGGCCCGTCCCCCAGGCATAAGGATGGCAGTACCAGGGCAGGCGGTGGCGGAGCTCAGGCTGGGTATCGTAATATTTCCAGGCGCCGATGGCGCTCATGCCTAACAGGGGACTGATGGCCACGCCGGTGATTTCAGACACTCCTTCTGCCAGGGCCACACCGGGCACGATCATGTCTGCCTGCAGTTTTTTCGCCAAGGCCTCCTTCGCGGGCGAAGGCGCGGTTTCCTGCGCCCCAGCAGCGGAAAGGCTGAGAAGACACAGGGCGAAAGTGAGGCAGGCCGATTTTAAAAAGAGTGCATTCATGGCGGTGGCATCATGGGTGGGTGGACTGCACAGACGGCACACAGGATGCCTGAAGTCGGGCTTTTGCCAGTTACAATTTTCAGCGCATCTCCTACCCGCCTTCAAAACGGTGCTCGCACTTCGCCCTATCCCGTGCATACTCACCGATGCCTTTTAAAGCTCTTGGCCTCGACGCCAAAATTCTCCAAGCCATCGCTGAAGCCGGTTATACCGAACCTACGCCCATCCAGGCCGCTGCCATCCCGCCCATCATCGCGGGGAATGACCTCATCGGCATCGCCCAGACAGGCACGGGCAAAACCGCCGCCTTCACGCTGCCAGTGCTGACATGCCTGGCAAACGCCCAGGGCGAAGGCCAGAGCAAGCGCGGCACGAAAGTACTGATCCTGGCGCCCACCCGTGAGCTGGTGGTGCAGATCGAAGAAAACGTCCTGGCTTATGCCAAGCACCTGCCGCTCTCCATCGCGAAAGTCTTCGGCGGAGTGGGCGAGCGCCCACAGATCAATTCCCTCCGCAATGGATGTGACATCGTCATCGCCACGCCTGGACGCCTCATTGACCTCATGGGTCAGGGCCACGGTGACTTCAGCGGCCTGAAGCACCTGGTGCTGGATGAGGCGGACCGCATGCTGGACATGGGCTTTCTGCCCAGCATCAAGCGCATCGTCCAAAAGATGCCTCGCAAGCGCCAGACGCTGATGTTTTCCGCCACGCTTTCCAAGGAGATCGAGGCCCTGACGCACGAGTTCCAGAGCCACCCAAAGATTGTTCAAATCGGTCGCCGCTCAAATCCAGCCGAAACGGTGACGCAGCTCGTCTATGAAGTGCCCGTGCATCTGAAACCCTCCCTCCTCAGCCACCTGCTGAAGGACGACCAGATGAACATGGTGCTGGTCTTTACCCGTACCAAACACGGTGCCGATCGCGTGGCGCGCAAACTGGAACAGACCGGTGTGCGCTGTGCCACGCTGCACGCCAACCGCTCGCAAAACCAGCGCCTCAAGGCCCTGGCCGACTTCAAATCAGGCGAGGTGCGTGTGCTCGTGGCCACAGACATCGCTGCGCGCGGCATTGATGTGGATGGCATCTCCCATGTGGTGAATTTTGACTTCCCCATGCATGCGGAGGATTACGTCCACCGCATCGGCCGCACCGGTCGTGCCCAGGCCATCGGCGACGCCATCAGCTTCATCAGCCCGGAGGATCAGTCCTCCCTGAAGGCGCTTGAAAGATTCATCAATCGCGGCCTCATCCGCAAGAAGGCCGAAGGTTTTGACTACCACGCCTCCGCCCCTCCACGCAGTGAGGAACCGCCGCGTTTCCGCGATCCCCGCTCCCAGGGCCGGGGTGGTCGTGGTCAAGGCGGCGGCGGTGGACGTCCGCAGGGCCAGGGTGGTCAAGGCGGCGGGCAGGGTGGCCAGCCACGTCAAGAGGGCGGTGGCAGGCCTGCTGGTGAGCGGCCTGCTCGCGGTGGTCAGGGCGGTGGTGCGCGCGATGCCCGTGGCCCCGGAGGCCCCGGTCAGGGCGGTGGCCAGCCACGCCCAGCGCGTGCTCAGTCCAGCAGCGGCCCGGCCTCCAGCCAGGGTGAGTCGGAATCCGGCAGCAAACGCAGCCTGTGGAAGCGCCTCTCCGGCCGCTAAGAAAGATCGTTTGGAAGGGGGCGCGGCTGGGCTGCGTTTGATGCTTGCCTCTTGCTGAGGCATTCTTCACGCTGCCGCCATGCGCTCCCTTTTACTTCCCCTTTTGTTCCTCACCGCCACGGTGCAGGCTGAGTTCACTCAGGAACAGCAGCAGGTACCGCTGGAGGCGCTACCCACAGATCCCGCCCTGGCCAGGGTGGTCCTGCTGGCAGGCACGCCAAGTAACAAACCCGGCCAGCACGAGTACTTCGCCGGCTGCGCCCTGCTGATGGACTGGCTGAAGCAGGCCCCCGGCGTAGCCCCGGTGATGGTGGCCGAAGGTTGGCCTAAAAATGAAGCGGTGCTGGATGGCGCGCGCTGTGTGGTCATCTACATGGATGGCGGAGACAAGCTGTCCTTTCTCACGCCAGATCGCTGGGCCCGCATGCAGGCCCTGGCCGCAGCAGGCACCGGGCTGGTCATCCTGCATCAGGCCATTGATTGCCCGGCAGACCGTGCGGCGGATTTTAAGCAATGGTTCGGCGCCGTTTTCCAGAGCGACATCGGCTGCCGGGGCCACTGGGATGTGCAGTTTGACAGCGTGCCCACGCACCCCATCAATCAAGGCCTAACCACCTTTGCTCTGCCGAAAGATGGCTGGCTGTATAACCTGCACTTTGCCGAAAAAGGCGTGACCCCCCTGCTGGCCTGCCCCATGCCGGACAGCAGCCGCAAAAGCGAGGATGCCAAAGCTCACGTGGGCCGTGCCGAGACCGTGGCCTGGGCTTATGAAAGGCCGAATGGCGGGCGCAGCTTTGGTTTCACCGGCTGCGATCTGCATGCCAATTGGGCGAATGAAAATCAGCGCAAGCTGCTACTGAACGCCATCCTTTGGACCAGCAAGCAGGACGTACCTTCGCAGGGTCTGGCATCCACCACCACGCCGGAGGCCCTGGCCAAAAACTGGGACCGCAAAGTCTTCCTGAAAAAGCCTGCACAGGCCACGAAGTAGCCGCCTCAGCACCCATGGCATCGTTTCCGCAAGAGGGCCTGAAACATCTGGCTGAAACCACCGGCCTGTCCGTCTCCACCGTCTCCCGCGTGCTGAGTGGGAAGGCCGCCGCCTACCGCATCAGCGCGGAGACGCAAGCGCGTGTGCACGCGGCTGCCGGAGCACAGGGCATCGTGGTGAATGAGATCGCCCGCGGCCTGCGCCTGCGCACCACGCAGACCATTGGCCTCATCATCCCGGACGTGTCGAATCCCTTCTTTGCCGCGCTGGCCCGGCAGGTGGAGCACCTGGCGCGGGCCCACGGATATTCCGTGCTGCTGGCCGACTCGCAAGAAAGCACGGAGGTGGAAGCGGAGGCCGTGAGGCTGATGCGCAGCCGCCGGGTGGATGGTCTGGTGGTGGCCCCGGTGGGCCTGGAGGCCGCGCATTTGCAATCGCTGCGCGCAGAGCAATGGCCGCTGGTGCTGATGGACCGCGTGCCTGCGGGTTTCACCGGCCCCTGTGTCACCAGTGACAACCGTCAGGGCACCCGACTGGCCATGCGCCACCTCATCAGCCACGGGCACCGGCACATCGTCTGTCTTCAGGGGCTGCCAGGCTCCTCGGCTAACCAAGAGCGTGTTCACGGTTACCGCCAGTCCTTAAAAACCGCCGGCATCGCCGTGGATGAGGCCCTCATCATCGGCCATGACTACGCCATCGAGACCGGGCGTGAGGCCGTGCAGCAGCTCTTTAGCAGCGCCCGCCCGCGTCCCACCGCCATCCTGGCTCTGGGGAATCTCATCGCCCTCGGCGCACTCCAGGCCCTGCGCACGCTCAAGCTGAAGGTGCCCCGCCAGGTCTCCCTCATCTCCTTTGATGAGCAGCCCTGGGCCGAGCTGATAGATCCTCCCTTGACCACACTTTCCCAACCCATCGAGGCTCTGGCGGAGCGCGCCATGAATCTGCTGTTTCAGCAGCTGCATCCCACCGAGCCAGCCCCGGCCAAACCGAAGCTGGTACTGCCCGTGACGCTCATTTCACGCGGCTCCGTGGCCCCATTGACACGATCCCGTTAGAATAAGATTGACCGAAAGAACTCTTTTGCGCAAACGTTTGCGCTATACCCAGCCATGAAACTCACCACCCACCTCCTGCTGCCTGCTTTGGCCCTGGGCCTCGCGGCTTGCAAACCTTCAGGCCCCGCCGCTGCCGACTCTGGCAAACCCAAGGTGGCGCTGGTCATGAAGTCGCTGGCCAACGAATTTTTTAGCAACATGGCCGAAGGGGCGAAAAAGCATCAGACCGCTCACAGTGCCGATTATGAACTGCTGGTCAGCGGCATCAAAAATGAAACCGATCTCACCGAGCAGGTGAACTTGGTGGAACAAATGGTGGCCCAGGGGGCCAAGGCCATCGTCATCGCCCCGGCAGATTCCAAAGCCCTGGTACCTTCCCTCAAGCGTGCGCAGCAGGCGGGAGTGCTGGTCATCAACATTGACAACAAACTGGACACCGAAGTCCTGAAGCAGGCGGCTCTCAGCGTGCCCTTCGTCGGTCCGGACAACCGCGAAGGTGCCAAGCGTGTGGGCGAGGTGCTGGCGAAGAAACTCAAGGCCGGGGATGAAGTGGCCATCATCGAAGGCATCACCACCGCCTTCAATGGCCAGCAGCGCCGAGCAGGCTTTGAGGATGCCATGAAGGCGGCAGGCATGACCATCGTCAGCGTGCAGAGCGGCCAGTGGGAAATGGAAAAGGCGAATACGGTGGCGGCTGGCATCCTCAGCGCGTACCCGAATGTCAAAGCCCTGCTTTGTGCCAATGACAACATGGCCCTGGGCGCAGCGGCGGCGGTGCAGTCCGCTGGCAAAACCGGGCAGGTCCTCATCGTCGGCTTTGATAACATCACGGCCCTGCAGCCTCTGCTCACCGAGGGCCGCGTCCTCGCCACGGCGGATCAGCACGCGGATCAACTTGCCGTCTTCGGCATCGAAGCCGCACTGAAAGTCCTCAAAGGTGGCGCGTCGCCAGCCGACCAAACCACCGCGGTGGATGTGATCGCGAAGTGATCTCCCCAAGCCTTCCCTCATGAACCTGCGCCGCTGGACTGATTTTCTTGTGCTCATGGCCGTGTGGGCGGGCATGATCGTGCTCTTTGGCCTGTTGCGGGACAGCTTCTTCAGCGTCTCCACGCTCGGGTCAGTGGCGAACCGCATCCCGGCGCTGGCTCTGGTGGCCACGGGCATGACGCTGGTCATGGTGACGGGTGGCATTGATCTCTCCGTGGGCTCCGTCCTCGGTTTTTGCGGGGCGGTGGTGGGTGTGCTCATGGCGGACCAGCACTGGGGCCTGCCGGGCGCGCTGTTGGCCAGCCTGGTGGTGGGCACGCTGATGGGCGGCCTCAATGGCCTCGTGAGTGTGAAGCTGCGCCTGCCCTCCTTCATCGTCACCCTGGGCATGCTGGAGATCGCGCGTGGACTGGCCTTCCTCACCACGGATTCGCAGACCAAGTACATCGGGGCGAGTGTGGAGTCCCTGGGCGCACCCATCGGTGGCCTGGTCATCTCACCGGCTTTCGTGATCGCGCTCGTCATCGTGGCCTGCGGGCAGGTGATGTTGTCACACATGGCGTTAGGACGCCACCTCATTGCCATTGGAGCTAACCGGGAGGCAGCGCTGATTTCTGGGGTGCCGGTGGACCGCCCACGCATCTTAGCGCATGCCTTGTTAGGCCTGCTAACAGGACTCGCTGCCGTCTTCAACTGCTCCCGGCTCGGTTCCGCAGATCCAAATGCCGGGGTCGGCTTTGAGCTTTCCGCCATCGCCGCCGTGGTGGTGGGCGGTACCAGCCTCATGGGCGGGCGTGGCTCCGTGGTGAAAAGCTTCCTCGGCGTCCTTATCATCGCCACCCTGGAGGCCGGCCTGGTGCAGATCGGCGCCTCAGAACCCGTCAAACGCGTGGTCACCGGGGCCGTCATTGTCGCCGCCGTGCTGGCAGACACCTGGAGGAGGAAGTAACCCCCATCATGAAACCTTTCTTCACCCTCCTTCTCAGCCTCTTTCTCTTCGGCAGCGTCGCCCGCGCAGAGCCCCCCAAGATCATCTTCGACACCGACATCACCGGCGATGTGGATGATGTGCTGGCCCTGGCGATGCTGCACAACCTCGCGGATCGCGGCGCGTGTGAGCTGCTGGGCGTCACCATCTCCAAGCAGAACCCGCTGACGGCGGCGTTTGTGGATGCGCAGAACACCTTTCACGGCAGGCCGGATCTGCCCATCGGCGTAACGCGGGATGCGACGGCGCAGAAGCGCGAAAGCCGTTACCTGAAGCTGGCGGAATCACCTCACTACAAGCACAACATTCAGAGCAATGACGATGTGCCAGATGCCGTCTCCCTGCTGCGTCAATTGCTGGCCGCACAGCCGGATCACAGCGTCAGTTTGGTGAGTGTGGGAATCGCCTCCAACTTGGCGAACCTGCTGCGTTCTCCTGGCGATGCACATTCGCCTCTCGCGGGTCCGGCTTTGATCCGCCAAAAGGTGAAGCGACTCTCAATCATGGCGGGTGGGTTTGCCACCATCGAAAGCAACAATCATTTTCTGGAGGCCAATGTGATTAATGGCATCGTCGCCATGCAAACGGTGGCGCAGGATTGGCCCGCGGAGGTGCCAGTGGTGTGGAGTGGTTATGAGATCGGCGTCTCCCTGCCGTATCCGCGCCAGAGCATCGCCCGGGACTTTAATTATCTGCCGCATCATCTGGTGAAAGAGGCCTACCTTTTGCACAGTGGGCCGGACCATGATCGGCCCTGCTGGGATCAAAGCAGCGTGCTTTACGCCGTGTTCCCTGAGCGTGAGTTCTTTGGCCTCTCTCAGCCAGGTCGTGTCAGTGTGGCAGCGGATGGGTTCACCCGCTTCACCCTGCCTAAAAAGGATGATCGCCAGCCTGCGCGTGACCGCTTTCTCACCCTGACTCCAGCCCAGCGCGCCCGCGCCCTGGAGGCCATGGTTCACCTCACCGCCCAACCTCCCCACCATGATTAAACCCCTGCTCTACACCCTTCTCGCCACAGCGAGTCTCAGCCACGCAGCGCCCGTCAAACTCATCTTCGATACCGACATGGGCAATGACGTGGATGACGTCATGGCGCTGGAAATGATCCACAACCTGCAAAAGCGCGGGGCCTGTGAACTGCTGGCCGTCACCATCACCAAGGATCACCCGCAGGCTGCGGCCTTTGTGGATGCGGTGAACACCTTTCATGGCTATCCAGACACGCCCATCGGCGTGGTGAAAAACGGCGCTACGCCTGAGCCAGGAAAGTTCAACCTACTGGCCGATGAAAAGAACGCCGATGGCAGCTTACGCTACCCGCATGATCTCCTCAGCGGCAACGATGCCCCCGAAGCCGTCGGCTTGATCCGCAAACTGCTGGCCGCCCAACCCGATAAATCCGTGGCACTGGCCCAGGTGGGATTTTTCACCAATTTCGCCCGCCTGCTGGATTCCCCACCGGATGCGCACTCCCCTCTCAGCGGACGGGATCTGCTGAAACAAAAGGTCACCGTACTCTCCATCATGGCCGGCGCTTTCCAGACCGTGAACTGGAACACGCGGCACCTGGAGTACAACGTCATCAAAGACATCCCCGCTGCGCAAAAGCTGGCCATCCACTGGCCCACGCCCATTGTCTGGAGCGGGTATGAAATCGGTGTCGCCGCCGCTTATCCGCACGTCAGCATCGAGCAGGACTTTGAATACGTGAAACACCACCCGCTGAAGGAGGCCTACTACGCCTACAACCCGCCGCCGCATGACCGCCCCACTTGGGATCCCACAGCGGTGCTGTATGCCATTTATCCGGATCGCGGTTACTTTGATCTCACCCCTCCTGGCGGTGTGACGGTGGAGGACAACGGAGCCACCTGGTACCGCCCCTCCAAAGATGGCAAAGGCCGCCATCGCTACCTTGTCATGTCCGCCGAGCAGGCCGCCCGTGTGCGTGAAGCCATCGTTCAACTTTGTGTGGAGCCGCCTGCAAAGCGTTAGCTCGCGTGTAAGGCAAGCTGCATGACTGCGTGTGTGCTCCCGTGATGACAACGCTGCGCCCGCTTTTGTTGAATCGCAGAAAAGATTGTCGCAGGGCGCTTGCATTGATGGAGCAACGGCGTCAGTTCCACTCCCTTAACAATCAAGTCACATGGCCAGGAACTCAGCAGCCTCCGTCGTCGTCGTGGGGTCCATGAACGTGGACCTCATCGCTTCCGTGAAGCGTCTGCCCGCTGCGGGTGAGACGGTCTCGGCCTCGTCCCTGGAAAAACGCTTCGGCGGCAAGGGGGCAAATCAGGCCTTGGCTGCCGCCCGCCATGGGGCCCTCGTAACTCTCATCGGTTGCCTGGGCGATGACCCGGATGGCCGGGACTACCGCAACCATCTGCGCCGTGAAGGCATCAACTGCAGCGCCGTGAACACCGTGAAAGGTGGCACTGGCAATGCCTTCATTGCCGTGGATGCGAAGGGGGAAAACCAGATCATCGTCATCCCTGGAGCCAATGCCGCCCTCACCCCACCCTCGCTGAAAATGCAGCGTTCCCGCATTGAGGTGGCCAAGGCCCTGCTTGTGCAGTTGGAAGTGCCCCTGGAGACCGTGGTGGAATCCATCAAACTCGCCAATGGCCGCGACGTACCCGTGGTGCTGAATCCCTCCCCCATTCACTCCGAATTCCCCTGGGGAGATGTGTCCATCACCGTGCTCATCGTCAACGGTGGCGAGGCCCAGCAGATCTTCGGTGAAGACGTGGAAGAGATGACGGAAAAAGTGGACGAATGGAAAGCTTGGCTGGTACAAAAAAAGATCCGCACCCTCATCGTCACCCGGGGTGAAAAATCCACCCTCGTGCTCACCGAAACAGGCCTGAAAAAAGTGGCCACGCACAAAGTCAAAGCCGTGGATACCGTCGGCGCAGGCGATACCTTCGCCGGAGCCTTTACCACCCACCTCGCCGAAGGTGCCCCCCTGCTGGAATGCGTGCGCTGGGCCAATACCGCCGGCGCTCTGGCCACCCTGAAAGTCGGCGCCCAAGAAGGCATCCCGCATCGCGGAGATGTGCAGAGCGCTTTGAATGACTAACTAAGGATTTCCCAAAATCTGCCCTTACTTCGCGGTGGGAGGCTGAGGTGCGAACCGAGCTTTTAAGGTTACGAATTGCTGCCGGCATTCCTTCACTGTTTGGACAACGAATTGGATGTTTTCCGAAGCCAGGATGAGAGTACCAGACCCATTCTCTTTGATCAGGCCAGTTGTGATCTCAAAGGGATCACTTCCGTGGCGCAGGGATTGCAAAGCAAGCGAGATGCGCAATCTGGCATCGGTCTCGGCACGGCCGCTCACCGATTGATAGTCTACGCCAAGCAGACGCTTCATTGAGCGACTGCTGACCAGTGCTTCAAGCCAGTCGAGTTGGCTGAGGCATGCCTGTTTGAGTTTCTCCTTTAGAGCTGGGTCTGGCAGTGAACCATCAGTTGCCTCGAGGTTGTACAGTTCCACTTGAAGCATCAGGTGAAGTGCAAAGCCTTCGAGGCTCTCTGCGAGCGGGCATTGGCTATTTTCCTTCACCGCAGGAGTCTTGTCTGGGCTCTGACCCCAGACCGTGATTTGCACAAAAAAGAGATAAAGGATCAGGGTGGAAGCAAGTCGACGCATGGCTGAGTGGCAGAGGCTACAAGGACAAGAGTAAAGGTCAAACAAGCCTCCACAACGAAGGGTAGTCCGCCAAGGCTCACCCGCTTCATGCTTCCGACTGCAATGCCCGGCATGCGCGAGCTTGGTAATCGACATCTAAAACCACTGCATCTCACAACCGCACGAAAAAGGACACCACCTTTCGGTGATGCCCTTTTACATTTTAGCGTTTACGCTTTGTGAACAGCCTCAGAAGTTCCACTGCAGCTGCAGACCCAGGCGATCGGCATTTTCCACTTCGTCGTAAGGAGCGGCCGAGGTGTTGGTGCGCTGGAAGGTGTGAGTGTACATGAGGGTCAGTTCGATGTCCTTGTTCGGAGCCCATTCCAGGCCCACGTCCACTTCGGAGACATTGTCCCAGGGAGAGTTGGTGCCAAATTTACGACCGCCTTCATAGTGGTTGTAACGAACAAAGGGGAACCAGCTGGCCTGGCCATCTTTGATGCGATAGCTGGCCTGCACGTAACCACCCTGGAGTGAGGCTGTTTCGATGGTGGTCATGTCGTTGCTGAGCTGGGGGCCACGGCCCCAGGCCCATTCTGCCTCGATGCCAAAAGGCTGCGGATACAGGACGTAGGTGAGGGCCATGCGCTCATCCTTGTTGCCATGCTCGGGAGAACTGGGAGTGCCCACGCCGGCGATGTTGGACGTGCGACTGACGAAGCTGCCAGTGTACCCTTGCAGGCCGAATTCCATGATCTGACCGCTCTTGAATTCCACAGGGTAGGCAAAACGGGCCACGTAATGCGGCTGACCGTTGAGGTCCCCACGGTTCAAGCCCTGACCATTGTAGGCACCGATGCCAAAGACGCCGTAATCGCCGGAGCCTTTGAGACCTTCTTTGACGAGTTTGCTGAACAGCTTGCGCTTCTCTTTCGGAGCCCAGTAGAAGTAAGCGCCGATGTCACGCTCGCCCTCAACAGCGGAGTTCAGCGCATCAGGGCGCTCCATCGGGGCGCGGTTCTGACTGGACTGAAGATTCACGAAGCCGAAGGGCACTTTCGACTGACCCACGCGGAAGCGGAATTCCTTGTCCGCATCCAGGGCGATATCGGCATACAAGTCACGCATCTGGAGGGCAAAGTCCCCGGTGCCGGTGGAGCCGGCGTAGTCGCTCTGCGCATAGATGTAGAGGTGGTCTGAAACGTCGCCGCTGAGGATGAGGCGGCCACGACGGATGAGGAAGGACTCGGTATCGCTGACAGAGCGGTCATTCGGCACGTTCAGGCCCTCGGCATTGTCCCCGTAGAGGGCGCTGTAGCGAAACTGGGCATATCCACGGAAGCTGAGGTTTTCATACCATTTGCCATCCAGCATCTTTTCCATGAGGTCCTTCGGCGTCTCACTGGAAAGCTTGTCCAGTTCGGCCAGGGACTTTTTGCTTTCGGCGATGTGGGCATCCAGGGCCTTCATTTCCGCCTCAGTCTGGGCGATGCGCTCTTCCATCTGCTCCAGGCGTTCATTGGAAGGCAGAGCAGGGACTGTTGCTGGAGCGGCAGAAGGGGCCGGTGCTGCCGGAGCGGGCTTGGCATCTTCAGCCTGGGCCACGGCGACGAGCTGGTCATACTCCTCCTGAGTGATGGAGCCTTTAGCCTTCATGATCTCAAAGAGTTTCATCAAGGCGGCATTGTCTGCCATCACCTGCGGGGGCAGGCAGAGCATGCCGAAGGTGAGGGCCACGCCCAGAACGCGAAGGCTCTGTGACAGTTTTGACATGAGGGAGGTGTGAGTGCGGTTTCGCAGTGACATGTGCGTCACATAAGCACGGGAGGTGGCTCCATGGGTAGTTTTGAAGTGTGACACGTTTGTCACAAAGACCGTTACAAAGTCCTTTTTGTGACAATTCCTTGTCACAAAGGTGGAAAAATAGCCGTCCGGGTTGCTCCTTGAGCCTCTCCCTTCTAGTTTCCACCATGGAACGCAGACGACTTGGACGCAGCGGCATCGTGGTGACGGATATCTGCATGGGGACCATGACTTTTGGCCTTCAGGCGGATGAAAAAACCTCTTTTGCCATCATGGACACGGCCTACGAAGCCGGGATCGACTTCTTTGACGCGGCGGAAATGTACCCTGTGCCGCCCAGTGCGGAGCGCTTTGGCATCACCGAAGAAATCGTTGGCCGCTGGCTGAAAACGAAAACGCGCGGGGAGGTCATCGTAGCCACCAAGGTCACGGGTCCGGGCCACGGCTGGTTCCGCCCGCCCATCCGTGGCGGCTTCACCGCCCTGGACCGGCGGCAGATTTTCCAGGCCTGTGAGGACAGCCTGCGCCGTCTCCAGACGGATTATATTGACCTTTATCAGACCCACTGGCCCGACCACGGCATGCGCCAGGAAGATACCTTGGAAGCCCTGACGGACCTGGTTCAGCAGGGGAAAGTCCGCGCCATCGGCTGCAGCAACGAAACGAGCTGGGGCCTGATGAAAAACCTCTGGGCCGCCGAAAAGCATCACCTGGCCCGGTTTGACACCGTTCAGAACAACTTCTCTCTCATCAACCGCCGTTGCCAGAATGAGCTGGCGCAGGTTTGCCGCATGGAAGGCGTGAGCTTGCTGCCCTACTCCCCTCTGGGAGGTGGCGTGCTGACGGGCAAGTACAATGACGGGGCCCTGCCCACCGGGGCGCGCTTTAGCGACTATCTGGTGAATGGCGGCGAGCGCCAGCAGCGCATGGCCCGCCGTTTCGTCAATGAGCGCACCCTGGCCACTACCGCGCGGCTGCAGGAAATCGCCGCCGACATCGGCACCACCGTCACGGCCCTGGCGGTGGCCTGGAGCCGCCAGCACCATTTTGTCGCCTCCACCATCATCGGAGCCACCACCGTGGCGCAGCTCCAGGAAAGCCTGGGGGCCATGGATCTCATTCTGGATTCCGAAACGCTGCGCCGCATCGACGAGCTGGAGATCGAAATTCCGAACCCGATGACCGAGGACGGGCTACGGAGGCTCTAGCGCGGGCCCACTCGCTTATTTCTTCCTTCTGAACAGGCATGTCCCGGCCCAATCTTCTTTCCCTGGCCGTTCTGGTCCTTTCCGTGATATTCGCCGGGAAGTGTCTGTGGCAGATGCCACAATGGCATCAGGAACAAAGGGCCGTCGCAGAGACTGAAGCGGCAATAAAAACCCAGCCGCAGGGACAGACGGAAACGCAGGCCCACCAGGGTCCCCTTCCCGGTGATGCCATCCTGAAAAACTATGCGCAGCCCAGCACCCGTCCCCAGGAGGATCTGGAGGCCCTAGCCCATACCTTTAGCAATCTGCTGCTGCTGATCAAAGGCGACTCGCCTTTCCGCATGGGGGCCAATGAGGAATTCGCCGCCGCACTGCGCGGCAAGAACCGCACCCAGCTGCGCTTTCTGTCAGACACGCACCGCGCCTTCAATGCCCAGGGACAGATCATTGATCGCTGGGACACCCCGCTCTACTTCCATGCCATTGCACGGGACCGGGTGGATATCCGCAGCGCGGGGCCGGATCGCCAAATGTGGACGGCCGATGACCTCCACCTCCACTACGACGGCAGCTTTCTCAAAGGCGAGGCCCTGAATCCAGCCAGTTTGTTTCAAGAGACGAAGCCCCGGAACTCAGAACGAAAGTAAGCCTTCATCAGCCAGGTTTCCCCAAACGCCTCTCACATAAAGGCTTGCAGCAGGGCGTGCCTACCCTTTTGATGAGCGCGATTCCATCCATGCAAGAACTCGCCATCAGCCTGCCAGACATGAGCGGTGCCCTGGAAAGTGTGAAAAGCACTTTTTCGGGGAGCAGCATGACGGCAGGCGGGCTGGCCCTGGTGGCCTTCCTCGCCGGACTCGCCTTTGCGCGAGGCATCGTTTCGCAGATCCTCACCATGCTCAGCCTGGGCCTTTCCGTCCTGGCTGGCCTCTACATCTTCCGCCACCGGGCGGAGGTCTTCGGCGCTTACGGGGCAAACATGAGCACAGACACCCTGCTCATGATGTCCGGCGCAGCGGCCATGCTCACCTTTTTCCTCGCGCGGGCCATCATCAATGTCGTGGCTGGTTTTGGCCTGCTCGCTTTTTTGGGCAGCATCACCGGGTGGAAGGCAGGCCTGCTCAGCCTTTTGCCATCGGGGGTTCTGGTCTGGCTTAGCACGATGGTGCTGCGCCTCGTAGGCAGCGTCTATGGTCTGGAAAACGCCTCCATCCAGCAGCAGGGCAAAGGCGAAAAGAGCGACTTCGGAGCCTGGGTGGAACAGCTCGCTCAAAAGGTGGACCGCACCTCCGTGGGCAGGCTGGTGGAAAAACTGGATCCTTATGACTTCCGCGCCACGGCCAACCTAGCCCGGTTGCTCATCCTGTGGCCCGATGGTCGTGTGTGGCAGCAGATCGCCGCGAAAGGTCCGGAGACCGCCAAGACGCTGAACCACCCTGAAATCGCCGCTCTCGGGCGTGATGAAAAAGTACGGCAGGCCATCTCGCGGCAGGACTTTGCCGGCCTCATGCAGTTGCCCCAGGTCCTGGAGACCGCCAGCAACCCAGAGCTGGAGCCTTTTCTCAAAGGCTTGGCGCTGGAGCAGGCCATGGACAGCATCGTGTACCAGCGGCGATAAAAAGTCCCACTTTGCCTGATCAATCGGCGAGGCCATCACGTCAGAGTTTTCGCCATTGCCCCCATGTCCGAAAAACCCACCTCCCTGCGCACCACCGCCAGCCGCCTGCTCGTCTTTGCCCGGGCGCACTGGCGCATGGCCGCCGTGCAGTTTGTCCTCGCCATCATCGGCACGTCCTTGATCATCGTTTTTCCCGGCGTGGTGCAGTGGTTTGTAGATGACATCATCCCGAACAAAGACATCCCCGGCATCTGGCGCGCGGGCGGACTGGCCGTGGGGGCCTTCTTTCTGCGGGAGTTTCTCTTTTACGTGCGCACGCGTCTGAACAGCGTCTTTGAACAACGCATGATCTTTGACCTGCGCGGGCAACTCCATCACAAGATCGCCCGCCTGCCCCTGAGCTGGTTTGACCGTCAGAGCACCGGCGACATCCTCACCCGCATGGCGGATGATGTGCCTGCGACCCAACGTGTGATCCTGGAAGGCATCGAGCAAGGCGTCACCTCCATCTTGCAGATCATCATCAGTGCCCTGGTGATGTTTTACACCAACAGCACCTTCGCCCTCATCGTCATGGTGCCCACGCCCTTCATCGCGGCGGGAGGCTGGCTGTTTGCCCGCTGGATCGCCCCCCGGGCCAAGCTGGCACGGGAGGCCAGCAGCCACATGAACTCCCTGCTGCATGACACCATCACGGGCATCCGCCAGATCAAAAGCTACACGGCGGAAGACACCAAACAGGAAGATTTTAACAACGCCAGCCACGGCCTGCGCCAGGCCCAGCAAAAGCTGATGACCGCCTGGGCCGTGTACAGCCCGCTCATGGGTTTCTTTGGCAGCCTGGGCCTGGTACTGCTACTGGGCGCAGGCGCGTATGGAGCCATCCAGGGGAACCTGACCACGGGTGAGCTTTTTAAATTCATCTTTTTGTTAGGCTTCTTTTTCGAGCCCATTGCCCGGCTGCATGGCGTGAATCAGACCATCGTCACCGGCCTGGCCAGCGCGGAGCGTGTCTTCAAAATCCTGGATCAGGAAGGCGAGGAGGATCTGGAAAAAGGCCGTGCCCTGTCCCAGGCCAAAGGCTCCATCGAATTCCGCCAAGTGACCTTTGGCTATCAGCCGGACAAGCCGGTGGTGCATGATCTGAACCTCACCGTGCAGCCCCGGCAGACGGTGGCCATCGTGGGCGCGACGGGGTCGGGCAAGTCCACGCTGTTTCAGTTGCTCACCCGATTTTATGATCCGCAGTCCGGCAGCATCACCCTGGATGGCTCCTCCATCGCAGACTACAGCCGGGTCTCCCTTCGGGATGCCATTGCCTATGTCACGCAGGATGCCTTCCTCTTTGCCGGGTCCATCCGGGAAAACCTGCGCCTGGGCAAACACGCGGCGGATGATGCCGAAATGTGGCAGGCCCTCAATCTGGCCTGCGCAGAAGAGTTTGTTAGGCGGCATCCGGACGGGCTCGATGCCCAGGTGGGAGAGCGTGGGGTCATGCTGAGCGGCGGGGAGCGTCAGCGCATCGCCATGGCGCGCGCGTTTCTCAAAGATGCCCCCATCCTGCTCCTGGATGAAGCCACCAGCGCCGTGGATACGAAGTCCGAACAGCTCATCCAGCAGGCTCTCGACACCCTGCGCCAGGACCGCACCTGCCTCGTCATCGCCCACCGCCTCAGCACCGTCATCAGCGCCGATGTGATCTACGTCATGCGCCAGGGAGAAGTGCTCGCCCATGGCCGCCACGAGGAGCTTCTTCTGAGCTGCCCCTACTATCGCGAACTGGCCAGCCTCGCACTGTTGTGAGACTTCTCGATTCTCCAGAAGCTCCCTCCTTCATGCAGTCCTCGGGCGGCACGGGCGCTTCTGGTAGGATAAGAGTTTCGACCACCTTGTGCGGTCTGCTGAAGCGTTTTGGAACTTCCGCCATTCTATGGCAGAAAACTCGTTCAAAGCCTGTCTGAAGCCCGAAGGGTTCTCTCACTGGCAACGCCCTGAAAAGGGCCAGACCCGTGGTCCGTGCACGACGTGTGCAGCGTTCCCAAACCGCACATGGAATGTGCGGAACACTTGCTCAACCAAGCGCCGAATAATCAATCGTCCGCAGGCGGTGCTTTTTAGCGCCCATGCGCGGCACGCAGTCCAGCAGGGCCTGGGTGTAGGGGTGCTGGGGATGGTTCAGGATCTGGGAGGTGGGGCCGGTTTCCACGATTTCACCCCGGAACATCACCGCGACGCGGTCGGCGACATCCTTGATGATGCCAAAGTTGTGCGTGATGAGGATGAGGCTCATGTCCAGCCGCTTTCGCAGATCCGCCAGCAGTTCCATGATCTGCTTTTGAATGGTGACATCGAGAGCGGTGGTGGGCTCGTCCGCGATGAGCAGCTTCGGCTGGCAGCACAGGGCCATGGCGATCATGACACGCTGCTGCATGCCGCCGCTGAGTTCGTGCGGGTAGGCGCTGAGGCGCTTTTCCGGTTCGGTGATGCCCACCATTCTTAGCCAGCTCAGGATTTCGGCATCGCGATCCGTTACTTCCGGGCGATGCAGGTCCAGAGCCTCGCCGACCTGCGTGCGCACGGTCAGCACGGGGTTCAACGAAGTAGTGGGTTCCTGGAAAACGTAGGCGATCTCTTTGCCGCGGACTTTGCGCAGTTCCTTCTCGCTCATCTTCAGCACCTCATGACCGGCGATGCTGAGGTGTGTGGCGGTGATGGTGGCAGGCGGCTCTGGCAACAGGCGTGCCAGGGCCAGGGCGGTGGCGCTTTTGCCGCTGCCGCTCTCTCCCACGATGGCGATGGATTCTCCCTGCTCCAGCTCCAGGCTGAGGCCCTTCACAGCCACGGCAGGCGGCCCACCATGACGGCGAAACTCGATCTTCAGGTCGCGGATGCTCAGGAGGGAAGACATAGGGAGAAGGGATGCTACCGGGGACGCGGCAGAATGATGCGGCCCAGCAGCCACAATGACAAGGCCCAAAGCGCATACGGCCACGCAAGCAGCAGCGGTGCCTGGGGAGTCTGCAAGGCAGCCTGATACGCGGCCTGAAAGCGCACGCCCAGGATCTCCTCGCCAGGGCAACCCAGCGCGATCCACAAAACCAACCCCCAGGCCGCGACGGAACAAAACATGGAAACAGCCCGCCGGGCCTGATTCCTCCAAAGATGCCGCCGCCAGATCTCCTCAGGACTCAGGCCGATAGCCAGCGCGCCGTCGCGGATCCGGTCTTCCGCCGTGGGGCGATACATCTCCTGGCGACGCGGCCACGCCAAGGCCAGGCAGACCCAAAAGCCCGTCAGCAAAATGGCTGGCAGCAACGCACCCAGCACGGACACCGTAGCTCCAGGCTGCAATGCAGGCAGCAGTCCCGCCAGTGCGCCCGGCAGATGAAAGGCATCCTCCACCACGGCCAGCCCCAGGGCCGTCGGCAGGCCCAGCATGACCACCTGATGATGAAACGGCCGCCGCCCCACCAGACATGCCGCCAGCAGATGTGCCGTCAGCGGCAGCGCCAGGAGAAACAGAGGCGGAGCCCACCACCACACCCAGGTGGCGAGTCTCGACAAGGAATCTTCCTGGGCCGGATCTACAGCTGCAGGCATGAGACTGCTGATGGGCAGCCCCCACTGGCCAACCCACTGCCCCACCGCCGCCCAAACCCAGGCCGAAAGGGGAAACAACGCCACGGCCTGGGCCACCAGCGCCACTGGCCAACGTGCCCAGGCCCCCAATCCACGCGCCGCTGCCGCCAGCGCCTGAGCCGCCGTCACCACGAGCAGCAGCGCTCCGGCAAGGAGGCCCAGGCTAACAAGAAGTGAAACAAAAGATATCATACGAAACTATTCGTTCGGCACACGCATCTCCAGCGATTCCAAGGGGCTGGCCCGCAAGAGCCTGCGGAGGGTCAAAGGCCGGCTCACATCCGGGGACTCCAGAAGCGGGAAACGCGCCCGCCGCACCGCCATTTCCTGCAGATCGCCAATGAGCGGAAGCACAGGCTGCTGGGAAAGAAAACGCTCCTGCAAGGCACGGGCGCGCAGGGGCAGTTGCGACGTCTCAAACTCGCCCGCCAACGCTTCCAAAAGCAGGTCCAGCTGTGGGTCTGCCAGTTGCCCAAAGTTGAGGCCTGTCCCCACCTGCCCGCTGTGCCAAAAGGCCGTCTGATCCCAGGCCAGCTCATAGTCCAGGCCCAGCAGCACGGCATCAAACCGGCCCGGCGACAGGTGATCCGCCAGCAGGTTTTCCGGGGCTACGGAAGTGACGGTGACACGCGCGCCCAGGAGGGCCCACTGCCGCGCCAGTTCCTGCGCGAGGGCATCCCGCAGTGCATTGCCGGTGGTGACCAGCAGTTGGAAATCCAGGGACTGGCCGCCTTTTTTTGCCACGCCGGACACGTCCTGCAGCCAGCCTGCGGCCTCCAGCTTTTCACGCGCGGCTTTCAGGTCAAAGGAGGATGCGACGGGTGGAGGCGAGTACCACAGACCGGGCGAAAACAGAGGCTCGGCCAACCGGGCCCGCCCGCCCTGGACCAGCAGCGTTTGCCGATCCAGCCCCAGAGACAGGGCCTCCCGCACAGGCAGTTCGGACAGGCGTGAAGAGCGCAAATTCCACAGCACCAGCAGACGGTTTCGCGGTGGGGTGGGGTGGGCATCCAGCGTGGCCTCCTGCCCAAGGCCAGACTTTTCGTTAGGCCACACCACATCGAGCGTACCTGTGGCCAGGGCCACCCGGGTTTGCAGTGGCGGCGTGGCGGTGAGTGCCTCCAACCGTGTGGCGATGCCCCCCTGCCCCGACGTGCGGGAGGTCAGCGTCAGATGATCCGCCGTCTGGCGTGTGATCTGCCAATCCCCGGCACCTGGGGGAGGATTGGGCGATCCATCGGGGTGTTTTTCCAGCCAGGCTGCCGGGAGAATGGGAAAACCCACCCAGCTGGCCAACGCGGCCCCATAACTGCGGCGATAGGTCACGCGCACCGCGCTGCTGCCCTGCGCCTTGATCTCCTGAATGTGACGAAACCCCTCCCGCCCTGGCACCGGATAGCCCAGGTGCATCGTGTGAGCCACCGTGGCCCGCACATCTGCCGCCGTCACCGGGGTGCCATCCGGCCATGTGTGGCCATGAGCATTCAGTTCCAGGTCCAGCACCGGCTCCAGCAGGCCGGCCACCTCTGCCAGCGGCGTCATACGCGGCACGGGCTGGCCCTTGTCCCGCAGCCAGGTGGCCAGGGCATCCCGCACCTGCAATAGCGGGCGGGTGGTCACCAGTTCACAGGTGCCATCTTCATCAAACCACAGGCGCACTGTACCAGCTGCATGGTCTGGGTCGGCCGCGAAAGCTTCCAGGGCAGGCCGCGTGGCAGGCAGGCTGTCCAGACGCAGAAAGGTCAGAGGCAGCAGCGCATCCGTCGCCAGGGCTTGCAGGGCCTCATCCACCCCTGGACTGCCCGGTTTGGCAAAACGGAGAATGAGGGTGAGTCCCTCAGTGGTCACTTCTTCCAGAGCCCAGTCCTGGCGTTGAACAGGTGGAATTTCAGCCAGTTTTCGCTGCGCCGTCTGCAGGGCTTCAGAGGTGGGAAACCAGCAGGTCACACGCTGGTGCCAAGCCCAGCTTTCCGCCAGCCCCGGGGCCGGCCTTCCCTGGCCATCCAGGCGGATCAGCGGCTCATGCAGGAGGTCCAGAATCTGGCGCTCCGCCTCGCTGGTGGGGAGGAAGGGATTCAGTGCCGGGATCTGTCCCGGCAACATCATCACCACGGCATCCGCCCGGGCGGGCAGTGCCCGGTGCACCTGCCAAGCCGCCCAACTGGCGACGCCGAGCGCCACCAGGGGAATGCTGAAGATCAGAGACCGGTTCATGAGGGTTCCAGCCTAGGTGGGGGTGCGGCGGGTTGCAATGGGGTGGGCAAAGCAGCTTGCAGACCACGGGCGGCCAGCAATCGCAACGTTCCCTCCAGTACCTTCACGCAACTGGCTGGCCCATCATGCAGGAGGATGATGGCACCCGGCTTCAGCGAACGAGAGATGAGTTTCAGGATAAGCTGCGGATCCTTCACCACACCATCAAAACCCCGGCAGTTCCAGATGGCCATGGTCAACCCCAAGGCGCGCAAAGGCGGAGCAAGATACAGATTGTGATGCCCCACCGGTGGGCGGAACCAGAGCGGTCCGTGGCCCAGAATCTCGGTCAACGTCTGCTGGCAGCCAGCCACCTCCGCCCACATGCGGGTGGGCCGCAGCGCCCAGAAACTGCCTGCGGGGTGGGTTTGGCTGTGATTCCCCACGAGATGCCCGCGCCGGACAATTTCACGTACCAGCTCGGGATGGCGAGCCGCCTTGTCCCCAATGAGGAAAAAGCCCGCCTTGGCCTGATAACGGTCCAGCACGTCCAACATGGCGGGGGTGGTGGCAGGATCAGGCCCATCATCCACCGTGATCCACACCTGGCCGCTTGCCGCTTGCTCGGGCGAAAGCTTGGACACATGCGGGCCGAACCACCTGACCCAGGGCAAAATGCTGCCGTAGCCGACAACCAAAAACGTGGTCCAGAAAATCCCCAGCGCCCAGCCCCAATGTCCGGTGACAAGACAGATCACACACGCGCTGGCGGGGAGCAGGCTGATGACAAAACGCCGCTCATTTTCACGGCGGCAGTCAGCAGGCTGCTCAGGGATCGGCAGGGCCATCCAGAATGACGGTTACCGCTTCAGCTTCCGCTTCAGGCGCATCCAGGTCGGCACATCGAGGTCTTCCCCACCCGAGGCGAGGGCAGGCTCCGTGTCCTTAAAGCGGCCGCGGTCCTGATCCGAGAACCCAAGATCAATCTGCTCCTGATTCGTTGGCTTTTTGGCGACCACTGTGTTGGCAGGGGGCGCGTAGGCCAGATCTTCCGGCGGCAGATTCGTGCGGGCCACCACGGCAGCCAAGGGTGAAGTGGCAGGACGAGGCTGTTGCACCGGCGCTGGGGCGGCGGCCTGAGGCTGAGGAGCCGGGGCAGGTGCCGGGGTCATGAAATCTTCGATGCGCAGCCGCGCAGGAGCTGGTGCCGGGGCGGGCTCAGGAGCCGGGGGCTCAATCTCAGGTTCAGGAGCAAAGCTGGCATGAGAAACCGAAGGTTCCTCTTCTTCATAATATTCTTCTTCCTCGTATTCCTGCTGGACAGGAGGCTCCGTGAACTGGCTGACAGCAGCGGGTGCCTCAGGGAAAAGTTCGGGCTCGTCTTCCACGGGCTGAGCCGGGGCTTCAGGCTCCTCGGGAGACAGGGAGATAATTTCATCGTCCTTGAACAGCAGGTCCATGGAATCATCCCGCACCAAGGGAGCTGCGACACGGGCCGGAGCGGGCTGGGCTTCGATAGCCGCAGGAGCCGGAGCCTGACGAGGTGCCCGGGCGCGCGGGGCTGGAGCGGGGGTAGGTAGTGCTGGAGCAGCCACGGGTGCAGGGGCTGCTGCCACCGCATCGGCCAAGCTAGGCATTGGGCGGTCCGTCATTGGCAGCATGTTCGCCGGAGGGGCAGCCGCTGCGATGGTATTCAGCTGGCTGAGGCCCAGGGAGCTGATGAGCGTGACAGAAACGGCGTCTCCCAGGCGGGCATCCACGGCCACGCCGAAAAGAATGTGCGTGTGGTCCGGCACGTGGCGGCCCAGCTGTTTCATGACGGCATCCACCTCCATGAGGGTCAGCGTCTCGCCACCGGCGATGTGGACCAACAGGGTCTTCGTCTGGTGCAGCAGGCGGCCTTGATCAATCAGCGGGCTCTTCAGCGCACGCTTCAGGGCCTCCGCACCGCGGTTCTGGCCACGGGCTTCACCGAAGCCAAACAGGCAGCGGCCGTTCGAGGTGCTCAGGGCGCTGGTGAGGTCGTCCAGGCCCAGCTTCACCAAGCCGGGGGTGGAAACAATGGTGGAAACCGCACGCAGGCTCTGGGCGATGAGCTGATCTGCCTGGGCAAAGGCTTTCTGGATGCCGTCCTTCGGAAGGATCAGCTCGCCCATGCGATTGTTTTCAAACAGGATGAGGGCGTCGGCCCGCTTTTGCAGCTGGTTCAGTGCCTCTTCCGCCTGGGTCAGACGGCGGCGGCCTTCAAAGCTGAAGGGCATGGTGGCCGTGACAAAGACCAGGGCGTTAGAAGCCTTGGCAATTTCGGCGATGACGGGGGCGGCTCCCGAACCAGTGCCGCCGCCAAGGCCGGCGCAGATGAAAACAATGTCATGTCCCTCAATGGCCTGGCGGATTTCCTCGCGGGAAAACATGGCCGCCTCACGGCCCAGGTCCGGGTCTCCCCCGGCACCGATGCCGCGCATCAGCTCGGCACCCAGCTGGATCTTGACCGGGGCCATGGCATGGCCCAGCACGCGAATGTCCGTGTGCATGCAGACCAGATGCGCCTCCACGGTGCGGTCCAGCGTGATGCGGTCCAGAACATTGCTGCCTGCGCCGCCGATGCCGACGATGCAGGTACGAAGGGCGGGCTTGTTGGGTTCTTCCCGCTGCGAGTGACGATCGTATTCAACCATAGTACGGCGTGGCTAGAGGGTGAGCTAAAGAGGAGGGTGAAAAATCAGATGGCGACAGACAGGAGATCCGCCATCCGATGCGCCAGCCTTTTGAGCGGGGACAGGAAGGGCTTTTCTTGGTCCAGGATCTGCGCATAACGAATGAGACCGATAGGGGCGGAGAATTGAGGATTCTCGAAAGTGGCAGTCACGCCGCTGACGGGAGCTGAACCTGCACGCGTTACCTTCATTCCAAACACTTCTCGGGCCACCACGTCAATCCCTTTTAGCAGGCTCGTGCCTCCCGTGAGATAAAGTCCGGCGGCGATGCGGCCCGTGTGCCCTTCGCAACGCTGGTGCACCTGTTCCAAAATTTCCCGCACCCGAAGGTAGATGACCTCGTTCAAAAAGGCCCGCTCCACCTCACCGAGCACGTAGCCCGTATCATCTTCCACTCGCACCATTTCCCCGGGGGGCACATCTTCGTATTCGCAGCTTCCTTCGGTCACCTTCAGCGCCTCAGCCCGGCCATGCGGGATCTGCAGCGCCATGGCGATGTCCTGGCTGATGTGGTCCCCGCCCAGCGGGATGCAGCCGGAGATGGTCAGCATGCCATCTTCATAAAGAACGAAGTCAGCGGTGCCGCCACCGAGGTCAATCATCAGCGCGCCTTCGCGTTTCGCCTCGCGGTTCAGGACCACCTGCGCGGCGGCGATGCCATTGAAGACCACGTCTTCCACTTCCAGCGGCACTTCCTTCACACATTTGATGGAGTTCTGGATGCGTGGCAGGCTGCCGTGCACAATGTGATAGTCCGCCTCCAGTTGCCGGGCCTGACGGCCGATGGGCTGGCGCACGGCCTCCACACCGTCCACAATGTACTGGCGGGTGACACTGTGCATGGAGATGCTGTCCTGCGGCGCAGGCACATTGCGGGCGATCTCCTTCACCTCCTCGACATCGTCTTCCGTGATCTCGGACTGGTCCGCCGGCAGGCGGTAGCAGCCGCGGTTGTTCACGCTTTCGATGTGGCCGCCGCTCACGCCCAGGAAGACGTTCCGGATCATGACATCGCTGTAGTCTTCTGCACGGACGAGGGCGTCGTTCAGACAAGTGTGGACGGTATCAAAGTCCACGATTTCGCCTTTGCGGACGCCGCGTGAGGGAGCCGTGCCGACACCCAGGATCTTGATGGTGCCGTCGCGCTTCGCCTCGCCGACGACGACGCAGATCTTGCTGGTGCCGATTTCCAGGCCTGCATAGATGGTGGTCTTCGCCATAATGTGTCAACGAACTGAGGTGGATTTTGAGAGGGTAACAGGGACGGGGCTTTCGGGCTGCAAGCCAGCCAAATCAGGCGGCTGACGAAAGGTGATGGGGACATTCTGTCGGGCCAAAAGATTCAACGTGCCGATCTCCCACCGGCGCTGCCGGGCCTCCAGGCGAATGCGGTCCAGACGTGCGAGCTGCACGTCCAGGTCATCCACCCCAAAGGTGATGACGGATTTGTCGGCAAAGGTGGCCACCATGGAATAGGGCGTCTGGATGTCCAGACTGCGTACCTGTGGCTGCCCTTGTTCAAAGCGTTCCTCCAGCTCGTGCAGCAGCTTCAGCGCGGAGGTGAGCTGCAGGTCCTGAATGGCCACGCCAGCAGTCTTTTGCGCCAGTGCAGCATAGCGGATCACGGGCAGCGAGGTGAGAGCTTCCGTCACCACATCGCAAGGGAATGGCACGGCCTCGTGGTCCAAAAGGTAACCTACCTCAGAACGACCGGCGACCATGCCCAGCTTGGGACAGTCCAGCCAGGCCACAGGCTGGCGCTGGGTGATGCGCAGCGTCATGAGACCGGCATCAAAATCACGTTCGATCGCGACGTCCTTCACTGGCGGAAGCTGGCGCAGCCGGGTGTGCAAGGCACGCATGTTGATGGTCAGCAGGTTTTCCCCACGCGTCAGCAACGTCGCCCGGACGATCTTTTCCACGGTCAGCGGGCCGCTGGTCTGCACGGCCACATCCCGGAGTTCAAACTGCGGATTTTTCAGGATGGATTCCTGAACGGTGATCTTCAGCAAAGCCAGGAGACAGATCACGGCAATGAGCCCGAGCGCCCATTTGAACCCGCGCCGCTGGGCCGCCTGTTTCTCCATCTCGCGGATCTTCGGGGAATCCACCCGCAGGCACACGTCCATGGTCACACCACCAGCCTTGGAGAACTGCTTTTTCGCAGCACTGCGAGGCGGCTTCGGAGCCGGGGCGGAAGCTTTCTTGGGAGGGGGCATGTTCGGGAGAAAGTGACCTCAAGACTTTAAAGCCTTAATGATCAACTTTTATTAAATACCCGAAACGCTATCTAAGCGCCATGACTTTTCTAGAAAAAAGAGTGGCTGCGGTCTTTCGCGCCAGCCTTCTCTCTCAAGGCCTAGCAACCAGGGACAACTCGATGATGCGCACGCACAGATCGGGAAATTCGATTCCCACCGCCAGCGCCGCCTTTGGCAGCAGGCTGCTGCTGGTCATGCCGGGGATGGTATTGATCTCGAGAACGAAAGGCTCACCATCGTTTCGCAGCATCACATCCACGCGACCATAGACTTCAGTACCGCAGGATTTAAAAGCGGTCATGGCGGCGTCCTGCACACGTTTGGTCGTCGCCTCGTCCAGGTCCGCAGGGCAGTGGTAGTGCGTCTTGCCCGTGCCGTTCAGCCAGGGGTACTTGTTGCTCATGTCATAGAACCCGTCCACGGGCTCGATGTGGATGATGGGCAGCACCTGATCTCCCAGGATGCCGATCGTCAGCTCTTTCCCCTCCACGAATTCTTCGACGAGGGTGGACTTGCCGTATTTTTTCGCTTCCTCGACGGCCGCCACCCATTCTGCTTCCGTGCGGCAGATGTTCACACCCACACTGGAACCCTCACGGGGCGGTTTGGACACCAGAGGGATGGAAATCGTCAACGGTTCGCTGCCATCCAACAGATAGTTTTGGGAACGTGGGGTGGGCGCGCCGGCAGCGACGAATCTCTCCTTGCTCTGCGCTTTGTCGAAAGCGATGCGGCTGCTTTCCACCCCTGCGCCGGTGTAGCGGATGCCACGATCTTCCAGGATCGCCTGCAGCTGGCCGTCTTCACCAAAGGTGCCATGGATCAGGTTCATGGCGATGAGGACATCCGCTGGCACGTCAAAGTCCGGCCCGGTCACGTCCACTTCCACCACCTCCGCTCCTTTGGTCTTCAAAGCAGCGACGACACTCTCCGCCGTCTTTTTAGACACTTCGCGTTCCGAACCGGGGCCGCCAAAAAGGACGGCGATCTTCTTGCCTGTGATGTCGAGCATGGTGCGGAGATATGCTCTCACTCCCACGCTCGTGCAAGAGCGCCTCACGAAAATCCCAGACACAGCCTTGCCACCGCCGCCGTCACTTCATAGCCTGCAGGCATGAAATTGCTGCCGCTGCTGCTGATCGGAGTTTCCCCCCTGGCCTGGGCCGATGAAAAACGCGATGCCCTCTTTGCCACTTCCGTGGAGGCCATGTTCCCCAAACTCGTCGAAACGCGGCGCGACATCCATGCCCACCCGGAACTCTCCAATGAAGAGGCCCGCACCGCCGCCCTGGTGGCCGAGCGTCTCCGTGCCCTGGGCCTGGAGGTGCAGACCGGCGTGGCCAAACATGGCGTGGTGGCTCTGCTGAAAGGCGGCCAGGAGGGCAAGTGCGTAGCCGTGCGGGCCGACATGGATGCCCTGCCCATCAAGGAACTGCGCTCCGTCCCCTATCGTTCCCAAAACCCCGGCGTGATGCATGCCTGCGGTCATGACCTGCACACCACCGTGGCCCTGGGCGTGGCGGAGCTGCTGGCCAAACATCGGGACCAGGTCAAAGGCAGTGTGAAGTTTCTCTTCCAGCCAGCGGAGGAAGCCATGCCCGCCACCTTCAAAGGGGAGTGGGGGGCCAAGCTGATGGTGACCGAAGGAGCCATGGCCAATCCGAAGCCGGATGCCGTCTTCGGCCTGCACTGCACCACTTCCGTCGCACCGGTGGGCGTACTGGATGACGAGGTCCATTTTCTCAAGGCAGGCCAGGTCGCCTACACCATCGGTGCGGACAATGCGAACAGCGACCGCTTCCAGATCACCATCCGGGGCAAAATGGCCCACGGCTCCGCCCCGCACAAAGGCGTGGATGCCATCGTCGTCGCAGCGGAGGCCATCAGCGCCTTGCAGACCATCCGCAGCCGCCAGACCAATACCCGCCAGCCATTGGTCATCAGCATCGGCACCATCCAGGGCGGACAGCGGGAAAACATCCTGGCCGAGGAAGTGACCTTGGGCGGCACCGTGCGCACCTACGATGCCGGATTCCGCGATGGCGTGGTGGAGATGATGCACCGCATCCTCAAAGGCATCACCGAAGCCCACGGTGCCACCTACACCATGGAGTACCGCATCGGCTACCCCAGCATCATCAACCAGGAAGCCCTCGTCAAAGCCACCCTGCCGGCCTTCAAACGCCTCCTGGGTGAGGCCAATGTGCTGGAAGTCATTCCCGGCATGGGTGGCGAAGACTTCTCCTACTTTGCCCAAGTGACCCCTGGATTCTACTTTCGGTTAGGCGTCGCCAACGAGGAAAAGGGCATCATTCACGGGGCTCACACGCCGATGTTCGATGCGGATGAAGACAGCCTGAAAACCGGAGTCCAAATCATGGCTGCGGCCGTCTGTGATTTCCTGAATGCGAAGTAGCTGCCGCGTAGCCTAGGTTAAGAGTTAGACTGCGGCCGCTCCATGGCTGCCTCCTTCCGCACCTCCTCCAGCCAGGCTTTCACGACGATGCGGCTGGTATCATTGCAGGCCTGCAAACCATAGGAATAGGGCCGGTGACCGGTGGTGTGAGGGAAGGCGATGTCATGAATTCGGGAGTTTGCCTCCCCGCTGCCACCAATCACCCGGTAGCTATCATCGATGTCAATGCCGCCAGTCTTGAACAGCGTGTCTCCGTTTGTTTTCAGAAGCATCTCCGGATCCTCCTTCGCCAGTTTGGCCGCGCTTTGGGATCTAAAAAAGGCGGCGCACGCAGCGCGGACGGTTTTGGTTTTTATCAGGCTGGGAAAGGGATAGTCATCCAGCTCCAGCGGGCTCTGGCCACTGCAGTCAATGAACATGTCGTAACTGTAGGTGGCGGTTTTGTCCTCCTCCCCCACCTCCACCAGAGTGTGGTGTTGGGCCTTTGATTTCCGGACACGGATAACAGACCCGGCGACCATGTCGAGTTTGCCTGCATCGTAGAGGGCCAGAATGGTGTTTCCTGAAGGCAATGGCATGGCTGCGATGACATTGAGGAGGAACGGCATTAACTGCTTATGTAAGGTGACATGATCCTCCGCCGGCATGCAACCAGCGTAGTAATTGAGGGTGTAGATGAGGTCATCCATCCTTTCTTTCCAGTGGATGGGCCGATGCATTTTCACGGACTCCTCGGCCTCATTCATCTCCTTGCGCATGCCCTCAAAAGCATTGTCGTATTCATGCTTGTTGCCCATTTCCTCAATGAAATCGACCAGCTTAAACTGAGGGTCCTCCAGCCGTTTCACCATGTCCGGCATGTCATCCTTTTTGAAAGCCTCCTTCAGCACTCGGCGGCATACTTGGTCAAAATAGGTTTCAATCCGCAGCCTGCCCTGCCCATCCATCAGCTTGGCCATCTCTGCCGGACTCACATGCCGATAAATTTCCCTCATGGGTTCGTCCTGGTCGAACTGCAAATGAGGCAGCAATCCTTTGGACGAGTGCATGATCAGCTTGAACCCCTCAGTGTCGGGATGAGGACGGTAGATCAAGGCATCGCCATTCCTGATAAAGTCGCCATGCCGATGGGCCAGGGAAGAAATGACATCGAAAGCGCTGAGCGAAGCTCCCAGAGTGCCAATGACAAAATTGTAGTGCTCGCCCTCGGGAGGAAGCAGTTTGGAGATGGGCCAGGGAGAGGCGTAATAGCCCGCTTCGGGCTCATCTTTCTCTGGCCAGCGGTGGCCTGTGGCGATCACGACACGATCAAACTCGTACGCCTCGCCGTGTTCAGTGAAAAGGGTCACCCGCTGGCTCTCGGCATCGTCCCGTAGATCCACCACCTTGCAGTCGGCGTGACTGTGAACGCGGATGCCCGCTGCGGTAAGCCAGGCCTGCAGCAGTTGATACTGCGCTTTGAAATACTGGCCGAGGGCTAACCGCCCGTAAACTTCATCCTCTTTGATCTCCACGCCCTCAAGGTCCAAGGCGGCAAGGGCCGAGGGTGCCTGGGAGCGGAGCCAGTCCGCAAAGCCGGTTGGCAGCTCGGGCAATTCTTCCGAGGAGATGTTCGACATGTTGTATCTGTCGGTGGTCAGCGGCGTGTAGGGCATGCCCATGCCTGTGAAGGCATTCTTCTCAAAGATCGCAATTTCGCCCAGCGTGGGAGTGAGGCTGCTCGCGTGATCCATGATGTGTTTGAGCAGGTAGATCGCCGAAGGGCCGCTGCCGATGATGGCGAGAGATTGAGGACGGTTCATGCGTGGGAGAAAGTGGCGGGTGGGAACATCAATCCTTCGTGCGGGAGCCATTTGGTGGCCTTGATGCGAATTTGAATAACCTCGCCTTATGGAAGCCAGTGATCACCCTTTGCCCCCGCCACTGGAAGATGTGGTGCTGGAGGACGTGCCTATCTGGGAGGCCGAGCTCCTCCACATCTACATCTCACCGGGGCATGATTACTGGGGCAAGCAGGGGGAAGGGCGGCTGCAGCATGGCGTCCAACAGGTGAACCAGGCGGAGTGTGTCGCTGGCCGTGGACTGCGTGGAGACCGTTACTTTGAAAGAAGAACAGGCCACAAAGGGCAGGTCACCTTTTTTGATGCCCAGGTGGTGGATGAGATCCGCAGCCGCTTTCGTCTGGCCAAACTTCCCGCTTCAGTTTTCCGGCGAAACTTGATCATCCGTGGTCCTCGATTGCAAGATTGGTTAGGCAAGCGTTTCCTCTTTCAAGGCATCGTCTTTGAAGGGGCCCAGGAGTGCCAGCCATGCCACTGGATGGACAGGGCAGTTGCCGAGGGAGCCGAAGATTTTTTAGCGTCCGACTTTCGCGGCGGACTGAGGGCCAAGGTGATCACCCCAGGCATCCTTCGTGTTTCGGAAACACTGCCCGACTGAGGCCAAGACCGATGGGCGGGGCCTTCCCCTGCGACTACTTTTTCCGCCCCAGCACGCGCTCCACCGCACGGCGGATGTAAGGGGTGTTGGCAGGCGATCCTTGTTCCAGTTCCGACCACCGGTCCAGCCGCCGCTCCTTCGCCGCCAGGGCATCTTCTGTGGCCATCTCCAGCAAGATCTCGCGCATCACTTCCCAGCCGTGCAGTTTCAGATCCTTCAGCACCGGATCTCCATTCACATACTTCATTTCACGCAACGCCGCCGGCACCCGTTCTGGCGGAATCTCCCCCGCCGGATCTGCATGCAGCGCCAGGGGTTCCCAAAATTGGGCCGCCGCATCGTAGGCCATCGCATCCAACTTCATCACCGTCGCCTCGCTGGGGGGCCAAGTGCCGCGCAGTCCAGGGCTCACACCTCCCGTTCCCAGCGCCTTTTCAGACCAACGCGCCGTGCCTTCCGCATACCAGCGGTTCTTGAAAAAACAGGCTCCATTCTGAATGAGGTGGAACAGCTCATGCGCCGGGGTCAGGTTCATCGGGGCCTTGACCGAGGTCGCCACATTAAAACAGATTGAGCGCGTGTTCTCCGGGTCCCCTGCCCGCTTGAACCGCTGCAGCTCATCGTAGGCCACCCCATTGGATTTCAGCAGTTCCTTGCTGAAGAGATGCACATCCAAAAACGCCGCCTCACGAAAACGCTCTCCCAAAAACGGATCCGGGAAGCCCAGCCCGTCAATGAGCAGCAGCCACGCCCCCTGCGTCTGCGTGGCGATGTCCTCCACCTGATCCGGCACCCCGTTGCCATTCGCATCCGTCGCCTCCACCGCATGCGTCCCCTCCGTCGCATAAAAGAACCGCATCTTCCCCTTCACCAGCACTTGAGTCAAAGAAGCCCGGGCCTGAGGCATTTGCGCCAGCAGTGACGATGCACTGAGCAGCACCAGCACGATGAGAAAGGACAGTTTCATAGGATTCGTCAGCCGTGTTTTTGAGCCCATTAATCATCAAAGGCGATACGCTCCCCATTCTTGCCAAACTAACCCTGTTCATGGCAAGACCTTCCTGCTAATGCTAGGTCCGCTGCCACCCCACCTCAGACCCCATGAAACTTAAACTGGACCTTCACGACTTCCGAGTGCCCGATGGCAAGCCCTTCCGAATCTCCAAGGCGAAGACCAAGGTGAAGGATCTTTACACGGACAGCGCCCATTATGAGACCCTCATCGCCCAGTTCCGCGAGGAGATCGATGACCTGCAGCAGAAGATGTATGCGCAGGACCGCCAGGGCCTCCTGCTGATTTTCCAGGCCATGGATGCGGCGGGGAAAGACAGCACCATCAAGCACGTGATGAGCGGCGTGAACACCCAGGGGGTGGAAGTCCACAGCTTCAAGCGACCCACAAGTGCCGAACTGGATCATGACTTTCTCTGGCGCACCTCCCGCGTACTGCCGCAGCGAGGCCGCATCGGTATTTTCAACCGCAGCTACTATGAGGAAGTACTGTGCTGCCGCGTGCACCCCGAGATCGTCACCCAGATCCAGCGCCTGCCTGAAAAGACCACGAAGAACCTGGACAAGCTTTTTGCCGACCGCCTCAAGGACATCCGCAACCTGGAGGCTTACTGCCACCGCAACGGCATCCGCATCGTGAAGTTCTTCCTCAATGTTTCCAAGGAGGAGCAAAAGAAACGCTTCCTCGCCCGCATTGACACGCCCAGCAAAAACTGGAAATTCGAGGAAGGTGATGTGAAGGAGCGCGGCTTTTGGAAGGAGTACATGCACGCCTACGAAGACGCCATCCGCCACACCGGCACCGAGGAATCTCCCTGGTATGCCGTCCCGGCGGATGACAAGAAAAACATGCGTCTCATCGTCAGCGCCGCCATCCTTCATGAGATGCAGGGCATGAAGCTCAAGTACCCCGAACTGCCCCCGGAACAGAAGGCCCAGCTGGCCGTGGCCAAGAAGCTTCTTCTGGACGAAAAGTAAGTTAGGGGGAGAGGCCAAACGGTGATCGTTTGACTTTAAGTCAGCCCTCGTTCGCTCTTCAATACAGAGCTTTCAAAACGCGTTCCCTCTCCCCCAGGAACTGGGGGATGAGGCCAAGGTGAGGGGGTAGTCGCAGCACGCAAAACCCCGTTCGTAAAAGGGTGCCTTTTTGAAAAAACGACGCCTATGTTCTCAATCTCCGAGATCATTCGACAACCCCTCACCCCTGGCCCTCGTTCGCTGAAGACCCTTCAGCCTTGTTCAGCGCACGCCAGCGGCTTCAAAAACGAATCACTTCTTCCCAAAGAACGCTGCCAGCTTCTGCAGGTCCTTCGACTCCGCAGGTTTCATGGCGCTTTCGATGGCCTCCTGCTGGATGGCGCAAAGTTCACTGATGCCCTTGCGGCCAACGACCAGCATGGCATCCAGCTCCGCCTGACTGAAGGTGGCCTCTTCACCGCTGCCCTGGATTTCCACAAAGTCGCCCTTGTCCGTCAGCACCAGGTTGCAGTCCACATCGGCATCGCGGTCTTCCACGTAGCAGAGGTCCAGAAGGGTCTCGCCCTTCAGCACGCCGGCGCTGATGGCAGCCACCTTTTTGGTCATCGGCTGCTGGGTGATCTTGCCTTTTTCCAGCAGGCGGTTGAAGGCGATGGAGGCGGCGATGCAGGCCCCGGTGATGGAGGCCGTGCGGGTGCCGCCATCCGCCTGCAGCACGTCGCAATCAATGCAGAGCGTACGCTGGCCCAGCTTCTTGAGGTCCACCACGGCACGCAGGCTGCGGCCGATGAGGCGCTGAATTTCGATGCTGCGGCCATCGGGGCGGCCCTTGCTGCTGTCGCGGTCTTTGCGATCCAGCGTGGAGTAAGGCAGCATGGAGTACTCAGCCGTCAGCCAGCCACCCTGTACATTCTGCATCTTCATCCAGCGGGGCACTTCTTCCTGAATGGTGGCGGCGCAAATGACGCGCGTATTGCCAAAGGCGATCAGCACAGAAGCGGTGGCATGGGGAGCAACATCCAGGATGTACTCAATGGGGCGAAGCTGATCGTGGGAACGTCCGTCGGGTCTGGGCATCGGACGCCTTAGCGTCATCAGGTCATGCGGTCAAGGCGGTCGTCAGCCTCAAACTCGGATCATGTCCTTCACCACCTGAAACCACAGGTAAAAGCAGCCGCGCCAAGAGTAACGGAACACGCCGTCTCCCGCAGGCTCGATGACCCCGATGGTGATGTTATGGTCAATCTGCGCGGTCATGTCACGTTCGATGTAGGTGGACAGTTCCTCCGTATCCAAATCCACCAGTTGCTCACGCAGCCCCTGCTTAGTCAAAAAGGCCTGATGGGAAGCCACCAGGCTTTCCATGGAATCTGCATACACCTGCCGGTTCACCACCTGCTGGGGCGAAAACTGCATGGTGGGGGCAAAAGGGTAGTTGGTCGTGGTGCAGGTCACCCCCTCCCGCGTGCGGGAGGTGAGGCTGACGTAGGAAAAGGCAAACTCTCCTTGCTGGGCCAGGGCGATGGAAGCCTGGGTGCGCATCTCCGCGTGGTAAAAGAGGCGCATGAAGTGGTCGGTTTCGTTCCACTTCCAGCCCGTGTCTCCGGCTTCGGTGAACCCGGCAGCCTCGGTTTCCCGGCTCAGTTCTTCCAGGTCAGGAAAGACCTCGCGAGAAGGTGGAAAGCGGTGTTTCACCTCACTGCGGATCGGAAAACGGAGCTGGCGCACCCGGCCGACGATTTCCAACCAGGGAAGCATGAACCAAAGGGCGATGCCAAAGGCACCGGCCGCGTGGCTGTCGGTGAGAAAATATCCCCCGAGGTATGAGGCCCCCAGATAGGCCAGCCAACCGAGCTTTTGCAAAAAGCGATTGTCAAAAGTACGGCAGGCGATCGCGAACACGACAGTCGCGGCCAAATAGAGGAATTGCTGAAGAGCCATTTCGAACGAAGGCGGCCGCCAGGAGTCAGCCGCTTGTCTCCTACCTATAAACTGACGCCGGAACTGAGGCAACCATTCAAATCCAGCCGGGTTCCTGGGTGGTTTTTTGTCTTTTCAGCCTGCGGCCCACCCCATCATACTGCCCTAAATGCAGCGCCGTCACTTCCTGAAAACCACTGCCCTCAGCGCCCTCTTGCCGAGCTGGGCCAGCGCCCAAAGCCCTGACGCCGTCCGGGTCATCGACACCCACACGCATTTTTATGACCCCACCCGCCCCGGAGGTGTCCCCTGGCCCAAGGCTGGCACTCCGCTGCATCGCAAGGTGATGCCCGCCGACTGGCAGGCCCTGGCCAATCCGTTGGGGATCAAGGAGACCGTCATCGTCGAGGCCAGCCCGCTGGTGGAGGACAACCAGTGGATCCTCGACCTCGCCACGCAGGAAAAGTGCATCGTCGGTTTCGTCGGCAACCTGGATCCCAATGACGCCCAGTTTGCTGCCCATTTGAAGCGTTTCGTCGTCAATCCCCTCTTCCGTGGCATCCGCTGGCGGGGTGATTTGGTGAAGCTGGATGCCAATCTGGACAAGGTGCAGGCCGGGGCCAAACTGCTGGCTGAGCATGACCTGGAACTGGACCTCAACGGTCCCGCCACGGCCCTCCCCCAGGCCGCCCAGCTGGCCAGCGATGTACCCGCCCTGCGCATCGTCATCAATCACCTGGGAGGGTCCGGTGACCCCCAAGCCCTGAAACCGGAGTGGAAGGAAAACATCCGCCTGCTGGCACAACGGCCCAATATTTACATGAAAGTCTCGGCCCTGGTGGAGCAGGTGCCCGGCAAAGAAGGCCAGGCCCCGCGCGAGCTGGACTACTACCTGCCTGTGCTGAACCATCTCTGGGAATGCTTTGGCCCGGACCGCCTGATCTATGGCAGCAACTGGCCCGTTTCAGATCGCGGCGCACCTTATGAAACTGTGTTCCGCCTCGTCGCCGAATTCTTTCGCTCCAAAGGACGGGAGGCCGAGGAAAAATACTTTTGGCGCAACTCTCTGGCGGCCTATCGGTGGATCGAACGGGCCTGATTCACTGTCGGGCCGCTGCCGTTTCCGGCAGGGGCATAGGCTGCGCAACATTAAGCGTAGGAACGGCACCAGAGCGCTGATTGGCCGGTTCTTTGGGTGCGGTCTGCACCGGAAGCTGGGCTGGCTGCGGGTTGGCCAGCCCTTGTTTGAAGCGGGCAATTTCTTCCGGCGAAGGGAGGATAGCTTTGCGGATGATGACCGGATCCTGCGCGGGCCGGGGTGAAGGAGCCTCCTGCTTTGGAGGTGGCGGACCTGGCATGGGGGCGACAGCCGTTTTGATCTTGGCCGGGGCGGGGTCCGCTACCGGAGTTGGCTGCGCAGCCGCAGGAGCCTGTGAGTCCGTAGCCGCTGGAGTTTCGGCAGCAGGAGCCTTCACCGGAGCTGCCGTAATCACAGGTGCTGGAAGCGTAACTGCAGGCTTGTGTGCCACCACTTGTTTGGAAACGGCAGGTCCTGGAGCGGGCAGCGGGATGGTGGCCGGTGGCGCGAGTACAGGCACATCTTTAGCAGGGGGTTTTTCTGCCAGAACTTCTGCCACGATGGGGGCTGCCGGAACTTTTGGGGCTGGCTTTGCGCTGGAGAACAACCACCAGCTGGCGAGGCCCAGCATCACGGCAGCCGCAGCAGCCCAGACGGGCCAGCCCAAAGATACCTGTGATTTCGGACGGTTGAAATCGGCGGGTTTGAAACGTCGGGAAACAGGGGCCAAGGGCGAATCGTCCAATGGGTCCGCGTCGTTGTCGTCCCTCCACTCATTGTCGAAGTCGGAGACACTGCCGACACTTTCCATTTCTTCCAGCGGGACCGACAGCCCACGGAGGCGGGCGGCGAGATCCGGCCCGGAAGAGGTACCATTCATCAGCCCCTCGTACTGGGCCAAGAACTCCGCGGGACTGACAACCTGCCCATGATGACTGGATTTCTCCAGGCATTCCCGGATGAAATCCGCCAGCAATTCCGGCATGGCCTCAGGAAACTGGGGACGGATCCCCCCCTGACGCTGCCCGGTGAGGAGGTAGGCTGCCAACGCTACGAAAGCACGGCTGCGGTAGTCGCGATCTGCCAGGTGGACTTCTACATGCTCACCCTGCTCGGGCTTTTCCACCAAAGGCGGTTCATAAAGATTCCGCATCGTGAGATGCGCACGCAGCTTCACCTGAAAAGTCGGCCACGCATCCAGGCGCTTTTGCATGAGGCGGTCGTGGTCGCGGCTCATCAAAGGGCCGTTTTTCCCGACACGGAGCATGATGTTTGAAGGGTGCAGATCCAGGCGCTGAACACCGCATTCCAGGGCTTGTTCCTGCCCAGCATGGACCTGACGCAGCAACACGGCCACCTCCTGATGATTGAGCGTGATGCGCTCGGCCAAGAGCCTGCTCAGGGAAAAACCAGGCTCCCTTTCTTCCGTGAGGAAGGTCCAGTCAGGGCTTTCCCAGAGGCTGAGACTGCGCAGGATGTTGGGGTGCTTGTCCGCATTGAACCGCCAGGTTTGCAGAGGCACGGCTTCATACTGCGTTTTTTCCACAATGCGGGCTGGCGGGAGCAGATGCACCGTCACGGGCTGCTCGTTTTTCGTATTGAAACAGGGGATGGAAAACGGGTAGCGGCGGGCATTGTCTTCGTCTTCCACGCGGAAGCGGTTCCCAAGAATGATCTCCACCGGCACATTCTCCAGCAGCAGGTCCTGCAACTGCGAGCGCGGCTGCAGGGCGGGGATGACCACCAGCTGCTTGCGAGGGTTGCGGGCGTTGATGCTGCTGACGAGGGCACCGATGGCCTCCCGAACATCATCTCTGACTTTTTCAATTGAAGTGGGGCAGTTGGCGGGATCCGTCAGCGCGGTCCGCATGGCCGTACGCAGCCCCATGGGCAGGGAGGTCAGCGAGGGGAAGCGGTCGGGGTTGTCCCCGGCGTAAGTTTTGCCCGTCAGCATCAGGAACATCAGCTCACAGACCTGGATCACCAATCGTGCGCCCGTGCTTGCATCACTTTCGGTCGCTGAAAGCCCGTAGTCGTAAATCCGGAGCTGGAGAAAGGTATCCTCAAGTGTGGTCATGACGACGCGGTCCAGCCGCATCTGCGAAACCAGCCGTTGATACTTTTTCAGGTGCAAAAGATCATCCAGGAGCTGGAAAACCAGGGAAAACACCATGGCAGGCTGCAGAGGCCCCCGGCGCCGGATGTAATCTTCGATGAACTCGCCATCGTTGAGATTGCTGGTGTAATAAACAAGTCCTTGATCCTCACCGACATCCCGGATGCGCATGAAGGAAGAGCCGCGAATCTCGGAGGCTTCCTTGGCCCGCTCAAAAGCCGATTTTTTGGCCACGGAATCCAGGGTGCGACCGCTCCGCAGAATATGCAATTCCACCAGCCGCTTGATCGAAGCGTCAAAGGCCAGAAAAACCACCTCATCGGGTGAACGCACCAGCCCTACCGGTTCTCCACCGGCACGGCGAGCGATCATGAGATGACCAAAGCTTTCGATTTCAGGGACCATTTCAACAGACGACGAAGGGGGAGCAGGACCGTAAAAGGAACATTTCGCCGAAGCTCAGAGTGAGCCAGATTCGAAAAGAAACGGAAGCGAAATGCTATTCACTGTAAGGCGATCGAACATTTTGGCAAAAAAATTCCAGTAAATCTGATAATTATAAACACAGAAATATCCAAACTTATGGATTTTAATAAAAATAAGAGTCTTAAGCGCGGTTTTCGCTCCAGCTACGATTCAATATTTCACCTTTAACGAGAGCAGGTCATCAGACAATAAAGCCCGCCGGACTGCCCAACCTTACCGAAAATGCGTTTGCTCCTGGTTGCCCAAGGCTGCATAACTGCGCCATCAGTCTCCCCCATGCAATTCGTCTTCCCTACCACTCTTCAACTTGGTCATGAGCACAGCGATGGGTTTCATCAGGAGCTGCTGCGGGGGCTGACCCACAAGTTGAACAATCTTTTGGCAGTCATCCAGGGATTCAGCAGCCTGATTTTGATGACGGATGACCTGGATCCGGGGGTGGCAGAGAACATGCAGCACATTCGTGAAGCCTCCGTCGGCGTCTCTGCCCTCAGCGAGCGCATCCGCTCCGCCGGTGGCTGTGCCAAACTGACCCTGCAGCCTCTGAGTCTGAATGAGTATCTGAGCGTGGTGGAAGGCGCTCTTTTGGAACCCTTCACCAAGAACGGCGTGCAACTGGAAGCCGATGTGCAGCAGGGATTGCCGCCGGTGCAGGTGGACCCCACGAAGTTTAAGGACATCCTCCTCGAACTGCTGAGAAACGCTGCTGAAGCCGCAGGCAAGACCGGTGGCCGCGCCATGCTGAAAATCGCCGGCCCGGGTGTCATCACTCCGGTCGAGCAGCGCCGCGTGGACATCCTGGTCAGCAATACCGGCTCTCAGATCGCCCAGGACAAGCTGGCCGAAGTGTTCCGCCCATTCCACGGTTCCAAAAACAGCAACCATCTGGGCCTGGGCCTCACCATCGCCTCCATGCTGGCGCATCAGATGAATCTACAGATCGGCATCGCCTCTGAGAACAACACGACGACGCTGTGGCTGAGCTGCCCCATCGCCTGATTTTTGGTCGAGGCGGGGATCACGCCCATTGCTTCAACCGCTCTGGGAAAGGACAGTCTGCACAAGCAGAGTCATCTTCGAGGCAGAAATCCTCGTAAACTTGCAGGAGGCCCTGGTGATGATGCAGTTTCTTTTGGAAGGCTGTGCCAAGTTCACTCTCCCCAAACAGCCGCTGCACTGCCCTGCGGACCTTTTGGTTGTCCAGCAGCGCGGGCAGTTCCAGATACTCCGCCCACAGGCGGGTGCGCTCCGGCATCAGCAGCGGGTAGGCCACATTGGCCAGCATTTCCTGCACCCGGGTTTCGCCAATGAGCGCCAGGGGCTTGGCGGATCCTTCCGCAAGCAGCGTGTAGTGGGTGGACCAAAAATCATGCGTGAGCGAAAGCAGCGTTTCCCGCCAGCTCTCCTGGGACCAACGCCCTGCGTCCATGAGCGGCCCGGAAATGCGAGGCCACTGCTTCAGCATCGTCACCAGTGCGCCTAACCGACGTTGCGGCTGGTTCCCCGGCCGGATGGCGGCCAGCTTCCACGGCAAGGCCTGCTGAGGCTGCAGCCAGCGCTGGGCGGCATCGCGCTGCTTCCACCACGTGGACCACAGACCGCGCAGGTAAGCCCGGGTCTCAGGCAGCGTGTCTTCATAGCGCACACTTTCCAGAAAACCGCTGACTCCGAACAGCAGAGCTTCGCTTTCTTCCGCAGGCATCTTTTGCAACCGCTGCACCGGCAGCCGCTGGGCCAGAATATTGAAAGACTGTTGGTTATTCCGATAACCCAAGGTCTGGGCCAGGGCCTGATAGATCGCCTGCTCCCGCCCATGCGCTGCCACGCAGCGGTGCAGGCGCAGGCTTTTGCGTTCCAGCCGGTATTGCGCGGCCGACTCCAGCATGGATTGAACCTGAGCAGGCTCCATCTCGCCAAGCGGGGTGTGACATCGCCCGAGGCGGGCGGCGGCCAGTCCACGGTTCGGCTGGGCATGGTCGGGCAAAGTGGCTGCATCCAGCCGCACCTGCACCACTTCCCGGTGCTCATGGGTGCGAGTGTAAAAGCGGTCCTCCGGCCCCTCCAGGTAAAGGTGCAGCACCACCCGTGAGTAGTCGGGGTTGGCGCCATGCGCATGGCGCTCCCAGTCACGGGCATCGGGGTCCAGTTCAATGTCCCCACTGAGCCTTTGCCCATCCACCTCCACCGTACAGCCGGTGAAGTCCGGCCCTGCGCTGGAGTTCCAGATCCCGTAGTCCACGATGTGCACGGGCTTTCCATCCACACTTCTAAAGTCGCTGCCAAAGGCCCCGCCAAACCACAGGCTCTGCACATCCAGCTCTCCCATCGGCTGAGGAAAGCCGGGCAGCGAAATCTCCTCCAGCCCCGAGAACACCGAATCGCGAAAGCGCGTGTAACGGGCGGCAAGCGGCAGGGGAGAGATCATGAGTCTGCGGGAGTTATTTTTTAAACCATCGAAGCCTAACAAACAGCAGCACCAATCACGCCACCAGATCACGCAGTGAGACCTCTGCCAGCGAACCCACCCGGCGCAGGGCACCCTCAAAGTCCAGATGCTGCGTCATCGGTCCCGGGACCACGATGCAGCGCATCTCTGCCGCACGGGCCGCACGCAGGCCATTGAGGGAGTCTTCAAACACCAGCACCTCATGCGGAGGCACCCCCAGACGACCGGCAGCGTGGAGAAAGAGGCTGGGGTCGGGCTTCACCTTGCCCGTGTCATCCACGGTGGTGAGGTGGTGGAAGTGATGGCGCAGTTCCAGCTGCTCGATCCAGGTCCCCACCCAGGACAGCGGGCTGCTGCTGGCCACGGCACAGGGTATCCCCAGTTCCCGCGCCTCAGTGAGGCGATCCACCACACCGGGCAGGGTGCTCAGCGTGCTGCGCAGTTCTCGCTCGTGTTCCAGGCGCCTTGCCTCCAGCTCTGCCCAGGGCAGCGCACTGCCGGTCAGCGCATCCAGGTCGCGGCGGGGATCATAGAGGTCATTGAACTCGGTGCCGATGGCCTGGGCATAGGTTTCCACGGCCAGTTCGTGCCCATGCTGCGCGTAGAGCTGCCGCCACGTGTGGTAGCCGACACTTTCCGTGTCCACGATGAGTCCGTCAAAATCAAAAAGGATGGCGCGAATGGGGGGCATCTCCGCACTATGGCGTGGAGGGCCGCCATCGGCAAAACAAGAATGAAATCGACCCCTCGGACGGCTGAAAAGCCTGCTGAAAACGAAGACTTTTCGAAGCACTTCGGAAGTTGTCCCATGCCTCTTCCTCGGGAGGTTCCCTTCATATGATCACTTACCGGCCACCCACTCCGCAGGAGCTGCAACAGCACCTCGCCAGTTGGCAGGAGGCACCGCTGAGCTATCGGCACCGGGAGGGGGTGGAAAATCCACCTTTCGAAGACTTCATTGATGATGAGCACCGGGTCCTTCTAGGGCGGGGTGGAGAGGTCTATCAGCGGGCCTGTGCTGCGCTGGATGCCTGGTGCATGTTTCCCTCATGGGCCGTGGTGCATCCCCTGGAGGCCCCTCAAAAGCCGGGTCAAGTCGTCGCCATGGTCACCCAGATCTGTGGTCTGTGGTGGATCAATCCCTGCCGTGTCCTGCATCGTTGCGACAGCGCCCGCCGTCACGGTTTTGTCTATGGCACCCTGCCAGAACACACGGAGTGCGGCGAAGAACGTTTCATGGTTGAGCAACTCCCCGACGGCAGCGTGTGGTATGAGATCCGCGCTTTTTCCCGACCGCGGCACTGGATGGCCTGGCTGGGCTTTCCCCTCGCCCGCTGGTGGCAGTTGCGCTTTGTGCGGGACTCCCAAACCCTCATGAAACGGATGTGTGCATGAGGGCTTCTTTAATCGCACCCTGGCAGCGGTGGAAAAAAGCCACACTCAGCGCCAGTGCGCTGCTGCTTCTGCTCATCGGCAGTGGACTGGGACACAATCCCTGGCAGCCGAGCTGGATCTCCTGGATGCTGCTGATCTCCATCGGCCTGCTGCTGCCACTGGGGGAGCCGCTGGCCATGCGCCCCGGTGCAAGGGGGCGGCCTCATTTAGCCTTCGTCGGCCTGGGTTTTCTGCTGCTCCTCTGGCAGGCGCTGGTGCGACCGCCGGGATTAGAGACGGCCTTGCTCGCATCCGTTTGGCTGGCTTATCGGCTGGGCATTGCCACCGAGGTGCTGTGGCTGGCCATGCAAACGCGCCGCTTTTCCCTGGCCCAGATCTGCCTGGATGGGGCCCGGCTGTTCCCTGCCATTGGCGCGGCGTGGCTGGTGGCCAATCGCGCCAACTGGATGCCCTGGGGGTTTGATGCGCTCATCGTCCTGCTCACGGCTGCGCACTTTCATCACGCGGGCTACACGCTGCCGCTGATGGCGGGCCTGTGTGGTCAGGCGCTGCCGGGCAGGGCCTCCCGCGTCTCATGCGGACTCATCCTAGCCGGGGTGCCCCTGGTGGCCATTGGCATCACCTGCACGCATTTTAAAGTGCTGCCCTGGATCGAGCCTCTGGCGGTCAGCATCCTCGTCGCCGGGGCACTGGGCGTGGCACTGCTGCAGATGCAGATGGCCTTTCAAAAGGGCCTGTCCGCCTGGGCGCGCGCGTTGTTTCTTATCTCCGGTCTCAGCTTGCTGGTGGCCATGCTGCTGGCACTCACCTTTGGCCTGCGCAGCCTCTTTCCCGCCTGGGCCCTGCCCATGCCCACCATGTGGGCCATCCACGGAACGCTAAACACCTTCGGCTTTGGCCTCTGTGGGGTCCTGGCATGGCGCTCCCGTGGCCACAGCGCCCACACAGCCTGAGGTTTTTTGATTGCTGCGGATTCCTCCGGACTGCATGAAATGCCTGCGCCTTCTGCGGCGTTAGCATTCCGTCCCCCAACCTTGATGAAATTTCTTCTCTACTCCCTCGCCCTGATCTTTGCCGCCACGGCCTCCGCTGCCGATAAAAAACTGGTCGTCATGATCGCGGGCAAGCCCTCCCATGGCCCAGGCCAGCATGAGCACAATGCCGGCATCCTGCTGCTGAAAAAATGCCTCGAACAGGGCGCAGCGGATCAGGTGGAAATCAAGCCCCACCTCAATGGCGAATGGCCCGGTGCGGATGAACTGGCAAAAGCGGCCACCGTGGTGATCTACTCCGACGGCGGCAAAGGCCACCCGGCCCTGCAGGAAGATCGCCTCCAGCAGCTCGACAAAGAAATGAAACGCGGCTGCGGATTCCTCACCCTCCATTACGCGGTGGAGCCCACCATCGAGCTGGGTGGCAAGGAGTTCATTGACTGGATGGGCGGCTGTTTTGAAATCAACTGGAGCGTCAACCCGCACTGGGATGCCAGCTTCAGCGAGTTCCCCGCCCACCCCATCTCCAGCGGCGTGAAGCCCTTCGGCACCAATGACGAGTGGTACTTCTACATGCGCTTTCGCAAAGGCATGGACCGCGTGACCCCTGTGCTGAGCGCGGTGGCCCCAGAATCTGCGATGTCCCGTCCCGATGGCCACCACAGCGGCAACCCCACCGTACGCGAATCCGTCAAGAACAAGGAAAAACAGCACGTCGCCTGGGCCGCAGAGCGCGATGGCGGCGGCCGCGGGTTCGGATTCACCGGCGGTCACTTCCACCAGGGCTGGGGCAATGACGAGCAGCGCAAGCTGGTCCTCAACGCCATCCTCTGGACCGCCCAGGCCGAAGTCCCTGCGGGTGGCGTGGCTTCCACCGTCACTGAGGCCGACCTGAAGGCCAACCTGGACCTCAAACCCGGCCAGGGCCTGCCTGAAAAGCCGAAGAAGTAAACATTCTCTTCCCTCTTCACGCGCCCCATAGCCATCGGCTGTGGGGCATTTTTTTTGCCTATTTAATCCACTTCTATTTGTAGCAAATCACGAGGATGGCGGCAGAAGAAGGATGGCAAAAAGATGTTTGGTAAAAGATGGGAAGAACAGCGATCTCAATATTTTACCACACATCTTTTTGCCAAAGGTTTGCCTGAATATGGCTGCCATCAGCTATGTTTCGGAAATCTATTTCGTGATTCGCTACACATTCCATGAGCCTCAGCTACCGCCTCGCCAAGCTCAGCGACATTCCTGCGCTGGAGGACCTTATCGCCCTGTCCACGCATACCCTGCAAGCCGCCTACTATTCTCCCCAGCAGATCGCTGGTGCTCTGGGCACGGTCTTCGGGGTGGACAGTCAGTTGATCCATGATGGCACCTATTTTGTCGCCAAGACTGGGAGCATTCCCGTGGCCTGCGGTGGCTGGAGCCGCCGCAAAACTCTCTACGGCGGCGACCAAGGCAAAACGGGTCCTGATCCCTTGCGCGATCCACAAACGGAGCCCGCCATGGTCCGTGCCTTTTTTGTCCATCCTGACCACGCCCGCCAGGGCATTGGCCGTCGCCTCCTCCAGCTCTGTGAAGACGCCGCCTGCCAAGCAGGATTCCAGCGACTGGAAATGATCGCCACCCTCGCTGGCGAACCTCTCTATCATGCTTGTGGTTACGCTGTCCTGGAACGCTTTGACATCCCTTTACCCAACGGCCACCCCATGCCCGTGGTGCGCATGGGCAAATAACTTCACCCTATGCCTCATAAAAAGCTCGTTGCCCTCACCCTGTTCGCCCTCGCAGCAGCCATTTTGCTGTGGCTGTATCCGGTCAGCTCCACCCTGACCAAAACCGCTTTTCTGACCTCTTTGTTAGGCTTTTGGATCGGGCTCTATGACCTTTGCAGGAAACGTCCGTGGCTACGCGGTGCCTTGCTTTCACTGCCCTTGGTGTTTGCGGCCCCCTTTTTCCTTCCTGCGGCTCCTCCCGACAAGGATCAGCTCCAGAAAGACTATGTTCAGCGGATGCTGAAACTGGTCGGCACGCCCTATGTCTGGGGTGGAGAGAACAACCGTGGCATTGATTGCTCCGGCCTTCCCCGCCGCGCCTTTCGCGATGCCCTTTTGACCCATGGCCTGACGCACGCTGAAGGAAGCTCCCTGCGGAAGTACCTGGAGCACTGGTGGTATGATGCCAGCGCCCGAGCCCTGGGGGAAGGCTACCGTCACTACACCATCCCTCTCGGCCTCTCGGGCACGATCCGCACCCTGGACACCTCATCTCTTCGCGCCGGAGATCTGGCCGTGACAGGAGATGGCCTCCACATTCTTGCTTACGTCGGTGAAGGCCGGTGGATCCAGGCCGACCCGGGCATCGGATCTGTTGCCGTGCTCGAGGGACGCACCGATCCCAATGGCTGGTTCTTTGTCCCTGTGACGCTCCACCGCTGGAGCCTCCTGGAGTGAAGCCGACGAAAACCTTCACAGCCTAACAACAGATGCTCGGTCAGTTCAGCCCAGCTCTTTTCAGACCGGGGAAAGTGGCACGCATCTTTGGGCATGCCCGGATCGGTTTGCTACGGCGGCCTTGGGCAATGGCAGTGAGCGCACTGTCCATCAGCAAAGATACCTGAAACCCATGTTCCCCTCCAGGTCGGCGCATCGCCGGACATTCCACCACATAGCCACGCAGGGTCACCCACTCCTCACCATTCTCTTCAGCGACGGAAAGGGTGGGAATGGCACTGCGCAAAACGCGGATCTGCAGCTCCGACCCAATGTCAAAACGCTGGCGTGACCAGAACACCAGCCCGCAATCTGAGACGGTGCAAAGCTCGACGATGGTCTGCCCGGCCCCGCTGCGTTTGCTGGCGGGGTTTCCCTGTTGGTGCTGGCTGTGGTTTGCCATGAGGACAGGAACTTGCGGGGGTGAGACACCAGTTCACAACCCAGGTTGTGAACGTGAAAAACAAGGCGCAGGCTTTTCCAAAGTCAATCGCCGAGTCAACGAATGGCAGAGCTTTCAGGCGGCCTTTTCTCAATCTGAAGACTTGGGATCGAAGGCATCCCGCAGCCCATCCCCGAGAAAATTCAGGGCCAATAAGCTCAACGACATCAGCACGGCTGGGAAGGCAAGCAGCCACCATTTGCTCTCCAGCGGATTGATCACCTGCGCCCCATCCTTGAGCAGGGAGCCCCAGCTCGCCGCCGGATCTTCAATACCCAAACCGAGGAAACTGAGGAAGGACTCGTCCAAAATCACCGCCGGAATGGTCAGCGTGAGATAAGTCAGAATGATGGTGCTCAAGTTCGGCAGCAGGTGCTTGCGCAGAATGGTCCACCCGCCCTGCCCCATGGCCCGGGAGGCGGTGACAAAAGTCATCTCCCGCAGCACCAGCACCTGCCCGCGAATGATGCGCGCCATCGTCAGCCACTCCACCAGGCCTAACGAAAGGATCATCACCAGGATTTTCGAGTAGGGGATGAGGTAACGCGCTGCTTCTTCCAGCGATTTCCAGTGCCGCTCCTGCGCCCACAGCCGTGTGCCATCCAGCCAATCCTTGAACACCCCGTCAAAGGCGGCGATGAAGATCATGATGAAAAGAATGCGCGGCACTGCATACAGCATGTCCACGGCCCGCATCATCAGCGCATCCACCCGCCCGCCGAAGAAGCCACTGACCATCCCATAACCCGTGCCAATAAAGAGCGAAATGATGGCCCCGATGATGCCCACACCCAGGGACACCTGCGCCCCGGTGAGCAGACGGTAAAACAGGTCCTGCCCGTTCACATCCGTACCACACAGGTGCATCATACCGGTTTCCTGGTCTAACGACAAGGGCGGCAGGAAGGTGCTGCTGCTGGTCGCCTTCAGGCTTTCTGGCAGCAGGAACGGCAGCGTGAAGGCCACCAGCACCACAAAGGCCAGGTAGATGAGCGAAATCATCGCCGGGCGGTTGCGCCGGACGATGGCCCAGCCTCCAGGGCGGCTGATAGCGGCTGCAGGGGGAGCTTTAGCCATGGAGCTGGATGCGCTTGTCCAGGACGCTGTAAAGCAGGTCCACGATGAGGTTAAAGACGATGAGCAGCGTGCAGTAGATCACCACCGCACCACACAGGAGGAAAGCATCGCGGTTCTGGATGGCATTCACAAAGATGCTGCCCGCCCCCGAGATGTTAAACACGCTCTCCACAATCATGGAGCCTGTGAGCAGATGCGCCGCCAGCGGGCCCAGATACGTCACCACCGGCAGGATGGCCACCTTCATGGCATGACGCACCAGTGCCTGAGATTCCGTCAGCCCCTTCGCCCGCGCGGTGCGCAGAAAGTCGCTCTTCAAAACATCCAGCAGGCTGTTGCGCATCAGCCGCGCCACATAGGCCACATACGGCGCCGCCAGACAGCAGGCAGGAAGGATGAGATGTTCCACACTGCCCCAACCGCCGACAGGCAACCAGCCTAACCAAAGGGCGAACACGGCGACCAAAAACGGCCCGGTGATGAAGGAGGGAATGGAGATGGCCACGATGGCACCAAACATCGCCGCCCAATCCACCCCCGTATCCCGCCGCATGGCCGCGAGACTGCCAATGAAAACACCCAGCACACTGGCGATGACGAAGGCCACGCCACCGAGCTTGATGGACGTGGGCATCTTCTGCGCCAGGATCTCCGCCACGCTCCAGTCACGGTATTTGAAGGACACCCTCAGGTCCAGCCGGGCCAGATCTCGCAAGTAGGCGGTGTACTGCTGCCACAGGGTGCCATCCAGCTTGTACTGTTTTTCCAGAGCCTCTTTCACCTGTGCTGAGCTGGCCTTTTCACGATCAAACGGCCCGCCAGACAGCGAGCGTGTCAGCAAAAAAGTGAGTGACACCGCAAAGAACAGCACCACGAGGCTGCTCAAAAGACGGCGGAGGAGAAAGGCGACCATTCGCCCGATGATGCAGGCGCTTTGCAAAAGTGGCAAGCGCAGGACAGAATGTCTCGCAACTTGCCGCTTTCCAAAGACCCGCTCTTTGGCCACATACGCGCATGTCCACGCTCCCTCTCAGCAAAGCCGAACTGCGCCGCCAAGTCCGCGAGCGTCTGCGCGCCGTGCCTGCGGAGGAGCTGGCAGCCTGGTCCCAGCAGATCGTCAGCCGCCTCATGGCGCGGGAAGATCTCTGGACCTGCCCAGGCACCGTCACCCTCTTTGGTGGCCTGCGGAATGAGCCGGACCTCATCTCCACCCTGCTGCCTTGGCTGCGGGCCCGCAGCTGGAAGACCGTCCTTTTTGCCATGGAGGGAGTGGAACTGCACGCCTACGAAGTAACGGGAGACCACGATTTGGAACGAGGCCCCTTGGGAGTTTGGGTGCCTGTCGTTCCCCAGTGCCGCCCGGTTCTCCCGGAAGAACTCACCCTGATTCTGGTCCCAGGTCTGGCCTTTAGCCATACCGACGGTGCCCGCCTTGGCCGTGGCGGCGGGTTTTATGATCGTTTTCTCGACCAACCCAACATGACCGCAGCCCTCGTGGGCCTGTGTTTCGAGGCCCAGGTTTTGCAGGAAATCCCCCGTGAACCCCACGATGCCTGCGTGCCCACCCTCATCACCGAGCAAAATGAACGGTCCTGGCCCTCCCCTTGAGGCCTCCTTTTGGCCGATTTCTTTGCTCCCCTTTGCCAAGCCGCGTATCTGATTTATCCTGCCCTCCCGCCATGACTGCTGCCCCTGCTGCTTCTCTCCCTGTAATGCCTGACAAACACGGCCACTTTGGCCGCTATGGAGGCATGTTTGTGCCGGAGACACTGATGTCGGCGCTCAATGAACTTTCCGAAGAGTATGAACGCGCCAAGGCCGATCCGCTTTTCCAGACGGAGCTGAACCGCCTCCTGCACGAATACGTCGGCCGCCCCACCCCCCTCTACTTTGCCGAACGCTGGACGGAAAAGATGGGCGGTGCCCGCGTCTACCTGAAGCGTGAAGACCTGCTGCACACAGGTGCCCACAAGATCAACAATGCCCTCGGCCAGGCCCTGCTGGCCCTGCGTTTGGGCAAACAGCGCATCATCGCTGAAACCGGCGCTGGCCAGCACGGCGTGGCCACGGCCACCGTCTGCGCGCGCTTCGGTCTGGACTGCACCATTTACATGGGCAAGGTGGACATGGAACGTCAGGCCCTGAACGTGGCACGCATGCGTTTCCTGGGTGCCAAGGTGGTGGCCGTGACCGCAGGCCAGGCCACCCTCAAGGAGGCCGTCAATGAAGCCATGCGCGACTGGGTGACCAACGTGCGCGACACCCACTACATCCTGGGCAGCGCGCTCGGTTCCCACCCCTTCCCCATGATGGTGCGGGATTTCCACCGCGTCATCGGCCTTGAAGCCCGCCAGCAGATACTGGAGCGTGAAAACCGCCTGCCAGATCTTCTCGTGGCCTGCGTGGGCGGTGGCAGCAATTCCATCGGCCTCTTCCATCCCTTCCTCAATGATGCCAATGTACGCATGATCGGCGTGGAAGCCGGCGGTGACGGCATCGTGCCTGAGCGTCATGCGGCCCGTTTCCAGGGTGGACGCCTGGGTGTCTTGCAGGGTACGAAGACTTGGCTGCTGGCCAACGAAGACGGCCAGATCGAGCTCACTCACAGCGTTAGCGCCGGTCTGGACTACGCCGCCATCGGGCCCGAGCACGCCTGGTTGCATGACGAAGGCCGTGTGGAGTACAACTACGCCACCGATGCCGAGGCCCTGGAAGCTTTCCAGGAACTCAGCCGCGTGGAAGGCATCATCCCCGCGCTGGAAAGCAGCCACGCCATCGCCGAAGTCCAGAAAGTCGCGCCCAAAATGAGCAAGGACCAGGTCATCATCGTCAACCTCTCGGGTCGCGGAGACAAAGACGTGGCCCAGGCCGCCCGCATGATCTTCAAGGAAGAATTGAAGTTCTAGTCACTCTCTGCATTCCACTCCTGCCTGAGAGCCATGCGCTCTCAGGACCGGGGGCGAGCCATGAGGGTGATCTCGGGGCGGCGGATTTCTTCCTGAATAGATTCGCCTGCGGCGGGGGCTTCCACTTCGATGGCTCTTAGTGCAGGCACTTCGGCGCGACGCACTTCCTCGATCGCTTGTGGCCGACTGGAATGGGCCACCTCGGCCCGTCGCACCTCGAAGAGCGTCTCCATCGATGCTACCTCGGCGCGGCGCACTTCCTCCAGCAGCAGTCCCCGCTCACTCACCGGGGTGTAACTGCGCACCGCATTCATCACCACGGCCGACCGGGAAGGGGCCACCTTCAGGGCGGTCTCCACAATCTGCTGCACCAGGGCTGGCTGCGCCCGCACCGCATCCATCGCCGCCGTGACGATCTCACCCGCGCAGGCTTCGTTGATCACCAGGGCATCTTCCAGACGCATTACCATCAGGTCGGGCCGCTCCTGGATCGCCTGAATGAGGTTGGCGCAGAGAATCTCACTGGGCGAGATCCAGAGCTCGGCTCTCGGGGCCAGTTCCTCCTCCCCACGGCATTCCAGCCCGGCACCGAGCAGCAGAAGGCAAGACAGGAGAGAGCGCATGAGCAGGAGTGTTTTAGCAGAGTGGGAAGACCCACTTCCAGCCTAAATAAAACGAATGCATTTCCGTTTTCGCCGCGCGCCATCCATGCCAAATTCTCTGCGGTCTGCCTTCCCTCCACGTTTTTCTCCCTCATTCGCCCCACTTGCCAGAGAGCCCGGATGGTGTTCCAATTCGCCCATGAACGAGCCTTTCAGCACGCCACAGGCATCCCCGGCCGGAGATTCCCTCCTGGTCCACGCCTCCACGTCGCTGCCACCGTCCATCGCCCAGGACATGGCAAAGCTGAAAGGCCTGCTGCGGGAAAGTTTGCAGCCCAATCTCAAAGCCGCCAACGATCTTCGCATTCTCAACCTCGCCTGTGGCCGCTGCGATGAGGCGGAAACTCTCGTCTCCGTGGGCCAAGAGCTGACCCCCGGTGGCCAGGTGGAAATGATCGGCGCGGACATCCGCATCCGAGAAATTCGCCAAGCCCGCGAGCTACACGCCCACCTCCCGGCGAAATTCCTCATTGAGGACGCCACCAAAATGGATCAGCACAAGGAACTGGGAGATGACTTCAACCTCGTCTTCCTCCGCCATCAGAACTTCTGGCACGGGCAGGAACTCTGGAAAAAGATCTTTGACCAGGGTATCGCCAAACTCCGGCCCGATGGCATGCTGGTCATCACCAGCTACTTCGATGTGGAGCACAAGCTGGCCCTCAAAGCGCTGGAGGCCCTGGGCATGGAAGTGGTGAGCAACAAACGCAACAAAGCCTCACGCGCGCTCTCCGATGCCCCTGGTAAATCCGTGGACCGCTGGGTCGCCGTGCTGCGACGCAAGGCCTAAAGGACACTCCACTACCACCCCCGCACTTTCACATGCACCTGGGCACAGGTCCCCATGTAATGGTCCATGGCGTAATCCTTGGCCGCTTTCAGCATGTGATCCTTGGCCTTCGCTTCATCCCCCAAGGCCTCGAAATAAAGACCCAGGTAAAGATGCGCGTAGCAGCGGTGATTGCGCAGATCCTCGCCCTCACCCGACTCTGCCGCCTTTAGCACGGCTTCTTCACTGCCCTTCCCTGCGAAAAGTTCATGCACCTCTTTCATGGGGATGCGAGCATCTCCCTCGATGGGGATCAGCGCCTTACGCGCTGCCTCCACGCTCTCCGCACGTGCCACGCAGATGAAATGCCAGGCCGCATTTTCCACATCCGCCGTGTTCACCGTCTGATGCACCTCAAACTGCTCCCGCCCAGCTTTGTAATCGCCCGTGTAATACAGCGCCAAACCGCGTTGCCAGAGTTGCGGTTTAGATTCTGGAGCCAGCTCGATCAGCTTGTCAAAAGCCGCCACTGATTCCTTCGGTTTCGCATCGTAAAAAGCGGCCACACCTTGGCGAAATAACTGGTTAGGCGTCGCTTTTTCCTCCGCATGGGCGGAAACGCAACAGACGAGGGCGAGCAGTAAAAGAGAAGATTTCATAAACAAAGACATCCAGTAAAGGTGCGGTAATGCAGGCCCATCATCAGGGCTGTTCCGGCACATAAAAACGGCCCATGTACTCCAGAATCTTGGCGCGCAGTTCATCACCATCCACAAGGCCATTGTGGCGGTAGATCACTTCGCCACCGGGGGCCACCACCAGTGTGTGCGGGATGGGGCCTGGCCACTCAGGGTCCAGAGCCTGGATGAGGGCATCGCTATTCGCTTCATTGAAGACGTACGCATTGCCCTTGCGGCCTTCGGCCTTCAGGCTTGGCTTCAGTTTGTTAGGCACCACCGCGTTGTATTTCTCCAGGAAAGCCTTCACCTCGGGCAGTGTTTCCGGATCATCCATGCTGATGCTGATGAACTCAAAGTCCCGCAGGCCAAACTTGCGCGAGGTGGCCACCAGTTCCGGAAACTCCTTCACGCACGGTCCACACCAGGTGGCCCAGACATTGAAGAGGCGCACCTTCTTCGTGTCGTTCTTGCGCAGTGCAGCCAGAGCTTTCGCATCGATCAATTCCACCGCTACCTCACCCGTTTCCCACTTTTCGTTATCCACCATCACCTCGCCACGTTTGGTGATCCACTTGGTGGAGCAGCCATGCGGCGGCGTCACAGGCACCGCCACGGGCTGGCCCGCCAGCAGCGCCTCCAACGCATTCTTTGCATCGGGGCTGGTGACGGTTTTCACATCGGCAAAACGCGAGTCATCCAGACGGCCCTGGTACCGGAGCTTCCGCTCTGCATCGAAAAGAAAGACATGCGGTGTGGCCAGGCAGCCATAGGCCAGGGCGGTCTTCTGCGTTTCTCCATCGTACAGGTACGGAAAATTAAAATCCTGGTCCTTCGCGTGACGCTTCATCTCGGGAAAGCTGTCGTTGTACTTGGAGTAGCCCAGCTCATCGGACCGCAGGGCAGCAGGGTCATTCGGATTGATGGCCACCACCCGCAACCCTTTGCTTTTGTAGTCGCGCGCCATCTGCTTCAGGCGTCCCTCGATGGCCTGGGAGGTGGGGCAGTGATTGCTGATAAATGCCACCAGCAGGTAATCCGCTCCCGCATATTCCTTCAGCGTGTGCATCTCTTCATCAATGCCCAGAAGCTCAAAGTCCGGGGCGGTATCGCCGACTTGCAGCTCATGAAATCCTTCCGGCTGCCCAGTGCTTTTTTTGGCTTTCGCCTCGGTTGGAGCCTGGGCCTGGAGGCAAGAAGGGGCGAGCACGCCAAAAAGGGCCGCGATGAGGAAAAGGCAGCGTTTCATAAAAGGAAAAAAGCGGGATCAAGCCGTGCGCTCGGCACCACAGTTCCAGCAAAGATCAAACGTGGACGGATTCGTTTCATTGCAACCCGTGCAACTCCATTCCGGCCCCTCGGCTGCCGCGTTTTGAAAATGCGTGCGGATCAGCTCCGCCGCCGCTTCCGTCTGGGTATCGTCCAGCAGGCACAGCGACGGATCCAAAGGATTTTTGTAACTGTAGCCCGCCACGCTCGGCCCCAGGGTGCGGGTGTTTTCATTCTGAATGAAACATGCGATTCCCTCTCCCTCCAGCAAGTTCCGGGCGAAACTCACGCGCGTGAGATCAGGGTCCACAAAGATCGGTTTCATCCCTCTAACAAACAACGCTCAAGCCAGAGCTCAAACGCATTCGTTCCGACAAATCGCGAAGCTGCCGAAAAGCCAAGCCCTGAATTGAGGGCACATCTGGCTGGGGCTTGGGATCTGCCCCCGCCAGATGCATCTCTTCCACGGTCCACGGTGCTTCAAATGAAGTCGTTGATCAGGTTTTCCAGCATTTCCTGGCGGCCACTGCGGGTGGTAGGCTCCCCTTTGCCCAGTGTGTAGGCTTCCAGCTCTTCCAGCGTCGCGGTCCCGGCCTCGATTCGGGCACCGATGCCCGTGTCATAGCTCTCGTAGCGAGTTTTCACGAAGTCATCCATGCGGCCGTCGCTGATGATGGCGTGGGCAATCTTCAGGCCGCGGGCAAAGGCATCCATGCCGCCGATGTGCGCATGGAAGAGGTCTTCCGGCTCAAAGGATTCACGGCGGGTCTTCGCATCGAAGTTCAGGCCGCCCGTGGTGAACCCGCCCATTTTCAGCACCTCGATCATGATCTGGGTGGTGAGGTAGATGTCGGTGGGGAACTGGTCCGTGTCCCAGCCGATGAGCTCATCGCCGGTGTTCGCATCCACGGAGCCGAGCGCGCCGGCCTCGCGGGCCACGCGCATCTCATGCATCATGCTGTGCCCGGCCAGCGTGGCGTGGTTGGTTTCCAGGTTCAGGGAAAGCTCGCCTAACAAACCATACTCACGCAGGAAGTTCAGGCAGGCAGCCGCATCGGAGTCATACTGATGGGTGGAAGGTTCGCGAGGCTTGGGTTCGATGTAGAAGGCCCCTTTGAATCCGATTTTCTTCTTATAATCCACCGCCATGTGCAGGAGGCGGGCCAGGTGATCCAGCTCGCGCTTCATGTTCGTGTTCCACAGCGTGGCGTAGCCTTCACGGCCGCCCCAGAAGGTGTAGCCTTCACCGCCCAGACGATGCGTGACGTCGATGGCCTTCTTGATCTGCGCTGCACCGTAGGCAAAAACGTCTGCGTAGGGGGAGGTGCCAGCGCCTTGATTGTAGCGTGGGTGGGAAAACAGGCAGGCCGTGCCCCAGAGAAGCTTGCAGCCAGTCTGCTTCTGCGCCTTTTCCAGTTCATCGGCCACGGCATCAAAAGCGGAGTTGGATTTGGCCAGGTCATTCAGCTCGGGCGCCACATCACGATCGTGGAAGCAGTAGTACTCGATGCCGGTCTTCTGCATGAATTCAAACATGGCCCACACGCGCTTTTGCGCATTGGCCACCGAGTCCGTGCCATCATCCCAGGGACGCTGGGCAGTGGCCCCGCCGAAGGGGTCGGAGAGACCGTTGCGCATGGTGTGCCAGTAGGCGCAGGCAAAGCGCATGTGTTCCTTCATGGACTTGCCGCCCACGAGTTCTGCGGCGTCGTAGTGCTTGAAGGCAAGCGGGTTGCGGGACTTTGGGCCTTCGAAGGCAATGCGGGGGATGTTCGGGAAAAATTCGCCGTGGTTCATGGGCCACGATGCTGGTGCAAGGCGCTCTGGCGACAACTGCAAAGCGAATCCAGCCAACACTTCATGGCCAAAACCGCATAAAGTACGGCCTATGCAGCCGAAAGTCAGTCATCGGCCACGTTCGAACCCCGCTGACGGTGGTCCTTCCGGTAGCGCGAAGGCGTGGTACCCATGTGATGGCGGAAATGCAGGGTCAGTGCGCTTTGATCACAAAAGCCCGCGTGCAGGGCGATCTCGCGGATGTCCCGGTCACTCCGGCGCAGCTCCTGGCAGGCGGCCTGGATGCGTGTCTTGATGAGGAAATCGCGCGGGCTGCTTTGGAAAACCTGCTGGAAAAGGCGATTGAACTGCCGCACCGAAAGCCCCGCCAGCGGGGCCAAATCAGTGATGGCAATGGGTTCGCGAAAGTGCTCACGGATGTGGTTTACAGCGCGGTCGAGCTGGAAGTAGGGCGTCTTCACCGCATGGGCGGCGGCGTAATTTTCAATGATGCCCATGATGCCGATGATGTGGCCCTGAGGACAACGCATGGGCAGCTTGTTGGTGAAAAACCAGTCCGGCAGCCCCTGCTGGTTGAAGAAGGGCTCCACAATGCGCCGCTTCCCCTCACCACTGGCCAGGATCTCCTCATCATCCGCCCGGTAGTTACGGGCAAGCTGGAGGGGGAAGATGTCAAAGTCCGTCTTGCCGATCAGCTCCTCCTCCGACTGAAAGCCAAAGCGCCGCCAGAAGCGCCGATTCGCCGCCACGAATTGGAAGTCACGGTTTTTGGCAAAGAAAGAAACACCCGGCAGCTCATCGAACAGCTGGCCGAAATGGCTGCCACCACCCGCCAGCGCGAGAAAGGAGGCTTGGATCTGGGAGCTGGCATCGGCCATGACGTGGCCTGTTTAACATAAAATGACCGCCATGAAACACCAGATTTCTATGAGCAGTACTGAAAATGAAAGCGCCCTGGACAAGAGCCAGGGCGCTTTGAGTCCCACGTTGTGCCGTCCGGTCTGAGGACCTCGTATCCCAAGGGCGACGAGGTGGGAATCCATGAACAAGGGCGCTGTCTTCCAGTAAAGGCATGACAAGACATCCCAGGTCACGCGACTCCCGGAGTCATAAAAACGGGCCGGGTCACTGACAGCCCGATGACGAACACTGCAGGAAAGTGAAGGAAGAGATGGGCGGTCTCTCTTCCGAGAAAAGGGCATTTCAAAGAGCAGGAAAGCCCGGAGGCCTTCGAATCAAATACTGACTTAGCATAGACAGGGCCAAGTCGGCATTCAAGACAGATGTCAGATGACTTTCGAGACAGAATGTTCACTCAAAAAAGGCCGCTGGCGAAAGTTCTCCGGTCGCTGCATTTTGCTCGATGTTTGAACCTCGGGAATCGCCCCTCGCGCCCACGCACGTCTTTGCCTGGCGGATGGCCAAGTTTATCGGCTTTGCCATGATCATCGCGGGCATTGCTTTGATGATCGGCATCCTTGGCTACCGCTACATTGCCGAGATGAGCTGGGTGGACAGCCTGCTGAATGCCTCCATGATCCTCGGCGGCATGGGGCCGATGGGAGAGCTGAAGACCGATGCCGCCAAGATCTTTGCCAGCGCGTATGCTCTTTTCAGCGGGTTGGTGTTCATCTCGGTGATGGGCATTGTGCTGGCCCCGGCGGCGCACCGCGCGCTGCACCTGTTCCACCTCGACGAAGACGACACCAAAAACTTATGAATGCCCCTGAACGTGTGGTGATCCTCGGTGCCAGTGACAAACCCGACCGCTATGCCCACAAGGCCATGACCGCCCTGCTGCGGCATGGGCATGAGGTGGTGCTCGTACATCCGCGTCTGAAGGAAATCGAAGGCCGTCCCGTTCTCGCCGATGTGGGCGAGGTGACCGGCCCGGTGGATACCGTGACGATGTACGTGGGCCCTGCCATCTCGGCAGGCCAGGCCGACAAACTCACGGCGCTGAAACCCAAGCGCGTCATCTTTAATCCCGGTTCCGAAAACCCGGAGATGCAAGACAAACTCAGCAAGGCGGGCATCCGCCCCGAGGAAGCCTGCACGCTCGTGCTGCTGGCGACGGGCCAGTATTGACCTAACCAAGAGTTTTCCCAAAAAAGCGCAGCGTGTCCGCCAAGTGTTCATTCCAGTAGTCCCAGGTGTGGCCACCGGTGAATTCCTCGTACACATGCGGGATGCCTGCGTCACCTAACTGATGATGCAAAGTGCGGTTGTGCTCGATGAGGATGTCGTCGTTGCCACAATCGAAACGCAATGGCGGAAGTCGGGTGGCATTTTGCTTCAGGCACTCAAAAACAGATAGGGGCTCCTTTTCCGCGAGCACAAACTGGGCGGCAGTTTCCTCCACAAATCCCTGCATGTGGGCGATGTCGGTACAACTGCTGTGGGCGCTGATGGCGGCAAATTTCTCCGGATGCAGTGCTCCCAGGCGCATGGCCCCGTATCCGCCCATGGACAGCCCGGCGATAAAACGTGGAGCACGGGCGACCCGTGGATCCACCAGGGTGGCCGCCGCAGGCACCTCCTCCACGATCCATCGTTGATAATCTGCATCGGCGTGGCTCGCATAGCCGCTGCCATCTCCCCACAGGCCATCAGAGGGCATCGCGAGCATCATCGCTGGCAGATTTTCCTCGGCGATCAGACGGTCCAGAACGCGATGAGCGCCGCCTTTGAAAAGCCAGGCCCAATGGCTGCCGTACACGCCATGCAGCAGAATGACCAAGGGCAGCGGCCCTGCGAAAGCCGCAGGCGGCACATACAGGCTGATATCCGCCCGCCGTTTCAGTGCGGCTGATTTGACAGTGACAAAGGAAACGCCCTCAGGGGCAAACTCCGGCTGGGAGATCTCGATGGTACGAAAAGGCATGCAGTGACGACCATTAAACACAAACCCACGGGTCCGGCAATGACCGGCAGGGGCCTGGTTCCAAAAGGTGACCAAGCAAAAGAGTCTCCCGGAAGCACGTATTTTCACGGACCATCCATTCAGCCCTTCCACCTTATGTCTTCATCGCCCCACACCAGCCGCCGAACCTTCCTTTCCCAATCTCTCCAGGCCGGTGCCGTGCTGGCCGCCGCGCCCTGGGCTGCCAGCGCGGCCTCCCCTGCCGTCACCGTTTTGGAAACTCGGGTCATCACCCGTCAGCCACAGTTTTACCATGGTTGGCCCACGGTGGCCCGCCGCCAGAATGGCGAACTGTGGGTGGTCTGCTCCGGCGGACGTGAGGAACACGTGTGCCCCTTTGGCCAGGTGGTCGCCATGTCTTCCCGCGATGATGGCGCCTCCTGGACGCGCGCCCGGGTGCTTCATGATGGACCGATGGACGACCGCGATGCCGGAGTGCTGGAGACCGCCAAAGGCACCCTCCTGGCCACCACTTTCACCTCCCTGGCCTATGAGCCCAACCTGGAAAAGCAGAGCAAGTTTGCCGAGCTGGGGCCCAAGGGCTGGAGCAGCACCAAGATGCCAGAAGGCGAATACGCCATGTGGAAGGCCACACAGGATTTCATGACCCCGGAACAACGCAAGGCCGCCTTGGGCGAATGGGCTCTGCGCTCCACCGATGGTGGCATCTCCTGGTCTGCCCCCATCCCCACGGTAGTCAACAGCCCGCACGGCCCCATCCAGCTCAAGGATGGCCGCCTGCTCTACCCCGGCAAGCAACTGTGGACCGAGGAGAATAAGATCGGCGTCGCCGAATCGAAGGACGATGGACTGACCTGGCAGTGGCTGGCCGAGATCCCCACCCGCAAAAGCGACTCCGAGGCGAAAGATTACCATGAACTGCATGGTGTGGAGGCAGCGGATGGCACCCTGATTGTCCACATCCGCAATCACAGCGCCACGAACAAGGGCGAGACCCTGCAGACGGAATCCAAGGACGGCGGCAAGACCTGGAGTGAGCCCCATTCCATCGGCGTCTTTGGACTGCCCTCCCATCTGCTGCGCCTACGCGACGGCGGCCTGCTGATGACCTACGGCCACCGCCGCAAGCCCTTTGGCAATCAGGCCCGCCTGAGCCGCGACAACGGCCAGACCTGGGGCGAAGCCATGATCATCTCCGGCGACGGCATCGGCGGTGACCTCGGTTACCCCAGCACGGTGGAACTCGCCGATGGCACCCTCCTCACCGTCTGGTACGAAAAGATGCAGGAGCCCAAACACGCCGTCCTGCGCATGGCAAAGTGGAAGGTGGGCTGAGTGACCAACTTAAAAGGGCCGGGAGCAATCGCTCCCGGCCCTTTTAGTTAGGCCGGTTTCGTCGCATCCGGGTGGAATGCCTTGGGTTTCAAAATAGCAGGCCAGCCGGGTGGACGGGCAGGTTTGGAAATCACCCGAGGTTTGCCCACACTCGGCGCCAGCGCCATGAGCAGAAGGCTGGTGGCAATGATGGTGGCCAGGGCCACGGGCAGACTGGCCCACTCCGCCACCAGTCCGATGAAGGGCGGGCCGATGAGAAAACCCAGGTATCCCAGAGTGGTGACTGTGGCCATTGCTGGCCCCGAGGCGACCCTGGGGGTGTTTCCCGCCGCGCTGAAGACCTGCGGCACCACGGTGGCAAAACCTGCCCCCACCGCCGCAAAACCGATCAAGGCAGTGACAGGCTGCCCCCCTAGCAAGGCCAGGGCGAGACCTCCTGCCGCCAGAAAGCCACTCCAGCGCACCAGACTCACCGGTCCCACATGCAGTGAGAGGCGATCCCCTCCAAAGCGCCCCAGGGCCATGGCGATGGAAAAGGCGGCATACCCGGCGGCGGCCACACCTTCCGTCGCGCCCGTAATTTCACGCAGGAAGACGGCACTCCAGTCCGCCATCGCGCCTTCGCCGATCATGACACAGAAGGCCACCGTGCCCAGCACCAGCAAGCGACGTTTTTCCGGTCCCCAGGAAGGCAAGGCCCCCTCCACGGCATGCTGTCCCAGGGGGGGCAGCTTTTCAGCCTCCTGAAACAGGCGTGGAAAGGCCAGCCAACCTCCGACCCCGCCCAAAAGAGCCGCCGCCAGGGCATAATGGGCCTCTGGAGAAAGCCCCAGCGCTGCCAGTCCCCCGCCCAGGCCAGCCCCTGCAAGACCACCGAGGCTGAAGAAGGCATGGAAAGAGGCCATAATGGGCCTGGGATACGCCTTTTCCACCAGCACTGCCTGGGCGTTCATGGCCACATCCAGCGCACCATGGGCCGCCCCAAAGGCGAGCAAGGCCAGCATGAAAACCATGGCATTCGGTGCCAGGGCCAGCAGAGGCAGGGCAAGGCAGTACAGGGCCGCTGAAATCTGGCAAATGCGGTGACTGCCATGACGGGATGAAAACCTCCCGGCCAGCGGCATGGAGATGAGCGCCCCGATGGCCATGCCCAGCAGGGCCAGCCCCAGCGTGCCGTGGCTGAGTCCCAACTTGGCCTGCAAGGCAGGGATGCGGGAGACCCAGCTGGCAAACAGAGCGCCGTTCATGAAAAACAGCACCGTTACCGCCTGACGGGCCGCCTGGGGCAGCGGGGGCACGGGCGGAGAGAGGTCAGTGGCCATTCAGTTGCAGAGGTTTGAGTTCCGCCCCCAGCCAGCGATGTTCCAGGGTCAGCGCAGGCTCAGACTCTTCATGAAAAGCCAGCCAGTCGGTGCGCACTTTGTCCCAGTCCTGCAAGGTCAGTCCATGGGAGGCAAAGAGCTGACGAATCTGGGCGCTGTCCCATTTCAAGATGTCCTCCAGGATGGGAACCAGCACGCTGGGGCTGTGATCACTGAGGACCGTGCGTTTAGCGATGCGGCCGATGGATTTGGCCTCCGAAACGGCGATGGTGTGGCCGTCGCGACTGTTGACATGCTGCATCACGTAGAGGTCTGAACTGCCATCGCCGATGTAGATCGTACGGTCCGGGCTGACATGCAGTTTGGACTCCAGCTCCTGCAGCACGGCCACCTTGCCGTAACCCGCAGGCACCCGGCGCACGGCGGAAATCTCCCCCGTGGCAGGATCAAAGTCGAAGTCGGTGCCAAAAACGCGCTCCGGCGGGACGATGCCCTCCAAGGCAGAGCGCACCACTTCGGTGGGCCCGGCGGAGATGACATGGAACTCGAACCGGCAGTTGCCGAGTTGCTGACCCAGGATCTGGGTGAGCAGGTCCACATTGTATTTCAGGCGCACCTGCTTGCCGGTTTCGATGAGGTGTTCCCGGCGGACTCCGCGAAATCCGGGGTCGTGTCGCAGCAGGTAGGCCAGCTCGGCCCCTTGCTGGACAAAGTTGATCTTGGCAAGGCCAGCGACTTTTTCTTCGAAATCACGAACGCCCATCATTTCACTGAGGACGAGACCTGAATCGTTGAAACTGAGGGTTTTGTCGAAATCGCTGGCCACGAGGTACTGCGTGACGGCATCGGAGGGTTTAAACATGGGGGGGGTGGGGGGGTTTGGGAAAGTGCGATATGGCATAACAATGTATGTATATTGATATATCAATATTCAGCATTGGCAATGCCAACATGCCTTAGAAACCGCTTTTCCCTTGCTTCCACATCCATCAAAGCTGTAATGTCATATTTAAATGATTAAATCCAGCCCTCCTCCTGCCCCACCCAAATACCAGCTGGTGTTTGAGAACCTGCGGCAGGAAATCCTCTCCGGTCAGTATCGGGCCGGACAGAAGATTCCCAGCGAAGCCCATCTGGAAAAACGCTTCGGGGCCTCGCGCATCACCATTGGCCGCGCTGTGCGCGATCTGTGCCATCAAGGCCTGGTGGAACGGCGGGCGGGCTCCGGCACGTTTGTGAGGCCCACTGCACCGCCGCTGGCAGCTGCCAGCGGACTGTCCTTTGGCCTCCTGATCCCCGATCTGGGCCGCACGGAGATTTTTGAATTCATTTGCCAGGGCATGGCCGAGGCACCTCATGCGCAAGAGCACGCGCTGCTATGGTGCAATGCGATGGCCGCCCCCGGCAGTCTGGCAGAGGAGCGCGCGTGGCAGATCTGCCAGCAGCACATCGCCCGCCGCGTGTCCGGTGTCTTTTTCGCCCCGCTGGAAGAGAATCCCGACACCGCAGGCCGTGAAACCATGAACGTACGGATCCTGGCCGCACTGAAGGAGGCCAGCATCCCCGTGGTGCTGCTGGACCGCGATGCCCTTCCCTTCCCCGGCCGCAGCGATTGCGACCTTGTGGGCCTGGACAACTGGCGCGCCGGGCTGGTAGCCACAAATCATTTGTTAAGCCTCGGCAGTTCCCGCCCCTTCTTCCTCTGCAGCAGCCGCCGCGCCGCCTCCTCCGTGGAGGAACGCATCGCCGGATTTCACGCCGCCCTAGCAGCGCGTGGGCTCTCCTTCGCACCCGCTCAGGTGCAGCGCCTGGACCTGGAGGATGACGGTGCCCTGCGCCAAATGATCACCGATCACCGCCCGGAGGCCATCGTCTGCGCCAATGACCGCACCGCCGGCCGCCTCATGCAGGCCGCCCTCGCCCAGGGGCTGCGCATCCCGCAGGATCTGCGCATCATCGGTCTGGACGACATCCCCTACGCCAGCCTCTTTTCCGTCCCGCTCACCACCCTGCGCCAGCCTTGCCGGGAGATCGGCATCGCCGCCATGCAGACCATGCTCGAACGCCTCAAACAACCTGACCTCCCCCCTCGCCGCATCACTCTCGATGCCGCCCTGGTCGTCCGGCAATCGTGCGGTACCCCCTTGCCCCCAGGTGAAGAGCGTGAGTTTTTGGTACAGCGCGGGTGAGACCACCAGCGCGTCAGTACCTCACTTCTTCTCTTTGTGAAGCGGGAGACTGAGCTTGGCCAAGTCATCAAACAAGGCGTCGCGTTTCTTTGTGAAAGCGGCCGGATCACCTTTGCCGTCGGTCATCTTGATCTTCTGGGCAAACTGATAGGCCTTCACGCCCCGGGTGCCCTCCTCAATGACAAAACGGTGCAGGTTGATCTCGATGTAAGAACGGTCCGGTGCGGAGAGCCAAGCCTCCATCACGATGTCGTTGCCACTTTTAGAGACCGGCGATTTGTACACCCCCACCTTTTGAGTGAGCAAAGGCTGGACCATCTTCAGCCAAGGACCCGCCGCATCTCCGATCTTCGCGGCCTTGGGCCAGTGGCGGACACCCAGGAGAGTGGTCCAGGAATCAATGGTTTCCCCCGACGGCACATACTCATTGGTCACCGACCCATCCTTGCCCGTCTGCACCGAGGCCAGTTCATACTTCACACCACCGAACTGGAGGCTAGACGTTTCCGCCTGAAGCAGGGAACCCAGACCGAAGAAGATACCGAGAAGAAGCGGGCGTGTGTTCATGGAGAAAGCTCTACAGAGAAGAAGCTCTCAAACAGCCGCCACGTTTCATTTGAGGGCTGATTTGACATCTCCAAGCACACGAACGAAATCGTGACTGTCCCAATGCTTGCGATCAGATACTTGGCCGTCCCCGAGCTCAATGATCCGGAGCACGCCGTCACACCGCATGGCGACATCCACGGTAAAGAAGGGGCTGGATATCTGTGACGCTGCCTCCCTTACAGGCAGGGGCACCTCAGTGCCATCGCCAAAAGCCCGACCACGAAAGACGAAAAAACGTCGCTCAGTGGAGGCGTCGTAATCCTCCAGATGTCGGGCGCACAATCCCCCCTCAATCTGACCTCGGTATTTCCGCATCTTTTGGATGACTGACTCCAAAGCTGAAAGGTCGCTGACGACAGAGCCTCCATCCGTAGAGAGAGATTTCACATAGTCTTTCATGAAGCAACCCGTCCATCCCACCGATGCCAGATCTGCTGCGATATCGTCAGCCTCCGTGTAAAAGCGAGTCTCCGCCGTGAACGGTTTCAAAAGATCGTACCAGCCCGGCAAGTGGTGGCACTTCAAATACTCTTCCGGCGTGGTCAAAGGGGAGGCTCCACGGGTCGTTAGGGCCTGATGAAAACGTGTGTATTCGGGACCGGTCATCATCCAGCCTCGGTATAAAGTGACCTCACCCGCCTCAATCGGTGGGAATACTTTGAAAGAGCCAGCCTGAAACTCCTCGAAATTGAATAACGAAACCGAAAACCCAGCCTCCTTAGCCGCCTCGTATTCTTCTTCATAAGTCTCGTCCACGACTTTAGGACGGAAGGTGTCTGCTGGGTAAATCAAGCGCATGACGGTATGAAAGTCACTTCCCCGTGTCCAAAAACTTGATCACCTTTTCCAGCCATTTGGCTTCGGGGGCACCGTGGCCTTGGCCGGGAATTTGGAAGAGTTTCACGCCTTTGAAGTCGTCGCTTTTGAAGCCTTGCTCGTAGATGGCCAGGGTGTTGTCGAGGTTGGAGTCTTTGTCGCCGGTGATGAGGGCAATGCGGTTTTGCTGCTGGGCGATCTGGGCCATCTGCGGATGGGGGAAGTAACGGCGGTCATAGGCCATGCCGCCTTTGCCCTGGGTGGGGCGGAAGTAGTTCACACCCATGAAGCAGGCGGCCCCGGTGAACATGTCTGAATACGCGACGCCGATCATGGAGGCGACCCGCGCCCCGCCAGAGTGACCGCTGACGTACACGCGGTCCGGGTTCACCTTGTAGAGCTGGCGCAGGTGGTGGTTGGCATCCACGGCGAGGCGAATGCGATCCGGCACCTCGCGGTTGTTGCCGGAATTGACGGCACCGATGAAGATCAGCTTTTCATCGGCCAGCACCTTTTCCCATTCAGGATTCAGGTTCGGTTTTTCCCCGGGGCTGATCCAAATGAAAAGGCCATGGGGATCGCTGTCCTTGTAGCTTTTGGGGACGATGATTTCGAAGGTTTCACGGCTGAGGTCGTAGGGCCGGGGGGCATCGGAATCCGACAGCCGCATCTGGTACTGCTCGTCGCTGTTTTGCGGGATGGAGCCCTGGAAAGTGATGGTGCTGCGGACGCCCAGCTTGATTTCCGGGGCCGCCGGTGTGGCGGCGGCCAGGGGTAGGACGGCGGTGAGGAGGAGACCCAGAAAGGAAAAACGAAGCATGCTGTCATCACAACGGATGAAGCGGCATAATCCAAGAGAGAAGTTTCACCTGGAGGCCCAGGGACGCACGGCAGCGGTTGCGCCCGCGCCATTCCCGCCTATCTACCCAGCCCGCATATGCACAGTTTCCGTTATACCCAGGGCGAGTTGTTCGCCGAAAACGTCTCTCTCCAATCCCTGGCCGAGCAACACGGCACTCCCTTGTACGTGTACTCCAAAGCCACGATCACGGGCCACTTCACCCGCCTGGATGCGGCGCTGGGCAAGCTGGACCACCTCATCTGCTACGCGGTGAAGGCGAACTCCAACCTCGCCGTGCTAAGCACCATCGCCAAGCTGGGCGGCGGGTTTGACATCGTTTCCGCTGGCGAACTTTATCGCGTGATCAAAGCCGGGGGCGATGCCTCCAAGTGCACCTTTGCCGGTGTGGGCAAGACCCGCGATGAGATCGTCTATGCGCTGGAACAGGGCGTGTACTGCATCAATGCGGAGTCCGAAGCTGAGCTGCGCTACATCAACCAAGTGGCGGGCGAGATCGGCAAAAAGGCCCCGGTGGCCGTGCGTGTGAACCCAAACGTGGATGCGAAGACGCACGCGAAGATCACCACGGGCAAGAGCGAGAACAAATTCGGCATTGAGTTCGAAAACATCCTCGAAGTCTATGGCCGTGTGGCGACTGAGATGCCGAATCTCCAGATCAAGGGTCTGCAGATGCACATCGGCTCCCAGCTCACCAGTGTGGACCCGTTTGTGGAAGCGGTGAAGAAGGTGGTGCCTCTCGTCCAGGAAGTGAAGGACAAGTATGGCATCCAGTTTTTCAGCATCGGCGGCGGCATCGGCATCAACTACAAGCAGAGCCTGGACTCCGGCGATGAAGGCTGGTGGCAGGAAAACAGCGAGGTGCATCCCCTCACCGTGCAGGCCTATGCCGATGCTGTGGTGCCACACCTGGCCCCTCTGGGCCTGCGCATCCTGTGCGAGCCCGGCCGCTTCATGGTGGGCAATGCAGGCGTGCTTTTGACCAAGGTTCTCTATGAGAAGCGCGGCGCGGCCAAGACCTTCAAAATCGTGGACGCGGGCATGAACGACCTCATCCGCCCGACCCTTTATGAAGGCTGGCACATGATCACCCCCCTGAAGCAGCCGACGACGGATGCCGTGGAGAAGGTGGACGTGGTGGGCCCGATCTGTGAGACCGGCGATTTCCTGGCGCAGAACCGCGAGATTCCCCTGGTGAACGAAGGCGACTACCTGGCCGTGCTCAGCGCGGGTGCTTATGGTTTTACCATGGCCTCCAACTACAACACCCGCCCCATGCCTGCCGAGATCCTGGTGGATGGCGACAAGGCCACCGTGGTACGCGAGCGCCAGACGCTGGAAGATGTGCTGAAGGGCGAGCACATCGCCTAATTCGATCCCGATCCTCCGACAAATTCAGCCCTCTCCGCCGTCCTGGTGGAGGGGGCTTTTTGTGGCTCTTTAAAAGCGGCGCTGCTGGTCCGCACAGGGGCTGTGCGGGCCACCTTCACTCCGGTTTCGCCTCTTCCTTTTCCACGCTCTTTTTCACCAGGGATTCAAAGACGAACCACTGGTCCCAGTGCTGATGGACAAAGCGGTGCATGATGGGCAACCAGACTTTGCCCAGATCATCCGCACGCTGTTTGGTCTTGCCATCGTAAAAGCACGGGCCGCAGACGATGCGGTACTTCAGGGTGCCGATGCGCTGCAGGAAAATGGGATAACATGGTACCCGGGCGATCTCCGCCAAGACCAGGGGCCCGCGCGGGATTTTGAAGGTGACCCCCTCATCATCCATCTCGATGGGGGAGACGCCGGTGACGACCCGGTCCCCCTGCACGGCCACGGCTTCCCCTGCCATGAGGATGCGGCAAAGCTCCAGCCCCAGGTGGCTGTCCACCTCATTGTAGTGCACCCGCAGGTGCGGATTTTCATCTTCCACCTTCTTCAGTTCGGCAGCCCGCAGTTCCTGAAGCTCCTCGGTCTGTTCAGGAACGCGCACCATGTGCAGGGTACGGCCAAACTTTTGGGCGAACAGAGTGGCTCCAATGTCGTAATTGCCACTGTGAATCGTGAAAACCAGGACCCCGCCCGGCTGCGCGCGCATTTCTTCGAAGTGCTCAAGGTTGGAGATATCCCAGGTGACCTCCCGCTTAAAATGCATGTGCCAAAGACGGTCGAGGTAAGTCAGGGCGAACTGGTGAAACACCTGGTAGCCGGCCCACCAGCGGCGCAGAGGGCCAAAATCCGGGCGCAGCCCCTGCAAATTATCCAGCACTGCGCGGCGCTGTGGGCCCGCCAGGCAGTAAATGGCCCACACCACGGTGGAATTCAGCAGCAGGCACATCCAAACGGGCAAAATACGCAGGATCTTGAGCAAGATCTGAGTCCAGAAGGCCCCATGCAGCCCCGTATTCCGCAGACGCGGGGCTTGCGGAGGTGGCGCTTTGGCGGTTTCTTCTGGGGGCATGAGGGGGCAGCTTCAGTGTCTTGCTGCGGCCCTTTTAGCCTTAGCCTGACACCTCTCTTGGATAGCACCTTTGTCTAGACCAGCAATTCCGTCAAAACAACATGAACGATCCCCACCTGTCTCCCCTACCGAAGACTGATTATGATGTGATCATCATGGGCGGGGCCTTTAGCGGGGCCTCCGCCGCACTCCTTCTGAAGCGTGACCACCCCGAGCTGCGCGTGCTGGTGGTGGAGCGCCAGGTGGAGTTCGACCGCAAGGTGGGCGAAAGCACCTCCGAAGTGGGCGGCTGCTTTCTCACCCGTGTCCTGCACCTGGGCAGCTACCTCAGCGCCCATCATTACCAAAAGCACGGTCTGCGCATGTGGTTCTGTAAAAGCCCCCAGGACAGTGTGGAAGACTGTACGGAGCTGGGACCCAAATTTCAAAGCCGCCTGCCCACCTTTCAGCTCGACCGCGCCCTTCTGGATGAGCACGTGCTGGAACTCGCCCATGAAGCCGGGGCGGATCTGCTGCGCCCCGCCACCCTGCGCGAAGTCAATTTAGCTGAAGATGACAGTCCACACACCGTAACGGTGGCGACCAGCACGGTCGAAGGGGGCAAGGAGACCCGCACCTTCACCACCCGCTGGGTGATTGATGCCTCCGGCAAAGCTGCCGTGCTGGCGAAAAAGCTGGGCCTGCACCGCCCATTGGGCGATGAGCATGCCACTTCCTCCATCTGGTGCCGCTACCGCAACGTCAATACCCTGGACAGTCACAAGAGCCGCAGCATGCACCCGCAGCTCATGAAACGGGCCAAGGCCTCCCGCGCCAGCGCGACGAATCACCTCATGGGCCGCGGCTGGTGGGTGTGGCTCATCCCCCTGGCGAACGGGGACTACAGCGTGGGCATCGTCTGGGATCGCAGTGTCTTCACCCTTCCAGAAGGCGGCTCACTCACCGAAAGGCTGCACACGCACATCCTGCAGCACCCCATTGGCCGGCTCATGTTTGAAAATGCCGAGCCGGTTGAGGACGACACCTTTTACTACAAGGGCCTGCCTTATCATACGGAGCAGATGGCAGGCAACCGCTGGGCCATGGTGGGTGATGCTGCGGGCTTCATTGATCCGCTCTACAGCCAGGGCCTGGACTACTGCGGGCACACGGTTTACGCCGTCACCCAGATGATCGGCAAAGAGGCCATGGGGCAGGACATCACCGAGACGCTGAACTACCTCAAGGGGGCCTACAAACGCAGCTATCGCCTGTGGTTTGAATCCCTGTACAAAGGCAAGTACGAGTACATGGGCGATGCCGAGCTGGTGCGCATCTCCTTCATCATGGACCTGGGAACCTACTTCGTGGGCCCCGTACGCCTGGTTTATGACAACCCCGAGTATGAGTTCGGCCGCCTGCCCTACGATGGACCTGCGGGCACCTTTTTCGCCAAGTTCATGGCGCTGTACAACCGCCGACTGAATGCGATGGCCAAAAAACGCCTGGCCAAAGGCACCTACGGCGCCTGGAACACCGGCATGGACCTCACCCTCGGCCAGAGCTACACGCCGGACTTTTCCGCCCTGCGTTTCCTGCGCTGGGGCATCCGGCTGTGGCTGGTGGCTGAGTTGCGGACCCTCTTTGGCAAAGCCCCAAAAATGATGCCCTCCATGGCCGAAATGCCGATGGAAAAGGCACCGATGCCCACCGCCGCCTAGGCGTTGAAACATAAAAAATGGCAATCCGCACGGGGCGGATTGCCATGGGTTAGTTCACATGAAGGGTGTTTAGCCGCGGTGAGCCGCTTTCACTCCCCGGCTGGCCGCCGTATTCCGGGTCGCCTTCTCGGCACGCAGCTTCAGCTTCTGGCGGATGGCCGTCGACACGCCCATAAGGGCTTCGTTAAAGGTGTAGCCATCGGCGTGCACCTGGACATCGGGCCCAGGCATTTTCAAAGTGAGCGTGATCCGGAAGCGATACGTGGCATTTTGCGGTTCTTCGACTCGGGCGGATGCGTCGGACACGGGCATGTGCTGTCGCGCTTCCATGAAAAGGGCCTGAAGTTTTTCCTCCCATTCGGGACGGGCATCGCAACCGAAGTACTGAATATGTGTGATCATGGTGGATGTATCTATGTTGAAAGCTCCCAGCGGAGCCACAAAGGAGGAACGTTGAGATTCCCACCCTGTGACATTGCAAGGCAGCCGTGTGTTTGTAACCCCCAGCGGCTCCAGCGTTGATCTTTGTCTTCGCGGAAACGAAAAAAACCTCCAGTTTACCCCATGTCCTGGCTGCCTGAATCCAAAGACCACCTCCCCCTCACCTGGTGGAAGGGGCAACCCATCTACCTTTCCGCCATGGTGGCCATCGGGGCTGTGGCCAGCATGATTTTCACTGCTGTGCTGATGGCCGCCGCACCAGCCACCCTCGAATACCTCATTTTTAGCTTTGGCGACTGGGCCCGGCTGCACCTTTGGGCTCCGGTGACTTACGCGCTGGTGAATCCACCCAGTTTCTGGCTTTTGATCAGCGGCGTCATGTTCTGGCGTTTTGGCGAAGCGGTGGAGCGCCACCTGGGCCGCACCAGTTTTATCAAGCTGCTCGTCGTCCTCCTGCTTGTTTCACCTTTGCTGGTCACCCTCGCGGGCCTGCTGGGCCCCTCGCGGGGGTGTGCCGGCGTGACGGAAATCTTCTTTGGCACCTTCATCGCCTTTGCGGCGCTTTACCCGCATGTGATGCTCTCGCTGATCTTTTTCAGCCTTGAGGCGTGGATGCTGGCCGCCGCGATCGTCGGCGTGAATGCGCTGATGGCCCTTGCAGGCCGGGATTGGATCGGCCTGCTCATTCTGGCAGGTCACGTCGGCACGGCCGTGGCCTACATCCGATATGAGCAGGGCATCCTCACCCTGCCAAAGATCCCCACCTTCCAGGCCACGCCCCCGGCATCGCGGAACGCCCCCAACCCCCCGCGCAGCAGCGGCGGCAACGTGAGTCCAGCGCCAGCCCCGAAGGTGAAAAAGCACAGCCCGGCGGTGGATGACATCCTGGACAAAATCAGCCGCGAAGGCATGCACAGCCTCACCCCGGACGAACGCCGTATCCTGGACCAGGCCAGCGAGGATCTGCAAAAACGCAAGGGCTGAGGCACCCGCATTCTTTAGTACCGCCTTTTGTTAGGCCCCCGCACACGGGGCCAAAACTGGCTTGCGATCAAAATCGAACAGGTCCGCATGCGGATTTTTCGACACGGCAGGTCATGACGCTATTCAGGATTTCGAAACCCTGTGGAATTCGTATCGCAGGAGCTTTTTGGCCTGCCCCCAGGTCCAAAGAATTGTTTTTGGTTAGGCCATCGGCTCCCCCACAGCCAAAAAAGAGAGCCGCTGCGATGAAGTGTACCCAGCCGGAAATCGGCCTGCCACCTGGCAGCCTTCGGTTCGCCCACCTTCAGCCAGTTTTCCTTTATGCCCGCCAGCTCCTCCTCCAAGCCCAAGACCACCACTCCAGGGACCGATGCTCCCGCCGAGACTCACCAGACCACCCCGGACCTGAAACAGACGCTCACGACCAATCATGGCGTGCCCATCTCCGACAATCAAAACTCCCTCAAGGCGGGCATTCGTGGCCCCACGCTCATTGAGGACTTTGTGCTGCGGGAAAAGATCACCCATTTCGACCATGAGCGCATCCCGGAACGCATCGTTCACGCACGCGGCTCAGGCGCGCATGGTTACTTTCAGGTCTATGAATCCCTGGCAGACATCACCAAGGCCGCCTTTCTGCAAAACCCAAAAACGAAGACCGAGGTCTTTGTTCGATTCTCCACCGTGGCAGGCGGTGCTGGCTCGGGCGACTTGCCACGGGATGTGCGAGGTTTCGCCGTGAAGTTCTACACCAGCGAGGGTAACTACGACCTTGTGGGCAACAACATCCCCGTCTTCTTCATCCAGGATGCGATGAAGTTTCCGGACCTCGTCCACTCCGTCAAAATGGAACCTGACCGTGGCTTTCCCCAGGCGGCTTCAGCCCACGACAACTTCTGGGATTTTGTTTCCCTCAGCCCCGAGACCATGCACATGCTGATGTGGACGATGTCTGACCGCGCCATTCCGCGTTCGTTGCGCATGATCGAAGGCTTCGGCGTCCACACCTTCCGCCTCGTCAATGCCAAGGGCGTCTCTCATTTCGTGAAGTTTCACTGGCGGCCCAAGCTGGGCATGGCTGCGGTGCTGTGGGACGAGGCCGTGAAAATCAACGGGGCCGATCCTGACTTCCACCGCAGGGACCTCTGGGAAGCCATCGAAAAAGGCGACTACCCGGAGTGGGAACTGGGGCTGCAAGTCTTCGATGAAAAGACCGCTGCCAGCCTGGACTTCGATGTCCTCGATCCGACCAAACTCATCCCGGAAGAAATCATTCCGCTGCGCATGGTGGGCAAGCTGGTGCTCAACCGCAACCCGGACAACTTTTTCGCCGAGACCGAGCAGGTGGCCTTCCTCCCTTCGAACATCGTTCCCGGCATCGAGTTCTCGAACGACCCGCTGCTTCAGGGCCGACTCTTTTCCTATCAGGACACGCAACTCTCCCGACTGGGCGGACCCAACTTTCACCAGATCCCGGTCAATGCCCCGCGCTGCCCCATGCACAACTTTCAGCGGGACGGCCTGCGCCAGATGCAGGTGCCCAAGGGCCGTGTGAATTACGAACCCAACAGCTTTGACCAAGGGGCTCCACGTGAGAATCCGCACCAGGGTTTTGCCAGCGTCCCAGAGGAGCTGAACGGCACCAAAATCCGCAAGCGGTCTGAGACCTTCTCCGATCACTACTCCCAAGCCCGCCTTTTCTTCCGCTCCATGAGCACGCCCGAGCAAAATCACATCATCAGCGCTTTCGCCTTTGAACTGGCCAAAGTGGAAACCAAACCAATCCGCCTGCGCATGCTCGGTCATCTGGCCAACATCGATGCCGATCTGCATGAAGGTGTTTCCAACGCACTGGGCATGCAGGAACTGGCCGAGTCCATCCTGCCTGCGATGCCTCCGCGTGATCTAGAGCCCTCGCCAACGCTCAGCATGGTTCACAAGGCACCGGTGACCTTGCAAGGCCGGAAAATCGGCGTGCTGATCACCGATGGTTTCGATTCCACCTTGCTCATGTCCTTGCAGCAACGAGCCAAAAAAGAAAAGGCCAGCGTTGCCGTCATTGCCCCCAAAGTTGGCGGCGCAGTGGACAGCGAAGGAACTCTCTTTGAGGCAGATTCCCCCATCTCGGGCGGACCTTCGATCTTCTATGACGCCGTGGTCATTCTCGCCTCCACTGAAGGTGCGCAGGACCTCGCCACCCAAGCTGCAGCCGTCAACTGGGTGGGCGATGCCTTTGCCCATCTCAAGGTCATCGGCCATACGCCAGAAGCACAGCCTCTCCTGGACAAAGCCGGAGTGCTCCCCTGCGAGGGCATCCTTCCCCTGCCCGCTGAACAGGCCCTTTCCAAATACATCGCCACCGCAAAAAAAGGCCGTGTGTGGGAACGTGAATGTGCGCTGAGAAGGCCCGGCTGATGCAGGCTGCAATGGATGAGTTCTGGCGCATCCTGATGGGTCGCCAGTGCTCTCATCTTGCACATTGCCATCCGGCAGATGGCGATGGTCGTTTGCGTTGTCCTGCTGAACCCTCATAGTCAAAGGCATGAGTCTCACGAAGTGGTCTGAGTCTGAACGGGCACCTGGCGATGCCCGCTTCTGCACGACCCGCTGGACCATGATCCAGGGGGCACAGGACGGGCGCCAGGCCGAGTCTGCCGCTTGGGAACACCTGTGCACCGCCTACTGGTATCCTATTTACGCCTTCATCCGCCGCCGGGGTGAGTCGCCAGAAAATGCCAGCGACCTCACCCAGGCCTTTTTTGCCAAGCTCATTGAGCAAAATTGGTTAACCCAGGTGACCCGTCGCGAAACTCGCTTCAGCACGCTGCTGATCACCATCCTGAAGAACTTCCTCATCAAGCAGTTCCGCCATGAGCAGGCGCAAAAGCGCGGCGGCGGAGTCCCCCCTGTGCCGCTGGACCTTATCCAGGCGGAGCAATGGTTTGGTCAGGAACCCGTTGCGGCGGACACTCCCGAAAGCCTGTTTGAAAAACGCTGGGCACTGGCGGTGATGGAGGCAGCCCTGGCGCGTCTGAAGGAAGAATGTGAGAGCACTGGCAAAGCGAAGCTCTTTGAGGTGCTGGGTCCCTTTCTTTCGCGGGAGGCAGATGCCGGGGACTACCAGGCGGCCGGGGAAAAGCTGGGGCTCACTTCCCGAAGCATTGCCGTGGCGGTGTATCGGCTGCGGCAGGACTTCCGTAAAATGGTGAGGGAAGAGGTGGCCGCCGGGCTGGCCGATGAAGGCATGGTGAAAGAAGAGATGAAAGCCCTCGCCGCCGCCTTGGTGGGCTGAGCTCAGGGGTAACGCACCCGATAGAAACGCCGCTCCTCATCCATGGCCACACTGTAGGGAGCCGTGGCCCCAAAAATGGGCACCCAAGGACCAGCAGGAGAGCCTGAGAACTCCAGGATGCCTGCTCCAGGCCAGGACAAGACCAACCCGCTTCCCTGCACCACCGCCGAGATGCCGATGGGCTGCAGTCGCACACGAATATCTGCCGAGGTGACCTGATTGTACACATTGTTCACGCGAAGGCTGTAGACACCGGCATCCGCCGCCATGGCGTTGCTGATCGTCAGCGTGCCTTTGTCGGCACCTGTCCAATGTCCATTGTCAAAAATGGGCAGGCCATCCTTCAGCCATTGATGCGTCAGGGGCCGTTTCCCGGCGCTGATGACACGAAGCTGCAATGTTTGGTTAGGCGTGAAGACCACTTCCACAGGCTGATGCACGGGCTTCACTTTGGCGCTGAAGTGCATCTCCCGCGTCGTGGCGGGCCCATTGTAAAAGAAATTTTCCATGTCCAGCCATACCTGGCAGCGGCGGCGGGTGTCGAAGCAGCTGAGATCTCCCTGGCCGAGCAAGGGACCACTTTCATAAAGATTGATGGTGGCACCCGTGACGTCATCAATGGTCGTCGTGTCTGCCCTTTTGAAAGACAGGCCATCCCAATACACCAGTGTTGCTGTGCTCGGAGAGATGTTGGGCAAGAGATTGTTCGAGACGATGGGTAGGCAAACCATGCGCCGGACCGGATCGTAAAATCCTGTGCCTCCTGCGCGTGAGTCTGACACACGGAGACTCAAGGGCACCTCATTTCGGATCCAGGCGGTGCCATTCCATTCCCACACAGGATAAGCGGGATCATTGAAGGGAGCGAAGGCCACCGCCACCCCCCGATGTTCATCAAAGACCAAGTCACCTCCTGAAAAGGTCTGCACCGGGAAACTCCTGTTCGGACCCAAAGGAAATTCTGAGCGCGAGGTCCACCGGGTACCATCCCAAGCCCACAAGGCATGGACGAGGCCATAATAATCTGCCGTTCCCGGAGGAGTGGGGTTATAGGCCGTACCACCTAGCATGAGCACTTCCTGGCGAACGCTGTCATAACACATTCGCGCTTGAGCGCGGGGAGTAGGTGAAGGTGTCGCGGAAGGCATCTCCATCCAGTCCACCCCATCCCATTCCCAGACCTGGTTGGAAAGCACCTGGGTGCCAAAATGATAGGTGGGGGCCTGGTAAACGTAGCCGCCAAAGAGTACGGTGCGCCCACGCGCACTGTCGTAACACAGGGTAAAGTCACCCATGGCAGGCGGACGGTTCACGGGGTTGCGTTTCACCCACACTTTGCCATCCCACTCCCAGGTATCATTCGACATGTAGCGAACGGGTGTGGTGAAAGTGGTTCGCGGATTCACCCCGTAAACCTCACCCCCAAACATCACCGTGCGACCACGGCGGGAATCATAAACCATGCCAGCACGGCTGCGTGGATCAGGCCCCTGAGCCCGCAGCAAAGTGAGGGAGGGCGGTGCCAGAGGATGCAGGACCAAAATAGTCTTCGCCGACGTCTTTGCATAGGCCGGGCCGCTGGCATCCGCGACTAGGCAATCATAAGCCCCTTCATCCTCATGATCAGGAGCATTGATGACGAGCTGGGAACTGATGGCCGTGTTGTTGAAGGTGTATTTTGGCCCTGGCACCAGCGGCACTCCCTCATGCCGCCAGGTGAAGGTCATGGGCAGCGGATCGGTAGGGGAATCGGGTGCATGACGATTTGGATACGCGGTGGTATTTCCTCCCGTGGTGTAAGTGCCCACCTGTGCCCCGGCCCCGGTCCCAGTGACGGTGAGGCTGATGGGGGTGGTCATCACCTCCACGCCGCTTGGGGCATGGGGCTGTTGGTTGACAATGGGCCCCACATAGACCCTCCCGCCATCGCTGGAGACCGTGGTGCAACGGGAGGTGACAAAGACCACGTAGTTTCCGGCATCCTCAACCGTCGCGGCGGCTTTCGTGTAAACGGACGAGTGGGCACCGGGGATGAGCGTGGCATCCCGGTACCATTGATAAGTCACCGGCAGGGTGGATGTGACGCTGACCTGTAGCGAAAAACTCTCCCCAGGGATCACGCGGCGCTCCTGCGGGCGTGTCACCACAGGCGCGGCGTGAACGATGACAGGCGTCGTTTGGCTCACCCGCTTGCGGCCGGAGGGATCCGTCACCTCAAAGGTGTAGGCCCCGGATTGCTCAGCCGTGAGACCGTTCAGCACGAGGTTAAAGCCGACGCTGTCAGACACCAGCGTGGAATCGCGGAACCAGCGAACTTGCAAAGGTCCCACGCCGGTGGCTGCCCCCGTGAGGGAGAGGCTTTCTCCCTGACAGCGTTCCAGCAGCGTGGTCGAAAGATCTGTGGTGATGACAAAAGGGGCTGCCGGATTTTCAATCAATTCCCAGGTATCCCCCGGCTCGGTAAGGGAGGCCTTGCCACCAAAGAAGACGCTGCGCCCACGCAGGACATCATGTGCCACACAGGGCCTGGGCCGGTCCAGCGGCAACAGGCCAAAGGTCCCGCGAGTGCCAGCCTGATCATCGGCCCAGCCTGCCCCCGTGTCCTCATGCGTGGCATCCCGCCCGGCGGAAACCACCACCAGCCGACGACGGGCGGGATCATACGCAGACTGGATGCGAGAGAACGAAGACGTCAGCCAGAGCGATGAAACGCCCCCGGCCGAAGAGACGTTGCCGCCAGTATTGAAGGACCACGAGGGCCCGTTGAAAACGGACACACCGCCTGCGCCATAAAAGACATTGGCCACCGGGATCTGGACCGTCGGAAAAAAGCGCTCAGCCACCAGCTCCATACGGTCCACATGGGGCAGATAACCCAGCGTGCCGTTCAGCGGTCCGGCCATGATTTGATAGTCCGGATGATCCTGTGCCGGGCCATTGTTGTAGAGGGCGGAAAGGGGTCCTGCGGACCAGGTGTTGCGATCCCACAGCCAGGTCTCCCGGGTGGCAGGCTTCACGCCTCCATAAGTGCTGCCCCCGGCGGGAAACTGGACTTCCGTCCCTTGCTTGATCCCGCCCACCACGACGAAGACGCTGCGCCCGCCGTCAAATCCCATGGCCATGCCCCAGCGCCCCTCCGATGGAAGGTCCGTCAAATGCACCCAGGCACCGGCGGCAGGACCGCTGAAGGCAAAGGCCCACAGATCATTCAAAAACATTCCGCCCCCCGCATCCCCGCCAAACAGGAGCACCCGCCGGTCCACGGGATCATACACCAATGCATGACCGCTGCGGGGCACCGGCAGCGGGCCGCTCACCGTCACCTGCTGCCAAGTGTTGCCATCATACTGCCAGAGGTCATTGCTCACCAGCGCAGGCGAACCGAGGACGGACTTTTCACCGCCGAACATCACCGTCACTCCTTGCTGCGCATCAAAGGCCATGGCCGCGCCCAGATACTGGCCGGGAGACCCGACATCCGTGCGCTGCCGCCAGACCATAGGGGCGGGTGACTGCGCATAGGCCGTCACCGAAGCCGCGACACAGACGAAGAGAAAAACGAAATGACGCATGGCATGAAAAGGGGTCCTCTTCGTTCCACCTCATTCCGGCGGCGGAATTTCAACAAATCGCCAGAATCAGCCGCCGCCGTGCATTTGCTCTGTTTTTTCGGAAGCATCGTGTAATCCTGAACAACGAAGCCGGAGTAATCCCTGCAATGACCTCAGCCCCGCCAGCCCTCTGCGACACCTGCGGTGAGCCGTTGCTGACCTCCAAGCTCGCCGGTGGCCACTGCTCGCGCTGCCTCTTCAAGATCACCTTCAGCGCCGAGGACGAAGCAGCCCCGGAGGATGAGGCCAGCACCCCTTGGACCCGACTGGCAGGCTGCGAGCTGTACGAGGAAATCGGCCGCGGCGGCATGGGCGTGGTCTACCGTGCCCGGCAGCGTGCGCTGGACCGCATCGTGGCAGTGAAGGTGCTGCTGCGCTCCCAGTTCGTGACCGATGAGGAGCGCGAACGCTTCCACCGCGAGGCCCAGGCTGCGGCGAGGCTGAAGCATCCCGGCATCGTGGGCATCTTCGAAGTGGGGGAGGATGGAGACGTGCCGTGGTTCAGCATGGAGTACATTCCCGGGCAGAGCCTGGAGCGCCGGGTGCGCGAACACCCCATGGAAGCACGGGAGGCGGCCCGCTGTGCGCAGCAGGTGGCCCTGGCCCTGCAGCATGCCCACGATCATGGCGTGCTGCACCGGGACCTGAAGCCGTCTAACATATTATTGGATAACGAGGGTGCGCCGCGCATTTCGGACTTTGGCATCGCGCGCATCGCCACCGGCGGGACCTCGGGAGGGCAGGAGGCAGGGCTGACACGCACTGGACAGATTCTTGGTTCCCCCGGCTATGCCGCACCGGAGCAGGCCCTGCATGGCCAGGCCGACTTCCGCACAGATGTGTATGGCCTGGGTGCCCTGCTGTATCACCTGCTGACGGGACGCCCACCTTTCCAGGGCCCCACTCTGGATGCCATCCTTGTGCAGTTGCGCGAGAGCGACCCGCTTTCCCCTACCCGGCTGAATCCCACCGTGCCAAAGGATCTGGACACCATCTGCCTGAAATGCCTGCACAAGCTTCCCGAAGGCCGCTATGCCAGCGCAGCCGAAGTGGCGGCAGACCTGACGCGTTTCCTCGAAGGGCGGGCCATCTTCGCCAGGCCGCTGGGGCCTGCGGGCAAGGTGTGGCGCTGGGCACGCAGATCCCCCATCATGGCCACGATGACGGCGGTGATCGGCCTGCTGCTGCTGGCCCTGGTGGCGGGCACGGCCACCTTCATCCATCACCAGACCCAGCGGGAGCACCGCGCTGCGCTGATCTCTGAGGCACGCACGCTGCGCCAGCAACGCCTCGCCGGCAGCCGTAACGAGGCCCTGAGGGCGCTCCAGGAAGCCTGGGAGATCGCCCCGGCGGCTGAAATCCGCAATGAGGCCATCGCCTGCCTGGCCCTCCCCGAATTTGCCCCCCCGGGCCGCCTGGAAAAAAATCAACCCGGAGCACAGCCACCAGATCCCACACGCAGTGCCGACGGGCGCTGCGGCCTGCGCTGGGAAGGAGAAACTCTCGTCGTGAGCGAGCTGGCAGGCAGCCTGGAACTGGCACGCCTAACCGGATATTCATCCAAGTCCCTGGCGAAGCTGGATGACCACGGCACCCGCGTGGCCATCGCCGCCCCGAAAACCGGGACCCTGAAAATTGTCTCCCTCAAGGATGGCCAAGTGACCGCCACCTGCCAGCATCCCGTGGCCCTCACCAGCCTGGACTGGAGCGGCGACCTGCTGGCCACCGGCTGCGAGAACCGTTTCATCTACATCTGGAACGATGCCGGACACCTGAAGCACCGTCTCAGCGGCCATCAGGCCATCCCCATCCATGTGAGCTTCCGCCCTCGCAGCCAGGAGCTGTGCAGCACAGCCAGAGACATCTACGTGCGCCTGTGGCATGCGGCGCGGGGCGAGGAAATCGTGCGGCTTGAGACCCATCACGACCCGCACGCTTCCCTCTGGTGGAACCCGGAAGGTGACACCCTCCACGCCGGGCTGGCGGATGGGGCGGCCGAAACGTACCCGCTGCTGGGGCCGCGCTGCTTTGACCTGCTGTCCCCACCCCAGGAGGAACCCCACACGGAGAACCTCGGCTCAGCCACCTTCAGCCAGGACGGCCAGATGGCGGCCGTGGTGGATGAAGAATGCAGCCGCGTATGGGACTTCCAGGCAGGGCGTCTCGCCGCAATCTTTTCCAAAGCACCTGCGCAATGGCTGAGCGCCCAGTTTTCCCACGACGACCAGCATCTTTGGGTGTGCGGCTGGGACCATGAACTGGTGGCCCACCCCCTGCAACGGCATCCCCTGGGCCACCTCACCCTGGGCAGCCCCGGACCGCTCCTCCTGGGCAAAGGCTGTCTCCTGCGTGGCCAAAGCGCGGATGGTCAAAGGCTGGTGCTGAGCCACAATGGCCAAGGCCAGTTCCTGGTCCTGTGGCCGGAAACACGCCAGACCCTGAAACTGAAGCATCCCGGCACTCTCGCCACCGTTCTCTCGCCCGAGGGCCGGTGGATCATGACCTCCAGCTACCAGAAACCCGGTGCGCGCATCTGGTCCATCCCGGAGGGCAAGGTTCTCCAAACCCTCTGCCCGAAAGACACCGTGATGAATGGCATCGCCAGCCCGGATGGTGAACGGCTGATCCTGCAAACCTCCGGTGGCAACCGCTGCTTCCGCACCCACGACTGGACTGAGCAACCCGGCCTGCCGCCGAAGCTGCGCCTCAACAACATGGCCCCCAGCCCGGATGGGCGCTGGATCGCCACCCTGGGCGATACGGAAATCCGCCTGCTGGAGGCGGACAGCTTTCAGGAAAAGGCCCGCCTGACCCTTCCCACCCACTTTGGCTGGCTGGGGGAAAGCCACCTGATCTTCAATGCGGACAGCACGAGGCTGCTCATCCACAGCGCCCTGGGCAGCGTGGGCCGCTGGGACCTACGACTGCTGGAGCAGGAGCTGCAATCGCTCGGCATGCCCCTCTCCCGTTAAGAGGCCCGTTTTAACGGGAGCTTTTCAGCAGTTCCGAAAGAGGCACGACATCGCCATCGGGGATTTCAGGATCGAACTCACCCCGCGCACGGCGTTTGTCCTCCACCTCTTTGACCTTGGCATCCCGGGAGGCATTGCGTTTGGACTCTTTCTTTTCCTTGCGGGTAGAAGGGGTCATTTCCAGGAAGGTAGAGGAGGACTTCAGCTCGGTGATGCTGGGATGCTTCTCTTCCAGCAAAGCTACCAGTTCTTCGGACAGGCCTCTCCAGACGGTGAACATGCCGTTGGAGACAGGTTGGTCGATCACGACGTGGTCCACGACCGTGCCATTCACCATGGTCATAAGGATCTCGCCCTGACGCATGCGGGTGACGATGTCCAGCGACTGGGTGCCTTTGAAATCCAGCTTCATGGTCACGCCGTAGGTGCCGTCATCCGCCGGGAAAGGATGGATGGCAGATACGCTCTGGGTGCTGAATTCAGGGATGATTTTGAAGATCATGGTCCGGCCGTTGACATTGCGGCGGAAGATGGTCTTCGGCGATTCCATGTCATTGCCCTGGGAGTGGACGGTGATGACCACCTTCTCGTTTTCCATGGATTCACAGGCAGGAAAAAGAACGGCCACCAGGAGGGCTAGAAACAAACGGTGCATATCTGGCTAGAAAACCAGAATGCACCCCGCTTTGCAACCCAGGAGACGGATTATCCTGATGCGGGGAGCTCTACGGAGCCGCACCCTCCGGGGCTTTGGGGCGGATTTTCTCAAAAACTTCCTTCTGTTCCGGCGTCAGCTCCTGCCGGATGCCCTCCACGGCGCGGCCGACGATCTGCCAGACGTTTTTGATGCCTTCCTCCCGCAGGACTGTCAGTTCGGCCACCGCCTTGTCGGTATGCGCTTCCAGCTTTTCCCGCTGGGCCACGTTCGGGTGCAGTTTCTCCAGGTGCTTCATGGCGGCCTGTTTCCAGAAGGCGGGATCCTCCTTTTTTTTCTGGATGCCTTTGCTGACGATGAAGCCCAGCGTGAACCCCACCCCGAGACTGAACAGGATGAGCAAGGTGATGAGGCAGCCTGCCTTGGTGCGGGGAGAGTAGCTCATGGCCAGGAAAGCTGCATGGTGACGGCCCGGTCCAGAGCCGGTGCTTCGATCCGGGATTCAAACCAGCCCGCAAACGCGTATCCGGCGCTCAGGCAAAAGACGACTGCCGTGGCCAGCACGGCCCGCAGGCCCAGCCCATTGAACACGTCCTCCCAGGCCTCCCCTCCCGCCTCCCGCGCACGGGCCAGCACACGGGTGGTGAAACCGAAGGGCAGTGCAGGAAGGTCCGCCTCAGGGCCTTGGCGGGCCTGCTGCGCGAGATGCTGCCAGCGTTGGTCAAAGTCGTTCATGGGGTCGCAAATTCACCTTTCATCGTTTGGCGCGCCAGGGCACGCAGTTTGTGCCGTGCCCGCATGGCGCGCATTTTGACCATGGGCCGTGTCCAGCCGGTGATCTGGGCGATCTCGTGGGTGGAGCGTTCTTCCAGATCCAGCAGGGTAAGCACCAGGCGATCTGAAGGAGACAGCAGGGCGAGCAAGCGGGCGACCACTGCCCCGGTATCCACCCCAAGGGTGGCTGGCGGTTCGGCATGGCGATTCAGCAGATAGTCCATCCAGTCCGCCTCGCCCTCGCTGAGGTCGGCAAAGCGCCATTCCGGCCGCGCCTTTTCCGCACGAAGGGCATCCAGGCAGGTGCGCACGGTGAGGCGGCTGACCCAATGCTCGAAGGGAATGCTGTCGCGCTCGCGATAGGAGCCCAGCTTTTGAAACAGCTTCACATAGACCTCCTGCATCAGGTCTTCCTCGCTCTCGCGCCGGGGCAGATGATTGCGCACCAGCCGCCGCACCAGCGGATGCAGATGGAGGACCAGCGCCTCGGCCGCAGCGGCATCGCCACTGCGCACGCGCTGTAGACAGTCCTGCACCTCGAAAGCATCTGGCATCACGATGGCGGGAGTTTATGGAAGAAACAGGGCACACTGCGAGAACAACGTGGCGGCACGTCGCCCGGTAACGGCTTATTTGATCAAGTCCGCCACAGGAATGCGGAAGCAGGCATCCGTGCGGGACTTTTGTTTGTCCTCCCCGCCCAGGCAATAGACCTGCCCGTCACACGCCACGAGACCCACCATCGCCTTGTACGGCAGCGGTCTGGCAGGGCGATACTCGTTCTTCCGGAGATCATAGAGAAAGGCTTCGTCGGTGAAACCCTCGGTGTCGTTTTTGAAACCACCGGCGAGGTAAATCAGCTCGTCACTGAGAGCCACCGCCGTAAGCCCGCGCACCGCATAAGGAAACGACGGGAGTTTCCTCCAGCTCTTGGTTTGCATGGCAAAGGCGTAGGCATCCGAGGTATTCACCACGACTTGCTTGGCTGCATCCCAATGGGCGCCGCCAAAGATAAAAAGCTGCTCTCCCACCGTGGCGGATGCTGCAATTCCGAAAGGTTTGCCCGGGCAATCAGGAAGGCGCTCCACTTTCTGAGTGCCCGTGATGGCGACGGCACCCTTCGTGAGGCTGGCCGGATTGGCAGCATCCGGAGTCCCTCCGGCAACCACGAGGACCCCTGACTTGAGCTGCCCACCCGCTGAGAGAACCAGGCTGTCAGGGAGCTCCTCCAACAGGAACTGGAAGCTTTTTTCACCGTCATAGCTGTACAAGGCTTTGACAGGTTTTTGACCATTGCTGCCGCCCACGAAGCCCCCGGCAAGCTGAATCCCGTAAGCGATGGGCGCTTCGAGCTTTGCACCAGAAGTCCAGGTCAGATTTTGGGTGTCCAGAAAATGAAGCCCTTGCAGCCAGTTCTTTGTCCCGCCCGCCCAGTTGGTTCCCCCGGCGATGGCAAGGCTGTTATGATAGCGAAAGGCCATGAAGCCCCCGTTCGCCTCCGGCAGCGGGGGCAGTTTTTCCCACTCAGAGGCTTCCGCCTTCAGCAGGCACAGCGCCGCCAGCAGGCAGCTTATGGTCAGGATCGGTCGCGCGGTCATAGGCATCCATACGGGTTTCAGGGGTTTTCCAATCAGGCCGCAGGCGAACATCGGCTTTTCCGGAGAGTTCACCCACGGCACTGGCGGGCCGCAGGTCCTCCGTACGGCGCATTTCCCACCAGCACTGGCCGCAGTGATTGTGGGCGTGGTTGATCACAAACCCCGCCTCCTTCATCAACGGGCCGATCCAGCCCATGCAATGGTCGCAGTAGTCCGGGTATTGCTGCAGGTCATTGCGGATCAGGAAACCCTTTGAAGGGCAGGCGTGCATATCAATGCGGAAGACATCCTCCTGCGCCGTGGCCGTCCAGTCACCGCCTTCCTCGGCCAGGGTGTGGCCCCAGTACTCCTTCATCCCTTCAAAGCCTTTTCCCACAATCAAGGCCGTGGCATGGCGCTGGGAGTCCTCATAAATGGCCTCATGCCAGTAGCTGCGCACCAGCCCATACCCGCCCTGCTGCTGCAGCCACTCAAAAGTCCACTCATAGTGGCCGCAGAAGTCGTAGATGCCGATCATGAGTGTATCAAACGGGTTTCAGGACCAGATGTTTACGGAAGTTCCATTTCCTCTGCCACCGGCTCTGGCAGGCCGCTGACACGGGCCAAAGGAGACAGCACATTCACGGGCCAGGGGCGGAAGCGCTCGATGATGCCGGGAGCCAGCTCCTTGCCGTTTTGATACCCTCGGCGCAGCATCTCCATCTTGGCATCAATGTTGTCCACGTGATGCAGGATGATGGCCTCTGGGGTCTTTGGCAGCACGGGCGAACCAAACTCATACTGGCCGTGATGGGAGGCAATGAGGTGAAGCAGATGCATGCGCACCAGGTCCCCCGCAGGCTCCAGCATCGTCCAGGCAGGGGCCTCGGGCCGGTCCATCATGTCGCGCCAGAGTTTGTTCACCAGCTCCAGGCCTAACGAAATGTGCCCCAACATTTCCCCATGCAGCTGGTAGGGCTGGCTGAAGCCTGTCTCGGGGTACGTATTTTCCCACAGCTTGCCACAATCATGGAACAGCACCCCGGCCACCAGGAGATCGAGATTGAGGGTGGGATACACCCCGGCAACCGCCACCGCCGTGCGCATCATTTGCGCGACGTGCTCCACCAGTCCACCCCGACGGGCGTGATGGTTTTCCCGCGCCGCAGCGGTGCGACGAAAGCGTTCGCCATGCTTCTCCAGAAACAGGCTGCACAGTGCCTTCAACCGGGGATCCCGAAGGTCCTCCACCAGCGCCACGATGTCCGCATAGTCCGCCCGCTGCCGCTCCGCCAGATCGGCATCGCCACTGAGAATGACCTGCTTTTCCTCATCATCGAGCGGGCGCATCTGCGGCTGCCGCGGCTCGATGCCGTACTTGCCCGTGTCCACCCACTGCGCCGCCAGTTCGATGAATGTGCCGCGCTGCAGCTGCCGCGCATCTTGGAACAGCGGGTTATTATCAAACACCCGCCAGACCATGGAATCACCCGCATCCGCCAGTTTCACCTCCAGGAACGGCGCTCCGCCTGAGGTCTGCTTTTCAATGCGGTTGTCCACCTGCACATGGACCCGGTAAGGCTGAGCCGAAGGACCCGCGATCTGCTTCAGTTGCGTGAGGGTCAAAAGGTCAAGATCAGCGGCATCGTCCATGCCTCAGTCAAAACCGACTCCGGCGCTGGATGCAAGGAAGAAACACTGACCGCCGGTCATACCGCGTTGGCCTTGAGCACACGCAGCATGTTTTCTCCCAGCACCAGGCGGATGGCTTCGTCGCTGTGACCGCGCATGACCATGCCGAGGGTGAAGAGGGGCCAGTTGGTCCAGGCGATGCTTTGCTCAGCCTGAGGCGTGGTGACGTAGTCATCCTTCGGCCACAGGTGCTCCCAGCGGTCTCCAGCTCCACCGAGGGGTGACGAACCATCCGGGCGGCGCAGAATCTTGGCACGCTCCTCTTTGTCAAAACGGGAGGTGTAGGAGATGTCGCAGCCGATGGCGGCATGCTGAGCCCCGAAGGTTTTGATGACATGATCCAGGTGATCCATCAGCGAGGTGATGTCACCTTGGCCGCCAAGAAAACGCGAGATGCAGCACATGCCGACGAGGCCGTCCGTTTCGCAGATGGCGCGGATGGCGCTGTCCGGCTTGCCTCGGAAATGAGTGTAAACCCCGGCGCAGGCGGTGTGGCTCGCCACCATGGGTTTGGCAGAAACCTTGGCCGCATCTTCCGCCGTTTTCCAGCCGCTGTGGGCCACATCCACGATGACGCCCACCTTGTTCATCTCGGCCACAGCCGCTTTGCCGAAGTCGCTGAGGCCACCGTCATGTGGCTCACCCGCGCCATCGCCAATGGGGTTCCGGCGGTTGTAGGTCAGGTGCATCATGCGGATGCCCAGCTCATGGAAAATGCGGACAAAACGCAGCTCATCCTTCACGCTGTCCCACTCCATGTGCAGCGGCACACCATTACCCGTAAAGCACAGCCCCACATGCCCGGCTTTTTTGAGGGCCACAATCTCTTCCGCCGTCGTGACCTTGGACAGGGCAGGCTTCAGACCATCGGTGGCTTTGGTGAAATGAGCCAGCCGCTTGATAAGCCGCAGCGGGTCGTTGCCCTCTTCGCCCGCATTTTGGAAAATGCAGGTCACGCCAGCCGCCTTGAAGGCCTGGAAAAACTCCTCCCGTTCCCGTTCATCAGAGACTCCCCGGCTCATGGACATGGACTCGCGGAGGTCGCTCAGTTCATCCGACGAAGCCCCTTCGCGAATGGCGGCATTGATGGCCTCGCCATCCACGGCAAAGCGCGGCGCAAAGCCATACGATTCGAAGACGACTGAGCCGAAGTGCAGCTCCCAGGCCCGTTCGAGTTGTGCCTGGGTGGGTTTCAAAAGGCCCAAGGCAATCTCGCGCGGCTTGTCAATCGTTGGGTTGCCTGTCCGCCAGATCTCCCGGCTCTCTTGGGCACGGGTGGAGATGTGGAAACTGCCGGCCAAGGCAGCAAGCGGCAGCTGGGAAAGCAAGGAACGGCGGGAAAGATTCATAAACTCTTTTTTGTTAGGCAGTGCAACAATCAGGGAACCAAGGCTTTCAAAACAGCCTGGGCTTTGTCCTCAAAAATCTTTTGCCACTCCGGGGCTACAAGCGCATCACAATCCTCCTGGGCGTAGCCGGTGTTGTTCCGCTGCGCGACGGTGGCGGCGTAGTAGATGTAGCCATTGGTGTAACCGGCAACAAAGGCATGCGGATCGGCGAAGGCCTTTTTAATGTTCAGTCCGACCTGCACGGTCAGCTCTCCGGGGAACGTGACCATCTTAAAATCCCCCACGCGCAGCCCTGCGATCTCCACATCCAGCGTGGGATCGCCCGCCGCCAGATTTTGCGCCAGGTGCTTTTTGAGCAGGGCATGATTGGAGTTCAGCCGAGTCAGCTTCTCCATGATCTGGATGTTTTGCAAGTAGGCTTCCACCGCCGCACGATTGTCGGCATCCAGTTTGGCCAGAGCATCCCAGCCTAACGACTGATCATGCAAATAACTTTGGGAGTAGTGCGAAGGGAAATCCGGCGTCAGCCTTTGCTGAATAAGAAGCGGCAGGAAGGTTTTAAAATTGATGTTGGTCGGCTTCAACGCAGCCAGGAGTTTGGTCTGCTCCGCCTCAATGGCCGCCATGCGTTTCTCCAGGTCCTGCCCACGGGGTAAAGCGAGTATTTCACGGCTGACTTTGAGCAGTGCAGTATCGGAAGTTTGGATCTTCTTGGCGGCTTGGATCACGCTCAGCCCCAGCTTGTGACCCAAAGGTTCCGCATCCGCAGGCCGGCTCACTTCCTTGTAGCGCAGCGGGTTGATGTCACCGCCACAACCTTGGACAAAGAAAGCCATCGCGCCTTCGCCGAGGCTCTCCTCGATGAACTGCGAAGCATACGCGGGATAGTCTGCCGAGCTTCCCTTGTGCGGCGGATTCATGATGGGGTGACAGGCAAAGGAATACAGCAGCGCGAAGGACCGCCCATCCTCGCGGTCCAGACGCAGGAGGCCGATCTGCGGGTCAATGGGCCCCACACCGGCCACATCTTCATCATGGGGCATGGAGTAGGCGCGACGCATGTCCACCTCGCTTCCGTCCTTCATTTTCAGGCGGCGGTTTTCACTGATGCGGTCTTCATGTCCCACCCCGGCACCTGCCTTGACAGGCACCAATCGCCCCCACGCCTCCTTCACAGCCTGGGCGACAAGCTGCTCCGTATCGGCACGCACAATGCCGTGGCAGTGGCTGGCATTCACCACGATGCTTTCAGGCTTCACGCCCAGCTCCTTTTGCAGCTGGGTGCGCAGGTTGGCCATGAAGCCGTTGCCGATGCGGCCAATTTCCCCTACCGCCACGGCATCCACCGTCACCAGCACGAGCGTCTCCGCATCACTTCGGATGACCAGGGCCTTGGCAAAGCTAGGGTCATGGACTGGCCCGGCCTTGTAATCCGTGATGTCCACCTTGGAAACCCCGGCACGGAGTCCGGCTGCCTGGAGCGGAGATGCCAGCAGCGCCAGAAGAAGCAGAAAAGAAAAGAAGAGAGAGGTCGGCATCGCGCCTGAAAGAACGCGATGCAACCCCCGCTTTCAGCAACCGTTCGGGCCCTCAAGCGATGTTTTTGTGATCCCATGGACGCCCTGCTCAAACCAGCACGTCTTTGATGATGTGGCCATGCACATCGGTCAGCCGGAAGTCACGGCCCGCATGGCGGAAGGTCAGCTTTTCATGGTCCATGCCGAGCTGATGCAAGATGGTGGCATGAAGATCATGCACCTCCACCGGTGCTTCCACCGGGTATTTGCCGATGTCATCCGTGGCACCATGCACATGACCGGGCCTGAACCCGCCACCCGCAAGCCAGATGGAGAAACAGTCGCGATGATGCCCCCGGCCATTCTTACCTTCACGGGTGGGGGTGCGGCCAAACTCCGTGGCCCAGAGGACGATGGTGTCATCCAGCATGCCGCGCTGCTTCAGATCCGTGATGAGGGCGGCGGTGGGCTGGTCCACATTGTAGGCGAGATCGGCGTGCTCTTTCATCTCGCCATGGGAATCCCAGTTGGGCCGGGAGCCGGTGTCAATAAGCTCGATGAAACGCACCCCGCGCTCCGCCAGACGGCGCGCGACCAGACACTGCCAGGCGAAGTCAGCCCCCGGTCCTTTCGTTTTGCGATCCAGCCCGTAAAGCTGGCGGATGTGGGCAGGCTCCTGGCTGAGGTCGAAAGCTTCCGGGGCCGCCTGCTGCATCTGGAAGGCGGTTTCAAAGGACTTGATGCGGGCTGCCAGGGCGGTGTCGTGCTCTCGAGTTTGAAAATGCCTCCGGTTCAGCGTTTCCACGAGGCCTAACTCCAGGTTCTGCAAATCGCGGGTGCCTTTGGGGGCACGCAGGTTGGCGATGGGGCTGTCCCCGGGAATCACGCGCGTGCCCTGATGCACCGCAGGCAGAAAGTCACTGGCAAACACCTGGGTGCCCCCATACGGGAGATGCGGGGCGATGACCATGAAGCCCGGCAGGTTCTGATTGGAGCTGCCGAGGCCGTAACTCACCCAGGAGCCCATGCTGGGCCGGGCAAAGGTGGGGGAACCGGTGTGAAAGCCGAGGGTCGCCTCCGAATGGTCGAAGTGGGACGCCTTCATGCTGCGGATGACGCAGATGTCATCCATCACCCCGCGCACGTGCGGAAAGATGTCCGAGACCATCGTGCCGCACCTTTCGTTAGGCCTGGCATTGAAGAGGTTGCCCATGAGCCTGTCCGGTCCGGTGCCATCCCGGCCTTTGGCGACGGGCTTGGGATCAAAGGTGTCAATGTGGGAGACTCCGCCCGTGGCGTAGATCATGATCACCCGCCTGGCCTTCGCCTTCGAATGGGAGCGACGTGGCGACAAGGGGTCCTCCTCCGCGAGCAATTGCGACAGCATGCCGGGCATCAGCAGGGAACTGCTGAAGAGGGAACGGATGACGGTGCGGCGGGAGTGCATGGGCTGAATTCGGCTGCAGCAGATCAATCGAGGTAAAGGAACTCATTGAGGCGGAAGAGGCTGCGGGTAAGACTGGCCCAGGCAGCTTCGTCATTCGTGGTGAGACGGGCACTTTGAAGGTGTTTTGCGAGGAGTTGCATCTCCTCCGCTGAAGGTTCTCGCGCCAGCAGCGTGAGGCAGGCTTGGCGCAGGCGTTCCTGGTCATCCGTCGTTCGTTTCAGCAGACGCCTGGCATAAAGTCCGGCCTGTTCGTGAACGAAGCTGTCATTGACGAAGTACAATGCCTGCAGGGCGGTGACGGAGCTGTCGCGGGTGGTGGTGCAGACGTTGGCATCGGCGCCATCAAAGGTCTGGAAGTAAGGCTTCGCGGTCAGCCGTCTGGTCATGAGATAGACGCTGCGTTTGTTGCTGGGATAGTCGTCTTTAAAGGGGTGATGCTGGGTGTATTTCCAGTCTTTGGTGGGCGGGATGGGGTAGGCCTGTGTCTGTGGGGTAGGGTCGAGCGAACCGCTGATGAGCAGGAGCGTATCGCGGATGGATTCGGCATCGAGGCGCTGGCGATTGAACTTCCAATAGAGGGTGTTGGACGGGTCGCTGGCCAGGTTGTCTTCCACATCCTGACTGGAAAGGCGGTAGGCATGCGAAGTCAGGATGAGACGATGCATGTGCTTCAAGGACCAGCCGCTGCGGATGAATTCCTGGGCTAGCCAGTCGAGCAATTCAGGATGGCTGGGCGCTTCGCCCCGCAGGCCAAAGTCACTGGTGCTGGCGACGAGCCCCTTGCCAAAGTGGCGTTGCCAGAGACGGTTGACCATGACCCGCGCCGTCAGCGGATTGTCCTTGCCAGTAAGCCATTGGGCGAGCTGCAAACGACCGCTGCCAGCCTGGGCCTCGGGTGGCAAAAGATGGCCTCCGAGGACATCCGGAAACTTGCGTGGCACCTCGGCCCCGGGTCGGTCCGGCTCACCTTTGATCTGGATGCGGGCATTGATGGGCCGGGCATCCTGGACGGCGTAGGCGGTGGGCAAAGGAGGCGTCTTTTTCAGATGATCAGCCAGGTCTTCACCGGCGCTGCGGGCCTTCAGCAGCATGCGGTCGAGCGCGCCCTTCATCTTCCGCTGCTCATCCACGGAGGCATCGCGTTCACGCCGGGCGTTTTCCAGGGACTTGGCCTCGCATTCTGCCAGCAGCTTCTCCATGCTTTCCGTTAGGCGATCCGTTTCCTTCTGAAAGGGCTCCATCTTTTCGGCGACCTGCTGAGGTGTCAGCAAAGACACGAAGTCCTTTTGTGTCTGGAACAGCTCCAGGCCCGGCATGGGGTAGCGGGTACTGGCAAAGATGCCGTAGATGCCGTAATAGTCCCGAGTGGAAACGGGATCAAACTTATGGTCGTGGCATCGGGCGCAGCTCAGCGTCAGCCCCATCACCGTGCGCCCGAGATTGTCTATCGTGTCCTCAATGGTCAGGTGCTGGGGATAGCGCTCCACCAGGGAACCAAAGCGCCGGGCCATGGCCAGATAACCGGTGGCGATGGTGAGACGGTTTTTTTCTTCGAGCGTCTTCGCCGGCAGCAGGTCGCCCGCGAGCTGTTCCGTGAGGAACCGGTCATAGGGAACATCGGCATTCAGGGACTCGATGATGTAGTTCCGGTACAGGTAGGCCTGGGGAATGGGGAAGTCCGAATTGTCGCCCGCCGTATCCGCATAACGCACCCAGTCCATCCAGTGACGGCCCCAGCGTTCGCCATAGCGCGGGCTTTGCAGGAGGCGGTCAATGAGGCCCTCGCAGGCCTTGGGCGAAACGGATTCTTGGACAAAGGCCTGAACTTCCTCCGCGCTGGGCGGCAGGCCGGTGAGGTCATAGGAGACACGACGAATGAAAGCCGCAGGGGTGGCATCTGGCACGACCCTCAGACCCGCCGATTCGCGTCTGGCCTGGAGAAAGCGGTCGATGGGATTCAGCGGCCATTTTTCATCCTTCACGTTAGGCGGTTCCGCAACTTTGAGCGGCTGAAAGGACCAGTGGGTGGAGCGGACTTTCGTCTCCACCGCGGACGTGGGCCCTTCCGGCCATGCGGCACCCGCAGCGATCCATTGCCGGAGGAGGCCGATGCTTGCGGCATCCAGGCGGTCGCCTTTCGGTGGCATCCAGTCCTCTTTGTTGGTGGATGTCAGCCGGAGGAGCATCTGGCTGTGGGCGGGCTGGCCCGGCGTGATGGCAGGCGTGCCCGAATCCCCCCCGGCCAGCGGGACCTGCCTTTGATCAAAGCGCATGCCGCCGCTTTGCTTGTCCGGCCCGTGGCACTTCAGGCAGTGCTGCTCCAAAACAGGGCGGATGTCCCGTTCAAAATCGGGCATCGCGATGGCGGCATTCACTGCCACCCCCATTCCCAGAACTGACAGCCAAAGGTGCATCAGCGGGCAAAACGTTCGGGATTGAGGATGCGGCGCTTGCCTGCCTCCAGGTGTTCCGTCATCAGAGTCGCCGCGCGGTCAGGATCACCGTCCAGCACCGCCTGGATGATCGCCACATGCTCGGCCGTGCTTTCTGCGGGGCGGGTGCGGTCCGTCTCCGTCACGCGCAAGATGACCTGATGGATCTTGTCCCGCAAGCGCTCCATGGTGGACATGATCTCGCGGTTGTTGAGGTAGGAGCAGAGCAGGTAATGCATCTGCTCATCCAGGTGCATGAGTTTCACCATGTCCCAGGCTTCCAGCGCCTCGTGCTGCTGCCGAAGATTCGTCTGCAATTGCTCACGCTGCTGAGGGTTCAGATTCCCTGCCAGACGGCGCACCACCCAGGATTCCACGGCTTCGCGCAGCTCGTAGTGATCCACAATGTCCTCCACACTCAGGCCGCGCACGACGATCCCCTGCTGCGCCGAAATGGTGACAAAACCCTCGGCTTCCAATCGCTCCAACGCCACATGGACGGGGGTCTTGCTCATGCCCAGCTGGGCCGCGAGCTGCCGCTCAGAAAGGAAGGTGCCGGGAGGAAATTCGCCCGAGACGATGAGGCGGCGCAATTCTGCATAAGCGCGAGACTGCAGGCGGGCGGGGGCCGGGGTTGAGGATTCAGGCAAGGGGATGTGCATATGAAAATCTCACTGGTATGCCAGTTATATCGCAGTCTGTTTTGAAGGTCTTTCGAGGTCCCTGTCTTTTCTGGAGAAGATAGCCCCTCGCCGGAAGAGCACGCTGGCGGGCATTCTAAAATCTCTGGCTGGAAATGCGCTATTCGCGCTAAAGAACGGGCCGTTCGTCCGTTGCACAGGTGCCGAGTGCCGCGTTTTCAGTCCCAGGCATCGGGCCCACCCCCATTTTACCATGATCCGTACGCCTCTTTCCGTCCTTGTTTTGCCTCTGGCCCTCAGCCTGAGCTCCTGCGGTCCCAAGCCTGAATCCCAGGCCGCCCAGAAAAAGGCTCCGGCGACGCAGGCCGAGGCCCCCAAGGCTGAGGAAAAACCGACCCCGGCCGTGGCCGAGACTGTGCCGAAACCGGCGGCTGAACCGGAAATCCCCGCCACCCCCATCTTCAAAACCGCCGTGGACATCGGCGATTTCGGCAGTGCGGAGCCCGCCGAGCGACAGGACATGCCCACCCGTGGCATCGTTGTCATGGGTCCGGAATCCTGGGACCACAGCAATGGCGCCCATTGGGAGACCTACACGGGCACCAAGTTCAAGGCGAAGCGCTGGGGCCGTTACCAGGTGCGTCTCACTTATTCGCTAAACCGCGCCTCCCTGGGCATGCAGTTCCGCATGGGAGATCTGGTGGTGAAAAAATCACTCACCAATGCGACCACTCCCCGCAAGACTTACCTGGGTGAGATTTACGTTGCCCAGCCTGGGGAGGTCCCCTTTGCCCTGCTGACGCCACCGACGGATAACGGCGGCTTTGTGCTGCACGAGGTGGCCCTCATCCCCACCTGCGAAGGCGAAACCCCCAAACAGGCCGAGGACGGCAGCATCACCCTCAGTGCCAAGGACGCCATCACCTGGTCCGAAAACATGCGCTACGAGCCAAAGCCTGAGAAGAACTGCCTGGGCTACTGGACCTCGGAAGACGACCTGGCCGAATGGGAATTCGAAGTCAGCAAACCAGGCCGTTACAGGGTGACCGTGAGCCACGGTTGCGGCGGTGGCAACCACGGCAGCGAGGTGGAACTCCAGCACGCCGACCAGACCCTGAAATTCACCACGCAGGACACCGGCGGTTTCCAGAACTGGAAAGAGCTGCCGCTGGGCGAAATCGAGATCAAGGCCAAGGGCAAACAGCGCCTGCGCATTGACCCCGTGAACAAGGTGAAATCTGCCGTGCTGGACGTGCAGAAAGTGGTGCTGACCCCCGTGGGCTGAGCCTAGGCTTTCTCCGCCAGCAGGATCCGCAGAACCTCGGCCGCGATGGCGAAACCAAAGGTGCCGGTGACAAAGGTGGCTGCGCCAAACCCGGCGGCGCAGTCCAGCCGCAGGCCGGACTCCGCCCCCTGCCCCCGCTCGACCGAGCAGGAGCCATCGGCCTGAGGATAGACGGCCTTTTCCGTGGAATACACGCAGGGCACCCCCCAGTGCATCGGCTTGCCTCCAGGGCTTTTGGCAAAGCCATGAACCTCGCGCAGGCGACGCCGCAACTGCTGCAGCAGGGGATCGGCCCCGGCCTCGCCCAGATCTGCCACCTTCACCTGGGTGGGATCACGCCGGCCTCCGGCACTGCCAGAAACGACCACGGGAATGCCCAGCGCCTGCGCTTTGGCGATGATGAGGGCCTTGATCTGGGTGCTGTCCACCGCATCCACGATGGCATCGAAACCGGGGGACAGGAGACGGTCCGCACTGCTCTCCAGGAAAAACTCCGGCAGCGCCTGCACCTGGCATTCCGGAGAGATTTCCGCCACGCGCCGGGCCAGCACCGCCACCTTCGGATGCCCCACGGTCTGCGCCAGGGCGGGAAGCTGGCGATTGGTGTTGGTGATGCATACGTCGTCCATGTCCATCAAGGTCAGGGCCCCCACGCCGCTGCGGGCCAGGGCCTCCACCACCCAGGAGCCGACCCCGCCCACACCGATCACCGCCACACGCGCCTCATGCAGGCGCGGCAGGGCCTGCACGCCATACAGACGGCCAATGCCGCCGAAACGCTGGAGATAACTTTCTGTCATGCCTCCTTCCATAGCCGTAAAAGAAGACAGGCAAGGCAAAAAACACCCGCCTGAATTCTTTGCGTTCTTTGGGCCTCTTTGCAGCTATACCTCCCTCACATGTCTGACTTCACGCTCACCTTCCTCGGCACCGGCACCTCCGTCGGCATTCCGATGATCGGCTGCGACTGCGAGACCTGCCATAGCACGGACCCGAGGGACAACCGCCTGCGCTCCAGCATCTGGCTGCGCACGCCGGAGATGAGCTGGATCGTGGACACCCCGCCAGACCTGCGCACCCAGTGCCTGCGCGCCGGCATCCGGCACCTGGATGCGGCCATCTTCACCCACCCGCACATGGATCACCTCACAGGGTTTGACGAACTGCGCCGCTTCACCATCCCGGCGGAGCAGTTCATGCCCATCTATGCCCTGCCTTCCTGCCTGGCCGTACTGGAGCGCATGTTTGAGTATGCCTTCAACGGGGAGAACCGTTATCGCGGTTACCTGAAGCCTTTCCCGAAACCCATCCATGGCCCCTTTCATCTGGGCGAAACACTGGTGACGCCCCTGCCTGTGCTGCATGGCAAGGTGGAGACCGTGGGCTATCTTTTTACCCGCCATGAACGCAAACTCTGCGCCTACATCCCCGATGCCAAGGTCATCCAGCCCGAGGCACTCGCGGCCATGGAGGGGGTGGACACCCTCATTGTCGATGCCCTGCGCTACACCGAGCACCCCACCCACATGAGCGTGGCCGAGGCCCTGGCCGTGCAGGAGCAGATCCGCCCCCGGCGCACCTTTCTCACCCACCTGCAATGCGAGGTCATGCACTCACGGGCCGAGCCGCTGCTGCCCGAGGGGGTCAAAATCGCCTACGACGGGCTGGAACTGAACTGGGACCTGTGATCATGGCCGTCTCCCGACATTCATCCCTTTGGTTAGGCTTCAGCATACGGCAAACCACGCTTGGGCTGGCCCTTGCAGGATTTCTTTGGGCGCTCAGTCCCCTGGCTGCCCAGGACCCTGCCCCGGCCCTGGATCTCAGCGGTGAGACCGTGGTGGTTTACAATCCGGACTTCGCCCAGTCTCGCGAACTGGCCGAGTACTATGCCCAGAAACGAGGCATCGCGGCGGACCACGTCATCGGCCTGGAGTGCCCGATGACGGACGCCATGACCCGGCAGCAGTATAACGAACTTTTGCGCAAACCCTTGTTCGAAGCCTTCGTGCGCCGGGGCTGGTGGCGGCTGGGCCAGCAGGAGCTGAAGGATCCTGCCACCGGCAAGTCCATGCCCGCCATGACGGTGGCGGAGTCCGCCGTGCGTGTGGTGGTGCTGATGCGCGGCATCCCCTTCCAAATTCAGCGGGATGCGCAGAACCCCAAGAACACCCAGGAAGACGAGGCCAGCGTGGACAGCGAACTGGCCCTGCTGGGCCTGCCCCGCCAGCCCATTGCCGGGGCGCTGCGCAATCCGTACTTCAAGCAGGATATGCGCTTCCAAATGTTCCAGGGCACACCGGGGCTGCTGCTCGTTGGCCGACTGGACGGGCCTGATGCCGACACCGTGAAGCGGATGATTGATGATGCGCTGACCGCCGAACAGCAGGGATTGCGCGGCCGGGCTGTCATTGATCTGGCGCAAAAAACCGGGGCCTATCAGGAAGGGGAAGACTGGCTGAACCGCAGTGCCATCCTCTTTCGCCAAAAGGGCATCCCTGTCTATGTGGACAAGGCGGAAGCCGTGCTGCCCGACCACTGGCCTCTGCCGGACACCGCCTTTTATTTTGGCTGGTACACCACGAATGCCAGCGGGGCCATCGCCAGTCCCTCGTTCAAATTTCAGACCGGGGCCATCGCCTGTCATTTGCATTCCTTCAGTGGGGCTGCACTGCGCGCGCCAGATCGGCACTGGGTGGGCCCGCTGCTGCGCCAGGGTGCCGCCGCAGCCCTGGGCAATGTGTTTGAGCCCTACCTCAGCCTCACCGTCCACTTTGATGTGCTCAACCAGCGCCTGCAGGAAGGCTACACCCTGGCAGAGGCAGCCTGGAATGCCACGCCCGTGCTCTCCTGGATGAACGTCGTCTGCGGCGATCCGCTCTACCGCCCCTATGCTCGGGGCGCGGGCTCCAGCATGGGCGATGGACGCGACCGCGACTACGCCCTGTATCAAGGCACCGCCACTCGACATCCGGAGGAGGACAGCCGCGAACTGAAACAGGCCCTCACCACCCTGGCCGAAACACGTAGCAAACCGCACTTGCTGGAACTCACCGCCCTGCTTTCCGCCAGCGAAGGCAAGAACACCGAAGCCATTGACCTGCTGGAGCACGCCCTCAGCCTCTACGTCATCGCCTCCGACAAAGCCCGCACACACCTTTACCAGGCCCGTCTGTATCTGGATGAAAACCGTCCGGCAGAAGCCAAGGCCACCCTGCAAAAAATGCTGGATGATCCTAACCAAAAGGATGTCCCCGCCACCCAGGCCGCCCGGCTGATCCACAGTCAGATCCCCTGAGCGGGGCGGATGTGCCTTTTTAACAGCACAGTCTGGGAGGGTAGTCACTCGCTAATCATTTCCAACGGCGGTGGGGGCGAGTCGCTGAAGATGCCTATCCATTCATCCTCAAGATAAGAATCAAAAAACAAAATCCAAGAGCGCAAGGACACGCCGCCTCTCGATAAGGTTTCCCGGATGACAGGAACGGCTTTGTTCACATCCATCAAGGCAAGGTCGATGTAAGTATATTTCAAACCTGTCCCACCGCCGATGACGGTTCCCAAGTTGCACCCGCCTAAGGCAGTGATTAGGGCATCTTCAATTTCTCCGCGATCAGCAAACCCCCATTCGGGCAAACCTTCGGATCCATCAATCTTGATATAAACGAACGTCTCATCATAATTTGAGAAACGAACGGAATCGAAAGGAACATTGTTCAAGGCACATTTATGTAGCTCAGGATATGCGCTTACTTGGGAGAACTGATCTCTACGTTTTGGATGGTCCGTAGATTCTTGGGCTGGCTTCAACTTGCAAAGACTCCATTCCACCTCATCTACATGCTCAGACCAGACATCTGACGGAAGTTTGGATTGAATTTCCGTCACTACACGTCTGGCTGCCGCGAGTACGTTTTCTGCCGGGATGCAGTTTGAAGGAAACTCATCCACCTGCTCATGGTCAATGTAGCCAATCCACCGGTCGAGCAGTTCCTCTCCCAACAAGCTTTCTAATGCCACGAATCCGGTAGCGTGGCTTTTCTCAACTGGATAGTCTTTGCAAACGAGACAACGAACATCGACCCGGTTAAAATCACCATGAGAGAAAATGAACCTCATGTCATCAAGGCGTTCTCCATTTCTTGCCTCAACCATTGATCTTGCGCTTACTGCGTCCTCTGGCAGACGAAAGGCATAAAACTCCCAACCGTCGATCGCGGGTGCCGAGCGCAAAATTTCTGCGACCAATGGTCGGATGTTCCGGTCAGACTCCGGAGTGATAACCAACCGGTGCCCGCCTAGCAATCCCTGGCCATATTCCCACATCAGGTCAGAGTAGATGGGAGACAGATTCTCATTCATCCACGCTGGCAGATCCCATTTCTGTTTTTTGTTAAAAAGCTGCACCAAAGCCTCTGACCGGTTGGCGAAATTTTTCCACCATTGGTTGATAGCGCGGCGTAAATTGACTAGCTCAGTTTCCTCCGAATCAGACAGATCATAGGGATATCGAAGACGCATAAAAAGGAGAGCCTAATTCTTGGAAGGCGACAATTGAGTCACAGTCAGATCCCCTGAGCCAGCCGCACACGGATGAGGAGGTCATTGATGCCTGCGCGGGCCACATCCTCCGGCAGTTCCCGCAGCGTGCTCGCTTCATGCGCGGCCTGCAGCATCGCCCGCAAACGCTCAAATTCGCTTTGGTGAAACGCCAAGTCCGCATCGTCCAGCGTGCCCTGTTCCGGCCCGGCCAGCTTGCGGGCGATAAGGTCATCCACATAAGGCAGGCGGAAGGTCTCGTTCAGCGTCACCAGATTCGCCTCCACCTCGCCCGTGCGCATCATCCAGATGCCCGTCAGCAGCACACGATAGACATACAGCAGCGGCTTCACCCGATGCGGAGATTCTTTCAAAAACAGCTCCCACTGCGTGTGTACAAAACCCAGGTAGTGATGCGAATGATGGCGGGTGATGCAACCCTTGGCGATCTCCTTCAGCTCCGCATGCTCCGGCGTTGTCTGCACGATCAGTGGCGAATAAAGCTGCTCAAGCACATAGCCGTTTTTCTTCAGCAGCAGGTTAAAGAACTTCTTCACATCATGGCTGACGATGTCCATCTCCAGCCCCTCGATGATGCGGGAATCCTCCACCGTTTCATGCCGGGCATCGAGTCCCAGCACTTCCTTGAGCGGCAGCACATGCGCGGCCCGCAGATCCACATCCGAATCCGGAGACGGAAAGCCATACAAATGCGCCCCGCTGATGGTCGCAAACAGCAAAGGATAAGGCTGCGCCGTGGTGATGCGCTGAAGGCGGGGATCTTGGACTGTGGCGGCGATGGAAGGTGTCATAAAGAATGGATAGTTAGGCCGATTTGGAGCGCCGCGCCGAAATCAACAGTTGGTTAGCCGCTTCATAATCCGGTCTTTCGGGCAGCTTGGTTTCAGCCAGGGCCTGTTCGAATTCACGGTGCAGGCGCTGTCGCCAGGCATCCACCTGTTCCCAGGTGAGTTCACCGCGCTTCACGGCCAACAGTTCCTCGCGGCGCTCGCCCACATGCACGGGCACGCGGCCTTCACGCAGGGCACCCGCTCCGCTCATGAGGAGGCGGAGGAGGTGCATGGCGTGTTTCCAGCGCACCTGCCCCTGGTTGCGCAGGTCCTGCTCGATCTTTTTGAACTGGCTGAGGGCATACCCATTGAAGGTCTGGAAGATCATCTGGGACAGGAACTTGTCCCGAATCGCCAGCAGCTCCTGGGCGATGGGAGTGACCTTTTCAACCAGGGGGGAATAGAGGCACTCGAGGATGTTGGGATTGGCCTTCAAGGCCATGGTGAGAAATTTTTGGAGTTCCCAGTAGCAGGCTTGCTGCTCGTTGTCCTCGAACTGCTCGGGCGCACCATAGAGGGACCAGTGCAGATCTGCCGGGGCGAGGTAGATGCCGCGCAAATCCGTGTCCGAGGTCTCGGTTTCCAGGCCATAGGCCCGCGAGCCGACGATGCAGCGGTAGATGACATGATCCTCCAGCGCAAAGTCCTGCAGGCTGCTGGATGCGCCCTCCAGGCGATCTTTGAAAAGCTTCAGCACCTCCATTTCGGTCGGCTGCAAGGCGGCCTCAAAGCCATCGGGAAAACGCACGAGGTAACGCTGCTCCTCGCCGCAGGGAGTCCGTGTGACAATGCCCACTGCCCCACGCGGATGCACCAGGGCATGATTGCTGCCATGCACGCTGATGAGCGTGACCACCTGCGTGCCAGCGTGAATGTTTTGAGGCTGATGAGACATGTCGGGACAACTGCCGTGCAGTAATCCCCGGTGGCGCTTTCTTCAACTTCCCATCACTTCACCTGGATGGGCTGGCGGGCGATCACCTCGCTGTCCTGGGTGGTGTAGCGCAGTTCGTAGTCTCCGGCTTCTTCAGGGGCCTTGATCTCCACCGTGGCGGGGGCGTCCAGCACGTAGGCGTAGTTCAGGTATTCCCTATCTGGCGCGCCGACTTTGGCAATGGTGACAAAGTCGCCCGTGCCTGCAGGGCCTGTCCATGCGATGCTGATGGGCGCGTCCTTGGCTACTTCGGCAGGGCCTTTGACGGTGGCCTGCATGGCCGTGAGCTTGATGGGCCGGGCGAAAAGCACCTTGTTCTGTTGCTCATCGGTGATGCGAACCTCCATGTCGCCGGCCTTGCGAGGGGCCAGGATTTTCATCGGGCTTTCCACGCCATCCAGCCGCCGATAGTCATTGTAGGCACCGGGCTGCGCCGTTTTTTCCACGATGGAAATGTACAGATTTCCGACGGTGGGGGCTTTCCATCCGATGGATACCATCGTGCCCGCCATGACCGTTTCGGGGGCTTCCAGAGCCAGGGTGGCGGCCTCCACCTTGAAGGCTTTGCAGGCAAAGGGCTTGATGATTCCATCGTTGGAATAGCGCATCTCATAGTCACCGGGTTCCGCCGGGGCATTCATCTGCACGGTGTCGCTGCTGGCGGTGGGGCGTGCGTAGATTTTATACTCGCCATCTTCAGCGCCTGCCTTGACCCAGCCGATCCAGTCATTGCTCTGAACCGGGGCTTTGAACTTCACCGTGATCGGTGTGCTGGTGGTGACGGTGGCGGGCACTTCCAACGTGATTTGCGGCACCTTAACCTCGAAGGGTTTGGACCGTCCGCAGACGACGTTTTGGCCATCGGCCCCACGCTGGGTGAAACGGGCCTCATACTTGCCCGGCAGATCCGGGGCGATCATGGCCATGGTGGCCTCCTTGCCGATGGCATCGCGGAGGTTTGGCAGGGCGGAATCGGGCGCATCCACCGGGGCGATGATGATGAACTGATCCCCCACGCCATTGGCCCCGGCGAACATCAGGGCAAACTCCTGCAGCACGGTGATCTCCTCGTTCGGAATCTCGATCGTCACCTTCGGCAGTTCGGTCACATCCAGCACGAAGGTATTGTCCGCCGCACGCGCCACGCCCAGGTCCGTGAACGTGCGCCCGGCAGGGGCGACATTCGCCGTGTAGATCCCGGGTGGCAGCTCGCCCGTCCAGGTGCCTGGCTCTTCGCCCTTGGTGAATTTGACGGGTGTTTTGTCCATGCCCGTCAGGCTGATTTCGCCTTCGGTCAGCGGCTCGCCGTTCTTCATGACCCGCACGATGACCTTCAGCTTTTCCACCTTCGGAGGAGCGGCCGGTATGGCGACGGTGGTGGCTGTGGCGTTCTTGAGGGCCTCGGCCAGTTTCACCACGCTGTCCGCATTTTCAATCGGAGCCAGGGTGGCAAACCGGGCCGCCACCGCTTTCGGCAGGCCGATGCCGATGATGCGCACATCGGCGTCAATGCCGTCGGACTTCAGTCGGGCCAGGGCCGCGGCCACATCACCACCGCAGGATTCCTCGCCATCGGTAAAAACGATGACCTGCTTCTTGCCAGGCCGGGTCAGGTCATCGGCCGCTGCGTTCAGCGAAATGGCCAGTGGCGTGGCCCCGATGGCGCGGGCTTCTTTGACCAGTTTCAGCATTTCGCCCCGCTGAAAACCTTCGATGGGCACGACCAGGACGGTGTCCTCACAGGCCCCGGGTTCACGGTGGGACACTTTGGAACCGTAGAGACGGAGGCCGATGTGCAGGTCCTCCTTTTCAGGAGCCGTGGCGATGAACTCCCTGAGCACCTGCTTGGCCGCATCGATGCGGTAACGGCCATCGGCCAGCTTGTTCCACATGGAGCCGGAGCAGTCGAGGATGAGTTCGACGGAAACGGGCTCGGCCTGAAGGCTGAGAGTGGCCAGACTGAAGCAAGCCAGGAGGGAGAGACGGCTCATAGGGATATTCATGAGAATGATAGCCTGTTCCGAAGCAGGCGGTTACTCCGCCGCCCCATCTTTTGCCCAGTTCCGAGCTTCTTTTGGCGTGGAAGGCCGTATTCGCCGCTTTTTTCCAAAATCAAAAAAAATACTCTGGATGCTAAGGTGAAAGCAAAGTTATCTTGCCATAAATAAGGCTTTTCTTTAACTGTGCTAAAGAGAGCCGATTTCCATTAGGACCATGCTCTCACGACGCCCACCCAGACGAAAGACTTGCCGAAAGGCTGTTCTTCCGCTTTTTCTCCAGGCTGCTTCTGGGCCGCCTGAGAGAAAAAGGGAGGCGGGCGGAGAAATCCTGCCCTGCATCCAGGCCGCATTTTGGCCGTTCAGCCTATGAACACGCCTGATACTTTTTCCCCTGAGGCTGCCTGCCCGCCCACCCAATGGAGTCTGATCCGGCTGGCCGTGGAGGGCACGGAGGACCAGCGGAAGACGGCACTGGAGATGCTATGCCGCATTTATTGGCTGCCGCTGTATGCCTTCCTGCGCAGTGCCGGCCGCAGCCATGAGATGGCGGAGGACATTGTGCAGGAGTTTTTCCTCCGCCTGCTGGATGGGCGGCTGCTGGCCAGCGCCACGCCGGAGCGGGGGCGTTTCCGCTCGCTCATCCTCACCGCGCTGAAAAATCTGGACCATGACCTGCGGCGAATGGAGCAGACGCAAAAGCGCGGCGGGGGCTGCGAAGTGCTGTCCCTCGACATGTCCGGGGCGCAGGATTTCTGGCAGAACCAGCAGGCCAGCGAAGCCACGCCCGATCAGGCCTTTGACCGGGCCTGGGCAGTGACCCTGATCGACCGTGCCGCCCATCGGCTGAAGCAGCATTTTACCCTGGAGGGCAAGGAAGCCCTCTTCGCCGAACTGTACCCCCGCATTCTGGGGGAGGAGGCTGAAGACGGGCTGGCGGCCGTGGCGGACCGGCTGGGCATGAGCGCAGCCGCCGTCAAGGTGGCCGCCTTCCGCATCCGCCGCCACTACGCCGAAATGCTGCAGGAGGAGGTGCGCCGCACCGTCATCACTGCGGAGGAGGCCAAGCAGGAGCTGCTGCACCTGAGAACGGCCTTTTGCTGACTTGTATTTGCAAATAAGTTGCGCTTATTGAAAGTGCAACTTATTTGCCTTATGATCACCCCACCCCCTTCTCGTCTCCCTGTCACCGTTCTCTCGGGTTTTCTCGGGGCTGGCAAGACCACGCTGCTGAACCACATCCTGCGCAACCGGGCGGGCCAGAAGGTGGCCGTGATCGTCAATGACATGAGCGAGGTGAATGTGGACGCCCAGCTCATCCAATCTGGCGACGCCCAGCTGAGTCGCACCGAGGAAAAAATGGTGGAGATGAGCAACGGCTGCATCTGCTGCACGCTGCGGGAGGACCTGATGCTGGAGGTGGGCAAACTGGCGCGCGAAGGCCGGTTCGACGCCCTGGTGATCGAATCCACCGGCGTGTCCGAGCCAATGCCCGTGGCGGAGACCTTCACCTTCGAAGATGAAAGCGGCCATTCCCTTTCCGACCTCGCGCAACTGGACACCCTCGTCACCGTGGTGGATGCGCGGAACTTCCTGAACGACTACCACAGCACGGAGGATCTGCAGGACCGAGGCCAGGGGATGAGCGAGGAGGATGGGCGCACCCTCGCCCACCTGCTGACGGACCAGATCGAGTTCGCCAATGTCATCCTCATCAATAAAACCGACTGTGTGGAACCGGAGACGGTGGAAGAGATCCGGGGCATTGTTTATGCGCTGAACCCCAAGGCCAAGGTCCACCTGACCCGGAACTCGGAAGTGCCGCTGGAACAAGTGCTGCACACCGGCCTCTTTGACATGCAGGAGGCGGAGCAAAGCCAGGGCTGGCTGGACTCCCTCCAAGGCCACACTCCAGAGACGGAGGAGTATGGCATCAGCAGCTTTGTCTTTCGCGCCCACCGTCCTTTTCACCCGCAGCGCTTCCATGACCATCTCAAAACTTCCTGGGAGGGGGTGGTGCGTGCGAAAGGCCTGTTCTGGCTGGCCACCCGGATGGAGCTGGCGGGCTTTGTTTCCCAGGCCGGTGTGCTGCGAGATACGCGGGCCCTGGGCTTTTTCTGGGCGGCGGTGGACCGTGCCGAATGGCCACAGGATGAGCAAAGTCTGGCGGAAATCCAGGCCAACAGCCGCGAACCCTACGGTGATCGGCGGCAGGAGATCGTCATCATCGGCCGGCACATGGATCCGGAAAGCCTCCGCGCCCAGCTTGAGACCTGCCTGCTCACCGAAGAGGAATACCAGGCTGGCCCGGCTTTCTGGCAATCCCTTCCTGACCCCTTTCCCCAATGGATGTCCGCCCAGGAGGAAAGCCCATGAGCCGCATCCCTCTCGTCCTCATCGCAGGTTTCCTCGGGGCTGGCAAAACGACGTTCCTGCGGTCTCTGATGGCTGCCCTCCAGGCACGCAAAACCGGCTTCAGCGTCGTGGTCAACGATTTCGAGAATGCCGAAGTGGACGCCACACGGCTGCGCTCTTCCGAGGCCACCGTCAGGGCCATCAACGGCTCCTGCGTCTGCTGCTCCTCCCTCCATGAATTCATGGCGGTCCTGGGTGACATCGAAGTCCCGCGCGGCGGCGTTTTGCTGGTGGAGGTCAACGGAGCCTCCGACGTGATGTCACTCATCGCCGCGATCACCGCCCGCCATGAATGCCGCCGCTTCACCTCCCCGCTTCAGGTGACCGTGGCCGACGCCCAGCGCTGGCAGAAGCGCGGCCCGCATGATGAACTGGAACGTGAGCAGGTACAGACTGCCACCCACAGCCTGATCACCCACGTGGAAGAGGTGAATGGCGGGCGGCTGGCGAAGGTGCGGGCGGAGGTGAAGCAGCTGAGCCCGCGCGCGGTGGAATGCAGCGCGGAAAGCCTGGCGGACTACCTGCGGCTCATCGGTGGCACGGCCCGTTTGGGTGGGCAGGATGAGCCACAAAAGACACCCCTGCTGCAGCCAGCCATGCACCACCACCATCATGACGAAGAAAGGGCCTTTACCTCCATGCGTGTGGACCTCCCCTTTGTGGTGAAACGTGCTGACCTGGAGCAGACCCTGCTGGGGCTGCCGGAGGAAGTCGTGCGGGTCAAAGGGCTCTGCCGCCTCGCCGAGATTCCCACCGTGCCGCTGTCATTCCAGCACGTACGCCCGCAGGCGGAGACGTGGTTTTTGCCCCTGCTGGGCACCCAGGGCATCGTGCCCACCGGCGTCATCATTGGCGTAGGACTGCCGGCCCAACAGATCTCGGCCCAGTTTCGCCGTCTGCCTGCGGCGGATCTTCTGCCGGATTACCAGCCCTGAGGGAACCGCAGCCCAGGACTTGCCAGAGGCGGAGGAATGGCTGAAAAACAGTCGTCATGAGCGAATCCCGCCCCAGCGATTTCCCCCATCCCGAAAGCCGCAAACCCTCCCGCAAGATGCCGGTGCCCCCTGAAGAAGATGCGCCCGAGTCCTCTGGCCGGGCCATCCGGAGCGAGCGGGCGCTGGAGCGCCTCATCCAAGGCCAGGAGAAGCCTGACCTGAAACAGATCCAAACCGTGGTGGGCAAGCTGCAAACGGTCATTGCTGACTACCTCGACAGCGGCAAGCCCCTCCAAATCACCCTGTCAGCCTTCGAAATTCTCAGCGCCCTGGAGGCCGCCATCCAGGAAGCCGACGGGCGGCCCAGCCCCTGGCCTGACGGGGCCGATGCCCGCACTTTCTTCATCCACGGACTCTACGACGAGATCATCCAGCAGCCCAGCAACATCTTCGAAACCCGGCTGTTCCCGGATGGCAGTGAACGTTATGTGCCGGTGAGCCGGGCTGTCTGGAAAGCCTGTCTAGAAAAGCTGCGGGACGGCATTGTCGAAAAGGGCCTGTCGCTCGCCCAAAAGTGGGGCCGCCCAGGTGCCTGAGAGCGGCTTTGTCCAAAATTGGACACGGAAGAGGCTTGCGACCTGCTGCACGATTGGGGATTCTCTCTCCCCATGAATCCGATCCGCGATGCCCGACTCAAAGTCCGAAGTGAGCTGGAAGCCCCGGCCGCCCTGCGCAAGTTTGGCAGCGGTTGGCTCAGTGGCATGCTGGGCGTGGTGCTCGGATTGGCGGCGGTCCTGGGCGTGGTGATGATCTGGTTTCCCGGCGTCTTCACGATGACCGAGATGAGCCAGATGCACTCCACGGGCTGGTATCGGCCCGCCTTGTTCGGAGTCATCATCGCGGCCTTCCTCTTTTCCATGCTGAGTCTGGTGCTGAGGCCGAGCAAGATCCTGGGCATGACGGGCATGGCAGCCACGTTGGTGGCCCTGACGATGGGCGGCTCCACCGCGGCACCGCTGACGGCGGATGCGACACCGGTTTACTTTGGGCTGGATTTCTTCGTGCTGCGCCTGTTGCTCACGGGCCTCGTGTTCATCCCCGTTGAGACCCTCTTTCCCCATCGGGCGGATCAGGGGATCTTCCGTTATGAGTGGCGGGAGGACCTGTTTTATTACTTCGTCAGCAGCATGATGGTGCAGCTTCTCACCTGGCTGTCCTTCATCCCGGCCAACACCCTGCTGGCGGTGACCTCGTGGTCGGAGTTCCGGGCCTGGGTGGCGGCGCTGCCTTTTGTCGTGCAGTTCATCGCCATCATGTTCCTCACGGACTTGGTGCAGTATTGGGTGCACCGGCAGTTTCACCGCATCCCGGCGCTGTGGCGGTTCCACGCGGTGCATCATTCCGCGCAGCACATGGACTGGATGGCGGGAGCACGGATGCACTTTTTGGAAATCCTGATTCTGCGCGGCACCACCGTCATTCCGATGATCGTGCTGGGCTTCAACCAGAGCGCGGTGAATGCCTACATCCTCGTGGTCTATCTCTACGCCACCTTTGTGCATTCCAATCTGGGCTGGCGGTTCGGCATCCTTGAAAAGTTCCTCGTCACGCCGCGCTTTCACCACTGGCATCATGGCATCGAAAAGGAGGCCATTGACGTGAATTTCGCCGTGCACTTCCCTCTGTTTGACCGCCTGTTTGGCACCCATCACATGCCAGAAGACGGGCGCTGGCCCGAAGGCTACGGCATTGGCGGCCACCCCGTACCCAAAGGGTACTGGCGGCAGTTTTTGCATCCCTTCAAAAGGAAGTAAGCCGTCTTTGGTCGGTCAGAGAGTCATTCCGTCGGCAGCGCCCCAGGGCTCCAGGTTTTGCAACTTCTGGTTAGCCAGAGCAGCATAACAATCTGGCAAATCAAAATGCGCCAGCACGCCCGGCAGCATGACGGCATAGGGCCACCTGTATTCCGCATCCTCCGCGATGGACTGGAAAGAGGAGAGGGCATTTTTGAGAGTCACCTGCTTCACCTCCTCTGCAAACAAAGCGGCCAAACTGGCGACCAAAGCCCCCCAACCGCGCCCGGCGAGATGGATCTCCTGATGGCCTGCGGTACGCAGGGCCTGGATGACCCGCAGCACGTCAAACACCCGCTGGCCTAACAAAGGACGGTTCAACATCAATCCGTGGGCCGCATAGAAGTAGTGGCTGCCATAGGGTTTCAAGAACTGGTCCGCCCCGCAGGTGTTGGGCTGGGACTCGCCGATGCCGCGAACATCGCAGCCGTAGAAGGCGGACTCGGGCTCTGCCTTGATGAGATCCTGCACCCAGGTATCGCCACGCATCTCGGCATCGGCGGAATGGTGCGAGAGGTAAAGGACGGCCCGCTTGGCCGCGCCGGGCATGCGGGAGGTCAGGGCCTCCTCCTGCAGACGGGTGACGAGGGCATGGATGCCGGGCTCGGTTTCCACCGTATAGGTGCAGTAGGCTTTGGCCGGGTACTTGCGTGAACCTGCGCCGCGCAGGATGCCGTAATCCGGGGCCGTGGCGGGCAGTGACGGCAGCCGCAGAACCTCACGAACGGCTGTTTTTAAAGCTGCCCCCTTCAGGGCCTTGCGCTGCGTGGCCAGGTCTGCGGCCTTCTCCTGGGTGAAGGACATGAGCGTACGGGACTTCAGCTCTGCCACCTGCCCTTTCGGCGCGCACAGCAGGGTTTCATCTTTCTCCAGCGTCAAGGCTGGCTCCGTGGCCACTTCGGGCAGGCCCGTGACCTTGTTGAAGAAACGGTACATGGCCTCGCGGTTGGACTGCGAGTAACCATGCGGATCCGGTCCGGTGTGGAGCCGGATGTTCTCCGGCTTGCCTAACAAGGTGTATAACTTTTCCAGCTGCTCATAAGCCTCGGCAGAACCACGGGCATCAAAGAAGTCTTTCTCCTGCGCCATGATGATGACGGGCTTGGGGGCCATGGCGGCGAGGAAGTCCAGGTGGTCCAGCCCCAGGGCCAGCACCTGCGGCGGGCACTGCTCCGTATCCGCCGGCAGCTCGTTTTCCACGTTGCGGCGGAAGGTGGTCACGAAGCAGGAGGGTGCACCCATGGTAAACCGGGGCTCCAGCCCGCAGAGCCAGGTGGTCTGCGTGCCACCGCCCGAGTTGCCCGTGACGCCCAGGTGCTGCGGGTCCACCTCGTCGCGGGTGAGCAGGTAGTCGAGCGCGCGGATGCCATCCCAGGCAAACCAGGTGCCGAGGAAGTCGCCGACCAGGATCTGGGAATTGCCCATCTGGATGTGCTCCGACACGCCTCCGCCCAGCCGTGACTTCAGGCCTGCATTGTCCAGGTATTGGAAGCGCTCCCCCTGCCCCACGGGATCAATGAGGAAACAGAGGTGCCCGAGACGCGCCAAGCCCTGGGCAAAGCTCTGGTAAGCCTCCGCCGCCTTGCCATTCAAGGAATGTCCGCACATGCCCACGGTCGCAGGCATCTTGCCCGTGCGCCCCTTCGGCACATACAGATTGCCCGTGACGAAGTAACCCGGGCGGCTTTCAAAGACGATGTTTTCGATCCGGTACGCCTCACGCTCCACCACGCCGGTGACCTTGGCATTCAGCGGCGTTTTCTCTGGCAAGGGGCCAAAGCTCTGACGGATGCGCTCCTGCACGGACTTCACATAGGCCTCGGCATCGGCCTGGGTTTTCAGGGCGGCACGCTGGGCATTGCCCTGGGCTTCGATCCCACGCACCTCATCCACCAGCCAGTCCTGCTGCATGCGCGGAAAACGGTTCAAGGGGGCGATGGTAGGGGAAGAAGCCGGGGCCGATGTGGCTACCTTGGTCGAGGCGGGTGACTTGGACTTGCTGCCGCCTTGCTGGGCGTGAGCCAGGGCGGGCAGGCTGAGCAGAGTCAGTCCAGTGCTCTGAAGAAACTGGCGGCGAGGAGTGATGGCGGGAGCGGAAGAAGGCGCAGACATGTCTTCAGAGTGTACCTTTCTCCCTCTCTGTTTCTTTCCCGCAGTCTTTAGAGGTGTGGCGAAGGAATGACGTAGCGTGTGTGCCGTCACCCGCATCGTGCCGATGAAGCACTGCTCCAGACTTGGTTCCGTGGACGCAATCTTCATGCAGGACTGTTACCCGCTCCTCGGCGCGAGAACCCACGTTTTTGTTGCTTTGCGAACTCAAGAGCCGCTAAAACGACACCATGACTTCAGAAGTCCGTCGCACAGCAACCTTCCTGTCGGAGATAAAGCTGCTGACAAAACAACAAGCTTGTCGATAATTCACCTGTTCTGCCAAAAATGAAGACCACCATCGCAGCTCTGATCCTTGCTTTGGCCACGGGCATAGTTTACGCGGAACCGCCTACCAAAGCTAAGATGTCAGCCCTAGACCAACCGCGATACAAAGAGAATCCGATCTACCTCTTCTTCGAGAGCTACATCCAAGACGTGATCGGCCTACTTCCCGAGGAGAAGTCGAAGGGAATCCAAGAGATGAATCTGCAGAAGGTTTTCAACACGAAGTCCGAGGATTGGAAGGCGGTGATCCGGGAGACATTGCACCTATCGAGCACAATCGACATTGCGATTCAGGATCTGTGGTATCGGAACCGGGAACATTTCAAGGATGATGCAGGACTACCCGACCCAATCTGGTTTAGCCAGATTTTTACGGACGAGTTTATGAAGGACGACAGCAAGGTCGATGTTTGGCCGCCTGGATCATTGGACGCAGCGAAGGAGCGGATTCGAGCCGCGAAGGAAAAAGACAAGGCACAACAAGGCGGTGGTGGACAACCGGCTGCCCGCCCTGAGTCGAAATGACCCTCTTGACTAAAACCTTTAACCCTGTTGCGGAGTGGCGCTCCCGGTAGTCGGTGCCACACCTCTGTCGTTAGGCCGCTTCAGCATGACCAGCAGCAGCACAGCTCTGTCGGGTGAGCCTGACTCAGTCGGAAGCGGATTGCCCTTGCGCAGATGGGGGTCTTCCCGGAAGCACGCTTCATAAAAAAACGGGCCTTCGGAGTGACCGAAGACCCGTTTTGTGAAGAGCTTTTTAAAGCGTGCTGATCAGCCAGCGATGGAGAACACTTCGCGGGCGTCGGCGATGCTGCCAGTCAGAGCGGCGGCAGCGACCATGACGGGGGACATCAGCACGGTGCGACCCGTGGTGCTGCCCTGACGGCCTTTGAAGTTACGGTTGCTGGAGGAAGCGCAAAGCTGGTCACCCACGAGCTTGTCGGGGTTCATGGCTAGGCACATGGAGCAGCCTGCATTGCGCCATTCGAAACCGGCGTCGGAGAAGACTTTGTCGAGGCCTTCCTGGCGGGCCATGACGTCCACGATCTGGGAGCCAGGAACGGCGATGGCCTTGACCCCTGCGGCAACCTTTTTGCCCTTGATGAACTTGGCCACTTCACGGAAGTCGCTCAGACGGCCGTTGGTGCAGGAACCGATGAAGGCGACGTCAATCTTGGTGCCTTTGATCGGCTCACCCGCAGGCAGCTTCATGTAGTCCAGGGCGTCCTGGATGGAGATGCGGCCGGGTTCAGTCGTGGCGCTTTCAGGGGTCGGCACGTTTTCGGTGACGGAGATGGCCTGGTCCGGGCTGGTGCCCCAGGTGACGGTCGGCGGCACGTCTTCGGCGCGGATGTTGACGACGTCGTCATACTTGGCGTCCTTGTCGGAGGCCACTTCGCGCCACTTGGTCACGGTGCTGTCCCACTCAGCGCCTTTCGGGGAGTAAGGGCGGCCTTTGAGGTATTCAAAGGTCGTTTCATCGGGATTCACATAACCGCAGCGGGCACCGCCTTCGATGGCCATGTTGCAGACGGTCATGCGCTCTTCCATCGTGAATCCGTCAAACACGTTGCCGCCGTATTCGTAGGCGTAGCCGATGCCGCCATTGGCCCCCAGGAGACGGATGATGTGCAGGGCGACGTCCTTGGAGTAAACCCCAGGGCGAAGCTTGCCCTCCACATTGATGCGGCGGACTTTCATCTTGCCCATGGCCATGGTCTGCGTGGCCAGGATGTCGCGCACCTGCGTGGTGCCGATCCCAAAGGCGATGGCGCCAAAGGCCCCGTGGGTGGCGGTGTGGGAGTCGCCACAGGCGATGGTGGTGCCCGGCTGGGTGATGCCCTGCTCCGGCCCGACGACGTGGACGATGCCCTGCTTGCCGCTGGAAAGGCTGAAGTAGGTGATGCCGAATTCCTGGGCGTTCTTGTTCAGCTCCTGGATCATCGCTTCGGCGAGAGGATCGGAGAAAGGGGAGACCTGGCTGTCGGTCGGGACGATATGATCCACCGTCGCGAAGGTGCGGTGGGGGTAGGCCACCTTCAGGTTGAGGTCGCGCAGCATGCCAAAGGCCTGCGGGCTGGTCACTTCATGCACCAGGTGGGTATCAATGAGAAGCTGCGTCTGTCCGTTCGCAAGAGTTCCGACGACGTGAGATTCCCAGACTTTTTCGAAGAGTGTTTTGCCCATGGTGTGTGAAGGATACGTTCCCGGCTGCCGGGTGGAGGCAAACCGGGGGCGACCAGACTAGCACGATTTCCCAGGAGTGCAATTCACCGCGAAAAAATGTCATTTTCCGGCGCCAAACCGACTTTTTTGCCTCCGTAGCGCAGAAAAAAAGCCTGTCATCATCCTGCCGTCATCTTCGGCGGCCATGCTTTCCCCACGAGCACCTCAGCTCGGCAAAACGAACCTCTTAACCCCCTCAAACTCATGAAAACGAACTCTTCCTTTCTGTTCTTTGTCACCCTCATCGTGGTGGCCTTTGTGCGCACCTCCATGGCCAACGCCGAAGAAATCCCGCTGACCGCCTGCCCCGACCCTGTCCAGGCAACCCTGCGCAGCAACCTCCACGGCGGGACCTTGGACGAAGTCAATCTCATCGCCATCGAAGGCCGCTCCCTCTACATCGCGGAGGTGGACCTGCCAGGCGGACGGGACCTGAGAATCCACATCGGCCCGGATGGCAGCCTGCTCAAAACCCGCGAGGAGATCACCCTGACCGAGACCCCTGCCGCCGTTCAGGAGGCCGTCCGCCGCCTGATGCCCGCCGGCGGACGCCTGGATGATGTGGACCGCGAAGTGGTCGCTGGCAAAACCACGTTCCGCGTGGAAATTGACCGGCCTCAGAGCCGCGATCTGCAACTGCACCTGGCCGAAGACGGGGCTGTGCTCCAGCAACGTGACGATTCTTAACCCCGCCCACGTCGTCCGCTCCCCACACCCCTCTCCTCATGAAGCTGCTGCTCATCGAAGATTCCCAGCGCTTGCGGACCACCCTGGCCAATGCCCTGACCCGCCTGGGCCACGCGGTGGATGCCGCGGAAGATGGTGAGGAGGGGGAAGGGATGCTGGAAATGAGCCGCTATGATGTGGTGGTGCTGGATATCATGCTGCCCGGCCAGGACGGAATCACCCTGCTGAACAAATGGCGGCGCGCGGGCAAAGACACCCCCGTGCTGCTGCTGACGGCGCTGGACGGGGTGGAGGACCGGGTGCGGGGCCTGACCCAGGGCGCGGATGACTATCTGGTGAAACCCTTCGCCCTAGAGGAGCTGGCCGCCCGGCTGGAGGCCCTGACGCGCCGACGCCATGGCATGGCCGACTCCCGCAGTCGCATCGGCCCTCTGGAAATTGACTTTGCGGCCAAATCCGTGTCCCGCGACGGCAGCCCGCTGTCCCTCACCGCCCGCGAATTTGCCCTGCTGGAAGTCTTAGCCCGGCGGCCAGGGCAGGTCTTCAGCCGCGAGCAGCTGGAGGCCCGTCTCTACAATGAAGAAACCAGCCCGCTGAGCAATGCGGTGGATGCCGCCGTGTATGCGCTGCGCAAGAAGCTGGACCCACCCGGTTCCGCCCCCCTCCTGCACACCCGGCGCGGGCTGGGATATGTCCTGGAAGCGTGAGCCGCCCACCTTTGTCCCCACCCCATGAGATCCATCCGCCGTCATCTGACCCTCATCCTCTGCCTGGCGGCGGCGCTGCTGCTGCCGGCGGGCGGGTTCACCGTGTACTGGACGGCCCGTAATCTCCTGACCGCCCAGTTTGACACCACGCTGGCAGCCAAGGCCCAGGCCCTGATCACGGCGGCGGAGATTGACGATGAGGAATTCGAAATTGATTTCGATGTGCAGGCCTTTGCGGGATTCGGCCTGCAAAACAGTGAAGACTACTATGAAGTGTGGTTCGCCGATGGCCGTGTGCTTCAGCGGTCTCCTTCCCTGAAACTCCAGGATCTGGCGGCAACCGCTCCCGCCGGGCTTTCCCAACAGCCCGTCTTCACCGCCATCACCCTGCCCGACGGGCGCCCCGGACGCGCCCTGTGGCAGACCTTTGTCCCGGCCGATGACGAACGCCACGCCTATGGCACGCTGAGGCTGGCCGTGGCCAGCGAGAGCGTCTCCCTGCAGCACACGCTCGGCACGCTGGCCCTGGTGCTCATCGTGACCGGCGCAGTGGGGCTGGTGGCCACGCTGCTGCTGCTGCACCTCGCCCTCGGCCGGGGGCTGCGGCCGCTGAATGATCTGGCCGCGAAGGTGCAGAGCCTACGGGTGGACCGCCCGGACCAGCGCCTGGAAACCGCCCCGCTGCCGCAGGAAGTGCGGGCGGTGGGCGAAAAGATCAACAACCTCCTCGAACGGGTGCACTCCTCCCTCGCCCGCGAGCGCCGCTTCAGCAGCCATGCCGCCCATGAAATGCGCACGCCCCTGGCCGAGTTGAAGGCCATGACCGAACTCATGGTTAGGTGGCCAGAGGAAGGCACGCCGGAACGCTGGGCAGAGATGCTGACCATCGTAGATGAAATGGAAGGCCTGCTGGGCAAGCTGTCCCTGCTCTCCCGCGCCGATGCCGGGGGCCAGAGCGTGATCGCGGAACCCGTGAACCTGTCGCAAAGCGTGGCGACCGCCGTCGAGCGTTTCCAGGCTGCCGCACAGGCGCGTGGCATCGAGATCCAGACAGACATTGCAGCCACTGCCGCGCCTTTTCAAACCGACCCCGTGCTGTGGCAGACGATCCTGAACAACCTCATCGGCAATGCGGTGAACCATGCCCCCAACGGAGCCCGTGTACACGTGCAGGCCGCCCCCGGCTGCCTCGCCGTCACCAATCCCGCCCCCGAGCTGGCACCCGAGGATGTGGACTTCCTCTTTGACCGCTTTTGGCGAAAAAACACCGGGCGCAAGAATGGGGACCACTCCGGCCTGGGCCTGTCCATTGTCACCGCCTGCAGCAGCCTCATCGGGGCCACCTGCCAAGCCAGCCTTTCCCCCGCCAAGGCGCTGAAACTGGAGGTGAAATGGAATTAATACCAAGCTGAAATTAATTGGTAGAATCGATATCCTGGCCCCTCACCTAACCTCTCCCAAAGGGAGAGGAACCATCGTGTGGCCTGCTAAATTGAAAGCCAAAGGGCTGGGGTGAGGATTCGGCTTCTTATTTCGTCAGGTTGGAATTAAGAGCCCGCCAAAATCTGGCGTGCCGTCTGCTCAGTGAGCAGCTTGGAGGCATTCACCTCCACCAGACTTTCGCGACCGAGGAATTCGAGGAGGATTTTTACGCGGTCCTGCCCGCTGTGGATGCTGTTGACGATGCCTTTCAAGCCGCGCATGGGGCCTTCGGTGAGTTCCACCGTGTCCCCCACTTTCATGCTGGAATGGACTTCCTTGATGTCCTGGCCGTCCATCTCTTCACGAATGAGCTGGATGATCCGGTCCGAGACGGACACCATCTGGTCGCCGAAATCCACGATGCGGATGACATTCTGCGAATGCCGCACCGCCCGCAGGGACTGGGCGGGGACAAAACGCGCGAAGAAGTAGCTGGGAAACAGCGCCTCGAGAAACCACACCTTGCCCCGCCGCGTGTTCCGCTGGAAACGGATGCGCGGGCAGTAAGTCTGCACCTCAGGCAGGCCGAGCATCATGGCGGCGGCCAGATGCTCGCACTTGGGCTTGGAGTGAATGACGTACCACGCGGGCTGGTCAGATAGCATGAGGGCGCAGGATGCAACGGCTGTCAGGCCGGGGCAACTTCAAACCGGAGGGCTTTGAGAGGGAGCGCGGTGACCTTATGGCTTTTTCTTCTTCGCCGGAGCGGCCGCCTTGGCCTTGCCTTTGCCGAAGCCTAACTTGTGATACCACTTCTGCGCAGCCACGGGCGTTTCTGCTGCCGGTTCAGCCGCCTTCTTGCCGGAAGACCTGCCGCGGCGGGGAGCCGGAGATTCCGTTTCAGCGGGGGACTTCGATTTCGGGCTCCAGGGCTGGGCGTTTTCCGAATTGGATGGCCCACGCTTGCCCGTCTTTTTGGCAGGGGGCCTGCCTTGCGGAGCCTCCTCCTGGGGGCGGGAGGAGCGGCGATCCTGGCCACGGCCTTGGGATTTCGAGGGGGCCTCGTCACGCGAGCGGCCTCCGGGCCTGGAGGCTGAATCCTGACGCTGGAACTCCTGCGGACGCGACTCATTCGAACGTGCCGGGGCGGCTTCCTCGCCGCGCCGATCCGGCTTCTGGAAATCACCCCGCGATTTGCCGGATGGCCTAACCGGAGGTTTGCCACGGCGGCCTTCCTGGGAGCGACCTTCCTGCGGCTGCGAGCGTTCGCGGGTGAGCTCAAAGTCCACCTGCTTTTTAAACCGGTCCAGCTTGTAAATCTGCACCGTCACGCGGTCGCCCAGCTTGATCACCCGATGGGTGTGGCGGCCGATGAGATGGTTGCGCGTGGGTTCCAGCATGTAGAAGTCATCCTGGATGGAGGACAGGGGCACCACGCCGCTGAGGCCGAGGTCCGGCACATCCACAAAGAAACCGAAGTTCCGTGTGTCGGTGACCAGGGCGGAGTAGGCCGTGGGGCTGCCCGAGGCGAGCTGCGACTCGAGGTAGGCGTAGAGCTTCACCTCCTTGCTGTCGCGTTCGGCATCGGCGGAGTTTTTCTCCGTCTCGGTGATGTGTTCGGCGATCTGTTTCAGCGCCGGGATGGGAGCCTCGACTTTGTCAAACAGCACACGATGCACGACGAGATCCGCGTAACGGCGGATGGGCGAGGTGAAGTGGGTGTACTTCGTCTTGGCGAGGCCGTAGTGGCCCAGGGGCTCCACGGCATAACGGGCACGCATGAGGGAGCGCAGGAAACCTATCTTCAAAGCCTGGCCGATGGGCAGGGCGCCCAGCTTGGCCAGCAGCTTTTGCACTTCCGGGCGGTGCGAGAGATCGCCGCAGGGAATGCGGTGGCTCAGCACGTCTTCGCGATAGTCCTGCAGCTTCTTGTCCTTCGGCGCTTCATGGATGCGGTACACGGCGGGGCGGTTCCGTTTCATGAGGTCGGCAGCCACGGCTTCATTGGCCAGCAGCATGTATTCCTCGATGAGCTGGTGGGAGACGTCGTTCTCGATGCGCTCAATGCGCAGCACGCGGCCCTGTTCATCCAGGCGGATCTTGTTTTCGGGGAAGTCGAGGTCCAGGGAGCCGTTGTCAAAACGCGCCTGGCGGATGAGCTGCGCCATGTCATGGGCATCATGCAGCATGGACTCGATCTCGCCCTCGGGCTGGCGCTGGATGACGGCAAAGGCCTCCTTGTAGGTGAAGCGGCGCTTCGACCGGATGACGGCGGCGTAGAACTTGGTGGAGATGACCTCGCCGGTTTTCGACAGGAGAAATTCCACACATTTGGTTAACCGGTCCACATCCGGCTTCAGCGAGCACAGCTCATTGCTGAGAGCCTCGGGCAGCATGGGGATCACGCGGTCCACGAGGTAGGTCGAGTTGCCGCGCTTTTTCGCCTCCACATCCAGCGGGCTGCCGGGGCGGACGTAGTGGGACACATCGGCGATGTGCACCCAGACCTTCCACTTGCCGCCGCCCGCAGGCTGGATGCAGATGGCATCGTCAAAGTCACGCGCATCGTCCGGGTCAATGGTGATGACGTTGTGGCCGCGGCAGTCCACGCGTGCGGCGCTTTCTTCCGCGCTCGGCTGGTTGTCCGGGCGGGATTTGGCGATGGTGTTGGCCTCGGCCAGGACCTCCTTGGGGAAGTGCAGCGGCAGGGCGTAATGGCGCAGCACGGACAGCATGTCCACGCCTTCGGCATCGGGTGCGCCCAGGACTTCGATCACTTCGCCTTCAGGCGGTGTCTGGCGGTTTTCCCAGGCGGTGATTTCCACCACCACCTTGTCGCCCATGTTCACCTGGCGGCCCACATCGCGCGGCTCCGGCACGTAGATGTTATGCGGGATGCGCGGATCATCCGGAATGACGTAAAGGAACTGCTTGCTGCGCTGCAGCGTGCCCACAAACTGGGTGCGCTTGCGCTCCAGGACGCGCACCACGGCGCCGGCATTGCTCTCCGGCACGCCTTTGCGCAGGCCCGTAGGTTTGTTGTCGCGGCGCACCAGCACGCGGTCGCCATGCAGGGCGGTGGAGGTGGCGCTTTCGGCGATGCTGATTTCGCCGATGCCGGATTCATCCGGCTGGACAAAGCCGCGACCGCCACGGGTGATCTGGATGATGCCGGGCACGAGGTCGGCATCGCGGGATTCGATGTAGCGGTTGCCCTTGGTGCGGATGATGAGGCCCTGCTTGACGAGGCCCTCGAGCACACCCTGCAGCTCTTGTTGCTGGCCTGGCTTCAGGCGGAGGAGGTCAATCAGCTCGGGGACGTTCGAAGGCGCGTAGTCGGCCTGCCCGAGCAGTTTCAGAATTTTCGATTCCATAAAAGGAGGTTACACAGAAACTCCGCCGGGCGTCACCTTTGTTTGTAGGTGACAGGCGTCCAGGACGGAAAACTCTGCGTTTGTTAATTGAGGTATCTTACGTTTGTATCACTGCATGAACCCGAGAGGCATCCATTTCCAGTTTCAGGGCAGGCGCGGTCTTCCGGCCGTGTTGCCGCTGATCTTCATGGCGGTTGTCGCCATCGGGCTCATTGCATTATTTGTCTTTGTGGGCCTCGCCATAGCGGCAGTGGGCCTGGGTGTGTCTGCCTGCGCAGCACTTTATTATGCCGTTCGCCGCAGACTCACTGGCAGCACCTATCGCTCATCTCCGCTGAATGATCAAGCACATCGTGAAAATCCCCCTCACGACGTGAAGGTGATCGAGGTGGAAGCGGTGCGCGTGGAGCAGGAGTGAGGGGGCAACGGGGCCGCTCATTTTGTGAATGGGGGCTGGAAGCTGTTCAGAGCGCACGAACGTGAATCCCGCGCTTCAACGGAGCCGCGTTTTTGCAAACGCGGAGAGTGCGGCCCCTGAGGTTGCTGATGCGCATCCAAATAATAGCTTCAACGGAGCCGCGTTTTTGCAAACGTGGAGAGCTCCAGCCAGCGGGCGATTTCCGCGTCCGCATGGCCGCTTCAACGGAGCCGCCCACTTTCGTGAGTGGAGAGCTCATTTTCCCATGGCATTCCCTCATGGTTCACCCGGCTTCAACGGAGCCACCCACTTTCGTGAGTGGAGAGTTCATGCGCGTGCAGTGATCCAGATGCCCACTCCGAGGCTTCAACGGGGCCACCCACTTTCGTGAGTGGAGAGAACATGACTAATGAACAAAAAATGTGGCACCTCGAAAGCTTCAACGGGGCCACCCACTTTCGTGAGTGGAGAGGTCCAGCGGGCGCGGCCATCGGTGAAGCCATGGCTGAGCTTCAACGGGGCCACCCACTTTCGTGAGTGGAGAGGAGTGCGCCTGAGGCGATACGGGCGTTCTGTTCGGCGCTTCAACGGGGCCACCCACTTTCGTGAGTGGAGAGAAAATCTGCCAGGGGGATGAATCGGCCCCGCCGTGTGCTTCAACGGGGCCACCCACTTTCGTGAGTGGAGAGGCCATCGGCATCGGTTTTGCCGATGAATCCCTCGAAGCTTCAACGGGGCCACCCACTTTCGTGAGTGGAGAGCTCAAAGCCGCCTAACAAACCCCACTCCTAGACCCCATGCTTCAACGGGGCCACCCACTTTCGTGAGTGGAGAGGACGGTCAGCGTCGTCTCATTCAAGATGGTCTTGATGCTTCAACGGGGCCACCCACTTTCGTGAGTGGAGAGAGTCGCCTTTTCGGGCCTGCGGATCTGAGGTCCCGAATGGCATTGTGCGAGCAGCCCGAGATGACTCGTTGGCGATGGCTGATCCAGGGTGGGGGACTTGGCCTGACCTTTTGGAAATCAAGGTGCGAGCAGGTGCCCGGGCTCAGCCTTGAGCCAGACCGCTCGCGGAATGAGGCCTGTCAAAGAACGACGTGTCTGCGCCGGATATTTTTATCCTTCCTCACGAAAGCATTTCTCCGCCGGACGGCAATGGCAGATCGCGATGACGTGTGGTGGGCCGCGGCTGTTGTTGGCTGCCCCGGAGGCCTCCTTGTCCGCACCTTATTCCTTCGGCTCCTTCTTCGCCGCTAGCTTGTGCTTGATGACTTCAATCACGATGGGCAGGACGGAGACGAAGATGATGAGCACGAAGACGAGCTTCAGGTTATTCTTGATGAAGGGGATGCTGCCCAGGAAGTAGCCTGCCAGGGTGAAGCTGAGCACCCAGATGAAGCCGCCGCCGAGGCTGTAGCTGAGGAAGCGCGAGTACTGCATCTGGCCGAACCCGGCCGTGAAGGGGGCGAAGGTGCGCACGATGGGCACAAAGCGGGCGAGGATGATGGCCTTGCCACCATGCTTGACAAAGAAGGCCTCGGTCTTGGAAAGGTAGTCCCGTTTGAACCATTTCTGCGTCACCATCCAGGACCCGGCCTTGCGCCCGATCCAGTAGTTCAGGTTGTCGCCAATGATGGCCGCCGCAATCAGCAGCGGGATGATGAGCTCCAGCCGCACAAAGCCCTGCACGGACAGGGCGCCCACGGCAAACAGCAGGGAATCCCCCGGCAAAAACGGTGTGACCACCAGCCCGGTCTCGCAAAAGACGATGGCGAAGAGCAGCACGTAAATGAGCGTGCCGTAGTTCTGTGCAAACGTGAGCAGGTGCTTGTCCACGTGCAGGATGAGATCAAGGAAGTCGCCAATCATGAAGCGGTGACTTTCCAGCCTCAGCGCGGCGGGGCAAACGAAATGTCTGCCTCAGACGCCCATCGTGCTCCAAAACTCCGGCGCACCCAGCCAGCGTTTCGCCATATAGGCCAGGACTGGCATGAGAATGACCAGCGTGAACCCATAGGCCGTGAGAATGCCCGCACTGTACCAGAAGCCGGGGTAACTCTTCTGGATGTCCAGCCACAGGCCCTTCACGTGGACAGGCATGTTTTTTTCCAGAGCAGCGGGATTCAGCTTGGGGTGGATGGCCAGCACCGCCGCCCGCAGCCGGGCCACCAGCGCCTCATCCAGTTCATGCGGCTGTCCGCGCAGTTCGCACCAGAACCGTTTCACCATGCAGGCCCGCCGATGCGCGGCATCGATGGTGATGAGATTCAGGAAGGCGACGGCCCCTAGAATCCAGGATTTGTCCAGCCAGGCCAGGTAGCCCAGAGCGGCGGCCGCTGCCAGCCTGAAAAGCTGCTCCAGCACGGGCACTCGGGCAAACACGGTCTCATTCATCACCTGCCCGCCGTCCAGGGGGAAAAAGGGCAGCAGGTTAAAGGCATTCAGGCCCAGGGATATCCACACAAAGTTCACCAGCCATGAGGGCGAACCCCAGAAGTACGCCAGCACACCCGCCACGGCGGTGGTGACGAACCCAAACACGGGCCCGGCCAGGGATACCAGGGCATTTCGCCCCCCATCGTGGACCTGCGGTTGCCCCATCGCCAGCCCGCCCAGCAACGGGATGAACAGCATCTGCACGTTCTTGTAACCCAGCAAGAGCATGGCCAGCACGTGACCCAACTCATGCAGCAGGACGGCGATACCGATGCCCACCACGGACGCCCATCCCCAACTGGTGCCGCCCAGCGCGAGGAACAGCACCGCGAGGAACAGCCAGAGGCCTTTGGAGGTTTTGGCCTTTGCCGTATCCAGCGCCCGCACTGCCTCCAGCAGGGCCTTGTCCTGATTCGCTTCCAGCTCGGGCTGGGGCATGATGACGTAAGGGGCGGGAGGGGCGCTCATAGGCAGATGCCCCTACAGCAGGCTCCGCGCCCTTGTCAAAGAAACCTGGCGCAGGCAGCTACAGCCCGTAGCTGCGCCCGCCAAGGCGTGGGGCTTTGGAGAAGGCGCAGGTGTGGGGACATGCGGAGTTCAAAGCAACGGGACTTGGCAAGTCCCGCTCCTTGGGGGCGAGGGGAAGTTCACGGACGTGAGAGCATTCGTCCGACCACCCGCTGGCGCAGGCAGCTACAGCCTGTAGCTGCGCCCGCCAGGGCGTGGGGCTTTGGGTTTCCGTCCGTTCATTGAAGGATCTTGGCGGCTACGCCGCTGATGAATGGATGCGGAGAGGAGTCTCCGCGCTCCCCTCGCCTGCTGGCGTGGCCTCGCGCCACCTCACACTTCCAGAATGCCGGAGCTGTCGCCGAAGGAGGGCGTTTCCACTCCGGCGCGGTTCAGCATGCCGGTGTAGAGATTGCACAGCGGGGTGTCCTTGGCCGCCACCACATGCTGGCCGCCCTTCACGCCGCCGCCGTGACCAGCGAGGACGAGGGGCAGATTGCGCGGATCGTGCTTGTTGCCGTCGCGGATGCTGGAGCCAAAGAGGATGAGGCTGTTGTCCAGCAGGTTGCCCTCGCCTTCCTTGATGCTTTTCAGCTTGTCGATGAGGTAGCTGTACTGCTCGACATGCCAGCGGTTGATCTTCTCGTAGGCGTCCAGCTTGTCGGCCTTGCCCTCGTGATGGGAGAGCTGGTGGTGGCCACCCTCCACGCCAGGGAGGAAGGAGAAATTCTTGCCGCTGACGGCCCAGCCAAACATGAAGGTGCTGGTGCGGGTGCTGTCCGTCTGGAAGGACAGCGCCATGAGGTCCAGCATCAGGCGGCAGTGCTCCGTGTGGTCCAGCCGCAGGCGCGAGCCCGCGTCCTTGGGGTTGGCGGCCATGGCATCGGCGATGCGTTTGTCCAGGCGCGCCATCGCCTCCTTGGCCGCCGGATCTAGGTTCTCCCCGCTGGCCACGCGGGCGATGTCGGCATCAATGCGGCGCTCAATGTGACGCAGGCTTTCCAGGTACTCGTCCAGGCGCTGCTGGTCCTCCTTGCCCACCTTGGCGCGCAGGGACTTGGCATCGGCCAGCACCAGGTCCAGCACGCTTTTGTTTTCCTCCGCGCTGGCTTGGCGCTGGGCGGCATCCTCGCGGAAGAGGCGGTCAAAGACGAAGCGCGGATTGATCTCGGAAGGGATGGGGCTGGTGGGCGTGCGCCAGGCGATGTGGCTGCCGTAGAGCATGGTGTAGTTCACATTGCGGTCCACGCCGCTCATGATCGGCTCTGTGCCCAGCTCCAGGGAGGGGAAGCGTGTGAGGTACCCCTTTTCCTTGGCCAGCACCTGGTCCACCGAGATGCCGCAGTGCAGGTCCTTGCCCGTGGTCTTGGCAATGGGCGTGCCCGTCAGCCAGTTGGCCGTCTTGGCATAGTGCCCGTCCCCGCTTAGGGAGGCACGGTTGCCCAGGCCGGTCAGCACCGTGATGTCCTTCCGGTGCGCCTCCAGCGGGCTCAAAATGGGGGAGAATTTGAAGTCCGTCCCCTGCCCCTCCGGCGTCCAGCGATCCTCCCGCACCCCGTTCGGCATGAACAGGAAGCCCATGCGCGTGGGTGCCTTCACCGCCGCTGCCGCCCGCACCGCGCGTGGCCGCATCGCCTCCAGGAAAGGCAGCGCCACCGTGGCCCCCAGGCCACGCAAGACAGTTCGACGGGAAAGAATTTTGGACATCGTGAAGGGAGGGATACGTCGCCCGGGCAGCCTTTATTATCAGTCAAAAGCAAGCTCTGCGCCAGGGGACTCTCGAGATCATGCCTCCTCCTAGATGCGTGGGGAAAAATAGAACAGCCATAAGCTCACCGCGACAGTCCCAAGCAAACAAAGCCTGCGGCTCCAATGCACGATCAAGATGGTGACCACCGACAGGCAGGGGACGGTGAAGGAGCCTAGCCTGGAGGCCACCTTGATCTCGGCATACATGCCCCTTTCTGGCCACGAATAATCCCGAAGCCACAATCCGACACCCAAAAACTCCACACAGGCCGCATGGGTCATCAGCGCCACGGTCAAAAACCAAAAGGTCCAAAACACCGTGCGTGTCAGACTCTGCTGGGTGGGTATCGCCGTGAGGGTCCATTTCATGAGGCAGCCAGCATCTTATCTCGACCCCAACCCTTTCTGCCAGCCGAAAGCTAGCGATACACCCGGACTCTGCAGAGAGACTACCGAAATGCTCCCCTCACCCGCGACGTATTTTCTCCATGTCCGCCCGAGCCCTCTTGCCGCCCCTTTGCCGTCGCATGGTCTTGATGCCTGCCCTGGCCTTGCTCACCGCCTTGTCCGTGGCCGGAGCCGACAAGGCAGGTCCAACAAAGATTTCAAACCCACCGCCGCTGGAGAAAGCCGGCCTGGTGCTGACCTTCGATGACCGGAACTTTGACGACTGGCTGGCCGCCCTGCCGCTGTTCGATCAATACGGCGTCAAAGCCACCTTCTTCATCAGCGGCCCCATTGATGAAAAAGCCCTCGCCGCCTGCCGCCAGCTCATCGCCCACGGCCACGCCATCGGCTCCCACAGCGTGCATCACCTCAAAGCCCTCGACTACGTGCGCGAGCATTCCATCGAGGACTACCTCCGCCAAGAGATCCAGCCGCAGCTGGATGCCTGGCACGCCGCTGGCATCCCCATCACCGCCTTTGCCTTTCCCAGCAGCAGCAGCGATGCTGCCACCGAACGCGCCCTGCTCAAAGTCTTCCGGCACCTGCGCATCGGCGGGCCTATGGCCCCTGGGGACCGCCTCAGCGACCGCGATCCCTTCTTCACCCTCCTCGCCCAGGTGCCCACCCGTGGGGCCCTGCCCTCCAAAGGCATCGACTACGCCCCCACCCGCGAAGACCGCACCTTCGAGCAGTTCGACGCCGCCCTCGCCCGCGCCGCCACCCGGGGCGAGATCCTCACCCTCTACGCCCACGGCATCCGCAACATGGGCGGCAAAGGCCACTTCATCACCCCCCAGGCCCTCGAACATCTCTTCCTCAAAGCCCGTGAACTGAAGCTGATGTTTTATACTTTTGATCAATTGCCGTCTTCAGCCTCTCCGGATGAATAAGGGGATCACACACTCCGTTGCATGATCAAACATCAAAACACATCTCAGGCCAGCGTAACAATATCTTTGGACACCTTGACATCGAGAAGGGTCAACTCATCCCCGCAAAAACAAAACCACCCATCCTCTTCTTCTGAGTCTGCAAAGCGCAACTTCACTTTGACACAACCCTCGAGCATCTCCGCTTCCTCAAACCTTACCTCCATATTCAGCAGGTCATTCGAAGGCAACGCCAACCATCCGGCAGCGATACTGAAGGTGCCTTCAGCTACTCGAAGACTGGCGATGCCGGACTCACGATCCATCGAGATGATAGCCACCCTGGTGACTGCCCGGGGCTTCGAGGCTGCTGACCGCTCAAGGGACTGAGCGGGCTACCTTTCTTCGCGCTGCTTACCGCACAGATGACTCAGTGGGCTACCTGTTGGCCCGCCTGCGAGGCTGGGGAGCAGCCCGCCCGCCCCTCGTTTCTCGCTTCTCGTTTCCATTTTTCACGGGTCAGGAAAACGAGATGGAAACGAGAAACGGAACAAGGGCCTGCAGCCAATCGCTTGGAATGAATCAGCGCTGAGAGGGGTCAACTTCGAGATTCCGCGAGCCCCGCTTCGGGTTGTACTGGCCTTCGATGCGGGCGAAGTAATCTCCCCCTGACATCATCTTGACCTCGATCCGGGCATAGGTGTCGTCATTGAATCGCACAAAATAGGAGCGTCGGACCGAACTGGACCATTGAGGACGTGGCAATGATTCCTTCATGTCGATGATATCCGCTTCCTGGTAGCCCTCCGCAGGGGCTTCAAACTCGAAGATACCGCCCGCAGGCTGGAGCCCGCCCTCCATCACTCTCACCTCAAATCTCCACGAGTATTTGCCGTCAGGGGTCACCTGGTCATCGGTCTTGCAGGAAAGAGCGATCCGGTGTTGGTCGCCTTCACAGGGATCCAACACCACCTCCACGGCTTCGCCGCTTCGGCTCAAACGCCGGGAAGTGGATTTAAGCCGGATCAGTGGCTCCATCGTTCCGGGTTTGTACAGGTGCAAGACAGCGGGCTTGGATGAATCGGGCTTGTGGACTCCGTTTCCAAGGGCAGCGGCGTAATCAAAGCCTTTCTCAGAAACGAATCCCGGCATGCGATCCGGAAAAATGTGGTAATGGCCGGGCTTGTCCACACTGACAAACAACACCATGCCCATCGTGCGGAGGGTAAAGTGGCCGGAGGCGTCGGTGGTCGCTGTGGTTTTGACCGTGTCACCGCCTGGGGAGACCCCCGCAGAGCCACGCACGGTGGCCCCCGCAACAGGTGCCCCATGCTGATCGAGAACACGGCCATAAAACGTGATGGGGGTGACGAAGGCCCCGAAGTATTGGAGAAACCCCGGCAGTGAACCCGATGCCTGCCAGCTTTTCCCTGCAAGCCACCACAGGCCGGAACAGAAAATCAAAAGGGCGATGATGTTCGGGGCGTAGCGCATCACGGAAGGACCGTCATCGAACATACCCTTCAACCCCGTAAAGCAACTCGAACATCGGCTTGGCACCTGATGCCGCACCAGGAACCTTCGCCTGGAAAAAAATGCAGTGGCATCCCACCCCCTGCTCCGTCTCTTGCCCCCACGATGAAAACCCTGAGAACCATGATGCGATGGCTCTGCTGGATGGTCTTTGCCATCTGGGCTTTTCTGACCCTGGTCAAAAGCCTGCTCTGGTCCAGCTTCGTCTTCACCGCCGCCTGGGGTCCGGCGGGACTCATGCTGCTGGCGCTGCTGATCAATGCCGTGCCTTTACCCCTGTTCCTGTGGATCAACCGTTCCGCTGAGCGGCATCGCCACGCCTTCGCAGGCCTGGCCATCGGGCTCCTGTCCCTGCTTCTCTCGGAGGGTTTGGTGGAGCTCGCCGCAGAGTCCGATTTCCTCCTGATGATCCTCTGGCAAGCTCCTGTGCTCGCCGCCATGTTCACCCTCACCGCCTTCCATCAAAACGAGACCTTCGCGCTGGAGTGACGAAGACGACTGGACTTTTTGAAGCTGCAAAAAGGGAGCTCCTTCGGTCTGAACACTGAGCGCTGACTACTGCGCTCCTTCAGAGCGTATCATCGGTGGGAGCTGATGAAGAATCCCAGACGGGGAGAGATGCCTGCCCCCAGTGAGGCCCGAAAAGTTCCATTTCGAGGGACTGGCTTCCGTCCTCTTCGCTGAGGTCAAGAAGCATCCGGTCCAGGCCATCGCTGGTTGCGATCACCAGCACCCCTTCAGCACACCAGTCGAACGGGAAACCAAAATCAATCGCGTGGAGCGAAGGAAGCGGAAGCGCCCCGCAATCGTTGGCCCCCGGTATCCAGAGGACCACGGAGGATCCATTGAGGGAATGAAGCTGGTCAACCAGGGCGGCAAACGCACTGCTCTTGCGGCCTGCAAACCGCAGGGCGATGCGCCTAGCTTTGGCCCCCGTGATCCTGAGTTTTTTCCGGAGCGATTGGGCATCCTCCACAGACAGTAGCTCTTCGGCCATGACCTTCCTTCCCACCAAAACAGCCAGTTCGGCAAGATAGGCCGGAAGCGAAACACGTCTTTTGATTTGAGTTTGGCGATCGGTCATGACAGCCGGAAAAGATTCGCGAAGGAAAACGAGGAAGCGAGTCGGGAAGGGGCCTCTCCATCATTCCCGCACGCCCGGCGGCAGTGGCGATACGGGTGTCCAGTCCCGGTAGTAGGCGAGCACCCGCCAGCAGTTCGGCGGCACATGTTCCATGAGCTGGTCGTCGGCCACCCCGAGGTCGCTTTGATGCGGGCCCGCCAGCTTCGCCGTGCGGTTCAACTGGTTCAGAATGTAGTCCAGGTGATCGGTCAGGAAGTCTGGCTCGTCATTGGGCCGCTCGCGGGTCCAGCGTTTCTGTCCGTAGTAGAAGGGAACTCCGTAAATTTCGACTTTCATCCACGCCTTTTCGATGGGCCAGTCGGGATAGGGAGGCTGCTCCAGGCGCTCCACCCACTGGCTCAGGTACCGGCCCTCCTGGATCCTCGCGAGACGCAGCAGCCGGTTTTCTTCCGGGGTCAGTGGCTTCGGCTTCGTCTCAGGGTTGCGTTGATGGTCATTGAGCTGGCGCCAGAGGTGATTTGAAGTGTACCAAAGAGGCAGCACATCGTCGCGGGTTTTGCCCGGGCGGCAGAACTGGTGATACTTCTGGTCGAAATAGCGCTGGGCGCATTCCACTTCCTCATTCGTCCAGTCCAGGGCCAAGTCCATCTTGGCATCGGTCATGAGGGTGGTGGGAAAGGGCTCAGGGCGGTCCATGACCTTTTTTAGCCTTATCCATCCGCCGCTGAAAACCAAAAAAGAGCTGTCGGGCAACCGGGGAGCGCAGGGCCTGCCTACCCCGGCCTCATTTCCCCTGCAATACTGCCCCTTTTCGCCACGTCCTCTTTGCGGCTTTGTCCGCGACCTACCCGTCGCAAACGACGGCCAACCATCGCCCACCACTGCCAACCCCACCTTCCCCATCCCATGCGCCTCCTTCCCTTTGCCCTGCTGCTGGCCCTGAGCGGCCTCGCCCATGCCCAAAAGGCCCCTTCCAAGGCCCCGGACGTCTCCAAGCTGGACCCCGCCATGGGCGTGAACAAGAAGGCCGAGGACAACCTGGAGTGGCACGATGTGACGGCCTGGGGCGTGGAGGGCCGCATCCTGCCGGACCAGAAGCGCCTGCGCTGGTTTGACCGCCTGCCCGCCAGCGCCGAGGGCAAGGTGACGCCCGCCGTCTGGAACCTCAGCCGCGACAGCGCCGGCATGATGGTGCGCTTCAAGACCAATGCCGAGGCCATCAGCATCCACTACAAGCTCAGCAAGGCCAACATCGGCATGCCCCACATGCCCGCCACCGGCGTGAGCGGGGTGGACCTCTATGCCCGCGATGAAAAAGACGGCGGCAAGTGGAAGTGGGTGCAGGTGACGAAACCCGCCGCCCAGGAAGTGAAGGCGGAGATCATCAAAGGCCTGGCCCCTGGCGAGCGCGAATACGCCGCCTACCTGCCGCTGTACAACGGCATCGAGTCCCTGAGCATCGGCGTGGCCAAAGGCAGCACCTTCGAGGGCCTGGCCCCGCGCACGGAAAAGCCCGTCGTCTTTTACGGCACCAGCATCACCCACGGGGCCTGCGCCAGCCGCCCCGGCATGGTGCACACCGGCATCCTGGGCCGCCGCCTGGACCGCCCCGTGGTGAACCTGGGCTTCTCCGGCAATGGCCGCATGGATGCCGCCGTGGGCGACTACCTGGTGCAACTGGACGCCGCCGTGTACGTCATTGATTGCCTGCCGAACATGCAGCCTGCCCAGGTCACGGAAAAGTGCATCCCGCTGGTGAAGCAGCTGCGCGCGGCCAAGCCCGGCACGCCCATCATCCTGGTGGAGGACCGCCGCTTCACCAATGACTGGATCACCCCGGCCAAAAAGCAGTTCCACACGGACAACCACGCCGCCCTCAAGGCCGCCTATGAAACCCTCGTTAAGGAAGGCGTGAAGGACCTCCACTACATCCCCGGCGACAGCCTCTACGGTGACGACACCGAAGGCGCCACCGATGCCTCCCACGCCAGCGACCTGGGCTTCATGCGCCAGGCGGACATCTTCGAGCCCGTGATCCGCAAGGCCCTCGGCAACTGATCCGCCGCTCCCCTCACCGCCGCATCGCCGCCCGGCCTTCTTGTCACAAAGATCGTTAGGCCGATGCGGCTTTTTTTGTGGCCAGGCCTTCACTGTCGGTCCTCTGGGCTGTAGGCTGGGTGTGTTTGGCGGGGAGCAGCACGCGAGCTCTGTCGTCTGCTTCGCCAAATTACCCGGCTGGCTTTTGAACGTGCGAAGTCCCTCCAGCACCCCCTCTCGCCTGAGATGCGACACGGGCAGGCGGCCGCCTTTCGCGGCAGTGATTTGGACATCGTGAACGCCACCTCGGCCGCACCTTCCAAGAAAGGCGGGCAATCCGGCGGCGGCGTCCAAGATCCAAACATAGGCACCCCGCCGGACAAGCCCGCCCTACGGCCCGAGCCTCATTTCCCCGCACCTTTCGTTTCTCATTTCAGGGACTGTGCGGGCTACCTTTGAGCCACTACCTCCGGCCTCAGGGATTCGTCACCGCGCCAGTGCCGGGGGTTTCCCCTTCTCCGGCCTTCAGGCCTGCAACGAGGCGCTGGATGCCGTTGCGGGCAAACTCGCTCGGCGGGTACAGGCGGCGGGCCTTGAGGTACCAGGCGATGGCGGAGCCACTCTGCTTGCGCTGCTCGTGCTGCTTGGCCTTCTCGATGGCGCTGACAAATTCGCTGGCCTTCACACTGAGTTCCGAGCGCATCTTGGTGATCTCCGGATCGTCCGGGAACTGCTCATACTCGCGCTCGATCGCCTCCCAGGCGCCGAAGCTGTTGCCATTGCGCGCGGCCTCCCCGGCGGCATGGACGACCATGTTCACGCGGTTCATGTCCGTGAGCACTTTTTTCAGCTGCTCCTGGCGCACCGGGTCATTGATGGCGGAGGCCAGGTAGCGGCCCTGGTCATTGAACACCTGACGGTAGTTCCGCTGGCTGAGCAGGCGGTCCAGATCCAGCAGGGCCTGGGCCTGCACATCGCTGTTCTGGCCGATCATGTTGGAAACTTCGCGCAGCTTCGGGTTCGTGGGCCAGATCTCCGCCGCGCCTTTCAGCTCGGCCGCCACGCCTGCCTGGTCGCCCTTCACGGCGGAGGCCCGTGCGGCGGTGAGGCGCATGTCGCTGAGCGTGCGCGCGGTTTCAATCGCGGCCAGCGGTTTGGAAAAGTCAAAGTCGCGGGAGGACAGGCGCATCTTTTTCACCAGCTCCTCAGCGAGGCCAAAGTCGCGCATCTCCAGGGAGTTGATGAGCTGGTTGCCATCGCGCACGTAGTCCAGCACCTTCAGCTTGGTGGGCATGGGCAGGCGGCGGATGCGCGGCAGGTATTCGCCGATGGCATAGGCCTCCATGAGGCGCTTGCTGGCGCTGTCGTAGTCCTGGCGCAGGACGAGCTGCTCAAAGGCCACCACGGCCTCGTCCACGCCCCGGATGGCCTCGGCGGAAAAGCCGTCGATCAGGCTCACCGTGGGCGGCATGCCCATGCTGGCGGAGAACATTTTTTTCAGGTCGGAATTGTCGTCCAGCTGCAGCACGCTGTCGCCATCGCGGAACATGTGCGGGTACAGGCGGCAGGCGATGATGGCGTGCTCAAACCGGCGCTGCATGAACATCTGCACCATGAGGGCCTGGAACTGCGTCTTGCTGGTGACTTCCGAAAGGCCGATGGCGGTCTCGTTCAGCTTCATCCGCGCCTCGATTTCGGCGATGCTTTTGATGTACCCGGAGACGCGGCCCACCGTCATCGAGGTGGTCTGCTGCTGCTGGGCCTGCTGCTGCTGCTGGGCCCCGTTCTTTTTCGATCCGCCGCCGGAGTTCATGTTCGTGTTTCCAGCATCGGCCATGCCGCGTTCCGTGTTCCACTCCAGGTCGCGGCGGCGTTTCAGCATGGCATCGTTGGCCTGGCGCAGGTTCGTCACCTTGCGCTGGGCCAGCCAGATGTCCCACACGCCATTGGCGATGGTGTTGCACAGGCCGCCGTCGATCTGGAAGGCGCCTGCCTCGGGCAGCAGCGCAAAGGCCTTGGACACATCCGGACCGCCGGGCCGCGTGGGGGCCAGCAGGAGGGTGATCTGCGCCATCAGGTCACGGTAGGCCTGGTCATCGGCACTGCTCGCCTCCGGGGTGGCCAGGTAGATCTCGAACTTTGCCCGCGCGATGCGGTTGTTGTTCATGTTCCACATCTTGCCATCCCAGCTCACCGTTTCGCTGCCGCCATCCACATGCGGCAGCAGGCCGCCGAAGATGGAGCTCTGCCCCTGCCCGCCACCACCGCTGCCGGAGGAGGAAGAGGAGGCCGGGGGCGGTGAACTGGCCGGGGCGGCCTGGGGTGCTGGCGCAGACCCCGGAGAGGGCAGCACCTGGGCGCCTAACCACGCAGGGACACAGCAGGCCGCAGTCAAAATCAGCTTCTTCATAAAGGCATCAGGCTTTCAGCAGTTCCAGCACTTCCAGGACTCCGGTTTCCAAAACGCGGACCTTGAAGACGTAGCGCTGGCCACGCTGGATGTTCGTTTCCAAATTCGCCGGCACCCACACCGGCACAAAGGACCCGGCCTCCGAGACCTGCACGCTGAACAGGCGGCCATCGGCGGCGCGCCAGTTGTCCAGGCGGTCATCCACCGTGCCTTCGATGCGGTAAGTGTTCCCGCTCAGCGCGACGGAGCTTTCCAGGTACTCCTCCGTGCTCAGGGCCGTGATGCCCGTCATGGGGTCCGTGCTGCGGTTCAGCAACGCATAGCCCAGCCCGATGACGGCCCCCAGCAGCAGGAGCAGGCCGATGAGGTGGATGGGTTTGAGTCCTGATTGAGCGCGGCGTGCCATAGAAGATTGTTTGCGAGTCTAACGGTGCGCACTCTGCACGGCAACCCTGGCCGTTCTTTTTTCAGAGATCGCATTCAAAGCCACGCCGCCTCATACCAGGGCGGCGATGGGTACACCGCGCTTTGCCCCGGTGCCGCCGTAGATGCTGAAGCTGCCCCCGCTGCCTGCGGAGATGGTCTCCACCGGCGGCACGCCCAGCAGGGCCCCGAGGGTGGCGTGAAAGTCCAGCACGGACACGGGATTTTCCACCACCCGCGTGCCGGTTTCATCCGTCCGGCCATAGGCCTGCCCGCCCTTCACACGCCCCCCGGCGATGAAGGAGGAAAACGCCACCGGATGGTGGTCGCGGCCCGTGCCGTTGAGCTTCGGCGAACGGCCAAACTCCGTGGTGAGGACCACCAGCGTGCTTTCCAGCAGGCCCAGCGATTCCAGGTCCTTCAGCAGGGTGCTCACCGCCGCATCCACCCGCGAGGCCAGCGCCTCCACCTGGGCAAAGTTGTTTGCATGCGTGTCCCAGCCGCCCAGCTCGATCTCCACAAACTTCGTCCCGCGCTGCACCAGCCGCCGGGCCAGCAGGACGCCCCGGCCAAAGGAATCGTTGCCATAGTCCTCCATCAGCCCGCCTTTTTCCTGGCTGAGGTCAAAGGCGTCCAGGTCCTTGCTGGTCATCAGCTTGATGGCATCCGCATAGACATCGGCATGGGCCTTCACCTCCCCCATCGGGTAGCGGCGCAGGAAGTCCTCGTTCAGCTTGCCCGCCAGGCCGCTGCGCTTGCGCAGGGAGGCCATGGAGTCGCCGTTTTGCAGCTGCGTGTGCTCCAGCCCCTTGGCGGGGTCCAGCACCGGCACGGGGGCAAAGCGCGCATCCATGAAGCCGCTGCCGGGATGGCCCGCCAGACCGCCTAACCGAATGTAGGGAGGCAGGGTGGAGTGACCCTGCGTGACCTGCCGCGCCACCCACGCACCCAGGGCCGGATGGCGGATGGAGGGGGAGGTCTCATAACCTGTGAGCACCTTGTAGGTGCCCGGCTCATGCGCACCCTGGGTGTGGGTCATGGAGCGGATCACCGCCATCTGCGGCGCGTGATCCGCCAGCTTGGGAAAGTAGCCGGAGAACTGCAGCCCGGCGGCCTTGGTGCTGATGGTGCTCACCGGCCCCTGATACCCGGCAGGTGCCTCCGGCTTGGTGTCAAAGGTGTCCAGGTGGCTCATGCCTCCGCGCATGTAGAGGTAGATCACATGGGCGGCATGCTGGGGCGCACTGGTCTCCGTTTCCAGCGCCCGCAGCAGCCCGGCGGGCGGCACCAGGCTCACCCCCAGGCAGGTCCGGGCCAGGCGCGAGACGAACTGGCGGCGGGAGACTTCATCGAGTCGGTTCAAAGGCGTCTTCATGGCATCGGCGGGGGTTATTTTTGAAACACAAACTCAGCGGTGGAAAGAAGCGTGCGCGCCAGCGTCTTGGCATTGCGCGTCTCGCCCAGAATGTCCAGGCAGTCGTCCAGCTCCGCCGCCGTCGGCTCCCGCGTCAGCACCGTCATGAAGGCGCTGCGGGCCACATCGCGGGCATTGCTGGAGGCACGCAGGCTGTCCGAAAGCGGGCTGCCAGACCGGGCCACATGGTCAAAGAAATCGCTGTTCAGCATCAGCAGCGCCTGCGGCACGGTGGAGGCGCTCCACGCATCGCCGATAAAGTCCCGGCTGCCCTGGCCAAACATGCGCAGGAAGTGCCCGTCCGGCGTCGGCTGGGGCAGCTCGGAGGCGCGCTCCAGCCCGCCACCGGCAAATTCCTGGGCCATGTCCCCGCGCAGCCGGGCGCGGCGTTGTTCGGCCTTCATCTCCCGCTCTTCCTCACCCGCCATCTGCTTGGCCACCTGGGTCACTTCGCTGGTCTTTTTGGCAGCGGCAGCGGCCTCCAGCCGCGCCACTTCAGGCGGGTCAAAGTTCAGCTTCACATCCAGGTCATCCACGGCCAGCGCCATCATGGAATCCCACACCTGCTCCGCCGAAAGCCGCCGCACCACGGGGCCGGGAAAGCGATAAGCCACCGTGGGATCTTCCACGGGCAGGCCCGCCTCCTGCTGGTAGGCCTGCGTCAGGCACAGGATGCGCAGGATCTGCCGCACATCGTAGCGGGACTGCCGGACCACATGCACCAGGTATTGCGCCAGGTCCGGATTGTCGCAGTCCGCCACCTCCCGCACATGGTCCACAGGGCCTGCGAAGGGCTGGCCAAAAAGCCTCTCCCAAAGCCGGTTCGCCAGCGTCAGGCTGAAGCGCGCATTGTCCGGTGCCGTCACCCAGGCCGCCAGCGTATCCGCCGCACGGGTCTGGCCTTTCGGCGTCTCCCCGTACAGCACCGCCGCAGGCAGGGCCTCGCCCGGCTTGCCATCGCTGTATTGATAGTCCTCCGGCAGCAGCGCGGGGCTGCCTTCACCATTGGTCACTCCGGTGCCGCCCGCCGCCTTTTGCAGGGCCTGGATGGCATCGCTCACACGCTCATAGCGGGCTCGCCTTTCCGGGTCGGCCCGGTTCATGGCCATGCGGTCATAACGCTCCGCCGCCTCCTGGATCTCCTTCGCCTCCACCTGCCCCACGGAGGTCTGCTCCGTGGCCGTCTGGATCCCGGAGGTCCAGGCCATGAACTGGTGATAGTCCTTCCGCGTCCAGCGGTCATAGGGATGGTCATGGCACTGCGCGCAGGAAATCTGGGTGCCCAAAAAGAGCGTGGCCGTGCTCTCGATGTTCGCCGCGCGGTTCACCCCGTCGCGCAAGTAATAGCCCGCCGCCGGGGCCCGCCAGCCGTAGCCTTCGGGGCTGATGAGCTCGCGCGCCCATTGGTCATACGGTTTGTTATCCCGGACGCTCTGCTTAATCCAGGCCAGGTAAAAGTCGCCCTTCACCCCTTCGGCCAGCTCATCCCGCGCCCGCAGCAGGCCGCTCCAGTAATTGAACATGTGGCTGACGTGACCGTTCGAGGCCAGCAGCTCATCCACCAGGCGTGCGCGTTTGTCCGCCTGCTTGTCCTTGAGAAAGCGGCTGGCCTCCGGGGCGGTGGGGATGCGGCCCACGAGGTCCAGATACACCCGGCGCAGCCAGGTGCTTTCCGCCGCCAGCGCGCGTGGCTCCTGCCCATGCCGGGCCAGATCCTGGCGCAGCAGTTCGTCGATCCGCCGCGCGGTGGCCTGCACCTGGGCCGTGTCCACCGCCTCGTTCTCGGTGGAAATCTGCACCTCCTTGGCGCGCTCGGACGTCCATTCGCCAAAGTCCGCCCCCTCCTCCACCCAGCGATGGATGAGGCCCTTTTCCTCGGAGGTCAGCGGTGTGCTTTCGTCCTTCGGCGGCATGGCCTCCTCGTGGTCGGCAGGCAGGGTGAGGGATCTCACCAGCGTGCTGCGGTCCGGCTTGTGCGGAAAGAGCAGGTTATCGGTGCGACTCTTTTCACGGATCGCCTCCAGGTCATCCAGGCGGATGCCGCCCTTCGGCTTCTTCAGCTTGCCGCTGTGGCATTCAAAGCAGGAGCGCTGCAGGATGGGCAGCACGTGCCGTTCAAAGTCCACCCTTTGCAGCGAAGTCAGCGCCGCATCCGCAGGCACCTCCGGCCCCGGTTTGGAGGTCAGGCGCATGGGGACGGGCAGCTTGGCCTCCAGCACCGCCGCCTCGGGCACCGGCTGGGGCATCGCAGGCGGGGGTGGGGAGGATTCCGCCACCTGCTGGGGCACCGGAACCGGGGCGGGCTGCACTGCCGCAGGCGCGGCGGCAGGTGGGGCGGCAGCGATGCTGGCCTTGGGCAAAACCATTTCCTGCACAGGCGGCGCAGACATCTCCGGCGCGACCTCAGGCGGCAAGGCAGGCGCAGGGGCGGGCAGCCCCGCGACCAGCACCCCATGCAGGAGAAACGGCTCCCCGGTGCGCTGCACGATGACCGGGCCTAACTCCAAACGCAACACGGCCTCCGGCCACAGCAGCGAGCCTGCCATCCCGCCCATGAACACCGCCGCCGCAGCCGTGCTCCACCGGGGGAGAGCCGCCCACACCGGGGCCGCGCGCCGGGTACGGCCACCCTTGCCCCGTTTCGGTTCCCCCAGCGTGGCGGCCAGGATGTCCTGCTCCAGCCTGCTCGTCGGCGCGGCCTTGAGGCTAGCCAGGATGCTGTCGCCGAGTCCTGCGGTGACCTTTTTGTCCTCCAGCAAAACCTTCAGCGCCGCATCCAGCGCGATCTGCTTTTTCAGCTCCGGCTGCACCCCGGCATCCTGGGCCAGCGCGGCCTCGTCTTCCGTGGAAAGGCCGCCCTCCAGCAGCTTGGCGATGTCTTCGTCCCGGTTCATGGCGTGACTCCTTCCATCTGAGTTTCAATGCACTGCCGCAACTGCTGGCGGATGCGCATCAGCACCGTGCGCACGCCCAGGGTGCTACGGCCCGTGCGCTGGGCGATCTCCTCACTGCTCAGCTCCTGCTCATAGCGCAGCGTCAGCAGCTCCCGCTGGCTGAGGCGCAGCTTTTCCACGCAGCGGGCCAGGTGGTCCGCCTCCTCGCTGGCCGCCGGTCCGTCCATCTGGGCCAGCGCCAGCTCCCAGCGCACGTGCTCGCCATAACGTTCGTGCTTCACCGATTCCCGTGCATGGGCCTTCAGGCGGTCGCGCAACTGATGATGCGCGATGCTGCGCAGCCAGGCCTGCATGGAGCCGTGGGTAAAATCCGCCAGATGCCGGTAGGCAAACACAAAGGCATCATGCGCCACCTCATCGATCAGGTCCGCCACCGGGGCCCGCAAGGCGAGGTAGGTGCGCAAAGGCTGCAGATGACGGCCCAGCAGCACCCGGAAAGCCGCCTCTTGGCCGTCTTCCGCATGTCGGGCGAGCCGCTCATCAGGCTCAGATTCAAAGTCAGGCAGGTTGGCCATACACAGCTTTATGGACGTCAGTCCTCCCGGTGTGGCAGAAAAAGATCCCCCTGTCGAGATTCTCCGTTCTGGATGCCCCTTCCCGCCCTTACCTTTGCAGCATCATGAGAAGCTGCCGCGCCTCCTGGAAACCGGGCTGGATCGTGAGTGCACGCTGGGCCGCCGCGATGGCCGCCTGCTTTTGCCCGAGCTGAGCCAGGATGGTGGCGCGGGCGTAGGGGATGCCAGGGTCCGCAGGATCTGCCGACTCGCCTTTGCGCAGGGCATCCATGGCCTCTGCCGTGCGGCCCAGGCCATTGAGGGCCAGCCCCAGATTGTACCACGCCCGGGCAAACTGCGGGCTGACGCGCACACACTCTTTCAAGGCGGCGATGGTGGCCTCCATGTCCCCGGTTTCACTCAGGGCCAGGCCTAACTCATAGTGAAACTGCCCCTCATTCGGCGCGAGGCGGATGGCATCACGCAGTTTCTCAATGACCTTGGTCGTGTTGCCCGCCGCGCTGAACAGCATGGCCAAATCATGGTGAAACGGCGGCGAATTCGGGTCCCACTGGATGGCCGTCTCCATGTGCCGGATGGCACGCGGCACCTCCCGCAGCGCGTAGTAAAACTGGCCTAACTGCATTTGTCCGCTCGGCTGGTCGCCATTCAGCCGCAGCATGTGCTGCAGGTCCTGGCCCGCCGGGCTGTCCAGCTTCAGCCCCTCTCTCAGTGACCACGCGGCGGTCACGCGCACGCTGCGCACGGGATCTTCCAGCAGCTTTGCCGTCGTGGCGCGCAGGGTGCTGTCTTGCAGCGCAGGCTCCAGCACACGGGCCGCCGCCTGCCGCACCATCGGGTGCTCATGCACGGTCTGTTTGGCCACGGCTTGTTGCACTTTCGGTTCGGCCATCCAGCGGTCCAGCAGCAGGGTGGCGCTGGCTTTCCAATGCGCGGTGTCGTCACTTTCCAGCAGGGCCAGCAGGCCATCGCGGCCTTCGGAATTTCCCTGGCGGGCTTTGGCGATGGTCTGCGCCCGGCTGCGGGTGCGGCGGTTCATCTTGTCGCCATACCATTTCTCGGTGGCGGCCAGCGCCCAGTCCACCGTCTGGTCCGTGTGGCATTTGTTGCAGGCATTCGGCACGCCATGCTCCTTTGTCAGCAGCGGATCAGGAATGGTGAACCCATGGTCATGACGCGGATGCCGCTGCATGTAGGTCGTCTGCGGCATGTGGCAGTTGATGCACTGGTTCCCCGCACTGGCAGTCTGGTGAAAGCTGTGCGCCTCCGGCACGATCACCGGCGCATTGGGGAAACCGCCGGGCGTGTGGCAGCGCACGCAAAGCTGGTTCCCCGGCAGGATCGTCTTCATGCTGTGCATGTCATGGCAGTCCATGCAGCGCACGCCCGCATGGTGCATGCGGCTGCTGAAGAAACTGGCGAACTCGTAGTTCTCATCGCGGATCTGGCCATCCGGGTAATACACATCCGTGTGGTCTGTGATGGTCAGCAGGTAATGGTCCCAAAAGGATTCGCCCGGCACAAAGTCCCCGGTGATCTCCCCGCGCCGTGCGTGGCAGCCCGCGCAGTTTTCCGTGTGCTGGTCGCGGCTCCAGGCCACCAGCGTGGGGTCCTTTTCGCCGCCCGGTTTGCCCTTGTACTGCCGCTGCCAGTCATCATGCGCCTTCATGGGCCCGTGGCAGGATTCGCAGCTCACCGTCATCTCCGCCATGCGGGTCTGGTAGCTGTCCGTCTCCAGGTCATAGTTTTTACGCACGCGGGTGTTGTGGCAGCTCGCGCACATCTGGTTCCACACCATGCCGCGCCCGGTCCAGTGGCCCCACTCGCCGGGCTTGCGGTCCTCATCGCCATAGACATTGAACCAGTCTCCCTTCACCGGATCAAAGCAGGCCTCCATGGAATGCAGGCGACCATTTTTGCCCTTCACCAGGTACTGCCGCAGCGGCGCATGGCCGATCACCCGCTCCACCGACCAAGGCTTCGTTTCGCCATCAAACCCGAGGGAGGTGATCTGATACACCCCGCCCTCCTTCCTCGCCTCGGAGGTCTGCGTGCCATGCCTGAAAATCTGTGGCGGCTGAAAGCCCGCGAGGTCCAGCTTGTCATCTGGAAGCCGCTCCGCCAGCCCGTGATGGGAGCCCTTCCACTTGTCGAACTCCACCGCATGGCACTCCTTGCAGGACTGCGAGCCCGCATACTGGGCAAAGGCGGCCTTTTCATCCGGCATCACAAAGGCCTGCACGGGCTTCTTCGGCTCTGCCATCACCGGCACAGGTGTGTAAGAGGGCTTCTTCGGCCACAGGGCCCAGCCAATGCCGCCGACCACGGCCAGCAGGCCCGCCACCACCCACACCATCCCCGCCGACGATCCTCCCTCGCCAGACGGCGCGGAGGGCGAAGGTGGAGGGGAATCCTGGCGGCGTTTTTTCATTCCGATTCAATACGTGGCAAAGCGGACCTGCGTCAACGTTCCGCAGCCGCCGAACTGTCAACAGAATGGCCCATCCCGCACACCACCTGGGCATCCCGCCATGCTTGCGCCCCGAAGATGGGGAAAGACACCCCTTGTTCCTGGACCTCCCCTCGGTAAACTCCGCGTCCCCTATGGCACTCAAAGCCACCATCTACAAAGCCAGCCTGGATGTCTCCGACATTGATCGCAATCTCTACAGCGATCACAGCCTCACCATCGCACGTCACCCTTCCGAAACTGACGAACGGATGATGATCCGCATTTTGGCCTTTGCCCTCAATGCGCCGGCGAACAATGACCAGGGCCTGCTGGAATTTGGCAAGGACATGTGGGAGCCCGATGAACCCTGCCTCGTGCAAAAGGACCTCACCGGCCTGCTCGTACACATCATCGAAGTCGGCCAGCCCGATGAAAAACGCATCACCCGCCTGTGCAGCCGCGCGGCCAAGGTCACCGTTTACAGCTTCAGCTCCAGCACGCCCACCTGGTGGGCAGGCATCGCGGCCAAACTCACCCGCCTGCGCAATCTCACCGTCTGGCAGATCCCGGCAGAGCAGAGCCAGAAACTCGCCGCCATGACCCAGCGCTCCATGAGCCTGCAGATCACCCTTCAGGACGGGGCCCTGTTCATCGGCGATGGTACCGATTCGCTGGAGATCACCCTCCAGCGCCTCCACGGCCAGGAGTAGGCCACCGCCATCCGCGTGGCTTCCACGCCGGGCCTGAAGGTCACGAAAACATGGAAAGGGCGATCCGGGAACGCGTGGTGACCTCCTTCGGTGTGCCGCCAAACAGCCGTTTGAACTCACGGCTGAATTGCGACGGGCTTTCATAGCCGACGCGGTTGGCCGCCTCCGCCACGGCCATGCCATTGACCATGAAGACCTGCGCCTTGTGCAGGCGGATGGTCTGCAAATAACGCAGCGGCGGGTAAGACGTCACCGCCTTGAAATGCGCGTGAAAGGTGGAGACGCTCATCCCAGCTTCACGAGCCAGGGAGGCCACGTCCAGCGTCTCGCCAAAGTCCAGATGGATGCGCCGCATCGCCCGGGCGATCTGGCCAAAGCTGCTCTGCGGCGTGGCCAGCGCACGCAGCGCGGGCCCCTGGCCGCCACAGAGCGCACGGTAGGTCATCTCGCGGATGATGTGCGGGCCCAGGATGCGCGCCTCATGCGGGGATTGGAGGCAGCGCGCCAGGCGCAGGGCCGCATCACCCAGCTCCGCCGTCAGCGGCATGGCATCAATCGCGTGCTCGGGAGAGGCAATGGCCGAAGGCGGCGTGTCCATCTCCAGCAGCAGCTCGGCGATGGTCGTGGGATTCACCCGCACCGCCATGCCCAGCATCGGTTCCTCAGGGGAGCCGATGGTCTCACACTCAAACGGCAGCGGTAGCGACAGCACCAGGTAGTTGCTGGCATCATAGGTGAAGACACGCTCTCCCAGCCTGCCGTGCTTGTGCCCCTGGGCGACGATGACGATGCTCGGCTCATACGAAACGGGCGCGCTGGGATAGGTCTCCGTCGAATGCATGAGGCGCACCTCAGGCAGGTTGGAAACACCGAATCCTTCTTCCTTCACCAGTCCCTGAAGCACGGCGGCCAGGGGGTTTTGACAGGCTGAAACTGCCAATGGATTTTTCCTTTTCATCGGCAACATCAGGCAACCTTTCAGCCCATTTTTCCACCAAATTCATCTTCATTCAGAGAATCAGGCAAGTTTATCGGATGAACGTGCCTTGTTTTTCGAGGGGGCGATGAGGCAAGGTCAGTCCAGTTCCCAATCACAAAAACGGGACACCTCACACTCACACTTCACTGCACCATCTTATGAACGGCCTGAATCAAAAAATCGCCCTCGTCACCGGCGGCAGTCGCGGCCTGGGCCGCAACATCGCCCTCCAGCTCGCTCGCAGCGGCGCCGACATCATCCTCACCTACCGCAGCCGCCAAAGCGAAGCCGACACCGTCGTTGCTGAACTCGAATCGTTAGGCCGCAAGGCTGCCGCCATCCAGCTTGAGGCGGGTGATACCGCCGGCTTTGCCCCCTTCACCACCGCCCTCCGGCAGACGCTTGCAGACCGGTGGCAGGCCTCCCATTTCCACTTCCTGGTGAACAACGCGGGCATTGATTCCAGAGCCCCCTTTGCCGAAACCACGGAGGAAGACTTCGACGCGCTCTTCAACATCCACCTCAAGGGCGTGTACTTCCTCACGCAAAAACTGCTGCCCGTCCTCGCCGATGGCGGGGCCATCGTTAATCTCTCCACCGGCCTGGCCCGCTTCAGTGTTCCTGGTTATTCCGCCTATGCGGCGATGAAGGGCGGCATCGAGGTCTTCACCCGTTACCTCGCCAAGGAGCTGGGCCCGCGCCGCATCCGCGCCAATGTGGTCGCCCCAGGCGTCATCGAAACCGACTTCACCCAGGAGGCGCTGGGACACCCCGGCACGAAGGACTTCCTCGCCTCCCAGATCGCCCTCGGCCGCATCGGCGTGCCGGACGACATCGGCGGCGTGGTCGCCTTCCTCTGTTCCGAAGAAGGCCGCTGGGTGAATGCCCAGCGCCTGGAGGCCTCCGGCGGCATGTTCCTGTAATCCATCCCCTAACAAACAGTCATTCAACACTCATCATTAAGCCCATCATGAACCCATCCAAAGTCATCCTCATCACCGGCGCCAGCAGCGGCATCGGCGAAGCCACCGCCCGTCACCTGGCCACCCTCGGTCACCGCGTCGTCCTTGGCGCACGTCGCACGGACCGCCTGGAAAAACTCGCCCAGGAAATCCGCCACGCAGGTGGTGCCGCCGAATACCGTGCCCTCGACGTGACGAGCCTCGAAGACATGCAGGCTTTTGCCGCCTATGCCGAAGAAAAATTCGGCCCGCCCGACGTCATCATCAACAACGCCGGCGTCATGCCTCTCTCCCCGCTCCATGAGCTGAAGGTGGCGGAGTGGAACCGCATGATTGACGTGAACATCCGCGGCGTGCTCCATGGCATCGCCGCCGTGCTGCCCGGCATGCAGGCGAGAAAGCGCGGCCACGTCATCAATCTCTCCTCCATCGGCGGACACCAGGTATGGGCTACGTGTGCCGTTTACTGCGGCACCAAGTATGCCGTGCGGGCCATCTCCGAAGGGCTGCGCCTGGAAAACAAGGACGTTCGTGTGACCATCATCTCCCCCGGCGTGGTCGAGTCTGAACTCGCCGATACCATCTCCGACCCCGGCACCCGCGAGGCCATGGCCGAGTTCCGCCAGATCGCCCTCAAGCCCGATGCCATCGCCCGCGCCATCGGTTACGTCATTGACCAGCCTGCCGACGTGGATGTGAATGAAATGATCATCCGCCCCACCGCCGGCGCGCAGTGATCTGGTTCAAAAACGGCCCCTTCCCGCAGCTTGCCGTCGGGGAGGGGCCGTCGCATTTCCCCAAATCCATCCTTGCTTTAACAATCCTGGTTAGGCAAAACTACGCTTCCTCACCATGAAAGCGATTTTCACCCTGCTCCTCGTGGGAGCCCTGCTGCCCAGCCTCTCATCGGCAGCCACCGCGCCCCGCAGCCAGGCCCCCGGCCTGCTCATTCAGGAGTACCCGCGCCATGCGGCCCAGGCGAATGACCAGACCCAGTTTCACCTGGCACCGGAGGACTTTGGCCCGCCCATCGGCCAGCCGGAGATCGCCAAGTCCCTCTACCCCTGGAAGTGGAACACGGAGCGCAACGCCATCGCCAGCGGCTTCCTGGACATTGCCCAGGATGGCGACTACGCCTTTTCATCCCGCAGCTTTTACGACCGCAACCTCCTGCTCATCAATGACCGCATCGTCTGCAGCTTTCGCGATGGCGACAGCGCCGTCACCACGCTGCCGCTGAAAAAGGGCCGCGTGAAGTTCACCTCCGTGGGCATGGTGGAATCGCGTGGCGGCAGCGAAGGCATCCACATCCAGTGGAAACCTCCGGGCCAGGCCGAAATGAGCCCCATCCCGCCGGATCTGCTAAGCCACACCGAGACAGAGGCCAGCCGCATCGCCGCCACTCCGCCCGCCAGATTGCGGGCCGCCGAACTCATCGCCGCCACCAATGACTACATCGTCGAGGCCTACCGCAACGGCGTGAAGATCCACGATTCCAAACGCAAACTCCTGCACGAGCACTTCGGTGCCACGGTGGAACGCATCGCTGTGGACATCCGGCCGGGCGACTGGCTGGTCTTCCAGGTCGTGCACAACCGCCTGCGCTGGGAGGGCTCGCGCTACTTTGCTGTCGCTGGCATGCTTGCGCCGGACCGCTACGGTTTTGTCTCCGATCCCGCCTCACCGGAATGGAGCGTCTGCGATGATCCCGCCCAGGCCCAGGCATTCATCCGCCAGCGGGACAGCGGCACCTCGCAGCGGGCCAGCAGCATCGCCAAACCCTGGAAAGAGGGCGACGGCTTCATGCAGAAATTCGCCGGCCCCAGCTTCCCTGGCAAAGCCCTCTGGGGCGGCAGCTCCTCCACCTGGATCAAGTATGTGGCGGCGGAAAGCACCCCGCCTCCGGTGACCATGGCAGCCCTCACTTTTAACCAAGGTCCCTGCCGCCTCATGGAAGTCGTGCTGGAAGACATCCAAAGCCAGCCCCGCCTAACAAAACCTGTTTCAACACCCCCTGCCGACCCCACGGCTGCGCCCACTCGCTGGCCCGTGCAGATCCTCTCCGCCATCTATGGCACAGGCGGCAAGGACGCCGATGTCACCGCCGCCGTGAAGGAGCACGTGGAGGTGAAACGGCGCCTGTTTGCCGTGACCCCGCCCGACCTCGGCAACGACCCGAACCCCTACTGGAACAAGGCGCTGCACATCGTGTACATGAAGGACGGCGTGCGGCGTGAGCAGCATCGCGGCGAAAACGAGCACGTGCTTCCCCATAGCTTTTACGGCCCCCAGGACATGGCCGAGCTGCGCACCTGGATGCTGGCCACCCGCTGGAAAGGTGAAAAGGGCGAGATCCAGTTCCACGCCAGCGGCACCCTCACCGGCCCCGGCCTGGAGGGCGCACCCACCTGGGAAACCCTGGCTAACAACAAGTTTCGCATCACCTGGTCCGCCGAGCAAAAGACGGAGTATGTCTTCGACTACACCGGCTCCAGCTTCCACCAGCCCGACCACGCCGCCGAGGCTTTCCACGTCGTGAAGTGATCTTGGCTCATCCTTCTTTGCCGTTCACCTTCAGGTGCTGCGCCAGGAAATCCGCCGTGTCCGTCTTCGGTCCCTCTTGATCCTGAAGGACGATGCAGGGCACCTGGGCGGTCACGCATTGCTGATGCACGGCCCGGGCATGGTGGATGCAGTGCAGCCACTCGCCCCGGTTGGTGGGGGCCGCCACCACCTGGGAATTGTTCACCAGCAGGGGCGGATCATCATGGGTGATCCAGGCCAGCATGTCGCACTCACGCAGGATGGCCTTGCCAGAATCGGTGGTCATCGCCTCGGCAGAAGGCAGGTGGTAAAAGAGGGCGGCCTCCAGCGGACTGGTGCCAAATTCAGGCTTCGCCGGGCCCATGAAGGACTCCCAGCGGGACACATCGTAGGTGGCCTGGGTGGCATTGCACACGGCGCAGACCAGACGGGTGGATTCACGCAGCACCGGGTCCTCCGCTTTCGGATCGGCCAGGTCATCGCGGGTGGCCAGCCACAGGGAGGTGCCAGCACCTGCGGAGCCGCCCATGGAGGCAAAACGTGCCTTGTCCAAATTCCACTCGCCGGCATGCGCGCGCAGAAACTGCACGGACCGGGCACAGTCCCGCAGGATGTCCTGAATGGGCTTGTCCGTGAGGAAAGGGTAATTGATGGCCGCACAGGAGATGCCCCGGTCCAGCAGCGCCTGCACCGTCTTGTCACTGGCCCAGCGGCTTTTGTCACCAGCGCGAAAACCGCCGCCGTGGATCAGCAGCACCAGAGGCGCTGGCGTGGTCGCCTTTTTGGTTAGGTAGAGATCCAGCCTGTGCCGCGCATGCGGGCCATAGGCCACATTGGCCACGTCCGGCTTCAGCGCTCCAGGTTTGTTTTCCGTCGGTATGGGGCCGGGTTTGTTCTTCGCCAGATAGGCCTTCGCCTCCTCCAGGGAAAGGATGCCGTCCTTGTTCGTGTCGGCTGCCGGGTAACGCTTCAGCCCCTGACGCAGGCGGTCATTGTTTTCAGAGGTGATCTGGGCGTGACCCAGGGTCGCCAAGCAGGCGAAGAGCAGACAGAGAAGGCACGGATTCATAGTTATGTAACCAACCATTGGGTCCAAAAATTGCGCATTTTGATGGATATTCACCCACCAAAACTCCTCCGGCTTCTGCTCCTGGCCTAACGGACGACTTGCAAACGCATGACGCAACGATCTTGCAAAGAAGCTCCCCCAGACAGAAGTTCAGTGACCCGAAGCACTGTACGCTGCCCGTCCGAACTCACAGGTTCTGACTGGTTCACATTTCCCACCCATATTCCCGTACCTTGTTTAGAGGCTATGGTCTGCCAAGAATGGCTGACTAAATTCAATCTTTGCACTTCATAAATCACTTCGGCGGGTGGTGAAGCCGGCAGGCTGAGCTCGAAAACCACTTCAGTAGATGAGGAAGATGTTAAAGGAAGAAGGCGAGGCAGTTGCCGGATGCCATCGACATCCAATCTGTTGGCAGGGTTTCGTCCTAACGCATATTCCATGAGATTGCTTATGCCATCCCCGTCTGGATCCAGTCCCTGCCCCTGCAGATGTGATGGCAAATGGCGGACCCAGAGTCTGTAGGCTGAAGAAAAGCATTCCACTTCTCCTGCTGGCGAAAAAGGCCGCCACAAACCATCCACTAATGCTCGCACTCTGTAGGCGTACTTACCGACATTCTTTCCAGTCATTTGAATAGACGGAGTGGACAAATTTGCCGACAAAGTCCTCCAATCACCATGCCCGGCCATTTCAATCCCTGACAATGAAAGATCGTCCAGTGCGAAGCCAAAATTAGGATAACCTGACCATCCCCAAACAGCACGAGTGTCAGCTACGAAACGAAGCCTGCAACGATCCCCTGAGCTTATGCCCACTGCGTTTAATTGTTGGAGCGAATAACTTTTCAAAGTCCAGGGATCCACAAATCCAGTGATACGGTCCAAGACAGCCCAGGAAGCTCCGTCATCCTTAGATAATTCCACTCTCAACTGGCCATACCCGCCAGCAATGTGCGACATAACCCAGAACTTCAGGTTCATTGCCGGAGACACCTGGAAAGATTGCCGCAACTCCATGGACTGAGAGAGCGAAAGACGTCTGCTGGCGGATTCATCCCAAGTCGCCAGCATATAGGACCACCTTCCTGTTTTTGCGGCACCTTCAGATGGACGCGCCAGCCCTGTGACGTGCCAGTTATCATGAAAAGAGGCCGCATCTTCTCCGCCGTCTGCAAGTTCGGTCAATGTTTTAGGCACACCTTCCTGAATTTCATACACAGAGGCTGCTGTCGCATCTGTCCATGTCACCGTGTATGTCGGAGCAACTACCGCTTTCGGAGCCAGCACAGGGACCACCGTTTGCACTCCGTAGCGCATAAGGAGGCCGCTGGGAGAGAACTCCCCCAAACGGATAAACGTGCGTGAAGAGGTGTTGTAAAAACGGGTATACTGAGACTCCGGCTGGTAGGTCATCGCATTGCTGGTGGCATTGCCTGTTTCGTCGCGAAAACCACCTGTCAGACCATTGTCTGCACGCCAGGTATGTGAGGCCTCGGCATAGCGGCTGTAGGCTAGGCTGTTGTCACCTCCCGCTTCTTCCAGGCGCAGGGCCGGATGCGAATAATGCGAACTGTCGTTTCCCCGCGAATCCTGCTTTACATGCCAGATGAGCAGACCAGCGGGCAACTGTGAATCGAAACCCACTGGCTGGCGGTTTTCCACCAAGAAATGCTCATGGACAGAGTTCGATCCGTCCTGGATCAAATGGATCTCCGGATGTGTTTCGACAGCAGGTAGGTCCACCTGTCCTTCGGCATGCAAAACCCGCGGTTTGACAAAACCCAGCATCCGCTTGCAGTGCGCGCTGAAGTGCACTGGTTGCCGCCCATCTCCTGTCTCACCCGACAGAGCGCCCCAGCTCCCATGGCTCATGCAACACCAGGTGCCAACGCCTTGTGTCTGTCCGCCCAAGTCATAGAGGTCGGGCAGGCCAAATTGGTGTCCCAATTCATGACAGATCTCTCCAATGCGGCAAAGGGAGCTGCCCTGCGAGGCAACGCCCCGCAGGGCACTGCTGACACTGAAATTGTAGATACCGATGCCGTCCCAAAGCACATATCCATTTTCAAACCACCAGTGCCGGGGCCAGATGCCTGTAGTAGGGTTGCCAGACCACGCTTCCGAATGCCCAGAGCCTATGATGTGAACCATATCAGCAAACCCGTTTCCATCACCGTCTCCGGCGGCAAAATCAAAGCCAGCTCCGTCCGCCGCTGCCAAAGCATCCAAGGCCATTTGTCTTAACCTCTTTTCCCCGTCAACCTCGTTGTCGTTATCTCCGTACCAAGCTTCGTTCTGGGGCAGCCGAACCCAGCCAACAATGAGCGACTCTACAGCCACCGTATTGTATGAATTTTCCAAATAATAGTCGCGCACAGATCCCACCGCTCCATCGAGCTTGTAACCACTCTCATTAAACAGTGCGTCATACTGTGCCGGTGGCTTGCCTTTGGCGGAGGTAACACTTGCTGTCGCGCTGTCCCAGTGATCGTTGAAAGCAGCCAAGATCACTACGCACCTGACTCTTCGCTGGCCCGCATTGCTGGTGTTTGTTCCAATTTGTGCACTGGCCTCTTTAGGCTCTGCATCAACTGAGATTTGGGGGGCCTTTTCAACTTCCTGTCTTCCCTTCAATGTCTCGACCTGCCGTAAAACTTGCGAAGCTGTCGGCAAATCCCTTTTTTTCAGGTTCAGAGTTCGAGGAGAAACCCTGCCCACCACTGCATCTGGGATGATTTCTATCTTGGTGGAATCAGCCTGAAATCGAGCATGCTTCCAGAACCCGTCCTTATCTTGCGCCACCACATAGCCATCTGCAGACTCTTGCCAGTGAAACCACTCTCCACCTTCATTCCTAACCTCGATCTGCGTCCCGTCTGGCTGGCGCACCTTGACTAAACCACCATGAGCACCGCTTGCCCAGAGCTGGCAAGAGGCTACGGCCCATGTGACACAAATCCGTGCCATTGTGAGATAAAGGTGATGAATGCTCCAGCGCATACTTATCGGTAAATGTCATTTTTGACTCAGCTTGTCGATGACATTCAAATCAGGCGTGCCGCGACCTCACCGGATGACGGGTTGGCCCAGAGGCTGCAGTTCCGCATCGCGCAGGCCGGTGAGTACGCTGTTGCCCTCGGCATCCACCTTCAGTTCACCATAGCGGGCCTTCTCATAGAGCGCGGCATCGCCCTCCTGAAAAAAGAAGGACTCCGCCCCAATGCGCAGCCCCTGGCGGTCGCGATAGATCAGCCGTTGCTCGTCGGGTGCCAGCGCCTCTCCTTGGTGCAGGCGCAGGCCCTTGGCCACACCCCGTTCATCCAGCTTCAGCACCAGCAGGCCCTTTTGAGCAAGCTTGTCCTGCAGGGTTTGCATGTCCTGGGCGAGGCTGTAGCGCAGCACCATGTAGTCTCCCTGCATCAGGGAGCGGGGATCTTGCGGTGCCAGCTCCAGCAGCACGGTGCGGCCCTGGGCCACGGTCTGCTCCTTTTGCCACACCAGGTAGCCCAGCACCCCGGCCACCACGGCCAGCCAGAGGATGAGGAGGGCACTTTTCATGCGACCTCCTTTCGGAAAGATTTGCCTAACCAAAAGCGCATCATGAGTAAAAACATGCCGCTGCCTGCGATGATCCAAGACTTCTGCGCGAGACTGATGTTCAGCGCGTAATAAAACAGGACCAGGAAGGCCGCGAAGAAGGCATGACCGATCACTGTCAGCACCCGCTCATCCTGCGCCCGCCCTAAAAACAGCAGCACCATGGCCACGGTGATGCCGGGCGTGGTGAAGGCCGCCAGGAACAGCGTGGCGGAGACGAGGCCCCACCACCAGCGGCGCTGCATCACCTTGGCCCCACCCGCATCCTCCGTCACCATCCAGATCAGCAGCAGCCCGGCGATGAGGCTGGAGGGCCAGAGGGGAGTCGGCTGCCGCTCAAGCCAGGCATTGCCATGCAGCATCTCCGTCAGCAGGATGACCCCCGGCAGGGAAATCACCGAAGCCCAGGCCACCACATCCCAGATCACCGGGCGTTTTTCCCAACGGTAGAGCAGCCCGGCGGCCAGTGCGAGCCCGGCGGTGATGGCATGCAACCCATGCAGAGAGCTGCCTGAAAACACCCAGAACACCGCCAGCACAGGCACCCCGATCAGCGTGATGAAACGACCCGTCACTCCCTGGAAAAACACACAGGTCACAGCCGCCAAGGCCGCCTGCACCAGAATGGGTAACTCTGCGTGCAAGTTATCCCAAGACCCGCCCATGAAGACCGCGAGCAAGATAAGCGAGTTCCCGCTGAGCAGAGCACTCAGCGCGAGCTGGCTGAGATACACATGCGCAGACCTGTGACTGAGCGCCAGCGCCCCGCCGAACAAAATCATCCCCAAAACCGCGCAGGAAGGAGCACTGTCAAAAACATCCGCCAGGTAAAAAAACGGCAGCATGAAAAGCGCTGAAAACCACGCCCCCACTCCCGCAAAAAAGTTCAAGATACGCGGCTGCTCTCCCTGCTCCGCTTCCGCAGTGAGCCGCCTTTCCAGCTCCTCCTGCCCCAGAGAGGCAGGCAGGGTGGCCAGCAGTTCGCGCCAGGTGAGGGGAGTCGTTTTCATGATAGCAGAGGCTTCATGGCCCGGTGTTCACGCGCCAGCCACAGAGTCAGCCCCGTGGTGACTCCCACCACGATCATGGCCATCAAAAAGAAGAGGCCCAGGCCATCATCATCCATGCCGAAAAAGAGTCCCCGGCCCAGAAGTACAACCACCATCACCGCCACATTGGCCGAGGCCAGGGCGATGCAGGCAAAGTCCGGCCTAACCAAACGGTAGTACCCGTAACTGCCCGCCACGGCCACCAGCCAGAGCGGCACATACGTCAGGCGCAAGGAATGATCATCCAGCCCGTCAAAGATCATCATGACGGCAGGCATCGTCAGGGCCACCAAAAAGCTGAGCAGCAGCAGCGTGCGGAACCACCCCCGTCCTGGCAGCGGGGTAAATCTCTCGCGGATCATCAGCGCGATGACATTGAAAGCCGCTACCGCAAAGGCCACTCCTTCCTCTGGCCACTTCCAGCCTGGGTGAGCCACCTGCGACCAAAACAACACCAACCCCGTCTGCACGATCACCAACCACAGAAACCACAGGGCCTCCATCCTGGCCAAAAGCACCCACACGAAAGTCAGCGCTGCCCAGCCCGTGAAGAGTTCATAGGCATCTGCCCCGGTCTGGTACGTCTGGCCGAACACGGCCAAAAACACCCCCGTCATCACCGTGCCAGCCAGCACCAAAACCTGCCCGCCGAGGCGGTTCACCCCCGCAGCACAGGCCCCCAGGATGCAGGCCGCCATCGCGACACCAATAAGGCCCATCTTTTCAAACCGGGTGATGGCCTGCCAGTTGTAGGCAAAGAAAAACACCGCGCCAGAAAGCACCAGTGCCACACCCGCCACCAGCAGCTCCGCCCGCAGCCAAGTAAGCCAGGCGGAGGCTGGCTGCACCTGTTCACGGGCAGCCTCCAGCGTCTCGCGATCCAGCACTCCCTCGCGATGCCAGCGGCGCAGCGTGAGGAGGGAGACCGGTTGATCCAGCGGATTCAAGGACATGTGTTCCAAGGCTACAGGGGACATCTGGCCACGCCATCTCAAAGTTCGGATTCGCACGGATGGCCAGGGTTCAGCATTGGCCCTTCAAGGACGCCCCCGCATCTGCGACTGCTTCAGCAGTTGCAGCCAGTCCACCAGATTGCGGATGAGTTTCTGGTTCGCTTCGATGCGTTCCGTCTGGCCCTTGTTGGTGGAGATCGCCGGGTCCATGCCCTGGTCCATCCAGCCGCTGCCACCGCCCAGGATGATCACCCAGCCAAAGCCGCGCGGCACCACGGCCAGGCACGGCTCCTTGTCCAGAAAGGCCAGCGGCACGGCCTCGCGGTTGGTCAGTTTCAGCGTCGTGCCATGGCAGGGGTAGAGCGCCTCAATGTCCCGCACCAGGGGATGCTCCTGATCCCGCAGCGTCGGTGTGGGCGCCGGGCCCGTGCGTCCCGGCCCTGGCTGCACCTCCACCCCATAGCGGCTCATGAGGGGATTGTAGAATGGCGGGCTCACCCCTGCCCCCAGGCCGGAGCCACCGGAAATGACCAGCAGGTAACCGCCGCTGATCACGTAGTTGTCCAAGGCCTTCAGCACCTCTGGAGAAAAGGTGTCCGGCTGCCGCTTGCCGGAGTAACGCCCGTTCATGACCACCAAATCATAGGCTGAAAATTCCGCCTCGGTCAGCTCCTCCGCACGCTCCAGCACGCGGTGAGATTCCTCCACCTCCGCACCCTGCTCCTTCAGCACCTGGGCCATGATGGTCTGGCTGAAATTCCTGCCGGGGATCAGGCGCGACTGATGGTGCAGCGTCTCCAGCAGCACGCGGATGACCGGGCGCTCCTGGGTCTCCGCCGCACAGGCCGTGCCCAGCATCCACCCGCCGATGAGAAGTGTCGCCCAAAGCTTCATGGCGCAGTTTTATCATGGTGACCGCCTGGGATGCAAGCGCCACCGCAGGCAGATTCAGCCCTGTCATACAAGGGCCGCCGCCATGCCACCCATGCGCGTGCGCTTCTTCTCCCTCCTCGCCCTCTTGCTGTTGCCTTGCCTCCCTGCCGCCGCTGCTGACCGCGCCCCGGCCCAGGACGTGCCACCCTTGACGTTAGGCGTGCTGCTTTTTCCCGGCTTTGAGCTGCTGGACGCCTACGGTCCGCTGGAGCTCTGGGGAAACCTGAAGCCGCAGGTCCGCATCGTCACCATTGCGGCCCAGCCCGGCCCTGTGCCGAGTGCGCAGGGTCCGGAGACGGTGGCCACCCATGGCTTGCAGGATGCACCGGCCCTGGATCTCCTGCTGGTTCCTGGGGGCTTCGGTGCCTTCAAGGCCCTGAAGGATGAAACCCTCCTCGCCTGGCTGCGCGGACGCTCCCGCAGTGCCCGGGTCACCATGTCCGTCTGCAACGGGGCCTCCATCCTGGCAGCCGCCGGTCTGCTCGACGGCCGCCCGGCCACCACCAACAAGGCCTACTGGAAAGCCGCCACACGTCCAGGCCCGAAGGTGCAGTGGGTGCCCCAGGCCCGCTGGGTGGATGATGGGGACATCGTCACCTCCTCCGGTGTCTCCGCCGGCATTGACATGACGCTGCACGTCATCAGCCGCCTTTACACGACTCGTCTGGCTGAAAAGATGGCGGACCAGATCGAGCATGAATGGCACCGCGACCCCGCCTGGGATCCCTTTGCCGCCAAGCATGGGCTGGTACCCGCCAGCCCTTGATCCTAGGTTAGGTCAAACCACTTTCATCGCAGCTTGCCCGGCGCAGGTTTGGCCAGGCAGGTCCAATACACCCAGGCGATAAAAACCGCCTGCAGCGGCAGCCGCACCCACAGCACCCAGTGCGGGATGTCATAGGCCGCCCAGCCGTTCACGGCCAGGTGCAGATTGGCCGGGAAAATGGCGATGAGCAGGGCCACCAGGCCCCACGCGGCCAGCCAGCGCAGCCGGGGGATGAGGATGCCCACACCGCCTGCCACCTCCGCCGCGCCGCTCACCAGGTTCAGCATTTCCGGATAGGGCAGATACGGCGGGATCATCCCCACGTACACCTGCGGATTTAAAAAATGATTCAGCCCCGCGACGATAAAAAACAGGCCTAACAAAAGACCGAATATAAACTTCAGAAACGGTCGGTTCATAACCCAGGGTGAGGAGGACGGCCGGAAGTCGGCCATGACTCTCCGCTCTCAGATTACGTTTGGTTTCATGAAACTGGTCTTCTGCTTCGAAACCCTGCGAGGCCGTCTTTTACATTCGCTGACATCACAGCCAACGGCCCTTCCCCAAACGATGTACGGGCATGAGCGACCCACCGCCTGCCGTCAGCGCAGATCCGCCGAAGAAAAACCGGCGCACCCGCCTGAAGGAAGGCTACTTCAACCTGCTGCTGCGGCGCTGGGGCAGGCTCTCCGTGCGCGGCTGGCTGGAGCTGCTGGCCCTCCTGCTCGTGGGCTTCGTCATATACAGCATCCTCTTTGTCAAACGGCAGGTCATCGACTACCGCCCGCCGCACACCTTTGCCGTGGCCGATCCCGCCTTCTTCGGCTCCGCCCACGCCATCGCCGATCCCGTGCCCATCGGCGGCAACAAGATCACTCTCCTGCACAATGGCGCGGGCATCTTCCCCGCCATGCTGCAGGCCATCCGCAGCGCCAAAAAGACCCTGAACTTCGAGGCCTTCATCTTCCACTCCGGCAAGGTGGGCACCCAGTTCATGGACGCCTTTTGCGAACAGGCCGCCAAAGGAGTGAAGGTACGCCTGCTCCTGGATGGCATCGGCTCCGGCATCGGCCTGAAGAACGAGGAGATTGACCGCCTGCGCCAGGCCGGCTGCCAGGTGGCCTACTACCACCCCGCCAAGGCCCTGCGCTTTGACCGCATCAACCGCCGTACCCACCGCCGTGTGATGGTGGTGGACGGAAAAATCGGCTTCACCGGCGGTGTCGGTTTTGCCGATGAATGGCAGGGCAATGCCGATGCGCCGGATCACTGGCGGGAGGTGCACGGCCAGCTGGAAGGCCCCATCGTGGCCAAGCTGCAGACCGCCTTTCAGCAACATTGGTTAGAGGCTACGGAGGAGCTCCTCAGCGGGCCGGACCACTTCCCCGCGCTGCCGCCCGTGGGGCCGCTCATGGCCCAGGTCGTCACCTCCCGCGCCTTCACCGTGGCCCCCATGCCCGTGCTGCAGGCCGTGGCCATCGCCGCCGCCAAAAAGAGCATCTACATCACCAATCCCTACTGCACGCCCAGCGACGACTTTGTGCATCTGCTGGCGGAGGCCACCCAGCGCGGCGTGGATGTGAAGCTCATCATCCCCGGCAAGCACAACGACCAGCCCGCCACGAAATCTGCCGGCAGCGAAAGTTATGGTAAGCTGCTGGAGGCGGGCGTGAAGATCTACCAATACAGCCCCACCATGGTCCACTCCAAGACCATGGTCGTGGACGGCCACTTCTCCATGTTTGGCACTTCGAATCTCGATCCCCGCTCCTCCCAGATCAATGAGGAGATCGACATCAGCATCTACGATACCGGCTTTGGCGCCGCCATGGATCAGATCTTCCGTGACGATCTGCAAAAGTCGAAACCCTACCTCATGGCTGATTTCGAGGCCCGGTCCTGGAAAGATCGTTTTCTGGAATGGATCATGATTCCCATCCGCTCCCAGCTTTGAGAAACTCAACGACCGCGTCCCATGAGACAAATCGCCGAAAACCTCTGGCTCCTGCAATACCCGCTCACCGTGCTGGGCACACAGCACGGGCGGAATGTCACCGTCATCCGCCTGCGCTCGGGCGGCACGGTGCTGCACTCCATGGCCCCATTCACGGCGGCGGATTTGACCACGCTTCAGTCGTTAGGCACGCCCGGCTGGCTGGTGGAGGCCATGCTGCTGCATGATACCTATGCCAAAGAAGGGCACGCCGCCTTTCCCGCCCTGCCCTTCCTCGGTCCGCCGGGCTTTTCAGACGTGGTGAAATTTCCCACGCTGCCGCTGCTGCCAGCGCCTGCGGAATGGGCGGGCGAGCTGGAGGTTTTTCCCATCGAGGGCGCGCCCAAGCTGAAGGAGCACGCCTTTCTCCACCTGCCCTCACGCACCCTCATCGTGGCGGATCTCATCTTCAATTTTGATCCCAACGAACACGGCTGGGACCGCTTCTTCCACCGCTACATCGCCGGCTTCAAACGCTACCCCGGCATGAGCCGCATCTTCAAACTCTGCCTCGCCGACCGCCCCGCCTTCCAGGCCTCCCTGGCACGCATTCTGGAGCAGGACTTTGACCGCATCATCGTCGGCCACGGCCATGTCATCGAAAGCCACGGCAAGGCCCTGCTGCGCCGCGCCCTGGAGGATGCTGGCGTTTTATAACCCGCCGGTCAGCCGAGCTTCATCGTGACAATATCGTCACATGATTGCATCAATCCTCCATGACAGCTAGTGGGTGAATCCTGTTCACCATGGCCGAAGCTTCCGCTCCCTCCCCCCTGCATTCCAGCGCCCCTGCTCCGGTCACCTCCAGCACCCTCATCAGTTCCACCGCCGTGGATGTCACCCGGCTGCTGTACATGCTGTATCAGGATGTCGAAAGCCAGATCAACCGGGCCGATCTCAAGGCCCAGATCACCCTCAGCACCTCCGCCATCCTCGCGGCCATGGTTTCAAATATAGGCCTGGGACTGAAGTCGCCTGACATGCATCTCTGGACCGCGACCGAATGGACCCTGCTAGGCATTTACGCCCTCTTCATTGCCTTCATCTGCTGCGCCATCGCCCACGCACTTCTGGCGGCTTTTCCACGCTCGATTGGCAAATCCAAAAAGAAGCCTGAAAACGCCAATCTCTACTTCACCGCCGACATCGTCACCCTTCACCCGGAGACCTACGTGCAGCTGTTCGGTGCCCAGCTCAATTCCGACGTGCGCGAGAACGTGCTGAAGCAAATCCACGCCAAGGGCCGTGTGCTGGAGGCCAAGCTGGGGCATGTCCGCTGGGGTTTAAAGTTCCTCAGCCTGGGCATGCTCATCTGGCTCCTCGCCCGGGTCTTCCTCGTGGCCAGCTATGCCAGGCTTCCGGTTCATTGAACCCTTGCCCGGCCATCCGCGCCACCACCTTGATCCTATCATTCGTTAGGCAATCCGGGGCAGTATTTTCAAACGCATACAACCGCCGTTTTGAGCGGGGGCGAATATGAGTGTGCGCAGCCGGATCCCAGGAAATCCTGGTCCACCAAACCCCTGCCACCCTACCCCTTAACCAATATTATCATCATGAAAACACTGTTCCAATCCCTCGCCTTTGCGTGCCTCAGCCTCTGCCTCGTCAACAACAGCCTCGGCGCTGACGAAAAGGAAAAAGACGCCAAGAAGGCCGAGAAGATCGCTGAGAAAAAAGCCGAGCTGAACCACATCGCCATGAAGGATGGCAAGCTGTGGGTCATGAAGGACGGCAAGACCACCGAACTGACCGAAACCGCCACCCTGATGGACGGCACCCAGGTCATGAAAGACGGCTCCTATGTCGCCAAGGGCGAGACCGAAAAGAAGATGCTCAAGGAAGGTGAGGCCATCACCTGGAAGGGCAAGGTCACCGATCATGACAAGGTCATGAAGGACATCGAAAAGCACAAGGAAAAGAAGGCTGAGAAAGCCGCCAAGGAAACCGAAAAGGAAGTCAAGGAAACGGCCAAAGAAGCTGAAAAGAAGTAAGCTGATCTGGACCGGGCTTTCATCCGCCATCACGCCTGCGTGAGGCAGAGTGAAGCCCCCAAATCACGAAGCGCGAAGGCCCAGGCTTTCGCGCTTTTTGTTTAGGCCTGGTGCATGCATCACCGCAGGTGTGCGCCTTTCGCCACTTTTTGTTAACCCTGCGTACTCAGGGTGACTGAAGCAACGACTGGCGCATCAAAACTTCGGAATGCCAAGCCCCATCAGTCCGCACACGGCTGCCCCTGTGACGAGCACCAGCACCGCGTAAGCCCCCAGGCTGAGCCGGGCAGAGGCATACAGGCCACGCTGAACACCATAACCGATGAGGATGGCCAAAAGTGACAGCAGCCCCACCAGGACCCCACCCACCTGCGTTGCAGGCCCAAAAGCATTCGTAAAGTCATTCTTGTCTCCCGCCAGCCACGGGAACGCTGCATTGGCAATGTCTGCCAGGGGCACAAAATACAGCCAAAAAAAGAAGGTTGAGGCCAGCCCATAACTCCAAGGCCTGCGCCGCATGGAAAGCAGGCAGGCCACTGCGGCCAAGGTCAGCCAAAGAACATACGGTGCCACGGCGATGGCAAACTCCGAGTACTCCACGCCCGCTGGAAAGTCATAGCTCACATAGCCCCACTTCCCTTCCGCGACCCAGGGCAGCCAGACAAAATCCAGCAACCTCCCGCCCTGCGCCCATGCCGCCAGCGCGTGCGCCGCCTCATGCAGCAGCGTCACCAAGATGGCCCCCGGCACACACAGCAAAGCGTGAACCCCATGGCGGCGGATAAACGTCCAAATTTCGAGAAACATCCGCGGCATCCTATCGCCAAAATCGACTGCGCCAATCCGCTTCTGGGCGGCCACCACGAACTGCCTCATCTAACTCCCGCTCGCAGGATCGCTCCAGCGGATGTTTCGCCGCAGGCCGACGACGTGAAAATGCGCGTCGGAATCCTGGATGTAGCCCTGCGCATCCACCTGCATCCCCTCGCCCTCCAGCCGCTGCCGCTGCGTGGCCGCGAGGCTGGCCTCCATGTTCGGGCTGATTCGCGCGTCCGCGCTCAGCACCCGGTGCCACGGCAGCATCTGAGACTCCTCGGGCGTCAGCCGACTCATCACCGAGGCCACATGCAACGCCGCCACATTCATGTGCACGGCGAGGGAGCCATAGGTCGTGAACTTCCCCGCCGGGATCCGCCCGACGAGCCGGATCACCTCCGCCCGGATGCGCGTGCCAGCGATGGATTTGGGTTTCGGCATTGCCCCCCATTCATGAACGCCCCCCGGCCCCCTGGCAAAGAAAAGATGCCCTGGACCGGGTAGGTTCGGGCTTGAAGGCGACCTAGGATTTCCATCGTCGTCGGCAGGTAGCCCGCTCAGTCCCCTGAGCGGTCGGCAGCCGCGAAGCCTCAGGCAGCCCCCTTTTCCAGGACTGTCCACGCTTGCAGAGCCCGCCCCGGATCCGCCTTCAGTCGCTCGCCGATCTGTCACCGTTCGGCACTGCTATCCGCTCAGGGACTGAGCGGGCTACCTTTCTGCGACAGCGCGCGAAACCTCGGCTCCACCTTCAAAGAAAGGCGGGCAATCCGGCGGCGTCCTCCAAGATCCAAACATAGGCACCCCGCCGGACAAGCCCGCCCTACAGCCCGAACCTCGTTTCCTCCCCGCCTCTCGTGGATGCGACTGGGCCTCGTTTCCCAATTCCCCGATTCCATCTTCATTTCCTAGGCCCAGGCAAAATGGAATCGAGAAACGAGGGAGGCGGGCGGGCGGTTTCCCAGCCTTCGCAGCTGGTCCTCTGGGCTGTAGGCTGGGTGTGTTTGGCGGGGTGCAGCACGCGAGCTCTATCGCCCTCTTCGCCAAATTACCCGGCTGGCTTTTGAACGTGCAATGTCCCTCCAACGCCCCTCGCTTGAGATGCGGCACGAGCAGGCGGCTTCCCCTCAGGTAGCCTGCTCAGTCCCTGAGCAGTCAGCAGCCGCAAAGCCCCTTCGCCTCCACCCTTTTCCAGACTGTCCACGCAGGCAGAGCCCGCCCCGGATCCGCCTTCAGTCGCTCGTTGATCTGTGACCCATCGAGACTGCCTTCCGCTTAGGGACTGAGCGTGCTACCTTCCCCCCATCACGCCAACTGCGCGGCGAGGCCTTCGAGGCCGCCAGCGGGGTCGTCTCCGCTGGTGGGGCGGGCGGGGTTTTCGATGCGCCAGTGGCGCGGAACTTCCCAGGGGGCCAGGGCGGCGCAGGCGCGGGATTTGAAGTCGCAGGTCAGCTGCTCTGGCGTGACGCCGATGCAGGCCACCACGTCCTGCATGCGCTCCGGGTCCCGGCTGGGCTGGCCGTGGATGCGCACGTGGCGCACGCCGGTGGCCTGGCGGATCTTTTCGGCGATGGCGGCGGGGCTCAGCTTGCGGCTGGCCACATTGATGCCCGGCCCTTCGCAGCAGACGTAGGAAAGGGCCTCGCCCGCCAGCATCACGCGGTCCCAGGTGCGGTGGCGGCCCAGGGAAAAAAGCTCGCCAGGCTGCACGGTGTCGTACCCCAGGCCCACGGCAGCGCTTTCAACCAGCAGCCGCCCTTCCGCCACGGCGGCGCGCACGCCGGGCAGCAGGGTGCCCAGGTCCCCGGCCTCCGTGCGGGGCGTTTCCGCCGCATCGTAGCTGATGGCCCCGGTCTCGCTGGTGCCGTAGAGATTGTGCAGCTTCAGGCCGAAGGTTTCGCGCACGGAGGCCTCCAGCTCCAGCGTCAGTGGGGAGCCTGCGGACACGGCCAGGGCCACGCGGGAAAGGTCCAGCCCGGTCATCAGCCAGGCCTTCCACATGGCGGGCACACCGGGGAGAAAGACGCGCTCATGCCGGGCCAGCGCCTCGATCATGCCCGTGGGAAAGGGCGTGGGCAGCCAGTGCGTGGGCAGGCCGTGCAGGAGGGTCTGCAAAACCGTGGTCGTGAGGCCAAAGCTGTGCGCCACACTCAGCGGGGCCAGGGCCACGGCGCAGCGCCCCAGGCCCAGGGCCGCATGCAGGCCGTCCACATCCGCCGCCACCTGCTCCCAGGTGAAGAACTGGCAGCGCCGCACGCCGCTGCTGCCCACGGTCTGCTTCACCAGCGCCGTATGGCGCGGCACGCAGCAGGTGGGCACCCGGCGGCTGCGGTCCTTTTCCACCACCTGCACCGGCTTCCCGGTGAGAAACCCGGCCAGCAGGGCCACGGTGACCTCCGGCCCATCCCCCTGCGCCAGGTAGTACCGCCCCAGCCGCCCGCAACTGTGCGGCAGCAGCGCACGCGCCGCCGCCTCCAGGGCATGGTAGGACAGCGCACCCCCAGGATGCCAGAGGGCGATCTCATCGCCCTGACGGGTCAGGATTTGTTTCCAGCGATCAGCAAACATTTGAACTCTCCACCGCACACGGCTAAACCAGACGTCGCAGGGACTGAGCCAGGAATGTGCCAGCCAGCCCCTGTGAGTTCAAGCCCGGGAATCCATCTCCCCGTCATCCGCGTTTCTTTTTCCAGTGGTCCCCGTTTCTTCCCAGCACATTCTCATCACCGGAGCCGGCATCGTCTCCCCCCTCGGCCTCGACTGGCAGGAAAATGAAGCCTCCTTCCGGGCCAACCGCACCGCCTTCCGCCCGGTGACGATGTTTGATGTCAGCGAGCGCATCGCCAAGACCGCCGCGCAGGTGGACCTGCCCACCGAGCGCCTCTTCCTGAAGACCCCGCGCCGCCGCCAGCACTTGATCGACCGTGGCACCAGCATGCTGCTCCTGGCCCTGCGCGAGACCCTGGCCATGGCCAAAATGCCCGGGCTGGAAGGCGTGGATGCCATCATCATCGGCACCTCCGCCGGGGCCATGGGCATCGGCCAGGAATACTTCCGCCACGCCGCCGCCAGCCCCGGAAAGCAGCCCGGCCAGATCTCCCTCCTGGAGTTTTACCAGCCCCAGCGCCAGCTCAATGCCATCGCCCAGGAATACGGCTGGCACGGGCCCATGATCCTCGTCTCCAATGCCTGCGCCAGCGGGGCCAATGCCATCGGCGATGCCATGGCCATGATCCAGACCGGCAAGGCCCGGCGCGTGCTCGCTGGCGGCTACGATGCCATCGCCGAGCTGGTCTATGCCGGGTTTGACACCCTCCGCGCCCTCGCCCCCAGCGGCATCCCCCGCCCCTTCGATGCCGCGCGCGACGGCCTAGCCCTGGGCGAAGGCGCCGCCCTTGTCCTCCTGGAAAGCGAAGCCGCCGCTGCCGAGCGAGGGGCCGTGGCCCTGGCCGTGGCCGCCGGGTACGCCACCGCGACCGACCTCCACCACCTCACCCAGCCAGATCCCGCCGGCAAAGCCGCCATCCGCACCATGACCGGTGCCTGCCAGATGGCCGGCATCGCCCCCGGCCAGGTCAGCTACATCAATTCCCACGGCACCGGCACCCCCTACAACGACGTGGCCGAAGCCAGCGCCGTCCAGGCCTGGGCCGGGGCCGATGCCGCAAAAATCGCCCTCAGCTCCACCAAATCCGCCATGGGCCACCTCCTGGGCGGGGCCGGAGCCGTCGAGGCCGTCATCTGCCTCATGGCCATGCGCGGCCAGTGGCTGCCTGGCAGCCTGAACATCCGCGAAACCGACCCCGCCGTCTGTTTCGACCTCGTCCGCAGCTTCCGTGAAGCCCCCGTGAAGGTCGCCCTCACCAACAGCTTCGGCTTTGGCGGCACCAATGCCACCCTCGTCTTTACGGACGTAGGCACCCTCACCACCCGTCCCCCCGGCAGCCTCCTTTCCGCCCCTCATCGGCCCCTGCACATCCTCGGGGCCGGGGCCGTCTCCGCCGCCGGCTGGGGCACCGCCGCCCTGGCCGCCGCCGTCACCGAAAAAGCCACCCTGCCCACCCAGGAAAGCGTGCGCACCGTCGGCACCCGCGAGTGGGAATGCCTCATCCGCCCCACCCCCGCCATCCCGGCGGACCGCCTGCCCAAATTCCCCCGCCTGCGCCGCGCCAGCCCCATCACCAAATTCAGCATGGCCGCCGCGCTGGAGGCCCTGGAACAGGCCGGCCACCCCCAGGCGCAGGGCATCGCCCCCGGCCGCCTCGGCATCGTCCAGCTCATGTTCAACGGCTGCGTCCAGTTCAGCGGCAAATTTTACCACGAAGTCATCGAGACCCCTGCCCTGGCCAGCCCGCTGATCTTCCCCGAGACCGTCTACAACGCCCCCGCCTCCCACGTGGCCGCCTACCTGGGCGTGGATGGCCCCGCCACCACCCTCATCGGCGAATCCAGCGCCATCATCGAGGCCGTCTCCCTGGCCCACACCTGGCTCACCCAGGGCCTGGTGGATCACGTCCTCGTCATCGGGGCCGAGGAATGCGACTGGCTGAGCGCCGAAGCCACCAGCTACTACCACCCCGACCTGCAGGCCTCCGAAGGCGCCGGGGCCCTCCTGCTCAGCCTCACCCCCGGCCCCGAGGGAAAACCCCGCCTGCGCCTGGCCCACACCCCCGCCCTCGCCTACCACCACGAGGCCGAAAAAGCCGCCCACCTCCACACCCTGGCCACCCGCCCGCAATACAACCAGGCCCAGCACCTCACCGGCCTCTCCGGCATCCCCCTGCTGGACCACGCCGAAAGCAGCGAAGCCGCCACTCCTGGTCAGGCCACCCACTATCACCCCCGCCAGATCCTGGGCGAAAGCATGGGTGCCGCCGGAGCCCTGCAACTGGCCCTCGCCGCCACCCTCGCCCTCCAGACCGCCCAGCCCGTCTCCCTCACCCTCCCCGGCAGCCTCTGCGCCGCGTATGGGGCCGTGGTCGAGGTGGAGTGATTATGGGGAGGTGCCTCGTGCGCCCTCGCAGCGGACCTCAGGCCCGTAGGGCGGGGTTGTTCTGCGCCCCCAGGCCAGATCCTCACCCCCGGCCCCCCTCGCAGAATTCCCCGCCGCTCACTGAAGCCACCCTTTTTCTGCCGCGCCCCTTTGGCGCCAGAGGTAGCCCGCTCAGTCCCCTGAGCGGTCAGCAGCCGCGAAGCCCCTACATCCCCCTTTTCCAGCCTCACCGCGCCGATGGCACCCTGTGCGTGCGTCTTCGGTCATTCGCCCGTCTGCCACCCCTCGGCACGGCCATCCGCTCAGGGACTGAGCGGGCTACCTTTTTAAGCCCACCCTACGGCCCGAACCTCATTTTCCCCGCTCGTTTCTCGTTTCACCTCACGTTTCCCTGACCCGTGAAAAATGGAAACGAGAAACGGGGAGCCCTACGGGCCTCAGTCCACGGCGTGATACTCGCGGTTTCGGATGGTGATGAGGCCCAGGCGCTCGAGCTTGGCAGCGTGGCGGGAGATGGTGCCGCAGGCAACTTCCATCAACTCCGCTAAATCCCCGGCCCGAGTTACCCCGTTGCGGATGTGATCCAGCAACACGTCGCGGTCCTCATTGTTGCTGCACAGCAGCGTCAGCGGGGTGCTGCGGGTATCGAGCGTCCAGAACAGGGGCCGGGCCTCGGCTCCGGTGCAGTTGCGGCATTTGGTAAAGGTGGTGGTGAAGGCCGTCTTGTGCTGCAGGTCGTCATCATCGCAGCCCTTCAGGCTGAGGATCCAGTGAGCCATGTCCTCGCGGCGGCTGCTGCCGCGCATCAGGCCATTGCGCCCGGCGTGGTGGACGATGAGCACGGTGATGGCGCGGTGGCGCAGGGCCAGGAGCCAGTCGCGGATGTCGTCAAAGGCGTCGTTGTCATTCTCCGCCATGCCGAGCTGGGAGGTGGAGAGGTTATCAATGATGAAGAGGCAGCCATCCGGCAGGTAGCGGGTGAGGGCGGCCTGATAGGTGGGGCAGGCGATGTTGATGCCGCGCCCGTGGCGCTGGAAGAGCAGCTCGTTGCTGATGAGGTGAAAGCGGGGCACGGCGAGGCCGATGCTGCGCACGCGGGCCTGGACATCGGGCAGGTTCATCTCGGCATCGAAGTAGCACACGGGCAGCGCGGCATCCCCGGCGGGCCATTCGCCCAGAGAGCTGCCAGTGGCCACGGCGCGGGCGATGAGCATGGCCATCCAGCTTTTACCCGCACCCCGCGGGGCGAAGAGGTAGCCCAGATCCCCCTGCCGCATCCAGGCCCCCAGCACGGCGGGCCGGGGGGTGAGGGTGAGGTCCATCAGCTCGCAGCCATTGACGGAGCCTTCGGCAATGTCCGGCAGCAGGGTGCCGCTGGCGGGGAGGGAGCCCAGTTCCGTCACGTCCCACGCAGGGCCGGGGCGGGTGGTGGCCGGTGTGGCGGCGGCACGGCTGGCCGGGGAGGGCAGCGGGACGGACATGGTGGCGGGATCAAACGGGATGATGAGATTCATGCGGTGATGTTTTGTAATGTTTGTTTCAGTTCACTGGATAAGTGAGGGGTGGCGAGGACGGCGTCGTTCAGGTCCTTGACGGCGCGTCCCCCGGCCTGCGGGAGGGCGCGGAAGTCGAAAAAGTCGCAGGGGCAGCCTGCCTCCTGGAGCTGCGTGGCCCAGCGGCGGGCGGCCAGCAGACCGCCGCCATCCGCATCGGCATGGGGGACGAGCAGCACGCGGCGACCGGCCATGAGCGCGAGGGCCTGGGGCGAGATGAGGCTGCCGGTGCTGCGGCCCAGCATGGCCACGGGCAGGGTGTCCCACCGCTCCAGCTTCAGCAGCAGGTGCAGCGCGGCCAGGTAGTCCGGCCCGCCCTCCACCAGCAGCAGGGTGCGGAAGTGCGGGTAACGCCGCAGCACGGCGGCACCGCAGGGCCAGTCCTTGCGCGAGCCGCGCAGCGTGTGCGCCTTTCTTTCCCCCAGGCTGCCCTGGGCGGGGAAAGGCAGGCCATCCAGACGGCGGGCCTCCGTGACCAGGCCGGAGTCATCCCCCAACAGCCAGCAGGGGTGCCCGCACACGAGGCCAAAGGCGAGCGTGCGCAGGCTCTGCGCCAGGGCCATGGCCTGCACACTCAGGCCCCGGCTGCGGGCCACGGCCTGCAGATCCGCCTCCGTGCCGCGATGCAGCACCAGGCCGGGACGGGGATCGGCAGCGGCTGCCTGGGCCCGCCGCTGCTTGCGCGACGAGCGACCACGGCCCTCCCCTGCGCGGGGTGGCAAAGGAGCGCCGAGGAGATCGCGGAAACGCCCCACGGCCTCCGCGGCATCCACCTGGCAGGCCTGGGCCAGGAAATCAATGGCATCGCCGCCTTCGCCCGTGGCGTGGTCCTTCCACTTGCGGCCCCCTTCGTAGATGGAAAAGGAGGGGCTGCGGTCTGGCCGGAAGGGGCTGCGGCAGCTCGCCCGTGGCTGCCCTGGCAGGCCCAGGTGCTGCCACAGTTCAGGAATGAGGAGCTGCTCCTTGAGCACGGACAGGTCGTGGTTGGCATCAGGGTTCATTGATAAAATCGCAGGGTGGCCGGATCCAGGCACGGTCCCCCCAGCAGCCTCCAAGGGGGGAGGCTGGGTGGTGGGTGTGGACCCTCTCTCTCAGCAGCGGCAGGCGCGGCAGTTCGGTCGGCCAAAAGGGCCGGGGTTATCCATCATTCAGCGTGGTCCAGCAGGGAGTAGGAAAGCCCTCTCCAGGTGCTTGCGGCCACACATTATTTTCCATCATGTCGCCGCTGCATGCAAGCTGTGATCAGGGCTGAACACTGTTTTTGTTCGCCGATTTTTCGGCCCAAAAGCATGTCATTATCCACCCTGGCGTGTCATTGCAGGACTTTCGTGCCCACGTGCCGCCACCCTCGTTTTCTCGATTCCATTTTTCACGGGTCAGGAAAACGAAATGGAATCGGGGAATTGGGAAATGAGGCCCGGTCGCATCCGCGAAAGACGACCGCCTTCCCCGTGTCGCATCTCAGGCGAGGAGGACGACGGAGGGACATCGCACGTCCAGGAACCAGCCGGGTAATTTGGCGAAGCGGACGGCAGAGGTGGCGCTCTGCTCCCCGCCAAACACACCCAGCCTACAGCCCAGACGCCCGCCAGCGAAGGCTGGAAAAGCCTGCTAGCTCCCCCGTTTCTCGTTTCCATTTTTCACGGGTCAGGAAAACGGAATGGAAACGAGGAATGAGCGGGCGGGAATCAGGCCCGGACGCAGCGTCGAAAGACGGCCTCTCGTTCTCGTTGTTGCTTGCACCCCCTGTGGAAACGCAAGCAACAACGAGGTGCGAGGAGACGAGGCTCGGGCCGTAGGGTGGGCTTGTCCGGCGGGGTGCGGCTGTTTGGCTCTTGGAGTGCGCCGCCGGATTGCCCGCCTTTCTTTGAAGGTGGAGCCGAGGTTTCGCGCGGCGACGCAGAAAGGTAGCCCGCTCAAGAAGGTAGCCCGCTCAGTCCCTGAGCGGATAGCAGTGTCGCTGGGTCACAGACAGCCGCGTGAGTGAGGATGGTTGCACAGGGTGCCATCGGCGCGATGAGCCTGGAAAAGAGGACACCGAGGAGCTTCGAGGCTGCCGCCCGCTCAGGGACTGAGCGGGCTACCGTTCTCCACCCAAACCGATGTCACGGCCTCTTGAAATCCACCCACGCGGTGGAGTCCACATCGAAGGGGTACGGCTGGGCCAGGCTCCAGGCTTCGGCCTCATCACGGGCCTGTTTCCACAGACCGCACGCCCAGTCGGGGGCGGTGCGGTTCCAAGTGGCCTCCGTGGGGAAATAGACGTGATAGACGCCCATCGTCAATTCGACCGTGAACTGATGCTCCCCATAAAATCCATCGAGCAGCTCTTTCCATCGGGGCTGGTATCGAATGTTCATTTGGGGGTTGTATTCCTATCGGAGAAGGGTGCCCGGATCAAGGCCGGGAGGGTCTTAGCGATGAGAAGCCAGGGAAACCGGGCGCGGGTCCCCCCCCCGGAAAGAAAACAAGCTGCAAAGTGGTCCTAACAGTGCTAAAGGCTCCGCCCCACATGCTCACCCTCCGCGACGTCACCAAGACTTTCAATGCCCGAACGCTGTTCACCGGGGCCAACATGACCGTGAACTACGCCGAACGCGTGGCTCTCGTCGGCCCGAACGGTGCTGGCAAGTCCACCCTGTTTTCCCTGATCCTCAAGGAGGATGAGCCGGACGCGGGCGAGGTGATCCGCGATGAGTGGACGACCCTGGGCTACCTGCCGCAGGAAAGCGAGCCGGTGGGCGAGGAGACCATCCTGGACGTGGCCACGGGCAAGGCGGGCCTGATTGAGGAGCTGGAAAAGATCCTCCGCGAATACGAGGAACGCGGCGATGTGGCTGCCCCGGAATACAATGAGGCGCACTCCAAGCACGATGCGCTGAACGATCCCCAGGCCGAGGCGAAGGCGAAGAAGATCCTGAAGGGTTTCGGCTTCAAGGAAGAGGATTTTAACAAGCCCGCCCGCGAGTACTCCGGGGGCTGGGTGATGCGTGCCCACCTGGCCCGCATCCTGGTCATCGAGCCGGACCTGCTGCTGCTGGATGAGCCGACCAACCACCTGGACCTGCTGTCCCTGATGTGGTTTAAGAATTACCTGAA
>JAZKER010000006.1:0-95555 GCA_040386955.1 Verrucomicrobiota bacterium
ACGCCGCCGCCGGCCATCCACATGGTGAAGCCCTTGTTGTTATGGTCGCGGCCGTCCTCGCCCTGGCTGTGCGGTGTGCGGCCAAATTCACCGCCCCAGATGACCAGGGTGTCCTTCAGCAGGCCACGCTGGCGGAGGTCCTGAAGCAGTCCGGCCACGGGTTTATCAATGGCGTCGCAGTTGCGCTCCAGGGCGGCCTTGAGATTGAAATGCTGATCCCAGTTGCCATGGGTGATTTCGATGAAACGGACTCCGGCCTCGACCAGCTTGCGGGCCATGAGGCACTGCTTGCCAAAGGTGGCCGTGGTTTCGTTTTCGATGCCGTACAGCTCCTTGATGGCGGTCGTTTCCTGACTGAGGTCGAGCACCTTGGGCACCTCCGCCTGCATGCGGAAGGCGAGCTCGTAAGATTCGATGACGCCTTCGACCTCGGCGCTGACGCCGCCATCCTGGGTCATGCGGGCCTTGTTCAGCGACTGCACCAGATCCATCTGCGTGCGCTGGGCCTCCGTGGTGTAACGATTGTTCTTGATGTTGGCGATGGAGGCCTGGTCCGCGCCACCGGCACCGTAACGGCGGGCCATGGCGCCGCCGCCTGGGCCAGCATTGCCGCCGATCTTGGTGCCCTGATAAATGGCGGGCAGAAAGGCGCTGCCATAGCTGCGGGTGGCATTGCCCGGCGGACTGATGGTGATGAAGCCCGGCAGGTTCTCATTCTGCGTGCCCAGGCCATACAAGGCCCAGGAGCCCAACGAAGGCCTAACAAACTGCGTTGTACCTGTGTGAAGCTGGGTGAAGGCCTGCGGGTGGGCAGGCAGGTCCGTGGCCATGGAGTTGATGACACAGAGGTCATCGGCCTGTTTGGCCAGATGCGGCAGCAGTTCAGACACCCACAGGCCGCTCTTGCCGTGTCGGCTAAACTTCCAGGGCGAGCCCATGAGCTTGGCCTGCCCGTAACGTCCGGCAATCGAAGGTGCGGCCTTGCCGTCATCGGCCGCCAGCTTGGGCTTGTAATCCAGAAGGTCCACATGCGAGGGAGCCCCCTGCATGCAGAGGAAGATCACATGCTTGGCCCTCGGGGCAAAATGCGGGCTCTTGGCCGCCAAGGGGGCGCTGGCGCGGAGGGCCTGCTGCTGGGCCAGCGCGGCAAAGGCGAGGTAACCAAAACCGCTGGAGGTGGTCTTCAAAAACTGGCGGCGGTTGAAAGGAGAGGTCATGGCGGCAAAGGGCTGGATTGACTAACCAACAATCAGTTTAAATAACGAAACTCGGCGCTGGCGAAGAGGCTCTGGCAGAAGGCGGAGAGGGCAGCATACTGCGCCTGCTCCCGGGCCTGCTGCGTACTTTTGCCACCGGCCACCTGCTGGGGAAAGCGCATCCAGAAACTGCGGATGGCGGCGAGTTCAGGTTCCGTGGGAGCACGTGAAAAGACGAGTTGATACGCGTAGGCCAGACGGTCCATCGGGCTGCCCGGCTGCTTGGCGATGCGTGCTGCCAGCGCATCGGCAGCGCTGAGGACCTGGGGGTTGTTCATCAGGAAGAGGCTTTGGCTGGGGACATTGGTGCTGTCGCGCTCACCATTGACCAGGCTGGCATCCGGAAAATCGAAGACGGTAAGTGCCTCCGGAATCAGGTCGCGGATGATGGGCAGGTAGATGCTGCGATAATTGTAGGGCTTGCCCACGAGTTCGCGATTGAGCATCAGCAGCCCTTCCCTGCCCTCAACCGCCCTGGCCACGGGAGAACCATCCACAGGGTAGAGATTGAGGTTGCCGGAAACGGCGAGCATGGCATCGCGGACCGCCTCGGCCTCCAGCCGTCGCTGGTTCATGCGCCAGTGGAGCTTGTTGTCCGGATCCACCGCAAAATTCTGCGCATCATAGGTGGAGGCCATCTGATAGCTGCGGGTGAGCATGATCTCGCGAATGAGCTGCTTCACCGACCAGCCCTGCCGCATGAATGAGAGGGCCAGGAAGTCGAGCAGCTCAGGGTGTGAAGGCTTCTGCCCCATGACGCCGAAGTTGTCCGGGGTACTGACGAGGCCGCTGCCCATGAGCTTCAGCCAGATGCGATTGGCCATCACCCGGGCGGTCAGCGGATTGTCCTTGGAGGCAATGAACCAGGCCAGATCCAGGCGACCACTGCCTTCACTAATATTGCGAGGTTCGCCCTCGGCGCAGAGCACCTCCACCAGTCCGCGCGGCACGATGTCGGCAGGTTGTTTTAAATCACCACGCACGAGCAGAGGGCTGTTCACCGGACGCTCTCGGTCCAGCATGCCCATGGCCAGTGTGCGAGGAGATCCATCGTCATGAAATTGATCCAGATCAGCCTTCACGGATTCCGCCCGGTCGCGTGCTGCACGGATGCGCAGGAAGCTGGCAGCGCCATTGCGATCCCGGTTTTCCCGGCTCAGGGCGGCGATTTCGCGCTGGGCTTCTTCAGCCGCCTTTTGCGCCGTATCATACCGCTGTTTCAGTTCCGCCGCTTCTGCTGCTGCGATTTTGGCGAGGGCAGAGACCTGCTGGGCTGCGGGGTCGAGTTCGATGAGCGTCCCCGGATTGTTGTTCTGCAATTGCTGATGCGTCCCATAAAGGGTTTCGCTGCTGAGGAAGATGCCCGCCAGGGCGTAATAGTCGCGCTGGGTCACGGGATCAAACTTGTGATCGTGGCAGCGGGCGCAGGCCAGCGTGAGGCCTAACATGGATTGCGACAAAGCGTCAATCTGCTCATCCACCAGATCCATATTGAACTGGCGGCGGTCGCGGTTGTTGTGGCCCTTGGAGCCGATGGCGAGGAAGCCGGTGGCGACGATCTTTTCGGCCTGATCGCGCTTGTTCTCAGAGCGCATCAGGTCCCCGGCGATCTGCTCCTTCAAAAACTGGTCGTAGGGTTTGTCGCGATTGAAGGCATCAATGACGTAGTCCCGATAGCGCCAGGCATGGGGATAGAGGAGATTCACCTCCTTGCCGCTGCTCTCGCCATAACGCGCCACATCCAGCCAATGACGGCCCCAGCGTTCACCAAACCGGGGCGAGTCCAGATACTGGTCCACCACGCGCTGGGTGGCCTGCGGAGAGGTGTCGTTCACGTAGGTCTCCACCTCCTCAGGAGTGGGTGGCAGACCCGTGAGGTCAAAGGCAATGCGGCGGATGAGGGTGCGGCGATCGGCCTGGGCGGCAGGTTTCAGCCCGGCCTGCTCCAGCCCCGCGAGGACCCACTGGTCAATCTTTGACACGGCCCAGTCTGGGGTTTTCAGTTCAGGAACCGGGGCCTCGGCAGGAGGCACAAAGGCCCAGTGCCTGCGGCCTTCGGCCATGTTGATCTCGCGCCTGCCGCCCGCAGTTCCGGCCACTTTTTGCTCGCGCGGGTCTGGGGCTCCCATCTCGATCCACTTTTTGAAGTTGGCGATGACTTCGTCCGGCAGCTTATTTTTTGGCGGCATCTGCATGTCGTCATCCGCCCAGGTCATGGCGTGATAAAGGCTGCTTTCCGAGAGGTTCCCTGGCGTGACGCCCGGGTGGCCGGATTCCCCACCGAGGACGGTACCCTGACGGGTGTCCAGCGTCAGGCCGCCCTTCACCTTTTCAGATTCGGTGGAGTGGCACTTGTAGCAGTGCTCCACCAGCACGGGCCGGATGTTCTTTTCAAAGAACTGGAGCTGATCCGCCGGAATGTCCGCATGGGCGGCGGCCATCTCTTCCGCCGCCGGAACGGCGCGGAGTGACAGGCAAAAAAGCAGAATGAGACGGACAGCGACCTTCATGACCTAGGGTGGGTTTCAGTGGTCTGAAACCCGGTTAGGCCATGAAGGTTGCGCGGCTTTTTTAGATCAGGCCCAGCTTTGTCAGCGTGGCCCGCAGCTCTTCATTTTTGGCCTCTTCCATGGGCACCAGCGGCAGGCGCAGCTCATTGCTGCAATGTCCGGCCATGGCCATGGCGGTCTTGATCGGGATCGGGTTGGTGGCCAGCTTCAGGAAGGCGGCGAACAGCGGGTAATACTGCTGATGGATGCCCAGCGCCCCGGCGTAGTCGCCCTTCAGCGCCAGCTTCACCATGTCGCTGATCTGCTTTGGGATGAGGTTGGAGGCCACGCTGACGATGCCCACGCCGCCCACGGACATGAAGGGCAGCGTCAGGCCGTCGTCACCGGAAAGGATTTCAAAGTCCGCAGGCAGCACCTGCTTCATCTGGCTCACGCGCTCCGGATTGCCGCCCGCTTCCTTGATGGCGCGGATGTTTGGGCAGTTCTCAGCAAGACGCACCAGGACATCCAGACCGATCTCAATGCCGCAGCGGCCAGGGATGCTGTAAAGCATGATCGGCAGCTTGGTGTTGTCGGCGATGGCCTTGAAGTGCTGATACAGACCTTCAGGGGTGGGCTTGTTGTAATACGGAGCCACCTGCAACGAGGCATTCGCCCCGGCAGCTTCGGCTTCCTGCGTCAGTTCGATGGCCTCACGGGTGCTGTTGGAGCCCGTGCCAGCCATGACGATGCCGCGGCCTTTGGCGAATTCGACCGTCAGCTTCACCACCTTCTCATGCTCATCGTAGTCGAGTGTGGGCGATTCCCCAGTGGTTCCGCAAGGGACCACGCCGGACACGCCGTTGTCGAACTGGAAGTCGATGAGCTTTTTGAGGGCTTCCTCATCGAGCTGACCGTTACGGAAGGGGGTGACAATGGCGGTGTGGGTTCCTGCGAACATGAGGGTGGGGATGAAAATATTTTAGAGAGCAACGGTGCCTTGGAAAACGAAATCCGCCGGGCCGAAAAGCGTGACGTCGGTGTACTCGTGGGGAGCGGTTTCGGTGAAGCCGACGTGCAGTGTGTCGCCACCCTTGACCAGAACGGTCACGGGGCTGGGTGCGCCGGTGAGTTCGTGGTGAAGCAGGGCGCAGGCGACCATGCCGGTGCCGCAGGCCAGGGTTTCATCTTCCACGCCGCGCTCATAGGTGCGGATGGAGATGCTGCCCGGAGCCAGCACCTTGGCGAAATTGGCATTGGTGCCTTTGGGCTTGTAGGCCTCGTGGTAGCGCAGACCGGCGCCCCATTCACGGACGGGCACATTTTCCAGATCCTCGACAAACACGACGGCATGAGGCACGCCCGTGTTGACACTGTGGACTGTGAGAGTCTCTCCGGCGACAGGCAAGTCGGTGGAGAGCTTCAGGCTGTGAGGAGCGCTCATGTTGATGCGAACCTGGCCGTCTTCAAACTCGGCGGAGATCATGCCGGCCAGCGTTTCAAAACGGATCTTCACCAGCTTGTCGTCATGCAGACGATTGACGAAGCGGCCAAAACAGCGGGCACCATTGCCGCACATTTCCGCCTCGCCGCCATCGGCATTGTAATAGCGCATTTTGAAATCGCCGCCATCGGCCGCAGGCTCCACGCAGAGGAGACCATCCGCACCGATGCCGCGATGGCGATCGCAAAGCTGGGCGATTTGCTCCGTGGAGAGAGCCAGGGAGAGGTCGCGATTGTCCAGCATGACGAAGTCATTGCCGGCACCGTTCATTTTCCAGAAGTTAAGGGTCATGGGAGGAGAGGGAGAGAGGGACCGTGAGGAGGTCAAACGTCAACGGTCAAAGGTGGGGAGTGGCTGTGCGAAAGGAATCAAGGAAGGGCTTTAACGGCGGCGACCAGAGGCTTCACAAAGGCTTCCACCTGGGCAGCGAGATCAGACGCAGCGCCGTTCTTTTCAATGAGCTTTACGATGGCACTGCCCACAACGACGCCATCGGCCATGCTGGCGACGGTGGCGGCCTGCTCAGGATTGGACACTCCGAACCCGACACAAACGGGGACTTCGGTGGACTGTTTGATCACGGCCACCTGCTCGGCGATGCCCGTGGCGATTTCCACCTGCGCCCCGGTGACGCCCAGACGGGAGACATAATAGACAAAACCTTCCGCATTCTTGGCGATGAGTTCGATGCGCTCGGGCGGGGATGTGGGGGCGATGAGCTGAATGTGGGCCAGCTCCGGGGCGGGCTTCAGTTCAGCATTCTGCAGTGCCTCCTCAGGCGGGAGATCCAGCACCAGCACACCATCCACACCAGCAGCAACCGCATCCGTATGGAAGCGTTCATAACCATAAGTGTAGATGGGATTCAGGTAGGTGAAGAGGACCAGGGGGATCTGGGACTTCGTCCGCAGGGTGCGGATCATTTCCAGCACCTTCGGAAAGGTGGCGCCGGCCTTCAGGGCGCGGTCAGCCGCCATCTGGTTCACCACGCCATCGGCGAGGGGATCTGAGAAGGGCACGCCAAGCTCGACGATATCCACCCCCGCCTTTTCCAGGGCCAAAACAACGTCAATGGTGGCATCCAGGGTCGGGTCACCGGCGCAGATGTAGGCGACAAAGGCGCGCTTGCCGGAGGCGCGGAGCCCGGCGAAATGACGATCAATGCGGTTGGTGGGGTCGGACATGAAGGGCCTGTTATCTAGCGCGTCCTCTCCACGTGTGCAACCAAACGGCACAACTTCTGACGGACACAAAAAGCTGAATGGAGGCCACTCCTGAGCGCATAATGGCCCGCCTGGGCTTCGTTACCCCCCTACGATCCTTTATGAAATGCCCGCCTTTCTCTCTCCTCACCGCCTTTTTGGCGCTCGCCACCCTGCCCCTTTCCGCCAACGAGCCGCCGCCGCCGCCCGGGTTTAAGGCCATCTTCAATGGCAAAGACCTCACTGGCTGGCACGGGCTGAACCCCCACTCGGTGGTGAAACTGAGCGGAGAGAAAAAAGACGCCGCCCTGAAAAAGATGCGCGAGGAATTCGCCCAGCACTGGCGGGTGGAAAACGGCGAGCTCGTCAACATCGGCACCGGCCCCTACGCCACCACGGATGCGGCCTTTGGGGACATGGAGTTCCTCATCGAGTACAAAACGGTGGCCAAGGCCGACAGTGGTATCTACCTGCGCGGCAATCCCCAGGTGCAGATCTGGGACATCAACCAGCCTGACGATGCCAAAAAGCCGGATCGCCATCCCAAGCTGGGCTCAGGCGGCCTGTTTAACAACACGCCCAAAACACCGGGCCGCGACCCGCTGGTGTTGGCGGACAAACCTTTTGGCGAGTGGAACAGCTTCCGCATCCGCCAGATCGGTGACATCACCTGGATCTGGCTGAACGACAAGCTGGTGGTGGATGGCGCCAAGATGGAAAACTTCTGGGACAAAACTCAGCCTCTGCCTGCCACAGGCCCCCTCATGCTGCAGACTCACGGCGGTGAGATCCGCTGGAGAAATCTCTTCGTGCGTGAAATCGGCAAAGAGGAAGCAGCGAAGATCCTGGCCGAGAAAAAGTAACTGTGAATGACCAGCCGATGGCCTCTTTTAAAGAAGGCCATCGGCTGTTAAACACAGGCTTAGCGGCGAATCGTCGCTGGCAGCGCCTTCTCGAGCGAGGCCAGAATGCGTGCGTGGACGGCATCCACCTCGGCCGTTTCCAGGGTCTTTTCCCCGGAGCGGTAGGTCAGCGTCCAGGCCACGGATTTGCGGTCGGCTGGCAGCTTGGTGCCACTTGGGTCCAGGAAGACATCGAAGAGGTCGGCCTTGACCATCAGGGGCTCTTTGAGGCCCGTGAAGAAGGCGTTCACTTTGGTGTTGGCCAGATCCGCCGGAAGCTCGAAAGCGACATCGCGGGTGACGGCCGGGTAACGGGGCAGTTCCTCAAACTTGGCCGGACCGCTGCTGCCCTGGCGCAGGGCGCTGAGAAGGAGCTCGACCACGTACACCGGATGGCGTGCATCCAGCTGGCGGGCGCGAGCCGGGTGCAACTGAGCGATCCAGCCGAGCACACGATTGCCAGCCTTCAGTTCGCTGTGCAGGAGGAAGGTGCCGTTGTCAGCCAAGGGCTTGATGTCCAGCGCCGTGACGCCCGGCAGGGACTCGACGACTCCACGAAGATCAAAGACATCCGCAGCCTGAGGCTCGCGGCCATGCCAGGAACTGGTGGCTACCGGACCACTGAGCAGGATGGCGAGGCGGTCTTCCTCACGGGTCTGGCCATTGGGCAGCTTCAGAAAAACGCGGCCGGATTCAAAGAACCGCAGGCGCTGCAAACCCTGGCGGTTATTCAGCGCCGCCGTGGCCAGAAGGCCAGGGATGAGGCTAGGACGCAGGGTGGTGAGGTCCTCGCTGAGGGGATTCTTCAGGGCCACGCTGACTGCGGCCGGATTGGCACTGCCCAGGCTGTCGCTGATCTGTGCGGTGGAGACGAGGCGCAGGGTCTGGGCCTCGTTGAAACCACGGTTGGCCAAAGCCTGACGAAGCTGCATGACGTGGTCATACTGGCGGTCTGTTGCATCGCCGCTGGCCATCACCGCCGTGAAGCGCGAAGGCACGCGGTCCAGGCCGACGACACGGGCCACCTCTTCAACAAGGTCCACACTGCGGACGAGATCCAGGCGGTAGCTGGGGATGGACCAGACGGTCTTTTCAGCATCGCCGCCTGTCTTGTTCAGCCCCAGCTTGGTGAGGATGCCGTGGGCTTCCTCCGTGCTGAGGTCCGGGATGCCTAACAAACGATGCGCACGCCCTTCATCCAGCGTGACATCCTGCAGGAGGACCGGTGCGGCACCGGCGGCGGCCAGGATTTCCTCCACCTTGCCACCGGCGATTTCGAGAATGAGCTTCACCGCCAGATCCGAGGCCCCCTGGACCTGCTGCGGATCGCAGCCGCGCTCAAAACGGTAGCTGGAATCCGAATGGATGCCGAGACGACGCGAGGTACGGCGGATGCCGGAAGGCGTGAAGTAGGCGCTCTCCAGCAGCATGTTCACCGTGCCGTCGGTGACGCCGGTTTCTTCACCGCCCATGACGCCTGCAATGGCGACCGGACGCTGGCTGTCGGCAATGACGAGGTCTTCTGGAAGCAGCGCTGGCTCCGTTCCATCGAGAGCGAGGATTTTTTCACCTTCGGCCGCACGACGCACGACGATGCCGCCATTGAGTTTGTCGAGGTCAAAGGCATGCAAAGGCTGGCCCATTTCCATGAGGACATAGTTGGTGATGTCCACGATGTTGTTGATCGGACGCAGGCCGATGCTCTCCAGGCGGGCTTTGAGCCAGTCCGGACTCGGCGCCACCTTGATGCCTTTGATGACACGCGCCGTGTAATACGGGCAGCCATCGGTGGCCTGCAGCGCGACTTCAGAATCTTGCGCAGGGCGCGACTGGGACGTAGCGGCAACATGATCGCGCGCGCTCTTCAAAGGAAGGCCAGTCAGCGCGGACAGCTCACGGGCGAGGCCCAGATGGCTAAGAAGATCGGAACGGTTCGGGGTGATTTCCAGATCGAAAACCGTGTCTGAAGCGATGACTTCCTTGAGCGGTTTTCCGACCGGCAGCGAGGCGTCCAAGATCAGCAACCCGCCCGTGTCTTCACCCAGGCCGATTTCCTTGCCGCTGCACATCATGCCGTTGGAGATGACATCGCGAAGCTTACCTTCCTTGATGGTGAAGCCACCTGGAAGCACCGCGCCCGGAAGCGCCAGGGGCACCTTGTCCCCGGCTTTGAAGTTCTTCGCCCCGCAGACAATCTGGCGCAGGGTGCCGGAGCCATCATCCACCTGGCAGACGCTCAGCTTGTCCGCATTCGGATGCTGCACAAAGGAGTCAATCTGCGCCACCACCACCTTGTCGGAAGCCACCCCGGTTTCCTCAATGCCTTCCACCTCAATGCCCGCAAAGGTCAAGAGGTCCGAAAGCTGGGCCGTGGAGTAAGCGCTGAGATCAAGATGGGTGCTGAGCCAGGAGAGGGAAACTTGCATGGAAGGGAAAGTGGAAATTTGAGGGAAGAAGGACCGCCGCAACCTTTAAAACTGCTGCAAAAAGCGGGCGTCGTTTTCGATGAGGTGACGGATGTCGGAGATACCGTGGAGGATCATCGCGAGGCGGTCGAGGCCCATGCCAAAGGCAAAGCCGGTGACTTTTTCGGGATCGAAGAGGTCATCGCCACGCTTCTTGCTGACTTCGGCAAACACGGCTGGGTCCACCATGCCGCAACCGGCGATCTCGATCCAGCGGGCTTCCTTGCCCTTGGCTTCCAGCTTCACGTCAATCTCGAAGCTGGGCTCCGTGAACGGGAAGAAATGCGGGCGGAAACGGACGACCGTTTTCGGGCCGAAGACTTCGCGAAAGAAGAACTCCAGCGTGCCTTTGAGGTCGGCCAAGCTTACGTCCTTGTCCACATAGAGGGCTTCGATCTGGTTGAAGACGCTCAGGTGCGTGGCGTCGATTTCATCGCGGCGATAGGCAGCCCCGGGAGCGATGATGCGCACCGGCAGGGCTTTCACGGTTTCCATGGTGCGGATCTGCACGCTGGAGGTGTGGGTGCGCAGCAGGCGGCCATCTGGAAGATAGAAGGTGTCGCTCTCATTGCGGGCCGGGTGGTCCGCCGGGGTGTTCAGCGCATCGAAGCAATGCCACTCGGTCTCGATCTCCGGGCCATCCGCCAGGGTGAAGCCGACCCGGCGCAAAGTGCGCACGGCAAGGTCGCGGATCTGGGTCAGCGGGTGCAGCGTGCCCACTCCGGCGCCAGGGCGGCCTGGGAGGCTGAGATCAATGCCTGCCACAGAGGCGGCATCCTTGGCCGCTTGCAGGGCCTCCTGGCGCGTGGTGAGACCGCTGGTGATCGCTTCGCGCACTTCGTTCAGCTTGGCACCCACTTCCTTTTTCAGGTCGGGGGCCACATCGCGCATGCCCGCGCTGAGGGCGGTCAACTGGCCTTTTTTGCCCAGGTAATCAATGCGGAAGGCCTCCAGCGCAGCTTCATCAGACAGGGTATCGAGCGCGGCGAGGGCTTCGGTTTTGAGGGAGTCGAGTTGTGCGAGCATGGGAAAAGAAACGGCAAAGGGCCAAAGGGGGCCGCGATGATGGGCGCGAAACTGCCGCTGCGCAACCTGGAGCTGAGGGTCCGCGTGGCACAAAAAAGGCCGTCGGACCCACGCCAACACGCCCCAGGGGACCATGGACAAAAACTTCCCGTGTTTTTCTCGCTAGGTTTTGGGTTTTGCCGCTGTTCTTTGATGCCCTTTTGACTTTGTGAGTTTAAGGGCGAGGCGACAGTGAGGCGGTGAACAGCCCCTTTCCGAGTCCGAACGTTTTTTGACCCCGCAGTGAATCCCACCACCGAAACCACCCTCCGCTTTACCGGGGACTACCCTGCCCTGGCGGTCTGGGGGCTGGCCTTCGTTCTGGCTGCGGCCATGTGGTTTCTCTACCGCCGTGAATCCCGGCGTCTGGCTGGGGCCGCCGCATGGCTGCCAGCAGCGCTCCGTTCCTTGGCTGTCTTCATTTTGGTCCTCGCCCTTTCGGGGCCGGTGCTGCGGCGCGAGACCACCCAGCGTCAACTGGGCCGGGTCGTCCTCGCCGTCGATACCTCCGCCAGCATGAAACTGGAAGATGAACGTCCGTCCGCACCGGGACAGGATGCTCCCCGCTCCAGCGATTCTCGGCTCACCCGAGCGGAAAAGATGCTGCTCAGCGGCACCACCCCGCTGCTGAAAAAACTGACCGAGACCCAGGACGTGGAGCTGGTGCTCCTGCGCGGCCAGCAGACCCAGCGCCTGTGGTGGCACAGGCAAAAGGGCAAGGATACCTCCGGTGACATGCCTTCGGAGTTCGACCTCCAGGCCGATGTGCCGATCACCAATCTCGACAGCACCCTGCGCGAGGCCCTCGGCCCGGCCACTCCCGGCACTGCACTCGTTGTGCTCACCGATGGCCAGCACAATGCCGCCGGTTCCCCGGAGGAGTTTGCCGCCACCATGAAGCAGGCAGGCACCCCCGTCTTCACCATCGGTTTTGGCAGCGAGATTCCGCCGCCCGATCTCAGCGTGCTGAATGTCCTCACGGCGGAGTCCGTTTTCACCGAGGAGAATCTGCAGGGCCGGGTGATGGTCAGTGATTCCTTGCCCTCCGGCACCCCCGCCCAGGTGCGAATTTCCAGCGGTGGGAAAACGATGTGGGAGCAAAACTTCACGGCGGAGGGCAAAGGCGAACGCCGCTTTGACTTCACCTTTCCGGTCAAACAACTGCCCGAGGCTGCAGCGGCTGAGCGCGACAAAACCCTGCGCCTTTTGCAAGTGCAAGTGGCCGTTCAGGGCGAGCGGTCCGGCATTGAAAAAACACGCGCCAACAACACCCGCGAGGTGGCCTTGCATCTGCTGAGCCGGAAACGCAAGGTGCTCATCCTCGATGGCCGCCCGCGTTGGGAAACCCGCTACATCCACAACCACTTCGACCGCGATGACCGCTGGGAGGTCAGGCTGCTGCTGGATGACTATGCCGAGAAAGCCCAGGAGGGGGCCCTGCAAAAGGACTTCCCCAAAACGCGGGAAGATCTGCTCAGCTACGACCTAGTGCTGCTCGGGGACGTGCCACCATCGCGCTTCAGCCCGGCCCAGACGGACTGGCTGCTCGAGTTCGTCGAAAAGCGCGGAGGCGGCCTCATCCTCATTGATGGTGTGCGGGGTCATCTGAAGCAGTGGGCCCAGGACAAAACCTCCTCCCTGCTGCCGGTGAGCTGGGCCGCCACGGCCGCCCCACCTAACCAAAAGATCGTCTGGAGCCTCAGCTCCGAGGGAGAACGCGAATCGGCCCTCCGCCTGAGTGACAGCCCAAGCGCCAACAGCAGCCTCTGGCCCACCCTGCCGGACATGCGCTGGGCCTCCAGTGTACAGGCGCAGCCTGGAGCCACCACCCTGGCCTATTTCCAGACAGGCACCGCTCACGGTGCCAAGGCGGGCAGTCCCGCCGCCGTCTTCCGTCCGGTGGGCGCAGGCGCGGTGCTTTATCTCGGTACCGATGATCTTTGGCGCTGGCGCTATCAGGTGGGGGACCTCTACCATCAGCGCCTGTGGATGCAGCTCGCCGCTTGGATCGCCGCGCCGCCCTTCCAGGCCGAGGACAAGCAGATCTCCATTGGCACAGACAGGCTGCGTTACACCCCGGGAGAACAGTCCGAGCTCCGCGTGCGCATCCGCAATGCGGCCGGAGACCTCGTCAGCAATGCCGAGCCCCGGGCCTTCCTGCTGCTGGATGGCAAGGAGGTGGCCACCCTGCAACTGGAGCCCGACCCCACCCACTTTGGCATCTACCGCACCCTCACACCGCCGCTGAAGGCAGGTGCCTACGAGATCGCTGTCGCGGAAAGCCCGGCCGCCACGCGCAGCAACCTTCGGCTGTCCCTTCGCGTCGCGGATGCGGGCAATCCCGAATGGGCTACCCTGACCATGAACCGCCCTCTTCTGGAAGCCATGGCCACGGCTTCCGGAGGCCGTTTCCTGCGTGAAGAACAGGCCGCCACGGAACTGCCCAATCTCCTCCAGTCCATTGACCGAAAGCAGACCACCATTGCCGAAACCATCCTCTGGTCTAGCTGGTGGTGGTTCGGGGCGGTGATCGTGCTCCTGAGCATCGAGTGGCTGCTGCGCAAAAAGATGCGCCTGGTCTGATCCGCCTGCGGAAACTGAAACCCTTCAGCGCTCCGTGTTGAAGCGGCTCACTTCTTTTCCCGAAGCCACATTCCACACGTGCAACACGCCTTCCTCACCGCCCGCCACCAGCCAGTCGCCCGTCCGGCTTGAGGCCAGCGCATTCATGAAGTCCTTCACACCGGGAAGAGACTTCACCTCGGCCCCGGCACTGTTGATCAGCCTCACCTTGCCATCCCCCGAAGTCGTCGCCATGACATCGCTGCTGCCCAGGTAACCAATGGCCGTGATCTCCTTGTCCCAGCCGTCCACATTCTTGCGTCGGTCCCCCACGGTCCAGTCCCAAATTTTGACCACATTGTCCGCCCCGGCGGTGGCCAGCATCCGGCCGTCGTAACGCCAGGACAGGCCTAACACATGATGCGTATGGCCTTCAAAAACCTTCACCACCTTGCCTGTCGCCAGATCGGTGATGCGAGCCACCTTGTCGGCCCCGCCGGAGGCCAGCAACTTTCCATCGGGAGAAAAATCCAGGCATAACACGCTGTCCAGATGCCGTTCCGTGAAGTTGGCTACCACCTGGTTTTTATCCAATGCCCAAAGGAGGATGTCGCCACTGCGCGAGGGTTCGCCACTGCCAATCGCCAGCGTTTTGCTATCGGCTGAAAAGGCCAGGGCATTCACCCGGTCCGTGATGGCAGATTTGTCATCGCCGCTGCCCAGCGTGCGCTCCAGCTTCCAGGCTGCCTGCGCCTCATTGGCATGCAGCAGACTGGCTTTGTCCCCTGTGATCACCCATCCGGCTGGCGTTGGCCAGGATATCGTTTTTGGCTGCCCGACTTCAGTCACCGTTTGCTGGCTCACCGGCCCGCCTGTCTGGGTGGACCAGACGCGCACCTGCCGCCCCCCAGCATCCAGCCCCGCGACCTGCAGGCTATCCGGTGAAAAACAAAGGGATGTCAGGGGCGGGATGGCACCGGCTTGCGCCTTGGTGGCTTCGTTCTTCGCCGCCGTGGTGGCAGCCGTTTCCTTCTTTGCGGTTTCCAGTGCCAGCTTGGCCGCGGTCACAGCCTCAGAGGACTGGGCCATCGCTGCCGTCACCAGCTTGATTTCTGCCTCCGCATCTTTGATTCCTGCCTCGGTCCGCATCAGCGCCTCCTGCGCTTCTGCCAGTTGTGCGGCCGCCGTCTCAGCCTTGGCTCCGGCCTCCTTGTTTTTCTGGATCAAGGCCGCGTCTGGCTTTCCTTCGGGAACCTTGGCCAGCAGGCTTTCCGTTTCGGCCCGCGCCTTGTCTGCCACCGCCTTCGCATCCTGTTTCGGTTTGACCGCCTTGGCTTTGTCTTCCCGTTCTTTTCGGGCAGCATCCGCCAGCTCCTTGGCCTTCTTCAGTCGGGCGGCGAGATCAACTCCGTCCTTTTCAGCCTTGGCAATCGCCGAAGTTTGCCAAGCAGCTTCAGACGTCGCTTTGGCGATGGCATCCGTCTTTTCCATCAGGGTCACCGCAGAAGCCAGATCCCCCTGAATGCCCAGCAGCAGCTTGCCTGTGGCCACCTCCCAAATCTTGACCTGGTGATCCGCCCCGGCTGTCGCCAGACGCTGGTTGTCCGCACTGAGCACAAAGGCTGAAACGGCTGCACCATGCTTAAAGTCACGCAGCTTTTGGCCTGTCGGCCTGTCCATCAGAGTCACCGTATCTGCGACGGTACTGGCCAAACTGAATTTCGTTTCCGCTGGAGCTGCCGGAGCACTCACTGACTTCGGCTTTGCCTCTTCACGCCACCAGATCTTCACCTCTCGGAAGCTGCCAGTCGCCAGGCGATTTCCATCCGGGCTGAAGGCCATCGAAGGCACAATGTCACGATGGGCCACTCCCGGCTTTTGATACAGGCCGGATTTCAGTAATGCCTCATCCGTCAGGCGCATCATGGCCGTGCCCGTCGGCAGATGATACAGCGTCACCTGATTGCCGCGTGCCGCCGCCGCATAACGCCCGTCCGCCGTGATGGCGGAGGCATAGATGGGCCGGTAGCTCTCAGGCAGCGGCTCCCAGGCAATCACCTTTTCCCGCCGGGCCGAGTAAAGCGCCCCTTCATCAATCCATTGCTTCAGCAGGGCCAGCTCTCCTGAGGTCAGCTTCACCGCCCCCACCTTGTTGTTCTTCGGTGGCATCTCCGAATCCCATTCACCGGCAGCAGCTTGATAAATCAGGCTCTTCTCCCCCTGCCCAGCCTCGATGCCCTTGCCATTTTCCCCGCCCTGGATCATCAGCGCAGGGGTCTCCATGTTCAGTTCCCCTTTGGTTGTGGTCTTGTTGTGACAGGCCAGGCAATTGTCCTTGAGTACAGGCCAGAGCTGCTTTTCAAAGTTGATGGTCGCACCCTGGATCAGAGGTCCGCAGGCCCAACAAAAAGTAAGACAAAACAGGACATGCTTCATTTCTTGGCGGGCTCCTTCACTCGGATGCGGATCGGGTTGGAATACACGATGAAGGTCGTGTCCTTGGCGGGATTTTTCGCAGCGAGATCTTTCGCGGCCTTCTCTGCCGTCACCTTCATTTGATCGGCCTGGGCCAGCCTCTTGGCCGCTGCATCGGCCTTGGCCTGGGCGGCGGCCTGCCCTGCTTTGTCCTCAGGCTTGATGGCCTTCTGAGCAGCCTTGGCAGCCTCCAGTTCCTTCTTCGCCTCTGACTGCACCTGGGCCGCTTTTTTGGCAGCAGCATCTGCGCCGACCAGCGCCGCAGCTTCCCGACGGAACGGCATCTTGGCCGGTCCTTGGAGAATGAAACCATACTCCCCAGGTGTCAGCTTCAGGGCCTTCACATCCAGTGTCAGCTTGCCCTCGTTGGCTTTGGCGGGAAGGGCCAGCTCCGGTGCCTTGGCCACATCCACCAGCCCCAGGACTTTCAGTTTCAGCGCATCGGTGAATGAGCCATGCCGCACGGCTTTGAAAGCGAGCTCCAGCTTGCCATCGGCAGCCACTTCTTGCACTCCGGCTGTCGCAGATTCAATGAGCACTGGTGCCTGCTCCGCCACCACTCCCAGCGCGGGTGCCCCGGCGATGCGTGTGTGCATGACCTCACGTCCCGTATCCTTCACCGCCCAGCTCAGGAAGGCCGTGTGCTTCAGCCCGCCCAAGACAGCCGCCCCCGTCGGGGCATCTCCCGAAGCGCGAAAACCAATGTAACCCAGCGACTGCCCCTGGCCCACAAATCCGCCTAAACACGTCACTCCCGCAGGCACTTGGGAGACCGTCAGCTCCGTGGCCTCACTCTGCGCCGTGCGACCTGGGACAAACACCTCCAGCGCCGTCATGCCTTGCCGCCAGACATTGGCGCTCGCCATTTCATAAGGGCCAACAGCCGCCGCAGGAGGCAGCGTGGGATGAAGGGCGATGGCATGGTCCAGCCTGTTGTCCCCTGCCTTGGAAATGCACAGGCGATAAGGATAACGCCTCCCATTCGCCGCGTTCAAAGGATCGCTCAATGAAAGGCGAAACAGACCATCGGCCTTGGCCTCATACGCATACAATGGATCCAGCCTCATCATCCTTACCCCAGGTGCAGGCAGGCTGGCAGCCGGGTCATTGACATCCGCCTGCAAGGTCAGGGTCTCTTTACCTGCCGCATCCTTTTTCACAGATTCGATGGCCAGGATCGGGTCTGTCGGCAAGCCGGATTGCTGGGAGACGACCTCGATGGTGAAACGGTCCCCGGCTTTGAAGGCCAGATCAAACACACGCGCCGTCCCCTTTGCTGGAAACCAGCCGCTGAATTCTTCACCCACCTGAACCGCCGTCACGCCGGCCTGCACTTCGGGTGACTCCGTTTCTTTCCCTAGCAGATAGGGATGAAACGGGCTGTCAGCCATGAGCCGAGCCCCCAGCGAAGCTTCGGCTTGAAGCCGCTCAAGAGGTTGGCCCTGGCTTACCTTCAGTCCCTCCAGCACCTTGCCGCTAGGCAGATTCCATCCATAAACCATGTCCCCGGCGACACCCCACACCACCGCACCTGTGGTTAGGCTGAGCCGATAGCCAAATTCATCCCCGCTGCCATACATCAGATCATTCACCCGCAGTTTGAACACGCCGTCCGCCTGCACGGCAAAGTCCAGTAAACCGTCGCGCATCCTGGCCACCTCACGGCCTGCTCCATCCATCACGGTCCCGACCAAGGACACCCGTGAATTGAAAGCAGTCCCGACAAAGACCGCCAGCACCCGCTGCCCCTTTTTGGCATCGAAGGCAAACCAATGCGGCACGCCGCCTTTGAAGACGCCCTGAATGGCCGAATCCAGCGGTACTTTGAATGCCGTCGCCGCTTTGACATTTGTACCGGGAGACTCCATGACGGCGAGGCTGCTCACCTGAAAAACATGCGGGTTGGATACCCCATAGCGCCCTTCCAGCCGCGCATCATAAAGATCGTGGGGCAGATCATCCGGCAGTTGAACGGCCAGCACGCCCTTCTTTCCCGCCTGTACTTCCAGCGCGAGACTGCGCGAATACGCCTTTCTCAAACTGCTGAGCAGAAGCGTCTTGGCCCCGTCGAGATCGGTCCCTTTAAACTGCATCTCCACCTTGCTTCCAGGCTTGCCACCCAAGGGAGCCAGGGAGGTAAGCACCGGCGTGGGAAAAGTGGCCTGGGCAAGTATATCCATCGCCGGGCACAGGAACAGCGCCGTGATGGCAAAGGCATGACGATGCATCATCGTCGGTCTTGGAAAACGCATCGGCTTAATGGTTAAACAGAAACTCTTTCGTATTCATCAGGGCCCATAGAATGTCCTCGAAGGCTTCCTTGCGGCTGTTCAGAGCCTCCTGGTCCTTTTTCCCCGCCAGCTTTTTAGCCAGATGAGATTGGGCCAGTTGCAGCTCTTTCGCTGTCGGCTCCCGGCTGAGCGCCAGGTGATAGACATCCGTGATCTTGTCATCATCCGGCCGGGCATCTTTGGCCATCCGGTCAGCCCGGCCATCACCTCGGGCAAGCTGGGTCTGGATGTCCGCCGCGTTCAGCAGGTGCAGGCTCTGCGCTAGGCTCGCCTCCTGCGTGCGTTCGCATTCACAGGCGCTCGATGAATCCGGCCGCCCAAACACCGTGAGGAAATACGTGCTTTGATTGTAGCTGTTGTCCGGCAGCGCCACCGCCCGTGTACCAGGGGCCTGCCCGGCAAACTTGCTTTCGTTTTCCAGCAGATTGTTCACCGCATCATACAGCACTTCGGCATTCAGGCGTTTGGGGTAATAGCGGCTGAAGCTCTGACGATCTTTGGCATTCCACTGGTTAGGCTGCGCACTGAGCTGGTAGGTGGAGGAGTTGGTGATCGTCCGCACCAGTTGTTTCAAGTCGTAGCCGCTCTTCACAAAGTCGGCCGCCAGGGCATTCAGCAGCTCTGGGTTCACCGGCGGATTCGTTTCACGCATGTCATCCTCAGGCTCCACCAGGCCGCGATTGAAGAAATGCTTCCAGTAACGGTTCACCAGCGTGTGGGCAAAGAAGGGATTGTCCTCACGGCTCATCCAGTCGGCCAGGGCCAGACGCGGATCCTGCTCCGGCCTCAGCTTCATCGCCTCGCCCCCCAGGCTTGTAGGTGCCACAGGCTGCTTGGTGCGCAGGTTCGTCATCTGGGCCGTGCCGCGCTTGCTGAAGACCAGTTCCTCATCCTTCGCCCCTGCTGCCTTGCGGCTGACATTGGCAAAGAACGCCGCGAACCCATAGTAGTCCTGCTGGCTCCATTTTTCGAAGGGGTGATGATGGCACTGCGCACACTGCATGCGCGTGCCCAGGAAGAGTTGTGCCACATCCTCCATCTGCTGTTTCGGCTCCTTCACTTGCCGATACCAGGCCACGGGCGGATGCTGGTCCAGACTGCCGGAGGCCGTCACCACCTCACGCGCCATTTGGTCGAACGGTTTGTTATCCGCGAGGCTGTCACGGATCCACGACCAGAACAGATAGCTGCCGCGTGCATAGCCCGGTTGCGTGCGCTGATTGCGCAGCAGGGCGCTCCACTTGTTGGCAAAGTATTCCGCATACTCAGGACTGTCCGTCAGCTCATTCACGCGCAGCGCACGTTTGTTGCTGTCTTTTGAGGCCAGGAAGTCCTTCATCTCCTCCGGCGTCGGCAGTCTTCCGGTGATGTCCAGGGTGGCACGGCGCAGGAAGGTGGCATCGTCACACACCTCCGATGGAGGCATGCCGATGGTCTTCAGTTTGGCGATCACCAGATCATCAATGTAGTTGCGCACCGGCGGCAGTTTTTCCACCAGAGCTCCCAGCGGAATCGTGGCTCGGAAGGTCGTCACCTTGCCCTGATAACGCACCATCACCGCCACATCACCCGGCAGGTCAAAGAGCGTGACCTTGCCAGTCTCGCTCGTCTCGGCCATGGCCTTTTCGTTCGGCTCATAAAGCGCACGCTTCGTCACATCGCGGGTCGAACCATCGGTATAGTGAGCGGTGACTTTGAGCTGCTGGCTGCCTTTCAGCGGCATCGTCAGCACCGCCGGTTCCACACGGATGTGGGCCATCTTCGGATCTGTGTCCTTGCCATACGGCATGCCTTCGCGGATCCAGCGCACCAGGTCCTGGTAGTCTTCCGATTTGGGATCCAGCTTCTTGCCGCCGCCATGGGGCAGCTGTGCCGTTCCCTTGGTCAGCAGCAGGCTCTGTTCGGGCGCAGCAGGAAACAGACGCCGACCCCGCGCCTCCTTCACAATGTGCTCATAGTCCTCCTGCGGCTCAAAGCCCAGCAGTGAAAGTTTGAAGCCGTTCTGTCCGCTGGCCTTGCCATGGCAGCCGCCGGAATTACAGCCACCCTTGGTCAGGATGGGCATGATGTCGTTGGCGAAATTCAGCTTGCGTGGTGCCTCGGCGGCCAGTCCAGAAGCCGTCGCACCAAGTCCTAGCATCAGGCAAAAAAACAGGTGCGTGAGAGACAAGCTCGTCCGCGACTTGACTGCCTGCCCACGGTCCTCAGCTCGGCTCGTGCCGATGCCATCGTGGTAGAATGAGGAGTCTTGGATGAGGAACATGTGCGCGGTGTTATTTCGAACCCAAAACAATACGGCCACCTGCAGGCCCTTTATATCAACGACCCGCCTCAGATCAGCCCGGCGATGGGGCTTCCCATATAAAGCGTGTGCGGCCTGCCGGTGAAATCATGCCACATTTGCTCACGCGGCAGCCCCAGCGCCTCATAGATCGTGGCGGCCAGATTTTCCGGTGTCTGCGGATCACTGTCAGGATAACCACCAATCTTGTCGCTGGATCCGATCACACGGCCCCCTTTCACGCCGCCGCCAGCGATCAGCAGGCTCTGTACACTTCCCCAGTGATCCCGCCCAGGGAGGGCCGTGGCGCTCAGTTTTGAAATCTTCGGCGTACGGCCAAACTCGCTTCCCACCACCACCATCGTCTCATCCAGAAGCCCGTTGGCATCCAGGTCCTCGATCAGGGCGCTCACCGCCTGATCCATCGGCGGTAACAAAAGGTTCTTCAAATTAGGAAAGGCCGACTGATGCGTGTCCCAGGTCTCATTGTTCCCCAGATTCACCTGCACCATCCGCACGCCGCTTTCCACCAGACGGCGCGCCATCAGCAGGCTCCAGCCAAAGCTGTGACGACCATAGCGGTCCAGCCACTTTGGGTCCACCTTGTCCAGGCTGAAGGCCTCATGCACCTTCTTGTTGCCTAACAACGAGACGGCCGCCTGCCGGGTGGCATCAAAGGACACATCCCCGGCGATGGCTGTCAGGTCATCCGTCTGCTGCTCCAGTGCATTGCGCAGGGAGACGCGGTCCATCACACGGTCCAGGCTGAGGCCTTGCGGCAAAGACAGATGCGGCGCCTGGAAACGCAGGCTCTCATCCACTTCAAACCCGCGCTCATGATGAAACAGATACTGCGGGAAGGCCCCATAGTGCTTGGGATGATAAGGTGACATCTCCAAAAACCACGGGTCATGCTTGGCCCCCAGCGTGGCTCCAAACTGGCCGGGCAGCACACTGCCCGTGCGATGGATCAGCTTGTCCGGCAGCACGATCGCCGGAGGCAGGTTGTTCGTCCGTGGCAGCAGCGCCGTCGCCAGCGCGGCCATGCTCGGGTGGTCGGACTTCTGAGGCTTCGTCCGGTCAATGCCCACCGGCAGCTCGTTCCGCCCCGTCAGCATGACATGGTGGCTGAACGAGTGGTCGTTGCTGCCATGCGTCAGCGAACGCACCAGCGACCACTTGTCGGAGATCTTCGCCAGCCGGGGCAGGTGCTCGCAGATGTGCAGGCCCGGCGTGCGGGTGCGGATGGGTTTGAACTCCCCGCGAATCTCCATTGGCGCATCCGGCTTCAGGTCAAAGCTTTCATGCTGGGCCAGTCCTCCTGAAAGGAAGATGTAGATCACTGACTTGGCCCGTGGAAGCTTGGCCGGAGCCGCCAGCGATTGAAGCGCGGACAGATGATTCATCCCCAGCCCCAGGAGGCCGACTGCCCCCGCCTGGATCACCTCCCGGCGTGTGTGCCTGCGCGTTGGATGCAGTGACGACATGCGCATTGATACGCATATCTTCCTCAGACTCTTGCTGATTTGTCTCTACACCAGTTCAGGCATCGCCTGCCAGCCATCCACCAGATACTGAGGACGGCCCGAAAGATCATCCAGGGTATTCTTGTGCGGATCAATGCCCATGAACTGATACAGCGTGGCGAACACCTCGCCGAAGTGGACTCCGCGCTCCGTCGGCTCACCACCCAGACGGTCTGTCGCGCCGATCACCTGGCCGGTCTTGAATCCGCCGCCTGCCAGCATCGCACCGCCCACACGCGGCCAGTGGTCGCGACCGCCCTGGGCATTGACCGTTGGCGTGCGGCCAAACTCGCCCCAGGCCACCACGGCCACATCCTTGTCCAGACCGCGGTCATGCAGGTCCTGCACCAGCGCACTCATGCCCTGATCAAACAAGGGCAGGTGCCGTAGCAACTGCGGGTAATTGCGGTCATGGAAATCCCAGCGGCCAAAGTTCAGAGTCACCACCCTTGCGCCTGCCTCGACGAGACGGCGAGCCATCAGGAAATGCTCCAGGTTCAGCGGCGCGCCATCGCCGTAGTTTTTCGGGTCGCCCTTGCCATAACGTTCGCGGATCTTGGGCGACTCCTTCTCCAGGTCCATGGCATCCAGCAGCTTGCTGGAGGTCAGCACATTGAAAGCCTGTTGGTTAAACGCATCCATGCCTTCCACAAGACCCGAGTGGTCCAGGTCACGGCGAAACTGGTCAAACCCCGTCAGCAAAGCGCGGCGATCATCCAGCCGGCTCATGGAGATGTTGTTCAGCTTCAGGTCTTCCACCCCGGCCCCATTCGGGCGGAAGGCGGAATGCGAAGGCCCCAGATACCCCGGATGCCCAGGTGAGCCATAAGGCGGGTGACCGGCTTTCGGCGACAGGCCAATGAAAGCAGGCATCGCCGGATCCCCCTGCCCTTTCAAACGTGACACCACGGACCCAAGTGAGGGATGGTCGGCCTGCCGTCCTGTCGGTGCCGCACCGCCCGCCGGGTTAGGCGCACGCCCGGTATAACAAATGAAGGAATCATGGGCTCCCGTGGGAGATCCGTACATGCTCCGGATGGGCACCAGCTTGTCCATCATCTTGGCCAGCCGTGGCGCGTGCTCAGAGATCTGAATGCCCGCCACATTGGTCGAGATGGGTTTATAAGGCCCGCGAATCTCCAGCGGGGCATCCATCTTCAGATCCCACATGTCCTGGTGCGGCGGTGCGCCGCACAGGTAGATCATGATGATGGATTTGAAACTGCGTCCCGCCTTGGCCTCAGCTTCGGCCTTCAAAAGATCCGGCAGAGAAAGCCCGCCCATGGCCAGGCCACCGATGCGCAGAAAGTCACGACGCGAATAGCCGTCGCAAAGTTTGCCATGGGAAGGACCGGAAAGAGTGAGCATAAGCTGAACTACGCCACTGGCCGCAGGAATCTTGCCAGCCTCTCGACGAACCGTTTTGAGTGGGGCACTCTCTCTGTTGAGAAGAGTGGTGCTCGGGAAGGGACTCGAACCCTTAAGCCTTTCGGCACAAGATCCTTAGTCTTGCGCGTATACCAATTCCGCCACCCGAGCAGGGCTGCTGATTTGCAGGGCCGTGAGTATAGCCAGCGGTTGAAACATGCAACAGATGTTTTGCTTTTTTGAGCAAAAAATTGAGAGCCGCTTCGCATGCCTTCACTCTTCCCAGGGCAGGTCCCAGGCTTTCACCCATTCAAGCTTTTCACGCCGATAGCCTTGTGCCAGCAAACGCTTCTCCATGTCGGGCAAATGGGCGGCCCCGTAAAAGATGGCCAGGCGCTTTTTGCCCGCCTTGATTTCCTTCTCCAGGACTTCCAGGGCATGGCGGTTGCGTTCGCCGATGATGCTGGTGCCGCCATTGGATTCCATGCCCATGATCAGCTTCTCCATGCTGTCGAACTCCTGCCCCACGAGGCGTTTCAGATCCATGGAGGGATCTTCCTGGCGCAGAATCATGAGCAGCTCCACCATGCTGGGCTGGGGGCGGTCGCGGTCCAGCGCGCCCTGGGCCTGCATGGCTTTAAACCATAGGGTGATGAACGTTTCCTTCTTCTCCTCCTGGGATTCAAAGAAGCCTTCCACGCTCATGTCGGCATGGACGAAGTTTTTGGCCTTGTAATCAATGCCCCGGAGCTGGCTTTCCAGCTTCAGGGTCTTGCGCATCATCTCCTGCACCTGACCCAGCCATTGAAGCTTTTCGGACCCGTCTCCCGGCTTCAGATCTTCCCGCAATTCGATGGGGCGGCCGACGAGTTCATAAAGCACGGCCTCGTAAGTTTTGAAGCGGGCATTCAGCGCATCAAAGTAGGCTTTGTCCGCAATGTGGACGGCCCCCACGAGGTCCACTTTCACCCCGGCGGGTGAAACATAGGTCACGACGGCCGTTTGAAGGGATTCGCCGTCGTCGTTTTCATCGAAGCGAAGGAAGTCTGTGGCCTCCTCTTCCACCAGGCCGCCCAGCGGTGCGGGCCCCGCAAGCGCGGGCTTGGTCTCAGCCGAAGGAGCTGAGACCGTGGCCGTCACTGCGACCATGAGGGAGAGGAATCGCAGCGTTTTCATGGAAGCTTATTCAGCGAAGATGCGGCCAAAGAAGGCCTTCATTTCGTCCCAGGAAGCCTTGTCCGCCGCCTCATTGTAAGCGGAGCCTTTGCTGTTGTCATTGCCTGCTGCTTTCTGGGTGAAGCTGTGCACGGCCCCTGGATACTGTACGAGTTTGAAGTCCACACCGGAATCCTTCATCTCCTGCTCAAAGGCGGCGAGGTCCTTGGCAGCGACGAATGGGTCATCGGCACCATGGAGGGCCAGCACCTTGGCCTTGATGTTTTTGCCATCCGCAGGATTCGGGGAATCCAGGCTGCCATGGAAACTGACGATGCCCTTCACGGCAGCACCGCTGCGGCCGAGCTCAATCGCGGCGGTGCCGCCAAAGCAGTAACCGATGCAGGCCACCTTGGTGGTGTCCGTCAGCGCATCCTTGTTCAGCAGGGCCAGGGCAGCGTTGACACGGTCGCGCAGCAAAGGGCGGTTGGCCTTGTACTTGCCGGCTTCGGTCTTTGCCTCAGGCGGCTGGGGGCGGATGCCTTTGCCATAGACATCGGCCACAAGGACGTTGTAGCCCAGCTCCGCCAGCATCTTGGCGCGCATCTTTTCATTGTCGCTCACCCCGGTCCACTGGTGGACGATGAGGATGGAGGGACGCTTGCCCTGGACGGCGTCATCATAAGCCTGCCAGCCTTCGCAAACGACATCGCCAGCTTTGTATTCGACAGGTTTTTCGACGATGGCAGCCCCTGACATGGCGGTCATCAGGGTAAAGAGGGCGATCAAGGCGGGTTTCATAGAAGATAGGTTCGACACGATATTAAGCAGAACGTTGGATGGTAACCAAAACACTCTTGGAAGTGGGGGTGAGACTGACGTCGGCAAAGCTGCCGATGGGGACCAATACGTTTGCCTCGGGGAAGTAGGCGGCACAATTTCCAGCAGGCTGATCATAGGGCACGGCGAGGAAACGCGGGGCATGTCTTGTTTCGCCCTTGAAGTGGCTGGTGATGTCCACTGGCTCCAGCGGTCCGATGCCGCGGTCCTTCATGTCCTGAGGATTCATGAAGATGATCCGGCGCTCATTGCCGATGCCACGGTAGCGGTCATTCAGACCATAGACCGTCGTATTGAACTGGTCATGGCTGCGGAAGGTCTGCAGGACAAGCTGGCCCGGCCCAGGCACCAGGACCTGAAGGGAGTGGGTGTTGATCTCGGCCTTGCCGCTACGGGTTTTCCAGATGCGCTGGCGGGCGGTATTGGGCAGGTAAAAACCGCCGGGTTCACGGATGCGGCTGTTGAAGTCTTCAAAGCCTGGAACCACGCGCTCGATGAGGTCGCGAATGCTGTCGTAGTCATCCGCCAGTGCTGCCCAGTCCACCTTCGATCTTGCGCCAAGAGTGGCCGCCGCCGTGCGGGCGACGATGACCGGCTCGCTCAGCAGATGCGGTGAAGCGGGCTCCAGATGACCATGCGAGGAGTGCACCACGCTCATGCTGTTTTCCACCGTGCAAAACTGAGTGAGGTCCCCGCGCACTTCCCACTCGCTGCGCCCCAGGCAGGGCAGGATCAAACCGACCCGCCCGGTGACCAAGTGGCTGCGGTTGAGCTTCGTGCAAACGTGGACCGTGAGCTGGCAGCGGCGCAGGGCCTCGCCAGTGAATTCGGTGTCTGGCGTGGCCTGGAGGAAGTTGCCGCCCAGGGCATAGAACACTTTGCCACGACCTTCATGCATGGCCTGAATCGCCGCCACCGTATCCCAGCCATGATGACGGGGAACCGGGAACTGGAAGACGTTTTCCAGGTTGTCCATGAACCATTCCGGCATCTTCTCAAAGACGCCCATGGTGCGGTCTCCCTGCACATTGCTGTGGCCGCGCACGGGGCAAAGACCTGCGCTTTCACGACCGATGGCCCCCAGCATGAGGTGGATGTTCACCACCTCCTGGATCGTGGCCACGGCATTCTTGTGCTGGGTCAGCCCCATGGCCCAGCAGGTGATCAGCTTGCGCTGACCGCTGGCGGCTTGGCGGGCCACCATCTGCATGACATCGCGCTGGATGCCGGACAGCTTTTCCAACTCCGCCCAATCAAGCCCGCGCAGATGCTCACGGTAGGGCTCAAAACCCTGGACATGTTCGGCCAGGAATCCTTCATCCAGGCTGCCATCTTCCACGAGGGTTTTGGCGATGCCTTTGAGCAAGGCTTGGTCGCCGTTCAGGTTCACTTGAAGAAAGTGTTTTGCCAGCGGGGTGGACATGCCCAGCACGCCCTTCACCTGCTGCGGGTGCATGAAGCCTGTGAGGCCTGCCTCCTTCATCGGATTTACCGCGATGATGGTGGCCCCGTTTTCCACCGCACGCTGCAGGCTGCTGAGCATGCGCGGGTGGTTCGTCCCTGGGTTCTGGCCCATGATGAGGATGGTTTCAGCTGTCTCCAGGTCCTTCAGGGTCACCGTCCCCTTCCCCACGCCCACGCTTTGCCCCAGGGCCGCGCCGCTGGATTCGTGGCACATGTTGGAGCAATCGGGCAGGTTGTTCGTGCCGAAATGCCTAACAAAAAGCTGGTACAAAAACGCCGCTTCATTGGTGGCGCGGCCTGAGGTGTAAAACACCGCCTCGTCGGGCGAGGCCAGCGCGTTCAGCTCCTGCCCGATGAGGCTGAAGGCATCATCCCAGGAAATCTCCTCATAATGGGTCGCGTCTTCCCGCAAAATCATGGGATGGGTGATGCGCCCGGCCTGATCCATCTCGTAATCGCTCCACTCCGAAAGCTCGGCCACGCTGTTGTCCGCAAAGAACTGCGGGGTGACCCGGCTCTTGGTGGTTTCGGAGGCAATCGCCTTTGCCCCATTTTCGCAAAACTCAAAGGCGCTGCGGTGATCTTCCGGGTCGGGCCAGGCGCAGCTCGGGCAGTCAAAGCCCCCTGTCTGGTTCAGCTTGAGCATGGCCGAGGTGCCGCGCAGAAGGCCGCTGCTGCCATACACGTGCTTCAGAGAATTCGCCACGGCCGGCACACCGGCGGCCGAGTGCTTGGTCTTGCCGATGTGAATGCCGGTGAGCTTTTCCGGTGGCTGGGCAGAAATGGGTGTCGCAGACATGGTCGCAGATGGAAGGAAAGGAACGAAAGCGGTTGGGGTAAGGAGAATACGTCTAAAAACAGGCCCGGCACTCAATGAACCGCGAGTGAATGCCATCGGCGGCCCCGGCACGAGAGGCTGGCTGAGTAGGCCCTTGGGCCACAGCCCTCAACGCTCCTGGGAAGATCCCCCGCTGAACGTGGGGATGGGGAAGAATGCGTTTTTCTCCCCATTTGGGGATTTTCGCGGTTAAACTGTTGAAAACGAACGCCTTGCGATGGGGATAAAAATCCCCATCCCTTCCCCACATCCTCCCCATGGGGAGGACGGATCGAAAGAGAACAAGGGCAGGCATGAACATGGCAAAAACCCGGTCAGAGGAAGGTTGGCCGACAGGTCTCTGACATTATCAGGGAAAGCCCCCACCGATGCAAGAAAGCAAAACGGGGGTTTGGGGGATCAGGGCCTTTGATTTTAGAGAGAATTTAAAAACGTGTCTTTCTGAATGAGCCGAATTCAAGCCCATCCAGAAATCGCCCAATCCGCTGTTCATTCACCGGGACCAAACTCAACACTTTCGATTATTTCCAGCCATGTTTCAGGGATGTCGTCCCCGGTCAGATTGAACTCAATCCTGAGTGCATCATCGCTGACTTTGCTGGCGAGAACACGATTGACTAAAAAATGCGTTCCGCCAAGGGCCGTCACTGCCTGATAGCCAATCCAGGACTCGCCTTCCACTTGCTGCACACTGGTCTGAAAAGGCGGACCTATCGACTCTTCCACATGCTTGATGAGCGTCCGATAACTCCAATCCAATCCACTTTCACCCAAGTCTTGAAACAGATAAAAACGAATCGGTTCATCAGGAGATCCCAGCATAACTTGGATGTCACATCCGCCTGCACCTTTTTTAAAGATAGCCTCATCCGGTACACCGATGGAGAAAATGCCGCCAATGTTAAAATGCTTCATACGTGATTTGTCATTCATTTGAGTTGCAGAAATTGGGCCGATCACCTGCCTCTTGTTTTTCACCTCAGTCGGATACTGTACTATCTAAGGTTACTTCTTTTGATGAAAGCAAAACAGGGGGGAAGGTGCTTGTCGTCCCTACTGACATCAATTTCGCTTCAAGGCTGAAAAATCGAAATCCAGTTCAGCTGTCAGTTGATCTATCTGCGTGGTCGCAAAGTTTTGGCAGGAACGATAGAGGCTTTCGGTGAGTTTTTGGACAGCTGGTCGCACAGTTTCCGACCATTGGATAAAGTCTGCAAACGGAAGCCTAAAGTCGTGAATTCGGGTGATTGCGGCCTTCATCTGAGCCGTGCGAGTGGGCGCATCGGCATACTGTCCAGCCCAGTAAAAACAGGATCTGCAAGTTGAAGGACAACGAGTGCCGTCATGGGAAAGAAAAGATTCCCAGCCGGTATTGGCCAGTGACAGTTCCGTCTTCTGATCGTCCCGACGCTTTTCATTGTTACAGCGCTTGCAAGACACGGCAACATTGCCCGGAATATGCAGACCACCACGAAAGCGGTTCATCCCATCCAGATGCTCCACAGAGGCACGATCATGCTCGAGATCCCGACAGCAATAGAGGCAACGATGGCCAAAAGCCTGCACCACAGCCTCATGATAGGAGGGAGAGGCAACACTGCCTGCTCCCGCTAAGCAGGCCCGACGGCTGATCTCGTGGAGAAACATGCTAACGAGCTTATTGGCCACATCTGACTTAGCCCGCCCTGTTGCGGCCTTGAGAGCCAAGGCTGAATCAAAGTTCATTTGCCGCCCTCCGCTTCTTGGGTGGGCCACCCGTTGTCTGAGTGCCCAGGAGCCAGCGCACGTCCACCTTTAAAACCTCCGCTAATGCCGACAGTTCGAAATCGAAGACGCAGCGCTGACCATTCTCAATCTTTGTGATAGCGACACGATCCAGAAAAAGCTGGCGCACCGCCAGTCGTCCGGAAAGCTGGTCCTGGGTCAAAGGAGGATCAAAGGCCAGTCTCGCCAGCCGCATGCGGCCTGCGATGGCATTCTTTGGGCCTGATCCGCCGCTTCTCGGGTTCCTCATCCTCCCTTCATAGCAAGCAGGGTTGCCGAATGTGTTCTTATGAAGAACATTCCGTTCGAATGAAGAACACCCTTTACCCAAGACCTCTGACAACTGCCCAGTGCAAGCGGCATCATGCCCTGGTTCAGTTGGTGATCGAATCCAGTGGTCATCGTTGCATGATGTGTGGAGCAGACAAATCGGACATCTGCCCTTATCGACACGTTCGGGTTACCCTCACTGCGGGCTTCGTTGCTCAACCCCAAACTCGCGGCCAAATCGTCCGTGAAAACCTCATGCCTCTCTGCTGTACTTGTGCCAACGGGTTAAAATCATTGCAGAAATACGGTGCCAGCCACAGCGATAGCGTTTCGTTAAAGTCCCAGATTTTGGAAGAATACCCCTCGCCCAAAATCCCTCAAAAGCTCTCCACATCCAGACCGGGCGAGGCTGCTTTTGAGTGAGACTTTTTGGGGTGGGTGTTTTCGCGCGTCTTGCGGGGGGGAGGGAGACGTTCCATTTTGAAGCTGTGCCCGATCCCCGATCCAAACCTGACCTGATGGCGAAACTGCGTGATGTGCCCCACACGCCGGGGGTGTATGTGATGCGAGACCGGCTGAACAGCGTGATCTATGTGGGGAAGGCGCGGGACCTGCGGAAGCGGCTGTCGAACTACTTTACCCCGGCGCGATCCAAGCTGGTGGACCGGAAGACGCGGGCGCTGATCGCCAGCATCTGGGATTTTGACATCCACGAGGTGCGCAATGAGCCGGAGTCCCTGCTGCTGGAGGGGAAGCTCATCAAGGAATTCCGACCGAAGTACAACATCAGCTTCCGCGATGACAAACGCTTCCTGATGGTGCGGGTGAACCTGCAGGATGACTTTCCCAAGTTCACCCTGACGCGAATGAAGCGGGATGACGGGGCGCGCTACTTTGGGCCGTTTGCCCATTCGGGAGCGCTGCGCACGACGCTGAACTGGCTTAACAAGAAGTTTGGTCTGCGGGTCTGCCGACCCATCCGCCCGGATGAGCAGGACTACAAACATTGCTCCAACGACATCATCAAAAATTGCTGCGCGCCGTGCATCGGGCGGGTGAGCGTGGAAGAGTGCCGGCAGCGCATGGAGCAGGCCTGCTCCTTCCTCGATGGGAAAGGGACAAAGGACTTGGTGTCCCTGCTGGAGGAGGAGATGCAGAAGGCGGCGATGAAGCTGGACTTTGAAAAGGCGGCCGAACTGCGGGACATGGTGGAGGACCTGAAGAAGACGCTGAGCCCGACGCGCAGCTTCCAACGCGGGGCGCGGGCGAAGGTGATCTCCACCCTGGACCCGATGGCGGATGTGAAGGAGCTGCAGGAGGCCCTGGGCCTGGCCAAACCGCCGCTGGTGATGGAGTGCTTTGACATTGCGAACATCGGCACGGCGCATTGCGTGGCCAGCATGGTGCGCTTCAAGGATGGCACGCCGGACAATGCCAACTACCGCCGCTACCGCATCCGGGCGGTGACGGGACAGAACGACTTCATCAGCATGGCGGAGGTGATCCGCCGCCGTTTCTCCCGCATCCTGCTGGAAGGCCGGGAGGTGATGGGCGAGGAGGCGGACTACTCCCAGGAAACGCCGCTGGAGATGATGCGCAGGCTGGAATCTGCGAAGCTGCCGGAGCTGCCGCCTGAGAAAAAGAAGAAGTTTGTCCGGCTGCCGGACCTCGTCATCGTGGACGGTGGCAAGGGCCAACTGGGCATGGCGATGAAGGAGCTGCAGCGGCTGGGCCTTTCTGACCTGCCCATCATTGGTCTGGCGAAAGAGCGCGAGGAAATCTACCGGCCGCATGAGCCGGACCCGCTGGTGCTGCCGCATGAGATGGGGGCGCTAAAGCTGCTGCAACGCATCCGCGACGAGGCCCACCGATGGGCCAACGGGTATCACCAACTTTTGTTAGGCAAACGGGTGGAGGAAAGCCTGCTGGATGACTGCCCGGGGGTGAGCCAGACGCGAAAAGCGACGCTTCTGAAGAAATTCGGCTCGGTGGCGCGACTGCGCAAGGCGACGCCGGAGGAGATCGCGAAGGTGCCGGGGATCAGCAGCACGCTGGCGGAGACCATCGTGGATTTCCTGGTCTCGCGGGGCGGGGAGTGATGGGGGGCGGCGGGCTTGTGCGGGAGCAAGGCTTTTGGCCGTTTCACTTCTGTCAGACTGAAGAGGTAAAGGGTGGTGGTTTGGGGGGCGAGGCTGCTGCCCGCACAAGGGACTGTGCGGGCTACGTGTTTCTGCGGGGAGTACGCAGGCTGAGTATGGAATGGCGAAGGATCCAAAAGCTGGCAGCGAAGAGACCAGAGGCCATGACAGAGTTCACTGAAACCGTCATCCAATAACCGAAGGGATTCTTGTCCTTTTGGTGGAGGCTCGAGGTGCGCCTACCTTCGGCCACAATTTCCCCTTTCTTGAGGCCGCGCCAAGTATCTCTCACCATGGATACTCCGGCCAGTGAGATGATGAGGGCCAAAAGAATGGCCAAGATAGGACCGAACTTCATGGCATGAGGTCTATCATGGGTGACGGCAAATACAAGCAGCTATGACTCGTACTCGATGTGCTCGAACACAGCTCCGCCTAACAAACGATCCTTTTCATAGAGGGCGCAGATCTGGCCGGGGGTGAGGGCGCGCTGAGGCTGGGCATAGACCAGCTCGGCACGGCCATCACCGAGGGGGCGAAATTCGGCATCGCCTGCGGGGCAGCGATAACGGGGCTGGGCCTGGAGGAGGCGGGGGGTATCGAAAGGCAGGCCCGTGGTGGACAGCCCGGTGAGGGTGCATTTGCGCGCCCAGAGGAGCGGAGTATCCGGACGCTCGATGGCGATGACGAGCTCGTTTTTTTCGTGCTGTTTGGCGACCACGACGTAGGCCTGCTTGTAGAGGTTGCTGGCCACGCCGATGCCTTTGCGCTGACCGAGGGTGTAGAGATGCAGGCCGCGATGTTCGCCCAGCACCTTGCCTTCCAGATTCACGATGGGGCCGGGTTTATCCGCCACAAAGGTGCGCAGGAAGTCCTCCATCTTCACCTCTCCGATGAAGCAGATGCCCTGGCTGTCTTTTTTGTCGGCAGTTTTCAGCCCGAGTTTGCGGGCTTCTTCGCGGAGTTCGGGCTTCAGCAGATGGCCGATGGGAAAACGGGCGATCTGGACCTGCTCCGGCTTCATCATGGCCAGGAAATAGGTCTGGTCCTTGTTGGGGTCTGCACCACGGAGGATAAAGGAGTGGGAACCGGAGTGCGGGCCGGAGTGCTGAGTGCTCAGTGCGCAGTGCTCAGATGGATCTGCGCCTGTTTGAGGTTTTACGTCCCGTTCGGACTGAGAACTGAGCACTGAGCACTGAGAACTGACACCGCCTTGTATCGCAACCTCTGCGCCCCCCTCATTACCGCCTTTTTGCGCATAGTGGCCGGTGGCAATGGCATCAAAGCCGCGTTCTTTGGCCCAGTCCCACAGGACGCCGAATTTCATCTCGCGGTTGCACATGACATCGGGGTTGGGGGTGATGCCGTCCTGGTAACCTTCGAGGAGGTATTTGACCACGCGCTCGCGGTATTCGTGCATGAGGTTGACGACATGGAACTCGATGCCTAGCTGATCGGCCACGGCGCGGGCGTCCACGATGTCTTCCTCCCAGGGGCAATGACCGATGATGTTTTCCTCATTGATCCAGTTTTTCATGTAGGCCCCCACCACCTCATGCCCCTGCTGAACGAGCAGTGCCGTGGCGACGCTGCTGTCCACACCTCCCGACATGGCTGCCAAAATCTTCATCTTTGCCCATCGCATAGGCTGGGGCGGGCCTCAATTCTCAAAATGAGGTTTGGAGAAATGGCGGTGCCAAACGGGTGGTGGGTGTGACTGGGGTGGATCACTTCTTGTTTGCAAAGATTTATAATTACCATAACTTAGGTTTCTTGTTCCCTGCCCTGGTCCTGGGGTGCGTGAAGACTACCTTTTATGAATCGTTTTGTTCTCTTTCTCCTGTCCGGTTTGCTAGGGGTCCCTGCGATGCAGGGGCAGACGGCACGTGTCGCAGGTCCGGTGCATGAGCAGATCCGGGGGGTGATCGACGAATACGAAACGAATGTGCGGGCGAATACACAGAAGATCATCGCGGCGACGACCGAGGAGGAAAAGGCGCGTTACCGAGGCACCATCCCGAGCGCCGGCCCCTATGCCACGCGGGTGATGCAGATCGTGGAAGGTCACCCGGACGATGCGGGGAGTGTGACGGGGGTTTCCTGGCTGATCACCCAGGCGGCGGCGTTTCCGGAATCTGAAAAGGCCCTGCAGATGCTGGCGGGCAGCCTGGCGATGAAACCGGGCATTGCGCCGGCGGTGAAGGCGCTGGAGTTCCGGCCCCTGGAGCAGGTGGAGCCGGTCTTGCAGGCGATCCGGGAGAAGAATCCGTATGCGGAGGAAAAGGCCGCCGCACTGCACGCGCTAGGGATGCAGTATTTCCGCCGCTTTGAGGCCGCGCTTTCTCCCACGGAGGCGGAAGCCGCCAAGAGCCGGGCGATGGACTGCTTTCAGGAAATCGTGGCCCGTCATGGGCAGGTGACCATCCAAGGTTTCCCCATCGCCGAGCAGGCTGGACGGATGCTTTTTGAGATGGGCAATCTTTCAGTGGGCAGCCAGGTGCCTGAGATTGAGGGCAAGGACCTGGACGGCCAGTCCTTCAAGCTGAGTGACCATCGCGGCCAGCATGTGATGCTGATCTTCTGGGGTGGGTGGTGCCATGCCTGCCACGGTGTGCTGCCGATGGTGAACCAGTTTGTCACGGAGATGAAGGGGAAACCGGTCACCGTGCTCGGCATCAACACGGACCTCCCCGAAGAGGCGCGCAAAGCCTACGCCGACTACCACGTGAACTTCCGCAACTGGTCCGACGGCACCACCTCCGGCCCCATCACGACGCTCTTTAACCTGCGCAATTTTCCGACGTTTTACTTGGTCGGTCCCGATGGCAAGATTGTGCTGAAACAGACGAGCCTGGAGGCGGTCAGGGAGAAGGTGAAGGACATCAAAGGATAGACCAAAAAAGGAGGTTCCTTCTCTTTTGGCTTGGCGGTGCGGGATGCTTCTGAGCAGGATGTTGCTCCCCCCTTTTATGTTTCCCAACTGGTTCGGTCTCTTTTGTGCAGGTATCGCCCTGGTGGCCTTTTTTGTGAGCTATGGGCTGACGAAACGGATGACGGTGAAGAAGCGCGGTCTTTGGACGATGGCGGCCCTGGTGCTGGCGTTGCCAGGGGCGAGCTTTGCCGCCTACTATGCGCATTTGGTGGAGGTGCCGGCGTGGTATTATGAGTTCCGTTCGTGGCGGGGCATCGAAGCCAGCCTCATCTTTGTCGGCATTGCAGGCGGGCTGGTGGCCAGCCTGATGGGGCGCCTCAGCCGGATGCTGCCATTGCTGATGGTGGTGCTGTTTGTGACCGTGCCTTTTGTGAAACCCTTCCTGGGGCCCTTTTATGATGGGGCGCTGCGCGATCATTGGGACGGGGATGTCTGCCTGCAGAGCACGTATTCCACCTGCGGGGCGGCCTCAGCCGCCAGCATCCTGAAGCAATATGGCCTAACCGTGAGTGAGACAACCCTAGCCAAGGAGGCCCACTCCTACCAGGGGGGCACGGAGGTGTGGTATCTGGCACGGGCGATCCGGCGGAGGGGGCTGCGGGCGCAGATGCATGTGACCCGAGGCGGGCGGGATTTTCTTCTGATGGATGCTTCAGCCGGGCTGCCGGGGATCTTTGGGGTGACTTTTGGGCACACGGGCCATTTTATCACCCTCCTCTCCCGCGATGAATCAGGCCGGTTTCATGTGGGCGATCCGCTGCGAGGAAGCGAAATCCTGACGGAGGAGGAGCTGCGGAAGCGGTATGTGTTTACCGGCTTTTCCATGCGGGTGAGCAAAGAGGCTGAATGAGGGGCTCAAGACCAGGCGGAAGCGGTGAGAGTGAGGGCATAGGCACGGATATCCACTGGCCAGGTGGCGATGGCTTTTTCAAAACCGGAACGCTGGCAGGCGAAGAGTGCCCGACTGGCTTTTTCGAAGCCCGGCAGATTGCCAGCGGTGGCGACCATGAAGCGGTAACCCGCTTCGCGGGAACGACGGAGCGCGTCCTCATCCTGGGATGTCCGCCGGGCTTCTTCCACCAGTTTGCGGAGAGTCACCGAAGCGCCGCCAGGCTGGGTGCTGAGCCACTCCCAATGGCGGGGGAGGAGGGTGACCTCCCGGGGGATGACGCCGAGCTTTGGACGTCCCGGGCCTGCGGGTTCAGGGGCATGACTGGGGTCGGCAGATTCTGCCGGTAAAGGGGAAAACTCTGGAAGATGACTGAGGATCTGTTTGAGCGGGCCCTGAAGGTCCACATCCACCTGCTCTCCGGTGACATCACGAAAGATGAGTATCTGACTGGAGACGGGTGAGGCCTTGATGCTGGCATGAGCCGTGGTGACGACAGAGCGTAGCGGACCGGCGGCAATTTGGCGACCGTCCGCAAAGGCCGTGAAATGGGAGGATGATGGAGGATTAAGTGGCGCAGGCATGACTTTCAATTTTACCCGGATATAAATAAATGGCAAGTTTTATCCGGGTAAAATTAAAAGATTGTTCAAGCGACGAACGAACCGGCGCAGGCCGATGTCTGGACGCATATCTGCTCAAGCCATCATAGGCTTAAACTTTTAAAGTGAGGTGGCACGTCAGGGACTACTTCCCGTAAACATCCTTTTCTGAACGGAAGCCGTCTTTGACGACGGTTTCGCGGAGATTTTCCTGGGTCACTGAGTAGATGGGCAGGAAGACGGAGGGGACTTTGACTTTGCCGTTGTCGCTTTCCTCTTTGGCAAAGATGGGGCGGCCGGAGGCGAGCTTGACGGCGAGGTCGGCGGCCTGTTTGGCCAGGACGCTGAGGGGTTTGTAAACGGTCATGGTCTGGGTGCCTGCGACGATGCGCTGGCAACCGGCGAGATCGGCATCCTGGCCGGTGACGATGACTTTGCCGGAGAGGCCTTCCTCGATCAGAGCCTGGATGGCTCCGCCTGCGGTGCCGTCGTTGCTGGCGAGGATGGCATCGATCCCCTGCCCGGCCTTGGTAATGGCGGCGTTGGTGATCTTTTTAGCGTTCTCGGGTTTCCAGTCTTCGGCCCAGTCTTCAAAGACGACCTCGATGCGGCCGGACTGGATGAGAGGGTTCAGAATGTTGTCCTGGCCCTGCTTGAAGAGCACGGCGTTGTTATCCGTCTTTGCCCCATAGATGCGGATGAGACGAAGCTTGCCCTGGGGCGGAAGGCGGTCGGCGATGAACTGGGCCTGGAGCTCGCCCACCTTGACGTTGTCAAAGGTAATGTAGAGGTCGGTATCGGCCCCGGTGATGAGACGGTCGTAGGAGAGGACGGGGATGCCTTCGGCATGGGCCATTTCGACTGCACGGGCCATGGCGGCACCATTGTGGGGGATGATGACGAGGGCATCCACCCCGCGGGTGATGAGGCTTTCCACGTCGCGAAGCTGGCGGGTATCGTCGCTGTTGGCGGACTCGACCAGAACCTCGGCACCGAGCTCGCGTGCCTTGGCCACAAAGAGGTCGCGGTCGCCAATCCAGCGCTCTTCCTTCAAGGTGTCCATGCTGAGACCGATGACGAGGCCGCCGCTTTTTTTCGCCGTGGAGCCGCCTTTGCCACGCGACAGGACCAGCCCGGTGGCGATGCTGAGGACGCAGGAGAGAAGGACCAGGGCGATGCGGGGATTCATGACAGGGACGGTTTAGTCAGAAACCGGGCGGCATGACCAGCACGAAATGCGAGGAGGCTCAGACCCGAGGCTTCAACTGCCCTTGCACGTGTCTCAAGACTCCGGCGCAGCCGTCTTCGAGAAGATCGAGCACTTTTTCGAAACCTTCCGGGCCGCCGTAGTAGGGGTCTGGCACTTCGGTTTCTTCGTGATCGGTGCAGAACTCGCAGAAGAGGCGCACTTTGGCGGCATGACTCTTTTCGCGATCAAAGGCGCGGATGTCCTGGTGATTGCTGCGGTCCATGACGAGGACGAGGTCATATTCGGAGAGATCCGCATCCCGCACCTGGCGGGCAAAGCTGGTGAGTTCCAGCCCGCGAGACTGGGCTGCGGTGCGCATGCGCTCATCGGCCCGCTTGCCGGTGTGCCAGCCAGCGGTGCCTGCCGAGTCAATGTGGATAGTTTCGGTCAGGCCTGCATCCGCCACCACGCGGCGCATGACACCCTCTGCGGCAGGAGAGCGGCAGATGTTGCCAAGGCAGACGAAGAGGAGTTTGAAGGTGGGGGCGACAGCCATGCGGAACACTGGCGCGAGAACAAAAGTTCTCAAGCAAGCGAACTGTCAGGAGAAGCCTACAAAGCGGGTGAATAACCCCAGAGCCTTCCCCCCAAAAAAAGAAAGCGGACAGGGGAAAACCCTGCCCGCTTTTGAATCTTTTACAGTCTGCTTACAGCTTCCGTTCCTTCACCTCGGCGGTGACGTCGGTGAGGAATTCGGCCACAGATTTCACGCCGAGGTCGCCGCGCTTGCTGTGGCGGATGGCGACGCTGTTGGCAGCGGCTTCCTTTTCACCGAGCACCAGCATGTAAGGGATCTTGTCGAGCTGGGCCTTACGAATCTTGGCACCGATCTTGTCGGCGTCGTTGTCGAGGGTCACGCGCAGACCAGCCTCTTTGAGCTGGGCGAAGATCTCGGCAGCAAAGGCGTCCGTTTTCTCGCTGATGGTGAGGATGCGGACCTGCTCCGGGGCGAGCCAGGTCGGGAAGTGACCGGCGAAGTGCTCGATCAGCACGCCGCAGAAACGCTCCATGCTGCCGAAGGGCGCGCGGTGGATCATCACGGGGCGGTGAGGCTTGTTGTCCGGGCCGTTGTAGCTGAGATCGAAGCGGACAGGGAGGACGTAGTCCACCTGCACGGTGCCGAGCTGCCATTCGCGGCCAATGACGTCCTTGATGACGAAGTCAATCTTCGGACCGTAGAAGGCAGCTTCGCCGGGCTCTTCGGTGAAGGGCACGCCGAGGGTGGCGGCGGCTTCACGGCAGGCGGCTTCGGCCTTGTCCCACTGAGCGGGGTTGCCGGTGAACTTGCTGCTGTCCGGATCACGCAGACCCACACGCACGCGGTAGTCGGTCATGCCGAGGGTATTGAGCACGATCTTCACCAAGCTGAGGCAGCCGAGGACTTCGGCGGCGACCTGGTCTTCGGTGCAAAAGAGGTGGGCGTCATCCTGGGTGAAACCACGGACGCGGGTCATGCCATTAAGCTCGCCGCTCTGCTCCCAGCGATAGACGGTGCCGAACTCGGCCAGACGCACGGGAAGATCGCGATAGCTGTGGGGCTGGCTGGCGAAGATCTTGATGTGATGCGGGCAGTTCATCGGCTTCAGGAGGAAACCGTCGAGCAGCTTCTCCGGATCCATGATGCGGTCCTGACCGATGATTTCGCGGCCAGCGCGCTCATTAAGCTGGCTGGCAAACTGGGCGGAGACGGCATCCAGACGGGCCGTCATTTCGGCGCAGCCGCAGCCTTCGTGGGCGATCTTTTCAAGCTGGTCCTGCTCGATGATGGCCGGGAACTGGGCATCCTTGTAATAAGGGAAGTGACCGCTGGTCTTGTAGAGGGCCAGCTTGCCGATATGCGGGGTGAAGACCTGATGGTAGCCCTGCTTGCGCAGCTCTTCGCCGATGAAATTTTGCAATTCCTGGCGGAGCACGGCCCCGTTGGGCGTCCAGAGGATGAGGCCCTGGCCCACGTCTTCGTCGATGTGGAAAAGCTTCAGCTCCTTGCCCAGCTTGCGGTGGTCGCGCTTTTTGGCCTCCTCGAGGTTCACGAAGTAGGCGTCCAGCTCTTCCTTGCTCGGGAAGGCGGTGCCGTAGAGGCGCTGGAGCTGGCCCTTGGACTCATCGCCCATGTAGAAGGAGGAGGAGACGGAGGTGAGCTTGACGTTTTTGCACTTGCCGCTGTAGCCCACGTGAGGGCCGGCGCAGAGGTCAATGAAATCGCCGTTTTGGAAGCAGGAGATCTGCTCGCCTTCGGGGATCTTATCAATGAGGTCGAGCTTGAAGACGCTGGGGTTGCCGGGGCGCTCGGACAGGCCGCCAAGGCGACCGCTTTCGGCCATGGCCTTGGCTTCTTCACGGGTGACGCCTTTCCAGTCGAACTTCTGGTTCTCCTTGGAGATCTTCTTCATCTCGGCCTCGATCTTCTCGAAGTCATCCGGGGTCACCCGATGGGCCATCTTGAAGTCGTAGTAGAAGCCGTTTTCAATCGGCGGGCCGTAGGCGAACTGGGCGTCTGGCCAGATGCGCAGGATCGCGGTGGCCATGATGTGGGCACAGGAGTGGCGCAGGCGCTCGATGTCGGACATCTGGGCGCGTTCTTCAAGGGTCTTGCGTTCGGTGGACATGGGAAAGGGGTGGGCAGTCTGGCGCATGTCGCAGCTTTTGCGACATGAGATTTCAGGGAAGGTGCAGGAAGAGGCCGCTCAAAAAGGCGGCGGCGTGAGGTGCTCGGTCATCCAGTTGGAAAAAAGGTGAGCATCCCAGAGCATGGTGAGCCAGCCATGGCCTTTACCGGGGCGGACGAGCACCTCGACCTTGCGCCCGACCTCGGTGGCGCGTTTCTGGAAACGTTGCGACTGATCCACCGGCACCAGGGTATCCGCATCGCCATGGATGATGAAGACGGGAGGCAGGGCCGGAGTGATATGGAAGATGGGGGACATGTCCCGGCCAATGACCTTCCAGGCGGCCAAATTGGTGCCATGGGGGCCGAAGGACTGGCGGAAGCTTTTGGGCGGGCCGCCATCGTGAAGGTTCTGCGTAGAGGCGCCGAGATTGATCAAATCCGTCACGGGATAAAAGACGGTGGCGGCCTGCACAGCGCTGCTTTCACGGTCCACCGGATCATTGGAAACCGGGCTGCCTGGACCGCCCCGGGTGGCGAGCATGAGGCCGAGGTGGCCGCCGGAACTGCCGCCGATGACGCCGAGGCGCAGGGGGTCCACCCCATACTCCTTGGCATGATGGCGGATGAAACGGACGGCCCGGTGCACGTCCTCGACGATCTCCATGATGGTGGCCTCGGGCTGGGAGAGGTGAGACACCGCTATCACGGTATGGCCTTGGCGGAGAAAGGAGGCCGCCATCCAGGGCTGAAATTTCTGCGGCGCAGACTGCCAGCCGCCGCTGACCATCATGAGAATGCCGACGCCGCTGGGTTCAGCGGGGCGGAAGACATCCAGCGTCAGGTCATGGCCATTTCGCGTGGTGTAAAGGACGCCGCGAGTGGCGGTGACCGGGGGATGAAAGTACCACCAGGCGGCCCCGCCCAGCAGTGCGGCCAAAAGCACCAATCCCAGGACCAGCTTGAGAAAAGAGCGAAGGAAGGACCGGGGCTTGCCTCGGGATTTGCGGCGCGGTTTGGGCATGGGTCAGGTGAACGAGGGGGCTTGAATCAGCCTTCTTCAAGGATGCCTTGTTTGAGGATGAGGCGGCGATCGCCACGTTTGGCCATCTGCTGATCGTGGGTCACCACGACGAGGGTCTTCTGGGATTCATTGACCACGCTGATGAGCATGTCCATGACGCCGGTGCCGGTGCTGGCATCCAGGTTGCCCGTGGGCTCATCGGCGTAAAGGATGCCGGGGTCGTTGATCAAGGCACGGGCAATGGCGACGCGCTGCTGCTCGCCCCCGGAAAGCTCGGTGGGGAGATGGTCAATGCGGGGCGTGAGGCCGACGCGGTCCAGCAGTTCCCGGGCGCGGGCTTCGGCCCGTTTGCCACCGATCATGGAGGGGAGCAGGACGTTTTCCAACGCGGTGAGTTCTGGCAGCAGGAAGTAGTGCTGGAAAACGAAGCCCATGGTCTGGTTGCGCATCTTGGCACGGGCCTTGGCAGCGCCATGATAGAGCGACTGACCATGGACGCGGACATCCCCCAGGGTGGGCTTTTCCAAGCCGCCCAGCACATAAAGCAGCGTGGTCTTGCCTGCACCGGACTGGCCGCAGAGAAAGACCTTTTCACCCGCAGCGACTTCGAGATTGACCCCTTGAAGTACAGGCAACTGATGACCGCCCAGGGTGTAGGTGCGGTGGACATCGGTGGCGACCAAGGGGACGGCGCTGGCGGGGGCGTTCATGCGGGTGCTATTGGGGCATCCGATGGGCGGTTTGTCCACGTTTGATTCGCGGCATGGTGAGCAAAGGTTCCGGCAGGCCTCGCGACGTCGGTTGGGGGGAAATGGACCAAAATCGCCACACGCAGCAATGGGCGCGGCGCAGGACATTCATCACTTGCCAAGCAGGGGGGGCTGTTGTGCATATCCCATCGTGACCTTCTTACTCGCTGCCGCCGCCACGGCTTCCCTGCCCCCCTATTGGACCATAACGCCCTTTGCCCTGCTGCTGCTGTGCATTGCGCTGATGCCCCTGTTTGCGGGTCATTTTTGGGAGCATCATTACCCCAAGGTGGCGGTGGGACTGGGGCTGGTGACGGCCCTTTATTATGTGGCGGTGCAGCGTGACTGGCATCCACTGCAGCATGCGGCGCATGAATACGTCAGCTTCATGGCGCTGGTGGGATCGCTGTTTGTGATCTCCGGTGGCATCAATATCCGGGTGAAAGGCGAGGCGACGCCGTTCCGGAACACGGTGTTTCTAGCCATCGGCGCTGTGCTGGCGAATTTCATCGGCACCACGGGAGCTTCCATGCTGATGATCCGCCCGTGGATCCAGATGAACAGGTACCGCATCACGGGCTTTCACGTGGTGTTCTTCATCTTTGTGGTCAGCAATGTCGGCGGCTGCCTGACACCGATTGGCGATCCGCCGCTGTTCCTGGGTTTTCTGCGCGGGGTACCCTTTGGCTGGGTGCTGGAACATTGCTGGAGCGGCTGGGGACTAGCTGTGGCGATGCTGCTGGCAGTCTTCTTTGTCGTGGACACCTTGAACTTCCGTCGTTCGCCCATGGAGGTGCAGGCAAAGGAAACGGGCGAGGAGCATTTTTACATTCGCGGCCTGCTAAACCTGATCTTTCTGGGCGTGGTGCTGGGGGCCGTCTTCCTGCCTAAAAGCCTTCAGGAAACCGTCATCGCCGGGGTGCTCAGCGTGCCTGCCCTGGTGATGATGGCCGCAGCCGTTGCCTCCTATTTCACCACCCGGCCCGAGCTGCATGAGGCCAATGATTTCAATTTCGGCCCGGTGAAGGAAGTGGGCTTTCTGTTCATTGGCATCTTCCTGACGATGATTCCGGCATTGCAGATTTTGCAGAGCGGGGAGGCGGTGAAGATCAGCACGCCCATCGGCTACTACTTTGCCACGGGGGCACTGTCCGCGTTCCTGGACAATGCACCGACTTACCTCAGCTTTCTCGCCGCAGCCATGGGCGCAGAGGGAATGTCGGTGGACTCTCCGGCAGATGTGCTGGCCTTTGCGGGATCCCACCCACACCTGCTGATGGCGATCTCAATGGGGGCGGTGTTCTTTGGCGCGGGAAGCTACATCGGCAACGGGCCGAATTTCATGGTCAAGGCCATCGCGGACAAGGCCAAGGTGCACACGCCGGATTTCCTGCGCTACATGTGGCAGTTCTCCATCCCGGTACTGCTGCCCATTTTGGTCATCGTCGGCTTTTGGTTGCTGAAGGGCGGGCATTGAAAATTACAGCCGCGCCCCACCGTGCTCGCGAGGACGGATGAGCAGGACGAGGAAGGCCGACACCACGCAGACGGCCGCGAAGACCCCAAAGATGACATTGAGGGCGACACCTTTGTCCCTCATGAAACCAAAGCCCCAGTCGGCCACGCCCCCGCACATCATGCTGACGAAGTTCATGATGCCGTAACCTGTGGCGCGGAGTTCTGGCCGGGCCACTTGGGAGAGGATGGGCATGTTGTTGCAATCAAAAAAGCCCCAGCCGACGCCGAAGAGGATGAGGGCCGCGACCGCCAGGGTAAAGGAACCGAGAGCCGGGGCATTGCCCACGCCAAAGAGGGCGGGAATGATGCAGAGCATGCCGATGGCGCTGACGTAGATGCGGCCACGGGGGGTCTTGCGCATCCAGCGATCCGCCAGCCAGCCGCCGAAGATGGCGGAGACGAGCGCGGCCCCCTGCCAGTAGAGGGCGGCAGAGACGCCGGCCTTGCCCTGGCTGATGTTAAATTCCTTTTGCAGAATCGCCGGCATCCAGTCCCGCACCACCCAGGCCGCCAGCGCAGGAAGAGTGAAGTAAAGCACCAGGAGGAGGAAGGAGGGATTGGTAAACAGCTCCGTGATGGCGGTGCCGACGGAGGGTTTTGCCACCGGATTGGCGATCTCGGCAGCCGAGCGCGGCGCGTCTCTGAGCAGGAACAAAAGAGGGATGGCATACAGGATGCCCACCAGCCCTGTGATATCAAAAGCCCCGCGCCAGCCGAAGTCCGGCCAATCGGCGGCATACCCTGCAAAACCACCCACCATGACCCCGCAGTAGATGCCCATCTGGTGAACCCCAACGGCACGCGAGCGGGTGGGGCCTGTGTGGAAATCAGCGATGAGGGCGAGGGCCGCCGGGATGTAAAAGGCCTCGCTGATGCCCATGGCGGTGCGGGCCCAATACAGATCGTCAAAGCTGTTTACATGTCCGGTTAGGTAAGTGATGAGAGACCAGACAAAGAGGCTGCCACAAATGGTGTATTTGCGGCTGAAGCGATCCGCGATGTATCCACCGATGGGACTGAAGATGGCATAGACCCATTTGAAGGAAGCCAGCATGTGGCCCCAGTTTTCCTCACTGCCGATGTCCTTAAGGTCGCCCATCACCGAGACTTTCATCGAGGCGATCATCTGGCGGTCCAGGTAGTTCAGCAGGGCGACGGGAAAGAGCAGACCCACGATCAGCCAGGCGGTGCGCGAAACGGAAGAGGTACCGGAATCCAGCGGTTGGGAGGTATTCATGGGGTTGGGAAGGCTGCCATTAATCACATCCAGCCCACCAGGCAAAGCCCAAAGGGATGCCAATGCTTGACCTGACGCTGCCTCTTTTTGCCCAGGCGAGCTAGGCCGACCAGAACGAAGTGCCTGTTTTTTCTGGGAACGGGTGAAGGAAAAAGATTCCTGCGGACGCTTTGACCAGAGTATCAACAGCCACTCCATGATTCCCGAATCTCCCAGCCCGCAGGAAGCCGCCGTTTATCGCAAGGTGACCTGGAGGCTGATTCCCCTGCTCTTCAGCTGTTACATCCTGGCCTACATTGACCGGGTGAACGTGGGCTTTGCCAAGCTCTCCATGAAGGCGGAGCCGTGGTTCACAGACGCGGTCTTTGCCACCGGCGCGGGCATCTTCTTCCTGGGCTATTTTTTCTTTGAGGTGCCGGGAAATGTCATTCTGCACCGGGTGGGCGCACGGATCTGGATCGCACGCATCATGATCGGCTGGGGTTTTGTCTCCGGGGCGATGGCCTTCAGTTACAGCGAGACCTCGTTTTACGCACTGCGCTTTTTGTTAGGCGTGGCGGAGGCCGGGTTCTTTCCGGGCATCATCCTCTACCTCACCTACTGGTACCCGCGCCGCCGTCAGGCGCACATGGTGGCGCTGTTCATGACGGCCATCGCCGTCTCCGGGGTGATCGGCAGCCCGCTTTCCGGCTGGCTGCTGAAGATCACCGATGGCTGGCACGGCCTGCCTGCGTGGAAGTGGCTTTTCATCCTTGAGGCCATCCCCACCGTTCTGCTGGGCATCGCGGTACCGTTTCTCCTTTCGGACCGGCCTGCCAAGGCCAAGTGGCTGACACCGCAGGAAAGGGACCTGCTGGAAAGTAACCTGGCTGCCGATGAGAAAGCCAAGGCCGCCGAGGGCCACGGCATCCAAGGACTGCTGGGCGCTTTCAAATCGTCCAAAATCTGGATCTGCTGTGGCATCTATTTTGGGGCCATTGTCGGCCTTTACGGCACCTCCTTTTGGCTGCCACAGATCATCAAGGACACCCTGACCCAGGATGAATTTAAGGTGGGCCTGTATTCCATGATCCCCTGGAGCTGTGCCGCCATAGGCATGGTGTTGGTGGGGCGTCACAGCGACCGCACGGGCGAGCGCCGCTGGCACATCGGCCTGTCCTCCACAGCCGCCGCCATCGCCTTTTCACTCAGCGGCCTGCCCGGCCTGCCTGCCCCGCTGGTATTGGCGATGATGGCCGTGGCCCTCACGGGGGTGATGAGCAGCATCTCATGCTTCTGGACCCTGCCCACGGCCATGCTCTCCGGCACAGCCGCCGCAGTGGGCATCGCGGGCATCAACTCCATCGGCAACCTGGCGGGCTTTGTCGGGCCCAAGCTGATTGACTGGCTGAAGACACCGACACCCAATGTCCTGCTGCCGAAAGGGCTGGTTCAATGGGCGCTGGAAAACGCAGGCCATCAACTGGCCATGAATGGCGTGGCCGCCTTCCTGGCCATGTCCGGCATCCTCGCCATCTTTTTCACCCGGCCCGTCAAGGCTCAGGCCCCGAGCCCCTGATAGTAGGGGGCAATGCGGCGGGCGTGCTCGTCATAGGCCGCCTCGAAAATTTCCGTGGCTTTTTGGGCTCCTACCAGCACCCCGGCCGTCAGCACCTTGGGTGGTTGGCCAGCCTGGGTGAGGCGCTGGGCGACCTCCGCCTTCACGGCATTCACAATGAGACAGCCGCCAATCGTACTGCCGGGAGCAACGGGCGTTTCAAGACCTTCGATCTTCACCATGGCATCGCCAATTGGTGCCCCCGTATCCAAAATGATGTCGGCAAAGTCTTGCAGCTTTTTGCCTGCCGGATGGCGGCTGGTGCTGGCTTCGGCGTGGTCTTTGGAAATGAGCGCCACCACCTTGACCCCGCGCCGCTGAAACTCCTCGGCCATTTCTACGGGCACGACATTGCAACCGCTGGAGGAGACGACGAGCGCGCTGTCGCCTGACTTCAGATCAAAGTTGCGCAGGATGCGACTGGCCAGGCCCGAGACGTTTTCCAGAAACATCGCCTGCCGCTGGCCATTGGCCCCGACGACCAGATTGTGGAAGGTGAGGCTGAGCTCGACAATGGGATTGAAGCCCGGAAAGGAGCCATAACGCGGCCACATTTCCTCCACCAAAATGCGGCTGTGGCCCGAGCCGAAGACATGCACCATCTGCCCGGCCAGGATTGTCTTGGCAAACAGGTCCGCCGTCTGCTGGATCGCAGGAAGCTGGGCACGGACGCGGTCAAGCAGGGCCGCAGAGCAGTCGAGAAAGGATTCGGCAGGAGTCATGTCCGCATCGTGAATCAGAAAGGCCTCGCCCGCCTCCGAAAAGTCGTTTTGTCACGGTTCAGGGAGCGGGATGAGCAAGTGCCTACTTCGGCAGAGGCACCTCAATGTTGAGAATCTTAAGGGTAGGCAGCGGTTCCTTGCCTTCAGGTTTGAGGGTGCTTTCGGGCAGATGCAAACGGTCGTCTTTGAGATCCATCTGCACGGCCTGAACAGAGGCATCATTGAAGGCGATGATGACAGCGTTGTTTTCCCAGCTACGACCTCGAAGCGGTTTGCGGCCAGGGATGGAGGCGAGCTTTCTGGAGATGTAGGAGGGATAAGGCAACCATTTCGGAGGCCAAGTGGCCTCCACAGCATTCTCCATCATCACAGGATAATGCGCAGGAGAGTTGTTCTTCAAACCAGCCACCAGCATCCAATGATTTTCGCCTGGTGTCAGCGCTTTGGCATAATCTGGAGCCAGACCGATGTCTTTATCGGACGTGAAAGGTGAACCCGGACAACTGAAGATCGTTTCATCCTGAACCAGCCCCTCTTTCACCAGTTCATGGAAGGCCTGATTGGACGTCAATTTTGAAAGATCCTTCCCGAAGTCAGGGTAATGGCCGCTGTTGTCGCTGGCGTAAGTCAGCAGCAGCCCTGTAATCTGGCGTGCATTGCTTCTGCCCTTCATTTGATTGGCCTTGACTGTGATTTGGCCATAGCTCGGAAAAAAATTATAGATCACAAGAACGAAGACCACCAGCACCACGATCCACTGCAGACATCCCCATCCCTTTTCGGCCTTTTCCGGTTCGTTCTCGCTCATGCTTGATGATGCTCGAAACCATCCGAGCGAGACAAGAACTATTGTCTTATTTCGGGCAACTCAATGTCCAAAATTTTGAGAGTCGGCAACGGCTCCTTGCCTTCGGGTTTGAGGATGCTTTCGGGGAGGCGCAAGAAACCATCTTTAGATTCGAGTTTAACCGTTTTGATGGAGCCATCGTTGAAGCCAATCAAAATGGTGTTGCCTGGCCAACTGCGACCTCGTGGAGGCATTTCACCACGCAGGCTGGCAAACCATCTGGATAAAAGAAACGACGAAGGCAGCCACCTGGGTGGCCACGAGGCATCAACGGCGTTTTCCAGGATCAGAGGATAGTGACCAGGAGAACGGTTGCTCAAACCAGCGACCATCAACCAGTGATTTTCTCCGGGGGCGAATGCCTCCGCATGATCTGGAGCAGTGCCTATATTTCCATCAGGGTTGAAACGGGAATGAGAGCAACCCAATACCCGTTCATCCTGAATCATTCCTACCTGTATCAAACGACGAAAGGCCGAATTGGAAGTGCGTTTGGGCAAGTCTTTGCCATTGGAAAGATTCTGACCCGCAAAGTCTGGGTAGTGACCGTCGAATTCACTCGCATAGGAGCGCATGAGATTGAGCACCAAACTAAGATCACTGGCAGCCCGCATCTGATCACGCTTCACCAAAAAGTGGTTAAACGTTAAAGCAACAAGGCTCGCCAGGAGAAACAGCACAGTCAGCAACACACTCCATTGCAGATAACCCCATCCCTTCTTGGGCTTCACCGGTTCGTTTTCGCTCATGGCTTCATCATGGCATAAAAACAGACGTTAAATACAGCATCTGTCGTCTTACTCGATGTCCAACACAGTTGTAGCACGAGAGAGAGACCTGCCTTTAAGTTTAAAGAAGATCACAGGAAGCTCTAGGAGGCTGCCTTTTGGCACAAGCTTCACCATCTCTACGGAGCCGTCATTGAGAGCGACGATGACTTTCTCATCGCCCCAGGCCGCACCGCGCGGGCGAAGCGGATTCAAGGTGAGGCCGGGGGGCGAGAATCTGAGCCATTGAGGTGGCCAGACGGTGGAGGTAGCGTTTTCAAAAACGAGTGGATGCAGCGATGGGTCCATGTTGCTCATTCCAGAAAGGAGCATCCAGTGATTTTCGCCTGGCATTAGAAACTGCGCATAGCCAGGACCGTGACCGATGTTCTTGTCCGGCAAAAGGGAGGATTGAGGGCAGCCAAAAAGCGTCTCATCCTTAACGAACCCTTCCTGACAAAGATGCCGAAAGGCCTGATTGGCCGTGACGGCCCCCGGTTGAGGAAGACTGTCGGGGTACATGCCGCTATTGTCGCTGGCAAAGGTCAGCATGAGGCCCACGATTTGCCGAGCATTGCTCGCCCCCTTGAACTGGGGTGATTTTCTACCGATGTAGCCGTTTCCCGCCGTGATATAGGCCAGAGCCAAAAGGCCGGTGGCGATCACGACGATCCAATGCCCCATGCCCCAGCTCCTTTGGTCAGAATGCTGGGCAGCCGGTTCGTTGTCATTCATAAGTGCATTGAGCAAAAAGAGTCAACCAAACCCCAGACCTACTTCCAAGCCGCACGCCATTGATCCGACGTCCAGCGGCCTTCGTCCATTTCGATGAGGTCGAAATCGGTGATGATGCGACCGTCATCGGGGAAGCCGTATTGGCGGATCATCTCGGGGATGAACTCGTCGGTTTCGTCGTCGTGCCAGCCGCGCTTGCTCATGAAGCTGTTGAAAATGAGCACCTGCTCGTCATTGAGGGCGCGTCCGTTTGCGTAACACCAGTCCAGGGCTTCCTCATCGGTCTTGCCCGCGAGAACCTGGACGCGCACATCTTCATAAACCACCTCAAGGTAACGGACTGTGCGGCCATCGAAACCTTTGCCCAGAAGCTCGTGATACTCCGCTGGGAGCTGGCCTGCGGCATGCAGCCGGATCTTTGAACAAAGCCGGGCGAAGTAGAACAGGCCACGGGTCTTGTCGTAACAGCTTTTGATGCCTTCGATTTTCATGGGGGGGAGGGGTGAGGATTGAACGATGGGCGGAAGAACATCCCCTGCCCGGCTTTTACAGCAAACAGGAACCGACCTGGTTCACAAAGCGCTCGATCTCCTTGTCGTGTTCGGCGAGGTCGCTTTCTTTGGTGGTGATGCGGATTTTGATGAACTTGCCTTTGCGCACCATGAGAAAAGTATCGGAGATGCGCTTGCCAAGGTAGATGACTTCGGCACCGCCGATCTGGCGCAGGCTGTGGCGGGACCAGAGAAATTTGAGGCCGGAGGGCTTGGTCACCTTTTCGCCCTGCCGCAATTCTTTGACACCTTCATACTTGCCCATCTCCTCCATGGTATGGAGGCCGCTGGCGACGGCAGCCATCTCCGCCTTGACCTCGGGGGAGGCGATGCCATCCTTGAGATCAGCTTGGCCGTTGTCATAGACGTAGATGTCGGCCTTGAGCAGCTTGTCATTCTCATACCGGAGGCTGTAGCCCAGTTCTTTTTCCGGATAGTCCGTGCGCTCCAGAAACTCCAAGTTGCCGATGATTTGGCTGAAGTTGAATTCATCCGTCGCCACACTCTGGGCCATGGCCAGGCTGGCGATCCAGGCCAGCAGAAGAGGCAGAAAAAAGGAACTCGTGGATTTCATGAAGGGGTGGGGCGATGGGACCATGAAGGGCCGGGGTGAGTCAATGACATTCTGGGTCTGCCCAGGAACCTGAAAGGCCGCCAAGATCCGGGGTGAAGCATGGCCTGGATGTCTCCACGATTTCGCTGCCGCCTCCTGCCCCTTCGTCCCAGCCATCACCCGGTGTCTGCGGCTGCGCTTGAGGCCGTGGTTCCGCCGGCAGTCAGAGACGCCTCTGAGATGAGTTTGGCTAGAAAGTGACTTTTTCTCGACAGGTCCGGCTCCTGCGGCGTTCTTACAGGGAACAACCATCATGATCCTTCGTCTTACCTGTGCCCTGTTCCTCCTCTGTTTCTCCGCGACCGCCCAGTGGCCGCAAGACGCCAGCGACCTGAAAGCCGATCCGAAGGCGACCTTTGGCAGCCTGAAAAACGGGCTGCGCTACGTCATCCTGCCGAATGTGGAGCCCCCGGGACGGGCCAGCATCCGCATCTACATGGACGTGGGGTCGCTGATGGAAGAGGACGACCAGCAGGGCATGGCACACTACCTGGAGCACATGGCCTTCAATGGCAGCCGCCATTTCCCCGGCGGTGAGATGGTGGAGTACTTCCAGCGTCTGGGCATGGGCTTCGGTGCAGACACCAATGCGCACACCTCCTTCAAAGAAACGGTGTACATGCTGGAACTGCCCAAGGTAGAAACCAAAATGCTCGGCGAGGGCATGCAGCTTTTCCGCGATTACCTCGATGGCATGGCCCTGGGTGAAAAGGAGATCGACAAGGAACGCGGCATCATTTTGAGCGAGAAGCTGAGCCGCGACTCGATTGACTACCGCACGATGCTGGAAGGCTACAAGTTTGCCCTGCCCGACTCCCTACTGCCGAATCGCCTGCCCATTGGCACGGAAGAGACCATCAAGACGATGCAGAAGGCGCGTTTTGTCGAATTCTACAACAAGTGGTACACTCCCGAGCGCGCCGTGATCGTGGCCGTGGGTGACTTCAAGGATGTGGAAGCCGTGAAGGCCGAGATCGAGAAAAACTTTGCCGACGCCAAAGCCAAGTCTCCCAATCCGGCAGACCCTAGCCTGGGCAAGATCAGCACCGGCCGCGGCCTCATCGCAAAGCTGCACACCGAGATGGAAGCCAAAGCCGTGGACATCTCTGTGGAGATGCTGCGCCCCGCCAAAAACAAGCCCGACACCGCCGCCAGCCGCCGCGAAAAAATGGTGCGCGATCTGGCCGATGAAATGATCAACCAGCGCCTGTCCAAGCTGGCGAAGGCCGAGGGTGCGCCCTTCCTCAGCGGAGAGTCCTACAGCTACGAGTATCTGGAGTTTGTCGAAGTGATCGGTATCATGGGCCAGTGTGCGCCAGACCAGTGGAAGGCAGCTTTGACCCTGCTGGAAACCGAAATCCGCCGCGCTGTGCAGCATGGTTTCACCGAGGCTGAATTCGAAGAGGCCAAGGCCTCCCTGCTGAAGACGGTGGAGCTGCGCGCAGCCCAGGCCGACTCCCGCAAGTCACGGGATCTGGCCAGCGGTGTCGTGAGCATCCTCGCTTCCAAGAAAGTCTTAACCCATCCGTCGGATGATCTAGCCCGCGTTAAAGAGGCCCTCGCCAGCCTGAAAAAAGAGGAGTGCCACAACGCCCTCGCCGAAACCTGGAAGGGCGACGACGTGCAGATCTTTGTCGGTGGCAACCTGAAGCTGGAAGGTGATTCCGCCGAGCAGATCAAGGCCGTGTATCGCGACAGCCAGAGCAAGCCTGTGGAAGCTCCGAAGCAGGAGGAAACCGCCGCCTTTGCCTACACCACCTTCGGCACACCCGGCAAGGTCGTCCAGGAGTCCATCGTGAAGGAACTCGAGCTCACCCAGGCCACCTTTGAAAACAACGTGCGCGTGAACATCAAACCCACGCCTTTTGAAAAGGGTACCGTCCGCGTGACGATCAACTTCGGCGGCGGCAAGCTGAGCACTCCGGCGGACCAGCAGGGCATCATCCCCTTTGCCCAGAGCACCTTCATCATGGGCGGCCTGAAGGAACACAGCGTGGATGACATCCGCCGCATCTTCGCCAGCAAAAGCGTCGGCACCGATTTCGCAGTCGGCGATGAGGCCTTCATGCTCAGCGGCCGCACCACCCCGGGCGATCTCGAAACCCAGTTGCAGCTCCTCACCGCCTACATGACGGCCCCCGGTTATCGTGAAGAGGCCGCACGCCAGTTCCAAAAGAACCTGGAGCCGATGTACGTCCAGCTTCAGCACACGGCTGAAGGCATCATGGCGGACAAAGTCGTGGCCTACATCCACAGCGACGATCCACGCTTTGGCTTCCCGCCGATCACCACCATGCAGAAGCGCAATCTGGCCGAGCTGGAGGCCTGGTTGAAGAAGCCCCTCACCGAAGACTACGTGGAAGTTTCCATCGTGGGCGATGTGGAGCCCAAAGCCGTTCTGGAATCCCTCGCCAAGACCCTGGGTGCGCTGCCAAAACGCGCCGACAAACCTAAGTACGAAAAAGAGCGCGTCGTCCCCTTCCCCCAGGGCCCCGTCACCAAGGACATTGCCTTTGATACCGAGATCCCCAAAGCCATCGCAGCCCTCTATTGGCCCACCGGCGACATGCTGGACATCCAGCGCACCCGTCGCCTCACCCTTCTCGGCTCCGTCTTGGATGATCGCCTCCGCATCAAGGTGCGTGAGGAACTGGGCGAGACCTACAGCCCCGCCTGCTACCACGTCGCCAGCGACACCTTCACCGGCTACGGCTACATGACCGCCATGATCGAGTGCAAGCCTGAGCAGGCCGCGCCCATCACCGAACTGGTGGTGAAAATCGCCGCCGAAGTCGCTGCCGGCCCCATCAGCGACGATGAGTTCGAGCGCGCCCAAAAGCCCCTCATGACCCAGCTTGAGCAGATGCGCCGCGACAACCGTTACTGGTCGCAAAACGTCGTGCGCAACTGCCAGGAGCATCCTGAGCGGATCGAGTGGGCCAAGAACCTGCTCAGCGACTTCGAAGGCATCAAAAAAGAAGAGATCCAGGCCCTCGCCAAAGAGTTCCTTCAGGCGAATCGTGCCGTGGCCGTGAAAGTGCTTCCCAAGGAGAAGAAGTGATGCCTAGTTCCCACTAGGTTTCCTCCTTTACGCCCCTGATCCTGCGCCGCACACGCCATGAATGACTTTGCCCCGGACTCTGCCTACGCACCGCCACCTCAGTTCCCCGTTTCCGAATCACCCGCACTGCCTCCTGAGTTCCAGCCTGCGATGCCCGAAGCCTCGCGCACACCGGAACTCCTGAAGCAGATCCGACTCGCGGTGGAGCAGGTCTTTGTCGGCCAGACCGAGGTCATTCATCAGGTGCTCGCGGCGCTTTTGGCCGGTGGCCACGTGCTGCTGGAGGGCAAGCCCGGCCTGGGCAAAACCCACCTCGTTCTCGCCCTCTCACGCACCTTTGGGGCCACCTTCCGCCGCATCCAGTTCACCCCGGACATGATGCCCTCGGACGTCACCGGGCACACCCTCTATGATCTCGGCAGCCAGAGCTTCCGCGTGCGTTTCGGCCCCGTCTTCACTCAGTTGCTCCTGGCCGATGAAATCAACCGCGCACCCGCAAAGACCCAGTCCGCCCTCCTCGAAGTCATGCAGGAGGCCCAGGTGACCATCGATGGCGAAACTCACGCGCTCACACCGCCATTCATGACTTTCGCCACGCAAAACCCCATCGAGCAGGAAGGCACCTACCCCCTGCCCGAGGCCCAGCTTGACCGCTTTCTCGTCAAGGTGCTCATTGATTACCCCAGTGCCCAGCAGGAGGCCACCATCGTCAAATCCGTGTCCTCTGCCGCCGCCGGCCGTGGCCTGTCCGCAGAGCAGGTGCAGCCCGTCTGCACCATTGAGGACATCCTCCATGCCCAGGCAGAAACCGCCGCTGTCGAGGCTGTGGAGGCCGTCGTCACCTACGCGGTGAATCTCACCCGCGCCACCCGCAGCCACGGGGCCATCGCCCTCGGTGCCGGCACCCGCGGGGCCATCAGCCTCGTGCGTGTGGCCAAAGCCTACGCCCTGATGGAAGGCCGCCGCTACATCACCCCGGGCGATGTCAAACGCGCCGCCCTCCCCGTCCTGCGCCATCGTGTGGCTTTGACTCCGGAAGTCGCCATCTCCGGCCAGACGGTGGATCAGGTCCTCGATACCGTGATCCGCAGCGTGGAAGCCCCCCGCGCGTAAGCGCACCTCCGCAGCAGGCCGGGAAACCACCTTCCTCATGCGCCCCTCCCTCCTCACCCTCCGCCTCGTGGCTGCGTGGACCGTGCTCGGTCTCGCTGCCTCCATCTGGCCGGTGATGCAGCCTGTTTGGGTCGGCGCGGGCATCCTGTTTTTCATCATCGCCCTGGCAGATCTCCTCAGCCTGCCGCGCAAACAGCGCCTGTCCGTGCAGCGCACCCTGCCAGGCCGCTTCGCCCTCGGTGTCAAATCCTCCATCACCCTCACCCTGCGCCATTCCCTGGGCCGCCCCCTCACCGCCCAGGTGCATGACGGCCTGCCCCCCCAGGCCCTCGCCGAAGGCCTCCCCTGGCAGGGCACCCTCCCCGCCCTGGAGCATGTGGACCTCGTTTACGATGCCCACTTCACCAGGCGCGGCCTCCATGCCTTCAGCCCCGCCCATCTTTTGATACACTCCCGGTTAGGCCTCTGGCGCAGGCTCTACCGCACCGGCCCCGCCAGCGAGACCCGCTGCTACCCGAACTACGAGCCCGTCGTCCGCTTTGCCCTCCTCGCCACCGCCAACCGCGAAGAGCAGATGGGCATCGTCAAACGCCGCCGCAGCGGCGCCACGCTGGATTTCCACCAGCTCCGCGAATACCAGGACGGCGATGTCCTCTCCCGCGTGGACTGGAAGGCCACCTCCCGCCGCCAGGTCCTCGTCAGCCGCGAATACGAAGAACAGCGCAACCAGAGCATCATCCTCGTCCCCGACTGCGGCCGCCGCATGCGCGCCATGGATGGCGAGCTCACCCAGTTCGATCACTGCCTCAATGCCATGCTGCTCATCGCCTACATCGCCCTCCGTCAGGGAGATGAAGTCGGCGTCACCGGCTTCGGCGGCAGCCAGCGCTGGCTCAAGCCCGTCAAGGGCGCACCCGCCATGCCCACCCTGCTGAACCATCTCTATGACTACGAGACCACCACGGAGCCCAGCGACTTCATCGAGGCTGCCGAGCGCGTCATGGCCCTGCAAAAACGCCGCGCCCTGATCATCCTCCTCACCAATCTCCGCACCGAGGACACCACCCACCTCAGCAAAGCCGTCGCCCTCCTGCAAAAGCGCCACCTCGTCCTCGTCGCCACCCTCCGCGAGGCAGAAATGGAGGCCCGCCTGCACCAGCCCATCGCCACCCTCCAGGAGGCCCTCTCCTACGGCGCCCAGTGCCACTACCAGCAGCAGCGCGCCCACCTCCTCGATTCCCTGCGGGCAAACCGCATCGTCACCGTGGATGAGACCGCGCAAAATCTCCCCATCGCCCTGGCCAATCGTTACCTCGATCTCAAGGCCGCAGGCCGCATCTGAAGCTCGCCCCTCGTCCGGATTGCCTGCACATCCTCAGCCTCAGTTCCCCGTGCGGATCAGCGTCTGCGACTTGCCCTGGATCCTCTCCACCTCGCTCATCTGCAGGCGCTCCTCCACCGTCGTGCTCTCGCTCTTCTGGCGGTCATGGTGGGAGGCACCCCAAAGGAAAAAACCCACATCCGCCACCAGGAAAAACATCGAAATCAGAATCCCGTACTTCTTCAGGTTCTCATCGATCACCTTGTTCCGGTTCACCGAAAAATCCTCCGCCCGGCAAAACTTCGACTGATACAGCCTCCGCCACTGCCGCGGTTCCCGCGAAACCACAAACGACCACACAAACAGCGCCGTCAGGACGATGCAGATGATTTGGTAGATGAGTGGAAAGCGCTCGTCCATGGACGGGGGGAGTTTTTTGGACTCCCCTCCGTTACGACCAGCGCTTAAAAAAGGCAATAAAGGATATCTTTACGCCGCCAGGAATCGGTCCTCCGCAGGGCTGCCGCCCTCCGTCGCCAGCTTCGCCTTGCCATTCGCAGCCAGATGGCTCGCCATGTGCCACGCATCTTCCGCATCGATGCCCAGCGGCCCCGCGATCTCATCCGCCGTAGCCCCCGCGCCAGAGGCAGGCAGCGCCGCCAGCACCTGGCCCATCTGCTTCAGGAAATCCGTCGCCGCCTTCTTGCCAGCCTCCACACCCGGCTGGTGGTAGGCATTCACATTGATCAGCGTGGCATAGAAACCGACGGCGCGCTCGAAGAGGCCGACGAGCATCCCCAGGCTAAAGGCATTCACCTCGCTGATGGTCAGCGTGATGGATTCACGCCCCTTGTCAGCCAGCGCCGTCCGCGTTCCGCGCAGGAAACCCTGCAGGTAATCCCCGCTCGTATAGCCCGGCTCCACTTCAAATCCTGCCGTATCCCGCGACTTGGAAACCTGGATGAAGACCGCAAAGAAATTGTTCACCCCGTCGCGCAGCTGCTGCACATACGCATGCTGGTCGGTCGATCCCTTGTTGCCATAGACCGCGATGCCCTGGTTCACCACCTTGCCATCCAGGTCATGCTCCTTGCCCAGAGACTCCATCAGGAGCTGCTGCAGGTATTTGCTGAAAAGCACCAGCCGGTCTTTGTACGGCAGCACCACCATGTCCTTCGCGCCCTTGCCCTTGCCCGCGCTGTACCACATCAGGGCCAGCAGCATCGCCGCGTTCTCGCGGGTCGGGCGATTGCGCGTCTCCGCATCCATCGCCGCCGCCCCCGCCAGGAACTGGCGCACATCCACCCCCTGCAGCGCCGCCGCGATGGTGCCCACAGCACTCATCACGCTCGTGCGTCCGCCCACCCAGTCCCACATCGGGAAACGGGCCAGCCAGCCCTGCGCGATCGCGTGCTTGTCCAGCTCACTGCCCACGCCGGTCACCGCCACCACATGCTTGGCGAAGTCCACCCCCTGCGCCTGGTAGGCCGCCTGCGCCTCCAGCATCCCGTTGCGCGTCTCCTTCGTTCCACCGGATTTCGAAATCACCAGCGTCAGCGTCGTCGCGATCTCCGCACCGATCTGTGCCGCGATCCGGTCCATCCCGTCCGGGTCCGTGTTGTCAAAAAAATCAATCGCCATCGGCGGCGTCGCCGGGGTGATCGCCTGCGCCACCAGCTGCGGCCCCAGGGCCGAACCGCCGATGCCCACGATCAGCGCCCGAGTAAACTTCTTCCCGTTCGCCGCCAAAATCTTGCCCGCATGCACATCCGCCGCGAACTGCAGCGTCGCTTCCAGGGTCGAGTCGATTTCCGCCTTCAGTTCCGCCGTCGGTGCCAGGTCCGAGTTCCGCAGCCAGTAGTGCCCCACCATGCGCCCCTCATCCGGATTCGCGATCGCACCGCCCTCCAGCGCCTTCATGTCCGCATACGCCTTCTCAATGGAAGCCGCCTGCGAATCAAACAGCCCCTCCTCAAAAGCCATGCGGCTGATATCAATCGAAAAACCGATCTGCGGATAACGGACGAAGAATTTTTGAAAACGATCCCAGTGGCTGCTTGTGGTGCTCATGCGTGACCTAAGGAGCATCGCCCCCGCCAGCGCGCAACTGTCATGTGCCAGCCTGCCCCATGAATTCCCTGCATGCGATGGATGAATCGAAAAAGTACTCATCACTCTCCGAGGGATGCCCCTCCGACTCCGCAGCCCTCACCCTTCCCTCATCCAACGCAAAGCCCCGCAAACGGAGCGCGAGTATCCTACTCGCCTAACTCTCCCAGCACACCGTAGTCCATTCCCCCTTATCGCTCCTCCGTCTCTCAATCTAGCCGGAATCCGCCGCATCTCGCCTGCCCATTCCCCATCTTCCAAAAATATCCTTCTCCGTCCTATAAAATCCAGTTGGATTCATTTCCTGACGTCACCAAGATGATCCCGCACGGAATCGCCCTGCCCATGCCATGACCGATCTGATACTTTACACCACCGAAGACGGACGGAGCCAGATTAGGCTGCGAACGCAGGAGCAGACCGTTTGGCTCACTCAACTGGAGATGGCGGAACTCTTTGACGCCACGAAGCAGAACATTTCCCTGCACCTGAAGAACCTCTTTGAAGACGGGGAGCTGGACCCGGCGACAACTGTCAAGGATTCCTTGACAGTTCAGATCGAGGGTTCCCGCGAGGTGCAGCGCCCGGTCACGCTCTACAACCTCGATGCCATCCTCGCCGTGGGCTACCGGGTACGTTCACCCCGTGGCGTGCAGTTCCGCCGTTGGGCCAGCACCGTCCTGAAGGAGTACCTCCTCAAGGGCTTCGTGATGGACGATGAGCGAATGAAGAACCCGGACGGCCGCCCGGATTACTTCGACGAGATGCTGGAGCGCATCCGGGACATCCGCGCCTCTGAGAAGCGCTTTTACCATAAGGTACGGGACCTTTTGGCCCTGAGCAGCGACTACGACAAGACGGACGCGGCCACACAGGTCTTCTTCACCACGGTGCAAAATCTCCTGCTCTACGCCGTAACCCGGAAGACCGCAGCCGAACTCATCACCGCGCGGTCCGACCACAAGGATCCCAATTTCGGCCTCCTGCACTGGAAGGGGTCTCAGGTCCGCAAGCAGGACATCCTAATCGCCAAAAACTACCTGACCGAGGACGAGATAGACACCCTCAACCGACTGGTGGTCATCTTCCTGGAAACCGCCGAACTGCGGTCCAAGAACAAGCAAGAGACCCGCATGACCTTCTGGAAAGACAACGTGGATCAGATCATCACCTCCAACGGCTTCCCATTGCTGGCCCAGGCAGGTTCCATCAGCCATGAGCAGATGGAACAGCGAACGGCGGAGCTTTATCTCGAATTCGACCAGCACCGCAAAAAGCAGGAAGCCATCAAAGCTGACGAACAGGACGAAGCCGACCTCAAGGCATTGGAAATCAAGATCAAACGACGCCCCAAAAACTAACCGGCACTCGTCAAAAACACTTGGCAAACCCCTCTGAAACATTGCCGACCAACGGCGGTGAGCGATGAATCAGAAAAGTATTCATCACTCTCCGAGTGATGCCCCTCCGACTCCGCTGCCCCAGCCACTTTCCCCCATCTCGCACAAAGCCCCGCAGCCGGAGCGCGAGTATCCTACTCGCCTAACTCTCCTCCCGGCTTCGAGGCCAAAAGTGCATAGGCAGCCTCTTCAACACCGCGCCCATAAAGATCATCACGTACCCGCCAGCCCGCATGAATTCCCTGCATGCGATGGATGAAACTTTTCTCACCCATTAAGCTCACGAAGAATATAATTTAAGCATAATAATGCTTGTGTGCATAATGTTTGACACCCCACCAAAAATTTTATTTAAAATAAAACACCCCATCAAAAGACTGAATCCAAGCAAACGCCTTATACATTAAGTTAAAATGAGAATAAAATTATTTAGTGAAGGCTATGTTCGATACTTAACAAGACAACAGGATGTTAGAATTTACCAACTCGGCTCTAGCACAGAAAAAGTATTGGAACGACTCAATATTGCACAATCAACTCTAAATGAAGAATCTTACTCAGTAAGATTATCCCCACCATTTAAAATAGATAAAGAACTATTTTACAAACCATCAAGGTTTGAAGACAAACTATTTATCAGACATCTGAATAGGCGAATGCATCAATTGTATGCGATACGGCACATTAATCGCCACACGATTGCAAGACAGATTGGAGTACTGTTAAAGTCAGATACGAAACTTAGCATTATTAGAACTGATGTTCAAAGGTTCTTTAGAAATGTAAATTTCGATAAATTAATAGATAAAATTAGACTTGACGGACGATTAACATCTCTAGAAATCGACTCACTATATTATATATCAAAATACACACAGCAGTATCAAAAAGGAGGAATACCATGGGGCTTATCAATCAGCTCCACATTAGCCGAGATTTACCTTCTTGAATTCGACTCCAAGATAAGATGTGCGCAAGGAACTTATTATTATCGACGCTTCGTTGATGACATTATAATATTCACGAGCACAAATTTATCTACAACAAAAGAACATCTTGAAAATCACCTCGATAACCTACAACTCAAGGCAAATCCAAGGAAAACATTCGAACTTATTGAAAGCGAAGCAAATCTGGCGAAATTTTCGTTTTTAGGTTATAATTTCGAGCGCTCAATTCTCCCGAAACACAACGAGGTCCCGCCAAGCATATCGATTGCCGACTCCAAACTGGAGAGACTGAAAAATAGAATCAAAATAACAATTGCCCAATATCTCATTGACCGCAATTACAGAAACCTACGAGATCGCATAAAAATACTAACCGGAAATTATACCATTGAAAAGTCGTCGCACGAAAGCCCTATTAAAACAGGAATTTACTATAACTACACGGAGATTAATACTGTGGATCAATTAGAAATATTAGATTTATTTTTACACAAGTCTCTCATTTCCATGCGTTCTCACATGACACGAAAAGGAATTTATCATTATAAAAAGGGTTACAAGAGTTTATTTCGATACTCATTCGTGCACGGTTTCAGCACAAGAATCATTCATCGCATCAGTCCCGATAAACTTGAACAATTAACAAAAATCTGGAAACGATGAAACACCGAATCCCTCAAGATGATAAGCTAAGAGCTATATTAACAGATTTGATTCCTTATGAGGTGCCTCTAAGATTTTCTTTTTTGCACATATATTCGATTTTCAACAAGCAAAATCATCGGCATTGGATGTCGCGACTGATCGATCAGTTTAATAAGTGTAAATCTTCTGTACCATATTCTTATTTCATTAGAAGAGGACAGGTTAAGCATAGAAAACTCAGCCTTATCCATCCCTTACTTCTTAAAGATGCGGCACTTATTTACCATGAATACAACGACGTGATACTCAGTCTTTGTAGTAAAAGCTCATGGAGCCTTCGAGCCCCAGCTTATTCAGCAAAAGTATATTACTCTAAAGAAGATAGAGAAACGCAAGCCAATCAATCCAACTTACCCCAGGATGATGATGACCAAGCTCAGGATATTGGGTTAACTGCTGAAGAAGAAAGTGTTCATCAAGACCATGCCAGTTCTTATTTCGTATATAAGCCGCACAATCTGTTGCAAAGATTTTTCAACTCAACTGAAATTATAACTCTAGAGCGTAAATATTTAAACTGCCGAAGGTTGGACATAGCCAAGTGTTTCGAAAATATATATTCACACTCAATATCATGGGCTGTTAAGGGAAAATCTAAAGCCAAAAAAGAGATCCAATGTAAATATACTTTCGATAGCAGGTTTGATTCGTTTATGCAAAAAACCAATCATCGTGAAACTCATGGCATCTTAATCGGCTCCGAACTATCTCGCATATTTGCAGAAATAATTCTTCAGGAAGTTGATGTTAGAGCGTGTGAGAATATTCATAATATAGCTAACAATGGTATAAAATCATCTACTCGTGTGTTAGACGGTTTTGAATTCACTGTTCGACGCTACATTGACGACTATTTTATTTTCTTCAATGAAAACTGGGTCGCAAACCTAGTTCAGGATTCAATTGAGCGGCAATTGTCAGAATATAAACTATTCCTTAATTCATCTAAAACAACTGAACTACAACGTCCCTTTATTATTCCAATATCGAGCGCCAGATCAGATCTACGTGAATTAATCAGAACGACCTTGGATTTTGAAGAGATTGAAACATCTGATGAATCAGATGAACTGCGCAGCATTCGGAGCCGCAGTTGGAATAGCACAAAAATTCTCTTAGCTATTCGATCTCATGTAGCTAAGCATAATATTTCGATCCCTGATGTATCAGCTTCGTTGCTCAAGCATCTATCAGTATTGGTACGAATTAAATTAAAATATTTCAAGAACTGCAAATCCATGGAATCATATTCAAGCCCATGGTTGGAATGTGTTTTAAATATCATATTTTACTTATTTTCAGTTGATATTCGTTTCAGAACTTCCGTACTTGTCGGTAAAATTCTTTGTGATTTCGTAAATAATCAAGATCATCTATCCAGATTAACTCGTCGCAACAGCGAGGAAATCATTATACGTGAATCTATATCTATTATAAAACAAGTAGTAGACAGCAATGATATTTATCGACTTGAAATTGTTAATTATTTAATATGCTTGCGAGGATTGGATGGCTTCTGGAGAGTTCCTTCCATTCTACTGGAATCTTTATATCTCCCGGATGGTAAAAAACCAGCAGAAATAGATTACTTTTCCACAATTGGACTCATTTACTTTTTTTGTGATAGAGATGAGTTTAAAGGCATCAAGAATAAGCTTTTAGAAAACACCATTGAATATTTATATAATGCCACTGATTATATTAGCGATACAAAAGCACTTTCTTTATCATTAGATTTACTTGCATGTCCTTGGGTAGATCGCAGCTTCAAAATGAAACTTGCCACCAAGTTAGCTAATGAGCTGGGTAGCCCAAATCCTACACAAGAACAACTTGGCAATGTAGTGAATGAGTTTTCCGCTCAAATTTGGCTTTTTGATTGGCGCGATTCAATCTCTAATGAGCTGTATCTTTCAAAAAAAGAACTTTCTCTTTCTTATTGATGTGCTACATATAACCAATGCTGTGAATCCCTTTACGCAAGTAAAGAGACTTTCCGAATTAAACCTTGGAAAGCAATTATAAACTCTGAATGAGACGCGCGTTTCACTCGGAGCAGTGGTTCGCCACACACACCCACTCACGGCGTCGCGGCATCACTTCGTTAAGAAGTGGTGCCGTTGTTTTTTTGCAGATCACCTTAATGCAAAATAATTTCGTTTAAATTATTTAAAAGGCTGGTACTTCTGTTGAACCCAAAAATTCGCCACTTAGCCCAAGTGGGGGTCCCAGGCACTTGCACGGTCGGGGGATGGCCGGACAGTATTCCAGGCCCATGCCCAGACCCCATGCCAGCGGTTCCCCATCATCCGGTATCCCGCCCCAAACCCGGCGCAGCCAAGGCAGGCTTCCTGGGCTCCAATCCCACATCCGGGTCCCTCTGGGTCCCTCTCCCCCGCCCTCCCCAGCCTCGGCAAACAACGCCAACGCAAAGTGCCAACTTCCCCATCCGCCCCTCAGGCTCCCCGTCCCCTCAAACAACCGCTCAACCACAGCTCAGCCACGGCCAACGCGCGAAGCGCAAACCTCCCCAACCTCCCCAACCTCCCCAACCTCCCCATCTCTTCCCCAAACAATCCCCATCCCAACCCCTTCAACGACAACGCCTTACCCACCCAAATCCCCAAATGGGGAAAAAACCAAACCATCCCCAGCCAGCCAATTCCCCGTTCCCCCAAACAACCGCTCAACCACAGCTCAGCCATCACCAACGCGCAAATCACCAACTTCCCCATTCCTCCCCCTGAGCAACTTCCCTCTGAAAGACCCGTGCTCCAGCGCCTGTTTTTCATTGCTCCCTCGGGAGGACACTCGTAACCCTCCCGTTCCCTGACTTTTAACCATCTCCCATGTCTTCCATTCCTCACCTCCCCGCTCTTCGCAAAGGCCGCCCGTACGAATCTCTGGATAAAGTCCCGGTGAAAGACCACAAAACCGGCGAAGTCTGTGCCGAGGTGAGCCAGGTGAATGCCGGCATCGTGCGCAAGGACCTGGGCAAGATTGGCGAGGCACGCAAGGCCCTGAAGAAGTTCACCGTGGCCCAACTCATCGAGATCACCGCCAAGGCGGGTGACCTCTTCCTCAATGGCACCCTGCCCCTGGGCGACAAAGGCCACACTCAGAGCCCGGAAGAATACATCGCCACCCTCTCCCGCACCAGCGGTCTCCCGCACGTGATGGTGAAGCGCAACATGGCCAAGCTGCACTACGCGCTCACCCACATGGATGTCATCCTCAACGGCCTCTCCCGTGGCCTGGACATGACGGTGATTGACCAGGGTTTCGGCACCCAGTCCGGCTGCCCCGTGGCCTACTTCCCCACCACCGATGCCCTCGGCCTCGTGATGCCCAGCAACTCCCCGGCGGTGAACTCCCTGTGGCTGCCTGCCATCGCCCTGAAGATCCCCGTGATCATCAAACCAGGCCGCGAAGAGCCCTGGACCCCTTTCCGCCTCATCCAGGCCTTCATCGCCGCCGGAGCCCCGGCAGAGGCCTTTGGCTTTTACCCGACCGACCATGAAGGCAGCGGCGAAGTGGTGAAACTCAGCGGTCGCAACCTCGTCTTTGGCGATGTGGCCATGGCCAAGATGTACGAAGGCAACCCGCGCGTGCAGGTCCACGGCCCCGGCTGGAGCAAGATCATCATCGGCGAAGACAAGATCGAAAACTGGAAGGAATACATCGACGTCATCGTCAGCTCCATCAGCGACAATGGCGGCCGTTCCTGCATCAATGCCTCCGCCGTCATCGTGCCGAAGTACGGCAAGGAAATCGCCGATGCCATCGCCCAGCGCCTCGGCCCGGTGGAGCCCCTGCCAGCCGACGATGAAAACGCCCGCCTCTCCGGCTTCGCCAACACCAAGATGGCCGACTACATCGACGGCGTCATCGACTCCGACCTCGCCGACAAGCCCGGTGCCGAAGACGTGACCGCGAAGTATCGCAACGGCCCCCGCAAGGTGGAGTTCCAGGGCGGCACCTTTCTGCGCCCCACCATCATCCATTGCAACAGCTGGGACCACCCCCTGGCCAACCGCGAATTCCTCTGCCCCTACGCCAGCGTGGTCGAGGTGAAGCAGTCCGAAGTCCTCAGCAAAATTGGTTATTCCCTCATCGTCACCGCGATCACCGAAGACCCCGAATTCACCGATCAGCTTCTCGAGTGCCCCACCATTGACCGCCTGAACCTCGGCCCCATCAGCACCATGAAAATCAGCTGGGACCAGCCCCATGAAGGAAACATGTTCGAGTTCCTCTACAAGCGCCGCTCCATTGACCGGGCTTGAATGTTGCCTTCACCAGCAACCTCATGGCCTATCTCGTCAAAGAGACCCTGAACTCGAATCCAAGGCAGTATGTCCTGGACGGGATCGTTTCCGATTTCCGGCAGAAATTGCTGGAGGGAAAAGCGCTCGTCCGGGATGAACGCCAGAACTTCTGGTACACCGTGGAAGAGCTCATTGGCGAGGTGCCGCCTGCGACGTTGAAATTCGTCTGCCCGCAGTGCAAGACCTTGATCCACGGACGAAAGATCGATGTGGGCCTGTCAGTCAAATGCGGCACCTGTGGCCATCAGGCCCTGGTGCCTGACCTGAAAGCTGTCAGGACAGCAGTGCTCGACCGTCACTTGCTGAAGGAGGCCCATCGCACGATGGCTTACGGCGCAGTGCTTTTGCTGGGCGGAGCCGGCACGACAGCAGCCACCTACCTGGATGCCGCGAGCCGCGGCGGCGGGGGATATGTCCTCTTCTGGGGTTTGATTGTCATTGGGGCCGGACTGCTGATCAAAGGCTTTGGACAGCGATGCCTCTTCTTCAAGAAATACCCCCAGGGTCTTCCCTAGCGCCTCGCCTTGCGGACTGCCTCTTTGTGTTCCAATTCTGACCTTTTGCCCTAATGCCTTTTTCCCCCTTCGACTACCAGCCGCGCACTCGCCTCATCTTTGGAAACGGAACCCTCTCCCAGGTCGGTGAACTGACGCGGGAACTGGGCGGCAAGCGGGCGCTGATCGTCAGTGACCCGGGCATCGTGAAGGCAGGTTACGTGACACGGGCCGCCTCCTACCTCCTGGCGGCAGGCGTGCTGACACGGGTCTTCGGAGACGTGCGCGAAAACCCCAGCACGGAGGATGTGGATCGCTGTGTGGATGCGGCCCGCGAATTCCGCGCCGACTTCATCATCGGTCTCGGCGGCGGCAGCAGCATGGACACCGCCAAGGGCTGCAACTTCATCTACACCAACGGCGGCCAGATGCAGGACTACTGGGGCACGGGCAAGGCCACCAAACCCATGCTGCCCATGATCGCCATCCCCACCACGGCAGGCACCGGCAGCGAGTGCCAAAGCTACGCCCTCATCTCCGATGCGATGACACATGTGAAGATGGCCTGTGGCGATGTGAAGGCCGCCGCCAAGGTGGCCATCCTCGATCCCGAGCTCACTGTCTCGCAACCACACCGCGTCACCGTTTGCACCGGTGTGGATGCCCTCTCCCATTCCCTGGAAGCCGCCGTCACCAACAAGGGCAACGCCTACTCGACCGTGTTTGCCCGCGAGTCCTTCCGCCTCTGCCATGAAGGTTTCACCCGCATCCTGGCCGAACCCAAGGACCTGGAGGCCCGAGGCCAGATGCTGCTGGGTGCTGCCTATGCAGGCATCGCCATCGAGAACTCCATGCTCGGTGCCGCCCACTCCTGCGCCAACCCCCTCACCGCCAAGTTCCATGTCGTCCATGGCGAAGCCGTGGGCGTGATGCTGCCACACGTGATCCGCTTCAATGCCGCCCTGCCCGAATGCGCCGCCATGTATGCCAGCTACTATGCAGGCGACCTCGCCGCCCGCATTCAGGAACTCCTCGCACTGGCCCAGATGCCCGTCAAAATCTTCCACCACGGCGTGACGGAGGCCGACCTGCCCGCCCTCGCCGAAATGGCACTGAAACAATGGACCGCCCAGTTCAACCCAAGGCCCCTGACACTCGAGGACTTCGTCAACCTCTACCGCGCCGCCCTCTAGCCCCTGGTTTTATCTTTGGAAAACGCGGGTGAACCGAGCCAGGCCAAAAAACACGGTGGGCCAGACCACGGTGTTCACCACATCGTGCAGGCTCGCCAGCCAGCGCCAGTGACCCAGGCTGGCCAGGTCGTCGCGCATGTCCACCACCTCACCCGCACACGCGGCGGCCACCGCCAGCCCCCAGGGCAACCAGGCTCCTGGCGACCTCCGAAAGAGCACACACGCTGCCACAAACACCCCCAGCCCCACGTGAATGTGCAGGGCATCTTTTGACAGGCCCAGGGCGGATACGAGTGTCAGTTTCAGAGATTGGACGGCGGAGGTGGGCATAGGAAAAGATCTGTGAAGTCCGGGACAACCTTCCACAGCAAGTCATCAGGACTTGACCGCCAGAACGTAGGTCGCCAAAGCCTGCTGAATCCCGGCGATGTCGGTTCCTTTGCGGAACTTCTTCTTGATCGGAAGCGCGGCGCTTGAAATCCAGATCTTCAGCTCCGCATCCATGTCAAAGTGCCCTGCGGTCTCCACGGCAAACTGGCTGATGGATTTGTAAGGGATGGAATGGTAGTCCACTTTTTTTCCGGTGAGCCCCTGCTTGTCCACCATGATGAGGCGGTGCTGGGTGAAGACAAACAGGTCGCGCACGATCTTAAAGGCGGCCGTGACCTGCTCCCCCTGAACCAGCATGGGTCTCAGTTCCTGTTCCAGTCTGGCCCCATCCACTTCCGAAGCTGTGCCAAAGAGCGCATTGATGAATCCCATGGCGAACCTCTAAAGCAGTTGAACTCAAAAGAACAGCCCGTTCTCAGACCAGGGACGGCAGGCCCAGAGAAGCTCACTGAGCGAGCAAAGCGCGGAACTTGCGGGCGGTTTCCTTGGGATCCTCCTTGACCCGCAGCCACCACTTGCCGTCCTTCTTGATGAAGGCTTCCGTGCTCTCGCTGGTCTCTCCCTGGATGCTGACTTTGTAAAAGGCGGTGGCCTCAGCCGCCCTGATCTCCACCTTGTCCACCGTGATGGTGGAGGCCTTCAGTGTCTCTAGCAGGCCGGGCATGGCCACACCGATGAAACGGTTCAGACATTCGTAAGTCTGAATGCCAGTCAGGGAGGCACGCTGATCTGGAGGAATGGGCCCGAAGAAAGCGGCGGCCATCTCCTTGGCTTCTGAAGAGGAACTGCGTGCCGCCTCGATAAATACCGGAGGCATCTCTTTTTGCGCCAGGGCCAGATCCTCCGGCAGGATGAGCTTGGCGGCAGCTCCATAGTCTGCCTTGGCATAAGCGGCCCAATAGTCCGTCATCACCTTGCTGATGTCCGCCTCATCCGCGGCCTTCGACGCAGCCGGAAGCAAAAAAGAGGCCGTAAGGACAAGGGCAACAAGAAGTCGGGTCATGAAGGGTGGAGAGATGTGACGAGGGGTAGATTCAGATGATTCACCCAGCAAGCGGTTTAAAATTACGCCCATCAAAATGGCCGGCGGCCCCTCACTTGACATGCGTCAGCATCCAGGAGGCCAGGGTGGCATAGACCGGGAAATCGGTGATGAGGACATTGTGATGATCCGCAGAAGGGATCTCGACCCATTGTTTCTCGATCCCTTCCGGCAGCGCGGCGTACAGCTTGCGACCGGATTCGATGGGCACCACCTTGTCATCAGTGCCATGGAGGATGAGCGTGGGAATCTTCAACCGGGCGGCGTATTCATGCGGCTGAATGGCACCCAAGGGCAGGCCGGTCTTCCACTCATAAACCCACCCCGCCCCGGCGGCCCAGGGACGGCCTAACCACGAACCCGCAAGACGGGAGGCCTGGAGCTCCATCGCAGGCTGAAACGCATGAAAGCTGGAGATGATGGCGAGGGCCTTCCAGGGAGCCTCCGGCTGACCTGCGGAGTGCATGGCGACAGAGCCGCCCATGGACATGCCCAGCAGCCCCGCTGGCTGCGGAGCAAAGGCATACTTCTCCGAAGCCTCCTTCAGCACTTGGGCAGGCAGCCCAGCCTCGCGAACTCCATAGTAGATGAGCGATGAAGGATGGTCGCCATGCGAGGGCATATCGGGCAGCAGGCAGCGGAAGCCGACGGCGCAGAGGCGCTCCGCTATCGGCAGGTAGTCTTCCTTCCGGCCCTTGCGGCCATGGGTGAGCACCAGCGTCCCATGCACCTGGCCTGCAGGTGACAGAGGCAGGCTGCGGGCGGCAAACTGCTCGCGGATGGTTTGCCCCCGTGTGCCAAGTTTCCCCCCGGGCTCCGGCAGGCACATCAGGCAGGGGGTGCCATCGGCAAGCGCGAACTTTTCAATCTGCATGCCATGAGCCGCAGGATCGGCCAGGAACTCGACATGGTAATCATGCAAAGGCCGACGCGATGGGCTGGCCAGCTCACTCCCCGCCCACCCGATCAGGGCAGCGCCGACCACGACAAGGAGAAGAAGGAAGAGACAGAACAAGCGGCGAAAGAGGCTGAACACAGGCAGGATTCTGCAACAGCCATCCAGGTCCCGCAAGACAGGCTGACGGATGTTTGAAACGAGTCCCCCTCAATTCACCTCTTCCTCGCCTTCACAATCCGCATGAATTCATCAAAGTCTTTTTTGAGTGCATCCTCCATTCCATCCAGTCCGCGCTCGCGAACCGAGAATACCTCCAAACGCTTGAGCTTGCTGTCGATCACCCCTTGATCACCATCGGGGTCCGAACTTCGAATAAGCTGGTGCTCTTGATAGGTGGCACTCACCATTTGCCCAGCCTTAAAGGGGCAGCTCCATTCCCTGGTCTCGGCAAAATGAGTGGCAACGGCTTCAATCAGGACCACTTGTCCATCCTTGGTTGTCACGGTGATGGCGCTGCCGCCACAAGCTTTCTCCCAATCAAGAACCTCGGTTTTGAGTTCACCTGCAAAGATTCCCTGACACACAATCACGGAGGCTAGAAGAAGGAAAAGTGAGCGCATGGCAAGCGGGTACGCCCAGCATTTTAATGGGTTCCTCCAGTTCTGGCGAATCCTTTCGAAAGATGGCTCAGCCGTCGCCGAAGTTGCCTGCGCTAAGGCCAGCTGCAGGTGCAAAATGGCGGGGAAAAGCCTACTTTGGGCACGTTGGCTGTCGCACCTGCCCCATATCTCCAGTTGAGACGGGAGCGTTTCTTGCTATCGAAACGCTTCAAACGTGGATTCTCAGAACCCCGCTTGCCAAAATCCCGAAGCTTAAGCATACTTAATTAAATCAAAACATGGACGACCTTACCATTGTAGAAGTCATCGCACGTGAAGTCCTGGACTCACGTGGCAATCCAACCGTTGAAGTGGACGTCCTTCTGGACGGCGGTGCCATCGGACGCGCGGCGGTGCCAAGCGGTGCCAGCACTGGCGAACACGAAGCCCTGGAACTGCGCGATGGCGACAAGAAGCGCTACCTCGGCAAAGGCGTGCTCAAGGCCGTGGATGCCGTGAACAACGAGATCGCCGACGCGATCATCGGCAGCAACGCCTCCGACCAGGTCTCCATTGACAAAGCCATGCTGGAAGTGGACGGCACGCCGACCAAGTCCAAGCTGGGTGCCAACGCCATCCTGGGTGCCTCCCTGGCTGTCGCCAAAGCTGCGGCGGCTGCCATGGGCCAGCCCCTCTACAAGTACATCGGCGGTCCAAACGCCAAGGTGCTGCCCGTGCCGATGATGAACATCATCAACGGTGGCGCCCACTCGGATGCCCCGATTGATTTCCAGGAATTCATGATCATGCCGAAAGGCGCACCGACGTTCTCCGAAGCCCTCCGCTACGGTGCCGAAGTGTTCCACGCGCTGAAGAAGATCCTTCACGACCTGGGCCTGAACACCGCTGTGGGTGACGAAGGCGGCTTTGCCCCGACCCTGAAGAGCGCCCACCACGCCCTCGAAGTCATCGCCCAGGCGATCGACAAGGCCGGCTACAAAATGGGTGAAGACATCTTCATCGCCCTGGACGTCGCCTCCTCCGAATTCTACGACAAGGCCAAGAACAAGTACGTCTTCAAGAAGAGCGACAAGTCTGAGCGCACCGCTGCTGAGCTGGTGGCCTACTACGCCGAGCTGAAGAAGGACTTCCCGATCATCTCCATCGAAGACGGCTGCGCCGAAAACGACTGGGACGGATGGGCCATCCTCTCCAAAGAACTGGGCGGCAGCACCCAGCTCGTCGGTGACGACCTCTTCGTCACGAACACCAAGTTCCTCCAGAAGGGCATTGATCAGGGCATCGCCAACTCCATCCTCGTGAAGGTGAACCAGATCGGTTCCCTGACCGAGACTCTGGACGCTGTGGACCTGGCCCACCGCCACGGCTACACCGCCGTGATGAGCCACCGCTCCGGTGAGACGGAAGACTACACCATCGCCGACCTCGCCGTCGCCACGAACTGCGGCCAGATCAAGACCGGTTCCCTTTCCCGCAGCGACCGTATCGCCAAGTACAACCAGCTGCTCCGCATCGAGCAGGAACTGGGTGAAAACGCGATCTTCGGCGGCCGCATGAAGGTCTAACCAACAACGTCGCACGACGGCACCGCCATGGAATACCGCGAATTTCAAATCGAACACGAGAGACCGCAGCAGATGGAACGCTGGCTGCGGGCCCTGGTGCGCCTTGGGAAATTCTGCCTCCTGCTCCTGGCGGTGCCTGTCGTCATCGCGATCTATAAAAAACCGCTGGCTGAACAGAACGCCATGCGTGCCAAGCTGGCCGTCATGGAGAGCCAGCGTGACACTTTGAAAAACGAGCGCGACAAGCTGTTGCGCCAGGTGGACTGGATCAAGACCGATCCCAACTACCTTGAGATCCGTGCCCGTGATCATGAAAACATGCACAAGAAGGGCGAATACGTGATCCGCTTTGTGGAGTAGCAGACCTCAGGGCTGAAGCGCAGCCTAACCTCATTGTAAGTTCCTGCAACGCAAAGGCATACTGATTGCCTAGATGAAAGAGCAATCCTTGAAACGCTATTGGTTAGGCGTCATCGTTCCATTCTAGTTCATCCAACTTCGAAGCCTGCTTTCGAGTTCTTGAAGAGAATTCACGTGTGTTGAAATGACTGGAGCCTCATCTGACTCTTCATTGGCATCACTCCATGCTTCAAAAAAATAGCCGGGAGAATCCAACGATATCTCGGCTGCCTTTGTTTTCGCCACCACATAGATAAACTGGGCTTTTCCTGTTCCCCTGCGCAGAAACTGCAAATCCGGGAATTTCAGAGAGAGGGAGCCTAGCTCCTGAAAATCATTTTCCATTTTCAGATGAAAGTGAGGTAGTGGAACGCTCCAACGAGCCTTTTCATATTCCGGGCTGCCAATGATTGCTCAATCCCAGGGTTCCAGATCAGCTTGGCACCAACGAAATCCAGGCCATTTCATCAAGGGTTTTGGAGGGTGAGTTCTTTGAGCCAGATGTCGTGGGCGCCGGACCAGAGGGACTGGAAGCCGGCGTATTCTGAGGCGGGGTGGTTGCCGGGGTTGGTGGTGAACTCAAACTGGAGGCCGGAATCGGTCTTCATTTCCCAGCGGCCAAAGGCTGATTCGTTCTGGCGTTTCATCGCGGTCAAAGAATCAGGCAAGACAGAAAGCGATTTGTCCCAGGTGACGGTACTGCGGAAAGTGAAGGGCATGTTCCAGCGGAAGGGGGTCTGGCGATCCTTGATGAAGGGCACCCTCAGGTAATCGGTCTCCCAGGCATTGGGCAGGCGGAGCTTGGTGGCATCGCCGCGTTTTTCGACTGCGTTTGGCAAACTGTAGGTTAGGCGAAGGACGGCGGGCTGGGAGAGGTCGGTGAGGTTGTCAAAAACGAAGTCCTCAAGCCGGTAGCTGCCCATGTCATCGAGCAGATCCTGGGCATGCTGGAAGCGGGCCTTGGGCTCCTGGCGGGCAAAGGCGCTCCTCATGCCGCTGGCGTAGTAGCCGTGAAGGGTCAGCTCCTCTTCCACGCGGATGCTGTCGGGCGGCAGCAGGGTGAGCTTGCGGCGGGATGAAACATCCCCGCTGCTTTTGAGCGGGCCGGGGACTTTTTTGATGGTGGGGCCTTCCGGATCCAGGACAAAGGCCGGGAATCCCCACAGGCCATAGGGGCTGTGGTCTGCCACCGAGAGATAGGACGCGGTGGTATCCATGAACTGGGTGTCCTTGAGCGCGGGGACATGGACGATGACGTGGTTGAAGGCATCCAGCGTCGGCTGGTTCAGTTCCAGCTCCCACTGGGTATTGATGAGGGCCAGATGGGAGGTGATGCCACAGGCCCGAAGCATGTGATGGAGGAGGAGGGCCTGATCCTTGCAGTCGCCATAGCGCTGCTGAAGGGTGAGGCCGGGGGCATTGGGAGTTTGCCCGCGCACTCCGAATTCGATGGCCTTGTAACGGACGGACTTTTGCACAAAGGAGGCCAGAGCCCGTGCTTTTTCCTGGGTGCCCACGAGCCCTGCAGTGAGTTCCTTGGCTTCCTTCTCGATGGCGGGGTCGGGCTTCAGACGATCCGCAATGTTTTTCAGGTATCGCTGGCCCACCTCGGCCCAGGTTTCCTTTTTGCCAGAAAGAACAATCACGGGTGCCCAGGTTTCGATGGGCTGCTGGTAGGATTCCGATGCTGATGAGAGAGGCGCATTGGCGACGGCATAAATCACGCTGCTGGGTTCACGGGTGACCGTGATCCGGTCCTTCATGAGGAGGTCTTCGGAGAGGGAGTCCGTGTCGCCCGTGACGCTGATCAGTTCCGAGTAAGTGGGGATGCTGGCAGCAAACAGGTGCCGGGTGAGCGGGAAGCTTTCAGCCAGGGAGAGGCGCTCCACAGTGACTTCGCAATCCAATGTTAGGCCTGCCTTCATACCTGGAACCTGGATATGCACGGTGCGCTCTGTGGTGGCCATGGAGCGGTCATCCGAATCGAGCACGTAAGAATCATCAATGCCGGCACGGGCGATCACCTTGCCCTCAGCATCCAGGACTTCGGCCTTGTTGACATGAAGGCGCTCCATGAGCGGATCGTAGGTGTACTCCATGGAGCTGAAGGCATCGGCCCCTTCTTCGTTGAGGATGCGGATGACACGACGGGTGGTGCTGCGCATGGGCTTGTCCTTGGTGTAGTGGATGGAGCGCGCCCAAAGCAGCATGGCGGCATTGTGCCCTTCGCCAAAGGTAGGCGGCAGGGCGCGGAGCTTGTCCAGGGTGGCGGCGACGGATTTTGGCAGCGGGACGGCCTCGATGGGTGTCTTGATCTCGGTGTTGCTCCCCTGCCCCAGGTAGGCGGCAGCATCCTTCAGCGCGGATTTCACGTCTTCGTCATTGGGGGCCTTGCTGGCCGCTTTTTCAAAGCTGGACTTGGCATCGCGGTACCATTTCCGGCCCATGTGGGCCCAGCCGCGCATGAGATCCAGGCGGGCAGTTTCCTGCTTCTTTTGCTCCAGCAAGCCGACGATTTCCAAGGCCCGGTCGTGATTGCCCTGGCGGTTGGAATATTCACCCAGCGCATAGAAAGCCTCGACATAATCAGGTTCTGTTTTGACCAAGGCCTCCAGCAGTTCGGCCGCACGTTTGGGGTCGCCAGCCTGGTCCGCCACCTGGGCCTGCCACAGGCGGGGGCGAGGTTCAGGATAGGCCTTGGCATAGGCATCTGCCACAGTGCGGGCTTCGTCGTGATGGTCGCCCTTGAGGAGTTCATTGATGAAGTTCAGCACGGCCTCGTGCTGCTGGTAGCCTTCCTTGACGAGGGTCTGCAGCTTGGCGGTGCCCTCCTGGGTCTTGCCAGCTTTCAGCAGCAGCCAGGCATGGCGCATCTGGTGGCCGTGATCACTGGCAAAGGAGCGTTCGCTGGCCGCATTCATCACAGCGAGAGCGTCCTCAAATTTGCTTTGGGACTCGAGCACATGGGTGATGTTTTCAAAATAGGTGCGGTCATCGGGATTGATGGAGCTGGCCTCGCGGAAGTAGCCGATGGCGGCGGGCCATTCTTCACGGTCGTTGTACCAAAGGCCGATCTGGTTGACGAATTTGGACAGGTTTTCAGTCCGGGTCTCGCTGTTCAGCGAAACGGGAGGCGGAGTGGCGGGCTCAAAAAGTTCGATGCCGTCCATGGCGGAGCGCACGGTGGCCAGGGTGACGCCGGGAGTCTTGCGGGTCCAACCAGCGAGCATCCAGGCATGTTTGCCTGACTGGTGAATGCGGAAGAGGTAGAGGTAACGGTTCCCATCATCGGACTCCCGTTCTGTGGTGATCTCGAGTCCGGGAAAGGGCTTCTCAAGGGTGCGGGTGGTAAAGTCGCTGCTGTCGCGCCGATAGGTGAAATCATATTCGCCGAGGCAGGCCCGTGCGAGCGCCTCTGCGGCGGGGGCGGGTGACTCCATCTGGTGATGATAGGGCATGACAAGGACGACACTGGACAAGGTCTGCGCACCAAAATCCGCCAAGGCGGGCAAGGGATCGGCCCCTTTCTCAGTCGGCCAGGATTGCCAGCCCATGTGGAAAATGGCGGTTTTGAAGCCGAGGGCGGGGCGGTTCACATCGAGCTTGGCATCCAGGCCGGGAGCCTGCCGTGCCATGTCCAAGACACGGAAACCCTCCATGAGAGCGCGGCCCGAATCAGCCACGGTCGTCCTTTTATCGGAATCTCCCCAGACCATGATCTGCCAGGCGAAGCCCTGATGGGTGGCGATCCAATGCTCGTAGGCGATGTCTTTTTTCACGGCCTCCGTCCAGGCGACGGTGCTGAGATTGATGAAGTCGAGGCCGTTGAGTGTGACCCGCTTTTCCTGCTGCTGACGGACTTTGCTTTTGGAGGCGATGCTGGTCTTCACGGAATGGAGCATGGCATCCAGGCCATTGTCCAGAAGAGCGGCGCTGTGCTCGGCAATGACCATGGCATAGACTTGGTCTGCCGGTTTGTGAAAGGCGGTGCAGGCGAGAGGCGAGTAGGAGGAGGCGGCCTGTGGCAGCCAGCTTTTGTCCGGAGGGGTGAGGGAAAAATTCCACTCTTCCTTGATGGATGGGCCCCCGGCTGTTTTGGCATTGGCTTGTTCGGCCACTTTTTTGGCCAGTTGCTCGAGAGGCACGGAAAGGTGGATCGAGGCAATGCTGACCATGGCTAAGAGGGAGAGCACCAGAGCCCAAACGGCCTGCTTTCGCCCCTGATTGAAACGCTGGCGGTCATACAAGGCGAGGCCGACGATGGCCAGGACCAAAGTAGCGATGAGAACGGGGACATTCACCAGCAAGATGACCCAGCTAAAGGTCGCAGGCACCCAGCCGCTATCAATGACAAATCTCCACACAAAACCGGCCATGATGATTGCCAGTAAAGTGGCCAGGGGGAGCACACACAGCGTGCTGGTGTGCGTGCGGCGCATGATGGAGACGCACTTGCAGATCCCGGCCAAAAGCATGACCAAAGACAGGCTGGTGCCGATGTAGCGCCCTGACTCATATGCAGCGGAGGAGGTGTCCGTGGCGAGCAGAAAGGCGAGGAAAATCATGGAGGGGTTTTAGCGGACATTTTTATGCTGTGCAACGAGGATAGCAGGTGAGATTCTGAATCTGGCAGCGGCGGCTGCCTATGCTGATCTTCCTCTTGGATTTCATGAAAGGAATGCGCTATTTTTCCGCATGAGACGCCTGCTCCTCTGCTGCCTGCCCCTGGCCCTGACCCAATGTGTGGATCCCTATGGAAACCCCATGTCGCCTTTTGGCCCAGGAAATCCACCACCCTACACGGATGGGCGGGAACAGTACCGCACAGACATGCGAGAGCAGGATCGCGGGCAGGCGCAGCAAGCCTATGACCGTGGGCAGCGGGATGGCCAGGATGATGCACGCGGCGGCATGGCGAGAAACCTGCAGCGCAATCCTTTTGGTTATTCCTCCACCCAAGCCACGGCCTACAATGATGGCTATGAGCAAGGTTACCGGACAGCGGCCCCGTCTGGAGGCGCACCCGGATATGGCCCGGCCCCCAGCTATCCAGGCACGGGGGGATACACGCCGCCTGAGCTGCCGCCGAGCCAGTCACAAAACGACCCTTCCTACAGCCAAGGCTACGAGTATGGCCTCCGTGACCGAGTGGCAGGGAGGCAGGCGGATGCCGGAGCCCACGTGGGCCGCTATGATCCACGCTACCGGCGGAGCTTTGAGCGCGGCTATTACGATGCCTTTGAAGCGAGGCGTTGAACCACCCGCCATCCCACTTCGCTGATGCAACCTACAGCCAGCGCATCCATGCGGCCGTTGCTTTTCACAAGGAGATCATGGATCGCCTGCACGGCAGGTGCCGGGCTGCACACGGCCTCCTCATGTCTGGCGGCCGAATCCAAAAAATCGAAGGCTGTCAATGAATACAAGAGTGAGCAACTGCGGCCCTACCTGCAGGCCACGGAGTGGACCTTGTACTCGCTGCATCCAGACCCCTGGAACATCCAGGAGAGCCGTGATCCCTTTGCCCAGCCGGCTGGGGCACCCGAATCACCCGCTGACGCTAAAAAGCTGACTGCACCCAAAGAGGTCTTCCACGAACATGCGGTGCTTGGCCAGTTAGAGCTCAAGGAAAATGAAAAGCTGCGTTATGTGGTGACAGCCCTCGATGTCTCCGGCAAAAACTGGCAGAACGGTGTGGCGGGCTGCTTTTGGCCACGGCATGGCATCCGCATCATCCATGAGGGCAAACGCCATGATCTGCTGATTTGTTATGAATGCTCCAGGACACTCCTGTTCATCGAAGACACAAGGGTGGGCATGATTCATATGAATTCCGAGCCCCAGTTCCAGGCGACGCCCTACCCTCTGGATGGCCTTTTAAACAAGGCGAAGATCCCAAGGGCCTCGCGGTCCTGAAGTGGCTCACTTGCCGATGCAGAAGGAGGAGAAGATGACGTCAAGAATCTGCTCCACATCGACGACACCGACGACTTCCCCCACCGATTGAAGGGCCTCACGAAGATCGAGGGCGACGTATTCAGGGGCGGCACCATCAATGAGGGCGACGCGGGCAGCCTGGACCTGGGAGACGATGCGCTCGAAGCAGATCTTATGGCGGGCATTGATGGCGATGGGGTGGTCTGCCTGCATGGTCCCCGCGCTCATGATGAGGGTGCGGATGGCCTCGCGAAGCGTTTCGACGCCGACATTGGCCGTGCAGGAGAGCGAGACGCCGCCTGCCCAGTCCGGGTGGAGCCCCTGATCGGCCTTGTTCAAAATGAGGATGCGCCGGGCTTCGGCCTGAGGAGGCAGGGACACGCGCTGGGCGGCTGAAGGAGGGAGGCTGCCATCCACCACTTCCAAGATCAGGTCCGCACGCTCCAGCTCGCGCTGGGTGCGTTGGATGCCGACGCGCTCAATCTCATCCTGGCTGCTGCGGAGGCCGGCGGTATCCACCAGGCGCAGGGGGATGCCGTGGACCTGGATGATTTCCTCGATGGTGTCGCGGGTGGTGCCGGCCGTGGGGCTGACGATGGCGCGCTCAAAGCCTAACAAGAGATTCAACAAGCTGGACTTGCCCACGTTGGGCTCGCCGCAGATGACGGTGCGGGCACCGTGGCGGAGGATGCGCCCCTGTTCGCTGGTGGCAATGAGGCGGCCTGCGCGCTGGAGCACCAGGTCCATTTTGGCAACGAGGGCAGCTCCGGTATCCGGGGATATGTCCTCTTCCGGGAAATCAATGTAGGCCTCAACATGGGCGAGGACGGGGAGGAGCTCCTCCTTCAGGGCCAGGGCTTCGCGGCCGATGGCTCCGCCGAGCTGCTCATGGGCGGCCTTCAGTGCCAGGGTGCTTTGGGCATGGATGAGATCCATGACGGCCTCGGCCTGGGTGAGATCCATTTTGCCATTGAGAAAGGCACGCTGGGTGAACTCGCCCGGACCCGCCGCGCGGGCTCCCGCCGCCAGCAGAGATTCAAAGAGCTTTTGGGTGACCAGCAAACCGCCGTGGCCATGGAACTCGACCACGTCTTCTCCCGTGTAACTGGCAGGTGCGCGAAAGACGAGGAGAAGCCCCTGGTCCAGGGTGGAACCATCTGCCTCCCTGGCGGTGACCAGGTGGGCATGCCGGGGCTGCAGAGCGGTGATGTCACGGCCTGCCCGGAAGACGGACTGGGCCACTTTGAGGGCCTCCGGTCCGGTGACCCTTAAAACGCTAATCGCCGCCTCTCCCAGTGCAGTGGAGATGGCGGCGATGGTATCTTGAAGCATTGAAAAGCAGGTTTGCGGTTGGGGAGGCTGATGAGGCGGGCAAGGGATCTCAGATCACCCTGACGATGTGCCAGCAACAGCCCCTGCTTCCGGCCTTACTTGCTCTTTTTCTTTTCTCCGTCTTCCTTCTTGGCTCCTTCGAGAGGAGTGATGATCGGACGGTCTTTCATTTCAGGCCAGATGAGCCACTTGTCGCCTTCCTTGACGAAGGAGATCAGGAACAGCTCTTCGATGCGGTCACTGAGGGTTTCCTGGGAGGTGCGGACGGTGGCGTGGACGTAGTTCTTTTCTTTCTCTTCGACGAGGCCGAGGACATCAATTTTGAGGGTGTCCTGCTTCTTCTTGGTCACCTCTGGAGCGGCATTGACGCGCTTGTGCCAGGCGCTGCGGTCGGTGATGTAGAATTCCTGAGGCGTGAGGACTTCGAGGTCGCGGATTTCTTTGACGCCGAAACGCTCAAGCATCTGGGCCTCTTCGGTCATCGTCGGGGCGGTCTTAATGATGGCGATGGTTTCCTTCTGCTTGCGCTCCAGGGAGCTGGGCAGAAGCATGACGGAGGCGGTTTTCCAATCCTGGGCGACGACGCTCTCCAGGTATTTTTTCACCATGGTGGCGCAGGGATGATCCAGGGGCAGTTGAGCGCTCCAAGAGGAGCTTGCGAGAGCAAGGAAGCTCAGGGCCACAGAGAGGCGAAACAGAGGAAGGGCAGAATGCATAGAGTCAGCTTAGACCCGCGTGATCGCGGATTGTTCGGGGTTTTTAGCCCGCGCCATGAAGAACGTCAAATGGAGAAACCTTTCACGCTGCGGGGATTGTTCATAATCTCACACCTTACAGGAAGATCGGGCAGCCTATTCTCAGAATAGAAGCCACGCCGCCATGGTCTGTACAAGAGGCCGATGAGGTTCATCAAATACTGAACGGTTCAAACTTGCCGTGACCGTCATTGCGATCACGGCGGAGGTCTGTCATCAATCGAGCGAGCGTTTCGGAGGGGCGATGCGCACAGGATCTGGGTCTCCAGGTTTGCGGGGTGCAGCGGCGGCCACCTGGGCAAAGCGCTGAACTTCGAAATCCTTGACGTTCACGGAGAGATCGAGCTTGGCCAGGAATTCCCAGGTGGCTGGCACGCCGATGTCGTCGGCGATTTTGCGGGATTCGAGGTATGAATCGAAAGCATCGGCCATGACCTGGAAAACGGCCACACCATTGGGATCCCCTTTGATCTGGCGCATGAGCCGCTGGTAATTGGAGCCTTCGGCACGCATTTGTTCCAAAGTTTCACCTCCGCCTGCTCGCGGAGTGAGGGTCAGCACCACCTGGGTGCTGCCGGGGCGGACAGCAGGCTTGATGACGTAGGCCCCGCTCAAAGTCGGGCTGGAGGCTGCACGCTCCAGCATGGCCTGAATCTTGAAGGCATCGTAGATGACCTTGCTGCGGCTTTTGTTTTTGATGCTGTCGAGATCGGCGAGGTCTTTGACGAAGTAACCGAGGACATCACGGGGAGTGGTTTTGACTTCGACAGGTTTGCCGGAGCCATAGGTGAAGGAGATTTTGCCGCCGACCAAGGTGGCCTTGAAAGTGGGTTTCAATGGGTCTTTGGAAGGATCCAGAGCGGTCCATTTGGCGAGGTCTCCCTTGGTGGCAGCAACCACGGCCTCGGCCAGGGCCGGCAAAGTGCTGCGGATGACGACGGAGACATCTCCGAGAGAAGTGAGAATGTTTTTGTTAGGCTGGAGGCCTGCAGTGGCGAGGGTTTTGTAAGCCTCGGCCACTTGGTCCATCTGGAAAGTATTGACCAGGGGAGCAATTTCCGGCCAGACCTGCTGGGCTGCCTGGGCGGTGCCAAAAATTTTGGTCAGCATGGGCAGGAAGGGGTCAATTTTGACGTCCTTGTACTCAAGCTGGCTTTTGACCTTTTCGAGGCCGTCCATGATGGGCTTGATGAATTCGACCTCGTTGAGAGTCAGCACGCCCTGCTTGGCCACCAGGATGCGAGTTTCGTTGGGCTTGGCCGGATAGGGGCGAGGATTGGGCAGGCGAACGAATTTGGGCGGCGGCGGCTGATAGACGGGGGTTTGATCCAGCAGGCCTTTCAGGCGTTCCAGTTCCGTGAGAAGCTTTTCGATTTCCGCTTTTTTCTTTTCCCGGTCAGCCTTGGCTTCATCCAGCTTTTTGCGGAAGCTGTCGAGATCCAGAAACTTCATTTCTGCCTGGACCGAGGTGGTGTCGATCTTGCTGAGCTCATCATCCGTCTTCTTGAGTTCGAGCTCGGCGATGCGTTTCTTTTCATCGAGATCCTTGGGATCTTCAGCAATCGGGGGCAGCTTTTTCATCTGCTCGACCATTCGCTGGTGCTCCTCCTTGGTCACCGGAGGCAGATCCGAGAGGATCTTGTTGACGGCACTGGCAAGACTGATGCCAACCATGACCATGACGATGATGAGCACCCCGACGACGTTCGTCATGGTGTCCATCAAAGCGACGAAGGGCAATTCCTGCTCTTCATGTTTGTGTTTGGACATAAGGAATGAGCTGGTTACGATTTTTTAGTTTCCGGCGCCGGTGCTGGGGCGGGCGCTGGGGCCCCGGCGGCTGGAGGAGGGGAGATTTTCCCACGATACTTGTCAAAGAGGGCGAGATCCAGCTGGCCCCGCCCAGGGATGGGCAGCTTGCCGATGCGGATGCTGTAATCAGACTCGGCGCGGCCAGCGCCCGTGTTGAAAGCGGCCTGACCATCATCACGAATGAGGAAAAGGATGAGTGAATTTTTATCCTTCGCAGCCTCGGCCAGCAGGTGATTGAACGAAACATCGGCCACGACGACGCTGGGGGTGGCGGCCAGGCGATAGTCCTCACCCCAGGCCCCAAGGACCCTGAGAGAGCCGGAAGAGCATTCAACGAAGTACACTTTGGTCGCATCGGCCATGCCTGATCCGGATGGCTGAACAATGACTGGCGGCACTTTTTTCTCTGGTGGCACCTGGCGCTTCTTCAGTTCGGCTGCGAGCAGTTCGATCTCCTTTTGGGTTTCCTTCTGTTGACGGCCAATGCCGTCGATTTCGGTCAGAAGATCGTCCAGTTCCTTTTGCAGTTTCTGGCTGATTTCCTTGTTTTGCTCCTTCAGTTCCTTGGAGGTGTCGAGCAGCTTGCGCAGTTTGACAAAACGCTGCTGCTTGTCGTCCAGGTTCTTTTGCACTTCCTTGAGTTTGGCCAATTTTTCGGCAATCAAGGTCTGCAATTTCTCCCTCTCCTTGATCTCCTTGAGCATGTCCTTGTACTCCTGGGCCATCTTGATCTCTTCGGGCGTGCGTCCCTTAGTCTGCTGAGACTGGGAGACGCAGAGCACGACGATGATCAGGATCAGAACGCCGATCAAGGAACATAGAATGTCCAGGAAAGGGATGAGAAGAATCTCATCTGTTCCTTTATGACGTCGTTTGGCCATGGGGGATCAAAGAAAGAAGACGCGGAGAGGGTGAGGAGAAAGAGCGGGAATCAGTCCTGTTTGCTGAACCAGCCCTTCTTTTTGACCTGATGAATGATGACCTGCTTGCCACCCAGTTCGGTCAGCACGTTGTTGAGTCCCTGAATGCCGGAAGCAAGGGCGCGGGTGTATTCAGAGGTTGTCTTGACGCTGTCCTTGATGGCACCGGTAAGGTCTTCGCGCATGCGGTTCATGGCCATGGCAAACTCAGCATCCACACGCTCCTGGTGGGCGGTGGCACGTTTGTCCAGATTTGCAGCCTGCTCATTGATGCGGGCAGAGAGGGAATTGAGGTCCACCAGGAACTCTTTCTGAGCCTGGGCCACGGCGCGGACGAGGGTGTCCATCACGCCGTTGCTGTCGCCACCGGCGATGCTGCCGCCATCATTGAGACGGGGGAGAAGGATTTCGTTGCAGAAGGCGTCGATGTCGTTCAGGCAGTCGTCCTCGCTCTTCATCATGGAGTTCATGGGGAAGTTCAGGAGCATGGCGAGAACCAGGCCGAGGAGGGTGGCATCGAAGGCGGTGCCCAGACCGCTGGTGACGCTGTTGATCGAGGACATGATGGCATTGACGTCTTCGACGTTGGAGAAGTTCATGCCGCCGATGGCGTGGGAGAGACCGAGCACGGTACCGATGAACCCGAGAATCGGGATGGCCCAGAGGAAGGCTTTGAGGAGGGTGAAGCTTCCGCCGATGCGCATGCTGTCGATGTCAGACTGGCTGGAGAGCATGTTGGTGACGTCACCGACGTTCTGCTTGACCTCAAAGAGTTCGAGGGCCTTGCGGATGCGGTTCACCATCATGCTGTCACGAAGACGGACAGGCAGCTTGTAAAGGTTATCAATGAAGGTGCTGACGTTCTGCGCATTGATCTCGCTGCCGAGTTCCCAAGGAAGCACGTCCAGAAGCAAGGCTTCGCGCTGGTGGCGAAGCTTTTTGAACTTGAGGTAAAGGATGGCCATCGCCCAGGTGAAGAACAGGGTGTTGGTGAAACTCACCAGCATGTGCTTGTAAAACAGGGAGGCAATGAACTCCATGCCGGTGTAGTCAGCAGGCGAGGTGCCCGGAGCGGCCTGGAAGGGATAGAGGATGCCAACCCAGGCGAGGAAAAGAACGACGCCGATGCCAAAGCTCAGCAAGGGGTTCGGGTTGGAGGGATCCGTTTCTTCCCAACCGCCGCGCTCCTGGCGGTGCTGCTGGAGCTCATCTGCCGGGGGGGCAGGCTCACCGGATGACTCATACGGGGCGGCCGCATCTGGCGGCGGGGTGTACCCCGTCGGAGAAGGCAGGCCGGACGGAGGAGGCAGATCCCCGCCGACACTGGCAGGGATGGAAAGCTTGCTGTTGCAACCGGGGCAGCGGACGACTTTGCCAGCCATGTCGGGCTCGGCTTTCAACTGCATGTCACAAGAGGGGCACTTAAATTTCACAGTTTGATTCTCCTTCGTTCCTGATGGTTTATGGGGGTGGGCAAGTGGGATGTTATGAAAGCGTTTGTAGGCGCATCAACAAGTTCTTTTCTGTCGTGAATCAGCGCTTTTTAAACATTTGCCGGGCTTTGGGCAATTCCAGCTCATTGCAAGTGCAAAAACGCACCACAAAAGCTGGAGGGGGGATTCCAGCGCAAGAGTGTTTGTGGTGGACTGCCACGAACGATCAATTGTTCGATTTTGGCCGGACTTTCTGGGCGATCTTGTGAAGGATGCCGTTCACGAAGGAACCGGACTCCCCTGCCCCGAGGGCCTTGGCGATCTCGATGGCTTCATTGATGATGACGGGAGCGGGCACTTCCGGCACATGCAGCATTTCATAGACGGCGAGGCGCAGGACATTGCGGTCCACGTAGGCGAGGCGCTGGATGCGGAAGTTTTCCAGCACGGGCTCAATCAGCCCATCAATCTCGGTGACGTGGGCCTGGACGCCCTGGATGAGCGATTCGGCGTAAGTGCGGACGGAGTTTTTGGCGTTGTGAATGGTCCAAAAAGCTTCCTGCTCCTCGGGGGTGTGTTCACCATGGAGCTCACTGGCAAAAAGAAACTGGACGGCGGCTTCGCGTCCTTCGCGGCGTTTTCCCATATAGATCAGGCGGTCTCCAGTTCAGGTTGACCGGCAAAGCTGGCGCGCATTTTGCGGAAGAGGGCGATCATGTTCACGGCGACCTGGGCAGCTTCAGTGCCCCGGTTGATCTTGACGCCGAGGCAGCGCTCTTCGGCCTGTTCTTCGGAACTGACGAGCAGCACCTCGTGGACGACCGGGAGGGTGTGGCGGACGGCCATCTGCTGGAGGGCATCGGTAACGGAAGCGCCAACCAGGTCTGCATGCTCGGTGGAGCCACGGATGATGACGCCGAAGGCGATGACGGCATCTGGGCGGGTGTTTTTAATCACCAGTTCGGTGCAGACAGGAATCTCAAAAGCACCTGGCACGCGGTAAACGGTGATGGTGGCATTGGGTGCCAGCTCTTCCAGCTCTTCACGCCCGGCGTCGATGAGACCCTGGACGAACTGGTTGTTATAAAGACTGGCCACGATCGCGATGGAGACGCGATCCTGGATGGGACGGGGACGACTGGGACCGTATTGAGACATGAGGGAGGGATAAAGGGCCTGAAAAGGAGGCGGAGCAAATCAGAGCTTGTGGCCGAGTTTTTTCTTTTTGGTTTCGAGGTACTTTTTGTTGTGCGGATTGGGTTCGGAAATGACGGGAACCTGCTCGGTGATTTCCAGCTTGTGGCCTTCCAGTCCCACGACCTTGCGGGGATTGTTGGTCATGAGGCGGATTTTGCGCACACCGAGATCGGAAATGATCTGGGCACCGATGCCATAGTCCCGCAGGTCCATGGCGTAACCGAGCTTGAGATTGGCCTCGACGGTGTCGAGTCCCTGCTCCTGGAGCTTGTAGGCCATGATCTTGCCATGGAGGCCGATGCCGCGCCCTTCATGACCGCGCATGTAGATGATGATGCCGCGTCCGGCCTCGGCCACCTTGGTCATGGCGGCGTGGAGCTGGCTGCCGCAATCGCAGCGGCGGGAGGCAAAAATGTCGCCCGTGAGGCATTCGCTATGCACCCGGACGAGGGTGGGAGTTTCTGCATCAATGTCCCCCATGACGAGGGCGACGTGGTGGACGCTGTCGATGCTGCTCTTATATAGATGGAGCTTGAAGACACCAAAGTCGGTGGGCATGTCCACGACTTCGATCTTTTCCACCAGCTTTTCACTGCGGCGGCGGTAGGCAATGAGCTCGGCGATGGAACAGACCTTGAGCTTGTGCTTTTTGGCAAACTTTTGCAGGTCTGGCATGCGGGCCATGGTGCCATCGGGATTCATGATCTCGATGAGAACCCCTGCTTCGCGGAGACCGGCAAGGCGGCAAAGATCCACAGCGGCCTCCGTATGGCCTGCGCGGCGCAAGACTCCGCCGGGTTTGGCCACGAGAGGGTTGATGTGCCCGGGCTGGACGAAATCGGCGATGGTGCTTTGGGGCTCTCCCAGCAGGCGAATGGTGCGCGCGCGGTCCGCTGAACTGATGCCTGTGGAGATGCCTTCGGCGGCATCCACTGTCACAGTGAAATCGGTGCGGAAAGCCTCGCGGTTCTCGGGCACCATGCTTTCGAGATTGAGCTGCTTGGCAATGGCGAGGGACACGGGCACGCAAAGCATGCCGCCGCCTTCACGCACCATGAAGGTGACCATTTCTGGGGTGATGGCCTCGGCCGCACAGATGAGGTCGCCCTCATTTTCACGGTCTTCATCATCGGTCACGATCACCATGCGGCCGACACGGATGTCCGCGATGACGGATTCGACAGAGTCGCAGACGTGGGTCTTCTTGCTGGGCATAGGGAGGTAGGAAAGATCTGCGCCGAGGCGAGAAGGCTCGGCGACTGGGGAGATACGATTCTAGACGCACCTTGGGGCAATTCCAGTGCGATTTGATCTTTTCACCCCGTGACGCTCACACGCAGGTGACGACTGAAGACCTGGGCGATGCCGAGCCAGAGCACTGGCACCATGAGGGCAAAGTAGCGTGGCAGGCTGGGCGCGAGACTGCTGCCCCCCAGGTAAAACGCGGCCATGCCCATCAGGAGCCAGATTTCCACGGGCACGGTGCGCCAAAAGCGCAGGCCTAGCAGACCGGCCAGCACGGCCAGCACAATCAAGGGGCCATTGAAGGCAATGAGGACGATGGTGCGCAGCTCCTCCGGCTGGTGGGAGCGAGGAAAACCGAAGGCCAGACGAGTGAGATTGCAGACCCAGTTGTAGGCGACCCGGGCAGGATTGGCCTTGAAATTGGCCACGGCGGCGGCCTTCAGCCTCTCTTCCCGCTCCAGAATGGGGTGGGTCAGCAGGTCCCGGTAAAACTCGCGATGAACAGGATTGAGAAACTCCCGGGTCCGCACATCCGCCTTACCAAACCAGTGGCCATTTTCTCCCTCATGGTGGCTGCTCATCCAGTAAAGAAGCTCACCGCTGTTGGTGGACCAGCAGAGGAACTGGCCGGTTTTTGACTGGGTATAGGCGAGGTAGGGAGAGCAAAAAAGTAGCGCCCCGGCCAAGATGATGAGGGTACGCAGCAGGGCCGGACGCCATTCCTTGATGAGCAGCAGCCCCACACTGAGCGCGGCGGTGGCCATGAGCACGTGGCCGAAAAACACGCGTGTCAAAATGAGCCAGCCGAAGAAAACGATGGCGGCCAGCAGCCACTTCCACCCGCGATCCCGCAAAGCATGGGTGTAGGCCCAGACAAATCCCGTGAAGGCAAAGGTGGACATGGGCTCCGTCATGAGGGCAAAGCCCATCCATAACATGGTGGGGTGAAAGGCCGTGATGAAGGCCCCGGCGAAAGCCCACCCGGCCCCCGCATAATGGCGCACGGTGAGCCAGACAAAACCAACGGCCGCAGCCATGAAAAAGGCATTCAGGATGCGCGCCAGCCGCCAAGCATCCGGCCCACCTCCAACAAAGGGCATCAGGACCATGGGATAGGCGGGGCCATTGACGATATCAGGCTCGGCTGCGGTGACGTAGAAACCCTGCGTGAGGTGGGAGGCGTAGTCGAGGTAGCGCTGCTCGTCCCAGATGGGCTTTTCCGAATGCCGCAGAAAGGAAAGCGCGCTGTAAATCAACAAGGTGGCGACAACCAGGAGGATTCCAGGCCGATGGGAGGAAGCTGGGACAGCTGGCGACGATGACATCCGGGTACTGAACGGGGGCTTCCTAAAAAGTGCCAGTGAAGATTTTAATTCTTCAAAGGGCCCGTGCAAAGGCCCCACCATCCACCAGCAAAGCCTCGCCCGTGATGTAGCTGCCGGCTTCACTGGCCAGCATGAGCGCGGGACCGGCAAGCTCGCGAGGCAGGCCCCAGCGCTTGAGGGCGGTACGATTGGCAAAGGCCTCCTTTTCAGGATCGCTGAGAAGGCTCATGGGCAGATCCGTGAGAAAGGGGCCTGGGCAAAGGCAATTGACGGTGATGTTGTACGTGCCGAGATCAATGGCGCTGGCTTTGGCCAGGCCGATGAGGCCGGCCTTGCAGGCGGAGTAGGCATTGCGCTTTTCTTTGGAGCCGACACCGAGCACGGAGGAAATGTGAATGACGCGGCCCCACTGCCGCTCCTTCATGCCGGGGACAAGAGCGCGGGTGAGAGCCATGCAGGAGGTGAGATCCAGCTCGACAATGCGGTCCCAGGCCTCATCGGTGATTTCATCAATGGCCTGGGGCTGGTTGGAACCGGCGTTGTTGATGAGGATGTCCACTTTCCCGAGGCGTTTGACAGCCTCCTCGGCCAGAGCCTTGACCTGGGCACGGTCCACCATGTCGGCCACCATCCATTCGACACGCACGGAGAGACCTTCGCCAATCTCGGCGGCTGCGGACTTGAGCTCCCCCTCGCTGCGGCTGGAGATGAAGACGTCGGCACCCGCTTCGGCAAAGGCACGCGCCATGGCTTTGCCGAGGCCTTTGCTGCCCCCGGTGACGAGTGCAGCCCTGCCAGTAAGATCAAAGAGTGGGTGGATCATGAGGCAGTCATACAAGCCGGGCGCGCTGTTCTTGCAACCGTCTCACGGCTTCGGCATTCGAATCGAAGGCAAAGTCGGCCAAGGGAACTTCAGCCAGCGGCAAGGCGAAAATTTCAGAGACCTCCTCCGGGCTGGGCGCGAGGGAGGCAAATCCGGGCACGCTGGCTGTAAAAAACAGATCGACGGTGGGCCAGAGGTAGTCCTGGTAATAGTACCAGTTAGGCAAAGAGGCAAAATAGCGGAAGGCGGAGGCCGGCAGGTCCAGCCCCACCTCCTCGCGGGTTTCACGTGCGGCGGCTTCCTCTCCGGTTTCGCCTGGCTCGATGACACCCCCTGGCAGCCCCAGCTTGCCCAGACCTGGCTCATGGGCACGGCGGGTCACCAGCAGGCGGCCTTCGGCATCCAATATGAGGGCACAGGCAGCCGGGAACGGTGTGATGAAGTGACGATAGCCGCAGTCATCGCAGACGTGTTCGCGGGAACTGACGGCCGCCATGGTGTCATGGCCGCAGCGGGAGCAGTATTGAAAGGGTGAGCCTGTGATCATGAGAATAAACAAATGCACCTAACCAAGTTTACTGCATGTATTTTCCCACCTGCTCGCAGAGGCCCACGAAGGTCCTTTCCGCCAGATTGAGCGGGCGGCCTTTCAGATGCGAGGTGACCCAGCGGCGGCGCAGGCGGGCCTTTGGCAGGGGCACGGGGACGAGCTGGCCTGCGGCGATCTCGTTGCGAGCAATCCAGCGGGCGGCGATGGCAACCCCAAGGCCCAGTTTGGCGAGTTCCTTGATGGCTTCGCTGCTGCCCAGCTCAATGAAATGATTGAGCCGGACGCCTTGCTTGAGGAAGAACTCCTGGATCATGGCGAAATTCAGGCTGCTGCGGCTGGAGACAATGAAGGTCTCAGAAGTTGCGTCCTTAATGCGCGGGGCCTTCGTCGCCCAGCTGTGGAGGGGGGAGACCAGGAACTCGAGCTCATCCTCAAAGATGGGGTGACAGTCCAGGCGTGACACATCCGGGGGCCGCAGGGTGACGGCGAGGTCCACTTCATTGCTCAGGAGTTTTTCGATGGTTTGCGGGGTTTCTCCCGGCACCACGCGGATCTCATACTGGGAGAAGCTCTCCTTAAACTCACGCAGGACGGTGGGCAGGATGAACTGGGAGGCGGCCGGTGTACAACCAATGGTTAGGCGGCCACGGGGCGTCATGTCCAGCGCGCCCAGCATGGCACGGGCCTGGTTCATTTCCTGCATGATGGTTTCTGCGTGGGGCAGGAGCTCGCGCCCGTGGTGGGTGAGGTGCACGCTTTTGCCCTGGCGATGGAAAAGCTGGCAGGCGAGATCGGTCTCCAGGGCCTTGATGGCGTGGCTGATGGCGGACTGCGTGAGATGCAGCTCACGGCCTGCCTGCGTAAAGCTGCCACTGCGGGCCAGGGAGATGAAAGCGCGAAGCTGTCGGGTATCGAGCGGGTGATCCATGAATTCCATTCATACTACAAGTGAAAAAGATTGCGCGTGATTTCTGCATGAGGTTGGCACGCTGGCACCCCTGATGCTGATGCAGTGAAGGGTCATGCCAAAGTCAGCCCTCCTCTCCTCATCCCCTCTCGCCGGGGTCGTACAGCCGGTCCGCATCGGATTCATTCCGCTGGCCGACTGCGCGCCGCTGCTGGTGGCGAAGGAGAAAGAGCTGTTCCGCAAACATGGTGTCAAAGTCGAACTGAGTTGTGAGGTCGGATGGGCCACCATCCGGGAGAAGCTGCTCTATGGCCAAGTGGACGCTGCGCACGCCATCGCCGGGCTGGCGCTTGCCATGCGTCTGGGCCTGAGCACGCCCCCGTGCAGGGTGGTGGCCCCATTCGTCTTCAACCTGAATGGCGACGCCATCACGCTGAGCCGGGACCTGTGGAACCGGGGCGTGCGGGATGCCGCCAGCCTGAAGAAGCTGATCCGCAGCACCACCTCCCGCCGTCTGACCTTCGGCATGGTCTCGCGCTATGCGGCCCATCACTTTCTGCTGCGCCGCTGGCTTATTTCGGGAGGCATTGATCCCAACAAGGATGTGCGCATCGTGGCGCTGCCACCTACCCAGATGGCGGCCAATCTGGCAGCGGGCCTCATTGATGGCTACTGCGTGGGCGAACCCTGGAACTCCGTGGCCGTGGACAAAGGAGTGGGCTGGATCGCCGCCACGAGCGAACAGCTCTCCCCTGGACATCCTGAAAAGGTGCTGCTGATGAATGAGGTTTTCATCGAACAGCATTGCGACCAGGCCCATGCCATCCGCGAGGCTTTGCGCGAGTCCTGCGCTTTTTGCGACCTCCCGGAAAACCGTCCCGAAGTCGTGCGGATCCTGGCTGACAGCGGTTACTTTTCCAATGGAGAAGAGATCCTCAAACGCTCCCTGATCGGCCCTTTTGACCTGGGCACAGGCAAGAGCATCGATGCGGCGAATTTCCACATCTTCCACCGTTACGAGGCGAATGAGACGACCAGCGAGCGAGGGCACTGGCTGGTGGATGAATTCATTGCCCACGGCCTGATCCTGCCCAGCCAGCGGGCCGATGCCAGCGATGCGCTGCGCGAATGCTGGAACTCAGACGCCCTCCCTTTCCCTGCACTGCAAGCCGCCGCCAAGAAAACCAGCAAAACCAACAAACGAGCCACCCCTGCCAACGCATGAAATCACCTGTTTCCACACTCTCCCGCCGCAGCCTTTTGCAGCGATCCACAGCGGCCGGTCTCGGCACGCTCCTAGCCGGCCTTCCCCAAGGCTGGGTGGGCAGCGCCTATGCCGATGACTCCCCCGAACGGCCTGATGTCAATCTGGGCATCATCGCGCTGACCGACTGCTCCAGCATCGTCATCGCGCATGAAAAGAGCCTGTTCAAAAAATATGGCATCAAGTCCACCGTGACCAAGGGGGCGAGCTGGGCGGCCATCCGCGACTCGCTGAGCAATGGTGACATTCAGGCCACGCACATGCTGATTGGCATGCCGATTGCTAGCACCATGGGACTGGGCGGTGCCCCCAAAAAGCCGATGATCATTCCCTGGCTGCTCAATCGCAACGGCCAAGCCATCACCCTGAAAAAGGAGCTGAAGGGCAAAGTTGCCGATGATCCAAAGGCGCTGAAACCTTTCGTGGATGAAGCCAAGGCGGCGGGCAAACCGATGGCCTTTGCCATGACCTTCCCCCCTGGCACCCATGCCATGTGGATGCGCTATTATCTGGCCGCAGGCGGCATCCATCCCGGTGATGCCAGCGGTGCGGGAGCCGATGTTTCCCTCATCACCATCCCGCCTCCGCAGATGGTGGCGAACATGAAGGTGGGCCAGATGGATGGCTTTTGCGTGGGGGAACCCTGGAATGCGCGATCCATCGCTGATGACATCGGCTTTACCGCCATCACCACCCAGGCCATGTGGAAGGACCATCCAGAAAAAGTCTGCGCTTTTACCGAAGAATTCGCCGAGAAGAATCCCAAGACGGTGAAGGCCGTGCTGAAAGCCCTGCACGAGGCCAGCGTGTGGCTGGACAAGATGGAGAACCGCGAAGAGCAGGCCAACATTGTCAGCGCCCCCACTTACATCAACTGCCCGCCAGAAACCATCCTGGGCCGCCTCCAAGGCAAGTACGACATGGGAGACGGCCGCCGCTTCCGCGACCCGAACTACATGATTTTCAGCGATCGCAACTGCAACTACCCGCAGGTGAAGTATTCGCACTGGTGGCTGACACAGCTGCGCCGCTGGGGTTTCACCGAAGGAGCTCCGGACTATGCGGCCGTGGCCAAGCAGGTGATGCGTGGTGACATTTATGAAGAGGCGATGAAGGAGATCGGCTACGCCCACGGCGGTGCTGATGACAAGCCCGAATCCTTCTTCGACGGGAATGTCTTTGATCCGAAAGGCGACCTGGAGGCTTACGCTGCCAGCTTCGCCATCAAGAGCCTTAAAGCCTAACAAACTTTAACCCCAAAACCGCCGGATCTGGCGCACGGACAGAGGTCTCCTCTGCGCCGGATCCGGCCTCATGCCCGGAGCCTCACCCTTTTCCTCCACCCCCACACCTCCTCCCATGAACCTGCTCCAACGCTACAAACTCGACACCCTGCTCCTGCCCCTGGGAGCCATCCTGGTCTGCTGCCTTCTCTGGTATGGCATTGCCGGAAAATCCGTCACGACCGTGAAGAAAGATGACTGGGGGGACACCGTCAAGGAAACCAAACGCTACGGCATCTCCAAGGACCTGCCCACACCGGCGGAAACCTGGACGGCGAGCCGCATGTATGTGGTGGAACCCTTCGCCAAGCGAGGTGAGCTGGATCAGGGCATCCTCCGCTTTACCTGGCTGTCGCTGAAGCTCGTGGCGCAGGGTTATTTCCTGGCACTCGTCATCGGCACCCCGATCGGATTTTTCCTGGGGCTTTCCAAAAAATTCACCATCGCCTTTGATCCCATCATCCAGGTGCTGCGACCGGTTTCGCCCCTGGCCTGGCTGCCCCTGGGCATGATTCTTTTCAGCGGGGTGAAGATCATGGACGATGGCGGACGCACCACTTTTGGCGCTTCAGATGCGGCTGCCCTTTTCACCATCGCCATCTGTGCCATGTGGCCCACGGTGATGAACACCGCCGTCGGCGTGCGTGCCGTGCCGCAGGATTACCTGAATGTGGCCAAGGTGCTGAAGCTCTCCAAAAACAAGACGCTGTGGAAGGTGCTCGTCCCGGCCACCCTGCCCTACATGTTTACCGGCTTCCGGCTCAGCCTGGGCATTGCCTGGCTGGTCATCGTGGCGGTGGAGATGCTCACTGGGCGGCCCGGCGTCGGCGGCTTCCTGTGGCAGCAATACAACGCGAACAGCTTCGCCCACATCATTCTCTGCATCCTTACCATCGGCATCATCGGCTACGTCCTGGACCGCCTGATGAGCGTGATCGAAGGACGCTTCAAAACCGCCTAACCCGAGGAATTTCATTCGATATGCCGCTCATCGAAATCAAAAACGCCTCCAAAGGCTTTGGCCTGCCTGGCCAGCGCACTGAGGTGCTGAAGGACATCAACCTCTCCGTCGAGGAGGGCGAGTTTGTCGTCATCGTTGGTTATTCCGGCTCCGGAAAAAGCACCCTGATCAATCTGATCTCCGGCCTGGTCAAACCCGACACGGGTGTGGCCTTGATCGAAGGGAAACCCATCACGGAGCCTGGACCGGATCGCGGGCTCGTTTTCCAAAACTACTCCTTGCTGCCCTGGCTGACCGTGGAGGAAAACATTGCGCTGGCTGTGGACGAAGTTTTCAAAGACTGGACCAAGGAGCAACGCAAGGCCCATGTGGCCAAGCACATCGGCATGGTGAAGCTGAGCCCCGCGGCCCACAAGCTGCCCAAGGAACTCTCCGGCGGCATGAGGCAGCGTGTTTCCGTGGCCCGCACCCTGGCCATGAACCCCAAGGTCCTCCTGATGGATGAGCCTCTAAGTGCGCTGGATGCACTGACCCGCGCCACCCTGCAGGATGAGATCGCCGACATCTGGCTGAACAACAAAACCACCGTTGTCTGGATCACGAATGATCCGGACGAGGCCATCCTGGTGGCTGACCGGGTGATCCCGCTGCTGCCCACCTCACCCGCCACGCTGGGAGAATCCATCCTGGTGGACATCGAAAGGCCACGTGACCGCAAGGCGATCAACCATGATCCGAAGTTTAAAAAACTGAGGGCCCACCTCATCAGCATCCTGCTGGATGCGAAGGGTAAAAACAAAACGAAGTCGAGCCTCAAACTGGCCCTTCCTGACATTCTTCCCGAGGATCTGAATCACGTGAACAGCTTTGAATTCCTGAACCGTCGCGGTCCGAAACGCCGCAACGAAATCAAAAACGAAGAAGTGGAGGTGAACGCATGAGTGTGCTGAATCCCAAAATGCTGGAGCTGGACCGCCTCTGGAAAATCTATGACACGCCCAAAGGTCCGGCGACGATTGTCAAAAACTTCAACCTGAAGCTGAAGGAAGGTGAGTTTGCCACCCTCATCGGCCACAGCGGCTGCGGCAAAAGCACCGTGCTGATGATGGTCGCCGGGCTCAGCGAAGTCAGCCAGGGGAACATGATTCTCGCCGGAAAAGAAGCCGTGGGTCCCGGCCCGGACCGCGGCATTGTCTTCCAGTCTCCCTGCCTGCTGCCCTGGATGACGGCCTTTGAGAATGTCATGCTTGGGGTTAACCAAGTTTACTTCACCGCCAGCAAGACCGAGCGCCGCCAGATGGCGGAGTACTACCTCAGCATCGTGGGACTGGCGGACGCCATGCACAAGTATCCGGCAGAGCTCTCCCAGGGCATGAGACAACGGGTAGGCATCGCCCGGGCCTTTGCCCTGCAGCCCAAGATGCTGCTGCTGGACGAGCCCTTTGGCATGCTGGACTCCCTCACTCGTTATGAGTTGCAGGAGGTCCTGCTGGAACTCTGGCGGCGCAACCGTATCACGACCCTGATGGTCACCCACGATGTGGACGAGGCCATCTTTCTTTCGGACCGCGTGGTGATGATGACCGACGGTCCGGAGGCGGAAGTCGGCGACATCCTGAGCATCCCTTTCGAGCGTCCGCGCAACCGCAAGGAGATCATGGAAGACCCGCGCTACTACGAGCTGCGCGAGCGCCTGATCACCTTCCTCAACGACCGCTCCCACATCCGCCC
>JAZKER010000007.1:0-164543 GCA_040386955.1 Verrucomicrobiota bacterium
AGGGCGGGGGATGGGGCGTGGGGGTTTGGGGGATGGGGATACAAATGGGTGCGGGGTTGGGGATGGGAGGAGGCTAAGGTGTTGATGGTCAGTGGGTTGGGGTGGGGATTTGATGGGGGATTGGTTGATGGTTGAGGGGGGTGATGGTTGATGGAGGAAGAGGATGGAAGCGGGGAGTGAGGGAGTGCTGGGGATTTGGGATTGGAGGGTGGGATGGGCGGGATTTGCGGGGAGTGGGTTTGGGGTGGGGTGGGATTGGGGGACGGGGGTGGGAATGGGGCGGCCGTGGGAGTCTTGGCGGAGGCTGGGGAGGGCGTGGTCGGCCATGAGGGTTTGGAAGCGGGTGAGGCTTTCGGGGGTGCGGGGTGTGCCGGTGCGTTCGTGGGCGATGTTTTCGCGACTGGCCATGGCGAGGAGGGCTTGCTCGGCCGGGGTGATGTCGGTGGGGACGGGAGACTCGGCGGCAGGGAGGCCTTTGCCGAGGTGCCAGCCGCGCATGCGGCAGTAGAGGGTGGCGGCGCGCATCTGGGCGGGGCGGACTTCGCGGGTGCCGTTCATGACCTGCCAGAGCCAGACGAGCATTTCATGCCGGGTTTCGGGCATGAGGAGGAGGGAGGGGCAATGATGGTCGTGGAGTTCGGCGATGCGGGGGAGGCAGCCCCTCAGGTGATTGATGCGGGCCTGGATGGCGGGGTTTTGGAGGAGTTTGCGGGAGCGTTGTTTGATGTTTTTGACGCTGTATCCGGCGTGGACGTAAGCGGAAGCGACGTCGTGGCCGGAGGCACGGAGGGAAGCGAAGGTTTCGTGGCGTGGATCGGGGAGAGTGTGCATGGAGGGTGAGTTGTTAGTGGCGGTTTTATTTTATCTAACATATGATGTTTTCGGATGTTATTCAAGATGGGAAACGGAGGGATGGAATGGGCCGGGGGGTTGTGCTACGGAAAGGTTCTGGGGCGGGGAAGAGCGGGGAGTTTTTACACCGCAGAGGTTGGAAGACCGCAGAGAAGACCGGGGAGGGATTGGATTTGGTTTGAGGATTGGAGATTGTCTGGCTAGGAGATGGGCGGCTGTGCCGCAGGGGGATGGTTCGGAGAGGTGGGAGGTGGATTCAGCGCTCCTCTCGGGGATGGTGGTTGGGGTTGACGAGGTGCTTGCTGCCGGGTGAGCCTTGCGCCATGGCTTCACCCTTCACTCATCCGATGAAACGCTGGCTGCGCCGACTTACCCGATTGCTGATCGGCTGTGTTCTGATCATCATCGGTCTGCTGGTTTGGAATCTGCGGGCTCCGGCGGTGGGGGAGCCGACGGACTTTGCGGCGAGGGTGGGGCAGGGGGACGCGGCCTTTACGCCGATGCGGCTGCGGGTGGTGACTTGGAATGTGTGGGGCCTGCTGTGGCTGACTCCCCGTCGGGCGGAAAGGCTTCAGGTGGTGGCGCGGGAGGTGGAGGCGTTGAAGCCGGACATTGTGGCGTTTCAGGAGGCTTATGTGGGCGCGGATCGGGAGGGGCTGATCGCGGCGCTGCGCGGGGTGGGGCTGGAGCACGCACGGTATTTCGCGAGCGGGCTGGTGGGCAGCGGGCTGCTGCTGGTGAGCCGGTTTCCCATGGAGTCGGAGGGTTTTATTCGTTACGCGAGCAACGGGTACCCGCATGCGCTGACCCATGGCGACTGGTGGGCGGGCAAGGGCCTGTCGCTGTCGGTGGTGAGGCTGCCGAATGGCACGCGTCTTTATCTGGCTGATACGCATCTGCACGCCCGCTACGGGCTGGAGATGTATCATGCCACGCAGCTTGCCCAGGCGGGTCAGCTTTTGCCCTGGGTGCAGCGCGTGAAGGCCACAGGCTGGCCGGCGCTATGGATGGGGGACTGGAACAGCCGCATCACGACGGATGTGATGCTGCCCCTGCAAGAGGCCGGATCCTGGCAACTGCTCAACACGGAGAAGTCACGGATTGACCACCTCTTCGGCAGCGGCACCGGCTGGGAGTGGCGGGTGATCGCCCAAGGGAAGTTAAATGGGCATCTGGACGATGCGCGCGAGGTGCCGTGGAGTGATCACGAGGCGTGCTGGGTGGATGTGGAATTACGGGTGGCAAACGATCCATAGCCGCCTGCACTGGCAGGTGGCCGAATGGCCAGGCACTGACGCCCCCGTTAACACGGCTGCGCCAGTTCCAAGGCACAGGCACAGAGGAAAATAAACCGCCTGGGGGCAGGCCGCTATTGGCGGGAGATGCGATAATCAAAGAGCGGCTGGGCCAGGGGCAATGATGGGAGCGAGCTACAACGCCCATGAATGCCCCGCCCGCCAACCTTCCAGTCTGCCTCATCGACCTGCCCCGCCCCTTTATCCCATGAAACGATTCATCCCATCTGCCTTTGCCACGCTTGCCATGCCATTTCTGGCGATGGCGCAGTCCGCCCCTCCGGCTCCAGACGAAGACAAGCCGCGGGTCCCGGAAGCCCCCGTCCCGGCTCCTAAAACTGTCGTGCCGGAAGCACCTCCTGTGGTGCCTGCCGATGTGACGCCGGAGCGCGCGCCTGCTGCTGTGCCTCCCGTTCCTGGTCGGCGTGAAAAACCTGCTGTCCCTGGACAAGATCGCCCCGAGCGCTCGGGTCCTCCTGGGGCTAACCGTCGCGGCCCTTCCGAAACTGAACGCCCAGGCGGTCCTGGCGCTCCTGAACGCCGGAGAGCACCTCGAGCCAAAGGTCAAACGGGCGAGCCAGAAGCTCCGGCCCCGGCTCCTGGCGGCACCGCCCCGGAAGGGAATCCATCTGGCAATCCCGAGCGCAAGGCACCGGCTCCAGGCAGGGACAGGCCTTCGACACGCCCGGCAGAAACCCCTGATACACCACCGACCACCGACGACACCCCACCGGCCCGCCCTGGCACCCGTCCCGTGCCTGGGAAAAGGCCTACCGCTCCGCAGGACAGAGGTGTTGATCCCTCGGTGACACCCGCGCCGGCCCCTGGTGCTCCGATGCCTGCCGAGACCCCTACGCCCGCAATCCCTGGTGAACCTAAATCCACAGAGCGGCCTGGACAGCCCGAGCGACCTGGACAGCCAGAACGGCCTGGACAGCCAGAACGGCCTGGACAGCCAGAACGGCCTGGACAGCCAGAACGGCCTGGACAGCCTGAACGGCCTGGACAGCCTGAACGCCCTGCCGCCCAGAAGCCCCCGACGCAGGAGACTGCCGAAGTGCTTGCCGATGAGCCCAAGCGTGACCGCAAGGCCGACGCTGAACAGGCGCGGAAGATCGAAACCCCGGAAGATGCCAAGCGCTTGCTCATGAACATCCTCGGTGGCGGTGCAGCCCGAGCAGATTCTGACGATCGTCGTGGTCCCAATGATCGTTCTGATCCAAGGCGTCGCCGGGACGGTTCCAGGCCCAGCTACCGCCCCTCCTTTGAGGAAGTGGGCCGGACCCAGCAGGATCGTGACCGCGCGGTCAGTATTATCGTGGACCGATTCCAGGGCCGTGCCCCGCAGGCTGCGCCTTCTGGCAGCGGTTATCGCGAACGCCGAATCTTCGAAACGACGGAGACCCAACGGCGCACCCAGTTTTACGATGGCAACCGCCGGGTGATTCGCTACTCTTCCATGCAGGAGATTCCTCCGATCATTGTCGCCTCCCAGGAGCTTAACCGCGTCCAGCTCCTCCCCCACGCGCAGAGCACCTACCGCGTCATGCCCCAGGCGGCGCAGCAGGAGCGTTACCAGAACGACATCCCCGCTTCCTATACCACCGGGGATGCCTATGCGGTCTCCTACAGCGTGGATCCAGATTCGGCCATCAGCACGGATGCCATCCTCTTCCGCCAAGGCTCCACGGACTTTGCCGACGCCTATTCCTATGACCTTGTCATTGATATGGCCAACGCCATGAAAGCCCCGGCCCTCAGCAACGACACCTTCGTCATCGAAGGTCATGCCTCCGCCGAAGGCGACTATGGGCAGAACCTCCAGCTTTCCCAAGAACGCGCCGAGCGCATCTCCCGGGAGCTCGTTTATCATGGCGTCAGTGCCGAGCGTCTCATGCCCGTGGGCTACGGTGAAGCCGAAGCCTCCTCCCCGGCCGATGCCAACGAAGCTGCTCGCCGTCTGGACCGCCGGGTCGTGGTCTTCCGTATGCGATGAAGCATCCTTTTTATTCGGCCATGAGGTGTCCAAGTTAAAAATGGTTGCGTCTGGTCGATAGGGCACCACGGGCGGCCTCATTACAGCCTGTTGAGGGCAATGGAATACGGATGCTGTGTCACGAAACGCGAGCCGTGCAGCACGGTCCCGGGACTCTTGTGAGTGCGGACTTGTCCGCAAAGTGAAGGGCGCGGAGAAACAGTTCAAAGCGCGTTGGATGCCGAACATCTCCGTCTTATAGGGAATGGTGTATTGACATCTCTCCGCATCTGTTCGAGAAAAAACCGATTCGTTATTTAAATCGGACACCAGATGAGTAAAAAGCCAATTAGGAACGTCTTTGTAATCATGCCGTTTGTTCGTGTCAATGGGGGCGTGCGCAACCAGGAGCAGCTGTCCGCATTTTTCCTGAACCATATTAAGCGACCTATCGAAAATGCAGAGCATCTGCAGTACCAATACAATGTGACGCGCTCAGGTGAAGCATTCAGCATTACGCGCGACATTATTAGTGCATTGTGCCGCGCCGATATTGTGATTACCGATCTGTCAGGAACTGAACCTAATCCGAACGTTATGTACGAACTCGGTGTTCGGTTGGCGGTGTCAAAAGATCCGGTAATTCTCATTCGTGAAGATATACCTGGGGCAAGGAATCCTTTCGATGTGCTTGTTTACTATACTAAGGCGTATGACCCCTTCGATTACTCGCAATTGGAAAGGCATCTGATCGGCAAACTCGGCCGCTTAGAAGCTGGCGAGGAGGTGTTCGACAATGAGGTGTTGAGAGTGATTCGGGAAGAACTCACACTCATCACGCCTGATCCCGCCAGCATCTCACCAGCTCGACAACGCGCCTTGGTTCTTCGGGGCATTAAACATCTTGCGGACAGTACACGCGCTGCATACGGTCCTTTGGGACTTGGTATGCAAGTCCGCAGCGCCAATTCGGTATCGTTTGCAATTACAGGTAAGGAGATCGCAATGGCGTTAAGATCCACCAATCTTTTTGAACAGGAGGGGATCAGGTTCCTGGGATGTGCTGCGCGTTCGATTTATGAAAAGTATGACGACGGGTCGAAACTGGTCATGCTAATTGCAGCCGCCATGATCGAATCTGCAGCCGATTTGGCAGGCAACTACCCAGGTCCTTCTGTGGCAGAGGACCTCTCCTCCGCGGCCAAGGTGGTCATTGACCGTCTGCATGAAAGCGCGGCCGTAATTCACTCGGAACAGTGGCCTGATTTGGCCGCAACGGCGGCCAAGATCGAAAACGTTCCTTCACAGCTTCTAACCGCAATTGAAGTCGTGATCAAAGGCGGGCTTCTTTCAATCGAGGAATCACCGGAGCCCGGAATTCAAATCGTACGACAGGAGCACTATAGATTTGACCGCGGAGCGGTTCACGAGGATTTCCTTTCAGAGGATAATCACACTGTAGCGACACTGTGTGATGCTTTGGTGCTCATTTGCCCGCATCCTGTTGAGTCGCTCAGACAGGTTTTGCCTATCCTCGAAAAAGTGGCCCAGGTAAATAGATCCCTTTTATTCGTTGCCCGCAGCTTTGAAGACGAAGTGCTTTCAACACTACGGATAAACAATAGTCGAGGTTTGCTAAAGTGTGTCCCTGTATTCGCTCCCGGATTTGGTGAACGTCAACTTGGGATGCTTCAAGACCTTGCTGTAGTGACTGGGGCCGTTGTGCTTGACCCTGCAACAGGGTTCTCAATGGAAAATGCTGTGTTAAGTAACCTTGGTAGCTCAAAGATGATTGTCATTACAGCAACGTCGACTGAAGTTCAAGAAGGAGGAGGAAAGTCTGAACTCATCGAAGAGCGTGTTGGTAACATCCGATCCAAGCTGCGTACTTCCGAATCAGGTTACGATCGCGAAGTGCTTCAGCGACGTATGGCGATGTTATCTGGGTTAAGCTCCACGCTGTTTGTTGGCGGTCCCACGACCGAATCACGTCAGTTACTGAAACGCCAAATTGAAGAAGCTGTTGGCGCATGCTCGCTCGCAATGCAAGGTGGAACGGTGGTCGCGGTTGCTTCGCTTCTCGCTCGACTAGCAACAGCCTCCTCATTTGGCAATTCCGATTGCTCAACAGGACCTGCCCATCGGATTCTGACAGCGGGCCTAGAAGCTCCATTGCGGGCGATTATTCTGAATGCAGGAAGCGATGAAAACGCAGTGCTTCAAGCCATACATCGCGGGGAGATTTTCGACGGTCGTCGAGGCAGACTTGTTGCGGGAGGTACAACGGCATTAAAAGATGCAGTTGCTCTGGTCGCGGCGGCGTTATCAATCGCTGCATCAACCACCTCAACGTTCCTTCGAACTAGCTCATGGAGTCCGTCGTCTCGTCCAGACGACGAAACCCACGGAAGAACGGTTTAAGTGCTTTGTTAGAGTGTAAAAAAGTTAATAACACACTCTAGTTAGCTATCTTTTCAGCATATCATTTGTGAATCGGCGGATTGTACGGCTCTAGTAGGCGAAAAATTCCGTATCATGGGCTAATCATGACACAAACTCAGAAAATGGTTTCGATAGCAAAAACGCAGAAAGATAAACGCTTTGAGAACCTGTTGTTTTTAACTCCTTGGCAACCGACGCTAAGTCGCTTTTACTCAACGACATTCGAGATGTGGCTATAGCCATTAGAAACTCAGGCAAAGCAGCGCCTTCCGTTTCATCGCGCAGCCGAATCATCCGCACAACCAAATCTGCCATGCTTCGACTGGCCAGGGGATCTGTCGCGTAGGCAAGTTCCGAAGAAAATGCAGATCTCAAAATTGCCGCTTGAACAACACCATCATTGTATCGATCAAAGTTTCCAGGAGACAGCAAAACATGGCTATTTAACGATTGCCGTAAGCCATCTTTGTGAATTGGGCTTCTCAAGTGATGAAGCATTGATGATATAACCAAAAAGACATCTGCCTGAGTCAAAGTTTTTTTGTCGCATTTGTGGAATGCGAAGTTTTGGGCAAGACTCAATTCTGCTCCTTTTGAAGTCACCAAGAATGCATTGTTTATCAGGCCATTTTTTCGACCTGATTGGCAGTTATCAAGCAGCGAGAGTCTTTGAATCAGTTCTGGAGCATTCAAATGATCCTTGTATTCTTGGAGCCAGTCGCGCTCTAGCTTCCATGAAGATGTTTGCCCAACCCCTAATTGTGGCAAGCTACCTAGCCAAACAACTTCCACTGGATTTTTCCCATGGCCATCATTTCGGAGTTCAAGGTTGCTGCGCATCTGGCTCCATGCTTCATCACTCGGCGGTACCGCAAAGGCCACAAAGTAACCAATCCTATTCGCGAGATTGCGGAGAGATCTGCTTACAGAGAGTAATGTGAAGCCACCTGCGACACAAGAAGCAATGACGACTACTGAAAGCATGCGCTTCTTCTTTATCTGCAAAGTCTCAAGGTTTTGATCAAGTTTGTTGTCTGCGACAAAGATTTCGGGAACAGCTGAGGTCAGCGTCTTGAACTGGGTTCTCGCTGTGTTCGCTAACTTTTTCGATGCGATGTCAGGTAGATGAATGATAACGTCGGTCCCTAATGTTAGCAGCCTGGAAAGGGGGACTTCAAAATGTTTTGAATAGAGATCGTTTCGGCAGAGGCTCGAAAGATCGCAGAACAAAGGATAGTCGGGGCCTCCACCGTCCGCCGCCGGTCTAAAACAACGGGCGATGTTCTTTTTTTCGAAGGCTTTGATGACTTTGTTATGCCACTTAGGCTGGTCTGTTCTCTTAATGAGTTTCAGTCTAGGCTCAGGCGTCTCTGGTAAAAATGAGTCTCCGGCAATGGTAATTGCCAAGGAGCCTGCAGCACATTCAGCGCATTCGGTTTTTGTCCAGGTCTCAATTTTGTCAATGCCTTGCGGATTGGCGATGGAATCTTTTAGAAGATCACACAATGCCTCTTTGACTCCGGATGATGAAAACAGTGTCAACACATTGCTAGGATCTGCGCCCAATTTTGCCATTCGCTCCTTTAGATTGCCACTTGTTGAGGCGGATATCAGAATTAAGGCGTCAAGTTCAGGGGCAAAAGCAGCTCTACTTTCCAAGCCGCCATATGAGCCGAAGCTCTGAATTGTTGGCTCTGCCTCGCAGATTCCGAGCCTTTTAGCCATCATTACTGCGGAATAACCGACTTGGGCTATTGAAGCAGTGTCCGTGTAAATTGCAGGCGTATGCCTTTTAAAGAATCGTAGCAACCAAGCTGCGATAAACGCAACTTCAGCCCCATGTCGTAAGACATTGCCGGGGCGAAGGAAACGGACAGAATGCCCCCCGGATGGTTTCACATAGTGGTATGATGCTCCTGCATGCATCACTCCTCCGTGGCGTTGAAGGATAGCCGTCATTCCTTGGCGACGAATGGCCTCTTCTTCATTCTGGCCGATGCGTGATTCGGTGCCATCAGCAACTGCCAGACGGCCATCTTCTCCAAAAACATACAAGCGTATTTTCGCAGACTCGATTGGCAAATGAACGTGATTTAGTTCATCACTAGAAATCAACGCTTTCAATGCATCTTGTGAGTCGCGAAGTCCGATAAAGATGGTGCGATTCGGGGCATATGCATCCGCGAATATTCTTTTCAACTCTTCAGCTGCAATACGAGTGTTAATTGTACGCATCGGAGTGAATAGCACAGCGGCTCTTTCGAGACGCCCACCACCAATAGGCATTTGAAGATCAAAATGACAAAAGAGACTCTTCATTAGGGTGCCGCATTGAAAGGAAGGATCACTGTAAAAAGCGTGCCGACCACAGATGAGTGTGTTGTTGGAACACTACTTTGTGTAGTTCGATCATTTAATATATGTTTTTCAAATGCAGTCGCATTGCTTGCGGTCTCGTCAAATGACGCAGGATGATTAGCAAAGTCACGATACAAAATCAGTCTTCCTGTTCTCAGATACACGAATCCCTTGCGCTTGGCTGCTAGATCTAAGACCCTATCAAGTCCCAATCCGCGCCCCGGTTGTCCGCTGGTTGTTCCCCTCTTGCGAAGGCAAGCAAGAGCTGCTTCATACTCCTTCTCAATCGTAGGATTTTGATTTCCTTGGCGTTCCAACTCACGCGCGGATAATCCAATTCCACCGTCGAAAACCGACATTTCTAGTAAGCCTAGATCGGGTTTAGACTGTTGGTGGTATCCAATGAACTCAGAAATCAATGGGATATCTACGGCGATGTCAGCGACACGTGTCCTGTTGCCAGGATAGTCAAATTTTACATCAAACAGAACCCCGCGCAGTGATTTTATTGGCTCTCTTTTCAAGTTTGAGCATCCCCATTTGTGCGTATTGTCGATCAATTCGAAAAGCATGTCCCCCATTATTTCCGGCAATCCTTCCGTCCAGGAGCCAAACTTCTTAGTGGAATGATTTCGGAGAAGTTCCAAAGCGGTTCGGACCAAAGATGCGAGGTCACCAGCATCCCTTAATTGTCGTGAATCTTGGCTTCCCGTATAAAACCAGTGAGAAAAGCCGTGGCGAAAGTCGGCGTCAGACATTAACAGATGAACCTTAGGGCCTTTCCGTGGTAGATCGGAAAATTCAGGTTCGTCTGGTCCGAAGAGATTTTGCTGAATCGCAACACCTTGCACTGGGGCAAATGTATTCAAACCTTCCTCACGTGCTTTTGGCAGGTCAATTTGGATTGGTTGAGCGGTTTGCGTTGATAGGATAGATACAACTTTGCCCAAAAGTATGGGGATGAGTGTTTCTGCGGCTTTAGGCAAAAACATACACTCCTCTTTGCTGCCGACTGTAAACTGAATCTTTCGCGTTGAACTGCGCTGAGCCCAAGTTAGCAAAAACTGGATGTATGCTGCCGAGGCTAGGATGCTGCGCTGGTCAATTCTTCGCGGAAATTGTAATTCCTCGTCTTCATTTTGGTTTACCTTATCGATAAGTTCATCGACCGAGGTTAGCGATATCTCTTGAGGAACTTTAATCATTGGTTGAAAGGCTAATTTCAGCGATGTTATCCTGAATTTAGTTAACTATCCAGTATAAGATTTATCAAGCTGTAGTGTAAACTTCCGCCCCACTCTCCACAAATTCCTTCGATTTCTCCTCCATCCCCTTAACCAGCGCTTCATCCTCAGAAATCTGAAGTTCAGCCGCATACTTCCGCACGTCCTCCGTGATCTTCATGGAGCAGAAGTGGGGGCCGCACATGGAGCAGAAGTGAGCGGATTTGGCGCCGTCCTGGGGGAGGGTTTCGTCGTGGTATTCTCTCGCGGTGATGGGGTCGAGGGCGAGGTTGAACTGGTCTTCCCAGCGGAACTCGAATCTCGCTTTGGAGAGGGCGTTGTCGCGGTATTGGGCACCGGGGTGGCCTTTGGCGAGGTCGGCGGCGTGGGCGGCGAGCTTGTAGGTGATGACGCCGACTTTCACGTCGTCCTTGTTAGGGAGGCCGAGGTGTTCCTTGGGGGTGACGTAGCAGAGCATGGCGCAGCCGTACCAGCCGATCATGGCGGCACCGATGCCGGAGGTGATGTGGTCGTAACCGGGGGCGATATCTGTGGTGAGGGGCCCGAGGGTGTAGAAGGGGGCTTCGTGGCACCACTCGAGCTGTTTGGCCATGTTTTCCTCAATCATGTGCATGGGGACGTGGCCGGGGCCTTCGTTCATGACCTGGACGCCTTTGGCCCAGGCGCGCTTGGTGAGCTCGCCCTGGACTTCGAGTTCGCCGAACTGGGCCTTGTCGTTGGCATCGGCGATGGAGCCGGGGCGGAGACCGTCGCCAATGGAGAAGGAGACGTCGTAGGCGGCCATGATGTCGCAGATGTCATCCCAATGGGTGTAGAGGAAGCTTTCCTTGTGGTGGGCGAGGCACCACTTGGCCATGATGGAGCCGCCGCGGCTGACGATGCCGGTCATGCGGGAGGCCGTCATGGGAACGAAGCGGAGGAGGACACCGGCGTGGATGGTGAAGTAGTCGACGCCCTGCTCGGCCTGCTCAATGAGGGTATCGCGGAAGAGTTCCCAGGTGAGGTCTTCGGCTTTGCCGTTCACTTTTTCGAGAGCCTGGTAGATGGGGACGGTGCCGATGGGCACGGGGGAGTTCCGCAGGATCCACTCGCGGGTGGCGTGGATGTTTTTGCCGGTGGAGAGGTCCATGACGGTATCACCGCCCCACTTGGTGGCCCAGCGCATTTTTTCGACTTCTTCCTCGATGGAGGAGGCGACGGCGCTGTTGCCGATGTTGGCATTGATTTTGACGAGGAAGTTGCGCCCGATGATCATGGGCTCAAGCTCGGGGTGATTGATATTGGCCGGGATGATGGCGCGGCCTGCGGCGACCTCGGAGCGGACGAATTCGGGGGTGATTTCATCCGGGATGCGCTGGGGGAATTTTCTGAATACACTTGGCGTGTATTCAGAGGGTTGATGGTTGATGGTTGAGGGTTGATGGCCGGAACCGGAGGGTTGATGGTCCTGAGCGGAGATCTGGGTGGAACCGGCGTGCTGCTTGTTGAGGTCGTTGCGGACGATGTCGTCTTTAAAATTGCCGATGTTTGCGCGCCGCATGTTTTCGCGGATGGCGATGTATTCCATCTCGGGGGTGATGATGCCCTGTTTGGCATACCAGAGCTGGGTGACGGGGTGGCCTTTGCTGGCCTTCAGGGGCTGGCGCTGGGCATTGATGGGGGCCTTGAGGGGGCTGAGGAGGCCTTCGCGCTTGGCGGCGGCGTATTCGGCGTGGTTTTCGGTGAGGTAGCCGTTGTCGCGGGGCTCGACGGCGCGGCCTTCGTAGGGGGCGACGTCGCCGCGGCCTTCGATCCAGGGTTTGCGGAGGGCGGGGAGGCCGGTCTCGACGGTGCCCTGGTAGTCGGGATCGCCCCAGGGGCCGGAGGTGTCATAGACACGGACGGGGGCGTTTTCTTCGATCTTGCCGTTGAAGCTTTTGGTGGGGCTGAGCTTGATCTCGCGCATGGGCACCCGGACGTCGGGGTGGGTGGTGCCCTGGACATAGACGCGGGAGGAGGCGGGGAGTTGCTCGCTGGAGTGCGGTTCGAAAGAGTCTTTGGAGGCGATCATGTGGGGAGAGGGGAGGTCAAGGGTCAACGGTCAAGGCGGGGGCGGAAGAGGTGAGCGGGGATTGACTTGGGTTAGTCAATCTTTTTGGAGGATGGAATAAGAGGCGAGATGTGCTGTGGGGCCCTGCGGGCAGGCACTGATTTTCCCTCCGAGCGACTCCCTTCGGCGGCATGACCCGCAATCAGGTTCGGAGGGTTTCCCGCGCTGGCGAGATCTCAGCCCCTGCAATGGGACGCCCCTGTCGTAACAAGGGAGGATATACCGGACGGGGGGAGGTTTCGTCAAAGCGTATTTCGTGGAGATGGGGTGGGGAGATATTATGGAAATTCTAATTATTGCTTGAAATAAAGGATCATGAAGGGCAAAATGCTGGGGAATTGATGATGCGGCGCTCCTTTTATCTCCTTCGAGCTGGTTGGCTGGCGGGCCTATGCCTGGCTGGCGTGGCGATGACGTCGCGGGCGGACCTGATCAGCGACTGGAATGCGCAGGCGCTGACGGCGATCCGCACGGAGACGCAGGAGGGGCCGGAGGCGGCGCGGGCGCTGGCGATGCTGAATGCGGCGATCTACAATGCGGTGGAGGGGATCGCGGGGGATCATTTTCTTTACACGAGCGGCAGCTACGGGGGGCCGGCGGAGACGGCGATGAACGGGGCCTCGATGGAGGCGGCGGCGGCCTCGGCGGCGTTCACGCTGCTGCAGGGGCTGTATCCGAGCCTGACGGGGGATTTTGCGGCGCTGTATTCGGCCCAGCTGAGCGGGATGGCGGATGACCAGGCGCGGCTGGACGGGATGGACTTTGGGACGGTGGTGGCGAATGGGATTCTGAACTGGCGCACGGGGGATGGATCTGCCGGGGCTGGCAATACGGCGCTGTACACTCCGGCACCGGGGGGGACGGTGGGCCGCTGGCAGCCGACGGTGGCGAATGGTGAGGTGCTGCCGGGTTGGGGGGCGGTGACGACGTTTGGCATCGCGAGCACGGCGGGCTACACGGGGAGCCTGCCGGCGACGATCGAGAGCTATGTCCAGTCTGCGCAGTATGCGGCGGACTACAATCAGGTGAAGGACCTGGGATCCAGCGGCAGCGGCACGCGGACGGCGGACCAGCTGAATGCGGCGCTATTCTGGGCGGCGGCAGCGGGGACGGGGACGACGGCGGGCCTGTGGAATCAGGTGGCGCAGACGGTGGCGGCGAGCGAGGGGCTGGACCTGCAGGACAGTGCGCGACTTTTTGCGGCGCTGAACGTGGCGATGGCGGATGCGGCGATCGTGACCTGGGACACGAAATACGATGTGGATTTCTGGAGCCCGCTGCTGGCGATCGTGAACGGGGCGGCGGACGGGAATGTGGACACGCTGGGAGATGCGGCGTGGACGGCGCTGCTGGCGGAGCTGAATTCACCCGCGTATTTTTCTGAGCAGAGTGCGCTGAGCGCAGCGGCGGCGCGGGTACTGGCGGAGTTTTTGGGCGATGATGTGGCCTTTGTGCTGGAGAGCGATGTGGATGGTGATGGCGTGGCGGATTTGACGCGGCCGTTTGATTCCTTCAGCCAGGCGGCGGAAGAGGCGGGGATGAGCCAGATCTGGGGCGGGGTGAGCTATGGCAGCGCCCATACGGATGCGGCCACGGCTGGCACGGCGGTGGGCGACTACGTGGTGGGGAATTACTTTGCGCCAGTGCCTGAGCCCTCGGGACTGATGCTGGTGCTGGTGGGCGGGGTGGCCTGGGCGATGAGGCGGCGGCGCTGCTGAACTAGGCGATTTTGAAAAGCTTGCGGGCGTTTTCGAAGAGGATTTTTCGCTCGACGGTTTTGCCGGGCGCGAGCTTGCGAATCATGGCAATGGTCTGGGCACCCTGGCAGCCGGGGCCGCGGCCAAAGTGGTCGGTGCAGTCGCTGCCGTAGAGGATTTTGTCCTGATGCCGCTGGAAGAAGGCGGTGGTGTGCTCCTCATCCCGGGTGAGGGCATTGAGACCGGAGCCGGCGGACATGTCGGCAAACATGTTGGGGTAATCGGCGAGGTAACGGTCGGTGAGGCCACCGGGGGTGATTTTGCCTTTGGGGTAGAGGTCTTTGGGTTCGTGGAGCTTGTCAATGTTGCCCCAGAAGGTCTGTGCGTGGCCGATGAAGGTGGTCTTTGGGTGCCTGGCGAGCATGGTGTGAAAACGCTCGTAGCCGCGGTTGTAGGTTTCGTTTTGGAAATGGAGAAGGATGGGCACCTGGTAGGCGGCGGCCAGTTCGTAGAGCTTTTGGCTGTGGGCGGAGTCGCACTGCACGTCGAACTTTTGTTCGGCAATGATGCAGGCGCCGAGCTTCAGCCATTTTTCGATTTCGGCAGGGGCGGTGTCGAGGTCGGTGACTTCATTGGCCCCCCAGAGATAGGCGCCTGGGTGGGCCTGGGCGAGCTGCATGCAGCTTTCGTTGCCCCAGCATTCGGCGGCGAGGCCGTTGGACTTGCCCCCGTGGGTGGAGGGGCGGGTCATGGGCGTGCCTGCGGGCAGGAGGATGGTGGTGGTGACACCCATGGCCCGCTGATGGGCCAGGAGGTGCTCGTCCTTGCGCTGGCGGTAGTGGGTGTGCTGATGGATGTCCACCATGGGCTCCGGCGCGGCGGTTTCCTGGGCGAGGGCGGCGGTGGCGAGGGTGCCCAGGCTGCGGCTCAAAAAGGCACGGCGGGAGGTGGTGTGGCGCATCCTCCCACTACGGGATGAAGGGGTGCTCTTTAACAACGGGTTTGCGCTCCACCCAGCGGCTGAGCCAGGGGACGATGAGGACGCTGCCCATGATGATGGAGGCACCGATGTAAAAGCCGCCGCTCATGTGCTCCTGCGAACCGAAGATGAGGACGGCGAGGATGATGCCATAGACGGGCTCCAGATTGTACACTACGTTCACGGTGAAGACGGACATGCGGCGCAGCACGGCCATGTAGCCAGCATAGGCCCCGACGGTGCAGACGGTGGCCAGGATGAAGATCCACAGGCCATCCCAGGCCCCAGGGAGGGTGAGCTGGCCGGGGGTAGCCACCAGCCAGGCCAGGGCGGTGATGGCCAGGGCACCGAGCATCTGGTAATAACCCATGACGGCGTAGTGGCTGCGTGCGACCAACTGCTTGTTCATCACGGCAAACAGGGCGGCGAGCAGGGCGGAGACGATGCCGACGGTGAAGCCTAACCAATAACGCAACTCGACCTCGTAGATCATCCACACGGCCCCGACAATGATGATGCCGACAAGGAGCTCCAGAGGTCGCCACCGGCGGGTGCCATCGGCATAGGGCTCGATGAGGCTGCACCAGAGCATGGCGGTGGGCAGGGCGGCGAGGCTGACGCTGGCGGTGGCGAGACGGGCGGAGAGGAAAAAGAGGATCCAGTGCAGGCCCAGGATGGCCCCCACGCCCACCATTTTCCAAAGGTCGGTGCGGGAGAGGCGGAGGCTTTGGCGGAGCCCGCGGGCCAGGAGGGCAAAGCCCGCCGAGGCGATGGCGGTGCGCCAGAGAACGACCTCGATAGGCGGCAGCGTGATGAGCTTGCCCAGGATGGCGGTAAAGCCCCAGGCGAGGATCACCAAATGCAAAAGCAGGTAGTCACGCACGCGGGGCAGAAAGGTGGGGGGATCAGGCCACGCAGGCTTTCAGCTCTGCCATGGCGGCGGCGGTGTCTGAGGGGCCGTAGAAGGAGGTGCCGCAGACGAAGAGATTGGCTCCGTGGGCCTTGGCGATGGGGGCGGTGTGGGTGTAGATGCCACCATCCACCTCGAGGTGGTACTTCAGGCCGTGGGCATCGCGGTAATCGCGGGCGGCGGCCAGCTTGGGCATGGTTTCCTTTTCCATGAAGGGCTGCCCGCCGAAGCCGGGGACCACGGTCATGACGAGGAGGAGGTCAATGTCATTGACGTAAGGGAGGGCGGCCTCAAAGGGGGTGTCTGGGTGCAGGGCGATGCCGGCCTGCTTGCCCGCAGCACGGATGTGACGCAGGGTCTCGAGGACGGAGCGGTCATAACGGGCTTCGACATGGATGGTGATGTTGTCGGCCCCGGCATGGATGAAGCGGTCCACATAATGATCCGGGCGATGGATCATGAGATGCACGTCCAGGTACATGGACGTGCACTTGCGCACGGTCTGCACCATCTGGGGGCCGAAGGAGATATTGTCCACAAAGGCACCGTCCATCACATCCAGGTGCAGCCACTGCACGCCGACATCCTCGGCACGTTTCACTTCAGCAGCGACACGGGACCAGTCGGCAGCAAGGAGGGAAGGCAGGATGAGGGGTGTTTCGTGGGTCATGGGAAATCTGGGGACTGGGTAGAAGTTCCAGGGCAGGGGAGCAACAGGGAAGTGATGAAAAGGTGAACCTGGGCCGCAACCGCTTGCCAGCCTGGGGGAGGGTTAAGTCGCCGCACATCCGGGTTGCCTTTCGGGTGCGGGCGGTGTTTGAGTCCCCTGTGTTTTCCATCCGCCACACGCTTGGCCTCGCCCTTTTGCTCCTCCTCACGGCCTGTCGTGTGTCCGACCACCGTACTCCCGATACGCCGGTTTCTGCTGCCGATCCTGCGGGCAGTGTGTGGGTGGTGGATGCGCCGAAAACGGGCGGCCGGGTGTTTCTTTGCGGAACGATCCATATTCTCCGGGAGGACGACTATCCGCTCTCCCCGGCCTATGAGGCGGCTTATGCCAATGCGGACCGGGTGGTGTTCGAATTGCCGCCGGGTGCGGGAGATGACAGTGCCATGACCACGCGGATGCGGGAGCTGGGGCAGTACCCGGCAGAGGGATCGCTGGAGTCGAGCGTGAAGCCGGAAACCTGGGATGCGGTGAAAAAATGGGCGGCCAGCCGGGGCATCGAAGCCTCTTCGCTCAACCGTTTCCGGCCTTGGTTTGTGGCCCTGCTGATCACCTCCTCCGAATACGCGGCCCTGGGGGCGAAACCGCAGTGGGGGGTGGACAACCATTTTGAAGCCCGGACGAAGCGGGACGGGAAACCGGCCTCCGGCTTGGAGACGGTGGAGTTTCAGCTCCAGCTGTTTGCGGGGCTGACGCCTGACCAGCAGCAGGAAATGCTGGAGCAGACACTGGGCGAGGTGAGCACGCTGCCGCAGGAGTATGCGAGCATGATCGAATCCTGGAAACACGGACGCTTGGATGAGCTGGGTGAAATGCTGTTCCGGGAGCAGGCGAAGTTTCCTGACCTGATGGACCTTTTCCTCTTCAACCGAAACCAGGCCTGGATGGGGCGTCTGGAGGAAATGCTGCAAAAGGGGGAGAAGGTGATGCTGCTGGTGGGCACGGGGCATTTCGCGGCTGACAAGGGGCTGATCGAGCTGCTGAAGGCCCGTGGCTATCAGGTGCGCCATTACAGCGAAGCGAAAGAGGACATGTAAGCGGGCCGGGCTTTTGGCCTTCGTCGGTCACTCCTGGTTGCAAAGGCGGCGTCTTTGTCGGACGGTATGGCTATTCTAACCATCCATGAAGATTCTCGTCACCGGCGGCGCCGGATTCATTGGCTCCCACACCGTCGAACGTCTGCTGCAGGACGGAACCCATGAGGTGAGCATCCTGGACAGTTTTAACGACTACTACAATCCAGCGATCAAACGCAGCAACGTGCGGGCCTTTGCCGGGAAGGTAACGGTGCATGAGGGGGAACTGACGGATGCGCCCTTCATCCAGCGGGTCTTTGAACAAGGGAAATTCGATGCCATCATCCACCTCGCCGCGCGAGCCGGGGTGCGGCCTTCGATCGAGCAGCCGGAGCTCTACATTGACACGAACATCAAGGGGACCTTCAACCTCCTGGAAGCCGCCCGCCGGACGGGGTGCCAGCACTTTGTCTTTGCCAGCAGCTCCTCGGTCTATGGGGTGAACAAAAAGGTGCCGTTCAGTGAGGAAGACCCGATTTTGCAGACCATCAGCCCGTATGCGATGACGAAGATGGCCGGCGAACAGATGTGCTCCAACTACAGTCATCTGTATGGCATCAAGACGGTGTGCCTGCGTTTCTTTACCGTTTATGGACCGCGCCAGAGGCCGGACCTGGCCATCTCGAAATTCACCCGTCTGATCGAAGATGGGAAGCCTATCGACAAGTTTGGCACGGGGCATACGGCCCGCGATTACACCTTCATCCATGACATTGTGGATGGCATTCTCGGCGCGCTGAACTACCGCACGGGGCCGGTGTGCGACATTTTCAATCTCGGCGGCTCGCAGACGGTCACGCTGAACGATCTCATCCTCACCATCGAGGAAGCCGTGGGCAAGAAGGCGATCATCAACCAGCTACCGGAGCAGCCGGGGGATGTGCCGCTGACCTCGGCCGATGTGAGCAAGGCCCGGCAACTGCTGAACTTCAAGCCGACCACCACCATCGCCCAGGGCGTGCCGAGCTATGTGGAATGGTTCCACCAGATGCGGGCCGAGGGTGTGGCGGTTTTTTAAAGAGGCGTCAGGCTGGCAGCATGGACCGGCCGGGGGCGGCAATTTCCACACCGTTTTCGGCCAGGCGTTGCTGCACTTCGGCAATGTGGGCGCGGTCCCGCGTTTCCACGGTGCAGAGGACATGGACGCGGGAGAGATCCGGGCCGGAGAAGGTCCGGTTATGGACGATCTCGGTGACATTGGCACCGGCTGCGGCGAGCACGGCTGAAAGGTGGGCGAGGCCGCCGGGGCGGTCGCTGATGAGGACGTCAAACCGATAGATGCGGCCATCGGCGGCGAGGCCACGTTCGATAACCCGGCTGTGGGCGAGGGGATCGATGTTCCCTCCGGTGAGCAGGAGGACGACCCGGCGGCCGACGAGGTCTGGGAGATGCCCGCCGAGGAAGGCGGCCAGACCTGCGGCCCCGGCACCCTCGATGACGCATTTGTCCAATTCGGCGAGCCGCAGCATGGCCAGGGCCAGTTCCTCTTCGCCGATCATCACCATGCGATCCACCAACGGGCGGGCGATGGCCAGGGTATGCTGTCCGGCCTCCGCCACTGCCAGGCCATCGGCCAGGGTGTAGCGTGTGGTGATGCGCACGGGCGCATCGGAGGCCAGGCCTGCGGCAAAGCAGGCGGCATTGGCAGGTTCCACCCCGATGATCTGGAGATCCGGTTTCAAGGCGCGGAGAACGGTGGCCACGCCCGCCAACAGGCCGCCGCCGCCCACAGGCACGATGATGGCCTCGGCATCGGGCACCTGCTCCAGAATTTCAAAGGCCATGGTGCCCTGGCCGGCGATGACCTGGGGATCGTCAAAGGGATGGATGTAGGTGAGCTGACGCTCGGCAGAGAGGCGGTCGGCCTCCTGGCGTGCTTCATCAAAGGTATCTCCATGCAGCACCACGGTGGCCCCGAACTGGCGGCATCGGGCCAGTTTCACCAAGGGGGCGAAACGGGGCATGACGACGGTGACCGGGATGCCCAGCGCCCGCCCGTGCCAGGAAAGGCCCAGGGCGTGATTGCCTGCGGAGGCGGCGATGACTCCGCGGGCCGCCTGTTCCGGAGTGAGCTGGGAGAGGGCATTCCGTGCGCCGCGTTCCTTAAAGCTGCCCGTGCGCTGCAGGTGCTCCTGCTTGCAGAAGATGCGCGCCCCGGTCAGTTCGCTGAGCGCGGCGGATTCGACGCAAGGGGTGCGGGTGACCGCCCCATTCAGGCGGAGACGTGCCGCCATGATGTCTGAAAGCGGGACGGAATGATCGGTAGGGGCGTTCATGAGAAGGGAGAAAACAAAAAACCCTGAGTGGCGAGACTCAGGGTGAAGGAGAGAAGGGCGTTTGATGAAGTTTGCGCACGTCTATTCCTGCCCTGAAGGGGCGCCAATAATGATCGGGAGGATCGGCATGGAGATGGAAAGGCGAAGACGCATGTCAGCTGGACATGATGCCTGAACGAGGGCCCTGTGTCAAGGCCGGGCCCAGAAAGGCTGCTCATCGCCGAGGGCGGGCCAGGAGTACACTCGACTTTTCCTTGTCCCCAGGGCTTGTGCGTATCATAGAAACAACCTTCCATGCACGCCGACGATTTTTCCCCCATGACTGCCTCCCAGGTCCGCTACCTGCGGGATGAACTGCATGCCCAGGGCAAGAAGCTGGTCTTCACCAACGGCTGCTTTGATCTCCTGCATGCCGGGCATGTGCGCTACCTGAACGAAGCGCGGGCGCTGGGGGATGCGATGGTGGTGGCGCTGAATTCGGATGAATCCGTGCGTGAGCTGAAGGGGCCTACGCGACCCATCAACAGTGAAAATGACCGCGCTGAAGTCATGGCGGCCCTGCGCGCGGTGGATGCCGTGGTGATCTTTGGCGACAAGCGGGCCACGGCCCTCATTGAGACCATCCAGCCGCACATTTATGCGAAGGGCGGTGACTACACGGTGGACTCGCTGAACCCCGAGGAACGGGCAGCGCTGGACGCGGCGGGGACGGCCATTCGCATCCTGCCGCTGGTGCCGGGACGCTCGACCACACGCACGGTGCAGCGCATGAGCTGCGACGGGGCGGGAAGCCGCCTGCGCATCGGGGTGCTGGGCTCTGGCGAAGGGTCCAACCTGCGTGCCATCCTGGCGGCTATCACTGTCGGGGCTTTGCAGGCGGACATCAGCGTGGCGCTTTCAGATCAGGCCGATTCTAAGTTCCTTCACATTGCCCGTGAAGCGGGGGTGCCAGCCATTCATGTGGATGGGGGGGCGAATCCGCGACGGTTTGGCGATGCTGCGCAAAAGGAGATCGCCGAGCATCTGCAGCGTGCCCAGGTGGATGTGGTGGTGCTCATTGGTTTCATGCGCATTCTCAAGGAGCCGACGCTGAGCCTGTATGCGGACCGCATCGTGAACGTTCATCCATCCTTGCTGCCCAAGCACAAGGGCGCGAATGCCCCTCAACTGGCCATCGAAGCTGGGGATGCGGAGGCGGGCTGCACGGTACACCTCGTGACGGCGGAGATTGATGCAGGGCGCATCCTGGCCCAGGCGACGGTGCCGGTCCTGCCTGGAGATACGCCGGAGAAGCTGCATGCGCGCATCAAGGAGCAGGAGCACAAGCTGCTGCCCCAGGTGCTGGCCGAGTGGAAGAAGTGAACGTGTTTTTGGTTAGGCTGGGTTCAGGGGTCTGAAGGCGAGAGGTGGCAGATCGTTCGTCCGCCTTGGCCACGCTCTTCTCCCGCGACCTTTCAGGCCGCCTGTGCTGCTTTCTATCCACCAATCCTCTCCAACCCAGGGCTTGCTCCCTGGGCTAAATCCCCGGGCCCTTCAGGCCCGGAATCGAGGTGGAACTTACTTTTTCGCGAGGGCTTCGAGGTAGTCGAGCAGGGAGGCGAATTCGCGGACGGTGAAGTTCATCATGAGACCGGGAGGCATCATGGACATGGGGAGCTTCTGGCGCTCTTTGATGTCGGTCGTTTTAAAGGTGAACTCCTGGGCGGCGATGTTGCGCAGCTTCACTTCGCTGGCTCCTTCGAGGGTGATAAAGCCCATCTGCTGGGCACCGTCCTTCATCGTGATGAGTTCGCTGGCGAAACCCTGGGCGATGGTCTTGTTTGGGTCCAGGATGTTTTGGGCGAGTTCGGGGCGCTTGTAGGTCTGGGCGATGTTGCCGAGGTAGGGGCCTTTCTGCGCTTCAGATTCCTTGGTGGTGTGGCAGGCGATGCAGGTGGCGCGTGTGAAGATTTGCTCGCCCAGGGCGAGATCACCCTTGGTCTTGAGGACGATGGCGATGACTTCTTCGGGCTTCAGCGTGGCGAGCTTCGGGGTCTTGTCTTCCACCTTGGTTAGGCGCATGGCCTTCATGGCGCGGTTGGCGGCGTCTTTGACTTTGGGATCTGGATCGTCCGTGGCGGCAAGCACTTTCGGTGCGGAGGCCATGTGCTTGATCGCGGAGATGGCATCAATGATCTGGACGCGGCGTTTGGCCTCCTGCCAGCCGTGGTCGAGGGCTTTTTGGGAAAGCTCGCGGGACTCGGGGCTGCCGGTGGTGCGTGCGGCGAGATTCAGCAGGGCGGCATCGGCATAACGGGAAGTTGGGCCATCGAGTTTCTCGGCGATCTGTTCGATGAGCAGGTGATGGTTTTCCAATTTGGGCGAAGCGAAGAAGGCGGCTGAGGCGGCTTCGAAGTCCTTGAAGGATTCCGGCATCTTCTGCATGGGGGACAGGACCGCCAAGGTGGCGCTGACGCCCTCGGCGCTGTCGGTTTTGGTGAGGGCGATGATGGCCTGGGAGAGCAAAGTACTCGAGAGCTTTAGCTCGGGGGGATTGACGATGCCGGGATTGGACGTCGTCTGTTCTTTGGGAGTCTTGGCGAGCTGAAGCTCTTGAGTACTTTTTAAGACTCCCACCAACATCGGGATGGCATCGGCGGGAATGGTCTCGGCAACGGCGAGCTGGGCGACGGCATCGGGGATGACTTTGGGGTCTTGTTTGGCCAGGGTGAGGATGCGCTGGAGGGCATCGTTGGACTGGATGCGGTTGCGATTCATTTCCTTCACCAGGAAGGCGGCTTCTTCGGGGCTGGCCTTGGCGAGGGCGGTCTTCAGGGCTTCGGCGATCTTCGGCGTCTCACTCCAAGGCTCCGGCTGGTAATAAGGGCCGCGTGTGTCCGGGCGTGTGCCCCAGGAATCGCCCTTCCATTCGCCTTCATGGAAATGCAGGCGGCAGAGCGCAGCGAGGATGCCCTGGCGGAGGGCGGGATCGGTGGCTTTATTGAGGCGCTCGATGAGGCCGGTCACGACCTCGGGCTGGTGCATCATGGCGAGGGAGCGGAGTACCATTCGGTGCTGTGGCGAGTCGGCTGAAAATCTATCCATCGCCTTAAACGAAGCCTCATGTTCGTTAAGTTTGGCTAAGGCGCGGCTTAACGAATGGCAGACAACCGGGTCAGTCACATTTGAAATTAACGCCGAAATAACCTCGTTTTTGTTAGCAAGAGAAGAGCCAATGGAGGTAACTGCCTTCACGCATTGTAACTGGGATTTCGGCAACCCATACTCGGCCTTCGCTGGCAGATGGTTAACTCCCCAAGGGGGGATGCTGTTTGCAGTCGCCCTTATCACATAGTCATCGATCACTCCAAGGACAGACAAAATGCCGATTTGTTCATCACCGATCGAGGTGCGTTGGGATTGTGTGAGAGCGTAGATGCCTGCGACCCGGCTCGTAATTTGCTGCCCGAGTTTGGCTTGTTCAGCGATCTGGGCGAAGATCGTTGCCTTCAGTTTCCTTCTCACTAGCTCTCTCTGCGCCTCCATTCTGCGGCGATTGCTGGTGGACTCCAGTTCCTTCACCAGCTCTTCATCCTTGGCCTTATCAAAGTCCGGCATGGGTTCTGGCTTAAACCCTTTAGGCTTCACCTGCACGATGTAACCCACATCGGGTTCGGCCCAGTTGAAGGTGGCGCCTTTCCAACTGGAGGCATAGACGCGGCTCATGCCGTCCACGTCGGCATCGGTGGGGCGGGTCATTTTGATGAAGGGTTCGGGCTTGGCGGTTTCCTCGAAGGTGGCGCCTTTGGGTTTAACCGAATGTTTGTAAATGGCTCCGGTGCCCCAGTCGGCGGTGAAGGGGGCGTTGTTCCAGGCTTCGCCGAAGCCGGGCTCGTCAATGTAAACGGCTCCGCAACCGGAACCGCCGCCGTAGTCGGCGAGGGGTTGGATGCATTCGTCGTTGAAGTTTTTGTAGAGGCGTGGGTAGCCGTGGTCGTCCAGGCCGGTGAAGTGGTGGAAGCGGACGTTCCAGCCGCCGCCGTCGTTGGTGTTGTCACGGGCGAAGATGTCCATGAGCGGGCTGATGGCCACTTCCAGGATGTTGCGGGTGCCGGTGGAGTAGATCTCCAATCCGGTGCCGTCAGGCCGCACGCGGATGACGCCGCCACCGCGATGCTGCAGTGTTTTGCCATCGGTGCCCGTGGCCTTCATGAAACCGAAGTCGCCGCCGGCGATGTAAAGCCAGCCGTCGATGCCCAGGCTGAGGCCGTTGGTGGTGTGGTCGGCAGGGCGGTCCTTGAAACCAAAGGCGATGTCCTTGACGAGGATGTTTTGTTTTTCAGCGACACCGTCGCCATCGGCATCAATGAATTCGCTGAGGTGCGGCGGGTGCACCAGATAGAGGCGGTCGTGATCCCAGACGAGGCCGCGAGGGCTGTCCACTTCGCAGAAGACCTTGGTTTCATCGGCCTTGCCGTCACCATCGAGATCGCGCAGGCGAATGATGCGGCCCCGCTTGGGCTGGCGGCCCAGGGAGCCGTTGCCATCGCTGCTGACGTAGAGTGTGCCATCGGGTGCGGCGGCGACATAGACGGGGTAATTGGCAGCAGCGGAGTTGGCGAAGAGGGTCGCTTCAAAACCTTCGGCCACTTTCACGTCCTTGAGGATTTCGGCTTCCTGCGCTGCGGTGAGCTTGACGATGGAAGGGGCGATGTTGCCTTCGTTTTTGTAGGGGTCGGACTCTTCTTTCACCACCTTCGCTGCCGTGGCCTGCTGCTGGGCGTTCATCTTGGACGCTAGGGATTTGATGCCGTCGCCTTTGAGCTTCACTTCGCGGATGCTGGCCCAGCCGCCGCCGTTTTTGCCGAGCACGTGGATTTTGACAAACTTCAGGTTAGCCGTTTTGGCGAAGTCGTTGGTGTATGGGGCGCCTTTTGTGTTCGTGGAGGCATCAGCGAGGACGTTCCAGGCTTTGCCATCGGTGGAGGCTTCGATCTTGTAGCGATAGACGCCGTTGTTTTCCCAGGTGGTGGTGATGCCGGTGAGGGACTGGGGTTTTTCAAACTCGAGCTGGAACCATTGTGGATATTCACCGCTGTTTGCGCACCAGCGGGTGGCTTCATCGCCATCCACGGCGCGCCAGGTGAAGTTGTTTTTGCCGCTTTCTTCGCTGCTGGCGGTGACCGTGACGAGCGTGGCGTCCTTGGTTGCGGGCGGTGGTGTGGCAGCGGCGGGTTTGGGCTGGGCCTTGGGCGGCTCGGGGTTGCCTTTGACAAAGGTGACTTTGTTTTCGCCTTTGAAGGCGGTCTGGTAATCAGGGGTCAGCTTGTCGCAGGCCCAGAGGAGGCCGCGTGCGAGGAGATCGAGGTAACGGGAGTCGGCGACGGTGTCGTTGTTGTGCCCGATGGTGGTGCTGAAGCTGCGTGCGCCCTGCTTTTCATTGGTCCAGGCGACGATGTATTCGACGTCCTTGGTGGTGCCGTCCTTTTGTTTGACGGTCTGCCTGCCCATGGCCAGGGGATGGGCATCGAAGATGTTGACGTTGTTGTAGAGCTCTTCCTTGATCGTGGTCCAGTCGGCCAGGGGCTTGGTGATGGGGTGGTCCTTGTCCACGTAGGTGATGGCGATGGGCTCCTGCGGGCCGTGGGAATTCGACTGGATGCCCAGGTGCTTGTACCAGGAGTCATTGCCGGGGCGGAAGCTGTGCATGGCACAGTGCAGATGCACGGCGGGGATGGTTTTGTGAACATCCAGGATGCGCTTGATGCTGCCGATGTCCTTCAGTCCGGCGGCGCATTCGTCGTGGATGATGATGTCGTAGCCTTTGGCCCAGTCGGGATTGTCGTAGAGGGGAAGGGGAGGATTGGTGGATTTGTCATCGGTCCACACCACGTCCACCTGCACATTGGCGCGGGACTGGATGCCTTTGCTGAGGATCTCGTGCTGCTTGGCATAGTCGTGGCAGCAGCCACCGGCGATGAGGAGGGCCTTGAGGGGCCTGGTCTCTGCTGCGTGGGCGGCAGTGACCAGGGTGATGGCAAACAGGGCAAGAAGGGCGGTGCGGAGCATGAGTGAGAAAGGCGGCCCATAGAATCGCGCTAAAATACCAATTTTGAGCAGAAAAATGGGGAGCCTGAGAAAATAGTTGCCGGGTCTTTGGGGCGGGAGTGGTCTGGAGGGAAGAGACTGAAGGCTGGCCTTCTTTTCACTTGGCGCGGAGGCGCAGGCTGGGGATACATAGGGGACAATGAATCCCGCAGTGGCAATTTTGATCTCCGCAGTCGTCGGCTACCTCAGTGGTGCGATGCCGTTTGGCTATTGGGCCGGCAAGTTGAAGGGCATGGACATCCGCCAGCATGGCAGCGGCAACATCGGCGCGACCAATGTGATCCGGGTGCTGGGGAAGGGGATCGGCATTCCGGTGTTCATTCTGGATGCGCTCAAAGGCTGGTTTCCGGTGTGGCTGGCGGCTTCTTTTCTGGCCGCGCAGGGGGCGGCGACGGAGATCGTCTCTGCTGGGGCCGTGGTGGCGGGTCTTTCGGCGGTGCTGGGGCACATGTTTACCTTTTGGCTGGGCTTCAAAGGCGGCAAGGGCGTGGCGACGACGGCGGGGGTGCTTTTGGGCATTGCGCCGCTGGCCATGCTGGGCGGTCTGGTGGTGTGGCTGCTGTTCTTTTTTACCACCCGTTATGTTTCCCTGGCCTCCATGATGGCGGGCGTGGGTGTGGTGGCGACGATGGTGGCGGTGATGGCCCGCGATGGACGATGGGATGGGGTGATGCTGGGTTTTGGCGTGCTGATCATGGTGCTGGTGATCGTCCGGCACCGGGCGAACATTGGTCGCATCCTGGCGGGTACGGAGCCGAAGGCGGGCCGCAAAAAGTGATCGTGTCCTGCGTCAGTGTGTGTTAGCTCAGTCACCCTTCTTTTTATGCCTCAGCCAGTCGCCGCCGGACTTCTCAAACAATACCTGGAACAGCGCCAGGTGGCCGGACAGACCCATGTGGGTCTGCGCCCAGGCGTGCTGGACAAAATGACGGGTCGCAGTACCCGCCCTGCGGCGGCTCCTCAACGCGCACCTGAAGGGCGACGGACGGCGGAATCTTTCTCTGAGGAGCGGGCGGCTCCAGCTTCCTTGCTACGCGAAGCCTTCGTGGCTCCTGCGGTGGCATCGGCACCGGTGCAGCCTCCGGCCCGGGTGGCGGCGAAGGCATCTGCGACAGCGCCGGCTTTGATCGAAGTCCCTGGCGCGACCAAGGCGGAAAAGCTGGCGGCTCTGGCCCAGATCGCTGAGCAGTCGCCTGAGGCGCGTGCTCTGGGCACCCTGCGCGAGACGATGGTCTTTGCTGTGGGCAGTCCCGATGCGGAAATCATGTTCATCGGTGAAGCGCCGGGCTCTGAAGAGGAGCGCCAGCAGGAGCCCTTCGTGGGGCCCGCCGGGCAAAAGCTCACGGGCATCATCAAGGCGATGGGGCTGGACCGCAGCGAGGTGTACATCAGCAACATCTGCAAGTTCCGCCCGGCCATGGAAAACCAGGGCTGGTCCAATCGCCCGCCGACGCCGGTGGAGATGCAGACCTGCCTGCCCTACATCTTCACGGAGATCGCCATCATCCAGCCCAAGATCCTGGTGGCACTGGGCAAAACGGCGGCTGAGGGCCTGGGCCTGAGCGGGCCGGTGAGCAAGCTGCGTGGCCAGTTTTATCAGGTGCAGGGCTTGCCGACGATGGTGACCTTTCACCCCAGCTACATCCTGCGGGAAGAAAAGATGGCCGATGGTGGCCGTGTGGCCAAACGCCAGGTGTGGGAAGACATGCTGCAGGTGATGGAGAAAACCGGGCTGCCGATCAGCGAGAAGCAGCGCGGGTACTTTAAAAAGTAGCCGGATCCGTCTTTCGAGTGTTGTTTCCATGAAGCGGTTGCTACGATTTTCCAAAGGCTGCGCAAGCCTCTGCGGAGCAGCCCTGATGGTCTGCACCGTTCCGGTAAAAAGCCAGGCGGCCGATGTGCAGAAGCGACCCGGCACTTCGGGCTTCAAAGGGCTGGAGTCCAAAGTGGCGGCCTTGATCCGGGAGTTTCCGCGCGCCCTCGCCTTCCGTCCGCCTGAGTCCACCGAGGATGGAAAGAGGTACCGCTATGTGGAGGCCGCCAAACCGCTCTTTGAGCGGTTTAATCTGCCAACTGAAGGACTGTATGAGGCGATGCGGAGCTATGTGCTGGGCCGTCTTCTGAAAAAGGATCTGACGGGCACGGAACTGGCCCGCTTTTACTTCATGATCCAGCGCTACAATGAAGTGGTGGATGTGGCGCTGATCGCGGGAGAGGAGGCTCACCATGCCAAACCTCGCATCTCGGCAAATGTGGCGGCTGCCCTGGAACTGGCGGGTTATGCTGCCCTGGAACAGCAGAAGTATGTCGATGCCAAACAGTACTTCACGGTGGCATCTTTGGAAACGGATTCCGAAACCGATCTGGGAGCCTGGACCCAGATCCAGACGGCGTTGGCCTTCACCCATTTTTTGCTGGCCGACTACCCGGCCCAGTTAAAGACCCTGCGGGAGGTCATGGAACGTCATCGTCTGGCCCTGGGGCCTGGGCACCTGGAAACGCTGCGCTATCACAACGAACTGGCAGCGGCCTTGTACGATCAGCGCCAGGATGCGGCGGCGGAAGCCGAGTATCGCAAGATCCTCCAGCGGTTGGAAGAGAAGGAGGATGCGAACTCGGCCGCGCTGATCTCGGTACGGAAAAACCTGGCCTCAGTGCTGGAAAGCCTGAAGCGATATACCGAAGCCGAGGCTTTGCTGAGGATAGTTTTGGAATCCCAGCGGAGCACTCTGGGAAAGACCCATGAGGATGTGATGCGCACGCGGTTTCGCCTGGTGGACATCGTGGTGGAAGGGAAGAAATTCAGCGATGCTGAGGAAGAGATACGCTCTTTGTTAGAATTTACCCGGCTGTATCTCGGGCCGGATCATTATCATTGCCTGGTGAGCCGTCGGAAGCTGGCCTCTCTCTACTACAGCACGGGGCGTTTTACCGAGGCCGCCACCCAGTTTCAGGTGCTGCATGAGGAAGAGCAAAAGGTGCTGGGAGTCAATGACCGGGAATCCTGGACGACCTACAATGACCTCGGTGTGTGCTACAATGAACTGAACCAGCCCGACAAGGCAGAAGCGGTGTTCAAAAAGGTGCTGGAATGGCGATTGAAGAACCTGCCGCCTGATGATCTGGACACGCTGGGAACCCGCAACAATCTGGGAATTGCCTATGATAAGCAAAAGAAGCTCCAACTGGCCAAGGAGCAATACTTGATCGCCTATGAAGCACGTAAGCGACTCCTGGGACCCAACCATGACCGGACCCTGGCTGTCCTCAACAATTTGACCGTCCTGGAGGGCAAGGAGAAAGATCCTGAGGTGGTTTTGCAGCAGTACCGGGACATCCTTCAGAACCTTTTAAAAATCCACGGGCCGGAAGGCACCGAGACACTGACGGCGAGGTTTAACATTGCCTTGAGGCTGGAATCGCTTCTTCGGTACGAAGAGGCGGAAAAAGAATACCGGATCATTTATGACATCTGGCTGCGGATGCGCGGGAAAACCCATCCGGAGACGATGACCGCTTTTCGTTCGCTCGGTGCCAATCTGCTGCGCCAGAACCGCGCTGTGGAGGCTGAGGCGATGTTGCGGGAAGGGCTGCCGAATGTGCGGGAGAACCTGGAACCCGACCATGAGGATCTAATCCTTTATCTTTACTTTTACGCCCATGCCCTGTCCTCCACAAACAAAGTGGAAGAAGCCATTGCCCTCCTCTCCAAGACGTTGGAAACGCTCATCAAGTCCAAAGGTGAAAGCTTTCCGCTGGTGACGGATTTCAAGACTCAGTTGAACTACTGCCGTCAGTTGCAGCAGGCCCAGGTGGCGGTAAAATTAGAGAAGGACAAGATGATCGGAGGTATCTCCGCCGCGGCTGTGCTGCAAAGGCCCCCGTCATCTGGAGGAAGCCTGCCCATCAATTTGCCTCTGAATCTTCCGACAGTGCCTGTGGCACCTCCACCAAAGGGTGTGCCACCCACGAAACCTTGAGCGGCCAAACTGATCTGTAGATCCAACAAAGCTTCTGGTACGAAACCTGTGAGCCGAGAAGATGTACAATCCGTCTGGAGCCCTGATGCAGGCTGTACGTCGTCTTGACTCCTGAGCCTTCCGGCCCAAATCTCCGCCTCCCATGTCTGACGCCCCTGCTGCCGCCCCTGCCTCCCTGGATTTCATCCGCGAAATGATCGCTGCCGATGTGGCTGCGCAGCGCAATGACGGCTGGGTGATCACCCGCTTTCCGCCGGAGCCGAATGGCTATCTGCACATCGGCCATGCGAAGAGCATCTGCCTGAACTTTGGCCTCAGCCTGGAAAACGCCCCCAAGGCGCGCTGCCACTTGCGCTTTGACGATACCAATCCGACGAAGGAAGAAGTGGAGTATGTGGACAGCATCCAGGATGATGTGAAATGGCTGGGCTTTGACTGGGGTGACCATCTTTTCTACGCCAGCGATTACTTTGAGAAGCTCTACGGCTTCGCGGTCCAGCTCATCGAAAAAGGTCTCGCCTACGTGGATGACCAGACGCCGGAAGAAATGCGCGCCACACGCGGCACGCTGACTTCACCCGGCACGGCCAGCCCCTATCGTGACCGCTCACCTGCCGAGAACCTGGATCTCTTTGCCCGGATGCGCGCCGGGGAGTTTGAAGAAGGCAGCCGGGTTCTGCGGGCCAAGATCGACATGGCATCGCCGAACATGAACATGCGGGATCCGGCGATCTACCGCATCCTGCGCGCGCATCATCACCGCACCGGCGATGCGTGGTGCATCTACCCGATGTATGACTATGCGCATCCGCTCAGCGATGCGCTGGAAGGCATCACCCACAGCCTTTGCACCCTGGAGTTTGAGCATCATCGCCCCTTGTATGAATGGTTGATCGCCAATGTCAGCGGCCTGCCCGGACAGCCTTACCAGCGTGAATTTGCCCGCCTGAACCTGACCAACACGGTGATGAGCAAGCGCAAGCTGCTGCGTCTGGTGAAGGAAGGTCTCGTCACTGGCTGGGATGATCCGCGCATGCCGACGATCAGCGGGATCCGCCGCCGTGGCTACACCCCATTGGCCATCCGGACCTTTTGCAAAACGATCGGCCTAACCAAATATCCTTCCCTGACGGAGCTGACGCTTCTGGAGCATTGCGTGCGTGAGGACCTGAACAAGCACGCCCAGCGCGTGTATGGGGTGATCCGCCCGATCAAGGTGGTGCTGACCAATTACCCTGAAGGCCAGGTGGAGCATGTGGAGCTGGTGAACAATCCGGAAAATGAAGCCGACGGCAAACGTCAGGTGCCGCTGAGCCGTGAGCTGTTCATTGATGCCGATGACTTCATGGAAACACCGATCCAGGGTTTCCACCGTCTGGTGCCGGGTGGTGAAGTGCGTCTGAAGTATGCTTTCTGCATCATCTGCCAGGAAGTCATCAAGGATGAAGCAGGCAACATTGTCGAACTTCGCTGCACCTACGACGATGCCACCCGTCATGGCGTGAAGCCGGTGGGACGGCCGAAGGTCAAAGGCACCATCCATTGGGTCAGTGCCGCGCATGCCTTGGATGTGGAAGTGCGTCTCTACGACAAGCTTTTCTTAGACGAGCAGCCGGAAGAAGCTGCCGGTGAAGACGGCGACTTTACGCAACTCATCAGCCCGCAGTCCTTGGAGGTCGTGACGGCCAAGCTGGAGCCTTCCGTGGCCGAGGCCAAACCCGGCGCTCACTATCAGTTCGAGCGCGTGGGCTACTTCTACACCGACCCCAAAGACAGCCTGCCCGGAAAGCCTGTGTTCAACCGCACGGTGGCGCTGAAGGACGGGTTTGTGAAAGCCAAGTAACGTCCGAATCTTTAAACCGAAAAGGGCCAGTCCGAGTGAACCGGACTGGCCCTTTTGCTGCCTGTTTACAGTCCAAGATCAGACAGGCTGGGGAAGTCTGCAGGACGTGGCCCGGAAGCATCCCAGGTGAAGAGTCGCTCGCTGGCCTGGATGGGCAGGTCATTGATGCAAGCGTAGCGGTGATGCATGAGGCCCGCTTCATCGAACTCCCAGTTTTCGTTGCCATAGGAGCGATACCAGTGGCCGGAGTCATCGTGCCATTCATAGGCGAAGCGCACGGCGATGCGGGCTCCGTCAAAGGCCCACAGCTCCTTGATCAGGCGGTAGTCCAGCTCCCTGCGCCATTTGCGTGTGAGGAACTCGACGATCTGCTCCCGCCCGCGAACAAATTCGGCGCGGTTACGCCATTGGCTGTCCGGGGTGTAAGCGAGGGAGACTCGCTGGGGATCACGTGAGTTCCAGCCATCCTCAGCAGCACGCACTTTCAGGGTGGCTGTTGCGTGGGTGAAGGGAGGCACAAGAGGGGGCTTGGGGGCGGTGCTCATAAGAAAGAGGTTTTGAATGAATTTTGATGAGATAGACAGGTCTGTCTATTATGTGGTGACATCAATAGATCGACAGGTCTGTTTGTCAATGCTTTGTTAGGCGCGTGCCTGCCTCGAAGAAGAAAGCCCCTGCCAAAAAATCCCTCCCGCTGAGTGCCCGGGAGCGCATTGTGTTGACTGCGTCGCGCTTGTTTTATCAGGATGGTGTGAGGGCGACTGGCATTGATAAAATCATCGCCGAATCTGAGGTGGCAAAGATGTCCTTTTACCGTCACTTCCCCTCGAAGAATGACTTGGTGGCCGAGTATCTGCAGCGGCGTCATGAATCCTGGATGAAGTGGTTTGTCGCGGCTGCTGAACAGCAGCTGGCCCAGCCGGGGGTGGGCCTGGAGGTGATCGCTGAAGTGCTGAGGGAATGGTTTGAAGAACCGGATTTTCGAGGATGTGCCTTCATCAACACACAGGCTGAAACGCCAGCCGCTGAGGAGCGTCTCAATGGCGTGATCCGGGAGCACAAAGCCGCCCTGCAGACTTACATCGCGGAGCTGGCCCATCGTCTGGCGCTGGAGGCTCCTCTGCAAACCGCTGCGCACGCGATGGTCGTCATCGAGGGCAGCATCGTGCGGGTGCAGATGACGGGGGATCTGACGGTGTGTGATTCCTGCAGCCACCTGCTGCGAAAGCTGGGCCGCACGGCCCGCCGATCCGACACGGCTTCTACCGATCCTGATCTGCCGCCCTATTTCCCAGGCTTCTAATACGATTTAGCGTGATGGATTGGTGAAATTGCGGCAGTTCGGGCGTCGCGCTGCGACGCGATGAGTGAAGGCGGTGTGCGGGCCAAAACCGCGCCTTGAAAGGCGCGGCTAAGATACGGACGCCGCTCTGCGGCTGGGGAAAGTGGCATCGGGATGCGTACCAGGTCCAGGAGGCCTGAAGCTTGGTTTCACCAATCAGTGTGGCTAAATCGTATAAGCAGTGGGACAAACGAGATGCAACTGGGCCGAGGAGGCATGCAGCAGGGGCAAGAAAAAAGGCAGGCCCAGCGGCCTGCCTTTGTGGTGCAATCAATCGTTAGACTTTGCGCGCTTACTTGGCCGGGAAGGGGCTGGTGGCGAGCTTTTTGAAGTCTTCGGTGATCTTGGCGACGGCGTCCTTGGGGCCGGTCAGCTTGATGAAGACGGGAGCGTCAGGGCCGGGGATGATGGCGCCGAGGAGGGTGTAGTCAGCCTTGGCGGTTTTGGGGCCGAACATCGCGCCGTCCATGTAGGTGCCGGTGGCGGTCACCAGGCTCACCTTGGTACCATTGGCATCCAGATCTTCGGTCTTGGAGGTGGGAGGGCTTTCAAACTGGCCCAGCCAGCGGTCAATGTTGGCCTTGGTATCGCCGCCCTGGCCGCTGCCGAAGTAGTAGAACACGGCTTCCAGGGGTTTGTCCGTGCCTTCGATGGTGATTTGCAGGGTGGCTGCGCGCATCGGGCTGCTGGTGGGCACAGAGGTCCACATGTTGGAGGGCAGGGTGAAGTTCAGGTTTCCGGCGGAGACCTTGCCTTCTTCGGCGCGCAGGCCGGAGGTGGCGATGGTGAGGAGGGCCAGGGTGGTGAGCAGTCGTTTCATGGTGGGCTGGATGGTGGGTGTTTAAATGGAAAGGGCGGACTCGTGAGTCCGCCCTTGGAGAAAATCAAAACTTACTTGGTGACGTGCATCACGCCTTTCATCAGCAGCCAGTGGCCGGGGAAGGTGCACATGTAAGGATAGTCGCCAGCTTCGGCTGGGGCGGTAAACTCGATGGTCTCCGTGCCGTTTGGCATGACCAGCTTGGTGTTGGCCAGGATGTCGTCCTTGGAGGCATCGGGCACATAGCTCTTGGCCATGGCCTGGGGGTCGGTCATCATGGCGTTGGCCTGGGCGCCCACGGCCTGGTCCTTGCCTGGTTTGACGAGGATGAAGTTATGCGGCTGGGGGGCGATGCTGCCGGTGTTGTTGAGGGTCAGTTTGACTTTCTGGCCGGCTTTCACGGTCAGGTCGGTCTTGTCATAACCCAGGGGATTGCTGGCGTGGGGCTTGAGCTCAATGGTGGCGACTTCAGCCTCCTGGGCGGACACGTTCAAGGAGATCAGGGCGAAGGCGGTAAGGGCAGCTAGTTTCTTCATGAGTTGTGGTTTGACGGGGGTAGTACGCTAATCGGGCGTCGAAGGGTCAGATTTTCAACCAATTTCGTCTGCCTGGCCTGAACTTTGCGATTTGCGTCAAGGAAAGTTTCAGCGACGTATCACGTATAGAGATTAATCCCCCATGAATCCCTTTCACGAAACAGCCGCCGCCGCGCACCAGATGAGCCGTCGCCATGTCCTCCGCGGACTTGGGACGATGATGTCTTTGCCTTTCCTGGAATCTCTGGGAGGCAAGGCCTTTGCGGCTGCTGCGGCGAAGGCACCGGCCAGAGCTCCCATGCGTGCGGCCTGGCTGTACATTCCGAATGGGGTGAACGTGAAGCAGTGGTTTCCCACGGGCGAAGGCACGAGCTACGAACTGAGTCCGACGCTGAAGGAAATCGAACGTCATCGCAATGAGTTCATGGTGGTCTCCGGGCTAGCACAGGACAAGGCCCGCTCCCATGGCAATGGTGGCGGCGACCATGCGCGTGCCACCTCCACCTTCCTGACGGGCTGCATGCCGAAGAAGACGGCTGGCTCCGACATTCAGCTGGGGGTTTCGGTGGACCAGATCGCCGCCCAGAAGATCGGCCACCTGACCCGCCTGCCTTCTCTGGAACTGAGCACTGACGGCCAGCGCAGCTCCGGCCGCTGCGACAGCGGTTACTCCTGCGCCTACCAGTTCAATTTGGCCTGGAAAAATGAAACCATGCCGATGGCTCCTGAAATGGATCCCCGGCTGGTCTTTGAACGTCTTTTTGGTTATGGGGCTTCGGGGGCAAAGGGAGCTGATGGTGCCCGCCGCCAGCGCCTGCAGAAGGGCATTCTCGATACCGTCCTGGGCGAGGCGAAGTCCCTGCAAGGCAAGGTGAACGGCAATGATAAACGCAAGCTGGATGAGTACTACAGCAGTGTGCGCGACATCGAGCTGCGCATCGAGCGTGCGGAGAAATTCACGGCCAGCCTGCCGAAAGACTATCCGGTGCCGGAAGGCATCCCTGAATCCTATGAGGAGCACATCCACATGATGTTCGACCTCCTGACGCTGGCTTTCCAGACGGACACCACCCGTCTTTGCACCTTCATGCTCGCCCATGACGGCAGCAACCGCAGCTTCCCCCAGATCGGTGTGCCGGATGCCCACCACTATCTCTCCCACCATGAGAGCGATGAGCAGAAGCTGGAAAAAATCGCCAAGATTGACGGCTTTTACATGCGTCAGTTTGGTTACTTCCTGGACAAGTTGAAGGCGACTAAAGAGGGCGATGGCAATCTTTTGGACAACAGCATGATCGTTTTCGGCGGTGGCATCGGCGATGGCAATCGTCACAACCATGACAACCTGCCCATCCTGCTCGCAGGCCGTGCGGGTGGCACCTGGACGCCGGGCAAACGCATTGTGCTGCCAGGAGAAACCCCGATGACCAACCTGTATCTATCCATGCTGGACCGCCTGGGCGTGCGGGCTGAGCGCGTGGGCGACAGCTCGGGCGTGCTTCAGGTGAGCTGATTTCACGGGATATTTAGATAGTGTGAATGGCCGTCTGCCCAAGCAGACGGCCATTTTTTCGTTTCCTTACGATCTTGACGCGCTACATTGTAGGAACTTAACACTTCCATATATTTAACAAGAGAGGGGCGTTGCATGAGAGCGTCTCCAGTTTTAATAATCACTGCTCATGGCGGCTCCAGCATCCGATTCATCCACGGCATCGGCCACTTCGATGGAGCTTCAGCTCTTTCCTGAAGCGGATGAGCAGACGCTGCCTGCCGAGCCTGCTGCACATCCTGAGCCGGTAGCCGTTGAACCAGAGGCCCATGAGGAGCTTGAACCAGAGTCTGTGGACTTAGAGGCTCATGAGGAGCCTGAACAAGAGCCTGAATGGCAGGAAGCTGAGGCGTCGGCGCCTGCAGAAATCATTTCAGAATCGCCCGTGCCGGTGACTGAAACGGCGTCTCCTGAGCTGCCCCCTCTGCCTCCTGAACTCAAAAATGTCGCCCGTATCCTTGAAAGGATGCTGCACGATCCCGCGCAGCTCCAGGGGGCGTTCGCGAGCTTTTGCGCGGCAGCCTACGTCAAGCCGGAATGGGCCGGTGCTGCGAGCGACTATCTGACGACTCTTTTTGAAGATCAGCAGGATGTCCTGGCGGAGATGACGCGCGTGCCGGATCTCATCATTGAGCTGGGCTCCGGCCACTACACGCTGACTTTCATGGTGGCCTCACGCTGGGCTGCCAAGGCGGACCTGGCCCGGCTCACCCGGCTGGCGGAGGCGCTGATTGCCACCCAGTCGAAGATGAACAGCCCGGAGGTGGTGGACCTCATGCTGGCGCTCACGACTTCTTTGGCCATCAGCCGTTACTCGCGGGCGGAGCAGCTGCTGGCCGCGGCGAACGCCCATGCTACGGAAGATGAGCGTGATGCCCTCGATGAAGCACACTTGTGGTTAGGCGCAGGCGGCATCGTGCGCGGCTGCTCGCAGGAGGCGCGGGATCTCTGGGATGTGCGCCTCCGGCGGCCCCGTGTGGCCTGGACCTGGAGCAGCCCGGAGGAGTGTTCTGCCCTCGCCCAGCTGGCGGAGTGCCTGGACCCGAAAAGCGAGGCGGCGGTGCTTTTCCAAGCCGTCGTGCCCGCCTGCTGGTGGTCGCTGCTGATCGCGAGATCCCATGAAGGGGCCTCTTATGAAGCCGCCCTGGCGGCTGCGAAAGCGGTGGCCCATGAGCGCAGCCAGCCGCAAGAGGAATCCCCGCCGGAAGCACCCAAGACCGTGGTCCGCCAGCCCATCATCATCTGGCGGGCGGTGCCGTTTTTTATCGGGGGAATTGTGGGCGCATGGGCGCTGGTCCTGGGGATCTGGGCTGGGCCTTATGATCTGGTCCGCTCATCCGCAGAGACGGCGGCCCCCGTGGTTGCGACGGTGCCCGGTGTGCCTTTGGTTCAACAGGGGGAGCCTGTGCCCGAAGCCCCCGTGGAGAAAGCTCCAGAGCATCCGAACGCGATCTGGCGCAAAGAGCAGACGGCCTCTCTGGCCGCCGAGGTGCCTGAGCTGAGGCCGTGGGTGGAGAAGATCGAACTTGGCGAATGGTCGCAGTTTCAAGCCCTGCTGAGTGGCGAATCTCCGGAGCTGCCCAAGGACCATCCCAATTATCAAAAATTGCTGCTGTGGCTGCATCTGGATCCGCCCTCCAATGCGGAGATCCGCAGTCAGGTCCCGCTGCTGCTGGCTGCCCTGCGGCAGGACAGTACGGTGATCGAGCTGTGGGAAAAACTGGTGTATCCAGGCTCCCTCAATGCCAAGGACATCCAGGAGGCGGCCCTGCGCACCCAGCATGACAGCAGGGATGCGTGGTCGCCCACGCAGCGTGCCCTGCTCAACCGCATCGTCGCGGCCGGCGTTGACAGTCCGTAAACAGGCTGTCCTGAGAAAGCTCCGTGACAAACAGGCCCATCCTCTGAAAAGATGGAAGAATGCGGACGGTCCCGCCGCTATCTCCCACCCCCATTTTCGCCTCGTGAATCTGCTTCAATCGCTCGACTACTCCGTCCTCCAGCAGTGCATGCACTGTGGCATGTGCCTGCCCACCTGTCCCACCTACATGGAGACGAAGAAGGAGCGCAACAGCCCGCGTGGCCGCATTTCCCTCATGCGCAGTGTGGCCGATGGCGAGTTGCAGATTACCCAGGCCTTTTCGGATGAGATGTATTACTGCCTCGGATGCCTGGCCTGCCAGACGGCCTGCCCGGCGGGCGTGAAATACGCAGAGCTTTTTGAAACGGCCCGTGCCGAGGTGGAGCGTGCAGGAGTCTCCCAAAGTGCGGAGCGCGACTTCTGGCGCTGGCTGACGCTGAATGTTCTTTTCATGCACCCCCGGTTGCTGCGCCTGGCCGGGTGGGGACTTCGTCTGTGGCAGAAGAGCGGGATGGATGTGCGGCTGAGGCGGGTGAAGTTTTTCGGGCTGCTGCCGAAAAAACTGCGCGATCTGGAGCCGCAGACACCCCTGGTGGCCGCCGCCTTTTCAGATGCCCTCATCGCGCCCGTCGAAAGTCCAGACTCAAAGAAATACCGCGTGGGCTTGCTCACGGGCTGCATCCAGGATCTGGCCTTTTCCAACATCAACCGGGACACGGCGGATGTGCTGCTGGCCAATGGCTGCGAGGTGGTGACACCGCGCGCCCAGTCCTGCTGCGGCTCCCTGCATGCCCACAATGGGGCGGTGGAACTGGCCAAAGAACTGGCGCGTCGGCAGATCGACAGCTTTGACCTGGAAAGCCTGGATGCCATCATCACCAATGCCGGGGGCTGCGGCTCCCATTTGAAGACCTATGGTCATCTGCTGCATGATGATCCCTTTTATGCGGAGCGTGCCCACCTTTGGGACCGCAAGGTGAAGGACATTCATGAGTGGCTGGTGCAGGTGGGCATTCGCAAGCCGGAGCACGGCGCAGGTGTGACCGAGGTGACCTACCACGAAAGCTGCCATCTGTGTCACGGGCAAAAGGTGGTCAGCCAGCCACGCCAGGTTTTGCAGGCGATTCCGGGCCTGGTGCTGAAGGAACTGCCCGAGAGCAACTGGTGCTGTGGCAGCGCAGGGATTTACAACATCACGCAGCCTGAGCAGTCGGCCAAGCTGCTGAAGCGGAAGGTGGGCAACATCGCGCAGACCGGGTGCACAGTGGTCACGACCTCCAACCCTGGGTGTCACCTGCAACTGGCAAACGGCCTGGGGACGAATGCCGAGGTGACGCAGCCCGTGACCTTGCTGGCAAAAGCCTATCGAGATGAAGCCGCAGCCTGCCAGGGCGGGTGCAAGGTTTGATCCTTGGTTAGGCTTATCTGAGCAGGCGGAACTCGGGCGTGGCCCAGAGCGTTTGAATGAAGCGGGCCCAGGCGTCGCAGCGTTCATCATCGGTAGCGTTTCCTGAGATGGAAGCTTCGAGATAGTCCTTGGCAATGGAGGCCTCCTTGCTGGAAGGCTCCCGGCTCAAGGAATGGCGATAGGCCTGCTGAATCCCTTTTTCGATTTCTCCTGCCGCCATCACTCGTGTGGCGGCACTGCGGGCGAATTCGATGACCTGCGGATGGTTCATCAGATACAGGGCCTGGGTGGTCACGGTGCTGGTGGTACGCTGGGCGATAGGCTGATTGATGTCGGCAAAATCAAACACCTCAAACAGCGGGTGCCTCACGTTGCGGAAGGCGGCGGTGTAAACGCTGCGCCGTGTGTCGTTGAAGGGATAGCCATACTCCAGATTTTGCACCTTGGTGTCATTGGAGTTCACCGCCTTGGCATCGCCCACGTTAGGGCCGGCCCAGCGTCCGTCCACCGCATTGGCCGCAGCCAGCATGGCATCGCGGATGCACTCGGCATCGAGACGCTTGCGGTTCATTCGGGACAGCAGGCGGTTGTCAGGATCGGACTGGGACAGCTCACCTTCAGAGCTCATGCGATAGGTGCGGCTCATCACCATTTCCTTCACCAGCCGTTTGAGGCTCCAGCCGTCTTCCATGAATTTCACGGCCAGATGATCCAGCAGCTCAGGATGGGAAGGCAGCTCGCCTGTGATGCCGAAGTTGTCCGTGCTGCGCACGATGCCAGCCCCGAAGAGCCAATGCCAGACACGGTTGACAAAGACACGGGCGGTCAGCGGATGGTGGCGGGCGGTCATCCACTCGGCCAGTTGCAGGCGGCCGCTTTCCTCGGCGCGAATGGCGGGCATGTCGGCTTTGAGGGCCACCTGCAGGAACCCGCGAGGAACGGGAGCCCCGAGATTGCGGATGTTTCCCCGCACGTGGATGCGGGCATCCTCCGGCTTTTCATCTTCAGCCACCGTCATGGCCTCCAACCGGCTGGGGCCGTCCTTTTGCATGAGCTTGAGCTGCTTTTGCAGATCGGCCATGCGGCCTTTGAGTTCCTTTTCCTCATTGCTGGCGACCGGGGAAGGCATGGCGGGCATGTCCGCATCCGCAGGCACGAACTGCACGGCATCCACCGTCACATAACCTTCGGCACCGGCATTGGACAGCATGACAAAGTTTTGTCCGGTGGTCTCAAAGCGGAAGGTGCCGAGCGAGATGAACTGAAGCCCTTCAAAGCTCTCGGTGGCCTGTTTGAAATAAACCAGTTCTTCGCCATCGGCATGGAAGATGGTGGCGGGGATGCGCTCGGCACGGCCTGGGCCTGCACTGAAGGCCACCCTCACTTCATAACGGCCCGCCACGGGGAGCTTTGGCGTGAAGGAGATGGTCTTTTCACCACGGCCCAGATTGTCATCATGGGCATAACCGCCGCCGACGAAGGGGGGATAACGGCGGCTGGTTTTCCAGTCGCCCACTTTTTGAGCCTCGTTGTCATCCACAACCACTCCCGGCAGGTCTGCGGCGCTGAGTGTTTTGTGCTTGCGCAGGGCGACTCCGCCGACGTCGCGGAGCGTATCCTTCAGCGCGGCGATCTCCTGCGTCAGCCTGGAAACTTCTTTCTCCTTGGCCTGCATCTTCTGCTCTTCCTCTCCCTCAAAGGGCAGCGGGGTGTCAATCCAGTGGGCCACATTGTCCGTGTAGTTTTTCAGCGTGCGTGTGCTGCGCATGATGCCAGCCAGCGCGTAGTAGTCGCGGGTGGGGATGGGATCGAACTTATGGTCATGGCAGCGGGCGCAGCCGATGGTCATGCCCATGAAGGACTTGCCGATGGTGTCGAGCTGCTCATCCACAATGTCCATGCGCAGCATCTGCTTGTCCTGTTCCTCATAATTGGTTGGGCCGAGGGCAAGGAAGCCGGTGGCGGTGAGGTTCTGGCGACGCTCGGCGGCATTCTTGGCAGGCAAGAGATCACCTGCCAGCATCTGCTTGATCATGTGATCGACGGGCACGTCGGACTGGATGGCCTCCAGAAGATAATCACGGAAGCGCCAGGCATCCTTGAAGGGCAGGGAACGGCCGCCGCCTGAGGATTCGGCAAAGCGGGTGATGTCCATGAAATGCGAGGCCCAGCGTTCCGCAAAGGCGGGCGAAGCCAGGAGAGCATCCACCTGGGTCTCGAGTTTCCGATCTTCCAAGGCAGGCTGATGGCCTGCGAGTGCGGGGATGGACTGAGGTGGGAGGCCGGTGAGATCAAAGGCAAGCCGGCGTGCCAGAGTGGAGGCCTCCGCATCGGGGGCTGGCTGGAGGTTTTCTGCCTCCAGTCGTGCGAGGATGAAATGATCAATGGCATTGCGCGGCCAGTTGCTTTGTTTGACCGGGCCGGGAGGTTTGGTGATGGGCAGTTGAAAGGACCAAAAGCTGCCATCGGCTTTGGGGCTGCTGTGGCCACCCTTGGCTGCGGGGGCTTCGTCACGCGGATCATGGGCACCGCTGGTGATCCAGGTTTTCAGATCTTCCAGTGCGGCGGCGGGCAGCTTTTTCTTGGGCGGCATCTTCAGGTCGCGGTCCTCATAGCTGACCACTTTCCACAGGAGGCTTTCTTCGATCTTGCCCGGGATGATGCTGGGGCCGGAATCGCCGCCAGTCTGCCAGCCGTCCCGGTGATCCAGTCTCAAACTGCCCTTTTGCTTGTCGGCACCATGGCATTCCGTGCAGTGCTCGATCAGCAGAGGGCGGATGCGTTTTTCAAAAAATTCCGACGGTTCAGCCACCGCTCCCAGGCCCGCAGCGGGCAGGAGGGGCAGAATCCGGCAGGCAAGGCGAGAAACGGCGTTCAGCATGGGCGGTGAGAGCAAACGGTGCCGGGTCAAAGGCTCTTTCACCGCGGGGCTGCTTGGCAAGTTTCATCCAGATAAGTGGGCACAATCATAAACGGCGTTGCCATTGGGTGCGTAGTTCCTTTACTGTCACTTTTTCCATGCGCTTCCTTCCACTCAGCGCAGCCTGGTTCTGCATGTCCCTGGCTGTCCACGCAGCACCCGCTTCACGGCTGGTGTGGCAGCCTGTGCAGGAGTACTTCATCCGCATCCAGCCGGGCAGGGCCCCCGTGCCGGTGGAGGGCACCCAGCGGCTGAACTCCTTCGTGGCTTACACGCATATCGGCACTGACTTTGGCTTTCATGGTCCTGCGGCACACACCATCCAGTGGCAGACTGACGAGATTTGCGTGAGCCTGGGGCAGGACCCGGATGCGTGGGCTGGCATCTGGCACAGTCTGGCCGGGCTGGCGCGAGAGAACGCCAAGTCGCTGAATTTTGCCGCGCCTTGGCCGTCCTTCATCAGTGCCCGCTACCAGCCCAAGATCAGCAGTGTGATGATCCAGGCCAAGGGGCAGGGGCGTCTGAAACTGGAAATTAAGTCCAATGAGCAGCAGATGCTCTGGGAGCACATGCTGGATGTGCAGGCACCGAATTGCGAAACCTATGTGCTGCCCGTGCCCACGCTGGCCATGCCGAATGCCAAGCTGATCAACTGGACGGCGGAACCAGGCAGCGAAATCTGTGTCACCAGCCTGAACCTGGGCATGGAGCTGCCTGCGGTTCCCTTTGATGAATACGTGGTGGCTGCATCCTATGCCAAGCTGGCCCGCTGCTATGACCCTGCGTCCGGTTTTGTCAAAGACCGTGCGCACATCGAAGATGGAGCCTTTGAGTCCCTTGCTTCCACTGGCATGTTTGCCCTGGCCACGGCAGCGCTGTCCCAGCCGCCGCTGGAACTGGTCAGCCCCAAGGAGGCGGCCAAAATCATCCGCACGATTCACCGTTCGGCCCGTGCCCTGGATCGTCCCCTGGGGCTGCTGCCGCACTTTGTCCGGCGCAGTGCGACGGGTTACGTCATCCACCCTGGCACCGAGTACAGCACGGTGGACACGGCCATTTTTTACCACAGCCTGCTGCTGGCTGCGCAGGGGGTGGGAGATGAGGAGCTGCACCAGGAGCTGGCTTCAGCCGTGGATCAGATCGATTTCAAGGCCCTGCGTCTGCCCAATGGCAGCCTCAGTCACGGGATGAAGGACGATGGCAAGACGTTGCTGCCTCATGGCTGGACGGATTGGGGCGGTGAATCCGCCCTCGTCATGATGCTGGAGCGCATCTCCAATGACCATGCACCGCGCGTGAAGATGGAACGGCCCGGCCAATCCTGGCAAGGCACTGGGTTTATCCCAGAAGTACAAAGCCTCTTTTATCCCGACTTCGACCAGGATGTGCCGGATGCCCTGGATGGGGTGAAGTGGCTGAGCGCACGCACCCGCATGCTGCAGTCGCAGCGCGACTACATCCAGCGTACCTGGCCGGACAGCCTCGCGGCCAAGATCGGCATGTATGGACTTTCGGCAGGGGAGGGGGAGCATGGCGACCGCTATCACGTGGGCGGGGTGGACCTGCCGAACCAGGCGATGATCCACCCTCACTACATCCTCATGTCCGCAGCGCTGACGGCACCTGCCGATACTTACGCCCTTCTGGAGCGCATGGAAAAAGCAGGCTACTTCCCCCCCTGGGGCATGGTGGAAACCATCTGCATCACTGGGCACAGTTATCTGCCGATGACCGGCTCCCTGAATGCCTCCTTTGAGGCCATCGGGGCCTATCACCTTCTGTCAAAAAACCGTGGCAGCCCGGATCTCATTTATCAGGCCAGCCGCCAGTCGCCGGAACTCCGCCGCGCTGTGGAGTTATTTTATCCCTCGCCAGTCCCGCCAGTGCAATCTGCGGAATTGAAGCAGGCACCGGATCAGGTGACCTCCGGGGCAAACTGAAGAGTCCTGGGCACAAAAAAGCAGCCATCGAAAACGATGGCTGCTCAAAGGAAGAATGGGCGGCTTACTTCAAGACCTCAAAGGTCTGGCCGATTTTCTTGTCGAGGAAGTCACGCAGCTTGTCCAGGCCCAGGCCGGTTTCAGCCGAGACAGGGAAGATTCTCACGCGCTTGAAGCGTTCTTTCAGCCGCTCCACGTTTGCTTCGGCACCTTCCACGTCAATTTTGTTGGCCAGGATGTGCCAAGGGCGCTTGGACAGTTCCTTGGAATAGAGGGAGACCTCCTTGCGCACGGTTTCCAGGTCTTCGACCGGATCGCGACCTTCGGTGCCCGCAGCATCCACCACAAAGAGCAGGATGCGGCAGCGCATGATGTGGCGGAGGAAGTCATGTCCCAGGCCGATGTTCTGATGGGCGCCTTCGATGAGCCCTGGGATGTCGGCCAGTGTGCCTCGGCGATGATCGCCAAAGTGGATCACGCCCACCATCGGCTGCAGGGTGGTGAAGGGATAATTGGCGATCTTGGGCTTGGCCGCGCTCAGCTTGGAAAGCATGGTGGACTTGCCCGCGTTCGGGAAGCCGACAAAGCCTGCGTCGGCGATGCTGCGCAGCTCAAAGTGGAAGTAGCTTTCCTCACCATCCACCCCGGGGGTGAACTCGCGCGGAGCCTGGTGGGTGCTGGTTTTGAAGTGGACGTTGCCCTTGCCGCCTTTGCCGCCTTTGCAAAGAACGAAGGTCTGGCCCACTTCGGTGAGGTCGGCGTAGGGCTCGTAACGGGTGACGACTTCACCCGTTTCAGGATCTTCTTCTTCGATGATCTTGGAGACGACAGTGCCGCTGGGGACCTTGTAAACGACATCATCCGCACTGATGCCTGAGCACATGTTGCCACCGCCTTTTTGCCCGTCTGCAGCGATGAGCTTGGCATTGAAAAAGTACTGGCGCAGGCTGTTCGTGCTGGAGTCCACCAGGAGGATGATGTCGCCTCCTTTGCCTCCATCACCACCATCCGGGCCGCCTTTGGGGCGGAACTTGCCCCGGTGAAAGTGCATACTCCCATCCCCACCTTTACCGGCGCGGGCATAGACTTTGATTTGATCGACAAACATGAACCGGGCATGTAGCCCTTTTTGTGACCGGATACAAGCCGTTCGCGGATGAAGTTGTGCATGAGAGATCGTGTTTGGTGCTTTTACCCAGGGAATCGGGGTGCTAGAACACCTGGAATGCGCCTTTTTTATGCCGTTTTTCTGCTGCCCATGCTCCTGGCAGCCGCCTCGGAACCGCCTTTTGGCATTCAGGTGGTGGATGCCAAAACGGGGCGCGGGGTTCCCCTGATGACCCTGACGACGACCAATCATCAGGCCTTTGTCACGGACAGCGCAGGCTGGGTGGCCTTTCAGGAGCCGGGGCTGATGGAGACGGAAGTCTTTTTCCATGTCAGCGGTCCAGGATACTCTGTGGCCAAAGATGGTTTTGGTTATGCCGGCGTGCGCCTGCATCCCAAGGTCGGTGAAAAGGCTGAAATCAAAGTGCAGCGCCATAACATCGCCGAGCGGCTTTACCGGATCACCGGGCAGGGGATCTATCGTGACTCAGCCTTGCTGGGGCTGGCAAGTCCGTTGTCCAAACCCAATCTCAATGCCGGAGTCACAGGCCAGGACAGCGTGCAGGCTTTGCCTTGGAAAGGGCGGCTCTTTTGGCTTTGGGGAGACACCAATGTGGCGGGCTATCCCCTGGGCAATTTCCATAGCACCTGTGCCTGGTCAGACCTTCCCGGTAAAGGCGGTCTGGAACCGGAGCACGGCGTGAACCTGGAATACCTGACGACCCAGGAGGGACGTGTCCGCAAAATGGTGCCTACCGAGGAGAAAGGCGTGGTGTGGGTGTTTGGCCTTCTCGCCGTGGCCGACAAGGCTGAAAAAGATCATTTGTTAGGCCACTATGGCCGTTTTGAACGCCTGGACAAACGGGTGGAGCATGGCCTGGTCGAATTCGATGAGGCGGCGGGGCACTTCAAGCCGGTGGTGCAATTGGGCGACGATTCGGATTGGCGGCATCCGGAGGGGAACGCCGTCCGGGTGACTTCGGAAGAGGGAGATTATTTTTACTTTGCGGAGGGCTTTGCCACCACTCGCGCAAAAGCTGATTACGACAGCCTTTTGAACGCTACCAGCTATCAGGCCCTGGCTTGGTCGGAAGAAAAGCAGTCCTACCAATGGCAGTCGGAGCTGCCTCCGGTGACGCAGGCCGCCGAGGCCAAAATGATACGCGATGGAAAGATGCCTGCGGAGAAAGCCCGGCTGCAGGTGCAGGATGCGGCCACAGGCAAGCCCGTACTCATTCATCGGGCCTCCATCAACTGGAACGCCTACCGCCAATGTTGGATCATGATCGCCTCGCAAAATCTGGGCGCGGAGTCCATGCTCGGTGAAGTCTGGTATGCGGAAGCACCCGCCCCGGATGGTCCTTGGAAGAAGGCGGTCAAGATCGCCAGCCATCCGAAGTACACGTTTTACAATCCCCGCCATCACGTCTTTTTTGATCAGGAAGGCGGACGGGGCATTTACTTTGAAGGCACCTACACAGAGACCTTTTCCGGCAATCCGGTGGCGACCCCGCGCTATGATTATAACCAAGTGATGTATCGCCTGGATCTGGATGATTCGAGATTGTCCGCAGTGAAGTAAAAAGGTCTGGGGCCTCCGAATCGTCTCCCTGATCCGTTTGCCCTTTTCAGAAAGGCTTTTTCGCGTTTGAATGTCAGGAATTCAACCATGATCCCCCCTCCTTTGTTGATGCGCAGCGTTCTCCTGCCGGTGCTGGTGAGCTTGACCAGCTGTTCGTTGACGGACGGGCTTCGCGTGACTGGCACCATGCTGACGGATCGGCATCGCCTCATCGCCATGCCGGATGCTGGATGCACGGATGTCAGCCGCCTGCACGACCTGCATTCTCCCGCCCGAGTCTTGAGGCTCCCCTCAGATCCGGCCAAGGCAGAGGCTGAACTTCGTCTTTTTTTGCAGGAGGCCCGCGAGGCGAAAACGCATGTGACCATTGCCGGTGCCAGGCACTCCATGGGCGGGCAGACGATGGGGCAGAAGGGCTGTTTTACCGTAGACGTGCTGGGGCTGGACTACATCCATCCGCTGACGAAGCGCCCAGGGGATGACCGCCGGTGGCTGACCGTGGGTGCAGGAGCCCGATGGAAGGACATCATCCCTGAATTGCGTGAGCAAGGCTATGCCCCCAAGGTGATGCAGTCCAACAGCGACTTTTCGGTGGGCGGCTCCCTTTCGGTGAACTGCCACGGCTGGCAGCATAACTCCGAGCCGATTGCGAGTACGGTGGATTCGATCAAAATCATGACCGCCGACGGGCGTGTCCGCCGCTGCAGCCGCCGGGAAAATGCCGAGCTGTTTTCGCTGGCCCTGGGTGGTTATGGCCTCTTTGGCATCATTCTGGAGGCTACGTTGGAGGTCATTCCTGACCGGCATTATGCGGCCAAAGCCCAATACGTGACCCCGGCCACTTATGTCGCGACCTTTGAATCCATGACTCAAGGGCAGTCCGATGGCATGGCCTATGGGCGCATCAGTACGGCTCCGAATTCGTTTTTGACGGAAGGTGTGGTGGCCGTCCTAAAGCCAGTGCCCGCACCGGAAAAAAACGGTCATTCATGGCTGCCTGATTCCTTTCTGGCCAATGTGAAGCGTGGTGTATTTCGCAGTGCCGTGGGCAGTGACCGGGGCAAAAACTTCCGCTGGAACCTGGAGAAGCGCTATGGTGAAACCGGGGGCCTTGTGCAGCGCCGAAGCGACATTCTCAGTGAGCCTGCAGCTCTCTATGGCAACCGAAATCCAAAGGCCACGGAGATCCTCCATGAGTACTTCATCCCCAAAGACCGGCTGGCAGAGTTCCTGGGAAAAATGCGGGCCATCCATCAGAAGGGGCCTTGTCCAGATCTGCTGAACATCACGGTCCGCAATGTGAAGACGGATCGCACCACACGCCTGCGCTACGCCCGTGAGGAGGTCTTTGGCTTGGTCATGCTGTTCCATCAGCGCTGCGGATCCACCACGCAGGAGGAGCAGATGAAAGGCTACACGCAGAAGCTGATTGATGCCGCTCTGGCCTGTGAGGGCAGTTACTATCTGCCGTATCGCCTGCATGCCCGGCAGGACCAGTTTGATCGCGCGTACCCCATGGCCCAGAAGGTGTTTGCCTTGAAGCGGCGGTATGATCCTCAAGGGCTTTTTCAGAACCAGTTTTACCAGCGGTATTCAACAAAATAGGCCTTCCCGGAGGAAGGCCTATTTGGAAATGGCTCGATAAGAACCAACCTGGATCAATCCCCGCCTTCGGCACGTTCGATCCCACCACCGAAGCCTTCTTTGGCCGCAGCGATGGCGTAGTCGCGGTTCAGCTTCGTGATCCAGCGCACGCTGATTTCTTTTGGGCAGGCGGCTTCGCACTCATACTGGTTGGTGCAGTTGCCAAAACCTTCTTTGTCCATTTGCCGAACCATGCTGAGTGTGCGGCGGGTTTTTTCAGGCTGGCCCTGGGGCAGGGAATTGAGCTGGCCCGCCTTGGCGGACACAAAAAGCATGGCGCTCGCATTTTTACAGGCGGCCACGCAGGCACCGCAGCCGATGCAGGCAGCGGCGTCCATGGCGGCATCGGCCACTTCTTTGCCTACCAGGATGCTGTTGGCATCAGGCGCAGCACCGGTGCGGACGGTGACGTAGCCACCGGCACGCTGGATGCGGTCGAAAGCGCCGCGGTCCACAATCAGGTCCTTGATCACCGGGAAGGCGCGGGCGCGGAAGGGTTCGACCCAGATGGTGTCCCCAGTGCGGAATTTGCGCATGTGGAGCTGGCAGGTGGTGGTGGCCTTTTCCGGACCATGCGGCATACCGTTGATGGTCATCGAGCACATGCCGCAGATGCCTTCGCGGCAGTCGTGGTCAAAGGCGATGGGTTCCTGGCCCTTTTGAATCAGACGCTCGTTGACGATGTCCATCATTTCCAAAAAGGAAGCGTGGTCTGGAATCTCAGGCGCTTCGATGTCTTGAAAGTGACCGGACTGGCCTTGGTTCTGACGCCAGACTTTGAGGTGAAGATTGAGGAGGGACATAAACCGAAAGGGGGTGAAGTAAGCGGGAGAGGAAGGAGATCAGATCACTTGTAGCTGCGGACGGAAAGGTGCACTTCCTCGAACGTGAGCTGTTCTTTGTTCAGGATCGGTTTGGAGAAATCACCGGTGTACTCCCAGGCTGCTGCGTAGCAGTAATTTTCGTCATCGCGTTTGGCTTCGCCGTCCGGGTACTGATGCTCCGAGCGGAAGTGTCCGCCGCAGCTTTCTTCGCGGTCGCTGGCGTCCAGGCAGAGGAGTTCGGCAAACTCCATGAAGTCGGCCACGCGTCCGGCCTTCTCCAGTTCGGGGTTCGCGGCAATGCCGGAACCGGGAACGGTGACGTTGTTCCAGAATTCATCCCGCAGTTCGGGGATGCGCTTGAGGGCTTCGGCGAGGCCGGCCTTGTCGCGCGCCATGCCGCATTTGTCCCAGACCAGGAGGCCGAGTTCGCGGTGGAAGCTGTCCACGCTGCGCTTGCCCTTGATGTTGAGCAGGCGGTTAGTGCGGGACTGGCAGTCTTCGAGAGCTTTTTGGAACTCAGGATGGCTGGTGGTGACGGAACCGGGACTCTGGGTGACGAGGTAAGGCGCAATCGTGGTGGGGATGACGAAGTAGCCGTCGGCCAGGCCCTGCATGAGGGCGCTGGCCCCCAGGCGGTTGGCACCGTGGTCGGAGAAATTGGCCTCGCCCAGCACATGGAGGCCTGGCAGGTTGCTCATCAGGTTGTAGTCCACCCACAGGCCGCCCATGGTGTAGTGCACCGCAGGATAGATGCGCATCGGCTGGGAGTAGGCGCTTTCGCCGGTGATGCGCTGATACATCTCAAAGAGGTTGCCATAGCGCTCGGCGATGGTCTTCTGGCCGTATTGGCCGATGGCCTCGGCGAAGTCGAGATAAACCCCACGGCCGCCCGGGCCGACGCCACGTCCGTCATCGCAGGCTTCTTTGGCGGCGCGGCTGGAGATGTCACGCGGAGCCAGGTTGCCGAAGCTCGGGTACTTGCGCTCCAGGTAGTAGTCGCGGTCTGCTTCAGGGATCTGGTGCGGGGGCTTGCCGATGTCGGACGTCTTCTTGGGCACCCAGACACGGCCGTCATTGCGGAGGGACTCTGACATCAGGGTCAGCTTGCTCTGGTAGTCGCCGCTGACGGGAATGCAGGTCGGGTGAATCTGCGTGTAACAGGGGTTGGCAAAGTAGGCTCCCTTCTTGTGGGCGCGCCACGTGGCCGTGACGTTGCAGCCCATGGCATTGGTGGAGAGGTAGAAAACGTTGCCATAGCCACCGGTGCAAAGCAGCACCGTGTCACCGGAGTGAGCTTCGATCTTTCCGCTGACGAGGTCGCGGGTGATGATCCCTTTGGCGTGGCCATCCACCACCACCAGTTCCAGCATTTCCATGCGGGAGTACATTTTCACGCCGCCACGGGCGATCTCCTTGTTCAGGGCCGAATAGGCACCCAGCAGGAGCTGCTGTCCGGTCTGGCCACGGGCATAGAAGGTACGGCTGACCTGGGCACCGCCAAAGGAGCGGTTCGCCAGTCCACCGCCGTATTCACGGGCGAAGGGCACGCCCTGGGCGGCGCATTGGTCGATGATGTTGACGCTTTCTTCAGCCAGACGATGGACGTTGGCTTCACGGGCCCGGAAGTCGCCGCCTTTGACCGTGTCATAAAACAGACGGTGGACGCTGTCGCCGTCGTTCTGGTAGTTCTTTGCGGCGTTGATCCCGCCCTGGGCGGCGATGGAGTGGGCGCGACGGGGGCTGTCCTGGAAGCAGAAGCATTTCACCTGATACCCCAGTTCAGACAGGGTGGCTGCGGCGGAAGCTCCGGCGAGGCCGCTGCCGACGACCAGCACGGTGTATTTGCGCTTGTTCTTCGGGTTGATGAGCTTGGAGTCCTGCTTGTGCTTGGACCACTTTTCAGCCATCGGGCCGGAGGGAATCTTGGAGTCGAGAGGCATGGCGGGGAAGGGAAGAGAACGGGTGCGCGTGGGGTGGGTGCCGGAAAGATTATCTGCCGTAGCCAAAAACGAGGATGGCAATCGGGATGGAACAGTTGCCAACCAGGATCAGCAGGGCAAAGGCGATGCCAAGCTTCTGAAAGAGCGGCCAGGTGCGGTGGGTCGCGAGGCCCAGCGTCTGGAAAATGCTGGCGACGCCGTGGCTGAGGTGGCTGCAGAGCAGCAGCATGGCCACGATGTAGAAGGCGGATGCGGGCCACCAGGAAAAGCCGTCGATGACCATCTTGTACACGTTGTGCACCTGCTCGCCATGGAGTTCGGTGCTGTAGAGGGCCGGGTTGTTGTACTCATTGCCCACACGCACGGTGAAGTGCATGAGGTGATAAACGATAAAGGCCAGGATGGTGAGGCCGCTGAAGATCATCGTGCGGGAGGCGGTGCTGGAGACCTTGTGGGCTTCCTTGCCGTAGCGGTCCTTTCGGGCAGCGCGGTTGGCCCGGGTGAGCTGGATGGTGGCCACGATGTGGATCAGAACGGCGGCCAGCAGGCCCAGTCGCGCGATCCAGACTCCGGCACCATGCAGGGATGTCTGCAGCATGTGGCCGTATTCATTGATCGCATCCGGTCCTGCAAAGACCAGGAGATTCCCAATCATATGCCCCAGGATAAAAACGACGAGCATCAGGCCCGTCAGGGCGACAAGGAATTTCTTGCCAATGGAGGAGCTGTAAAATCGGGATAAAGAGTCTAAAACGGCGCTCATGGGTGGTGTGTTTTCACCTTGGCAATACGCGCTCTCCGTGCAAGCCGCACATCAAAAATTCCGCACTGCCGATCTTGCGAAATGATGTCAATATCCTGTCATCCCGCAGTTTTTTAGCGAATGGGCATGGATGCTTGCATAAAAGTATCCAATTCAGGCACTTTCCTTTCGCCGCTCCGAGGCCATTTTCAGGCATGGCCCTGCTGAATGAGGAAGCGCTGCAAAAGCGCCTGACCAAGCTGCGAATCCGCGAGGAGGATTTGCAGGAGGAATTTGTGCGGGGCAGTGGCCCCGGCGGTCAGAAGATCAACAAGACTTCCTCCACCGTCGTGCTCCGCCACATCCCCAGCGGCCTGGAGGTGCGCTGCCAGCGCGAACGGTCCCAGGTCATGAATCGGCATTGGGCACGGGTGGAACTCTGCGACCGTCTGGAGACCGCCCTGGCTGAAGCCAAACTGGCGCTGCAAAACGAGCGGGAAAAAGTTCGCCGTCAGAACCGGCCCCGGCCTCGGGGTTTGAAGAACCGCATCCTGAAGGAGAAGAAAACGCGGTCTGGCGTGAAGAAGAATCGCGGGCGTGTGAGCGGTGATGACTGAATGGAGCAGGCCGGTTTAAACCAGGATTCCTTCGTGCAGCTTCAGCGTACGCCCCATCCTTTCGGCCTGGGCAGGATGGTGGGTGACCATGACGAGGGTGGTGCCGGTGGTCTGCTGCAGTTCCAAAAGCAGGGAGGTCAAAGACTCCGCATTCTTTTCATCGAGGGCACCTGTGGGCTCGTCGGCGAGGATGAGCTTGGGCTGGTTGATCAGTGCCCGGACAACGGCGACGCGCTGGCGTTCGCCTCCTGAAAGCTGGGCCGGTTTCCAGCCCAGCCGATCCTGAAGACCCACCGCCTTCAAAAGGGATTCCGCACGCAGCTGCAAGGATGCGGCATCCGGCTTGGCCTTCAGGGCCAGTGTGGGCAGCAGCACGTTTTCCAGCACCGTGCACTGGGGCATGAGATGGTGAAGCTGGAAGATGAAGCCGATCTTTTCACTGCGCAGCGCGGCCAGTTGGGCGGGTGTGCTGCCAGCGATGGTGGTGCCGTCAAAGGTGTAGTCGCCCTGATCCGGCACATCCAGGGTGCCAAGGATGTTGAGCAGGGTGCTTTTCCCACAGCCTGAGGGGCCGACGATGGCCACAGATTCGCCCGCCGTGATGCTCAGGGACACATCGCGCAGCACCGGCACCTCATTGCCGCTGCCGGGCTCACGGTAAGATTTCGAAAGGTGACTCAGGGTGATCAAAGACATGGTGGGTGAGGGTAGAAGCGCGCGGCAGGGGTGGAAAGAGGAAACGTCTGAAAAGCCGGATGGATAGCAGCCATCTTTTTCAGGCCCCTTCCATGCCGTGGCCTTGACGGTAAGCGGTGGGCGTCATGCCGGTATGGCGGCGGAACCAGGCGGTGAAATGCGGCGGATGCCGGAAGCCGAGCGCAAAGGCGATTTCCTTGAGGGCGGTGTCTTCATGGATCAGTCGCAGGCGGGCCTGCTCCAGGCGGCGTTTCTCCAGGTAAACCTGGGCCGTCATGCCCAGGTCCTGTTTCAGCAGTTCATGGATGCGTCGTGGACTGAGATCCACGGTTCGGGCAATGTCATCGAAAGCCAGCTTGCGATCCAGCGGCCATGCCTGCAGCCAGTGGCGCAACTGCTTCAGCCGACGGTCCCCCGCGCTCAGGCGTGGTGTCGGGCTGATGCCTTTCCGCTTCAACGTGTCTGCATATTCCGCGAACCATTGGCGGAAGGCGGCCTCATGCTGGGACCATGTTTCCAGGCTGTGGTTTTTGTCAGCCACGCCTTCCGCATACGTGACCTGTTTGCGCCTGCCATGGACCGTGGTGAAGAGTGCCTGAGTCGCCTCATGCAGTTTCTTGAGCTGGCGGGTGGGGAGCGCCATGTTCAGGCCTGCGCTGTAAAGGGGAAGTCCATCCGGCCATTGGCAGCGCAGTCCTACGGAGAGCATCCTTGTATTCTCCTCAAACCACTGACGCCGGCTGCCTGGAGCGGTGAAGAAGGTGTGGCCTGCGGGCACCTCGATTTCCTGCCGGCCTGCACGAATGATGGCGCGCCCGCTTTCCACAAAGAAGACGCCGGTGGGGACCGTGATTTCATGCGACCAGTCCCGCACTCGCGGTGCGGTGCCATGATACACCCACAGCCAGTCAAAGGCGATGCCCTGCCAGAGGGCGGAGGGAAGGATGTCGGCAGCGGGCATCGGCAATGGATGAAACGTGTGGGAGGTGGGAGGGCGGAAAAAAGTCTCAATCCTGGACGGGTGCTACGTCAGCTTTCGTTCAGGCCTATCTCCAGGCAGGTCACATCCTTGCGGGGATCACAGATTGTCCCATCCTTTTTTCAGCTCATCAAAGGAACTGTTCCGCATCGGTTGACTCGGGATATCGGGTGTGCCGGGTGGTGGTCCAAAGATGGACCGCTGTGCCGGAGCCGGGGACACGGAGGGCGCCGAGGTCGAGTCGGCGGGCCCAGAAAGGCGGTCAAAGGCGGAGGGGTCCGTCAGGAGGGTGTTAAAGGTCTGGGTCTGGATGTGGGCATCCCCCAGGGTGCGTTTGCTGATGTCATAGGCCTTTTGGAGGTAGATGCGCCATTCATCCTTACGTCCTAGCTCTCTTAGTGTATCGGCGATCTGGACATAGTTCTTGACGGCCCAGGGATGCATTTCTTCAAGCTGGGCCGCGTCCCGTATCAGGACTTCCTTTTGCAGCTTGAGCGCCTCTTCGTACTTGCCCTGAGCCTTTAGCAAGATGGCAAAATTGCCCAGGCAGGCGCTGCGGAAAATGTGCTCCTCCGGCAGGCTTGTCACACAGTCATCCAGCAGTGCCCTGAAAAGGGCTTCCGATTCGTTGAGGCGGCCGAGACAGCGCATCAGTTCAGCCTGGCCACTGCGGGCATCAATGGCGTCTTCCGTCTGCATCAGCGACTGGTTCTTGTAGGCGGAGATGGTGATCTCATACTCTTTGGCGGCATCGGCCAATCTGTTCTCGGTCAATAGATGGTGCGCCAGGGCGGTGCGTGCCTTCAGCGTGGCAGGATGGGTGGGCCCGAATGCATCGAGTTGTTTGGCCAGGACGGAGCGCGCGGCGATAGTCGCTATTCCGGTCCCCACGCCGCGGCGGCCTACGGGGGGCAGGGCGATTTTACTCATCAGCTCTTCACACTGGATAGTATGCCGGTTGTGAGGCCCCACCTTTTTACGATAGCCCTCCAAGGCTTTAAGGCACCATTTTCGGCTTTCCTCCACGTTTCCTCGATTGAAGAGAGTGTTCGCCAGAAGGTGATAAGCCGAGATGGTGGAGAGGGCCGTGGGGCCGAATTCCTTCTCGCTGTACAGGGCCAGCGCCCGGCATTCTTTTTCAGACTCCTCCCTTTTGCCTGCTGTGTCGAGGATGGCGGCCAGGCCTTCCCAGCTCGCAAGAGTTTTGGGGTCTTTTAGACCATTCACGCTCTTGCGACCTGCCAAGACCTCACGAGCCAGCGATAGGGCCTCATCAAATTGTTTTAAGCTCTGGAGATCCGAGGTCAGATTCACGAGCGCGTCCAGTGTCTTGACATTTCGGGGGCCCAGTTTGCGCCGCCTGACCTCAGCCACCCGGCGGTGCTGGATCGCCGCTTCCTCATGGGCACCCATGCCGTGGAGGGCGTTGCCGAGGTTGTTGCGGTTTTCCATGATCTTGAGATCATCCGCAGGCAAATTTTTTTCATGGACGGCAATCACGCCGACTAGCAGCTCAGCAGCCTCCTCATTCTTTCCCAGGGCCTGCAGCGCCGCTGCCAGATTGTTCTGAGCGATCAAGGTTTCAGGGGCTTCCAGTCCCTTTCGCTGGCGCATCGCGTCTTCGACGATGCGGAACTGCTCGGCGGCTTCAGCGAACTTTTTCTCAGCGAAATAATGGATCCCCAGCGCCCCTCGCTTTGCCAGACTGCTGGCCGTCTCGTTTTCGGTGCTTAGCGGGGGCTTTACCAGTTTCAGGCTCAGATTTTCAGACTCTTCCTTGCGACCTTGGGCAGCGATGGTCTTGGCCAGATTATCCCGGAGGACCTGCACCTGCATGACGTCCTTGTTCGGCCGTTCATCCAGGGACTTGATCAAATCCAAATACTCCTTCTCGGCTTCAGCATACCGGCCCTGGACGTAAAGTTCGTTAGCCACCCGGTTTTGATATCCAAGGGTGGCACCTGAGGTGCGGCCCTGACTCAGGGTGCTTTGCTGGTGCAGGGATTGCAGCATGTTGAGCTGCTGTTTGCGGTCCCCCTTCATTTGTGCCACACGGTATAGCCCCTGCTGGGAGTCTACCCAGAGATTAAAGCTGTGCGTAGGATCGGCGAGGGAGGCTGCTTTTTCAAAACGCGACTGTGCCTGATCGAGCTTCCCGTTTTCCAGGGAGACATTGCCTGCGATGCCCCAGGCCATGGATCGCTCGATCACAGGTGCCTTATCGTTTTGAGTGACTTTCAGCACCATGGCCTCGCAGGCGTCCAGATCCTCCAGAACAAAATGGGCACAGGCCCGGATCAGCGGCGGAGGACCGGGAGCTGCCAAAATGACCCTGGCCTTCCCAGGCATTTTGGCGGCACACGTACCAGGGGGCATATTGTTGCGGCTGTCCTGAAAGGCAAAAGCCTTGGCCCAGCGCTCGTGGCGAGTGGGAGATGGGCTGGACGCGGCGCCGGTGGTCACAAACGCCGGAAACGGCAAAAACAGATTCATGATGCCCCTGATTTGTGCGTCATTTTTCTGCGCGGCTGTCGGTCCGGCTACGGGAAGCGAGGCGGCCCATGGCCCTGCAAAAGTGACCCCTAGCCAAGTCATGAGAAGGGTCCGCTGGAGCGGGAGTGAGAAAAATGCAGGGGGTCGCATGGAGGCTGACTCATCCTTTTTGGTTAATTGTCCGTCAAGTTCGGTGGTTGGGATTAAGAGCATTTGTTGTGCCTGCAAGGGGGTGCCCGCTCTTCTGGCCCGCGTAAGTCATTTCAGCGAAACGTAAGTCTCAAGCCTTGCCTCAGCCCCGGATTCCATGCTGAACTCCCCGCATGATTCGAACTCTCACGGCCATGCTGCTGCTCGCCAGCCTCAGTCCCTCATTCGCACAAGGGCAGGAGCCCCGCCAGATCAGCGGCATTTATCCTCACCTCGCTATGTTTAACAATGAGGGTGAATGCGGCACCGGGGCGGTGGTGCCCTGGGCGGACCGGCTTTGGGTCATCACCTATGGCCCGCATCTTCCTTTCGGTTCCAGTGACAAGCTGTATGAGATCACACCGGAGCTTCAGCAAGTCATCCGGCCAGAGAGCATCGGGGGCACGCCTGCCAACCGGATGATCCACCAGGAATCCCAGCAACTGCTCATCGGGCCCTACGTGATTGATGCCCAACGCAAGGTGCGCGTGATCCCGCCTAACAAGATGCCTGGCCGCCTGACCGGAAATGCGCGTCACCTCACGGACCCGGCGAACAAGGCATACTACGCCACGATGGAAGAGGGGCTCTACGAGGTGGACGTTCACACCTTGGCGGTGACTGGATTCATTCAGGATGGCAACAAGCCCAAGCCGGGCTTTTCCCAGGAAACATCTCCGGCCACACTGGCCTCACAGCTTCCGGGTTATCATGGCAAAGGGTTGTACAGCGGTCATGGCCGCGTGGTGTATGCCAACAATGGCGACCGCGACAAAAGGGTGCTGACCGATCCCGCCACCCCCAGCGGAGCCCTTGGCGAGTGGACCACTCCAGGCCAGGACTGGCAGCTCGTGCGCCGCAACCAGTTCACCGAAGTCACCGGCCCCGGCGGCATTGTCGGCAATGCGAATCCTGAGAAGGACCCCATCTGGAGCATCGGCTGGGATCACCGTTCCCTGATCCTGATGTGTCTCCATGAAGGCAGCTGGAAAAGCTACCGCCTGCCCAAGTCCAGCCACAGCTACGACGGAGCCCACGGCTGGAACACGGAGTGGCCGCGCATCCGCGACATCGGCGAGGAGGATCTGCTGATGACCATGCATGGCACGTTTTGGAAGTTCCCGCGCAGCTTTGCTCCCGGCAGCAGCCAGGGCATCGCGCCACGCAGCAACTATCTCAAAGTCATTGGCGACTTCGCCCGCTGGGGCGACCGGCTGGTGCTGGGGTGTGATGACACGGCTAACAAAGAGTTTCTCAATGTTCGCAAGGCCAAGGGCCACCTCGCAGGTCCCGGCAAATCCCAGTCCAACCTTTGGTTTGTCAAGCCGGACAAGCTGGATCAGATCGGCCCCGTCATCGGCCGTGGGGCCGTCTGGGTGGAAGACAGTGTGAAGGCGGGCGAGCTGAGCGAACCCTATCTTTTCTCCGGCTACAAGCAGCGCTCGCTGCACCTGGTTTCCGGCAGCGATCAGGAGCTGGTCATTGCGATCAAGGTGGACCTGAAGGGCGATGGGCAGTGGCAGGAAAAGCAGACGGTGAAGATTCCGGCCAAAGGCAGCCAGTGGATCAGCTTTGCCAGTGACGAGCCGGGGGTTTGGCTGGCCCTCCAGTCTTCAGCCGATGCAGAAAAGCTCAGCGCCATTTTCCACTACCGCAATGACGATGCCCGCATCGTTGAAGCGGACTCCATGTTTGACGGCCTCGCCGGGGTGGAAGATCAAGCTGTCACTGGCGGCGTCCTCCACGCACGTGGAGCCGAGTTTAAGAACCTGCGCTTCATTTCTGCTTCTCCGGGACAAGAGGAGGCTGTGTATGATCTCGGCAGCGCCTTTGACCTCGTGGCCCAAGACGACAAAGAGGGGCTGGCCTGGACATCGAAGAATGCCGCCATTCCGGAAGGTGTCCTCGAACATGACGCAGCCTCCATCCTGTATGTGGATGACAAAGGCCGCTGGCGTCTTCCTCGCGGGACCGCGGCCCTCGATCAGGCCGGTCCTCTGGGAGCTGAGCGGGTGTGCCGCGAAGTCTGCACGGAGCGCGACCTGTTCAATGCGGGCGGCACCTTCTTTGAACTGCCAGCTGAAAACGCAGGTGGCTTTGCCAAAGTCCGTCCCGTGACCACTCACAACCGCCGCATCAAGGACTACGCCAGTTATCGCGGACTGCTGGTCATGAGCGGTGTCAAAGCGGACGCCGCAGGCGAGCATATCGTGCGTTCCACTGATGGCAAAACCGCTCTCTGGGTAGGGGCCGTGGATGATCTCTGGCAGTTCGGCAAACCCCGTGGTGAAGGCGGTCCCTGGAAAGACAGCACTGTCACCGCCGCCGTTCCCAGCGATCCCTACCTCTTCACCGGCTACGATCAAAAGCACCTCACCCTGACCAGCGACAAACCTGCCAAAATCCGCATTGAAGCGGACATCACCGGCACGGGCATGTGGGTGACCTATCAGGAGTTTGAGGTGAAACCTGGAAGCGAAACCAAGCACACCTTCCCCGCCAGCTACGGCGCCTACTGGCTCCGCTGTGTGAGTGATACGGCTGCCACAGTGAGTGCACAGTTGCGGTATGATTGAAGCGGGGAAATCGGCCGGGGGGCGTTACCCCCGCGCATCCCCAGCTCGGCTGGGTGGCGCATAGATGGGCCGGGGAATCGGGCCCATGCCCGCATCGCCATAGGTGGACTGGTCGCGGATGGCTTTTGCAATGGCATCGGCGAGTTTTTCCCGATAGGAGGAGGTGGCGACAAGGCGGGCCTCGCTGGCATTGGTGAGGTAGCCGCACTCCACCAGGATGCAGGGAATGGCGGGATTGCGAGTCAGGCGCAAGCGGCGGCGCACGAGTCCTGCGTTGCCTGATTCATAAGGAGCGACGGCGGAGAGATTCCGCTGCACCCGTTTGGCCAGCGTATAGCTGTCGCTGCGCCAGTAGTAGGTCTCCGGGCCAGCCCGGCGGCGGTTGCCATAGTTGAAATGGATGCTCACCAGGATGGCATCCGGGTAGCGATTGGCGATGGAGACGCGGCTGTCCAGTTCCACAAAGCGGTCGGACTCGCGCATCAGCACCACTTTGAAGCCGGGCCAAAGCTCGGAGCGCAGCCTTTTGGCCACATCAAGGGCCAGCTGTTTTTCCACCAGTCCCCGGGCACGGGCGCCGGAATCCTTGCCCCCATGGCCGGCATCGACGATCACCGTTTTAAATCCCTGAGGTCCGGGCCGGTCCCCATAGGTGCTGCGTTTGCCGTTCCCCGGCTGGCTTTGGCAGGAGGCCAAAAGGGCCAGAAGAACGAGGGCAAACCATGGGCGGAGGTGGGGCATGGCGGCGTGATGTGCAAGGGGCGTGCCAAGGTGGCGTCAGCCTTGGGTGGTGAAGACGGGAATCGCGTGAGGGGAGGGGACTTCTTCAATTTCCGGATATTCCCCTTCGCTGGGAGGGCCGGGAAAGTTTTCATCCACAAACCGCCGCCAGGTATCGCGGGTTTTGACGGAGATCAGCTCCTGGATGCCATCCCCGCATTTGCCGCAGACCATGATGCTGTGGATGAGATGGACTCCTTCGCAGATGCCTGTGATGACAAAATCATCCATGCCTTCCTCGCTCCGGGCCACCCCGCAGACCGAGCAATGATGCAGGCCCCGGTGCAGATCCACATTTTCATGCTGATACTCGGAGAGGCGTTTTTTGGACTCCTGGGAAAACTCCTCCATCATGGCGACGCGGCAGTGGTCGCACAGGGCGTACTCCATCACGCACTCGCCCTTTTTATAGGCTTTGGAGATCTGGAAACCGCCCTGATCGTCTTCCAGAGTCTCACCACAGCGGGTGCAGTGGCGGAAGGCACGCTCCTCGTATTCGCAATGAAGATCACGAGGGATAGGCGGGGGTGTCTCGTCTGCCATGGTTGCATCATGCCTCGGATGCAGGCGTTTGCCAAGACCTATGACGGCTCAGTTTGACTCCACCGTGATGTCGTCGTCCACGTCGGGCCGCTGGTGAAAGCGGTCGCTGTGGGTCAGATATTCGGCAAGGATGTCATCCAGCTCCATCATGCTGGCGATCTGGCCAAACCGGCCTCGCAAAAACTTCCCACCGGGAATGCAGCGGGTGTAGCTCATGAGCCGGGAGCGCATGGAACGCACGATTTCAAATTCACCCCCACGGGTGCTCCGGGCGACGGCCATCTCACAATGACGGCGCATCAGGGCAAAGCGCTGCTGCACCGTGGCCGGGGCGGCATGCCCACCGGTGCTCAGGTAATGCTTTGCCTCCTGAAAGACCCAGGGATTCGCCATCGCAGCGCGGCCGATCATGATGCCTTTCACATTGGTCTGGGCGCGGCGGACTTCCACATCCATGCCACTGGCAATGTCACCATTGCCGATCACGGGGATTTTGACGGCATCCGCCACCTGGCCAATGACTTCCCAGTCTGCCACCCCCGTGTAGCCCTGGGCGCGTGTGCGACCATGGACGGTGATGGCTTGGATGCCATTGTCCTCCAAAATACGGGCGACCTCGATGGCGTTGATGCTCTGCGCATCCCAGCCGATTCGCATCTTGGCGGTGACGGGGATGGGTACCGCCTTGGCCACCTCACGCGCCACTTCGGCGAGCAGCGGGCAATTCTTGAGCAAGGAGGAGCCGCCGTTTTTGGACACCACCTTGTTCACTGGGCAGCCAAAGTTGATATCAATGAAATCAGGCTGCTTCCAGTCAATGATCTTGCGCGCAGCCTCGCCCATGCGCACACCGTCCGCGCCGAAGAGCTGAACGCCCAGCGGGCGCTGGCCATCGTCAAAGTCGGTGTAGTGGCGCGTGCGGTCGTCACGCTGGAGGATGCCCTCGGCACTGACGAATTCCGTGACCATGACATCGGCCCCCATTTCCTTGCACAGGGCACGGAAGGTCACGTCGGTGACACCGGCCATCGGAGCCAGGTAGAGAGGAAAATGATCGCTATGCAGCCAGGGGAGCATCCTTTAGAGTAGCCGCACATGTGCTTCTGGGCAAGGTTCGTGCTTGATAACGCAGGCCCCTCGCACTGAAGATTGCTTTTTGCATGGAATTTAACTCCAAATCTGATCAGGGAAATGCCACTGCCGGGCTGAGCGGTGCGCCGCCTCATGACCAGGGCCTGCCGGGGCAGCCCGTCGCAGATCAGGCGGTGCCTCTTTTCGCATCGAATCCCCAAGTGTTTCCAGAGGGGCCAGCTTCCGCTCAGATTCCCAATCCGGAGGTCGTCAAATCCGGTGCCGAGTTTGGCATGACCCGTTTTTGTGAGCAGGCTTTCGTGAATCCTGAGTCCGCCAGTCTGGGCAGCGTGGCATTGTTGCGTGCCTTTGATGACAGCGGCCTGTGGCTGGCCAGTCTGGTGCAGCCTGCGCATCTGGTGGCGGAACTGCGCCAGCATTGCTGCCAGCTCACGCGTGTGGTGGTCACCCAATGGACACGGCAGGGAGAAACTCATAAGCTGGTGCGCCTGGCGGAGGCTTTGCTGGAGGCCCAACCGCCTGTGCTCACGCATGAGGCGGGGCAGATCATGGCCCTGCTGACGAGTTTGTTAGGCGTGCTGCGCCCGGCCCAGGCACCTCGCTGGCTGGCCGCGTGCCGTCCTTTGTTGCTGGATTCCGTGGATCCGCACCTGCTGAAGGAGGCGGCCCAATGGGTGGAGGTGGGCCAGCTGCTGCTGCCGTTGCCCCAGGAGGACCGGTTGTTCTGGAACCGTCGGTTGCGCGAACCCGAAAGCGACTGGGACTGGGAGAGCAACGAGGCTCTGGATGCACTTCACCGTCTGGCCCCGCTGCTGCCTGTGCAGCATGAAATTTTGCCGCTGTTTCAGGCCGCCGTGCCGCGCTGCTGGTGGGCGCTCTGGCGGGCAGGGCAGGGGATGGCACCGCTGCCCGCAGGGCCACGGGCACGCTCACTTTCCACCTTTGTCCTGGGGCTGATTACCGGCATCGGTTGCATGATGCTGGCCGGCTGGTGGGTGCTTTACAAGCTGCCGCTGCCAGAGTGGGTGTATTTTGAAGACCGTGCGGCGGATACTCCTCAAATGGTGGGTGATGTGAACAAGCCTGCTGCTGAACCACCGCCTGTGACCTTTGCCTTTCATGCGGTCGAGCCACCGATAGCGCCCCCTGCGAGGCCTCTTCCTGCGGTTGCGACACCTGTTGTGGTTGTGGAAGCACCTCCGCCACCGATGCCGGTGAAACAGGCCAGTGTGAAACGGCCAGAACCGCCGCCTGCGGCCCCGGTGGTGGCTCCGCCGAGTCCGGCGATGCAACTGCGCCTGGCCGAGGCGGCAAAAATCGCCCAGGAAATGCCGGAGATAGGCCGCCTGCACAGCTTGGTCAAAAACGGCAGCCTGCGTGAGGCCACCCCACACATCCAGGGGCGTACCATGGTGGCATCCCAGGGCAGCCGACAGCACCGCGCCCTGCTGCAATGGCTGATGCTGGACCCGCCTTTGGATCCCGCTGTACAGGAAATGGTCGTCAAATCGGCTGTCCGGGTGCTGGATTCGAAGATGATGTACGAGACGCTGCAACTCTGCCTGCATCCCAATTCACCAAATCTCCAGCAAGCCCGCGAATGCGCTTCTTTGCTGCTGGCACTCAAGGCTGATGGTCTCAATGAAAGCGAGCGGCAAAAGCTGGCGGCTGCTTCATCAGTCAAGTAATGGCGAGCAACACCTGCAGCCGGGCTATCTGACAGGTGCTTGTTTCATAGACGCCTGAGGAAGGCGCATTTTCCAATCGGAAGGAGATGCAGCCACCCAACGAAAACGGGGCACCTGTTTCCAGATGCCCCGTTTGAAAACGAATGGCTACTTTAAGGCCTCAAACACGGCCTCGACGAGGCCTGGAATGGTATTGGTCTTGGCCTCCACATCCACTGTCAGGCCGCGTTTACGGGCTGCCTCCGAAGTGATGGGGCCGATGCTGGCCACCTTGATGCCGGCGGGCAGGGGAATATTCAGGTCCAGGAAACATTCCACCGTGCTGGCACTGGTGAAGGTGATCATGTCGGCACCTTCGTTTACCAGCCGGGCGATGGCTTCCAGATTGTCATCCTTCTCAGGGACCGTGCGGTAGGCGATGGCCTCATCCACGATGGCTCCCAGGCCGGTGAGTTCGTTGGCGATGACCTCACGGGTTTCCTCGCCGCGCACCCATAGGACATTGACGTTTTCCATGTTTTGGAAATCCTTGAGAGCGGCCACCAGCCCTTCGGCCACGAAATTCTTTTCCGGCATCAGGTCCACGGCCAGGTGGTGTTCCTTCACTTTTTCAGCCGTGCCTGGTCCTACAACGGCGATGCGGACCCCGCCGATGCTGCGGGCATCGTTGTAGATCTTGTAAAACATTTTGAAGAACGCATCCACCGCATTGGGGCTGGTGAAAATCAGCCACTCGTAGGTGTGGCAATCCTGCACCAGTTCACCAAAGGCCATCAGGTTATGCGGTTCTTCGATGCGGATGGTTGGCAGTTCGATGACGTCTGCACCGAGGGTGCGCAGCTTTTTGCTCAGAACGCCGATCTGCTGCCGGGTGCGGGTGACGACCACGCGCTTGCCAAAAAGAGGACGGTTTTCAAACCAGTTGATGTTTTTGCGCTCCTTCACCACATCGCCGACGACGGCAACGGCAGGGGCTTTAAAGCCTGCTTCTTTGACTTTGGCCGCCATGGTTCCCAGGGTGGCAATGAGCGTCTGCTGACGTCCGTGCGTGGCCCACCGTACCAGGGCCATCGGCGTTTCAGGATCGGCTCCGTTTTCGATGAATTTCCCGGTGATTTCTTCCATGCGTTCGACGCCCATGAGAAACACCTTGGTGCCGTCTGCTTTCGCCAGCTTGGCATAATCCAGGCTGGTTTCTTCTTTGGTCGGGTCTTCGTGGCCGGTGAAAATGGTGAGCTGGCTGGCGTGATCGCGGTGGGTCACTGGAATGCCTGCGTAAGCCGGGCCTGCGATGGCGCTGGTGATGCCGGGCACGATTTCAAAAAACACACCAGCTTCGGCCAATTCGGCCGCTTCTTCGGCCCCGCGCCCAAAAAGAACCGGGTCACCGCCCTTGAGCCGTGTCACCACCTTGCCCTCACGGGTCAGCTTGACGATCAGTTCATTGATCTGCTCCTGCGTCAGAGTGTGGTCTTTGGCCTTTTTCCCCACATAAATGCGCTCGGTGCCTGGGCGTGCATAGCGCAGGAACTCTGGGTTGCAGAGGTAATCATAGACCAGGACATCGGCGGCCTCGATGCATTCTTTGCCCTTGATCGTCAGCAGGCCGGGATCGCCAGGGCCGGCGCCGACAAGGTAACAGATGCCTGGGGAGGAAGGGGCGGATGATTTCGACATGATTGGGAAAGGGGCTACGACTGTGGCGAGCCTGCCGCACATGGCAACTCCCGCTCAATCGTGGAGCAAAGGAGTGTCAGGGAACCGCAGCATGGACAGGCATGCTGCCGTTGCTTCCGTCAGGACCTGGCGGGATTCACAAGCTGGACATCCGCGGCCCCTGACACATTTGGATTAGTGCAAAGAAAGCACTTCGACAAGCGGCAAAAATGAAGTTTCTCGGATAAAAATCACACGAAATCACCAGATGTGAAAAATGGTGTTGTCGAAAAAGCGCAGATTCGGTAGAAGACGGGACTTAATTCACATTTCCCAACAACAATATCATGGTCTGGAAGATTCTATCTGCACTCACCGCTGCCTGCCTCGCAGGTGCCGCCTACTTCGCATGGTCCAATCAAGCGGACTTGAAAAATGAGCGGACCCGCCTCGCTGCGGCCAATGCCAACCTCAAGGCAGCCCAGGAGCGCAAGACCGAAGGTGACTCCGCCCTCAAAGTGAAGCAGGAGGCCCTGATCGCCTCTCAGAAAGACCGTGACACGGCACGCGAAGAAGTGCTGAAGCTGACGGCTGAGGCTCAGGAAAAAGAAGCCGCCCTCGCCGTGATCAAAGGCAATCTCGATCAGGTCTCCTCCCAGGTGACTTCGGTGGAAAAGCAGATTGATGACGCGGGCGACATCGAAAAACTGGTGGCCCAGATCGAAAAGCTCAAAAAAGAGCAGCAGGATGCTGAAGGTGCGGTGGCCAATCAGAGCCAGCGCGTCGCTGCGGCCAAAGAGCAGTATGACTATGTGGTCAGCCAGATGACCAAGCTGCGCGACACCGAGGCCCAGGGCCGCAAAGGTGTGGTCGCTCCGGATTTCACCGCCCGCATCGCTCAATACTTCCCCGAGTGGGACTTCGCCATCCTGACCAAGGGCAATTCCCAGGGCGTCTTTGCCAATGCCGACCTCGAAGTGAAGCGTGGCCGTCAGGTCATCGCCAAACTGAAGGTTCGTAACGTCGAGCAGAACGGTTCCATCGCTGATCTCATTCCAGGAACTCTGGCCAAAGGTGATGCCATCCGCACCGGTGATGTGGTGGTCGCTGCTGCGAAGCAGAGCGCCGAAGAGGACAAGAAGAGCGGCACATCGACCACACCTACTCCCGCCACCCCGACAGGTGAAGCCACCCCGGCGGCTCCTCCTGCCGCCCCCATGAATTCCGATCCCTTCGGTGCCCCAGCGACACCCGCTGCTCCTGCGGCCCCGATGAATTCCGATCCTTTTGGTGCTCCTGCAGCTCCGGCTGCGCCAGCCGCTCCCGCAGCCCCGATGAGTTCTGATCCCTTTGGCGCACCCGCAGCTCCTGCGGCCCCAGCCGCACCTGCAACTCCGGCAGCTCCTGCGACTGATCCGTTTGCCCCAGCACCCGCACCCGCCCCTGCCAACTAAGAACTGGGTTTCTGGTTTTACCGTTACCCCTCAGGCCACTTTTTTACTCCTCCCCAATGACCAAAGTCCTCTTCATCCTCAGCGCGGTCGTCATCCTCGTCGCCTCTTTCTTTGCCTATCAGAATGGCCGGGCGTTCGTCACTGTCCGTCAGAGCGTCTCTACCACCAATATTAAAGTGCAGAGCGAGCTGAATGCCGCGACCGCCATCGTCAAACAAGTCACCGACGTCTCCAACAACGTGGATGCGGTGAAGCAGGAAATCGATGTCGAGGCTGAAAAGGTCAAATCCCAGAAGCTGAAGATCACCCAGGCTGACAACGACACCAAGCGCACCCAGGAAGACCTGAACACCCGCAACAAGAAGCTTGATGAGCTCAAAACCAAGCTGGCCAAGCTTCCTCAGGGCGTGAAGCCAGAAACCCTGGAAGAAGACAAGAACAACATCAAGAAGGCCGTTGCTGAACTTCAGGTCGCCGCAGAACTGAAAAAGAAGGAAGTGGACGCCGAAGAAGTGAAGGTTGTCGAAGCCCGCAAAGGTCTGGACGATCTCGTTCGCAAGATCGAAGACCGCAAAAAATCCTTTGAGCGCAATGGCCTCACCGCCCAGGTGGTCGCCGTGAACAGCGACTGGGGTTTTGTGGTGGTGAATGCCGGCCAGAGCAAAGGCATCACCGAAGCAACCAAGCTGCTGGTTACCCGTGGCACCCAGACCGTGGGCAAGCTGAGCATTGTCTCCATCCAGGGAAACCGCACGATTGCCAACATTCTCCCTGATACGCTCGCTGAAGGAATGACGATCGCTCCTGGTGATCGTGTCATTTTGGAAAACCTGTATCAGTAATCAAAAAACGTGCGTAGTTTGAGTTCATGAACCCCCGTTTCATCCTTCAGACTCTGCTCGCACTGGCCATGGTCCAGGTGCTTGCATCCTGTTCTTCTTCAGACAAGCCCAAACGCCGCGAGCGGGTTCCCCCTCCGGCTGTCGGCGACAGCAGTCTGCCCTGGAACCGGCCACCCAAGTGGGAAGGCAACGCCCGCTACGGCTCCATGATGCCGCAGAGCCGCTAAGCCTCCTCCAAGATCACTTTTCAAAAGGCAGCCTTTCCCGGCTGCCTTTTGTCTTTTCGGCCTTAAGATGGGGCATCCCTCCGGTCAGGGCGAGAGACGAAATTCGTGCAATTGCCGTCATGAACCCGTGCCGTGGCAGCGTTACCTCTGCCAGTTCCCATTTCTGTTCGTATTCCTCTTCAGATGATTTTCTCTCTTACCTCCCGCATGCTGCGCACCGTGGACCCCAAGTGTCTCACGAAGATCGCCTGGAACTTTGGTTACAAAGGCGCGCGTTCAGTTCTGCTTTTCAAAAAGCGCATGGAGCAGGGGACCTACTTTCCGCCATTTCTCTACATTTCCATTCTGAATTCCTGCAACCTGCGCTGCCAAGGCTGCTGGGTGGATGTGGACAAGCCGCGGGAGGCCATCAGCCTGGATGAGCTCAACAAGATCATCAACGACGCCAAGAAGCATGGGAATGCCTTCTTCGGCCTTCTGGGCGGGGAGCCCTTCATGCATCCAGAACTCCTGGACCTTCTGGCGATGCATCCCGATTGCTACTTCCAGATCTTTACCAACGGCCAGTTCATCACGGCGAAGACTGCCGAGGCTCTGCGCAAGCTGGGCAATGCCACACCTCTCGTCAGTGTGGAGGGCAACAGCACGGTCAGTGATGAGCGTCGCGGTAAAAAGGATGTGCTGAACAAGACCCTTCGCGGCCTGCAAAACTGCCTGGATGCCAAACTCATGACCGGAGTGGCCACCAGCCTCTGCCAGACCAACATCCATGACCTGCTCACCCGCGAGTGGCTGCAAAAGCTCATTGATATGGGCGTCCACTACACCTGGTACCACACCTACCGGCCCGTGGGCCCGAAGATCAATGACCAGCTGGCGCTGACTCCGGAACAGATCACCCAGGTGCGCCGTTTCGTCACCAGCATGCGTGCGGAGATGCCCATCGCCATTGTGGATGCCTACTATGACCACAATGGCAAGGCGCTCTGCCCCATGGCCACGGGGATCAGCCACCACATCGGGCCCACCGGCGGTCTCGAGCCCTGCCCGATCATCCAGTTTGCCACCGAAAACATCCGCACGGACCGCGATATTTTCGATGTCTTCAATGAGTCCGGCTTTCTCAAAGATTTCCGTGAAACTGCCGCCCAGCATACCCGTGGCTGCATCGTGCTTGAGCGCCCGGACCTGGTCAAAAACCTGGCCCTCAAGCATGGGGCCAAGGACACGACCATCCGGCAGACTGCCATGGCCGAGATTGAGGCCATGACGCCCCGCACCAGCCAGTGGCGCGAAGAGGAGGAGATCCCCGAGAAACACTGGATGTACAAAATTGCCAAACGTTACTTTTACCACGATTTCGGCGTGTACAAGCAGCTTGACCCGAAGGCGCATTCTCCCGGCGTTTAAGTGCAGCCGGATTGAAGAATGCTTTTTGGCAAGACTTCCTGTTTGACCTGTGAAGGGCAGCAGGCACAGACCTGAACATCTCATGAGCACCCCGTCCGACATCCTTTCCGCCCTCAACTGGCGCTATGCCTGCAAGGTTTTTGATCCCGCCAAAAAGATCCCGGCAGACACTTGGCAAACCCTGGAAGATTCACTGGTGCTCACGCCTTCCAGCTTTGGGCTGCAGCCCTGGAAATTTATTGTCATCCAGGATGCTTCATTGAGGGAGCGGCTGGTGGCGCATGCGTGGAATCAGCGCCAAGTGGCGGATTCCTCCCACCTCGTCGTCATGGCGGTGCCGAAAGTGATGCCGGAGTCGCACATCGATGCCAACCTCATGCGCATGGCCGAAGTGCGCGGTGGCACGCCGGATGCGCTCATGGGTTTTCGCAAGATGCTGACAGGCTTCCGCGACGGGCTGGAGGCCCAGGGCGGGCTGGAACAGTGGGCCAAACTCCAGTCCTACATTGCTCTGGGGCAGTTCATGCTGGCTGCCGCGCTGCACGGGGTGGATACCTGCCCGATGGAGGGTTTTGTGCCTGCCAAGTTTGATGAAATTCTCGGTCTGGATGTCCAGGGCTGGACGACGGCCGTGCTCTGCCCTGCCGGTTACCGTCATCCGGATGACCGTTATGCCAGCCTGCCCAAGGTGCGCTTTGAGCCGGCTGTCGTGATCGAGCATCGCTGATTGGCAAGTTGGGCCTGTGTTTTTTTGAAACCGGGGTTGGCTGAGGCACGCATTCTCAGCCGATGTTGCGTCTCACCCTGGCCTTCTTCAGCCTGCTGTTCCCGCTGCCCCTGCTTGTCACTTTCCAAACCTTGTGGTTTTGGAAGGCGACGCTCATCGTGGGGGAGTATGGTCACCGTCTGGCCGTTCTGACGGCCTTGCTGGCTATCGGGTGTTGGCGGGGCAAGGAGGTGATGGCGACCGTACTGGCCACCACGGCGACCCTTGTTTTGCTGACCCCGCTGCTGACGGCCCTGCTGCTGGCCAGGGATCTTCCTTCCCAAATGACGGCAGCCTTTGGTCATGCCGAATCGGGGCTGCCACTTTCGTTGAAAGATCTTTGGTTAGGCTTTGGCGTTGCCCGCGTCACTCCTGCTGAACATCGGTTGCCCGATGCGGTAGCGGGGGTTTCCAGGCGGCTGCTTCTTTTTCCGGCAGCTTCAGACCGGCCTCAGCCAGCCCCGGTCATTCTCGTCATCCACGGTGGGGGCTGGCAAAATGGCTCCGCCGAGGAGTTTCCTGAATGGAGTAGCCAATGGGCGGCGGAAGGGTATGCCGTGGTCTCGCTGGAGTATCGTCTGGCTCCGAAATGGACCTGGCCAGCGCCTTTGGAGGATGTCAGGGATGCCCTGGCGTACGTGAAGGCCCACGCGGCGGAATGGCATGTGGATGCCAGCCGCATCGTATTGCTGGGCCGCAGCGCGGGTGGCCAGATCGCCACCGCCGCAGCCGTGCAGTTGCGGGATCCGGCGATCCGTGGCGTGATCAGCCTCTATGCGCCTGCTGACATGGTTTTTGCCCGCCATTTTGCGGATCCTGATGACGTGCTGGATTCCTTCAAGCTCATCCGCCAATACATGGGTGGAGATCCTGAGGCTCTGCCGGAGCTTTATCAGTCCGCATCGGCCACGCTGACGGCAGACGCGGCCTGTCCTCCCATGCTGCTGGTGCATGGGCAGCGTGACATTCTGGTCTGGCAGTTGCAAAGCCGGCGTCTGGCAGAGCATTTGCGGCAGAAAGGGGTGGCGCATCATTTCCTGGACCTGCCCTGGGCCACCCATGCCTTTGACTATCCTCAGCACGGCCCCAGTTCCCAGTTGCTCCGCTATGCCATGCGCAGCTTTCTAAAGGCCCGGTTAGGCCAGGCTGCGGATGCTCGATTGCCGAATTAGACACATCTTTTGCCGTGGGTTTTGGTGAAAGATGACGTTTCAAATGGCGCAACCATGCACGCCGCCGTGCCTCCAACCACCATGAAACTGACCGTATTATTGACCCTCGCCCTGGGTGCCTTCGGACTCTCTGCAGTCCAGGCCCAGGAAGGATTTCGTCCGTTGTTCAACGGCAAGGACCTCACTGGCTGGGAGGGCAACCCTGAACTATGGACCGTCGAAGACGGCTGCATCACTGGCAAGACCACCGGGCCCGAACAGCTCGCCTACAACCAGTTTCTCATCTGGCGCGGTGGCGAAGTGAAAAACTTCGAACTCCGCGTGCAGGTGAAGGTCACCGGCAACAACACGGGCATCCAATACCGCAGCAAGGAGCTGACCGAAGTGGGCAAATGGTCCGTCGGGGGTTATCAGTGTGACATCCATCCCGCCGCACCTAACAATGCGATGGTGTATGAGGAGCGCGGGCGCGGCATCATCTGCCAGAATGGCCAGAGCGTGGTCATTGATCCGCAGGGGGGCAAGTGGCTGGTGGCCGAGCGCGATCCGGTGGCCGCCGATGTGGCCCAGTGGAATGAATACACCGTCATCGCCCAGGGGAACCACCTCATCCACAAGCTCAATGGCAAAGTCACCATTGACCTCGTGGATCATGAGGAAAAGGCGCTGTCCCTGGCCGGTCTGCTGGCTTTCCAGATTCATCGTGGCCCCGCCATGCAGGTGCAGATCAAGGGTGTGATGTTCAAAGAGCTGCCTGAGGGCGGGAAGCTTTCCTTCGCGAAGGCAGACATCCCCAATGATGCGCAGAGAATCGAAAAACCTGCCGCAGCGGCCAAGAAAGGTCCTCCAGCCAAAGGCAAAGGCGCTGGCAAGGACAAAGCAGCGGCAGCACCGGCCAAGGCACGTCGGCCCGATGCAGTCGGCCCTGCCATCGGTGAAAACAAGGCGACACCCGTGGCCCGGATCAAGGCTGCCAAAGACTTCAAGGTGGAGCTCCTGTACTCTGTTCCTGGCGGTGAGCAGGGTTCCTGGGTAGCCCTCTGCAATGACGACAAGGGGCGCATTTATGTGAGTGACCAGTATGGCGATCTTTACCGCTTTGCCCCGCCTGCGGTCGGCCAGGTGCTGAAGCCTGAGGACGTGCAGAAGGTGCCAGTCAACATCCGCGCCATCAACGGCATGGTCTTTGCCTTTGGCGCCCTCTACGCCGGTGTGAATGATTACGAACAGAAGACCCAGAGCGGCCTCTACCGCATTTCCGACAGCGATGCGGACGACCAACTGGACAAGGTGGAACTGCTGCGCGCCTTTGATTCTAAAAGCGACCACGGCGTGCATGCCGTGCTGCCCACGCCGGATGGCAAGGCCCTTTATCTCATTACCGGCAACAATGCCGTGCTCAACGAAGGCCCGATCACCGGCACGCCCGCGAGTTCTCCTGTGCCGAAAGTCTGGGGGGACGATCATCTGCTGCCACGCATGCCGGATGGCCGTGGTCACAACCGCCATGTGCTGGCCCCAGGCGGCATCATCTACCGCGTGTCCCCGGACGGTAAGCAGTTTGAGATCTTTGCTTCCGGCTTCCGCAACATCTATGACGCGGGCCTCAACAGCGATGGTGAACTTTTCACCTATGATGCGGATATGGAGTATGATTTTAACACGCCGTGGTACCGCCCGACCCGTGTGAATCACGTCGTCAGCGGTGGTGAATATGGCTGGCGCAACGGGGCAGGGAAGTATCCTGAGTTCTACGCGGACAATCTGCCGGCCACGCTGAACATCGGCCCAGGTTCCCCCACCGGTACCACTTTTGGTTATGGGGCAAAGTTTCCTGCCAAGTATCAGAAGGCCTATTACATCATGGACTGGAGCTGGGGGAAACTCTATGCCGTGCATCTGAAGGAAGACGGCTCCACCTACAGCGCGGTCAAGGAAGACTTCATCACAGGTTCGCCGCTGCCGCTGACGGATGCCATCGTTCATCCGAAAGATGGGGCCATGTACTTCGCCATCGGCGGTCGCCGTGTGCAGTCGGGTCTCTACCGGGTCACTTACGTGGGCAGTGAGGACACCTCCCCTGTGGACATGACGGCCAAGACCACGCCTGAACGTAGCCTGCGTCATCAGCTCGAGGCTTATCATGGCAAGCAGGACCCCAAAGCGGTGGCGGCAGCCTGGCCGCACCTGAACCACAAGGACCGTTTCATCCGCACTGCCGCACGCGTGGTCCTGGAGCACCAGCCCGTGGCGGAGTGGGAAGCCAAGGCCCTCGCAGAGTCCGATGCTGGCCGCCAGTTGGAAGCCTTGCTGGCCATGGCCCGTGTGACGGGAAGCAGTGTGGGGCATCGCGCGGAAGGCGCGGCCATCAATACCGCCAGCCGCGACAAGATGTTGGCGGCTATGCTGAAGCTCGATTGGGCCAGCCTCTCGGCTGAACAGCGTCTCACTTACGTGCGCCTCACCCAGATCATCCTCCATCGTTTTGGCAATCCGGATCAGGCCTCTGTAGATGCCATCATTGCCAAACTGGACCCTGCTTTTCCGGCCGAGAGCTTTGAGCTGAACTGGCTGCTGTGCGAAACCCTGGCCTATCTCCAGGCACCGAACACCGCCGCCAAAGGCATGGCCCTCATTGCAGCGGCAGACAGCCAGGAGCCCCAGATGGAATTCGCCCGCAGCCTCCGCATGCTGAAGGCAGGCTGGACGCCGGAGCTGCGCACGGCCCAGCTCGAGTGGTTCCTGAAAGCGGCCAACTACAAAGGCGGCGCGAGCTTTGACAAGTTCATCGAGTTCATCCGCAATGACAGCCTCGCCACCTTTACGGAGGCGGAGAAGACCCAGCTTGCCGCCCTCATCGCCAAAAAGCCGGAGCGCAAATCTGCCATCGAAAACGTCGGTGCCATGCTGGTCGGCCGCACGCCCACCATGTGGACCTTGGAGGAACTCAGCGCCGCCACGAAGACCGGCATGAAGGGCCGGGACTTCGACAATGGCCGCAAAATGTTCGGTGCAGCCGCCTGCTATGCCTGCCACCGTTTTGGCAATGCCGGCGGCATGAATGGTCCGGACCTCACGGGTGCAGGCGGACGTTACAGCCCGCACGACCTGCTGGATCAGATCATCAATCCAAGCAAGGAGATCAACGAGCAGTTTGCCCCCATCGTGGTCACCAAGAACAATGGTGAAGTGTTCAGCGGTGTCGTGGTCAATCTCAGCGGTGACAGCGTCACCCTGAACACAGACCTCAGCGACCCGAACCAACGCACCAATGTGGACCGCAAAGAGGTGAAAAGCATCGAGCCGAGCAAGGTCTCTCCGATGCCCCCGATGCTGCTGGCCATGCTGAAGAAGGAAGAGATTCTGGACCTCCTCGCCTACGTCCTCAGCGGTGGGGACAAGGCGAACGCCATGTTCAAATAGCAGGCTGCATTTTAGGGCTGCACCCTCCGACAAAACCGGGCGGTGCAGCCCTTTTTGTTTTGCATTCACTTGCCGTCTGGCGCGGACCGCGTTTCATCCCAGGATGATGAAGCTGTTCCTGATCCTGATCGCGGCGCTGCCTCTGGCCGCAGCCGAGACCCTGCATGTTTATACCTGGGCCGACTATGTCTCGCCTGAGGCCGTGGAGAAGTTCGAAGAGAAGCATGGCTGCAAGGTGGTGGTGGACACCTTCGATTCGAACGAGGCGATGTTTGCCAAGCTGAAGGCAGGGGCCTCCGGTTACGATGTGATCTTTCCCACCAGCTACATGATCCAGGTGATGGAGACGGAGAGCATGCTGCTGGACCTCGACAGCGCCCTGCTGCCTAACATGAAGCATGTCGATCCATCGGTCCTGGAAAAGATCCATGACCGCCGCATGAAGCGCAGCGTGCCCTACACGGTGGGCTATGCCATCCTGGCCTGCCGCAAGGACAAGCTGCCCGCAGATCCAGACACTTGGAAGGTCTTTGAGCACCAGTCCCTGGCCGGTCGCATGACGCTGCTGGATGACATGCGCGAGACCATCGGGGCCGCGCTGAAAAGTCTGGGCTACAGCATCAATACCCGTGATGAAAAACAGCTTCAGGAAGCCCGTGACGTGTTGCTGAGATGGAAGCCCAACATCGCCAAGTTTGACAACGAAGGCTACAAGGCGGGGCTCGACTCGGGCGAGTTCCTGCTCGTCCATGGTTATAGCGGCGACCTGTTTCAGGTGGCCCAGGAGAACAGCAAAGTCCGCCTGCTGATTCCCCAGCAGGGGGTGACGATGAGCTGCGATGAGATGGTGATTCCAAAGACGGCACAGCAGCCAGCCCTGGCCCATGCCTTCATCAACTTCCTTCTCGAGCCTGACATCGCGGCGCAGAACATGGAGTGGATGGGCTACCTTTGCCCCAACCTGGAAGCACTGAAAAAAGTGAGTCCGGAGTTCCTGCAAAATCCGGCGGTGACCATTCCGGAAGACATCAAGGCCAGGAGCGAGGTCATCCAGGATCTGGGAGCGGATCTGGCGAAGTACACCCGTGTCTGGGATGCCGTGAAGAAGTGACCTCTGCGGGGCGGCTCAAATCTCCAGCCACTCGACTTCAGGACAGCGTTCGCACAGTGTCCTGATCTCGTCAGGGCTCATCACCATAAAGGCGGTGGAAAGGGCGTCCGAAAGCGCGGCGGTGGGGGCCAGGGCATAGCTGCGTTTCCCCTGGATGGGCACGGGCGTCAGCGTGCGCGGATTCATGATGTGGGCACCTTTGACCATGAAGCCGCTGCCGCTGAGGGCGCGGTCCTTCAGCTTTCTCTCCTGGGCTTCATCCGCCAGCGTCACGGCCCAGGTCTCTTCGCCCTCGGGACTTTCCAGGGCCAGCAGCGTGCTGTCTCCCGCATTCAAAAAGGCACGGGTGATGCTCCAGTCCTGCAGCACCTGCACGGCCTGGTCCAGCGCATAGCCTTTGCCCACGGCTCCCAGGTCGAAAATCATGTGGTCTGCCAGCACCCGAACGAGAAAACCTTCTTCACAGAGTTCAAACAGCTGGCTGCCGACGCTGTGGCGGGCGAGTGCCAGGCGCTCCGCCTCCGGCTCCACCAGATTGCCCTCGGCATTGCGCCAGAGGTGCATCAGCGGACCGATGGTGATGTCAAAGGCTCCATGCGTTTCTTCATGCACGGTTTTGGCCAGGCTGAGGCAGTCCCACGCCGCCAGGGAAACGGACACGCATTCTCCGGCGCGCAGCTGGTTCAGCCGCGCCACGTCACTCCCTGGGCGGAAACGGCTCAGCTCATCCTCCAGACGGTCAATCTCTGCAAAGACCGCCTGGGCCGCCTGGGCTGCATAGACCGCATCCACATCCCCCTGGGCGATGATGACCTCAAAGGTGGTGGCCATCGCATCATGTGAGAAACGATGGTACTCCGTCATGGCCGCAGGATCAGGCTGCCCGGGAATGCAGGCAGAGTTGGGGAAAAGGAGGGGGGCAGGGAGATGGTGCCCTCCGGGGGGCTCATGGAGGGGGCAGGGGCTGTGGGCGATGGGGCAGCCGGAGGCGTCTCTGGTACCTGGGTTGGCTCCGGGGCCGCTTTGCGCAGGAAGAGGGTCAGGATGATGCCGGGCCGCAGGCCGTAGGGGTAGTGCTCGCTGTATTCACCGGCCTGGATCTTGGACTTCACCTCATCGTAAAACTCAGTGTCTGCCACGATCACATCGGCATCCAAAGCCGCAGGCACCTTGTCCTGATAGCCCACATTTTTCCAGGTGCGCCAGTACCAGGGCAGGGGCCAGCCTGCATCCCGGGTGATGACCTGGATTTTGGTCACGTCTTTGCGGGCATCCACATAGGTTTTCACCTCGCCCATCATTTTCAGCAGGCTCTTCTGCGTGTGTGCGTAGGCATAGGGATTGCGGGGATCCGCCGAATATTCAAACTGCGGGTTCTGATGCGTCCCTGTCAGCCGGATGGACTGGTCGCACAGGTGATACAGGCCCGCTGCAAGAGCGAGGTTGAAGAGCATCCGCATCACCCGGCCTGGCACCGCTGTCCAAATCGCCATGGCACCCACTCCTGCGAGCAGGGTAAGCGAATGCTGGACACTGAGGATGGACCAGGGAGTCTTGTAGCTGAGCACGGAATAGCCGCCCAGCAGGACCAGGCTGTAAACGGAGAGGAAGACCAGAAAGGCCTGTTTTCCTGTGTTTTTGAATTCGCCGACCACGGAATATCCCATCCCGACGACGGCCAGGCCCACGATGAGCGCCTCCGACCAGACCAGGGTATCCTTGTGCCAGACCAGCAGCATCAGGTAATAATGCCAGGGCTTCTCATGGCCGCTGCCGCCGCTGCGCTCCAGGTAGCTGATGTAGGTGGTGAAGCTGTCGGCGACGCCATGCCAATCACGGAAGCCATTGGAAAAGGCTGCCACAGAAACCAAAATGGCAGGCAGCACCACCCACAGCCAGGGACGTGCGGGTCTGTTTTTGGTCCGGGATGGTCCCAGGCTCATGCTGTTGCCTTTGCGAGGGGTGAACTCACCCACCAGGGCGCGGGCCACAAACCAACCCACCAGGGCTGCTCCGACATTGAGGACAAAGGTTTCCTTCGTCGCATGCTGAAAGCCTAGCGCACAGCCCCCGAGAATCAGCCAGAGCCGGCTTCCCCCCTGGGAGTAACGCCAGAAGCAGCCCAAGGTCAGGGAAACCAGCAGCACCAGCAGCATCTCCATGATGAAGTAGCGGCTGTAATAAACCATCATGGGGGAAACGGCCGTCAGCAGCATGGCCACCACCGTGCCATAGCGCCCCAGCGCATCGGCAAACAGCAGCACCGTCATCAGGACACCGAGGCCACAGAGGGCCGCCACCATTCGCAGATTGGCCTCCGTCCAGGTGTCTGGGGAAGCCCAGCCCGCCAATTTGCCCCATAGAATGCTCACCTGATGGAGCGCCGGACCGTGAAAGTCCTTGGGATCATACTGAAAATGGCCGCTGTTCCAGAATTCTCCCAGCTTGATGCCCAGGATCGCCTCATCGGTGTGCATCGGGCGAAAGCCCAGGCTGTAAGCACGATAAAAGTAGGCCAGGCCCAAGGCCAGCGCCACGAGGAGGATGAAGCTGAGCAGCGATAAAGTGACTTCTTTGCGGGGGGCCATGTGCCCTTATGATGGCGGCTCTCAGCCTGCGTGCCAGCAGGAATATTGGCTGGAAGGTCCTGCTCGGCAGCATTCCAGGGTGTTTTTGGCCTTTGTTTAATGGTTTGAGGAATCGGTGAATCCGCAAAACACAGCAAATGAGCGGAAAAAGGGGGGCAAAACAGTAATTTGAGCTCAAAAACACGGGAAAAACGCAAAAAGATGCATTTTCAGTTTGCATCCCTCAGGATCTGGTCCAGAATCACGGCCCAGCAAAAAGCGGGTGTAGCTCAGTGGTAGAGCACTTCCTTGCCAAGGAAGATGTCGCGCGTTCGAATCGCGTCACCCGCTCCAGTTCTAACTAACAAAGAACTGGAAGGCACCCTCAGCCAATTCCTCTATTTTCATGTTCGTTTGGTCCAAGCTGTCGTCGGAAAAATGGAGCGATGCCTGGGAGGAACGTTTCGCAGGTAATGCCGCCCTGAATTTGGTCATCACCACCGTTCCCGGGCGAACCACGATCCGCGTGGAAGCCTATGCAGAGAAACGCAAGGAAGTCCTGGCGGTGCAGAAGATGTTCGGCGGCAGCGTCCGTGAAATCAAAAACCGCAACTGGGCAGCCCTTTCTGCCGGTGCCATGCCCCCCATCCAGGTGCGAGGCAAGCTGGTCATTTGCAGCGCCCGCACAGCGGCTGAACTCAAAAAAGCCCAGTCGGAGCACGCCGGAAAAGAAGTCATCGGCATCCCTGCAGACATGGCTTTCGGCACGGGCCACCATGCCACGACGGCCACCGTGCTGCGCATGCTGGTGGATGCTGCTGCTCCCCTTCAGGGACGTCCCTGGAAAATGGCCGATCTGGGTTGCGGAAGCGGCATCCTCGCCATCGCCGCTGCCAAACTCGGGGCCACGAAAATCTGGGGCTGCGATTTTGATCCCAAAGCCGTGGAAGTCTCTGTGGACAATGCCAACCGCAATGGCACCCCGGACATCAAGTTTACCGAAACCGACATCCTGAAGTGGAAGGCCCGCGAGCAATACGACATCGTCATTGCCAACATCTTTTACGACATCCTGGAGGCAGGGTTTCCCCAGATTGTCCGTGCCGTGAAGCCAGGCGGCACACTCATGGTTTCTGGCATTTTAAAAACCCAGGCCACCCCATGCCTGGCCGTGGCCACTGCCTTGGGCATCCGTTGGGAGCGCATCGTCACCCGAGGAAAGTGGGTGTCTGCCACCGGTATTTCGCCCGCCTGAAAGCCGAAGGGCAATCAGTCCGGTGACTGGTCGAAAGGGGAGACCACCTGCGGATAGTCGGTTAGCTGAACCAGTTGAATGCTGTAACGGCTGGCAATCGCATCGGCCTCGGATTCCGGGTAGTCATCGCGATAGTAAACTTCCTTGATGCCGTAGGCGCAGAGCATCTGCATGCAGCTCGTGCAGGGTTTGGTCGTGCAGGCCACCAGCTTCACATTGCCACGGGTGAACAGGCTGCACAGGTTCACCTCCGCATGGAGCATGTATTTGCGGCGGTCATCGCGGTCGATCCAAAATTCTGGATCCGCGTTATAGCCAGGGGCCAGGCCGTTGTAGGCGGTGCCAATGACACGGTTGTCATAATCAATGGCCACAGCACCGACTTTGCGAAAGGGGTCCTCAGATCGCAGGCTGGCCACGTGGGCCAGTGCCATCGCGTATTCAGGGATCGTCAGTCGGGTCTTGGAATTTGGCATGGCCAGACAGAGCCGAAACGCCCAAAATCGTCAACGAAGAAGGCATGATTTGAAATAAATGTGACTACTGTTCAAATGATTTATTGCATGTGTGTTCAAAAGAACTATTTCTTTCAATACTTAATGCTTATGAACCAACAGCGTCACAATAAGATCTCCCGTCTCATTCGCCATCTCAAGCAAGTGATCCACACGGATAATGGATCGCTCGTTCGTCGTCGGGATTTGCTGTCAAGCCGTCAGGGAGACATTCAGCTCGAGCTCGACTTCGGGGATACACGAGGTGCGCTTGCCCGCCAGCGATGGCTGGAAGCGGGTATCATTGAACCCTCGGTATTGCATTAATCCTGATCAAAGAATGAAAAATCAGGAAATTTACCTGAGGCTCAACACGTTTGAATGAGGCTCCAAGTGGTAAAAAAGTGATATTTGAAACATTCTCTTCGCTTCAAAGGTCGTTTTTAGGATAGACAAGCGGCATCACAGTTGCTTTTATCACTTTTTAGCGAATCGGAATTTATCCCCCCAATCTCCGCCTTTCCCTCACGTATGACAGCCCGCTCACCCCGTCCTCACCGCTCTTTGTTGATCGCCATCGCATTAGGCGGCGTGCAGTTGATGGGACTTTCTTCTGCTCTGGCTCAGTATGGTGCCTCCCCCACACAGACGGGCTTGTTTTTCGATGACCTTCGCGCCCGCCAAAAGGCAGAACGCGCGGCCACGAATTCTGGCACTCGTGATGGCGATGTGACCTATGATTATAAGAGCGGCGTTTATCGCTCCAACGAAGAGGATGGCATGGGGCAGCGCTCCACTGATTATCAGGCTGCCCGTGAGATCGCCCGTCCATCTGTCCGCAGCGGTGGTGCCGCCTATTCGGCCCGCACGGTGGGTGACTACACCAACTACGCTGGCCAATACACTTCGCCGACAGGCTTCTTCGCGCCGACCTACGTTTCAGATCCGTTTTTGAACGGTCGCCGAAACGTCAAGGTGGGGCCGATCAACGTCGGTTTTGGCCTCTACCAGGGTTTTGAATACAACGACAACGTCAATCGCTCAGGCACCGACCCTCAGTCGGATGTCATCAGCACCACTTTGCTGAACATTGATGCCAATTATCAGATCACCCAAAACAATCGCCTGTCCCTTTCGACGGCCATCGGGTTTGACCACTACTTCGACAATCCCGATCTCGCCCCTTACGGCGGCGGCGACTTTGTGCTGAACGTGCTTCCAGGCAGCACCATCGCCTTTGATATCAAGGCAGGTCCGGTGTTCATCACGGTTTACAATCGCACTTCCGTTCGTCCGGCTGTCCGCAATGACTTCGCCCTGACTCAAAACCAGGTGTTTGGGGTGTTTCAGAATGACACCGGGGTGGCCGCCAACTGGCGCATCAACTCCGATTGGACGCTGGCCCTCAACTACATGCATTCTTTTGCCGATCCTCTTGAAGAAGCTGAAGAAGGTGCCGTGGACGCCGTCAATGATTCCCAGAACTTTGGACGCACCACGGATTCCCTCCACGGTTCCCTCAGCTACAGTCCCACAGGCAGCTGGGTGGCTGGCGTCGAAGGTGGCATCACCAGCCTCCTTTACAATGGCGGCTTCAACAACGACGGCACGCTCAGCAATTTTGGCGGTTTCTTTGTTCTGCCAGTGGGTGACACCACCTACATCCGTCTGGCGGCTGGTTACCAGAACTTTGAGTTTGATGATGTCCGTCGTGCTGCGGGTTCCAATTTCTTCCCACGAATCGGTGTCGCTCCTGGCACCCCTCTGACCAACGAAGACAACTCCGATCTCAGCGACTTCTACTACGGCGTCACCATCAGCAACCAGCTGAACTCCCGCGTTAGCCAGTCCCTGTCCTTTGGTCATGAGTCTTCGCTGAACGTCACGTCGAACTACATCACCTCTGACTACATCAACTATGGCCTTTCGGTCATCGCCTGGAAGGGCAGCCGCATCTCCATCAGCGGTTATTACGAGCAGGCTGAAGCCTCAGGCGGTGCCTATGCTCAGGATCTCAGCCAGTATGGTCTCGACTTTCACGTCGCTCACCGCCTGTCCTCCAAAATCAGTCTGGGTGCCGGTTATCACTTTGGTCGCACCGATACGGACGCGGCGGGCGAGTTTGCCACCCGTGGCAATTTCGACCAGCACGCATTTAACTTTGACCTGACCTATGTGCTTTCACCGAAGTGCAACGTGTCCCTGGGTTATCGGTATTACATCACCGATGTCACGACCGGACCTGCCTACGACTTCCAAGACTTTGAGCAGAACCGCGTCATTCTGGGCGTCAATTACAACTTCTGATCTGTTTCGGGCTGCATTTCTCGCCCGTTCGATTACTTTACCTGACTGCCATGTCTGTATTTCACACCTGCGTTTTTCTTCTTATCGCTTCCGCCGGTTTTTCTCTGGCGCAGGATCCGGGTTTTCGTGAGATTGACGAGCGCCGCGCTGCCGCGCCAACACCTGCCCCAACGGGCGATGTGGCCCGTTCTGCCGCCGTTCTCAATTCGATGGATGTCCTCGATGACACCCAAATCATCGAGTCTGGAGATCTCATCAGCATGCGCGTGGTGGAAGATCGCCGTGAACCCCAGCAAATGCGCGTGGGTGCCACGGGGGAAGTGACGGCTCCGCACATCGGCCTCGTCAAAGCCGCTGGCCGCACCTGCCGCCAGCTTGCTTTTGAAGTGAAGCGCCGTCTCGAGCAGAACTACTACAATTCCGCCACCGTCGTGGTGTCCATTGACCTCAAGCGTCAGGACGATCCAAACGCCCGTGTGCGCTATGGCAGCTCTGAAATCGATTTCTTCACGGTGTATGGTCAGGTGCTCCGCCAGGGCAAATACGAGTTGCCTCAGGACGAGGACATCACCATCAGCCAGGCGATTCTCCGTGCTGGCGGCTTTGCCCAGTTTGCGAATCCTCAGAAGGTCAAGCTGGTGCGCAAGACCGCCCAGGGCAACAAGACCATTCTGGTGAATCTGGACAGCATTATGCGCCAGGGAAACCTCGACTACGACGTTTACCTTCGCAAAAACGATGTGATCATCGTGGACGAGAAAAAAGTGAACTTCTAAGGCCCTCGCTGGTTAGATATAGGGTCTTTTTGAACTTGTGCGTGTCCTGAACTTTCGAATGCAAAGGCCGCTTTGGCGTGGCAACATGCACGTCCGTGCATCTGCCACTGCAGATGACTCTCTCTTTTTGCCGTGAACAATCCTCCTCCGAACCCTCTGGATGCCAACTTGGCTCTGCCTGGGCAGAACCCGTCCACCAACCTGAACCGGATTCATGAGACTTCGGCCAAGTTTCAGCGCTACCGCCTGCTGTTGGCCCGCCGCTGGTGGTTCCTTTTGCTGACTGCGAGCATCGGGGTTTGCATTGCGGCATTGCAGATCATGAACAAGCCGGTGAACTACACCTCGCTGGCCAAGCTGGTTGCCGGTGGCCGCATGGTGGCACAGGGGGATCTGAACTGGCAGGAGACCATGCAGGACTTCTACGGGACAATCACTGAGACTCTGGAAAGTGCCGATCTGAAGAAGCGCACCCTTACCCGCGTGCAGGCCTTGCATCCGGACCTCAAGGACTCCGAGGTGGAAATTAAGGTGAGCCAGACCCGTGGTTCGGCCATTTTTAACGTCTTTGCCATCGGTGCAGAGCAGAAGTACACGCAGATTTTCCTCGAAGCTCTGCTGGATGAGTTTGTCTCCTTCCGCCAGCAGATCCGCGAACAGGGATTGGAGCGCGCCCTGAACACTTTCACCGAGACGGTGGTTAAAAAGAGCAAGGAACTCGAAGATCGTGGGGAGAAGCTGGAGGCCTTCCGCAAAGCGAACAACATTGTCACCCTGACGAATGGCAACAACGAGGCTGCGGCCTTCCTCATCAGTCTGAAGATCAAAAAGAAGTCTCTTGAGACGGAACTGAACGATATCACCCTCGCCCTGGAAGATGTGGATCAGGCGATGATCAACCGTGAGCGTACTCTCACGACAGCTCCGCAAGGCAGCCCTGCGGCCCCGGCGCCTACGGATAAACCGGCACCGAATGTCGAAACCACCAATAACAGTCTCGGACTCACTTCCGTCGAGCGGGATTATCTGGAAACCCGCAAGAGCATTCTGCGATTGGAAAATGAGCGGCTGAAACTTCTCAAGTCCTTCAAGGGACAGCACCCGATGGTGGTGGATGTGGACGAAAAAATCGAGTCTGAGAAAGCTCTCCTCGCCAATTTCCAGGAGGAGATCATCAAGGAGCTTCGCGGCCAGCAGGCCGACTTGGAGCGCCGCGTCCGCGGTATGGAGCAGCAGATTGTGGCCCAGGAAAAGGAGGCCATTGAGCTGGGGTCCAAGCTGGCCCAGCACGAACGTCTCGAGGAAGAGTTCAAGGCGACCAAGCTGGCCCATGACCGCATGTTTGAGCGTGTGCAGGAATTCCAGCAGTTGCAGAACGTGCAGACCGACTACGTGGCGGTGCAGGAGCATGCTTCCTTGGCCCTGAAGACGGACGCCCAATGGCTGACACCTCTCAGTATTGGCCTTGTTTTAGGTCTGGCGGCGGGCACCATCATCCTCCTGATCTTTGACCATCTGGATGACCGGATGAACTCTTTCAGTGAGTTCCAGTCCATTTTCCCTGGGGAGGCCGTTCTGGGTCAGGTTCCCGATCAGCGCCAGCGTGGCGACGTGCAATTGCTGCAGCCCAATGATCAGCGCCACCTCTACGCAGAGGCATTCCGCAACATTCGTTCGTCCATTCTTTTCAAAAACTGGCAGGGCAAAATGCCCAAGACCATCCTGGTCACCAGTGCGGTTCCCAACGAAGGCAAAACGACTGTCACTTCGAATCTCGCTGTGACGCTCGCCCTCGGTGGTGCCCGCGTCCTGCTGGCAGACTGCGACTTGCGCCGTGGTGGTGTCAGCGAATTGTTCAAGCTCCCTGTCAGCCCAGGTCTGACCGAGGTTCTGCGTGGCACAGTCCACTGGCGTGATGCCGTTCAGGAAACCTCCACCCGCAATCTGCACCTGCTGGCCCGTGGTGAAGTATTCGACCAGACTTCCGAGATGCTGCTTTCCAAAAAAGCTGAGGAAGTGCTGCATGAGATGGGGGCTGAATACGATTACGTCGTCTTCGACAGTGCTCCTGTTCTCGTGGCGGACGACACGGGCAGCTTTGCCCCGAAAGTGGACACCGTCCTCTTTGTGGTCCGCATGTCTTCCACCATGGCCCGGCTCAGCGGCAAGGCGCTCGATTCCTTGTATGAGCGCCAGGTCAACGTCGGCGGCGTGATTCTCAACCGCGCTTCCACCAGCCTCAAAGAGTACACGTATTACAATTACGCCAGCTACTACTACACCCCAGCCGGTCGCAAAGATGCACCGCCTGCGCCAGCCAAAGTCTGATTTGCCCGGCCCCCTACTCTGGGCGTCCAAATCGCATTCAGCCTAAAATGGGAGTGATACGATTTAGCGTGATGGATGGGTGAAATTGCGGCCGTTCGGGCGTCGCGCTGCGACGCGATGAGTGAAGGCGATACTCGGGCCAAAACCGCGCCTTGAAAGGCGCGGCTTAGATACGGCCGCCGCTCTGCGGCTGGGGAAAGGGGCATCGGGATGTGTATCAGGCCCAGGAGGCTCAACCAAGTCGTGTGGCTTAATCGTATAACTCGCACCTCTGCTTCGATTCGAAACGCTTGGTTAGTTGGAGCGTTTTAAATCATTGTAACCCACCGTAAAGATTGAACCCTCGAATTGCGAAGGATTGCTGGATTGCATTCATTTTCAATTCTCTCCAAGACTTCGGCAAACGAGGGCGAAAAATCGTCCCCCTCGCCCCGCTTGCGGGGAGCAGGGCTTGGGTGAGGGGCGGTTGAGTGGTATTGGAGATCGAAGACTAGAAGCGTCGTTTGGGGGAAAAGGGCAGCCTTAGGGGACGGACTTTCTGCGTGCTGCGACCACCCCCTCACCTTGGCCTCATCCCCCAATTCTTGGGGGAGAGGGAACACGCTTTTGGAAGCTCTGGAAGAGAGATCGAACGAGGTATGAACCGCCCAGAAATTCACACTGCACAGACGGGCTACATCATTTTTTAAAACACTGTAGGCGACTTTGTCGCATTATTCTGGATGCGGTCAGGTGCGAAGCCGCGAAGCGAATGACCACGCTCCTCTGAATGCCCACCCTCAGCTCATTTCGCTGAGGTCCGGGTTCTCGACCTCCTTCCATCCATCGACTGAGGCGATCAGTAGCGGGTGATGGTCTCGTGGAGGTTTAGCACCACGCGGCAGAGGCTGGTCCAGGCGGCGAGTTCTGGGAGATCGCCTGACGGAGCTGGGCGAATGCCCGTGGTGAGGAGTTTTTTGGCGTCTTCCGGGGTGGCCTGGAAGATCTCCCGCTGGCTTTTGAGGAATCCTAGGAGGCTGGTTTCTTCGGCGGGCTTGGGCTGACGTGCCAAGGTGCGCTGGAAGATGATTCGGAGGCGGTCAGCGTCCGTGCCAACAGGGAGTTTTTCCGCCAGGGTGCGGGCTGCTTCGACGAAGGTTGGGTCATTCAGCAGGGTGAGGGCCTGCTGCGGAGTGTTGGAGACATTGCGTGTGGCGGTGCATTCATCGCGGGCCGGGGCATCAAAGTTGGCCAGCATGGGATGCAGGAAGGTGCGCTGCCAGTGCATGTAAACGCCCCTGCGCCATTGCCGGTCATCGGTGCTGGCCAGGTAGTCCCGGCTGGGGAACTGAAGGTTCTCGTAGTAGCCTCCAGGCTGGTAAGGTTTCACGCTGGGGCCGCCGAGATCCAGATTCAGCAGACCGGCGGCAAAGAGGGCGTTGTCGCGTACAAATTCGGCTTCCAGACGGCGTGGATTTTGGAAGGCGAGCAGGCGGTTGCCCGGGTCCGCATCCTTCAGTTCCGGGCGGGTGCGGCTGTCCTGAAGGTAGGTGTGGCTGGTGACGATCAGCTGCATGAGATGCTGGATGTCCCACCCGCTGTCCCGAAATTCTGTGGCCAGCCAATCCAGCAATTCCGGATGGCTGGGCGTTTCGCCTTGGGCTCCCAGATCATCCACGGCCTGTGAGAGGCCGTTGCCAAAGAACTGTTTCCACAAGCGGTTGACGAAGGTGCGGGCCGTCAGGGGATTTTCGGCCGAGGTCAGCCACTTGGCCAAATCCAGACGAGACTGGCGGCTGCCTTCTTTGGGTGAACCACCCGTCAGGAATTGCGGCGGGGCAGGCGGGCAGATTTCACCGCTCTCATCCATCCAGTTGCCGCGTGGCAGGCGGCGGATGGTGAGGGGCTCCTGGATGGGCACCGTTACCTGGGTCCAGGCCTTGCCTTCATTGCATTCTAGAACTTGGTCGTGAAGCCCCTGCCAGGCGGTCTTGGCCTCAGGGTTTTGGCCGGATTGCCGCAGCCAAGCCTGGGCGAGAGTGGCATCTTTAAGGTCGCCTTTCTTCAAAGCTTCCATGAGCGGAAGCTGCCAATTTTCCGCCAACGGGCTGGGGGGGGCGATGCGGGCGAGGGAGATGCGCAGGCTGCCTGCATTGTGATTGGGGATTCGGACAGTGAAGGTCTCACCAGCCTTCACTTCCAGGGGAACATCCAGCAGCCAGACTGCAGTCTGTTTGCTCTTGGCCTGTTTGGCCGAAGTTTTCCAGCCGGTGGTCACACCGGGCTTTTCTACGGTGCCGGCATAAAGGGGTTCTTTGACATCCGCATCGGCGAAAAAGACGGCCAGGGGGCTGTCCTTTTCGGCAGCGGCCGGGCGATGGCTGAAGGCGGGGGCAATCCTCAGCCCATTGGCGGTACCTGAGAGTTCTAGGCTGTCTTGGTGGCTGGCATGGGGCAGGAGCTCGATCTTCACGGCCGCGATGCGTCCTGGTTCAGGCTTGAAGGTGACGGTGGTGGCCTGTGCGGCTTTGGCGGCGATGAGGAGGCTGCCATCCGGCATCTGGGTAATCGTGGAAGGGTCTGGCGGTGGCGGCGGAGCGTCCTTTGCGGGTTTGGGTGGTGGAGCGCCTTTTTTGGTCGGGGGTGCCAGGCGGGTGGATGCCTCCAGCGGCGGAATCTGCCAGGGATCCTGTGCGCAGGCCAGCTCTGCCAGTGTTTCCTGGCTCCATGAAGTCACCTGCGCGGCGGGAGCGGCCTGGATGGCCCTAAGGGCGAGCTGCGGCATCTGGCTGCGCAGTTTTTCCAGACGGGCTTTCAGATAGGGGCTGTCCACCAGGATCTCGGGCGGGAAGGGGTGCTCGTTGCTCCAGCCCTTCAGCTCTTCGACGGGCGTGTAGCCGTAGCTGGCATAGACGCCGAACTGCTTCACATCGGCAAAGTAGGCGGACATGGAGTAGAAATCACGGGCGGTGTAGGGATCGAACTTGTGGTCGTGACACTCCGCGCAGCCGAGCGTGGCCCCCATCCAGGTGCCGCCCACGGTGCGCACACGGTCGGCCTGGTATTTGGCCAGGTATTCCTTTGGCTGGGCACCCCCCTCGCGGGTCATCATGTTGAGGCGGTTGAAACCGGTGGCCACCAGCTGTTCCGTCGTGGGATGGGGCAGCAAATCGCCCGCGAGCTGCTCGAGAGTGAACTGGTCAAACCTCTTGTTAGAATTGAAGGCGGCGATGACGTAATCGCGGTAGGGAAAGATGCGCTGGTTCTGGTCGCCATGAAAGCCGACAGTGTCGGCAAAGCGCGCGACATCCAGCCACCAGGCCGCCCATCGTTCGCCAAAGTGGGGCGACTTGATCAGCCGGGTGGCCAGGGTGTTCACGGCTGTCTGGGGATTGATCTGAAAGGCCTTTTCAAATTCGGCCGCTTCCTCGGGCGTGGGGGGCAGGCCCACCAGGTCCAGGCTGAGCCGTCGCGCCAGGGTGCGTGGTGCCGCCAGAGGGGAAGGGGAGATGTCTTTTTTCTGGAGGGTGTCCTGAATGTAGGCATCCACCGGGTTAGCATGGCCTTGGGCTTTTTTTGTGAGCGGGAGATTGGGCCTAACCAGAGGTGTGTAGGACCAGTGAGGCTCGTATTCGGCCCCCTGGCGTATCCATTCGGCCAGCAGGGTCTTTTGGGCCTCGGTCAGTGTTTTTTTCGATTCCGGAGGCGGCATCACATCATCCTCATCGTGGCTCCGGATGCGCTCCAGCAGGCTGCTTTCCTCGGGTTTGCCCGGCAGGATGGCCTTCATCTCGATCGCGGCCTCCCGCACATCCAGGCGCAGATCTGCCTCGCGGTGGTTTTTGTCCGGCCCGTGGCAGGCAAAGCAGTAGTCGGAGAGGATGGGGCGGATGTCGCGGTTGTAGCGCAGATTCCCTCCAGGCGCGGCCTGGGTGGCGGTGGCAAGGGCCAGGAATAGGAGCAGGCGTGACTTCATGATGACAAGTGAAACGGCAGTATGAGGGAAGATACGTGGCTTTGTCTCCCAGGATTTCGCGGAGGCATGGCCATCACTGCTCCGAGGCATGGGAAATCAGCGGATTGGCGACCTCAGAAGTCATCATGCAAAGTTCATGAAATCGCTGAATTTCAGGAAAGGGTGAATACTTCCGGCCACCGAGGGGTCTATGCACTGGTAAACCAGCCACTTTCCCCCCATGAAAACTTTCAACCCCTCCTCCGTTCTGGAAACTCTGGAGTCCCGCCTGGCTCCCGCCGGCCTGGTGACTCTGAACCTCACCGCCGCAGGTGCCCTGACCATCACCGGCGATGCGGATCACAATGATTTTGTCATCACAGAATCCGGCGACCAATGGACGATCACCGCCTTGGCCGGTGGCGCGACAGACACGCAGTTCCGACTCAATGGTGGGGCCGCTTCCACCTCGCTCACCTTTGATGCGCCTTTGTCGGTCAAGGCCATTCTTGGCGCTGGCAATGACGAGATGATTTTGGACGGTATCTCGCTTCCCGGTGCACTGAATGTGAACACGGGGGATGGCGATGACATTCTGGATCTCACGTCCACGGCCCTGGGTGGCACTGCCACCGTGGTCATGGGCACTGGTGGGGACTATTTCACCGCCGGGGGTGACCTGTTTTTTGGCAGGGGCCTGAGCGTGAACCTGGGCAACGGATCCAATACCTTTGAGGTGAATGCAGCCAGTTTGACCTCCAATGGCAACATCTCTGCCCTGGCTGGCGGCACGGTCTCAGAGGGGCAGGAGTTCCTCTTCAAAACGGGTGTTGGCCAGGTGAATGGGGCGCTGACCCTGCGGACGACGACCCACAGCTTCACCGACTTTGAGATTGGCGATTCACTGACGGATTCCCTCACGGTGACCAAGGCCATGACGCTGCAGGCCCTCGGTGGAGAGGACATCGTGACTTTGCGCGGTGACCTGAATGTCGGCGGCCTGCTGGCCCTGCGCATGGGGAATGGCGCCAATACCGTCATCACCACCAATTTGGACGAGCTTTCCTCCCGTGGATTCATTTACACGGGCGGCTCTGGCGTTGACGACTTCCTGCTGGAAGCCCGGGAAGTGATTATTGAGGGCAATTTTGCCTTCAGCGCGGGTTCGGGAACGAACAAGCTGGATGTTTTTACGTCTGAATACTTCGGTGCCAGCGGTGCCCTGACTTATACTGGCGGCATTGGGCAGGATGATCTGGTTCTCGATGGTCCTGAGGTCTTCGTGGGTGGCATCGTCACGATGAATGCCTCCAGCGGGAGCAACTCCCTGGGGGTTAATGCCGTGGCTGCCAGTGTGGGCGGTGTTCGTTACACCGGTGGTACCGGTACGGACATTGTGGACATCGGCCAATTTGAAGGAAATTCCGACCTCATCACCGTGCGTGGCGGGGTGAGCATCAGCACCGGGGCGGGCGATTCGGAAGTGATGGTGCGCAATGGCTTTATCGAGGGCAACCTGAGTGTGATCACGGGTGCCGGTTTCGGCTATGTGGATACCGTCCAGTTCCTGGAAAGTGATTTTTTGAGCAATGTCGGTGTCAGTCTGCGCGGCAATGCGGATAGCGATGTGATCGTTCGCGACAGCATCTTTGACCGCAACGTCACCGTGGCCACGGGCAATGGTGTGGACTACGTGCAGTTCGATACGGATACCGCAGTCTCGTCCATCAAAAGTATCTTTCACGGCTATGTCCGTGTGCTGCTGGGCAATGGTGACGACGTTTTCCTGGCAGGTCATAACCCCGTGGTAGATACCGTGGGGAATGAGTTCAAAAGCTACATTGATGTGGATGGTGGCGCTGGTTATGACATCGCCTACTTCATGAACAGCGCTGCTTACAACAACGGCTTCGACGGCCCGCTGCCCTGGACCTATCGGGTGGAAGACTACGCTTGATCCATTGCCGGTAGAAATCCGTGATTAACAAGCCCATAAAAAAGTCTTCGGCATTTCTGCCGAAGACTTTTTGTTTTGAACTTGGTTAGGCCGTTCTGCCGAAGGCCTCAGGGCTCCTTGGCGTAATCGGCGTAAGCTTCGGCAATCTTGGCTGCTTTCTCATCGCCCAGGTGGAAGATGAAGCGGTGGCGGAGGGTGAGCTTCTCGCCTTTTTTCAGGGTCATGGCACCACTCTCAGACTTCGGATCCAGGGACTGAAGGCCGAAGGGATTGGCGGTGAAGAGACCGTAGGTGCGCACGTGCCATGGGGTGGGGTGGCGGAAGCTTTTCGGGTGGTTCAGCATGGCGACGCCGACATGCTTGCCATCCACGATGCCGTGGTAGTCACACCAGGTGGCACGCTTGGCCCAGGCGTCTGCATCGGTCTGGCCTTCGCTGTTGATGATCTTGCCGGTGCCGCGCTCTTTCTTTTCCTTTTCTACGGCCATGTTGGTTGGCACGCGGATGCTGAGGCCGGAATCTTTTTTGTCGTCCACCAGCGTATCGCCTTCGGTGGCGATGAGGTCGATGTCCACGTCAATCAGGCGGGTGCCGTTGACGACTTTGAAGGTGTGGCGGCGGACTTCTTCGAGGGTCTTTTTGCCGGAGGCGTCCACGTAGTCGGCGACGGTGGTGAAGGCGGCGGTTTCGCCAGCCTGGATGTCCTTGAGTTCGCGATGCTTGATGGCACCCAGGTGCTTCACGCGCTCCTCGGTCTTGGCATTGGGTTTGTCGCCAAAGGTGGCGCGCTCGGCCCAGGTATCGTAACCGCCGATGTTTTCATGGCCGAAGCAGAGGCCGCGATGGTGAGGGTGGTCATGCTGCTCGCCTTCCACGGTCTTCATCGGGTAGGCGCGGGTCATCGTCTGGCCGCCTGGGCCGATGATGGGCCAGAGGTAGGGTTTGTTGGCCTGATCCACGACGTATTCGGTGAAAAATTCGCCGTCAATTTTGACCACGGCACCGCCGGTGGCGGTTTTTTCCACCGTGAAGGTGGCGGCTGAGGCGCTGAATGAAAAGGTGCCAAGAAGGATGGCTGAGAGCAGGGGCGTGAACTTCATGATGGAGAATGAAACAAGGGCATACAACAACGCCGCTGCAACGTGTATTCTTCCGGCGTGCATTCATCATTCCGTGATGGCGTGATCGCCAAAATGGAGTTAGCAAACAGCCCCTTTTCCTTTCCTCTCCTTTTCTATGGCCGGTTTTTTCAAGTCCCTCCTGCAACGATTCACCAAACCCGACATCGATTGGGATGAGCTGGAGGCTGCCCTGATCACCGGGGACCTGGGGCCCAAGCTATCCATGCAGATCGTGGACGACCTGAAGGCCCAGAGCCGCAAGCTGCATGGCGCGGACATTGTGCAGGTGGCGCGCGAGCACATCCGCAAGATCCTGCCTGAAAAGGCTGAGGCTTTGACCCCTTTCGAAGGAAAGCCGAAGGTCGTCCTCGTCATCGGCGTCAATGGCACCGGCAAGACCACCTCCACAGCCAAGCTGGCGCATCTCCTGCATCAAAGCGGGAAAAAGGTGGTGCTGGCAGCGGCGGATACCTTCCGCGCGGCGGCGGTGGAGCAATTAGAAGTCTGGTCTCAGCGGCTGAACATTCCGATGGTGAAGGGGCCGCCGAATGGGGACCCTGCCTCCGTCTGTTTTGAGGCTTACGACCTCGCCAGCCGCACGCAGGCTGATTTCTTGCTGTGTGACACAGCCGGCCGCCTGCACAACAAGCACAACCTCATGGAGGAGCTGAAAAAGATCCATCGCATCCTGGGGCGCAAGGACAGCACCTCCCCGCACGAGGTGCTGCTGGTGGTGGACGCCACCACCGGGGCGAATGCCCTGCAGCAGGCGCGTGAGTTTAACAAGATCATCCCTCTCACCGGCGTCATCGTGACCAAGCTGGACGGCAGCGGGAAGGGGGGCATTCTGGTGACCATCCAGCAGGAGCTGGGCGTGCCCACGCGCTACATCGGGCTGGGGGAAAAGGTGGAGGAGTTTCAGCCCTTCAACAGTCAACGTTTTGTCGAGGAACTGCTATGAGCCTGGAACTGCCTGTCACGATCGACCTCGCCTCGGACGAGCATTACATGCGCGAAGCCCTGCGGCTGGCGCGAAAGGCGGCGCGCCAGGACGAGGTGCCCATCGGTGCTGTGATCGTCCACAAAGGGCAGATCATTGGGCGTGCCTGGAACCAGGTGGAGACGCTCAAGGATGCCACGGCCCACGCGGAGATGCTGGCGCTGACTCAGGCAGAGAGTGCGATGGAAGACTGGCGTCTGGCCGACTGCGATCTTTACGTTACCAAGGAGCCCTGTCCCATGTGCGCCGGTGCCATTGTTCACTGCCGCATCCGCCGGGTGATCTTTGGCTGTGGTGACAGCAAGGGCGGTGCTGCAGGGGGATTTTGGAATCTGCTGCAAGCGCCCAATTTGAATCATCGCAGTGAAATCACCCCAGGGGTTTTGGCGGAGGACAGCATCGCCTTGCTGAAGGCTTTTTTTGCCGATGCCCGCAAACGCAAAGCTTTGGGGATCGTCCATACCAAGGGTATCGGCTCGCCACCTCCGGCTTCCGATCCGACGATTTTTGACGGTCCTTGAGCGGGTTTGGGTGTTTCGCCACGCCCGGGCCTTGGAGGTGCGAGGAATTGCGTTCTGCCCGGCGGGCGCTTTTGCTCATTTTTTGCTTCCCGCCGGCGGGGGCTTTTGAGTAGCATCCTGATCATGAGCGACACGACCTGGCATCTCATCAAAGCGGCCGACAAGCAGGAGTATGGCCCCATCACCACCGAAACCCTGATGGGCTGGGCCAGTGAGGCCAAGATTTCGCCCATGGACAAGCTTTCCAATGATGGGCGGCGGAGCTGGCAGCGTGCGCCGATGATCCTGGAACTGCAGATGGACTGGCTCATTCAGATGCCGGACCAGTATCTGTATGGGCCGACCAATGTGGCCACGATCCAGGAATTTTTGGCGACCGGGGAAATCGATGAAAATGTGGTGCTGATCAATTGCGTGGATGCCACGGAATCACGTCTTTCCGACCAGGCCTTTTTTGGCTTCAGCCCGCGTCATACACGCAGTGCCGAGACCACGCTGATGGGATCGCAGTGGCCCGACCTTCAGCGCGGCAGCACCGATGCCGTCCTGCAGCAGCGTGTGGGGCTTCTGGAAAAACAGATCGTGGAGTATCAGCGCTCGCTGGACCAATGGGAGACCAGCTACAGCAGCCTGCGCCAGCAGTTCATCGAGGCCACCGGGCGTGAGCCGCTTTGATGTGGGGCTTGGTTATTTTTTGGGCCGTGTCTGAAAGGTGGGCAACTGCACTTTCCACTTCATGGCAGCCAGGCGCAGGAGCAAAATGACCGACATGGCGGCGTAACGATGGCTTTCCGAAGGCGGAAAATAGCTCTCCAACAGCACAAAGACGGTGGCTCCGATACCCACGGCGGTGGCATAAAGCTCCACCTCGGCCCGAAGCACCCAGGGGATCTCACTGCGTAAAACGTCCCGCAGGATGCCGCCTGCCACGCCGGTGACGATGCCGAGCAAGACAGCGATCACTCCAGGGGAGCCTAGCAGCAGGGCCTTCTCCGTCCCCACAATGCCGAACAGGGCCAGGCCAAAGGCATCGGCCAGGGTCAAGGCACGATTGGGGATCTCAATGAAACGGGCCAGCACAAAGGTGCCCACAGCGGCCACCAGCGACCAGGTGATGTGATCTGGGGCCTGGATCCAGAAGACGGGGCGCACCCCCAGGCAAAGATCGCGGATGGTGCCACCGCCCACGGCGGTGACGAGGGCGAGCACCACGGCCCCGAAAAGATCCATGCGCTTGCCTTCGGCGGCAAGGACGCCCGAAATGGCACAGACAGCACAGGCGGAATACTCAATCCAGGGAGGCATCGGTGCATTCTGAATGGTTTTGGACAAAAATCGAAGACCAACTGAGGACGATTCTGAACAGGACCTTCATCCATGTGCACTCCGCTGCATGCTTTCATGGTCGAAGCAAGCCCGCAATCAGGCTAAAAACGAGGGGGAAGGGGCCCTTTTGAGGCCCCAAAAGCATGAGCTTGTGAAATTTTTCACAAATTCGGGTTGCCCGCCGTAAAGCCTTCCTGATAATGCACACGCCCCCATGGCAGCACTTCTCGCCAGCTTCGACTTTGCCTTCCTCATCACTTCGGTGGTGAAGATCGTTTTCCTGACCTTTTTGGTCATCTTGCCCATGGTCGCTTACTCCGTGTATGCGGAGAGGCGATTTTCGGCCATCATCCAGGACCGTGTCGGCCCGAACCGAACCGGGATTCCCCTGACTTTGTTTGGTTTCAAGAAAGACATTCAGATCTTTGGCATCGGCGGTCTGGTGCAGCCCATGGCAGATGGCCTGAAGTTCCTTCTGAAGGAAGATTTTACGCCCAAGTCGGTCAATACCTTCTATTACTGGCTGGCCCCGGCGCTGACGATGGTCCCTGCGCTGATGACCTGTGCGGTGCTGCCCTTTGGCAGCGAACTGGACCTTTCCTTCCTGAATCCCCTGATTGAAAAGCTGGGTGGCACAGGATTCACCGCCCCGGTGAAATCAGTGATTGCCGACCTCAATGTCGGTCCTTTGTTCACCTTCGCCATCGCTTCCCTGGGGGTTTACGGCATCGTTTTGGCAGGCTGGTCGTCCAATTCGAAGTATCCCTTCCTTGGTGGGGTCCGCGCCTCGGCGCAGATGATCTCCTATGAGCTGTCTCTGGGCCTCTCCATCATTCCGGTGCTGATGGTTTTCGGTGAGCTGAACCTTTCCAAGATGTCCGCTTTCCAGGATGCCAACGGCTGGCTGCTGCTGCCTTTCTGGGGCGAAGGGCTGACGCTCGAGCGCTGGGTGCTGCTGGTGCCGATGGTGATTTCCTTCTGCATCTTTACGGTGGCGATGTTCGCCGAGACCAACCGTCTGCCATTTGACCTTGCCGAGTGCGAAACGGAACTCGTGGCCGGTTACCACACGGAGTACAGCTCCATGAAGTTCGCTCTGTTCTTCCTGGGTGAATATGCGGCCATGATCATTGGTTCGGGTTTGGCGGTGACGCTGTTCCTGGGCGGATGGAGCATTCCTTTCTGGCCTTTCTTTGAATACGTGGGGCAGAAGATCGGGATGGACACGGTCTTTGGCTGGTTTGGCAGCAGCTTCCAGCTTCATTATGCTGCTGGTTCCACCCCCATCTGGCTGGGCCTTCTGCACATCGGCACCTTCTTCCTGAAGGTCATCGTCTTCATCCTTTTCTTCATCCTCATTCGCTGGTCGCTTCCGCGGTTCCGTTTTGACCAGCTCATGAAACTGGGCTGGCTGTTCATGTTCGAACTGGCCCTGGCCAATGTCATCCTGACTGCCGTGATCATGGCCTGCTTTGTGAAGTAATTTCCCCCTCCGATGGCAACAATTATCGTCCAACGCCCCAAGCTCGCCTGGCATGAGAGGTGGTTCATTTCCACTCTCGTCAAGGGTCTGAAAATTACGCTGGGACACGCCCTCAAAACCTTCCGCGAAATCGTCGGCGGCAAGGAGAAGGTGACCATGGAATATCCCGAGCAGAAATGGGATGCCAGCCTGCCTTCCTACTACCGGGGTGCGCCCGCCCTGGTGACCGATGAGCAGGATCGTGAGCGTTGTGTGAGCTGCCAGCTATGTGAGTTCATTTGCCCGCCCAAGGCCATCCGCATCATCCCAGGGGAAATCCCGAGCGATGATCCGTGGGCGAAGGTGGAGAAGCGCCCGAAGGAATTCGATATCGACATGACCCGCTGCATTTATTGCGGCATGTGCGAAGAAGTCTGTCCCGAGCAGGCCATCTACCTCCGCAAAGATTACGCCATCACGGGCGAGTCACGCGCTGAGCTGATGCACGATAAAAAGAAGCTCTATGAGATCGGCGGCAAGCGCATCGGGCTGGTCAACAAGTGGAATGAACTGAAGTAGAGCCATGCCGTCCATTTTCTTCTATCTTTTCAGCGCCATGACCTTGGGCTTCGGCCTACTGGTGGTGACTGCGCGGAATCCGGTCACCAGCGCCCTGTCTTTGGCAGCCAGTTTTGTCGGTTTGGCCGCCCTTTTCCTGGGGCTGGACGCTTACTTCATCGGCACGATCCAGATCCTGGTTTACGCAGGTGCCGTGATGGTGCTGTTCCTTTTCATCATCATGCTTTTGGACATCAAGGCCGAGGAAGGCAAGAAGCCGAATCTGCCAGCGGTCATCGGTGGCATCACGCTGGCGGTGATCCTGGCCCTTCAGATCACCACGGTCTGCAGCAGCTTTAACAATGGAGCCGTCAAAATTAAGGATGCCCCTCTGGCTCTTCAGCAGGCAGGTGAAGCTGCCAAGCTGCCGACCATTGCCAACGATCTCAAGGCTGGTGTGCTTCCGGATACGAAGCTCATGGGTCTGACGCTTTTCCAGAAATACGGCTTTCACCTCCAGGTGGTCGGCCTGCTGCTCCTCGTGGGCACAGTCGGCGTGGTGGTGCTGAGCAAGCGTGAGAAAGGAGTCAAGGACGCCTGATGGTCACACTCAATCATTACCTTATCGTCAGCGGCATGCTGTTCGCCCTCGGTCTTGCCGGGGTCATCGCACGGCGCAATATCATCATCATCTACATGTGCCTGGAGATGATGCTGAGCGCTGCCAACCTGACGCTCGTGGCCTTTTCCCGCTTTCGGGTGACCGATGGCCTGCCCGATTACGCCGCCCAGTCACTGGTGTTCTTCACCATCACGGTGGCCGCTGCCGAAGTGGCCGTCGGTCTTGCCATCATCGTTGCGCTCTACCGTGCGAAGCAGAGCGTCGAAACTGAATCCGTCACCAAGCTGCAAGGCTAAGCGCAACCGAGAATCTCCCGCTCCATGCCCGCCCAGGACGCCGCCCCCACACTCCCTTCATTGCTGCTGCTGCTGCCGTTTTTTACGGCACTGACCATCTTGCTTGGACACAAACTGCTGAAAAACGTCAGTGTGTTCCTTTCCGTGGCCTCCGCCACGATCTGCTTTGTGATCAGCGTGCTGCTGCTGCATTCCCAGGATTCCAATCCGGTCCTTCTGCCGTTCATCAGCGTCGGCAATTTCAAGATCGCCATTGATGCCCTGATTGATCAGCAAAGCCGGGGCATGATGCTCATCGTCACCTCCATCGGCCTGCTGGTGCATGTTTTCTCCTTGGGCTACATGAAGGAAGATGCGGGCAAGGTTCGCTTCTTCGGGGCGCTTTCCCTGTTCATGTTTTCGATGACGGGCATCGTGCTCGCCGGAAACTTGGTGATGATGTTTATCTTCTGGGAGCTGGTCGGTCTCAGTTCCTACCTGCTGATTGGCCATTGGTTTGAGAAAGCCTCTGCGGCGGAAGCCTCCAAAAAAGCCTTCCTCACCAACCGTATCGGCGACTTCGGTTTCATGATCGGCATTCTGATGCTGTTCGCGGCCAATCACGGCAATGTGGATTTTGCGGGTGCGGATGGTCTCCGTGAGAGTTTCGCCAGTGGCACGCTGCATCACCTCGCCGCCTCCCAGCCTGCGTTCATGATCGCGGCCGCTCTCTGCCTGTTCATGGGTGCTGTAGGCAAGTCGGCCCAGGTGCCTTTGCATGTCTGGCTGCCGGATGCCATGGAAGGCCCGACTCCGGTTTCGGCCCTCATTCACGCGGCGACGATGGTGGCCGCCGGCGTGTTCATGCTGGTGCGTTGCGCCTTTGTGATCGAGGCATCTCCTGATGCCGCCCAGGTCATCGCCTGGATCGGTGGTATCACCGCCCTTGTTGCCGCCCTGATGGCCACCCAGCAGAATGACATCAAGCGTGTGCTGGCTTACTCCACCCTGTCCCAGCTCGGCTACATGGTCATGGCTGTCGGTCTTCTGGCCATGCAGGTGGGCGGGCATCATCACGAGGCAGGCCCTGGCCACCCGGCGATGTTCCATCTTTACACGCATGCTTTCTTCAAGGCCATGCTGTTCCTGGGTTCGGGTGCCATCATCTATGCCTGCCACCATGAGCAGGACATGTGGAAGATGGGCGGCCTGAGGAAGCACATGCCGGTGACCTTTGTGACTTTCGCCATCGGTACGGCCTCCCTCATGGGGATCCCCTACATCACCAGCGGTTTCTGGAGCAAGGAGGCCATTTTGGGCCTGGCCTTTGAAGTGAAGGGTGGCAGCCCGTTTTTCTGGATCGGTGTTCTCACCGCCATGCTGACAGCCTTCTACATGACCCGTCTGTTTGTGGTGGCCTTCTTTGGCAAGCCCCGCACGGACTCTGCGCACCATGCGGTCGAGGCTCCGATCATCATGGTTTTGCCTCTGATCATCCTCGCTTTGCTAACCCTTGGTTCTGTGCCACTTGCCGGTCTCTTTGAGGCCATGAAGCCTACCCATGCCGAAGATCATCCGACCGTGGTCATCGCTTCCATTGTGGCTCTTGCCATCGGATTGTTCGGTGGTTTGTTCCTTTACAAAGGCAAGGACAAAGACCCGCTGAACATCAAGCTGTTCGCCAACAAGTTTTACGTGGACGAGGTCTATGCGGTCATCGTCAAGGTGTTTCAGGATGCGGTGGCGTGGATCGTGGCGGGGCTTGAGCGTCTGATTGTGGACGGCATCATGGCTCGCCTGCCTGCTTACCTCGCCGCGCGTGTCGGTTCTGCCGCGCGGATTCTTCAGGGTGGTCACTTGCAGGGTTATACCTTCCTGCTGGGTCTCGGCGTCCTGCTTGTTGTTTATGTCGTCGTGTTTGTCCTGCCCTCTGTGGGCCATTGATGGAGGAATGGAATGAGCGTTCTCGAAATCGTCATCCTGCTACCAATTGTCGCCGCCCTAGCCATCTGGCTCGGGGCACCGGCCCGTGCCACCTCGGTGGGCTCGGCCATCCTTAACCTGCTCATTGTCCTGGGACTTCTTTTCCAGTTCAAGTCGGCCTCGGCGGGAGGTGCGGGCATGGCCTTCGAAAGCGCCCGTGTGGTTCTGGACAATCCGGCCATCTCCTTCGGAGTGGGCGCGGACGGCGTTTCTCTGATTCTTGCCTTGCTGACCGTGCTCGTCACGTTTGCAGCCGTCTGGCAGATTGCCTCGGACAAGCCCGCCATTTATCACATTGCCTCCCTGCTCATTGCCGGAGGTGGTCTGGGGGCCTTCCTTTCCACGGATGTCTTTTTTATCTACGCTTTTCATGAACTGGCGCTGATCCCGACCTTCCTCATGATCGGCCTTTATGGCCATGGTGAAGACTCCCATCGCAAAGCGGTGGCCTGGAAAACAACCATTTATCTGGGAGCGGGCAGCCTTGTCCTTCTGGCTGGCCTTGCCTGGCTGGTGCTGGAGTACAGCGGCGGCCAGAAACTGACATTCGATCTGAATGCGCTTCGTGCTCAGGCGGCCTCGACGCCTCTGCCTGTGGAAAAGCAGGGCCTGATCTTCTTTGTGCTGCTTCTGGGTTTTGGCACCTTGGTCAGCCTTTTCCCTCTGCATAGCTGGGCGGCTCCTGCCTATGCTACTGCTCCAACGCCTGTCGCCATGCTGCATGCGGGTGTGCTCAAGAAGTTTGGCCTGTATGGTCTGATCCGCATTGCACTGCCGCTGCTGCCGCAAGGCGCGCAGGTGGAGTGGGTGCAGCAGGCGTTGCTTTTCATGCTCCTGGGTAACATTCTGGTCATTGGTTTCGTCACTATCGCCCAGCGTTCCCTGGACCAGGTGCTGGGCAATTCTTCAGTGATGCACATGGGCTACATCTTCCTGGGTATCGCTGCTGGGACGGAGATCGCCCTGCAAGGTGCCGTGCTGCTCATGTTTGCTCACGGCATCTCGATTGCTCTGCTCTTTGCTCTCGCAGGCCGTATGAGGAATCAACTGGGCACGCTGGAGCTTTCCAAGCTGGGCGGGCTTGCCTCCCACGCACCGGTCTTCACGCTGTTGTTTGCCTTTGGGGCCTTTGCCTCCCTGGGGCTTCCGGGTCTGGCGAACTTCGCCGGTGAAGTGATGGTGTTCCTGGGTGCCTTCGGCAGCAATGGCGGCCATGCTCTTGGGCCCATGCAGTGGACGGTCATCCTGGCTCTTTGGGGGGTGGTGATGTCGGCCGTTTACATGCTGCGCGCCTTCCGCGATATTTTCCAAGGTTCTGCCAATGCTGGCCTGTTCATGAATGACCCGGCCTTCAGCCAGCGCATTCCTTTGATTCTGCTCGCCGCAGCGCTGTTGATTGTCGGTTGCTGCCCCTGGCTTCTGCTGGACCTGCTGAAGTCGCTGTCTGCGGCCAAGGTGGCTGTGATGTAGAAACTGATTTTTTTCCGATCCATGTCTGTTTTCTCCGTCGAAATCTTCCTGGTTGTTTTTGGTCTGGCACTGCTGTGCCTTGAGGCCCTTGTCCCCACGCTTACCCGTCGCACGCTGGCGGGCATCAGCATTGGCGGCGTGGCTTTGGCCCTGGTGCTGTTTCTGTTTGCTTCGAAATCTGGGGCAGATCTTCCCGCCTTTGTGCAGCCTTACCATCAGCTCGATACACTGGCGGTCTTTTACAAAGGCTTTGCGCTGGTCATTACCTTGCTGGTGCTTTGGCTGACGGTGGAAAGCTCGGCCTACCTCACGAAGTTTACTCCTGGCGGTAACTTCAGCGAACTCTTCAGCCTGCCCATCCTGGTGTGTGTCGGCATGATGTGGATGGCTTCGGCCAAGGACCTGATCACGGTCTTTGTGTCCTTGGAACTGGTGACGGTGTCTTTCTACGTGCTGGTGGCCTTTGCTCGCAAAAGCAATCTGGCGCTGGAGGCCGGCGTGAAGTACCTCATCCTGGGGGCGCTCAGCACGGGTGTTCTCGTTTATGGCATTGCCTGGGTGTATGGTGCCACGGGAGCCCTGAGTTTCGATGGTATCGGGGCGGCACTGGCTCTGCCTGAAACCTCCCGGACTGCCGCTCTCCTGGGGGCAGCCTTTCTGCTTTCCGGCTTGGGGTTCAAGGTCGCTGCCGCGCCCTTCCAGATGTGGGTGCCCGACGTTTATCAGGGAGCTCCGATTCCTGTGACGGTCTTTCTTTCAGTCGGCTCAAAAGCCGCTGGTTTTGTGGTGCTGACTCGCACGGTGGAATCTTTTATGGCGACAGGCTCGGTGATTGCCGCTGAGGTTCAGGGCTTGCTCATTGTGGGGGGTGCGCTGACGATTCTCCTGGGCAGCCTGCCTGCCATGTTCCAGACGAGCATCAAGCGCCTTCTGGCCTACTCCAGCATCAGCCATGCAGGCTATCTGCTCCTGGCATTGGGTGCAGGTTCGGCCCGGTTTGATCTCAGCTCCGGCGGGGTGGTGGCCTTTTATCTGGCGACGTATCTGCCGATGACGGTTCTGAGTTTCCTGGTGCTGGCCATTCTTCGTGCCAATGGCGGCGGTGAAGACATCCAGGATTTCCGGGGGCTGGCCCGCCGCAGTCCGGTGCTGGCTTTGGCGATGACCTTGTCTCTGGCATCCCTCGCAGGTCTTCCTCTCACGGCCGGTTTCATGGGTAAGCTTTTCGTGTTCTTCGGTCTCGTGGATCAGGCCGCCTGGGGCGCTTTGACCTGTGCGGTGATCGGTGCCGCTGTCGGCTTCTATTATTACTTCCGTGCGATCCTGGTCATGTATGCCACGGATGCGCAGACAGCTGAGCCTTTGAAGGTTGCAACGGGAACGAAAGCCGGGGCCATTGTTTTGGCGGTGGTGATCGTCGTGATCGGTGTCTATCCGAAGCCTTTGCAGCAGTTGCTGGCCCCCGTTCCTGTCACGGTGGTGGCTCATTGAGTTTTTGGTGGAAATCCGGGTTTGCAGTTGCAACAAGCGGCTTTGAGGGACGTTTGTTGAGGCTCTCTATGAAGCTCTTTGCTGCCTGCCTGTTTCTCGCCCTCAGTTTCAATCTCCATGCTGCGCCGCAGGACGACCAATACGTTCTGGGGCCTGACTCTCAGGTGCAGGCCGGGGTGCCGCAGGGCAAGGTGACCCAGATGCCAGCCTGGACAGACTCGAAGATCTTTCCAGGAACAACCCGCGACTGGTGGGTGTATGTGCCTGCCCAGTATTCGAAGGACAAGCCTGCTGCGGTGATGGTCTTTTGTGATGGTGCCGGATTCGTGAAGCCCGACGGCCAGTTCCGCGCGCCGGTGGTTTTTGACAACCTCATCGCCAAAGGGGAGATGCCTGTGACCATTGGCATTTTCATTCAGCCTGGCACCTTTCCAAACAAAGACCCGAAGGTGAAAGCCCGGAGCAACCGCAGCTTTGAGTATGATTCCCTGGGGGATCTTTACGCCCGTTTCTTGCTGGAGGAGATCCTTCCCGCCGTGGCCAAGGACTACAGCCTGAGCAACAACCCTGATGAGCGCGCGATCTGCGGCAACAGCAGCGGCGGCATCTGTGCCTTCACGGTGGCCTGGGAAAAGCCGGAAGCCTTTCGCAAGGTGGTGAGCCACATCGGTTCCTTCACAAACATCCGCGGCGGCCATGTTTACCCGGCCCTCATCCGCAAGACGGACAAGAAGCCCCTCAAGGTGTTTCTCCAGGACGGCAAGAACGACCTGGACAACCAGTTTGGCAACTGGCCCCTGGCCAATCAGGACATGGCGGCGGCGCTGAAATTTGCCGGTTATGACTACCAGTTTGTCCTGGGGGAAGGCACCCACAATGGCAAGCACGGCGCGGCCATGCTGCCAGACACGCTTCGCTGGCTGTGGAAGAAGTAAGCCTCCGGTTCTTTGTACACACTTTTTGTTATCCCTTGCATGAAATATCTCGCCTTTCTTTCCCTGGCCTTTTTGCCCCTGCTGTCCTCCGCCCAGGACACTTCCCTGCATGAATACCTCAGCGATGACCAGCCCTGGAAAGAGGCGGTCTCCGGCTACAACTTCACCGATGGCCTCTGCACAGATGCTGCGGGCAATCTCTTCTTCACGGATGTGAAGGCCGGGAAGGGGATCTACAAGCTGGATGCTGCGACGGGCAAGACGGACCTGTTTCTCGACAATCTGCCGGGTATCAGCGGTCTGCAGATCGGACCCGATGGCCGATTTTATGCCTGTCACAACCGTGAGCAGCGCATCATCGCCATCACCATGAAAGGCGAGGTGGAGGTCCTGCTGACGGGCGTGAAGTGCAATGACCTCGTCGTCAGCAAAAAGGGGAATCTTTATTTTACGGAGACCCCCACTCAGCGCATCCACCTGATCACGACGGACAAGAAGCACGTGGTGGCCGATGAAGGGCACGTGGCGAAACCCAATGGCATCACCATCTCTCCCGATGAAGCGACTCTGGTGGTCTCCGAACACGGCGGCAAGCATGTGTGGACGTGGCGCATCGAGGAAGATGGCACGCTCAGCGGCGGGGCTCCCTTCATGACCATGTGGCTGCCTGTGGGCAAGGAAACGGCGGCTGGTGATGGGGCCACCACGGAGTCCAAAGGACGCTATTTTGTGACGACCGATCTCGGCGTGCAGATCTTTGATCCTGCCGGACGGCTCGCCGGGATCATTGCCAAGCCGGTGATGGATGGCAAGATCGTCAGCGCTGAGTTTGCGGGCAAGGATCACGACATTCTCTATGTGGCTGCCGGGGACAAGATCTTCGGCCGGAAGCTGAAGGTGAGCGGTTACTTCCGTTGAGGATGGGGGGGAGTTCCAGGCCATTGAACTTGGCGAAGGATCTGCTGGCGGGATGACGTATTGCTGAGATGCGTCATCTCCTTGTTTGGATCGCTCTCAGCCTCGTCACGGCAGGTGCCCAGGAACCTGCCAAAAAGCTGCTGGCCGGGGCGGCCACCAGCAACATCACCCCACCGATTGGCGGAGCCATTGTTGGGGGATTTTCACCTTTTCCTTCCACCCACATTCACGATGAGCTGAATGCGCGCTGCCTCGTTTTGGACAATGGTGAAAAGCGTCTGGCCATCGTGGTATGCGATCTCCTCGGCGGAGCGCGCCAGATGTTTGATGAGGCGGCGAGGCTGGTCCAGGCGCAGACGGGCATCCCCCGTGAGTGTGTGCTGATGTCGGCCACGCACACGCATTCCGCCTCCAGTGCCCTGAGCGAGAACCGCTACTCGCTGGACGAGCCGTTGAATGAATATCAGGCCTTTGTGGCACGCCGCATTGCCGATGGGGTGACGCGTGCGGTCAACAATCTGGTCCCTGCAAAGATTGGCTGGGCGGTGGGCCAGGAGCCGGATCAGGTCTTCAACCGCCGCTGGTTCATGAAGGAGGGAACGGTGCCACCGAATCCCTTTGGCGGCGTTGATCAGGTGAAGATGAATCCTCCGCGTGGGCCCAATCTGGTGAAGCCCGCAGGGCCGACCGATCCTGAAGTCTGCGTGATCTCCCTGCAGACTGCCGATGGCAGGCCCCTGGCCGTGCTGGCGAACTACTCGCTTCACTACGTGGGCGATGTGGGCAACGGCCATATTTCGGCGGATTACTTCGCCGTTTTCTGTGATCGTTTGCAACAGTTGTTAGGCGCAGACCGTCAAGAGGTGCCCTTTGTGGCCATGCTGAGCAATGGCACCAGCGGCAACATCAATAACAATGACTATTCGAAACCTGCGACCAAGGCAGGCCCTCCGTACAGCAAGATCAAAGCGGTGGCCGATGATGTGGCCGAGGCGGCTTTTGAGGCCCTGAAAGGCATCACCTACCGTGACTGGGTGCCTCTGGATTCACGTTTCAGCGAGCTGCGCCTGGAGGCACGCCGCCCGACCGCAGAACAGGTCGCCCGGGCGGAAGGCATCGTTGCGAAGCCTCGTGTCATCGGGGGCAAGGCTCTCTTGGACGTCGTTTATGCGGAGCGTACGCTCAAGCTCCGCGACGTCGCGCCCCACATTGATCTCCCGCTGCAGACGTTGCGCATTGGGGAGGCCGGTATCTGTGCCATCCCCTGCGAGACCTTTGTGGAAACGGGGCTTGAACTGAAATTAAAGAGCCCCTTCAAGCCCTCCTTCACCCACAGCATCGCGGGCGGGTACTTTGGTTATCTGCCCACGCCGGAGCATCATCAGCTGGGCGGCTACGAAACCTGGCTGGGCACCAATCGTTTGGAAGTGGAGGCCAGCACCAAGATCACCGCCCGTCTTTTGGAGATGCTGCAAAGCATGAAGGGTGAAGTTCCCCATTGACCCACAAGACAGAAGGGGACGCACCGATTTGAAGGAGTGTTTGGAGCATTGATTCTGTGATCAGTTCTGGCCACAGTCTGCGTAATTGCCTTCCCAACATGCGTGCCTTTTTGTTTTCCTGCCTGTGCCTCTTCCTGCTGCCTTTGCATGCCGCCCTGCCGGAGGCCCGGCGGATTCTCTTTCTCGGCGACAGCATCACCTATGGCGGCACCTATGTGCAGATCATTGAGGCTGCGCTGGTGGCGCAGCATCCCGGGGAACGCTATGAGATCCTGAATCTGGGGCTTTCCAGTGAGACGGTGTCCGGGCTGTCAGAGGAAGGCCACGCGGGAGGGAAGTTCCCAAGGCCCGATCTTCACGAGCGTCTGGACCGTATCCTGGCGAAGACCAAGCCTGAGTTCGTCATTGCCTGCTATGGGATGAACGATGGCATCTATTACCCGCTGAGTCCGGAACGAATGAAGGCCTATCAGGAGGGCATGAAAAAGCTGCGTGAAAAAGTGGCGGCTGCTGGAGCGACCCTCCTTCATCTGACTCCGCCGGTGTTTGATCCTTTGCCGATCCAGGCGCGTGTGCTCCCTGCAGGTCTGAAGGACTACCCGCAACCCTATGCGGGCTATGATGAAGTCCTGGCCGCCTATGCCCAATGGCTGCTGGAACAGCGCAGCGCAGGCTGGCAGGTGCTGGATGTGCATGGTGCCATGACGCAGGCGCTGGCTGAGGCGCGCAAAAAAGATCCGGCCTTCAGCTTCTGCAAGGATGGCATCCATCCCAATGCGGAGGGGCATCTGGTGATGGCCCGGCCACTGCTTGAGCATTGGGGGCTGAAAGTGACCGCTGATGGGAAGCCTGACCATGCGAGTGGCAGCGCCATTTTTGAGGCCATCCAGCGGAAGCAAAATCTGCTGAAGGATGCGTGGCTGGCGGAGACCGGGCACAAGCGGCCTGGAGTGAAAGCCGGGCTGCCTCTGCCGGAAGCTGAAAAGCAGGCGGCAGAACTGGATGCCAAGGCGCGTGACCTTGCCATGGGAAAAACGGCTGCCGGGCTGCCTGGAACAGTCTCGGACTGGAACGGCTATGCCAAGCATGAATTCATGGTGGATGGCAAGACTGTCTCGGTCGTGGTGCCGAAAGAAGCCGCGCGCGGCAAGCCTTGGGTCTGGCACGGAGAGTTCTTTGGCCACAAGCCTGCGCCAGACATTGCCTTGCTGGGCAAGGGCTACCACATCGTTTACATGAAGGTGCAGGACATGCTTGGTTCACCGCCGGCGGTGAAGCATTGGAACGCCCTGCATGAGGAGCTGACGGGCCGTTATGGATTCAGCCAAAAGCCGTCTTTGGTGGGACTGAGCCGGGGTGGCCTTTACTGCTACAACTGGGCTGCGGCGAATCCTGACAAGGTCTCCTGCATCTATGCCGATGCGCCTGTGTGTGACTTTAAGAGCTGGCCCGGTGGCAAAGGCAAAGGGAAGGGGGACCCCAAAAACTGGGCCCTGGTGCTGAAGCTGTGGGGCTTTAAAGATGACGCCGAGGCGATGGCGGCCCAGGTGAATCCGGTGGACCAACTGGCCGCCCTGGCTAAAAGCGGTGTGCCCCTGCTGCATGTTTATGGCGATGCCGATGATGTGGTGCCGTGGGATGAAAATACCGGCGTCATTGCCGAGCGATACAAGGCACTGGGCGGCAGCATCACTCTGATCGTCAAGCCGGGGGTCGGTCATCATCCGCATGGTTTGGAGGACAGCAGCCCCATCGTGGACTTCATCGTGAAGCACACGCGCTGAGCCGTCTCTTCTTTTTGTGCTGGAGCCCGGCCCTCTGCGGGCCTATCTGAGCCGAACATGTCGGATGAATCCCATCACGAACGCGAACTGGGAGGTCAGCTGCTGGCCTCCGTTTCACGTTCCTTTTACCTTACCCTCAAGGCTCTGCCGCGCGAGTTGCGGGAGCCTATCTCGCTGGCTTATCTGCTGGCCCGCACGGCGGATACGATCGCGGATACAGCCGCAGTGCCTGCGGAGGTGCGGCTGCGCTGTCTGAATGAGTATGAGGCGCTGGTGCAAGGTGCGGACAGTTCGGGCCACGATCTGGCGGCGACGATTCAGTCGAGCTTTGTCAGCTTGCAGGCCGACGAGGCCGAGCGGCAGCTCATGCTACGGTTTGCCGATGGTCTGTCCTGGCTGGGGACCATGAAAGGCGCACCCTTGAAGGCGATTCGTGAGGTGCTGCACCACATCATCCGGGGCCAGATTCTCGACATCCAACGGTTCCCTGGAGATGGGCAGGTGCGTGTGCTGGCCAATGCAGAAGAGCTGGATGAATACACCTGGCTGGTGGCCGGATGTGTGGGCGAATTTTGGACAGAGATGTGCGCGGTCGAGAAACCTGAATCCTTGGATGCTGGTGTGTCACTGGCTCAGATGAAGGCCTGGGGCGCGGACTTTGGCAAAGGCCTGCAGCTCATCAACGTGCTGCGGGACATCGGTGAAGACATGCGGGATGGCCGCTGCTACCTCCCTGGTGGATTGCAGGGGGAGACGGCCCTGAAGGCGGCGTGGTCGCATTGGCTGGGGATCTGCCGTCAGCGTTTGCGCTCCGGGCTGAGTTATGTGCAACATGTGGCCGATGGCAAACTGAGGTATGCCACGTCCTTGCCTCTTCTGCTGGGGATCAAGACGGTGGCGCGCATGCAGGCCACTGGCTGGGAGCAGGTGCAGCAGGGCATCAAGATCAGCCGCCTGAATGTCGCGATGATCCTGGCGGAAGCGGCCATTGCCTGCCGAAAGCCGGAGAGCCTGGAAAAGCTCTACGTCCGGCTGGGCGGGTGAATCAGAGCACGGTCGTGTTCACGATCTCGTTGCGCTCATTCATCAGCAGGCGCTTGGCCTGGATGGGTTGGTCAGAAAGGCCAAAGCCCATGATGGTCACCACCTGTCCCTGATCAATCAAGTGGGCGGCGGCCCCATTGACCACGATCTGGCCGGAACCGCGAGGCCCCGGGATGACGTAAGTCTCCAGCCGGTTGCCGCTCGTCACGCTGGTCACCAGCACCTTTTCGCCATTCCAAAGGTCCGAGGCCTCCATCAGGTCTTCCGGAATGGTGATGCTGCCTTCGTAATGAATGTTGGCATCGGTGACGGTGGCGCGATGGATTTTGGATTTGAGCTGGATTCGGAGCACCGTCCAGTGTGCTTAAAGCCAGGCACGCGTCAAGGTTGCATTCCCTCCCAGGTGTATGTAGCTCTGAGGATGCGATACTTCGCGCTTACTCTTTCCCTTTTCGGCCTTCTGGCATTCCCGGCCTGCAAACGCATCGAATCCAAACTGGACCGCCTGGCGCGGGCTGCCGGGATCACCCAGGAGCCCGCTCCGGCACCCGCAAAGGTGGCTGCTGAGCCTGTGCTAACTCCCGCCCAGGAGGCGATGGAGAAGAAGCTGCAGGAAAGCTCCGTCTTTGAGGCGGCCAAAGCCGAGGACCTGGTGCCGAAGGCTGAACCCTTTGAGCTGAACAAGTCTGCCGTGGTTTCCATCCTGGGGTATCATGACTTCCGTGAACGTGGAGGCAGCCCCATGATCATTGCCGCGACCAAGTTCCGGGAACAGATGAAGGCGATCAAAGAATCTGGAATCCCGGTGATCCCTTTGAGTGATGTCCTGGCTTGGAGGAAGGGACTGAAGAACATTCCTGAAGAGTGTCTTGTAATCACCATGGATGATGGGTGGGAGGGTGTCCATACCTATGCTTACCCAGTACTTAAAGAGTACGGTTTTCCCTTCACGGTCTATGTTTACAAGAAGTATGTGAACATTGGCGGGCGTAGTTTGAGCTGGGATCAGATTAAAGAAATGATGAAGTTTGGCTGTGAGATTGGCAGTCACAGCGTCTCTCATGAAAGCTTACGGGCCAAGAAAGGGCGGACAGATGCGGAGCACCTTCAGTGGGTGCTGGGAGAGCTGAAAGAATCCAAGGAGTTCCTTGAAAAGAACCTGGGCGTGCCGTGCACCAGTTTCGCTTATCCCTTTGGCATCTATGACGACAGTATGGCCGAAACAGGGCTTCAGGTGGGGTATGAGACGCTGGTGACCGTGAACAGCCAGAAGGTGAACTGGGATACTCCGATGGGGAAAATTGGCCGCTTTATCATCCATGGCGAAAGCGATACCAACTTTAAGCTGGCCACCAGTTTCCGTGGCCGAGGGGATGTGACATCCAACCATTTTTTGAAGGCCGATGCCAAGGATTCTGAAGGTCAGCAGCTGATCACGCTAAGTCCGGCACCCGAGGAAATCATCAAGGACCGCCGTCCCACGATTCGGGCCAGCTTGCAGCGGGTGGGGGCAGTCGTTCCCGGCAGTGTGCGCCTGCGCATCGCCGGCCTGGGCACAGTTCCCGCAGTGTATGACCCGGCCAGCATGACGGTGACTTACCGCCTGCCTTACCGTCTGCGCCGTCAGGACTGTGCGGTGACCTTGAGTTTCAAGCGGGCCGAGGGGCAGCCAGATGAAGTGGTGACCTGGAGATTTAAACTGGATCTGGAAGCCAGCTATCTTCCCCAATCTTAGCCGTGGTTAGTCCCCTGAAGCTTGTGTTTTCACGAATAAGCTAGGTGTGTAAAAAGGTCTAACCTTTGATTGACAAGGGTTTGGAATACTTTGACAGTGTAATTGTCCGTTTCATACAACTAAATAATACCTTATGGCATCTTCTCTTCCTTCTGTAGATCAACTCACCCGCGCTTTGGAAGTCACCCGTCAGATCGAAAGGCTTCAGGCTGAACTGGCTGGCATTCTGGGTGGTGACAAGGCGGTGAAGAAACTGGCCAAGGCTGAAAAGGCAACCGGCCGCAAGAAGCGCGTCATGTCTCCTGAAGCCAAGGAGAAGATCGCCGCTGCGCAGCGTCTCCGCTGGTCCAAGCAGAAGAAGGCTGACAAGAAAGCCTAGTCTGACCAAGGGCTTCTTCAGAAGTCCTTCCATTTTCTTGCCTGATGAAGGCTCCAAGCGTAATGCCGCAGATCATGGATCTGCGGCATTTACGTTACTTTCAGGCAGTGGCGGAAGAATTGAGCTTCTCGCAGGCTTCCCGGCGCCTGCACATTGCCCAGCCTGCTCTTTCCAGGGCGGTGCAGGATTTGGAGAGCGAGTTGGGGGCCAGGTTGATCGAGCGTGATCGCCGCACGGTGGCGCTGACTCCGGCTGGGGCTGTTTTGCTGCATGAGGCAGGCCTGCTGCTGGAGCGTTTTGAGGAATCCATGCGGCGGGTGCGGCGTACTGCGGCCGGGGAGGAGGGGGAACTGCGTCTGGGCTACATCGGACCTCCTACGCAGGGCTTTCTGGGACGCCTGCTGCATGACTATCGTGCGCGCTATCCCAAGGTATCCGTGCACCTGGAAGAGCGGACGCCGGAGCGTGTCTGGGAAATGGTGGCCAAAGGCCGGCTTTCCGTGGCCATCACCCGGCCTCTGCCGGGGCAGGGGGAGCGTTCACTGGAGACGCTGCTTTTGCGCAAGGAACCCCTGGGCATTGTGGTTCCTTTGGATCATCCGCTGGCGGATCGGGAAAGTGTGACCTGGAAGATGCTGGCGCAGGAGCCTTTGATCGTGCTCGCCCGCCGGGAGGGTGTGGGATTGCATGACGAGATCCTGGCGGCCTGCCGGGTGGCAGGTTTCACCCCGCGCATTGCCTACAGTCCTAGTTTGATGGGGACGGTGCTCAGTTATGCCGAAGCCGGTGCCGGGGTGGGGATCGCGACGGACAGTGTGGCTGCGGTCTCCATGTCACCTTCGCTGAAATATCTGAGTGTGACGCCGGAGCGTACGGTGCCGCTGGTGCTCGTGTGGAATCCGGAGGAAGATCCGCCGCCGGTGCAGGCCTTCCGTGAGCTGGTGGGCGAGTGGCAGGCTGCGGGCCGTCTTTGGGAATAGTGGAGCGGAGCCGCGCAAAAAACGGCGACTCGAAGACAATTCACACTCCGGGAAATCTCCTGGCCGGATGATGCGTATTGGATATGGGTGTCTATTGATACCCTTGGTTCTTCCCCCAGACCTTTATCCATGCACTTTTCCCGTTTTATTGCTCTTCTGTTTGTTGTGCCTGCTGCAGCGCCTGCGGCGGAGGCCTTGGCCACCCGTGGTCAGGCCACGTATGATCAGAAGATCAAACCCATGCTGGAGAAATACTGCTTTGATTGTCATGCGGACGGCATGGACAAGGGCAGCTTCACCTGGGACAAGCACACCGACTACACCGCCCTGCGTGCAGACATGAAGTTCTGGGACCATGTGCGGCAGCAGATCGTCACGCATGTGATGCCACCTGAGAAAAAGGACAAACCCAGCCTCGAACAGCGGGATGAAATGGTGGCCTGGATTGACGATGCCATCTTTTGGTTTGATCCCACCAAGCCCGACCCCGGCCATGTGACCTATCGCCGTCTCAATCGCACGGAGTATAACAATACCGTGCGCGACCTTCTTTATGTGGACAGCCGCCCTGCACGCGAGTTTCCGCCAGATGACACCGGCTACGGTTACGACAACATTGGCGATGTCCTGAGCCTGTCTCCTATGCTGATGGAGAAGTACCTGCGTGCCTCCCGTGCGGTGGCTGAAGATGCCATGGATACCCAGACGCCCGGCCATGCCGACCTGGAGATTCAGGGCCGCAAGTTCTACAAGCAAAAGGGCGACACTCGCGAGGATGGCACCCGGCGCTTTTTTTTCGCCAATGCTGAGGTGTCCCAGAAATTTGGTGCGCCAGCGGATGGCAATTACACGGTGACCCTGCATGTGGCCGCGACCGAGGCCGGTGGCGAACCTGCGAAAATCGGGATGAAGCTGAATGGCAAAGATGTATCCACCTTTGATGTCACCAAGCGCTGGAAGGCGGAGAAGCCTGAGTTCCAGGAGATCACCTACACGCTGGCTCTGAAAGCGGGGGAGTCCAAGCTCTCCATCGCCTTCCTGAATGATTTCAGTGATGACAAAAACCCGGATCCTGCCAAGCGCGATCGCAATGTGGTGCTGGACAAGGTGGAGATCAAAGGGCCTAACAGCCTGCTGGCCCCCCGTGGCAGCCGTTTCCTGCGCTGGCTGCTGGACGGCAAACCCGTCGGCCTGCCTGCGATCCAGCTCACGGGTGAAGACCTGGAAAGCGGTCAGGGCAATGCCAATCGTGACACGGGCGGCATCGCCCTGGCGAGCAGTGGTTATGTCAAACATCCGCTGCAGCTGACCAAGGCTGGCAAGTATCGCATCACGGTGAAAGCTGGCGCACAGCAGGCAGGGGATGAGCCCGCCAAGTTCGATGTGCGCATTGCTGGCAAAACGGTGGGAGCATTCTCTGTGACGGCCAAGAACCAGGCTCCACAATGGTTCAGCCTTGATGCAGAACTGCCCGAAGGCAGCCATGAGATTCAGATCTGGTTCCTCAATGATTTTTATGATGAAGCCACCAAGGCGGATCGCAATCTGTGGGTGCATCAGGTGAAGCTGGAGGGTCCTGTGGATCAAGGTGGGGCTTTAGCGGCGGATGCTGTCCCTGCATTGGTGGAGAAAATGGGCACGAGACTTTTCCGCCGCCCGATGAATGCGGATGAGAAGACCAAGTGGCAGGCTTTTGCTGAGCTCGCCATTAAGGAGGGGGAAAAGCCTCTGGGTGCCCTGAGTTATGTTTTGGAGGGCATGCTGGTGTCTCCTTCGTTCCTCTTCCGTGGCGATCCGCAGCCTGCTGGAGCCGTGGCGGATGGTTCGGCCTTGATTGACGAGTATAGCCTGGCGGCACGCCTGTCTTACTTCCTCTGGTCCGCCCCCCCCGATGATGCCTTACTGCAACTGGCTGCCAAAGGCGAGCTGCGCAAAAACCTCCCGGCTCAGTTGACCCGCATGATTGCAGACTGGAAAGCAGTAGCCCTGACGGATGACTTCGCCGGCCAGTGGTTGCAGTTGCGCGACATGGACATCGTCTCACCTGACACCAAGCGCTTCCCTGAATGGAAAGGCGGCATCGCCTTCAGCATGAAGCGGGAGAGCCAGATGTTTTTTGACCACATCTTGCGCGAGAACCGCAGCATCATCGACTTCCTGAATGCCGACTATACCTTTGCGGACAAGAAATTGGCCGAGTGGTATGGGATCAAGGATTTCCAGGGTGAGAAGTTTCAAAAGGTCTCTCTCCAGGGCACGCCGCGCGGTGGCATCCTGACTCAGGGAAGTGTGCTTACGCTGACTTCCGGCCAAACTCGCACTTCTCCGGTGAAGCGTGGCAAGTATCTGCTGGAAAACATTCTGGGCACCCCGCCGCCACCTGCGCCAGGTGGGATTCCGCCGCTGGATGAAACCAAGGTGCGCAAATCGAAGATGACGCTGCGCGAGCAGTTCGCCGAACACCGTGCCAACACCTCCTGCGCAGGCTGTCACGCTTTCCTGGATCCCATGGGTTTTGCGTTTGAGCATTACGATGCCATCGGTCGTTATCGTGAGAAGGAAAAGGACCTGCCCATTGATGCCGCAGGCACCCTGGTGCGTGGCCAGTCTTTCCAAAACATGACGGAACTACGCACGATTCTGGCCCGTGACATGGCGGAAGATTTCACCCGCAATCTGGCTGAAAACATCCTCACCTTTGCCCTCGGGCGGGGGCTGGAACACAGTGACAAACCTGCGGTGAAGGAAATCGTGCGCCGCACGAAGGAGGGGGAATACAAGTTCCATTCGCTGATCCTCGCTGTCGTGGAAAGTGTGCCTTTCCAAAAGATGCGTGTGGGTGCCGAGGCGGAGTGACCGTTGCGCTGCCGCCCCATCCTCGCTATGCATGCTGTTCAGGAGGCTGTCTCTCCTGAGCAAACTTCCTTTCATGTCTGATACCCCCGCTTCCACCACTCAGGGCCGCGTCATTCGCGCAGCTCTCATCATCTTCCCCTTTGGCACGGTCATTCTGGGCATTGCCTCCTTTGGCATCTGGTGGACGAAAAAGGTGAAGGTGGAGGAGCGCGGCTACAAGTACGCCTTGGCCCTGCGGCGCGATCTGAACGAGGCTGGCCTACAGCGGCATGTGGACATCCTCAAGGACGTCATGAGCCAGCCGGATGCCCAAAAAATCCCTTCAGTGGCAGCTTATCTGGAGTCTAGCATGGGGGCCGAGAACATGGGCTATCAGGTGCGCCGGGTGCGCTTCCAGAAAGAGTCCCTCGAACTGGCCAATGTGGATGTGGAACTGACGGGCAAGACGCGCTTCCGCGAGGTGGTGCTTTTGCTGGTGCCGTATGGCGATCCGGCCCGTCTCAACGCCGAAGTCCATTCCATCGCCCTGCTGATGTCACTGGCCCATGCCATCACGGGCGAGGCTGGTTCTCAGACTCTGCGCCTGGCCGTGGTGCCAGTGGGGGCAGAGAAGGGATCCATCGAACGTTTTGTCTCCGCTGCCCGTGGTAAGGATGAACGCTTCATGCAGGTGCTCGTTGCCGGGGCTCCTTCTGAGGAAACCATGAAGGCCCTTAACGAAGCCTTTCGTGTGCAGGAAACTGGTACGGTCATCACTGCCCTGCCTGAAACGGTGGACACACCTACCACACTGGCCGCAGCGCAGGCTCTGAAGGCCCGGTTGCTCAAAGCGGTGGAGTAGGGGCGTGGTGGAGTGGTCTCGGGGATCGAAGACTAGAAGCGTCGTTTTGGGAAAAGGGCAGCCTTTGCGGACGGACTTTCTGCGTGCTGCGATGCCCCCCTCACCTTGGCCTTTCGCTGCGCGGCTTCGCACCCCCAATTCTTGGGGGAGAGGGAATGCGTTTTTGGAAGTTCTGGATGAGAGATCGAACGAGGTGTGAATCGCCCCGGAATTCATCCTGCACAGGCGGGCTACATCCTTTTTAACTGCTTAGCGCTTATAGCTTGGGCGGTGCCGGTTTGATGGGGGCCTGCTGACCACTGACGACACCGTGGACTTTCGTCGGGCGTTTGTAGATGGTGTCGCCGCAAGCAATGAAGAGCTCGCTCAAATCCTTGCCACCGAAGCAGACATCGTGGGCAGGCTTCGGTGTCGGGATGATGAAGTTCACCCGGCCTGCCTGATCGCAGACCTGAATGCCGAGGGTGGTGGCCACATAGAGACGGCCTTCAGTATCTACGCACATTTCGCCCATACTCCAGCCTCGCCCTGCTTCAGCTTCTCCAAGGGAGACAATTTTATGAAATTCCTGAGTGTGGATCAATTCACCTTCTGGGCTGATTGTGGAAGCTGTTAAGTGTCCGCGCTCAAAGCCGTATAATAGTGTTTGGTCAGGTGACAGGCACATCAAAATAGGCCAACTTTTTGTGGTAACAGTTAGCCCGTTTACTTGGATGGGACCACCGCCATGAGACGGATGGTTTAAGCCTACTCCATTGCCTAAAAAGACGACACCTTTGTGGTCGATGAGCAGAGATCGACTGTAGTTGCTCGCGATTTCGATTTTTTCTGGAACCTTCCCTTCAGCACAATGCAGCAAGGCCAAGTCTTGGCCAAGTTTATCGTCATGAGTATGCATGACCAGATCTCCATTTGGGGCAAAAGCCATGGCTGCAATCGGTCTTTGAACCTCACAAAATGTTCCGATGTGACCCGTGCTACTGATACTGTGAACTTTGCCTGAGTGTCCTGCTGTTACGATGAGTCCTGCAGCGTTAGCGGCAATGGTTTCATATTCTTCATCTTTGGATACTGCCAAGCGTGTCCAATCCATCGATTTGCCCTCCACCACCTCATACCCCTTCCACTTTGACTCTCCCTTGGGGTTTGCTTTCACTTCGATGTCGGTCTGCCAGTCGCGCCAGAGCCAGCGGAGGACGTCGGGGAAGATCTGGGTGGCGTGTTTGCCGTTGTGGCCGCCTTCGCCCCAGGCGTGGTTGACGTCATAACCGGCCCAGGTGAGGCTGCGTTCCATCATCTGATTGGCCATCCACCAGTCGCCGCAGTAGAGGTTGTTGTCGCCAGTGCCGCTTTGCAGGTAGATGCGCAGGGGTTTGGGTTCGATTTTGCGGACGAGCACGGGGAGCTGATCCGCCCCATGGATGCCGACATAGGTGCCTACACCCGTGAAGACGCGGCGGAAGCGGTCGGGCCGATGCCAGGCGACCATGAAGGCGCAGATGCCGCCGCTGCTGTTGCCCGAAATGGCGGCGTGATTGGGATCCTGGCTGAGAGAAATGGCGTGCTTTTTTTCGAGGGCAGGCAGGAATTCTTCGATGAGGAATTTCGAATACGTGGGCGTGATGCTGTCATACTCGTAGCTGCGGTTGAAGCGGGGCAGGGCATTGTCATTCGCGGCCGGGACGACGCCGGGTTTGATGAAGATGCCGACGAGGGATGGGATGTCCTTTTTGGCGATGAGGTTATCGAACACCACCGGAGCCTGGTAGATGAGACCGTCCTGAAAGACCATGAAGTGGGCGGGCTTGGTCTTATCAAAGCCAACAGGCAGGTAGATCTGGTATTCCCGCACAGTGCCTGGGAAGACACTGCTTTCAGGGGCGGTGTAGCTGTCCTTGATCAGCGTGCCCTTGGCCACCTCTGCCTGCGGTTTTGAATCAGCAGTCAGGGGGAATTCAGGCTCGGCGGCTGTGAGGCTGAGCGAGAAAGCACAAAATAGCAGAGGAAGGTACTTCATGAAAATGAGACTCTGAAAGACGAACGGCTTCATGACAAGCTTTCTGCCAAAGGATCGGGGGATAGGCCTGTCACATGTTTCGATATGCGTGACTTATCGTATTAAAGCATGATGGTGATGCGTTAATGGAATCATAGTTGCATGATTCACCGTCGTAATGATTGGTGACCCAACTGCTACGCCATTCTTTTCATGAATTCCCAATACGACGTCCTGATCATCGGCGGTGGCCCAGCTGGAGCCAGCGTGGCCACGATTTTGGCTGAGCATGGCCATCGGGCTTTGGTGATCGAGCGTGCCAAATTCCCCCGCTATCATGTGGGCGAGTCCTTGATCCCTTTTACCTTTGGGCCTTTGGAGCGGCTGGGCATGATCCCGAAAATGAAGAAGAGCCACTTCATGAAGAAGTACAGCGTCAGTTTCGTGCAGCCGGATGGCCGTCGCTCGCAGCCCTTTTATTTTCACACCCGTTATGACAAGGAAACCATTGCCCAGACCTGGCAGGTGCTGCGTTCTGAGTTTGATGAAATGCTGCTGAACAACGCCCGCGAAAAAGGGGCCCACGTGAGGGAAGAGACGACGGTGGTGCAGCTTTTGAAAAACGACATCGGTCATGTCGTTGGAGTGGAGGTCAAAAACAAGGATGGCGGCCTGGAGCAATTGTATGCCAAGCTGGTCATTGATGCCTCTGGCAAAGAGGCCTTTGCCTCCAGTCGCCAGGGCTGGCGTGTGGGCGATCCATACCTGAACAAGGTGGCGGTTTGGACCTACTACAAGGGTTCCAAACGTGCGGCGGATCTGGATGAAGGTGCCACCACCATCGCCTTCGTGCCTGACAAGGGATGGTTCTGGCACATCCCTCAGCACAATGACATGGTGAGTGTCGGCATTGTCGCTGAGGGCAAGTATCTGACTCGTGAGGGGGTGCGGGATCCTGAGGCGATGTTCCAGCGGGAAATCGAGCAGAACGAGTGGATCAAAGAACACCTCTCCACAGGCGAATGCACGGGGGAATACTGGCTGACGAGCGAGTACTCGCGTCATTCCAAATATGGCTCTTCGCCAGGACTGCTTTTGGTGGGAGATGCCTTCGCTTTCCTGGATCCTGTCTTCAGCAGCGGGGTGATGCTGGCACTGAAGAGTGGTGTGCTGGCCGGGGATGCGGTGCATGAAGCCCTGGTGGCCAATGACCTGTCACCGGAACGTTTTGCCGACTATGGCCGGCAGATCCGTGAGGGCGTGGAAAACATGCGCAAGCTGGTCTATGCCTTTTACGATCCCAATTTCTCCTTCAAGGATGTGGTGATGAAGTATCCTGAGGCGGGAGCCGAGCTCACCGACTGTCTTTCGGGCGACTTGAACAAGGACTACACACCCCTTTGGAACCGCATCCGCGAGTTTGTAAAGCTGCCTGACGATCTGCCTTATGGACTGCCTTTGGCGGCCTGAGCTTGAGTTTTCTTGACGATGCAAACGATGGCCAGAAAAGCCACGATGGTGGCCAGACCGATCAGGTTTTCCTGCCAGGAAGGCGGGAAAATGAGCACGTAACCCGCGTCCTTGACCAAGGCCGCGAAACTGCTGACGCAAAAGGGCATCAGGAAGAGACGAAAGGTCACCCAGGGATCCATGCGTGTCCTTTGGCCACCGGCCGGGCGGGTGCTGATGATGAGGGCAGCACCGATGATGCCACTGAGGCCCAGGGACGTGAGCCAAATGCGCGGGCGTGAATCAAAGTGGCTGATGACATTGACCGTGTACCAGATGGCATAACACCACAGGATGACTCTTCCGGTGGAGAGTTCGCGCAGATAATGAAGGAGTCGGGTCATCAATGACGGATGCAGCATGACAAAGGCCATGCCGTCAAATCACATCTGAAGACTAGACCTGTGGATCAAGGCCGTGTCCGTCCGGCTTCGCGGGCTTGGCGCAGAAAGTCGCCGAACTCCTGGGTCTTTTCAGGGAGCTTTTCAGCGAGGTTGTTTTGTTCGGCGGGATCCTGGCTCAGATCAAAGAGCTGGACGCGGTTGCCGCCGTTGTCTTTTTTGGCGGCTGCTTTGCCATAACCTCCTTTGCCAGCTTCCATGAATTTCCAGGTTCCATGGCGCAGAGCCAGCGGTGTTTTGGTGCCCCCGACGTGGAAGATGGCGTGTTCACGGGCGGCCTCGCTTTCACCCAGCAGGGCAGGGAGGACATTGAAGCTGTCCGGGGCGGCGTCAGCAGGCAGGCTGATGCCTGTCAGGCTGGCCAGCGTGGCGGGCATGTCCACATGGGCGATGAGGGCTTTGTTCTCGCTGCCAGCTTTGATTTTACCCGGCCAGCGGGCAATGAAGGGCACGCGATGGCCGCCTTCAAAGAGGGTGCCTTTGGTGCCGCGCAGGGCTCCGTTCAGGGCATGGACATCGGCGGGACCGTGATCTTCATAACCATCATCCCAGACACCGCCGTTATCGCTGGTGAAGATGACGAGGGTATTGTCGGCGATGCCGCGTTTTTCCAAAGCGGCCAGGACCTGGGAAACGGTGTCGTCCAATTCATGAATGGCATCGCCACGGGCACCGAGCTGGCTGCTGCCAACGAATCGTTCGTTAGGCACACGCGGCACGTGAATGCCATGGGTGGCAAAGAACAGAAAGAAGGGTTTTTCAGTGCTCTCCTCGATGAATTTGACGGCCTGTTTGGCGAAGGTGTCGGCCATGTCCTCATCGCGCCAGCGTGCGGCCTTGCCTCCGGTCATCCAGCCGATGCGGCCCACGCCGTTCACGATGGTCATGTCGTGCCCGTGAGTATATTTCAGCTTCAGCAGATCCGGGTTTTCCTGGCCTGTTGGCTCGGTGCCGACTTTGGCTTTATAGCTGACGCTGATGGGATCGGCAGGGTCCAGGCCGACGATGCGGCGCTGGTCCACATACACGGTGGGCACACGGTCGCCGGTGGCGGCCATGATGAAGGAGGAGTCAAAACCCAGGTCGAGAGGGCTGGGTTTGATGTCGCCATTCCAGTTCGGCCCGCCTTCACCGCCCAGTCCCAGATGCCATTTGCCGACGATGCCGGTGCGATACCCCGCCTGTTTCATGAGGGAGGCCACGGTGACGGTTCCTGGCTCGATGGTGATGGCGGCGTCGCCAGGGGCGATGCTGGATCCTGGCTGCTGCCGCCAGGAGTAGGTGCCTGTCAAAAAGGCTCGGCGTGTGGGGGTGCAGGTGGCGGCGGGGGAGTGGGCATCGGTAAACCGGCAGCCCTGCGCCGCCAGTTTGTCCAGCGTTGGCGTCTTCACCAGCTTGGCTCCATAACAGCCGAGGTCCCCATAACCGACGTCATCGGCCATGATGAACAGGATGTTAGGCTTGCTGGTTTCAGCAGCCGCTGCACTCAGGCAGGCCAGGGCAAGGATGGGAAGAATTCGGCGAATCATGGAGCGTGATAAACGCAGGGATGTGCCCGAAATATCGCACGAGAAAAGATTTAGCCTTTGGGTAAATCAGGGCTCGGTTGGGAGCGGGGCGGAGATTTTCAGGTGATCGTAAATCAGCGGGACGATCGCTGTCTGCGGGACTGGCGTATTGAGCAGCCTGTCTTTGGGCAGCTCCTTCCCGTGGGCGATGAGCCAGATTTTTCGTTCTTCATCGGTGTCTCCGCCATGTTGGGTGCCGGTGCCGCCATGATCTGTGGTGATGATCACCAGCCAGTCTTCTTCGTTGAACTGTGGCCTCGCACGCATGGCCTCCAGGAGGCTGCCGATGTGGGCATCCACAGATGATATGGCCTTCAGGTACCATTCATTGTCTGGCGAGAAGCTTCCACGTTTGTCACTGGCGGCATGGCCCACTTCATCCACCTGGCCAAAGTACACAAACATGACGTCGGGGTTCTGGTGGCGCAGCGTTTGCAGTGCCTGATCGCGCATGGATTCATCATGGGCCACGTACTGTTCGGCATGGGATTCCAGGGTGAACTTGACGTCCAAAAACTCTTGCCCATTCACCCGGGAGCCATCGGCGATCATGTCATGAATGGGTTTCCAGTCAGCAAAGGAGGCGCACCAGGAGGTGGGCTTCACATTCTTGATGTGGCGCATGAAATGCCCGTGGGCCTGAAAGCGTGCACCGAAGAAACGGTTGTCTTTGACGCGGTGCTTGTCCATCCACACGCCGGTCAGCAGGCTGGACCAGCCTGGACCGCTGACAGTGGGCTGGTGGGTGACCTCTCCCAGTTCGCCTCCTGCATAAACCTGCCTGCTGTGCAAACCCTGAGGATCGGTGGCCAGGGCCTTGAGGTGAGGCGCGAGGCCTTTCTCCATGACCGTAGCAATGGCATCCGCGCGGCAGCCATCCATGCCAATGAACAGGACCCTGCGGCCTTCAAAGTCACTGCCCTTTCCTGGCCCATGGGCCAGGAGCTGAGGGCCTGACGAAAAGAGGGTCAGGATGCAAAGGAGGGAGCGAGCAGGCTTCGTATTCATGCCGGATAGGTGGCTGAGAAATCGTCGGACAAATGACGTTTGATGCAAACAAACGTCAGGAAACAGGACGACGTCTGCTTTTACAGACCCAGTTCTTTCTTCACTTCGACAAACGCTTGCACGGCCCGCTCCAGTTCCTGCCTCGTATGGGCTGCACTGATCTGGGTGCGGATGCGCGCCTTTCCCTGAGGCACGACCGGGTAGCTGAAGCCGATGACATAGACACCCCGCGCGAGCATGGCTTCGGCGAATTTGGAGGCCAGTGAAGCATCCCCCAGCATGATGGGGACGATGGGATGCTCCCCCGGCAGGAGATTGAATCCGGCTGCCGTCATTTCCTGCCGGAAAAAGCGGGTGTTGGCTTCCAGTGTGTCGCGAAGCCGGGTGGATTTTTTGAGCAAGTCCAGCGCAGCGAGAGAGGCCCCGGCGATGGTGGGGGCGAGGGTATTGGAAAAGAGGTAGGGCCGTGACCGCTGGCGCAGCCATTCGATGATCTCTTTGCGGCCGCTGGTGTAGCCGCCGCTGGCTCCGCCGAGAGCTTTGCCCAGGGTGCCTGTCAGAATGTCCACCCGGCCCATGACATCGCAGTGTTCATGGGTGCCGCGTCCCTGCTTGCCCATGAATCCGACGGCGTGGGAATCATCCACCATGACGAGGGCTCCGTATTGGTCGGCCAGGTCGCAGATGGCCTTCAGATTGGCGATGTATCCATCCATGGAAAACACGCCATCCGTGGCGATGAGCTTGAAACGCGCACCTTTGGCGCTGGCTTCTTGGAGCTGGGTTTCCAGATCGGCCATGTCATTGTTTTTGTAACGGTAGCGCTGTGCCTTGCAGAGGCGGATGCCGTCAATGATGGAGGCGTGGTTCAGTTCATCGCTGATGATGGCGTCCTCGGGGCCTAACAAGGTTTCAAACAAACCGCCATTGGCATCAAAGCAGGAGCTGTAGAGGATGGTGTCCTCCGTTCCCAGGAAATCGCTCAGGCTGGCTTCCAGCTCCTTGTGTACGCTTTGCGTGCCGCAGATGAAGCGCACGCTGGCCAGGCCATAGCCCCAGTGTTCCAGGGCTTCATGGGCGGCTTGACGTACCTTGCTGTGCTGGGCCAGGCCGAGGTAGTTGTTGGCACAGAGATTGATGACGGGCTTGCCGCCATTGGCGCGGACAAGCGTGCCTTGGGGCGTCGTCAGCGTGCGTTCACGCTTGTAGGTGCCAGCTTCGCGGACGGCCTCCAACTGGGTGGCGAGATGAGCTTGGAAAGAGGAATAGGCTTTCATAAAAGCAGGGGAAGGGAAGATCAACTCAGGGGGTCCAGTCCAGGACCACCTTGCCACAGTGGCCGGACTCCATGGCGGCAAAGCCTTGTTCAAAGTCGGTGTAGTGGAAACGGTGGGTGATCACAGGTTTCAAATTCAGTCCGCACTCCAGCATGACGCTCATCTGGTACCAGGTTTCATACATCTCGCGTCCATAGATTCCCTTGAGGGTCAGCATGTTGAAGATGACCTTGTTCCAGTCAATGGCCATGGGCCCGGAGGGAATGCCCAGCATGGCGATCTTGCCGCCGTGGCACATGTTATCAATCATGCTGTGAAAGGCGGAGGCATTGCCGCTCATTTCCAGCCCGACATCGAAGCCTTCCTTCATGCCGAGCTGTTTTTGCACATCGGCCAGATTTTGCGTCTGCACATTCACGGCTAAAGTTGCGCCCATTTGCCGGGCCAGATCCAGGCGGTACTCGTTGACATCGGTGATGACGACGTGGCGTGCGCCTGCATGCTTGACCACAGGAATGGCCATGATGCCGATAGGCCCCGCGCCGGTGATCAGCACATCTTCACCCAGACACTCAAAGGCCAGGGCCGTGTGCACTGCATTGCCAAAGGGATCGAAAATGGAGGCCACCTCTTCATCCACGCCTTCACGATGATGCCAGACATTCGTCATCGGCACGCTGATGTACTCGGCAAAGGCTCCCGTGCGGTTGACGCCGATGCCCACGGTGTCCTTGCACAGATGGCGGCGGCCAGCCAGGCAATTGCGACAGCGGCCGCAGACCACATGCCCTTCGGCGCTGACGATTTCGCCAGGGTGAAAGTCGCTGACGTTCGCCCCCACACTTACCACTTCGCCCACAAACTCATGTCCCACCACCATCGGCACCGGGATGGTTTTTTGGGCCCAGGCATCCCATTTATAGATGTGCAGGTCCGTACCGCAGATGCCCGTTTTGCGGACTTTGATCAGGACATCGTTGATGCCGACTTCGGGTTCCGGGACATCCTGCAGCCAGAGGCCGCGTTCCGCGTGAGCTTTGACGAGCGCTTTCATGTGTGGCGGTATATTGGACGTAAATCCGGTAAAATGGCAAGAGGAATTATTCCATGATGAAGGATTCGTTTCCTTTATATTGTCATTGGGGGCGCGAAGGCAACAGGGTCTTATACGGCCTGATTACTCAGTTTCCGCCCGTGGATCGCGGGAAAGGAGGGCGCGCATGGCTTCTTTGGCCGGTTTGGCCTCATAGAGCATGGCGTAGATCTCATCCAGCAGGGGGGTGCGCACCCCTTTGGCCTTGGCGGCTCCATGCAGGCTGGCAGTGTTGGGCACGCCCTCTGCCACCATGCGGGTGCTGGACATGATTTCCTGGAGGGGCATGCCTTCACCGATGAGACGGCCCACCCGGTGATTGCGGCTGTGCTCGGAGTAGCAGGTGGCCATCAGGTCGCCCACGCCGCCCAGCCCCATGAAGGACTCTGCCCGGCCCCCCATGGCCACGCCCATGCGCACCATTTCAGCCAGGGCCCGGGTGACCAGGGCGGCGATGGCATTGTCTCCCAGCTTCAATCCCAGCGCGATGCCGGCTGCGATGGCATAGGGGTTTTTCATCGCACCCGCCCATTCCACGCCGGTCACATCATCGCTGGTGTAGGTGCGGAACCAGGGCAGGGTGAAGCAGGCCTGTACGTCGAGTGCGACGGTTTCTTTGTCACAAGCGACCACGGCGGCGGTGGCCATGCGCTGGGACACTTCCTCCGCATGATTGGGGCCCGTGAGCACGGCCAGAGGTGTCTGGGTAAAAGATTCCGCAAGGATCTGCGTCAGGCGTTTGCCGCTGTTCAGCTCGATGCCCTTGGCGCAGGAGATGATCACTTGGGCACCTTTGACGGCTGGCAGGGCGGCCATGCTGTGAGCCGTTTCGCGAACGGCCTTGGAAGGGACGACAAACACCACCAAATCCGCAGGGCGCAGATCCTCCATCCGGGCGGTCGCCTGGATGCTTTCCGGCAGGACGAGGCCCGGCAGGTAGCGCGAGTTTCTGCGCGTGCTCTGGATCTCTTCCATCAGGACGGGATCACGTCCCCAGAACTGCACTTGCAGGCCACGCTCTGCCAGGACGGCGGTGAGAGCCGTCCCCCAGCTTCCGGCTCCGATGACGAGGGCATTTGAATAGGGCAGGGGAGAGGACATGTCGGGTGAATCGTAACTATCAAAGAGCAGTCCAGGCCCGACCGCCAGTGTCATCTGCAACGATGTTCTCAGATAAAACAGCCGTTTCCCGCAGGACTTTGGCTGGCCTGCGTTATCCTTTCTCATTCCATGAATCTCCTCACGCATCCGGAAGGCCGCCGCGAACTGGCCACCTTTTATCAAGACACCTTGCTCCGCGATGTGATGCCCTTTTGGCTCAGGCACGGCATGGATGCAGAGCATGATGGCATCATGACGGCTCTGGATCGTGATGGCAGCCTGCTGGACACGGACAAAAGCATCTGGTTTCAGGGACGGGCGGGCTGGATGTTTTCCACCCTGTTTAACACGGTGACACAGGACCGCGCCTACTTCGATGCGGCAGGCTCCTGCCTGGCCTTTCTGGAAAAGCACGGCTATGCCACGGACGGAAAGCTTTTTTTCACCGTCACCCGCGAGGGCAAGCCGCTGCGCATGCGCCGTTACGCTTACAGCGAGGCCTTTGCCAGCATCGCCCATGCGGCCTACTTCAAGGCCAGCGGCGATGTTCATTATGCGGAGGCGGCGGTGCGTGATTTCTCGTTCTATCTGCGTCACTCCTTTGAGCCGGGCTACATGATGCCCAAAGTGGACTCGAACACTCGCCCGATGGTGGGCATTGGCGCGCTCATGATTGGCATCGTCACGGCCCAGGAACTGCGGACCAACCTGGGGCACAAGGATGTGGCCGGGCGCAGCCTGACGGAGTGGATTGACCTCTTCATCCTGGACATCCAGCGCCTGTTTTACAAACCGGAGCTGGAGGTGCTGCTCGAGACGGTCGCCCCTGATGGCAGCATTCTGGATCACCTGGATGGGCGCATTCTCAATCCGGGCCATGCCATTGAGTGTGCCTGGTTCATCCTTCATGAAGGCCGCCTGCGGGGTGAAAAGAGTTACATTCAGTTAGGCCTGGGCATTCTCGACTGCATGTGGAAACGCGGCTGGGATGAGGGGATGGGCGGTCTGTTCTATTACCGTGACATCCATGACAAGCCCGTGCAGGAGTACTGGCAGGACATGAAGTTCTGGTGGCCGCACAATGAAGCCATCATCGCCACGCTGCTGGCCTATGAGGTGAGCGGGGATGCCAAGTATGCGGCGATGCACCAGCAGGTGCATGACTGGAGCTTTGCCCACTTTGCCGATCCTGAATACGGAGAGTGGTATGGCTACCTGCACCGCGACGGCAGCGTGTCCCAGAGGGCGAAGGGAAACATGTTCAAGGGCCCCTTCCACCTGCCCAGGATGCTCTGGTATTGCTCTCAAATTTTACAGGAGTCCAAGGAGCCTCCAACCCATTCCTAAAAAGGACAGGTGATCGGGGGAGTTATCGCGAGCCCATTGAGCGTTATATTCCTCGCCATGCTCTCCCATCCCATTGCCGGTCTTGTCGCAGCGACGCATACCCCGTTTCATCAGGACGGTTCCCTGAACCTGTCCATCGTTGAAAAACAGGCGGCCCACCTTCTGCATACAGGAGTGGCCAGGGCGTTCATCGGCGGCACGACCGGCGAAAGCCATTCGCTGAGTTTGGCGGAACGGCAGGCATTGACCGAACGCTGGATGGAAGTCACGAAAGGCACTTCACTGAAAGTGGTGGTGCATGTGGGGGCGAACTGCCTGGGGGATGTGGCCGCGCTGGCTGCCCAGGCGCAGGCGCTCGGGGCCGATGCCATCAGCGCCCTGGCTCCCAGTTACTTCAAGCCGCGCAGTGTGGACTCGCTGGTGGACTGTTGCGCGCAGATCACTGCCGCGGCACCGGAGCTGCCGTTTTTTCTGTATGACATTCCTTCGTTCACGGGCATTTCACTTTCGATGCCTGAGTTTCTGAGCCTGGGAAAAGAGCGTCTGCCCACCTTGGCCGGCATCAAGTTCACGAATCCGGACGGCATGATGTTCCAGCAGTGCCTCTATCATACGGAGAAGGCGTTTTCCATTTTGTGGGGGACGGATGAATGCCTTCTGGCTGGCTTGGCCCTGGGGGCCACAGGGGCCGTGGGCAGCACGTATAATTTTGCCGCGCCGATTTATCAGCGAATCCTCCGCGCCTTTGCCGAAAAGGATTTTGATACGGCCCGCGCGGAGCAAAAGCGGTCGGTCGAACTGGTCGCCCGGCTGGCTTCCGTGGGCTACATGGGGGCAGCCAAGGCTGTGATGAAAATCCTCGGGGTGGATGTCGGCCCGGCCCGTCTGCCCCACTCGAATCTCGATGCGGCCCAGGAAAAGGCTTTGTCTGCCGATCTGGACCGGATGGGGCTGCTGAGCGCCGAGTTTAAGCTGTAGCCGCCAGTTTTTTACAATCCCATTGGAGTCTTCAATGTCAGCAACCTAACAAACAATGCGTAAAATAATCTCCTTTCTGTCGTTCGCCGCGCTTTCTGTGGCGCAGGAATCTTCCTTGCCAGTGCCAGCCCTGGATCTGTCCAAGGATGTGGCGCGTCAGGTCCAGGTGGACCGCGAGTCTGGCCAATACCTGGGGCACCCGACCACGGTGCTTCTGGAAGATGGCAAAACCATGCTCTGTGTGTATCCCAAAGGCCACGGCAAAGGTGGCATTGTTTACAAACGCAGTGCCGATGGCGGCCTCACCTGGAGCGACCGCCTGCCTACGCCCGAAAACTGGGTCACTTCGCGGGAGGTGCCCACCCTGCACCGCGTCGTGGATGCGGCGGGGAAAAAACGTCTCATCATGTGGAGCGGCCTCTATCCGGCACGGCTGGCGGTGAGTGAGGACGACGGAGCGAGCTGGAGTGGGCTGAAACCTGCCGGCGACTGGGGTGGCATCGTTGTCATGGGCTTTACGGAACCGCTGAAAACACCGGGCCATTACATGGCGATGTTTCACGATGACGGACGCTATTTTAGCACCACCAATACTCACGCCAAGCCGCCGCTGTTCATCCTCTACAAGGTCTTTTCCCAAGATGGCGGCCTCACCTGGGGCAAACCGGAGCCGGTGTTTCAAAGCAGCGACGTCAATCTCTGTGAGCCCGGATTCATCCGCTCCCCCGATGGCAAGGAAATCGCCGTGCTGCTGCGGGAGAATGCCCGCAAAAAGAACTCCCACATCATCTTCAGCCGGGATGAAGGCCAAACCTGGACCGCCCCGCGTGAACTGCCCGACTCCCTGAATGGAGACCGCCACACTGGCAAGTACACCGCCGATGGTCGCCTGTTCATTTCCTTCCGCAGCGTGGCCCCCAAAGGCAAGACCACCCCCTATTTGGGAGATTGGGTGGCCTGGGTGGGGCGTTACGAAGACCTGGCTGGTGGAAAACCTGGCCAGTATCACGTCCGCCTCATGGACAACACCAAAGGTTATGACTGTGCCTACCCCGGGGTGGAGGTCTTGCCGGATGACACCATCGTCACCACGACTTACGGGCACTGGACCGCCGGTGAAATGCCCTACATCATGAGTGTGCGGCTGAAACTCAGCGAATTGGACGCCCTGAAGAAGTAAGAAGCACTGGAGCAGGCCTTTTTAGGCCGGGTGTCGCCTTTGGGGCACCCGGTTTTCCATGGGGACCACCGGGGAAGGCGGTCTGGGAAGCTCACGAATGTTCAATTTCCACAAACTTCAGGCTTTCCTAAATGGCGCACTGAACTAATCTCGCCCCCGTGATTTCTCAACGCATGTATCTCAGTATCTGGCTAGGCATCCTCATGGGCAGCTCAGGCTGCAGTTCTACCGAAAAAAAGCCGGACGAGCTCGCTGAAGTGCGCAAAGCCGCCGTGGCGACCCCGGATCCGGTCATCTTGGACAATCCGCTGGCCAAGCGGATGAACAACCCTTCCACCATGCCGACGGTGCCGCCTGCGGGGGCCAAGATCGGCTATTCCCAGGTGAACATCACGGAGAAGGTGGTGGCCATGACCTTCGACGACGGTCCTCACCCGACCCTGACTCCCAAGCTCCTGGACATCCTGAAGGCCCGCAACATCAAGTGTACCTTCTTCGTCATCGGTCGCAGCGCGAAAACCTACCCGAACATCATTCGCCGGATGATCGCCGAAGGGCATGAAGTCGCCAACCATACCTGGACCCATGCCAGCCTGACCAGCCGCTCCGATGCCCAGATCCGCACGGAACTGCAGCAGAGCGAAGACGCCCTGGTGGCTGCGGCGAATTATCGCCCGCACCTGATCCGCCCTCCCTACGGCGCCATCAATACCCGTATCAAGCAGCTGATGTTCTCTGAATTCGGCTACTCGACCATCATGTGGTCCGTGGACCCCCAGGACTGGCGTCGCCCTGGCGTGTCGGTGGTGACCAGCCGTCTGGTGAACGGTGCCCACCCAGGAGCCATCATGCTGGCCCATGACATCCATCCTCCGACCATTGAGGCCATGCCGGCCATGTTCGACCAGCTTCTTGCCAAGGGATATCAGTTCGTCACGGTCAGCCAGCTGCTGAACATGGAGAAGGCCAACATGCCCGTCGGGGTGGTCATTCGTCCGGCCATGGCCGTGGATGACAAAGACCCGGCCCCCTTGCCCCAGTAAGTTCAGGGTTTCAGGTTGGAGGGTTCAGGACTAGAGTGGCTGCACCCTCGCTGGTGTGAGCCTCTCGTGAATGTTTTAATTTTTGACCCTCGGATTCTGAATCTCCCAAAATCATGATCGGTGATGAGTACTTCCAGCTGCGCACCCGCCTGAGCGGGGAGCTGCATTCGCTTGCGGAAGTCATTCGTGACCTCGGCGGGGATCCTGAATCGGTGGCCATCGCCGAAAACCTCATCGCCAGCCTCAAGGAGCCTTTTGTCTTTGTGGTCGTGGGTGAGGTGAATGTGGGCAAGTCCACCTTCCTCAATGCCCTTTTTGGCCAGGACTTTTCCCGCACTGGCGTGATGCCGACGACGGACAAGATCCTGTTTTTCAAGCATGGGCCGCAGCAGCAGATCGTGCCCATCACGGCGACGCTGGACGAAGTCCACGTGCCCAATGACATCCTGCGGGATTTTCACATCGTTGATACGCCCGGAACGAATTCGATCGAGAACGAGCACCAGGAAATCACGGAGCGTTTTGTTCCCATCGCCGATCTGGTGATCTTTGTCTTCAGTGCAATGAACCCCTGGGGGGCCTCGGCCTGGCAGTTCCTGGACAAGGTACACAAGCACTGGATGCGGCACGTGGTGTTCATCCTTCAGCAGTGCGATTTGCGCAGCCCTGAGGAGATTCAGGTCATCACGGACTACATGGGCCAGCTTTCCCGCCAGCGTTACGGGCAGGATTTTCCGCTCTTCCCGGTTTCGGCCAAAAAGGCCTACCTGGCCCGCAGCTCCGGAGTGGACCGTGAACGCCTCATGGAGGAAAGCGGCTTTCAGCGTCTGGAAGAGCACATCTCCAATCTGGTGGCGCGCAATGCCTCCCGCCTGAACAAGCTTTCCAGCACCGTCCGTCTAGCGCGGCAGCTTTTGACGAATCTGCGCGACCATGTCGCCCACCAGGCGCAGCACGCCCAGCACTCGGCGGCGCTGATCCAGGAATTTCTGACCGAGCGGGAGATGCAGGTGGACCGCACCCTGAAAAAGATCCTGCCGGCCCTGGATGCCACGGAAAGGGACTACCATGAGTCCTGCCTGCGGGTGGCGGGCCTCGCGGATGATGCCCTGGCCACTCGGCAGGCTTTCAAAAAGGATCCGTCCGAAGTGCAGGAAGAGATCAAGCCGGAGAGCCTGGACCATCGCCTGTTTCAGGATCTTCAATTCCGCACCGGGGATCGCTGGCGTCAGGTAGGCATCATTTTGGAAGAGGACTGCCTGCAGTATGATCGTTTTCTTCATTCCCAGGGCCGCGGCACCCTCTTCCCCGAGGATACGGTGCTGCCCACGGAGTCTGATCCAGAGCTGCGCCGTCTTTTCGCGGCGCACATTGACAGTACCATCCGGCGTTTTGTCCTCAGTTTGCGGCTGGATGAGGCGATTGAACCTGGGCTTAACAAGGCCCGCAAACGCGCCCGCTGGGTTCCCTGGCTCATCCTGCCCGTGCTCGCGGCGGTGGGGGCAGCGTGGTATTTCGATGGCCCTGTGGGAGCTGCGATCTCTGCCGGGGGCGGCATGCTGCTGGTGGGGTTTGCGCTCCTCATCACCCAGTCTGCCCTCAACCACACCCGTGGCCAGTTGGTGGACCGCCTGGAAACCTCGACCATGAAGCTGCGGGAAATGCTCCTGACCCAGGTGCAAAGCGATGTGGAAAGCCTCTTCGCCCGTTTTGTGCCCCTGTTGCAGCCAGCCCAGGTGGAGGCCAATGCCCGGGAGAAGCTCCTGCTCAGCCAGACGGAGCGTCTTGAGGCCCTTTCGGATTCCTTTCATGCCTTCCAGCGTGAAATGGCGCACTGATTGGCCGAGGGTGGCGGTCAGCCCATGATGGAATCCTGAACCAAGAGCGGGTCTATTGTGTCCAAAACGTCACAGACAGGCCTTTGCATCGGGCCTCACCCTGCATCCCAGCAACGGCTGTGACTGAACTGCTCCTCATTGACACCATCGGCCCCTTCTTTCGTGGTTATGACCGCCGTGTCATCAACTGGTCGAAAATACCCTGGGATCATGCCGGGCGTCAGGGCGTGGCCTGGTGGGAAACTGTTTGTCGTGAGCTCGGGATCATCGGCCGCCAGGCCTCGAGTTGGGGATTCAATGCCGCGTCCATGGATGACGTGGCCCATCTGGCAGACCATGCCTGGATCGAGCCTGAAGTCCGCCGCCGCATCGCCCGATACCGCATGGAGATGCGCGACTGTTTCCGGGTGCTCACACAGGCGGGGCTGGCGGTGCATGTGACGATGGATGTGTTTTCGGCCACGCCTGGACTTCTCCAGCGCCTGGAGTTTGAGAAGATGAGCGTCAATGAGTACCTGCGGGAACTTCTGGACCAGTTTCTCACGGATTTTCCCGAAGTGGCGGGTGTCATCGTCCGGATCGGGGAAGCCGATGGCAAGGATGTTCACGATGATTTCCGCAGCCAGCTTGTGATCAAAACGCCTGCCCATGCGCGCGAGTTCCTGCAACAGCTGCTGCCCATCTTTGAGAAGCATGGCCGCCGCCTCATCTTCCGCACCTGGACGGTGGGGGCCTACCCCATCGGGGACCTGATGTGGCATCGTGGCACCTTTGCCGAAACGTTCAGGGGCATCACCAGCCGCTCGCTCGTTGTCTCCATGAAGTATGGTGAGAGCGATTTTTTTCGTTACCTGCCGCTGAACCGGAATTTCTTCCGCACGCCTCTGGCCAAGATTGTCGAGCTGCAGACCCGCCGGGAATACGAGGGTTGCGGTGAGTATCCCAGCTTCACCGGCTGGATGTATGAGCGCTATGTCCGCGAGCTGAAGCAGGCGGAGAATGTCATCGGCTGCATGGTCTGGTGCCAGACGGGCGGTTGGGTGCCGTTTCGGCGGCTCGCCTTTCTGGATCGCGAAGCCCTGTGGAATGATTTGAACACCTTTGTCACCATCCGGCTGATCCGCGAGGGGACCCTGGTGGAAGATGCGGTGCATGCCTTTGCCAAGGAGCGCGAATTGGGAGATCCGGATGCCCTGCTGGAACTGCTGCGGCTGTCCGATGAATGCGTGCGTGAACTTCTGTATGTGGAGGAGTTCGCCCAGCAAAAGCTCTTCTTCCGCCGCGTGCGCATCCCCCCCATGCTGACGGTCTATTGGGGGAACCTGTTTGTCAGCCACAGCATCCGCAAGCTGCTGCGCTATTTTGTCCGGGATGCCGACGGGGCCTTGCGCAGTGCCCGCCGCTGCATGGATAACCTGGATGCCATGATCCCTCTGGCGGTGCGGGCCGGTGTGCCGGTGGCCGATTTTGAATACATGCGGGATACCTTCCGCCTGCTGGCCCTGGCCAGGGAGTATTACTTTGCTGAGGATGTGAATGACATTGAAGAGCGCATCGCAGCCGCAAAGACTGCCTACAAGGCCAAGTATAACAAGCGCGGCCTGCGCGCCCGCTACCGGGTGAAGACCGACTTCAAACCGCTGCTGCTCAATCCCCGCCATCTGGGCTGGGCCATTCGGTTTCTCATGCGCCGCCAGCGCGGATACCGCGTGGTGGACAGGCTGATCATCCTGAGTGCGCTCTCGCTCATTTATCGCTTCATCGCAGCCCGCAGGCCTCACTGGATTCCCGGCTTTGCCTCCAAAAGTGCCATGGGGGTGGATGTGGTTTTTCGCTGAGCCTCATCGAGGCATGGCACATTGCATTCCAAGGATTGCGGCCTCCACACGTTTGGTTTGGGATACTTCGCCATGCCACGCCTCCTTTTTGCCCTCCTTCTTATTTCCTCTGCGCTTGCGGCAGCCACTGTTGATGAGGCCATCCTGACTGCCAAAAAATGGGATAACCAATTGTTTCGTCATCAGGTGAAGCCTGTCTGGTTGGATGAAGATCATTTTTGGTATCGGGTGCAGACGGGGCCCAAAAGTGACGAATACGTTCTCATTGATGCACAAAAAGGGACACGTCAGGCCTCGCCCACCCGGCAGGGCATTGGCCTCCCGCCTCACGAATCGCTAAAGGCATCTGAGAGCAAGGAGAAGATCCACCCCTCCGGCAATGGCAGCGCCACCACCATCGCGTTTCACAACCGTCTGTCTCAGCCCGTGCACATGTTCTGGATCGACGCGAAAGGCAAACATCACGACTACAAGGCCCTGCCTCCCGGGAAGACCTTCCGGCAAAACACCTTTGCGGATCATGTCTGGCTGGTCAAAGACGATAAGGGGCAGCCTTTGACGGTCGTCAGTGCCCGGGCCGAACCTCTGGAGGTGGAGATTGATGCCGCGTCTCCTGCTTTGACTGAGGCGGCTCCGCCGAAGCCTAAGGTGGGCGAGGTCAAATCCCCCAATGGCCAGTGGTCTGCGTTTGTGGAGGAAGGGAGGCTGATCTTGAAGGAACAGAGCTCCGGCAAAACCTTGCCGGTGATGACTGGTGGAGAACCGCATCCTCCCTTTCAAGGAGGCATCACCTGGGCTCCCGATTCTTCCAGCCTGGTGGTCTCCTGTGCGGAGAATTGGGTCAAACGCCGCATCTCATTGCTCTACTCGTCTCCCTCAGACCAGGTGGAGCCTCGGAGAAAGGAGATTGATTATCCAAAGCCGGGCGATCCGCTGCCCAAGCCCGTGCCCGTCATTGTCAGGCTGACGGCGAACGGCTGCGAATCGAAGGTGGTGAAGACCGACCTGTTTTCAAATCCCTTCATCCAGACCGACCGCCTGGATGTTCGCTGGGCACCGGACAGCCGTGAGTTTTATTTCGACTACAACCAGCGCGGGCATCAGCTCTACCGCATCATTGGGGTGGATGCATTCACGGCGGCCACCCGTACCGTGGTGGAGGAGACCAGCGCGACTTTCATTGACCATACACAGAAAACCTGGCGCCATTGGCTGGATAAAAAAGGTGAACTGCTTTGGATGAGCGAGCGTGACGGCTGGTGCCATCTGTGGCTGTATGACAGCGGCAGCGGCAAGGTGAAGCGGCAGGTCACGCAGGGGGAATGGGTGGTGCGCAAGGTTCTCCATGTGGATGAGGAGAAGGGGCAGGTCTGGTTCATGGCCGCTGGCCTGCGGAAAGGGGAGGATCCTTATCATCAGCATCTTTGCCGCATCCAGGCGGACGGTTCCGGATTCCGCCAGCTGACCGAGGGGGACGGCCAGCATGAGATTCTCTGGTCGCCGAACAAAAAGTATTTCATTGATTCTTGGTCCCGGACGGATCTGGCGCCCGTCACGGAGCTGCGCCGCAGCGAAGATGGCGGCCTGGTCTGTGGCCTGGAAGTGGCCGATGCCAAAGCTCTGCTGGCCACAGGCTGGCAGATGCCCGAGAGGTTCGTCGCCAAAGGCCGCGATGGCCAGACGGACATCCACGGGATCATCATCCGCCCATCGTCCTTTGATCCTGCCAAAAAGTACCCGGTGGTGGAACAGATCTACGCCGGACCTCACAGCGCCTTTGTTCCGAAGTCATTCGGCACCCTTACCCGGCAGCACCGGATGGCCGAACTCGGATTCATCGTCGTGCAGGCCGACGGAATAGGGACCAATCATCGCGGCAAAAAGTTCCATGATCTGTGCTGGAAAAACCTCAAGGATGCAGGCTTTCCGGACCGCATCGCCTGGATCAAGGCCGCCGCCCAGACACGGCCCTGGATGGATCTTCAGCGGGTGGGCATTTACGGTGGCAGTGCCGGCGGCCAGAGCGCCATGCGCGCTTTGCTGGATCACCACGACTTTTACCAGGTGGCCGTGGCAGACTGCGGCTGTCATGACAATCGCATGGACAAAATCTGGTGGAACGAGCAGTGGCTGGGCTGGCCTGTGGATGACAGTTACAAGAAAAACTCCAACGTCGAGGACGCTGGCAAACTTCAGGGGCAGCTCCTCCTGATCGTTGGGGAAGTGGATGATAATGTGGATCCCGCCACCACTTTTCAGGTGGTCAACGCCCTGCAAAAAGCGGGCAAAAGTTTTGAATTCATGCCCATCATCGGCGCTGGGCATGGAGCGGCAGAGACGCCTTTTGGCACGAGGCTGCAGATGAACTTTTTGGTGAAACATCTGCACCCCTGAGCAAAGGCTGAGAGAGGAGACATTTCAGGAAATGTAAGGTCAGCGGCTTCGTTTGAGAGCTGACCCTACCATGGCCATGAAACGTCTTCTTTTCACTCTTCTCGGCCTTGGGCTTTTCTCGGCGTCACTCTGCGCCGAGCCTGAACGCCCCAACTTCATCATCATCTTGGCCGACGACCTGGGTTGGTCAGACCTCGGCTGCTATGGAAACACGTTTAACGAAACGCCAAACCTGGACCGTCTGGCACGTGAGGGCATGCGGTTCACCCAGTTTTATGCAGGCCCCGTCTGCTCCCCCACCCGGGCCAATCTCCAAAGCGGGCAGGATCAGGCTCGTTTTGGCATCACTCAGCACATTCCGGGACATCGGCGTCCTTTTGCCAAACTGACCGATCCCGTGGTGGCCTCGCACTTGCCGTTGGAGGTGGAAACTTACGCAGAACGCCTCCGCACCTCTGGTTATGCCACCGGTTACTTTGGCAAATGGCATCTGGGCAAGGAAGGATATGGCCCGCAGGATCAAGGCTGGCAGACGGTGGTGGAATGCCAGGGGCACACCCAGCCTGCGAAAGTCACCGGAACAGGCCAGCCGCAGCGAACGGCCGACTATCTGACGGGCAAGGCGGAGGCGTTCATTGCGGCCCATCGGGAGCGTCCCTTTGTGATCCAGCTTTCTCATTACGCCGTGCATATCCCGCTTTCCACCACACCGGAATTGCAGAAGAAGTACGAGGCCAAAAAGCCCATGACTGGCTACCCCAGCAATCCTCTCTATGCAGGTCTGCTGGAAGAGCTGGACCAGAGTGTGGGTCGTGTGATGCATGCCGTCGATGCGGCCGGTCTTGCAGAAAAGACACTCGTCCTTTTCCTTTCCGACAATGGCGGCATCGAGCATGAGCAGAGCGGACGCGTCGTGACCTCCAACCGGCCTCTGCGTGGAGAAAAAGGCACTCTGTATGAAGGCGGCATCCGCATCCCCGCCATCGCCCGCTGGCCAGGACGTGTGCCGCCCGGCAGCGAATGCCACACCCCCGCGATCACCATGGACGTCTATCCCACCCTTACGGAACTGGGGGATGTTCAGCCATTGGCGGGCCAGCCGCAGGATGGTGTGAGCCTGGCGGCCATGCTGAGAAATCCGGAAGCCAAGATCGCGCGTGACACACTCTTCTGGCATCTGCCGCATTACCATCATGGCACTCCGGCCAGCGCGATTCGTCAGGGCGGCTGGAAGCTCATCGAGTTTTATGAAACGGATTCCGTGCAGCTTTACAGGCTCGATTCAGATCCTTCTGAAGCGCGGGATCTGGCTGCGGCGGAGCCTGCCAAGGTGGCCAAGCTTCGCGCGGACCTCGCCGAATGGCGGACCCTGGTGAAGGCGCAGATGCCAGTGGCCAATCCTAACCATGATCCGGCCAGGGCCGATGAACTGGCCAAAGGAAAGAAGAATGCGGAGAACTGAGTTTCGCGATGCCAGCAAGGCTGGCGAAGGGAAGGGGAGTCTCAAGGTTGGGTCACGCCTGGCACCGTCAGAGGAAAGATGGCGTTGTCGGCCATTTCCTGCTTTAGCAGCGCTTCCGCCTGCTGGACGATCTCAGGATGCGTTGCCGCGATGTCGGCAGATTCCGCCGGGTCTTTCGACAGGTCATAAAGTTCCCAGGCCCCTGGAGACTTGGTCTTCAGCTTCTGGCGGACGGCCTTCATGTCGCCCAGGCGCACGGCCACCTGGCCTTCGTATTCTGGGAACACCCACAGCAGCGGCTTCGTTCGTTCCTGTTTCTGTCCGCTGGTGAGGGCTGTCCAGAGGCTTTGCCCATCCAATCCGACGGGGGCTTTCAGGCCTGCGGCCTCACACAGCGTGGGAAACCAGTCGGCAAAAAAGCCGGGAGTTTCATTGACGCTGCCAGCAGGGATGCGGCCAGGAAGCCGGGCGATCATGGGCACGCGGATGCCGCCTTCATACACACTTCCTTTGTAGCCCCGGAGGCCGGCGGTGCTGTTAAAAAACGCCGCATCCACGCCGCCCACATGGAAGTGCGTTTTGGCGGAACGCGGGTGGGTGGTGCCATTGTCACTGGTGAAAATGATCAGCGTGTTTTCAGCCACACCCGCTTTGTCCAGGGCGGTCATCACACGGCCCACATAGCTGTCCAGGTCTGAGATCATGGCGGCATAGCCTGCCCGTGGCCGCGGATGGGGGACGTAGCCGTTCTGGCCCCGGTAAGGTTCCGTATCCCACTCTTCTGGAAACCTTTCCACGGATTCACGGGGCGGGTGCATGGAGACATGAGGCTCGATGAAGGCGAGGTAGAGAAAGAAGGGCTTGGCCGCCTGGGCCTGGATGAACTTTTCCGCCTCCTGGATCATCAGCTTGGGGGCATAGGTTTCGCCGATCCAGTCCTCCATCTTCACCTCGCCTTCCGGCTGTTTTCCATGGCCGGGCACCGGCTTGGTGTTGATGATGACTTTCTCCGAATTGCGCCAGAGATATTCGGGGTAAAAGCTGTGCGCCAGGGACTGGCAGTTGTAGCCAAAAAACAGATCGAAGCCCTTTTTGTTAGGCTCGCCCGTGCTGCCCACCGGGCCCAGGCCCCATTTTCCCATGGCCCCGGTGGCGTAGCCCGCTTTTTGAAAAGTCTGCGCAAGGGTCACCGCCTGTTCCGAGAGCGGATACTGCCCCTCGGTAAACTGGGGCAGGAGTTTGGGGGCAGGGAGGTTGCCACGAATTTCGGCATGCCCCAGGTGTTTGCCCGTCATCAGCACACAGCGCGACGGGGCGCACACGGGAGCTCCGGAATAGTGCCGGGTGAAGCGGGAACCTTCTTTCGCAAGGCGGTCCAGATGGGGCGTGGGGATCTTTTTCTGGCCATAGCTCCCCAGCTCTCCCCAGCCGAGGTCATCGGCCAGGATGAAAACGACATTCAAGGGCTTGTCACCCGCTGCACCAAACAGGCCAGTGCCTGTGAGGCTGAAGGTGGCGAGGGCAAAAAGGAAAAAACGCAGACGTTTCATCCTGCCTTCAACGTTTCGTCAAAGGACGATCACACGTAAAGTTGGCGGTAAGATTCGGTGATTTTGCCCAGGTATTCGTCCTGGTCCATGGCCCAGTAACGATGGGAAAAGATCTCGACCTCCCGGGGTCCTTTGTAGCCGGTGGCATCCACCCAGTCTGAAATCTGGCGGATGGGGATGCAGCCTTCGCCCATCAGGCCGCGATCATTCAGGAAGTCCGTCGTCGGAGTTTTCCAGTCGCAGATGTGGAAGGCGAAGAGTCGCTTTTGGGCGGCAGTGAACTCAATCTGATGCTGCAGCTCCGGATCCCACCAGATGTGATAAACGTCTGCGGCAATGCCCAGCATGTCCGGAGAGCCCAAAGCATCGCAGATGTCATTGGCCTGGCGCATGGTGTTCACGGCGCTGCGGTCATCCGCATACATGGGGTGCAGGGGCTCGATGCCCAGTTTCACTCCCGCCGCTTCGGCGTCAGGCAGGACGGCGGCGATGCCATCGGCAATCTGCTTTCTTGATTCTTCCAGCGACTGTCCAGGGACTGCGCCGCAGACGAGGACGATCAACGGCGCGCCCAGGGCCTGGGCTTCTTCAATGCAGCGGCGATTGTCATCAATGGCCTTCTGGCGGCCTTCGGCGGACGATGCCGGGAAGAAACCTCCCCGGCAGAGGCTGACGATGTCCAGCCCAGCTTCGCGGGCCTGTTTGCCGACCACCGCCGGATTTCGACCTTCCAAGTTATAGCGCCAGAAGGTGATGCCCCCCACGCCGGCTGCGGCATAACGGGAGATGCATTCTTCTGTGGTCCAGGGCTTGGTGGTGATGGTGTGGATGCAGAGGCGGCGCATGAGTCCTCAGGATTGAGGTGACCCGGTCGCCGTGCCAGCAATTTTTGCACGCATGTCGGTGTCTGCCGCGATGTTTTTGTAACGGGCAAAGTCCATGATGCCGAGATTGCCATTGCGGAAGGCTTCGGCCATGGCCATCGGGATCTGGGCCTCGGCCTCGACGACGCGGGCGCGCATTTCCTGGGTGCGGGCGGCCATTTCCTGCTCCACGGCCACAGCGGCGGCACGGCGCACTTCGGCATTGGCCTGGGCGATCTTTTTGTCCGTCTCGGCCTGTTCGGCCTGGAGCTTGGCGCCCACGTTTTCACCCACGTCAATGTCGGCGATATCAATGGAAAGGATCTCAAAGGCCGTGCCTGCATCCACGCCTTTGTGCAGCACCAGTTTGGAGATGCTGTCCGGATTCTCCAGCACGTCCTTGTAGGAGGCGGAGGAGCCGATGCAGGTCACGATGCCTTCACCCACACGGGCGACCACGGTCTCTTCTGTGGCACCGCCGATGAAGCGGTCCAGATTGGTGCGGACGGTGACACGGGCACGCACCCGCAGGGAGATGCCATCTTTGGCCACGGCATCGATTTTGCCCCCGCGCCCCATGTCCGGATGAGGGCAGTCGATGACCTTGGGATTGATGCTGGTGCGCACGGCTTCCAGCACGGTCTTGGAGGTGCCTTTGCAGGCAAGGTCAATGGCGCAGGCACGGCGGAAATCCAAGGGGATGCCCGCCTTGTCTGCGGCGATGAGGGAGAGAACCACGTGGGTGACATCACCGCCGGAGAGGTAGTGGGCCTCAAGCTGGTCTGTGTTGATCGGAATGCCTGCCTTGGCGGAGGTGATGCGGGTGTCCACAATGAGTGCATTGGGCACTCCCCGCAGATACATGGCCAGGAGGTTGACGATGCTGACGGGGGCGTTGGAAATCCGGGCCCGCAGCCACAGATTGAAAAACTTGGCCACAATGAGGAACAGGACGAGTGCGACGATGATCGCACCCCCGACGAGAAGAAGTTGCATGTTGTCCATAAGAAGAGGGTCTGGCTAGAGGGGTTGGTGGAGGATGACGCGGACCAAAAGATTGCCCGGCTCTGAACCGGTGATGCGGAGCCGTGAACCGGCGGGGACAAAACCGTCCTCGCAGCGGACCTCGCGCCGGCTGCCGTTGAACTCCGCCCGTCCGAGCGGACGCAACTCCGTGAGGGCCACGCCCTCCGTGCCGCAGGCCAGTGTCTGGGGAGAGTCGGCTGAAGGGATCTCCGCCTGGAGCGTGAAGGAGCGGCTCCAAAATTTGACCGCAAAGAAGCGCAGCCAGATGAGTTGCAAGGCCGCCGAGCCGATGATGATGCCGCAAGCAGCAGCTCCGCGTCCCCAGCTTGGCCAGCCGGAGAACTCATCGGCGGTCATGACCAGCAGCACCCCGCTCAAAACGAACAGAGCGCCCAAAATCCCGGCGATCATGCCCGGAACAAAGGTCTCCAAGATCATGAGGAGAACCCCGAGGATCACAATGATGGCGACGGTGGTGACCATGTGTAAGAGGACCATGGAGGTTGTCTGGGGCACCGTCAAGGTACAGTCCCGGACGATCAGTCCCAAAGGATGAGGCTGCGGGCCACCTCGCCACGTTCCAGGGATTCGTAGGCCTCATTGATCTGCTCCAGCGGATAGGTCTTCGTCAGCAGCTCATCCAGCAGCAGGTGACCGCTGCGGTGCAGGCCGATGAGGTTGAGGAGGTCCACCCGTGGCCGGGCACTGCCATAGAGGGTGCCTTTCAGGGTCTTTTCGGCATAGACGAGCTGGTTCACATTGATCGCCGCGCGGGCATCGGCCCGGCAGATGCCGGAAACCACGCAGGTGCCGCCTTTGCGCACGCTGTCATAGGCTTGCTCGATCGGCCTGGGCAAACCGATGGCTTCAAACGCATAGTCCACGCCGCGTCCACCGGTCAGGTCCTTGACGGCTTGCACCGGATCGCAGGTGCTGGCATCCACAAAATGGGTGGCGCCCATCTGCCGGGCCCAGGTTTCCTTGGCGGCAACGGCGTCCACGGCGATGATCTGGGCGGCGCTGACCATTTTGGCCCCCTGGATGATGTTCAGCCCGATGCCGCCACAGCCATACACGGCGACGGTGGAGCCGGGACGGACCTGCGCCGCGTACGTCACGGCCCCGACTCCGGTGATCACTCCGCAGCCGATCAGGGCGGCCTTCCACAGGGGGAAATCCGCATCGATTTTCACCACCGCCGCCTCCGGCATGGTGGAGAGGCTGCTGAAGGTGGAGACACCCGCGTAGTGGCGGATGCTGTCACCACGGGCATTGCGAAAGCGGGTCTGCCCATCGGGCATCGTGCCGGTGAAGCGCATGGCGGTGCCCATGTCGCAAAGGGCCGGCTTGCCATTCATGCAGTACTCGCAGCGGCCACAGGAGGCGCGCCAGATCGGGATGACATGGTCCCCAGGTTGTACGGAACTGACCCCAGGACCTACTTCCTCCACGATGCCTGCCCCTTCATGCCCCAGAATGATCGGGCAGGTCATGGGTAGGTCGCCTTTGATCACGTGCAGGTCGCTGTGGCAGACCCCGGCGGCCTTCATTCTCACCATGACCTCACCTGCCTGCGGAGGCAGCACGGTGACCTCTTCGATCACCATTGGTTTTCCAGTTTCGTAAAGAACGGCGGCAGGAACGGTGCGCATGATATTTCCAGGACGATACGCCCTTCTTCATCCGAACATCCAGCCTGAAGTCGGATGAAAGCAAATCTCACCCCGGGCGTTTCTGGGCTGCATGTTCACCCGACTCCTCGTCCTCGCCTGTCTTTCTGTTTCAGTCCGCCTCCAGGCCGAGCCTGCGACCCATGTCTATAAGAAAGCGGGGGAGCGCGCGTTGAAGCTCACCCTTGTCAATCCGCCGGGCTGGAAGGCCGAAGACAAGCGCCCGGCCATGGTCTTTTTCCATGGCGGTGGCTGGGTGGGCGGTGGTCCCACCCAGTTCAGCCAGCACAGCGATTATCTGGCGAGCCGGGGTCTGGTCTGCATCCAGGTGGAGTATCGTTTGCTCAAAGGCACTGCTGCCGATACTCCGCCGCTGGTCTGTGTGCAGGATGCGAAGTCTGCCATGCGTTGGGTCCGTGGGCATGCGGCGGAGCTGGGGATTGATCCGCAACGCATCGGCGCAGGCGGCGGTTCAGCGGGAGGTCACCTCGCGGCTTTTGTTGGCATGGTGGAGGGCCTGGATGATCCGCAGGATGACCTCGCGATATCGCCCAAGGCCAATGCGCTCGCGCTTTTCAATCCGGTCTTTGACAATGGTCCTGACCAGGGCTGGGGGACGGCCCGGGTGAAAGACCGGTACAAGGAGTTTTCTCCCGCGCACAACATCACCTCCGACGATCCTCCTGCCATCATCTTTCTAGGCACCGAGGACAAGCTGATCCCGGTGGCCGTGGTCGAACGCTTCAAAGACGGCATGGTCAAGGCAGGCGTCCGCTGTGAAGCGCTGTTTTACGAAGGGCAGGGGCATGGTTTTTTCAATGCAGGCAAGGCTAACAACAAGTTCTTTCATGAGACTCTCGTCGCCACGGATCGCTTCCTGGCCTCCCTGGGCTGGATCCAGGGAGAGCCAACATTGAACACAGCGACGCCGGCCAAGCCTTGAGGCTTAGGCCTCTCCCGAACTCAAGGATTCACGAGCGGCATCTTCCACTCCGATTCACCTGACCGGGGCACGATCTTCAGGAAAAAGGAACGATGGGCGGGCAGCAGCAGGCTGTTGCTGACATCGGGGGCCGAGGCATCGCTACGGGGTGTCCAGGCCCCCAGGGTATTGGCTTGGCGCAGCCAGTAAACGGTGTAGGAGGCGGCCCCGGGCGAATGGTCGCCCGCCCAGAGTTGCAACTGGTCGGACACGGAGCTGTTTTTGCCGGCGGTGAAGCCATGCGTGGCGGCGAACTGCAATTGCTGCGGGGTCGAGTCCACCGGCCAGGGCAGGGCCAGAAGATTGTGCGTTTGATCCAGGATCCGCACAAACGCGCCTGTGCGCACATGGCCGGTCAGCGTGTAGGTGCTGGCCTGGGCGGCGATCTGGACCATCACCCCGGTGCCTGGAGGAATGACCAGATCATCCGCAGAAGGCTGGCTGCTGTCGCCTATTGGCCTCCATTCATGCCGGTTGGAGGAAAGCTCCAGCCAGTACTTTTTCCATTCCATTTGCTCGAAGGTCAGCACCTGGTCTGCTTGGATGGATCCGTAGGCACCTTTCAGCAGCGTCTTGGGAAACACCTGGCCGAGGGTCACATGCGGCCGCACCACCACGCGGGCTCCCGCCAAGTCGGCGGGCAGGATTTTCTGAGTGGAATTGGCAGACGTGAGGTCCAGGGAAAGGGTCTGCCCCGTGATGCTCAGGATGTCATAACGATGTCCCGCATGGGCACCGTCGCGCACTTCCAGGTAGCACGGCGCATGGGCAGGATAGGCTGGCAGGATCTGGCCCTGGACATTCAGCGAGCTGTCCGATGCAAGGTCCGCGACAAAGCCGGCAAACAGGGGAGCATTGACCCAGCTTACGCCGATGGTCTGGGAACCTGGGGTCAGGGCCATCTGCTGCCAGCACTGCGGCGTGCTGGCTGCGGTGATGCCGCTGCTGTGGGTGACCCGCAGGCGGACCATGCCGCGCTGGGCAGACTGGCCGGTGACATGGCTGATGCCTGTCCAGGTGAGCTGCTCCTCGTCGGCACCCAGATCGGTAGCGACCGGTGCCAGCATCAAAGGCTGCCAGTCCCGCAAATTCGTGCTGCTCTCCAGCCTGAAGGTGACATCGGTCACGATGCGCGGGCGGATGAGATGGGCATCCACACGTCCTTCAGGTGTGGTCGTCAGCCACCAGCCGGCATCGTATTGGTGATCGCTGTTAAAGGCGTATTCGATGAGGTCATTGACATCATCCCCATCGAAATCACGGTCCTTCGCGTTCGAAGATCCCGGAGCGGAATCCGGTGTCCCGGGCGTGCTGCCACTGCCGCCTGCGACCGCCTGTGTGCCGACGATCTGGACCTGGTCAAAAACCGCCGTGGAAAGTGCCGCCGGGCTGGATGAAGTGACCGCCAGGCCCACGTGCAAGGTGGATGGCATCCCTTCCAGCGTGACCACGCTCACGGGTGTCCAGCTCGTCCCATTGGCCGAGGCATAGGCGGTGAAGGTATCGCCCAGCCGTACCAGCCGCACCCAGTTGTTAGGCACAGGATTCAGGGCCGGGCCGCCCGCATAACTCGCAGCCGCATTGACACCGGACCGCCAGACAAAACCAAAGCCGTTGCCAGCACCGGTCGGAGTCGTGAACATCAGGGCATGGCGTGAGCCTGGAGTCAGGGATTCGCGGAACATCACGCCCGCCTTGCCCCAGGGATTTTGATTGCTCTGGCTGGTCACACGGGCGCGGATTTCGCCATCCCCTACCAGCCGGACCGCCGCATACTGGAAGCCGTCCTGGGTGAAGAAGATGTCCTGGCCCGCCCCTTTCAGAGTATAGGTGCCGGTGCTGGCCTCATAGTTGGTTGAGCCTGCAACCGCCACATTCCCGATGTCCTGGCCCTGGAGGCTGATGGTCGCCGCTGGGATGTGGCTAACAATGAGTGTGTTTGAGGTGCTGCTGGCGATTGCGCTGCTGTTTTGCGCGGCTCCCGCAGGCAGGGAGATGGTGACACTCCCCTCGGCGGCAGGAGTGATAGTCACACTGTATTGCGTGCCGCTGCCAATGAGGTTGGACGCCGTGCCATTGGTCACCACGAAGTCCTGCAGAGCCAGTCCGGTGACGCTTTGGGTAAACTGTGCCTGGAGGGTGAAGGGACCTGTCTCGAGGGATGACGGTGAAGTCAATGTCACCGCTGGTGCTACGGCGTTTTGCGAACCCACGATCTGCACATTGTCGAAAGTGGCGGTGCCGAGCTGGGTGCGTGCGCCTGAGGTGAGGGCGAGCCCCACGTAAAGGGAGGATGGCAGCCCGCTCAAGGTGGTGCTGTTCACCTGCGTCCAGGCGGTGCCATTTGCCGAGGCGTAGGCCGTCAGCGTATTGCCCATCCGGACCAGCCGCACCCAGTTGTTGGGGGCTGTGTTCAGGGCAGGACCGGCGGCATAGCTGGTGGCTCCGTTGGCCGTCGGACGCCAGACGCTGCCAAAGCCATTGCCGGAGCCCGTGGGCGTGGTGAACATCATGACGTGCCGCGAGCCGCCTGTCAGGTTTTCACGGAACATGACACCTGCTTTGGCCCAGGCATTCAGGAGAGTTTGGCTGGTCACGCGGGCGCGGATTTCGCCATCGCCCGTCAGCTGTGTCAGGGCATATTGGAAGCCATCCTGAGCGAAGAAGATGTCTTCCCCGGCTGCCTGCAGGGTGTATTGGCCAGCATTGAAAGCGGTTGATCCCGTCACTTCCACCGAACCGATGTCCTGCCCCTGAAGAGACACGACCACGGGCGGCGCGTAAGTGACGCTGAGGTTGTTGGAAGCGGTGTTGGCAATGGCTCCGGCATTGATCACCGTGGCCGCAGGCAGGCTCAGCGTCACATTGCCCGGTGCTGTGGGGGTCACCGTCAGGCTGTAGCTTGCACCGCTGCCGGAAAGGCTGGAGACCGAGGCCAGACCTACCACAAAATCGGACAAGGCCAGTCCGGTGACCGGCTGGGTAAACTGCACCTGCACGGTGAATGGTCCTGTCTCCAAGGTGGAGGCCGCACTCAGGGTGACTGCCGGTGCCTGCACGCTCTGGGTCCCGGTGATTTGGACGCGGTCAAACACCGCTGAGGTCGTTTGATTGATTTGGCCGGAGGTGGCGGCTAAGCCGATGAAAACCTGCGAAGGCAGCCCCGTGAGAGTGGCGGTGCTTACCTGGGTCCAGGCAGTTCCGTCGGCTGAGGCGTAACCCGTCAGCACATTTCCCACTCGCACGATGCGCACCCAGTTGTTAGGCACAGGATTCAGGGCAGGGCCTTGGGCATAGGCCGTCGCCGCATTGGCGGTGGTGCGTGCGACGAGGCCGAAGCCGTTGTTCGCCGCCGGAGGGGTGATAAACATCGTGGCATGGCGCGAACCCGCCGTGAGATTTTCACGGATCATCACGCCCGCTTTGGCCCAGGCATTGGTATTGCCAAAGCTGCGCACCCGGGCGCGGATCTCGCCATCTCCGTTCAGCTGGACCTTGGTGAAATGAAAGCCGTCTTCATTGAAGAAGATGTCCTGGCCCGAGGCCGTCAGGGTATAGGTGCCTGTCTCAGCATCCAGCGAGGTCGAGCCTGCCAGCTGCAGGCTGCCGATGTCCTGGCCCACCAGCACGGGGGCAGGGGACTGGTAGCTACGCGTCAGAGCCGTGGAACTCAGGTTTCCGAGGCCGCTGGAATCCTGCGCCACATTGGCCGCCAGACTCACGCTCACATCCGCCGTGGGTGTCAGGGTAAAGCTGTAGCTGCTGCCGCTGCCGGTCAGGGCCGTTGCGGTGGCACCTGTGCAGGTGATGTCCGCGAGGGTGAATCCGGAAACCGCGTGGCTGAAGGTGGCCGTGACGGTGAAGGGTGTATTCACAGCGGGTGCTGCGGTGCTGCTGAGGGTGACGGTCACGGGCAGAGGGGCGGCTGCGGGAGCCTCATCAATCTGCAGCAGATAAGCCGTGAGTTTGGCTGCATCCGCATCACTCAGGGTGACTCCGCTGTGAGCACGGACGGCAGCCGTCAGTGTGCTGGCAGAGCCGTCATGCAGGTAGGGGCCTGTCGCCCACAGGCCGCGCAGTGTCGGGACATCAAAGCCGGTGAGCGCACCGTTCAGGCGCTTGCCGCTGGCTGGCTTGATCGTTCCGACGTTGCTGAAAACATTGAGGGCGCTGTTGGTGAATGCACTGCCGCTGTGGCAGCCTGCGCAGTTCATCTGGCGGAAGGTTTTTTCCCCTTCCGCTGCTTGGGCCGTGAGGCTGCCATCGCTGCTGCGGTGCGGGCTGCGGGATTCGGCGGTCAAGGATTTGACATAGGCGGCGAGGGCATCCAGATCACTGCTGATGCCTGCCTTGGCATCGCCTAACGGCTGATTGCGCGTGCCTGCATGGAACTGCGCATCGCTCATCAGTCCGGTGCCACCTGCCAGATTCCGGATCTGGCCTTCAAAGTCCTGCACCTCGTCGAAATTGCCAGACCAGTGCAGCGCACCCTGGCTGCCATGACCCTTCAGAGTGATGGTATTGCGCAGCCCTTCGCCAAAGCCCGTCAGGTCCCAGGTGCGGCCATCGTGACCTCCGTCATTGTGGCAGCCGGCGCAGGAAATGTATTCCTGCAGGGCCACCCGACTGTCGAGGGCATCATAGAAGAGCTGCTTGCCCGTCAGCACCTGAGGGGAAAGCCTTTCGGTGTTGACGGTGCCCACGATGACGGGTGCAGGCGGCAATTGCGCACTGCCGCCCAGAATGCCGCTGATGTCATGAATGGAGACACTGCGGTCCATGAAATTCTGCACATACAGGGTGCGGCCATCTGGCGAAACAGCCAGCCCCTGCGGCGCACGGCCAGTGCTGAATCGCATCAGCTCCTGCTGTGACCAGGCATCCACGACTGCGACTGAGCGGCTGCTTTCCAATGCCACAAAGAGGTAGCCGCCCCAGGGATCAAACGCCGCCGCGCTGGGCATGCCGGCATTGTCAAAGTCCACCCGCCCCGCATAGTCCTCGGCCTGCGCCGTCAGATTGACCCGGCTGGCGATCGCACGCAGCGTCTGGTCATGGTTCAGCCCCACGCCGTTGCGGAGCGTGCCGCGCCGGATGTTGTCCTGCTTGGAGGGGACCCAGCCGTAAAGGCCGTCTGGGGAGAGGGCCATGGCCCCCAAATAGTTAGGCAGGCCGCGGGCCGAGGTGGGGGTGTCTTCGGCCTCGCTGTGCTGCAGGACAATGGTTTTTTCGATGGCCAGGGTGGCGGCATTCAGCACCACCACTTCACCGCCTTTGCCCGCAGTGTCAGGAGTGGCGGTGTTCTCTCCGGGCAGCGGCGGTGTGATGAAACGGCTGGCATAAATGCGCCCGCCATTGGCACTGACCGAAAGGTGGCGCACATGCTGGCCCACCTCTTGCACGCTCACGGTGGCAGCTGTCTGCGGATTCAGTTTGAGCACCTGGCCGGAGTTTTCCAGGGCCAAAAAGGCGGCACTGCCGTTCGGATCAAAAGCCAGGCCAAACGGGCGCGAGCCGCGCGGCAGGTTCACCGTGGAGGCGATGGCAAAGGTGCTGCTGTTGAGGATGGAAAGCGTGGCGCTCTCCGCATTCACCACCCAGGCGCGGCCATCGGGAGCCATGGCCACACTGCGCGGGGCGGTGCCCACGGTGGTTTCCGCGAGCTTGGCCCGGGTCACGGCATCCAGCACCGTCACGCTGTCGCTGTCAGGATTCACCACCCAAATGCGGTCATTGCCAGCGGCGCGGTCTTCAAAGGCAATGCTGGTGGAACTGGTGGGTTTTTTCGCCGTCAGCGGCGCGTGGACCACCTGGTTGACGGTGGTTGTGGCTACGACACCCGTGTTGTCCGTGGCTGTCAGTGTCACCAGATAGCGGCCAGGTGCGGCGTATGGATGCAGGGCCAGTGTCGCCGTGCTGTAGGCCGTCACCGGACTGCCGTCGCCAAAGTCCCAGCGGTAGCGTGGATTGGCTCCACCATTGCTCTGGGCGACGAAATTGACGCTCACACCTGTGACCACGGCGGTCGTGGTCAGCGGTTGCAGCACCAGCGTGCTGTTCACCACCCAGGAGAAGCTGGCACTGGCAGGGGCGGTATTGCCATCGGTCACCGTCACCGTGGGCGTGTAGCTGCCTGCGGCGGTGGGGGTGCCGCTGATGATGCCTGTGGTTGGACTGATGGTTAGACCGGGGGGCAAACCTGTGGCGCTGAAAGTGAGCACATCCTGGTTGATGTCCGTGGCCGTGACGGGCCGGGTCACCGCGATGCCCATCACCCCGCTCTGCGGGCCGGGGCTGGTGAGGACGGGGGCGGTTGGCAGGGCAAAGGCATTGCTGAAAAAGCTCCAGGCCAGCACCTCATGGGTATTGGTGCTGCCTCCCGTGGCTCCGGAAAAACCGACCCAGGCGCTGGCTCCCAGCAGAGATGTCAGATCCAGCCCTGTGGTGGTCATCACCGGGGATGCTGGGCGTGTGGTGACGACTCCCTGGGCCAGGTAAACGCGCAGGGTGTTGGTGGCGCCGTCATACTCCGCCCACAGGGTGTGGCTGGCTCCGTTTTCCAGGTCAAAGGGGGCTGTGTAGGTGGCGAGGTGCGGGGAGATGATGCCGCTCGTCAGCACGCCGATGTGGTTGGCGTTCGGGTCGGAGCCGCCCGCGTACGTGTCCAGCTCGATGGCGAGGCTTTCGATCAGGCCTTCATAGCCCAGACCACCGCCCGGACTCCCGACGGCGTCAAGCCGGTCATTTTGAAGCACAAAGGTCATGCCGTCAGCCCCGTCGCCGGAGCCGTTCATCCGGAAAACAAAACGGGTGCTGAACGAAGTGCCGCCAGATACCGGCACCGGTGTTTTCAAAAAGGCCGCCCCCGCCAGATTGGCACCATTGGGGGTTAACTGCAGGCTGCCTCCATTGATGCTTGCACTGCCATTGAGCTGCAGGCTGCTGTTGCTGCCATTGAAGGTGGCAAAATCATGGCTCACATTGGCCGGAGTGATCGTCCAGGCGAACTCGGTGCTGGCACTGGTGATGCCGTCCGTCATGGTTACCCGTGAGGTGTAGGTCCCCGTGGCCGAAGGCGTGCCGCTGATGATGCCCGTGCTGCTTTGGATGACCATGCCAGGGGGCAGGGAACTGGCGCTGAAGCTCAGGGTGCCATTGCCCGGGGCCATGCCATAGATGGCGAGGACGGTGGCGGCATTCATCGCGCTGAACTGACTGCCGGGATTGCTGATGGTAACCGCCGTCGCAGGATCCACCTGGATCACTTTGGACTCCGAGTAGGCCCCGTCTGCGCCAATGCCGAAGAGCATCCAGTAGCCCGGAGTCATCACGTTCAGGTTGGCATGGGAGGTGACGGAATAGAGGCCGGGAGAAGTCTCGGTGAAGGGCAGGCTCAGGTAGCGCAGGTCGGTATTCATCGAGTGCGTCTGCGAGGACATTTTGATGAAGCTGAACTTGGTGATTCCTGGCGTGGCCTGCACCGTGAAGGTCATGCCGGTGCCCACATACGAAGGAGCCTGCTGGATCACGGGCCGCACGGCGGCGCTGCCATCGGCCTTGAACAGCATCGGAGGTGTGTAGAGCTGGGCGTCACGATGGTCGGCACTGTTGCCGGAGAGACCGCCGCCGCCGGACCACACGCGGCCGTCTGGCAGCAGCAGGGCCAGAGAATGATAGTTGCGCGGGACGCTCATGTCCGTCACCTCACGCCACTGACCCGTGGTGGGATTCCAGATTTCGGGGGACAGGATGCTGCCCGTGTCGTTGAACTTCAGGCCGGAGGAGTTTCCGCCCATCACCATCACCTCGCCATTGGGCAGGATGACGGAGTTGGCAAACTGGCGCACATACTTCATCGGGGAAGTCGCTGCGACCACCGGCGTGCCGCTGCGGATGTCAATGGTGAAGGCCAGGTTGGTGCTCGTCCCGGTGGAGCTGTCGCTGGGGTTGGAATTGGTGTTGAGGGAGCCGCCTGCCACCAGGATTCGCCCCTCACCATACATGGCAAAGCAGCCCTCCTTTGGGAAATGGGTGCCGGGAACATTGACGCCACTGTAGGTTAGGCTGCCGGTTCCGGCGGTTGTCACCCAGTTCATCTGGCGTGTGGGGCCGCCATGAAAGAGGCGGCCGTCCGGGGCCACGACCATCAGCGGGTGCCAGCGTGTCACATAGCCTGGCTGGCTGACCACGGTGGCCCAGTTGATGCCGCTCAGCCGTGTCCAGTTGTTGGCGGCGGTCCAGCGTTCTGCGGTATTGGTGCCACCATCGCCCGTGACGGTGAAGATGCTGCCATCGGTGAGCGCCACACTGGTGTTGTACCAGCGGCCATCGTTCATGTTGGGCATCACCGCCCACTGGCTGGTGCGCCAGTCAAAGACGCTCGTCAGCCGCGTGGTGTTGCGTCCGCCATTGACCACCAGCCGTCCGTCCGGCAGCAGCACCGTGCCCCCGCAGAACATGTCGTGACGGTTGTTGTTGATCTCGGTGAACACTCCTGTCGCCGGATTCCACACCGCCGCATAGGTGAACTCAGCCCCCACCGGAAAGGTGGTGCGCTGGTTGGAGGAAAAGGTCAGCAGACGTCCGTCCGGCAGCGTTGCCGCCGTGACCGGGATATGGGGTGTCCAGTTGATGACAGGCGACCACACGCCCACCTGGTTCCGCTGGGCCGGTGTCGGGGCAGGGCCGGTCTGCACGATGAACGAAGGGGCCAGCATCTGCGCCTCGGCGGAAAGCAGGTCTGACAGGGCATGATCATCAGCGGCAAATGCCGGAACTCCAAGGGCCAGCAGCAGAAGGATCACGGAACGGAAAAAAATCATCATGGTCGGCGGGCAATCTTGGCTTTGGCGGGTTCGGCGATGAACTCCTCATCGGTGAGTGTTTTGAGGAAGGCCACCAGGGCCCTCTTCTCTTCGGCTGTCAGTTGCAGGCCGGTGTCGGGATGCTTGGCCAGGTTGGGGTCCAGGGTTTCGCTGCGCTTCACGCCGCTGCTGTAATGCTCCACGACTTCTTCCAGCGTGGCAAAACGGCCGTCGTGCATGTAGGGGGCCGTGACCGCGATGTTGCGCAGGCTCGGTGTTTTGAACTTGCCCCGGTCCGCCGGGTCTCCGGTCACCTTCATCCGACCCAGGTCGGCAGGGACGAGGTCGAGACCGTTGTTCTTGAACTGATGATCGGTGAAAAGGGTGCCGCCATGGCAGTGGAAACAGTCTGCACCGCGCAGGCCGCGTGCAGGGTCGAACTCTGTCACGAAGAGCTGCAGGCCACGTTTTTCCTCCTCCGTCATCTGCGCCACCTTGCGCACCGTGCGGTCAAAACGGGATTCCTGGGAGACCAGGGTTAACAAATATTGCTCCAACGCTTTGGCGATGCGCTCCGGGGTGATTTCGGTGCTGCCAAAGGCGGCGGCAAAGTCCTCTTTCGCATCCGCGATCTTGAGCACCACACGCTCCAGCGTCTCATTCATTTCATGCGGATCCTGGATGGGGGCCAGCACCTGCTCCCGAAGACTCTTGGCCCGGCCATCCCAAAAGAAGGACTGCTCCCAGGCAAGGTTGAAAAGCGGCATCGCATGGCGTTTGCCCAGCTGACCTTCTGCTCCGGTGCTGAACTGGCGCGGATCGCTGAAGGCAGCTCCTCGGCTGTGGCAGCTGGCGCAGGACTGGCTGCTGTTGATGGACAGGCGGCGGTCATGGAAAAGCTTTTCGCCCAGGGCCACTCCCTGGAGAGTCAGCGGATTGTCCGCTGGTAGCGTCACCTGGGGAAAGCGGCTGGTCACCGCCAGCGGGTAGCCTTCACTCGTGGGGGCCATGGAGGCTTCGCCAGATCCGCCTTTGGCGACGGTCTGATAGAGGTCATAACGCACCGATTGGAGATGGAAGGCACGGGCAAGATTGCCCCTCAGCAGCGACACCAGGGGATCTCCCTCCCGGGAATGGGTAGTGCTGCCATCCTTGCTGAAATCAATGCCCTTCAGAATTTGAGCCACATCCAGTGTCAGTTGCAGGGTCACGGGACCGCCTCCCTGAAACTCCACGGGGATCTCCACTTTCACTGAGTTGGTGGCCTTGGCCAGATGATAGGAAAAGCCCCCGAGTTCGCCGTCTTCTCTCAGCCAGCGTCCTTCCAGGGCCATGCAGACATAGCCGCCCTGCCAGCCCCAGTGCAGCCCGCAGACATCCGGATTCAGGGGGTGGTCGGCAGGCAGCAGATGGGGATCTGCCCGATCTTGCGCCTCGGGCACACCAACCTCAAAACGGATGGCCTTAAACTGCCCCGCAGGCAGCCCCTCTGTCTTGGCTTTGAGACGTCCTTTGTCCAGGCTGTAAAAGGCAAACCAGTCTGCCGATTCCAGCCAGCTGCCGTCTGCACGCTGAAGGGCCAGACGGGAAAGGAGGAAATCGAGCCTCTGTACGGTCGGGGTGGTCCGCTTTTGAGCTGGGGCAGCTTTCAGCCCTTGGTCATTCCACTGGGGTTGGATTTCCAGTTCCAGCATCTGGGCCTGAAGTGCGCCTACAACGAAACAAGCGGCCCAACCTAAGTTGCGCTTAACTTTCGAAATTGCGGACGTAATCAACATTGATTCTCGTTTTTGAAAAACGAGAAGAAAGTGGCCCTCTTTTTACCAGTTTCTATCTGGAAAATGTAAAATTGATGCAAAACGCGACCTTTTTCTGCCCCATTGGCGGGCGTTTTGCCTAGATTGACCCTAATGGACCGCTCTCAGAGCGATCCTGTCCGGCTCCACCCGCTTCTTAGACCGAAGCGCGGCCCAGGGTGAAGGTCACCCGCCGGAGTCCCGATTTCTCCATCACCTTGCGCTCCACCGGGCAGCCCAGCAGTCGTTCGATCATTTCACACTCGATCTCTTCGATCAGCGGATACTGCTTTAACAGCTCCCCATAGGGGCAATGGTAATCCACCATGCGCAGCCCGCCATTGCCGCTCATTTCCACCACGGACATGCAGCCATCGGTACTGCGCAGCCGGGCCAGGACGAGAACCCGGTTTTCGAGCTCAGCTTCCACCGACACCTTCCGGGCATAGCGTTCTGCCTTGGAACCAAAAAAGGCATACAAAAGTTTTTCGGGTGCCGTAGCGCCAAACAAACGCTCCGCCTGATTCAGCAGTTCGATGAACTGTTCGGCATTGGTGGAGGGGAAAAGTGGATCCAGTCTGGCGGTCAGCCGATAGATCTTCTCAGGTCGGCCATGGGGCACCGGGTGCCGCCAAGTGTCCAGATAACCTTTGTCCGCCAGGGCATCGCAGTGCTGCTTCACGCCCATGTAGCTCATCTTCATGAGGGCGCACAGCTCCTTCACCGTCATGCCGGGGGACTGCTTCAAATGCAGAATGATGTCCACCGCCGGGGTGTGCAGGATGTCACGCAGGATGGGAAAAATCATAACCGCCGGATGCACAGCAGATTAGCGGGTTTGACGCCTTTTGCCAACCGGCCAGTGGGATCATTTCACGGGCGACGACGGCGCAGGCCCAGAGCGCCCAGCCCAAGAAGCACCAGCATGGCCCTGCCGGGTTCGGGAATCACGACAATGATGCCATGGCTGGCGAAAAAGCTGGTGTCCCAGCTCAGGCCACTCCCCGAGATGTCCGGGAGGTCGAGGTCGAAGCCGTTGTCTTCAGCCCCCGTGCGGTAGGCGCTGCCGAGATTGTCGGAGAAGGAGTTTCCGGTCGCGGCAGCCCAGTCCAGGAGGTTGAAAATCTGGCCTTCAGCCGGGACAAAGCTCACTGGCAGGACCTGGATTTTGGCCCCCGTTGCCTGATTGATGCTGCCTGCGATGCTGAGCTGGTCGTGGTTGCCCTGCCCGGCGGCGTTTGCCAGGACATAGCTCATGTAGCCGGGGCTGCCCACGGCATTGCCGCCGAAAAAGTTCGTGCTGGTGAAGGTGGCGCCGCTGATCTGCAGCGTGGTCATTGCCCCGGCCTGCAGGGTGAGTCCCTGGGCCAAGTTCAGCCTGCCCAGTCCGCCGGCTGTCGCCGGATCACCGGGGCTCAGGCTGCCGCCGTTGCCGATGGTGGTGGCTCCCCCCAGCGTGCCGGTGCCGCCCAGCACTCCGGCACTGACGGTGATGGCTCCTGTGGCCGCGCTTTGGTTGCCATTGATCAGCAGGGTGGTGCTGCCTGTGAGGGAAGTGGGTCCCGTGTAAGTATTGTCACCGCTCAGAATGACAAGGCCGCTGCTGGTGCCGTTCACGGTCAGTCCATACCCCAGGCCGCCATCGTCAATCACACCCGTGAAGGACGTGTTGGTGGCGGACTGGTGGGTCAGTGTTCTTGTGCCTGCGGCCAGGGTCACATCTCCCGCAAAGGTAAGCGTGCGGTTCACGGCTCCATTGATGATGGTGGTATCGGCCTGGAAGCGCACATCATTATGCAGCAGCACATCACTTCCGGTGCTGGCGCGCATGGCTGCACCGCCGAGAATCAGGGTGCCTGTGCCAAAAGGACCGCTGGTGGCTGCCCCCGGTGTTCCCTGAGAACTCGCCTGGGGGATGAGGGTGCCCACATACAGGCCGGTGTTGCCGCTGTAAGTGCTCTGCTGGTTGATCACCAGGGTGCCCGTGCCGTAGTAGGAGACGCCGGCCGTGCCTGTGATCAGCGAGGTGATGAAGGTGTTACCCGCAGAGTTGATCGTCACGATGCCTTCGCGGTTGCCGAAGGCGAGGGTGCCACCGTTGATCGCCAGCCCGGTGCCGCCGGAGAAGAGAATGGCCCCGCTGGCCACCGTGAGGGTACGGCCAGAACTGATGGTGATGGTCGTCGAGGCGCCATTGACGATCAGGGAATTGATGGACGTGCTGGTGCTGAGAGGGGTGTTGGCCGTGATGTAGGTGTTGTGACCGGCGGTGAAGGCGTTGCTGGTAAACTCATCCGTCAGGTTCAGGGGGCGCAATCCGGTGCCTGGATCATAGGTCACAAAGGTGTTGATCACCCCGGTCGCCGTCCCGGTGCCGCCTGTGCCGGTGGCGGCCTCTCCCAGCAGGTAGGGTACAATCTGGGTGTCTTTGGCCGCCGCATTGATGCCTGTATTCAGGGCCGCAGTGGTTCCCACCAGGGTAGGGGCATTGGTCAGCAGGATGCGGGCGATGCTGGCGGTGCCGCTGTTCATGCCGAGGTTGGTGCCATTGACGAGCAGTGTGCCGCCATTCGCTGCACGGGTGAACTGGTTGGCTGTCAGCGTGGCGCTCTGGCTGCCGCCAAAACTGACCGTCAGGGTGGAGCGGCGCGGTTCCAGCACCAGGCTGCCCACCGTTTCGGTGGATGCGGCGAGCTCGGATCCCCGATAGACAAAGCTGCCCCCACGGAAGCTGAGGCTGGCGTTGTCTGCCAGACGGTTGCCGCTGTTGTTGCTGGCCCCCACATTGTCCAGCGCCAGGGTGCCGCCATTGAGAATGAGGTTCGTCGAGGCCAGTGCCCCGCTCGCTCCCAGGGTTGAAACCGACCCGCCGATCTGCAAGGTGCCCGCATTCACGGTGGTGCTGCCTGTGTAAGTCTGGGCAGCGATGAATGTCTGCGTGCTGTTCCCATTCTTCACCAGTGAAAGCCCGCCGCTGCCATCGCGCAGCCGACCTGCAAACAGGGAGGTGCCGGTGGTGTCCGAAACGGTCAGGGTCGCGGGCGCTGCCCCGTTGTTTTCCACAAACAGGACGGCGCCACTGAGGTGGTTGCCCGTGGTGTCCAGTCCGCGCAGTGTCAGCACATGGCCGTTGAGATCCAATGCCATGCTGACGTTGGCAGGTGTGGCGATGACGGAAAGCCGGCTGCTGGCGTTGATGGCATTGTCCACCCCCATCACCAGCCGTGCGCCTGCGCCGGCATTGGCAAAAAGCTGCGTGTCGCCTGTGTAGGTATTGACGTTGTTCAGCACCGTGGTGGCATTGTTGGCCCGGCTGTAAAGGATGTTGGTGGTGGCCCCGCCGCTGATGACGCCGGAGACGATCAGCGTCCCTCCCACCCCGCCCCCGAGGCGCGCTTCAGCGCCAGTCGCCACAATGTTTCCCGCCCATTCAGCCGTGGCACCGGCGGCGGTTTGCAGGGCTCCGTTGTTATTGCCTCCGGTGCCCGTGATCGAGATGGTTTCCCCGGTCACCACAATGCCATTCGCCAGGGTGACACGCGCGCCTGCCCCCACCGTGGTGCCAGCTGCCGTGCTGCCCAGGGCGGTGTTGCTGGCCACCACGATTTCATTGTTGCCAATGCCTGTGAGGATCGTGCTGCCCGTGTAAGTGTTATTGCCGGAGAGGGTGAGGCTGCCGATGCCTGACTTGGTGAGGCCAAGTACACCCGTGCCATCCTGAAGGATGCCGCTGAAGGAGGTGGCGGCGCTTTGATTCACCGTCAGCCGGGCCTCCGTGCTGCTGCTGTTGGTGATGAAACTGCCGCCTGTCCCAGAGCCGGCACCGGAGCGTGTCAGTCCGCCCAGGGTCTGATTGAAACCATTGAGATCGAACACGGAGTCTTCTGTCGCGGAGGTGGAGTCCAGGTCCAGGGTGGTGCCCGTCGGCAGTGCATCCGTGGCCCCGAGTTGCAAACGCCCGCGGAAGACGGTGGTGCTGCCGTTGTAGGTGTTGCCAGTGCCGGAGATCCGCACGGTGCCCAGGCCTGCGGCGGAGCTGGTGGCCGAGATGACGAGGTTCCCCGTGTTGCCGTTTTGGATGGGGCCGCTGATGTTCAGTACCCCGCCTCCCAGACTGCCCAGCCGCCCGCCTGCCTGCAGGTTCACCGTTCCCGCCCAGGTGGCGGTGGCGTTTTCCGCCGTGCGCAGGCCGCCGAAGAAGTCCGTGCCCCCGCCTGCCAAATTCAGGGTCTCTCCCGTGATGGTCACCCCGTTTTGCAGTTCCAGTTGCCCGTTCGCCGCGATGGTGGTGCTGCCCGTGCTGTCTCCCAGGGCTCCATTGTTGGCCAGGCTCAGCCGTCCGGCATTGATCAGGACATCTCCGGAAAACAGGTTCGCCCCTGAAAGCACCAGCGTCCCGGTGCCTTCCTTGGTGATGGCCCCTGAGTTGATCACCTCGCTGATGGTTGCCGTCACGCCCGCAGCCGTCGTGATCACGCTGCTGCCCGTGAGGTTAAAAAGGCTGTCGCTGTTGGCATCGGCGATGATGTAACCGTTGCTGTTGAAGGTCAGGTTGCCCACGGTCAGGTCGCTGGCGACCTCCACGATTTCTCCCGTGCCGCCAAAAATGGCATTGTTCCCGTTGGCCCAGGGCAGGCCCGCATCCCAGTTGGGGGCCGTCAGGCTCCAGTCATTGTTCAAATTGGCCGGAATCCAGGTCTGGTCGGCGGCCTTCAAAAGGGCAGGCGACGGCAGCAGTGTTGCAAAGGCAATCACAGCCGGGCCAAACGTCTGGGAAATCAAGGTGGCCAGTGAAGGGCTGGTTTTCATGGGGGACCCGAAGGATAGAGCGCGGCGAATCCGGAGCCAAGAAGAATTCAGGCCGCCTAGGGGGAATAAAGATTCTGCCCGGACGTCCATTGTTCCCGATCTTTTTCAGCAACAAGTTTGACACGCCGAAATCCAGAGGCGTAACCTCTTTCCAATCATCACTTCAATGCGTACGCCGCCCCCCCTGCTCCCTGAGAAGGAATTCCGCTCTCACGCCCCCGGCTTTTGGAAGGACAAAAAAATAGCTCCCCAGGACTGGAATTCATCCGCCTGGCAGCTCCGCAACCGGGTGACCACCCTCGCCGGACTGGAAGAGCACCTTACCCTCACGGATGAAGAGCGCGCCGGCGTTCTCCTCAGTGGCAACAAGCTGGCCATGGCCATCACGCCACACTATTTCAACCTGATCGATCCGGATGACATCGAGGATCCCATCCGCCGTCAGGTCATCCCCCGGATTGAGGAAACCTGGGAAGATCCGGATGAAATGGCCGATCCCTGTGGGGAAGACAGCCACATGCCCGTCCCTGGGCTGGTGCACCGTTACCCGGACCGCGTCCTTTTCCTGGTGACGGACCGCTGCGCCAGCTACTGCCGCTACTGCACCCGCAGCCGCGTCGTCAGCGGTGTGGGCGAGCAGGAACTGCACACCGACTACGAGGCCGTCTTCCGCTACCTCGAAAAGCACGACGAAGTCCGCGACGTGCTCCTCAGCGGTGGTGACCCGCTGCTGTTCAGCGATGGGAAGCTGGAGGCCATCCTCAAGCGTCTCCGCTCCATTCCCCACATCGAGTTTCTGCGCATCGGCAGCCGCGTCCCCATTTTCTTGCCCCAGCGCATCACGCCGGAGCTCTGCCAGATGCTGCAAAAGTATCACCCCCTCTGGCTCAGCATCCACACCAATCACCCCCGCGAGCTCACCACCGAGGTGAAGGCCGGGCTGGAAATGCTGGCCAACCACGGCGTGCCCCTCGGCAATCAGAGCGTGCTGCTGCGTGGCGTCAATGACGATGCCGATGTCATGAAGGCGCTCGTCCACAAGCTGCTCATGTGCCGCGTGCGTCCGTATTATCTTTATCAGTGCGACCTCATTCAGGGCAGCTCCCACCTCCGCGCCAGCGTCAATACCGGTGTGGAAATCATCGAGCAGCTTCGCGGCCACACCACCGGCTACGGCGTGCCCCAGTTCGTCATTGATGCCCCCGGCGGCGGCGGCAAGGTGCCTGTGAACCCTGACTACGTTCTCCTTCGGGATGAGCAGCGCACGCTCATCCGCAACTTTGAAGGCCGCACGTTTGAGTATCCGGAACCGGCCATGGTCCGGGTCTGACCATCCCCAAATATCCTCGGATCCCGTTCATGCTCGTCAGAGGATGCCCGTCTCTTCGCGGACATTTTCTCCCGCAAGCTGCGGCCCGTCCTTGCGTTTACTCGGTCCTGTCATGACCCGCCCCTTTCTTTTGCTCACCCTTGTTGCCCTGGCCTTGCCATCGCTGAATGCGCAGACCAAAAAGCCGGACCCTGTGGATGAGCTGGCGGCCAAACTCACCCCGTCGCGGACGGTCGTTTACAAGAAAGTCGGCGACCGCGAGCTTGCCCTGCACGTCTTTGAGCCTGCAGGCCATCAGGCCACCGATGCGCGGCCCTGCTTTGTCACCATTCATGGCGGTGGCTGGACCGGCGGCAACCCACAGCGCATGTACCCCTTTGCCGCGCATTACATGAAGCAGGGGCTGGTGGGCATCAGCGTGCAGTACCGCCTGCATCAGGCCAAGGCAGGTGTGACGGTTTTTGACTGTGTCAAAGACGCGCGCAGTGCCATCCGCTACCTCCGTGCCCATGCTCAGGAGTTCGGCATTGACCCCCAGAAAATCATCGTCAGCGGTGGCTCTGCTGGTGGTCACCTGGCTGCAGCCACCGCCCTCTTTGACGGGGTGAATGAAGAGGGGGAAAACCTCTCCGTCTCGCCCCGGCCCAATGCGCTGGTGCTTCTGTTCCCCGTGATTGACTGTTCCAAGGAAGGCTATGGCCAGGCCAAAATCGGCGACCGCTGGCAGGAAATCTCCCCCGTTCACCACGTGCGTGCCGGGGTGCCTCCCACCATCACCTTCCATGGCACGGGCGATACGGTGACTCCCTTCGCCGGGGCCCAGGCCTTTCATGAATCCATGCAAAAGCTGGGCAACCGCAGCGAACTCGTCGTCAACGAAGGCGGCGTCCACGGCTACCTCATGCGCGACCGCACCCTGCTGGACGATACCCTGGCCCGCAGCGATGCCTTCCTCGCATCGCTGGGACTGCTGCCGAAACCCTGAAGCTGGATAATTCTGACAGACGGCGGATTGCGGCCTAACTGTAAGGATGAAATGATGGCGGTGCTGCTTGCGGACATGAGCTGAAAAGGGCAGCTCGGGGGTCTGCGCATTCTTCGTCATATTTGGGCCGCTTTCGACGTTGGTCCTTTCGCCCATGACAAAACTGTTTTGCACCCTCGCGTTTTCGCTGACCACCCTCACGGCCTTGGCCTTGGAGGATCAGCCCACCCTCATGACCACCCGTGGCAAGCTGCTGGTGGACCAGGATTTTTCGCAGCCGCTGAAACCCTTCGATGGCAAGTCGAACGGCTTTGCCTCGGGCTTCTCCGGCTGGCGCTGGAATGCCGTGCCTCGCGGTGGCAGGTGGGCCGTCGAAAACGGCGTGTTCACCGGTCGTGAAACGGCGGAGGTGAAGCACCCGGCCACGGCTTCCTATGGCTTTCTTTTCAAGAACGTCGTCATCCAATGTGAGGTGCGCATGAACAATGTCCCGCTGGCAGGCCGCAAGTATCGCAGCCTCAGCGTGCGCACCGTGGATGCCAAAGACTACGTCTGCAGCATTCACATGAATGAAGGCGGCTTTCGCATCACCAAGGATGACAACGACCATGCTGGCCCGGACAAATCCGTCCCGCTGGGGGCTGTCAAAGTTCCTCTCAAGCTCGATGAATGGCATACGGTTGTCTTTGAGGTGCTGGGCCATGAAATGGTCGGCACGGTGGATGGCCAAAGCCTCACTGGCAGCCACGACTTGATCGACCGAGAAAAGCACAGCCTCATGTTTGTCATGGGTGTCGAGGGCAGTGTGCGCCACCTCAAGGTGTGGGAGGCTGCGCCCAACCCGGACTGGGCAAAAAACAAAACCAAGGTCCAGGCGGCGGCAGTTTCTGCCAAACCTTGATCACAAAAATCCCCCGGCCATTGCAGGAATGGCCGGGGGATTTGCTGTTAGGAATCGTGCCCGGCAAGTGCCGGCTTGTGATCAGTAGATCATCGTGTTGTCGGGGGCAGTGGTCTCTTCAATGCTCGTGGCCTTGATGACCGGGATGGTCTGGTCGCCATCCTTCTCATAACTCATGATGCCGGAGATTTTCACCCAGGTCATTTCTTTGTAGTCCGGTGCCTTTTTGCCAAAGTCCACAGGCACCGAGTAGGGGCGGGCATCCGCCGCACAGCACTGCACCAGCATGCGGAAGATGCGCAGGCGGTGGCCGTCGGCATTGTTCACCTTTTCAGGCAGCACCTGGGCGATGGTCTCGATCGGCTGGCCCGTGATCACACGCTGCACTTCCAGGTCGCCGCCCGTGTAATAGATCTCCGGCACCTGAAGGATAAATTCGCCTTTGCTGTTCTGCTCGATCTGCTGCTTGAGGTCTTCCAGGGTGAAGCTGCCATAGCTCTGGGCTTCTTTCGGTGGAGCGGAGGAGGCCTTGGCCACAGTTTCCGGATCATTGAATTTATCAGGAGCGGGCAGGGGAGTGTCGGGCATCGGCACCGGCTTGGGGGCCGCACGGCTCGGTTTGGAGCCGTCCCCACGCAGGGTGAATTCATCAGCCCGTGCGGTGGAGTTGTAATTTTGGTTATATACCCCTTTGTTCATCACCGCATTGGCACTGTAGCGGTCAGGTGACTTGATGGCCGCCCAGGTAATGGGGGCTGCCAGGATGAGGATGGCCACCAGCCTGCCGGTCCACCCGCTTTCTTCCAGGATGCCGTGGCCGTGATGGTCGTGAGGCGCGTGTGCATGGTCGTGGCCGTGGTCATGGCCGCAGCCGGATTTGGCTGGATGACCGTGATCATGATCACCGCCATGGGCGTGTGCGTGGTCATGGCCGCAGCCTTCATGATGAGCATGGTCATGTGCGTGATCGTGGCCACAGCCTTCATGATGCACGTGGCCATGGTCATGCCCGCAACCTTTATGATGCACATGCTCGTGTTTGTGGTCATGATCATGCCCGCAGCCGCTTTTGGCCTCTTTGGAGTGATCATGGCCGCAGTCCTTGCCGTGGTCGTGCCCACAGCCGCCTGCCCCATGGTCATGACCTTCACAGCCTGCGACTTCAGATCCCATGGTCAGCAGATTGAACAGGCCCATGACGGCCAGCCCGATGCCCGTGTACAAAACCATGGGACGGAAGATGCCGTCTCCAGGGAGATACTCGTTCACACGGCCCGAGTAATGGAAATACAGCAGCACGGCGCTCCAGAGGAGCAGCAGGGCAATGCTGATGAGATGGGTGAAAGTGCGGATTCCGCTCATGGGATGAGAATGGGCTGAAGGCTGAGATTACTTGGAAGGAAAAGCGGCAAAGGGAGCGGTGATAAGCTCCCAGAATTTTTCAGGAAAGGCGCGGGGATCGGTGACGAAAAGCATCATCGGCCCGGAAAGCAGCGCGATGAGGATGAACGTGCCGAGCAGCATGGCGATGACCATGCGGCGTTTGAACACGGCAGCGTACATGAACATCAGCTTGATGTCCATCATCGGGCCAAAGACCAGGAAGGCCAG
>JAZKER010000008.1:0-169505 GCA_040386955.1 Verrucomicrobiota bacterium
TGACTTCGCAGCCGAGGCGCTGCAGTTCGATGACGACTTCTTTGCCCAGCTCGCCTGAGCCGAGGAGCATGACTTTCGTTGCCGTGGAGGAAAGAGGGGTACCGATGCGGGACATGCCCTCACCTTGGCCGGGTGCAGCGCCACGTCAATTCAGAGACACGGCCCCGAGCGAAGGAACCACCACTTCCTCCCCTTCCTTCAGCTTGCGGTCCGCAGGCAGTTTGTTCATCTCGCGGATTTTTTCAGGCGTTGTGTTAAACAGTGCCGCCACCGTATTGATGTCGTCACCGCGCTCCAGACGATAGGCCACGATGCCGCGGCGGTTGCTGCTGGTGGGCGGGGCCGCCTTGGGCAGGGGCTCATAGGCCGGGGCCGGGGCAGCCGTCAGATTGGAAGCCAGCGGGGCTGGCGCTGGTGCAGGTGCCGGAGCTTCAGCCATCAAACCTGCGCCCGGAAGCGGGGTGGTGTCCGAGTCTGCCGGTGGAAAAATGGGAGCAGGAGCCGCAGGTTTGGTCACAGAGCCACCCGGAATGACCAGCCGCTGGCCGGGCTCGATCATGTTGGCATTCTTCAGCTTGTTGGCGGTGACGACCATGGCGGTGGGGATGCCGTGCATTTTGGCAATTGCGCCCAGACTCTCACCCTTTTTCACCACATGGTAGCGTGAGGAAGAAACTGGGGCCGGGCTATTGGTGCCAGACGAACGGGGAGCCGGGCTGGCCGACTTGCCAGGAATGGTCAGCTTTTCTCCCACCAGCAGGCGGTCAGGATAGGCCGAGGGATTCGCCCGGGCCAGCGCATCCTGAGATACCCCATTGGCCTGGGCAATCCGGGAAAAGGTGTCTCCAGGCCGCACGACATGACTGCCGCTCTCCCGCACTTCAGCAGGCGCGCTGCCATGACCGGGAATCCTCAAGGTCTGCCCCACGGCAATCGTCTCGCCTGACAGGCGGTTGGCCGATTTGAGAGCATTGATGCTCGTGCTGTGCTTGTCCGCGATGCGCCACAGCGTGTCGCCAGGGCGGACGGTGTAGAGTTTGCCCGTATCGGGCACATAACTGCCGCCGCCTTCGATGGTGGGGCTTCCGGTACCGCGCTCCAGGCTGTGAAGGCGGCGGTCCTGATGCACATCATTTTTTTCCAGCCGTGCCACTTTGGATTCCAGGCTTACGGGTTTGGATTTACCGGATGGCAGCACAGGAACCTTGGGCCGGGCGGCGGTGCTGCCTTTGATCGTCGGTGGCTTGTAGCTGGGCGTGGACTGGCCGGGCGGAGTGCCGAATCCTGGCTGGTAGCCTTGCGGCGCAGCAGCCGGGGCGGAAGGACGCGTCTGAGGAGCACGGGCAGTGGTGCCTGGCGGTACATAGGCCGAACCTGGCTGCCGATAGTATGGCTGCTGCACAGCCCCTGGAGCCGACTGCCCCTGAACCTGCGCCAGAGAAAGGGTGAGCATCATGGCAGTGACGGCCAAACGAGGATGCTTCGCAAAAAAGACGGCAGGCTTCGCTTTCATGATTTATATTTTAGTGAATATAATAGTTAAGGCCAATAAATATTTTAAAATACTGAATAATTTTTGAAAAACGACCTCCTCCATTCTTCTCCTCGCGCATTCCTCCTCGGCAGGTGGGTCCGGGGAGCGGCTTCCTATGCCGCGCTGATGGGTGGCCTGGCCTCAGCGGCCTGGCTTTCAGCCAAGATGGACACCCTTCCCCAGCCGCATCTGGGGCCCTGGGATCTGCAAAAGATCCCCCTCGTCGTGCTGGATGCCGGCCATGGCGGGCATGATGGTGGGGCTGTCGCGGGAGGAACTCTGGAAAAGAAACTGGCCCTGGAGCTGACTCTGCGGCTGCGCGAAGAACTCCTGGCCCTGGGACTGCGCGTCAAAATGACACGCGAGACCGATGTCTTCCTGCCTCTGGAGGAACGGGCCGCCATCGCGGATCAAAACGAGGCCGATGTGTTTGTGAGCCTGCACCTGAACACCAGCGCCAGTGCCGAAGTCTGCGGCATCGAAACATACTACACGGAACACAAGTCGCTCTCTGCCCAGAGGTCCCTTCAGTCCCGCTACGGACTCCCAAGCGGCCCTATTCAAGATCAGCGCGGCGGATGGCTGGCAGCCTGCCTGCAGCGCCATGCCTGCCGCAGCACCCAGGCGACGGACCGGGGAATCAAGCAGCGCAACTACGCCGTGGTGAGCCAGACCCGGGTACCCGCCGCCCTGGTGGAATGCGGTTTCCTCACCCATGAACAAGAGGCCTCCCGACTGAAACAAGGCGACTACCAAAAACGCCTCACCGCCTCCCTGGCCGCCGGCATTGCCGAATTTTTGAAAATCCAGCGGGGCCGTCCCCAGCAAGGACTGAAGCAGGAGGCCGGGCAGACTGCCCCGGTGGCAGAAGAGAGCGAAACGGCAGCCCCCTGACGGAGAAATCCACACTTGCACTGGCACTGTGCCCGCCTCCTGCTACACACTAGCCCGCTGCCGATCTCGCATGAACGCCTCGCTCTCCCAACGACTGCTCTGGACTCTGGTCCTGGTCGCTGGAGCATCGCTGGCACTCCACGCCACTTTTGCCACCGTTCACTACTCCTGGAACTGGGAAGGTGCCTGGAAATACCGCAATCAGATGGTCTGGGGCTGGATGACCACACTGCTCGTTTCGGTGGGGGCCATGATGGTGAGTATTTTTGTAGGATTTACACTTATGACAGGTCGGCGCTCGCCCATCCTCCCTATCCGCCTGTTGTGCAGCGGTGTGGTGGAATTGTTGCGCGGCTCCCCACTCCTCGTGCAGCTTTTGATCGGCTATTACATCATCGCCACCGCGATGAATGTGAATGAGCCACTGGTGGTGGGCACCATCCTTTTGGGCTGCTTTGAGGGAGCCTACTTGGCTGAAATTTTCCGGGGGGCCATCGAGAGCATCGGGGCCACCCAACGCGAGGCCGCCCGGGCCGTCGGCTTCAGCAAGGTGCAGACGTACCGCCACGTCATCATTCCCCAGGCTGTGCGGCGTGCCCTGCCCGGGACGACCGGTCAGCTCGTCTCCCTCATCAAGGACTCGTCCTTGCTGTCCGTCATCGGCATCGAGGAACTGGTGCAGAAGGTCAAAATTCTCAACAGCAGCAGCTACACTGCCCTGGAGGGCTACCTGCCACTGGCTGCCGCCTACCTTATCGTCACCCTGCCACTGTCCTGGTACGCCAGCCGGCTGGAAAGGAGGTTCGCCTATGAAACTTGAGGCGCGCGTGGTGGTGAAACGCTATGGCGCATTTGCCGCCCTGGACGGAGCCAGTTTTCAAACGGGCGACGACGCCCGGGTCGTGGCCCTGCTAGGCCCCAGCGGCGGCGGCAAGTCCACCCTCCTGCGCGTCCTGGGCGGCCTTTTGGTACCGGAGGAAGGGGCTGTGCTCGTCAATGGGCAGGAGCTTCCTCACGACGAGGAAGGCACCCTGCAGGTGCTTCGGCAAAACGGTTTTGTTTTTCAAGGCTACAATCTTTTCCCTCATCTCACTGCCCTGCAAAACGTCACTCTGCCGTTGACGGCGGTGCATGGTCAGGCCCCTGAGGCTGCCCGGCAGCGGGCCATCGAACTGCTCACCCGCCTGGGTCTGGCCAGCCACATCCACAAACGTCCTGCCGAGCTCTCCGGCGGCCAGCAGCAGCGGGCCGCCATCGCCCGTGCCCTCGCCTCCAGGCCGCGGCTGCTCCTGCTGGATGAGCCCACTTCCGCCCTGGATCCAGTGATGACAGGAGAGGTGCTGGATGTCATTCGCGAACTGGCGCAGGAGGGACAGCAGATCGTCCTGGCCACGCATGAAATCAGTTTCGCCCGTCTTGTGGCGGATTGGGTGGTTTTCTTGGCCAATGGCCAAGTGGTCGAATCCTGTCCCGCTGTTAAGTTTTTTGATGACCCAACGTCATCTTATGCGAAGGAGTATTTGACTGCTCTGACGAAGTACCGTTGAATAAAGCCGCTGCCAAGGCACTCAAACTCGGCGCCAGAAATGTTTGAACGACACGGTTCAAAAAAAAATCTCTGGCCGTAACAACCCCAAAGAAAAAGGGTAATGCTTACTGTCAGGGCGATAAATCCGATAACAACCACTTGCGAAAAACGAGATTAATTATAAAATCCATACAATGCTTGCTCGTTCAGAATCATCTACGGGGCTTTTCCCATGGCAGGATCCTTCGAAAAAAGGACCTTTCCATCTCAGTGCATTTTTAGCAGACGCTGCTGAGCGCACTCCTCAGACAACGCTGACCGTTGACGGCATGGAATTCACCTGCGAGCAGGCATGGATGAGCGTCCTCCGCATCGCCACTTGGTTGCAGCAAAATGGCGTCTCACGTGGGGACAAGGTGATCACCGTCCTCCGCCACAGTTCGGACCTCCACCTCATCACTCTCGCGGTGGCCCACATCGGTGCCGTGGTTTCCGTGATTTCTCCCCAGATGCGCAGCGAAGCTTTCAAGGCCATCTTGGAAGAAGCCGAACCCGTGTGTCTCTTTCTGGAAAAAACCAGCCATCACCTCAAGGCAGTCGCGGACAATATCCTCACCGTCTGGATGGGCGAAGGCCTGAACGGCGGTGGCTGGGATGAAGCCGACTTTAGCGAAGTGATGAGCACCCGCCCGGCCTGGGGCATGCGTTTTCCCGGCAAGTCGGAAGATCCGGCTTTTCTTGTCTTCGCCAGCACCCCGAAGGACGGGCACCAGCACGGTGTGCTGCTGTCTCATGAAAACGTGCGGACCATGCTTTCAGCCCAGCCGCAAAAGGGAGACGGATTTCTGTCCCTCTTTGAACACTCCGCAGGCCCCTCTTCGGAGATCGCCGCGCTGGAAGCCTGATTCTGTCAGAGGATGGTACACGGAGAGGGATTCGAACCCCCGACCAACTCGGTGTAAACGAGCCGCTCTACCACTGAGCTATCCGTGCCTCGCGGGCTGTGATTATTCGGGATGGTTGGCAGCCGTGCAAGGGAGAATTGTCACTTATTAGAACAGCCCCTGAAAGTGGCCGCCGACTTCCCTGCCACCTTGCGAAAATCACCAGCCACCCGATGATTTTGGGTTAGACTGGTCTCTTTCCCATGTCCCTGCCGCCTTCTTCCCCCACCCTGCCCTGCCAATGGCTGGCCCAGGCCGCTGAGTGCTGGCCGGAAAACAGGCTTTTCACTGGCAGCACGCCTCTCACTTATGCCCAGGCACAGCAGCGCGTGATGGCGATTGCCGCCTGGATGCAGGCCCAGGGCATTGGCAAAGGAGACTGCATCCTCATCGTCCTGCCCAACCGAGAAGAAACATTGCTGCTGGTCCTGGCAGCCTTGCAGCAGGGCGTGGTTTTTTCCATCCTCAGCCCCCAGCTTCAGCCCGAAGGTCTGCAACGAATCCTCGGCCAATGCTCCCCAAAGGCCGTGTTTTTGGAGTCCTCCACCCAGCATCTCCGCACCGGCATCACCGACTGTCAGGTTATTGAGATCGATCAGCCCGAATGGCAGGCGGCCCTCTCCCACCCAGTCACCGAGCCAGCACCCGTGAAGATGGATGCAGGCGATCTCGCCTTCCTTGTTTTCACCTCAGGCAGCACTGGCACCCCACGCGGGGTCATGCTCACGCAGGGAAACGTCGCCTTCGTCTGCCCCGCCATCCTAGCACGCCTCCGTTATGAGCCGGATGACTGCATCGGCCTGTTCTTGCCACTGGCCTTTGACTACAGCCTTTATCAGCTTTTTTACGCCTGCCTCACCGGGGCCAGCCTGTTCATCGGGCGGCCGGAAAACGTGGGTCCGGAACTGCCCAAGATCCTCGCCCGGGAAGCCATCACTGTTCTGCCCGGAGTCCCGACGGTCTTTGCGGCCCTGATCAAAATGCAGCGCTACCGCCCCACCGCCCTGCCTGCGTTGCGAAAGATCACCAACACTGGCGATCACCTGCCGCGTGCATATGTGGACCAGCTCCGCCGGCTGCTGCCGCAGGCGCTCATCTTCCCCATGTTCGGGCTCACCGAGTGCAAGCGGGTCTCCATCCTGCTGCCGGAGGAACTCGACTCGCAACCCGACAGCGTCGGCCGACCGCTGGATGGCACCACCGCCTTCACCGTGGATGCGGATGGCCACCGCCTCCCCCCGGGGCAGTCGGGCGAGCTCGTCATCCAGGGCCCCCATCTTTCCCCCGGCTACTGGGCAGCCCCCGAAGAGACCGCGAAACGCTTTCGTGAAGTGTCCGGCGTGCGCAGCCTCTTCACCGGAGACCAGGGCAGCGTGGATGCGGCAGGCTACATCACCTTTCATTCGCGGAGCGATTTTGTCATCAAGCACCGCGGCACACGCCTCAGCCCTGCCGAGGTGGAGGAAGCCGCTTGCACGCTCCCCCACATCGTTGCGGCAGGCTGCGTGAAAGATGAGGCGAAGGACCTCCTGTGCTTGTTCCTGGCCACCTCGCAGGACGACCTCACCGAAGCCGGCGTCCTCGTCGGCCTCGCCAGCCGCCTGGAGCGTGGCAAGCTGCCAGACCGCATCCTCTTTCTGCCCGAGCTCCCGCGCACGGCTAACCAAAAACTCGACCGCAAGGCCCTGCGCCTTTTGCTGCCCCATCACTGATCCTCTATGGAGGCCGACTTCGCCATCCGTCTCGCCGAAAAGTTCGAGACTCCCTTCTACGCCTATGATCTGGGCGAGGTGCAGCAGCGTACTCAGGAGCTGCGCGCCGCCCTCCCCTCAGGTGCCAGGCTGCTGCATTCCTTCAAGGCCAATCCACTGCCCGCCGTCGCTCAGCAAATTCGGTTAGGCGGTGCCAGTGCCGAAATCACCTCAGACGGTGAGCTGGAGGCCGCCCGCCTTGCCGGGCATGACCTGCGCGAAGCCCTCTACGGAGGCCCGGGCAAAACCACCCGCGAAATCGCTTCAGCCCTGGCCGCCGGCGTACGCTGGTTTTCCTGCGAATCCTGGCTGGATCTTCAGCGCCTCTCAGGGGCCGCCGAACAGGCCGGAGTGAATGTGCAGATCCTCCTGCGAGTCAACCCGGCAGAAGCCCCGCAGGCCCGTCTGGCCATGACCGGCGTGGAGAGCCAGTTTGGTTTTGACGAAAGCATCCTGCTCTCCGCAGATGCACGTACCCGGCTCCACCTGCCCAGGATAAAAATCCGCGGTGTGCATGTTTACTTTGGCACCCAGGTGGCCTCCGTCGAAGCCATCGCCCAAAACACCCGGCGGGCCTTGGAGACGGCCCTCCGGCTGGAGACAGCCCTGGGCTTTGTGTGCAGCGTGGTCAATGCAGGCGGCGGCTTTCCCTGGCCCTATGCCAACAACGCCCCCGCCCCCGATCTCAGCGGCATGCAGGCGGCGCTGACCGCCGTCTGGCAGGAGTCTCCCCTGCATGAAACGGCCGAGCTTTGGTTCGAGGCAGGCCGCTACCTTTGCGCCAGCTCCGGCAGCCTGGTGTCCAGGGTCCTGGATGTGAAACCTTCCCGCACCCGCACCTTTGTCGTGCTGGATACCGGCATTCATCACCTCGGCGGCATGGCCGGGCTGGGCCGCATTCCGCGCAGTGCCGTGACTTTTCAAAATCTCAGCCAGCAAGGGGGAGCAGAGATCACGGCAGACATCGTGGGCCCCCTCTGCACGCCGCTGGACAGCCTGGCCAGGGGCGTCAAAATGCCCTCGGTGGCCCCTGGTGATTTGCTTGCGGTCCCCAATGTTGGCGCGTATGGACTTACCGCCAGCCTGATCGGTTTCCTCAGCCATCCTGCCCCCACTGAAATCGCCTGCCTCCATGGCGAAGTGGTGCAGGTATGGCGGTGGCGCACCGGCCACCAGCAGCTTTCCCCAGTCCCGAGTTCCCTTTGACAGCCCTCATGTCCGATACTGTTCCACGTCTGCTTGCCCTGCTCCGCCCCCATCTGCGCATGCTCGCTGCAGACACCCCCATCCGCCTGGATGATGACCTCGGCAAACTCGGGCTCGACTCCCTGGAGTCCATTGATGTGCTGATGGAAATCGAAAGCGAATTTGGCGTGGCCATTCCGGATGATCAGATCACGGTGGACACTCTCTCCACTGCGGGCAATTTGCTCCAGGCCATCGAGTCCCAAATGGCCACGGCCTAAAGGCCAAAGTCCCCCTCCGCCATCACGGTGTGTTTGGGTGCGTCCTTCAGCGCAGCAGGCAGCGCATGGAAGTGGCAGACGAGCACCTCATCCCTGATCAGTCCGCAAACGTCTTTCCAGCGCGGGTCCTGAGGAAAGGCCAGCAGTGAAAGCAAGTGCGCAGGCGGCCCCGGCAGCCTCACCTCACGTCGCACCAGAGTACCGGCCAGGGCACGCAGTTCCGCATCGTCGGCCTCGGTCGAAAACGATTCCAGCAGCATCCAGAGATGGATCCCGCAGCGGCTCCGCCGAGTCAGCCACAGGCAGGAAGTCAGCCGCCCATCCTCGTCCACCACGCCCAGAAACTGGTGCTGGCGCATGCGGGCCGCAGCATACCAGCGCAAGGACGCCGGGCAGGTCCACTTTTCCAATCTTCCATTCTCCTGCCATGGGCGGGCCAGGCTGCGCACATCACCCACCTCCGTGATGATGCGCCGCCCCTTTGGCAAAGTCGGCCACAGCTCACCTGCGAGCTTGGCAAAAAGCCTCCCCACTGCCCCGAGAGGCAGCAGGGTACGCCGCGCCTGCATCTCCCCTACCCAGCCAAGACGGGAGATCAGCGCCTGCACTTCCAGGCTGGGGGTGGAGTCCAGCAGGAGATGGCCTTGTGCCAGCCGCTGCAATTTCATTCCCATGGGCAGTGCCGCATGGCGGCAGCCTGGCTTCACGACCCAGCTTGTGGCAATCAGCGCCTGCACCGGCTGCCCCTGCCAGGCATAACGCACCGGAATCAGGCCTAAAAAACCCACCAGAACACAGCCTTCACGCAGCACCCATCCACGCTCAGGTGAATCTCCGGCATGCGGGTTTTCGTCCCACCAGTGGGCCAGGCGTTCCAGCCACAGCGCTTCCTCAGGGCCATCGTCCAGATGATCTGCCAGAAACGAGGCCAGCTCCGCCCGCATTGCAGGGCAGTCTTGGTAGGGCTCGATTTGACTAGGCATCGGCCACAGAATGCCCAGGCCGGCCGATGTGACAACCTACAAACCAAGATCACCCTCAGCCAGGACCGTATGCTTGGGCACCATGCTCAATGCCTTGGGCAATAAGAAGAAATGACAGACCTGCTCCTTCCGGCGGATCAGGGCAGGCATCTCGGCCAGGGCTGGATCGTCTCCAAAATCCGTCACGGTAAGCAACCGTTTGCGTCCAGGCAGCCTATCCGGCTCATGGACCAGCGCCCCCAAAAGGGCCAGCATTTCATGATGGGTGTCCCGAGTTGTGAAGGTCTCCACCACATCCCAGGTCCCAATGCCACGGCGGCGGCGGGCCGCGATGAGCAGGAACGAGCTCAGAACACCAGCCGCATCCACCGCACCGATGAAATAATGCCGCCGCATGGGCGAACGGCAGTACCACCTCAGGGACTCCAGTGTGGTCCACTTTTCCAGACGGTCCTTGCGTTGGTAGGGCCGGGTCAGGGAGGTCACCTCTGCCAGATCTGTGACCACCCTCATCGTCCGGGGTAACACCGGCCAGGGCGGCTGGCCATTGAAGTAGCCCAGCTTTCCCAGGGCAATGTAATGGCAGATAACCTGAGTTTCCCCCCGGCCTCCCATTTTTACCAGCGCCGCCTGGATCTTCGGCAGCGGAGTGGAATGTACGATGACATGCCGCTCCATCACCTCCCGCTGGTTCAAAAACATCTTCGCCGCCGTTTTTGAGTGATTCTCATTCACCCGGAAGCTCGTGGCATACAAGCCCGGAACAGGCTGTCCCTGCCAGGCAAACTTCGCCGGAATGAAGCCGCCGAAACCGACGACCTCCTGTCCGACGAGGGCCGTATAGCCAAGATGGGAATCTGCCTCACGAAAAGGATTGTCGTCCCACCAGTATTGCAGGCGGTTCAGCCAGGTGCTCACAGGCGTTTCCGGCCATCCTGCATGTAGGAATCCCGCCAGTGCCTCACGCGGCACCAGCCCATCCTGCTGGAGGATGACCTGGGTGTTTGAAATCATCACCCTCCATGTGCCACCTAAACGAAAACTTTGAACATGAAAAACAGCTTTAACAATATCCTTACATTCTACGCCAAGATACCTTTCACAACTTCCCCATGCACGTCAGTGAGGCGGAAATCACGGCCCTGGTAGCGGAAGGTGAGACGCTCATGATCCAGCCCCAGCAAGTGCAGCAGGGTGGCATTGAGATCATGGGTATGAACCCCGCCTTCGATGACATTGAACCCCATCTCATCCGTCCGGCCATGGGTGATGCCCGCCTTCACCCCGCCACCCGCCATCCACATGGTATAGGCGTCCTTGTGGTGGTCGCGCCCAGCAGCCGTTTTGGTGCCGTTGCCATCGGCCCCCTGGCGCAGCGGTGTGCGCCCGAATTCGCTGCCCCAGACCACCAGCGTCTCCTCCAGCAGGCCGCGCTGTTTCAGATCACGCACCAGGGCGGCCATGCCCTGGTCCACATCCTTGGTCTTGGCCCGCAGACGTTTGTCGAGACTGCCATGGTGATCCCAGTCCGAATCATAAAGCTGGACCATGCGCACCCCGCGCTCCACCAGACGGCGGGCGAGCAGGCAGTTGTTGGCAAAGGAGGCCTTGCCAGGCTGCGCCCCGTACATGTCCAGGGTGGCCTGATCCTCCTTGGAAATGTCCATCAGTTCCGGCACGCTGGCCTGCATCCGATACGCCATTTCATACTGGCTGATACGGGTGCTGATTTCGGGATCCCCCACCAAACCGAGCTGTCGCTCATTGAGACTCCGCACGGCATCCAGCACCTGCCGCCGGTCTGTGCGGCTGTGCCCTTCCGGGTTGTTCAAATACAGCACGGGCTCCCCCGTACTGCGGAACTGCACCCCCTGATGCACGCTGGGCAGAAAGCCAGTGCCCCACAGTGCGGTCCCCGCCCCACCAGGCGGACCTGAAAGCAACACCACGTAAGAAGGCAGATCCCGGTTGCCGCTGCCCAGGCCATAAGTCACCCAGGCCCCCATGCTAGGCCGCCCACCCTGGCCAAATCCGCTGTGCAGAAACATCTGCGCCGGGGCGTGGTTGATCTCATGCGTGTGCATGCCTTTCAGCAGACAGATCTCATCCGCCACACCCGCCAGATGCGGCAGCAGTTCCGACATCTCCTGCCCGCTCTGCCCATGTTTTTTGAAGGTGTAGGGAGAGCCCGCCAGGGTCATCTCCCCGCCGATGAAGGCAAAACGTTTTCCCTTCAGCAGTTCGTCCGGGCATTTCTGGCCATCATGTTTCTGCAGCACTGGCTTGTAATCGAACAGGTCCAACTGCGATGGAGCACCGATCATGTGCAGGTAGATGACCTGCTTGGCCTTCGGGGCAAAGTGCGGGCCGACAGGGGCGATCCCCCCGCCTGCGGCAGCGGGCAGATCCCGCGCCAGCAGCGAACTCAACGCCGCAGCCCCCAGGCCCATTCCCGACTGGGAAAAGAACTGGCGGCGGGAGACATGGAGAAAGTCTGGCGACATCGTCCCCCTATAACGTCCTCCTTTTTGCCCCTTATCAGGGGAAAACTACGGTCACCATGTCTGATCCTGCCCTCACTTTTTAACCGGGACCGCCATCGCAATGCCCAGTTCCACGGTTGGTTCGCGGTCATCCTCCATCGGCAAAGAAATCACCCGCCCGCCTTCAGCGATGAGGTTTACCCCCACGGAATAGAGCCGCCCCCTGGCTGCATCATACTGAAGAGGCTCACCAGAGAAGGGATCTACGGGCAAAGACAGGAGGTAAGTGGGGGTGAGATCGGTCAATGCTCCGGGCAGTGTCTGCCGCTCGACCAAAAAACGTCTCAGGGCAAACAGGCAACGCACCAGACCATGCCGGGCCTGGGCCAGGCTGTGATCCTGAGGCAGGGTGAGATGCGGCTCGATGTGGTTGCTAAAATAAGTCTCGCCATTCGAGTTCGGGTGGTAAAAGCGCGGCTTCGTCAGGCGGATGCGGCTGGAGGGGGAAGCGGCCACCGACAACCGAGTGTAGGGAGGCCTGGAGATTTCATCCCGCAGGTCCCGGAAGGCCGAGGCAAAGAGACCCAGCGTCTCGTTCATCTTAAAAAACAAACGCCCAGGACGCTGATGCAGGCGACCACCGGGCATGGTGTCCAGCAGCTCACCACTGGCAGGGCCCAGCAGCAGCTTTTTCTCATGAAGGTAATAGGCGGCGCAGGCCTGACGCAGCAGGTCATCATCGGGCTGGCACTGGGTGAACTCCTTTTGAAAACGGCCCAGCGTAGGACCGTCCAGGCGGGTGGCCTTGAGCAGCTCGGCCAAGGTTTGCGCAGCTGCCGTCTGCAACTCCAGCCCACGCCGCATGTAGCCGGGCCAGGCCCAGACATCCTGCAGGCGGCGGGCCATTTCGGCCAAGTCAATGGCGGCGACAAAAGCAGGCTCCTCATCCCCGCGCCGCGCCAGATAGGCAGCCTGGGCCTGCAACAGGCAGGCCGCATGAGTCCAGGCCGGATGGGTGCTGGCATCTTCCCGGTACCAGGCCGCGTGATGCGGGTGCCAGTCATAGTCTTCCAACAGATCGCGGAGGTTGTCCAAGGCCGTGCCGTTCACGCGGATGAAGGTGGCGAGCGACGGTGTGTCCCAGGCCCAGGCTGGCTGGCTGCGAAGGGAGACATTTTCCACAGGGATGACCGAATCTAAAAAAGCGCGCAGTTTTACCGGGGCCTGGATGACGGGAGTCTGGTCCACCGCGGTCTGGGACCGCAGGTCCTCGTCCGACTCGCGGGGGGAATCATGCAGGTAGATCCAGGCCAGCAGGGTGAAGCCCAGCGTGCCCAGGCTGAGGGAAATAAGCGTGCCCCAGGACTGGCGGTGCGCCCGGTTCCGCAGTTCACGCTTCCGCTGAGGATCCGTGACCGAGGCCGTCTCACGCTCCGTCAATCGGGAGCGGGTCTCCGTGCGAGGTTCTGCCTGAGGGGGCAACGCTTCTTTCACGGGTGCGGGAGCCGGGGCAGCAGGCGGTGGCGGGCGCAGACCGGGCGGGCGGAAGCGCACATCGTCCGCTTCCTTGGCGGCCCTAATTTCCCGGACCTCCTGGTTCACGGCTTTGGCGGCAGGAGGGGGCGGCTCCGGAGCTTCGTCTGGTTCAAACCTCAGCACCGTCCCATGAGAAGCGATGGGCGGCATCCTGTCGGCAGCCGCAGCGGACTCGTCTGCCATGTCTGGCAAGCCCGCCTGCTGGAGTTCCGCTTCCCGCCGTCTTTCCTCGGCTGATTGTGGTGGCGGTGGCGTCCACTCCCCTTCAAAGCTCCAGGGAGAAGTCCAGTCGTCCTCAGGCAGATGCCACGACATGGCCCCCAGCACAGCGCGCGGTTTGGACAGGCTTGAGGGACGGCTCATGAGTGAAAGAGAATGACGTCACCCCGCAGCGGGTGCCAGTTCCAGACCAAAGAAATCCAAAAACACCTGGCGGTAAACGGCCCGCTTGAACTTGGGCACCCAGGACATCTGGAACTCATCCGGCCGGATCCACCGCCAGTGGCTGAACTCCTGATGTGTGGCCGCCAAGTTCACGTCACTGTCCTGGCCCAGAAAGCGGCAGCGGAAGTAGCTCTGATCCTGCCCGCCGTAGATGCCGTACTTCAGGCGCCCCTTGGCAAAGGCATAACGGTAACCGTCGCGGCGCTCCAACAACTCCACCTTGTCGGCAGTGACGCCGATCTCCTCTGCCATCTCCCGGTACATGGCCGTGACGGCATCTTCACCATCGTCAATGCCCCCCTGCGGAAACTGCCAGGCCCCGGGGATGTTGATCCGCTCGGCCACGAAGATTTTCCCCCGTTCGTTGGTCAGGATGATGCCGACATTGGGACGGTAAAGAATGGGAGTGGCGATGGGCAGGGCGTGGCTTTCAGACATGAGGGGGCGGCACAAAATACCTCTTCGCTGCACGCTGTCACCTGCGGGATCATCCGGCAGGCAGATGATATTTCCAGAGGCCGGCGAAACGTACACTTTCAGGATCGTCCGTGAGGGCCGCAATGGCCTGCCCAATGGTATGCCGCAGACCGGGAAGTTTCAGGTCAGGCCGGATCTCCGCCAGCGGTTGCAACACGAACCGACGCAGGTGCAGACGCGGATGCGGCACCGTCAGCACAGGGTCATCACTGGCGTAATCTCCGGCATACAGCAGATCCAGATCCAAGGTGCGCGGGGCATTGCGGGCACGTTCCGCAGGCCTGCCCATCAGAGCCTCCACAGCCACCAGATGCGCATGCATTTCAGTCGGCGAGAGAGGAGCGTGGAGCTCGATCACCGAGTTCAAAAACGCCTGCGTGCCAGGCGCACAGTCCACAGGCTCCGTTTCATACAGCGAGGCACCAGCAACCAGCCGCGCCTCCGGCACGAGCCGCAGCAGATGCTCCACCCCGCGCTCCAGGTTGTCCCGGCGGTCTCCCAGATTGGAACCCAAGGCAATGCCGAACGCGGTGACGGGATTCATGGCAGGGAGCTAGGGCCCGTTTACTTCAGTCCCAGCACATCCTGCATGTCATAGAGGCCTGCCGGCTTGTCCGCCAGCCAGCGGGCCGCACGCACCGCACCACCGGCAAAGGTGTCGCGGCTGCTGGCCTTGTGGGTCAGCTCCACACGCTCGCCCACATTGGCGAAAACGACGGTGTGATCCCCGACGACATCGCCACCGCGCAGAGCATGGACCCCGATCTCCTTCGGCGTACGGGCCCCCACATCGCCAAAGCGGCCATGGCGGCAGTCCGTGTCATAATCCAGGCCACGCACGTCGGCCAGGATCTCCACCAGGGTACGCGCGGTGCCGCTGGGGGAATCCTTCTTCATGCGGTGGTGCATCTCCACCACTTCGAGGTCAAAGTCCGGCCCCAGGAGCTCAGCCGCTTTGCGGGTCAGCCAGAAAAGCGTGTTCACGCCAACGCTGAAATTCGAGGCGAAGACCACGGGAATGGTCTTGGACGCTTCCTTGATCAAGGCCAGCTCTTCATCCGTGTGGCCCGTGGTGCCGATGACCAGGCCCTTGCCCAGGCGCAGCGACTCCGCCAGCAGTTCCTTGGTGAAGTGATGCGAGGAAAAATCAATGGTGCAGGAGCACTTCGGCAGCGCCTCCGAAAGGGAGTCCCCCACATCCATGGATGCCCCGACGGCCACGCCCTGGGCCTGCGCTGCACTGATGACTGCCTGGCCCATGCGGCCCTTGCAGCCTGTCACAAGAAGTTTGAATTCGCTCATAAGAGCCGTGGAGATAGCCGTTTCTGGCTTGTACGCAACTGTTCAGGTTTGCTCGGCCGTCTTCGGATTGCGCGCACCCAGCCCCAGGAAGAAGACAATGACCGAGGCCACCAGCATGGAGCTGCCCAGGAAGTAAAAGCCGCTGGTGTAGGAGCCGGTGTTCGTTTTGATCCAGCCAATGATGGACGGGCCCACTGCACCGCCGAGATTGCCCACCGAATTGATGAGGCCAATGCTGCCCGCTGCGGCGGCTTCTGCCAGGAACAGACTGGGCAGCGACCAAAACGCGGGCATGTAGGTCTTGAATCCGGCGAAGGTCACCATCAGGCAGACCATCGTCCAGAACAGGTTCCCATACGTGAGCGGGGCCAGCAGCATGGCACAACCGCCGATGGCGATGGGCACACAGGCATGCAGGCGGCGCTCCTGAAACCGGTCCGAGCTCCAGCCGCCGAAAAGCTGCCCGCACAGGGCGAGCAACGGCGGCAGCACAATGAGCCAGGTGAACTGCTCCCGGCTGACAGCATACCAGTCCTTCACCACGCTGGGCATGAACAGCTCCATGCTGTGGCTGCAGGTGGTGATGAAGAAATAGGCCGCACAAAGCAGCAGCACTTTGGGATGCGAAAAGGCCTCCATCAGGGTCATGCGTTTGCCCTTGGTCTTGAGCTGGCGCTCGCGCTCCAGTTCGGCCTCCAGGGCATCGCGTTCCTCCTGCGTCAGCCAGGTGGCCTGGCGGGGGCGGTCCGTCAGCAGCCAGAGCACCCCGATGCCGAGCACGACGGCAGGGATGGCCCACAGGATGTACACCCACTGCCAGCCGACGAGACCCATCAGCTTCGGATGCACCAGCGTCTCACCATTGGCCAGGACCTCCGTGGTGCCGTACTTCAGCACCCAGTTGGAGATGGGGCTGAGCATCTGGGCAAAGGGCGTGGCGACCAGGAAGTAGGACAGCGCCTTGGCCCGGTCGCGCGAAGTAAACCAGTGCGTCAGGTAAACGATGACGCCCGGGAAGAAACCGGCCTCGGCCAGCCCGAGCAAAAAGCGCACAGTGTAAAACTCCACCGGGGTGCGGACAAAGGCGGTCAGGCCCGCCATCATCCCCCAGGTGACCATGATGCGGCAGATCCACTTACGGGCGCTCCAGCGTTCTACCATCAGGGTGCCGGGCACTTCCAGCAGGAAGTAGCCGATGAAAAACAGGCTGCTGCCAAAGCCGATCACCGCATCCGTAAAGTCCGGCATGTCCTTCATCATCGTCAGCTTCGCCACCGCCACATTCACGCGGTCCACATAGGCGATCATGTAGCTGATGAAGAGAACGGGCAGCAGGCGACGGAACGCCTTCCGCCGGGCGCGGTCGAGTGGAGAGGTGGAATCAGCAGCCATGGGGTTGGAAAAGGCGCGATGCTAGCAACCCAGGAACGAATGGCTAGATAAATGCGCTTTTAGTACAGGCCGCTGAGTACGCGAAAATAAGGACCACTCTTTACTGGAATCTCGAAGCTCCCGAAAGCAGATCAGGCGCTGGCCGCCAGCTTTTCCAAATCCGCCCGTGTGGTCTCGTAGGTCGTTGCAAACTCCAGCGCCTGCGGATCTGGCTGAATGCCCTGGCGCTCGCAAAAGCTTTGGTAAAGCCCCGGCCACCAGTTGCGGTGCTGCGTCTTTCCCTCGTCCTTCCAGGCGCTCCAGTTACTGAGCACCTTGCTCCAGCAGGCGCTGCCAAAATCAATGGCCTCCTTTTGATCCCCGAAGGCGCTGACATACCAGTCACGGCCGATGCGTGCATGCAGCACCTCATCCGCCCAGTCATAGTCCTGGAACAGCTTGCTCAGTTCATCGCCGGAGTCGGCGCCAACCTCCCATTCGAAGCGCTTGCCCGTTTTGGTCATCAGCCCTTGCTCGATGAAATACAGCACCGCATGCCGTTCCCAGGGCAGGAGCTGTGAATTGAGGCCCAGCGACCAGGTGAAGTTCACCATCACATGCCTGGGCCAATCAATGCCCAGCTTCACGAAGCCCACCTCCCCCATCATCGCATGGCGGGCCTCATCCCAGAGCTGGCGCGTCATGTCCCGGTAGTAACCCCAGGGCTTCCCGGCCGTCTCGGTCAGGATTGTGGCCATCATCTCCGGCACATCAATCTCACGCAGCCGCTTGTAGTACATCATCAGTGTCTTGTCCCGGCTTTGAAAACGCGGGTCGTAAAGAAACTCCTCCGCATGCACACCCATGTTATAGGGGTCGGGAAAGCGGTCGTCACGTTTCGGCAGTTTCTCATGGGGCCGGGGATGCAGGCTGTAATGAAGCGGCAGAGCCAAGGGCTGTTTCTCCGACGCGCCATCAAGGTCCCCTGCCGCATCTAACAAAGATTGCAAAAGTTCCTCCCATCCCGCCTCCTGCTGGTTCTGCGCCTCATCCACCAGGCACGTCAATGCCTGGGCTCCGTACTCCACGGCTTCGGCGATTTCCAGCGCTGCGAAGCGGCAGATGCGCAGGCTGGGGTGGTCACTCAGGGGATTGGTCTCCGCCACGTGCCGCTGCAGCCCCCGCAAAAGCGCAGGAAAGGCATGCCCGTAGAGACCGATGAGCAGGGCCCCGGTCGTCGGCGCATTTTGGATCTCATTAAAAAAGAGCTCCAGATGCGGGTCCGGGATCTTTTCCAGCCCCAGCGGTGGGGTGCGCATTTCGGCCACCCGTTCCCGCATGGCCGTGCAGTGTTCTGCGCAATAGTGGCTGTGCAGGCTGAAGGCCATCTTCAGCTCATAAAGAGGCTCCGCCGTCAGCCGCGCCTGGAGGATCTGCATCAGCCGCTTCAGGGCAAAGTGGTAGCGTTTGATGCGGTCCACACTCTCGTCCACGCCCAGGCCGGACTTGGCAGCTTCCTCAAAGGAAGCAAGGCCTGCCAGCGGGGGCAAATTCAGGTACGAAGTGTAGCTTGAGGCACTCATGATGCCTCATCTTCGCCCCGCAGAGGCCTTCGGGACAAGTCCAAGTCAAAAGGCACAGACAAGCGGGCAATTTTTACCAAGAAGACATTCTCATTGTTGCAAACTCCGGCCATTTCAGCCAAAGAACCCTCAAAATCATTTTAAACGGTATATTAATTTTGAAATTTATAGAATTGGCGTCTAAATTTCAAAAAGTTAACCATGACACTGCCTGCACTGCCCGATCTCACCACACCTCAGGACGACCTCTCTGCGGTGAAGGCGCGTCTCATTGCTGTGCGGGCTTCGCTGCAAAAGGCCTGTCAGGAACTCGATGCTCAAATCCAGGCGCTGGATGAGCTTCATGCCTCGCCCCCCCGCGAAGTGGCCGTTCCCAATCTTTTTGAAACCGAGCCGGTACCTCCCATCTGCGACACTCCGCCGCAGGCCGCCTGGCACGAGCAGCCGACCACCAGCATCGTCATGGAAGCCACTGCGCCAACAGCCCTGGATCCCGCGCTGGAGCAGGCCACTCTTGAAGAACTGAACACGGCCCTTTCCAAGGCCTTTGCCCAGATTTCCGGCCGCCACCAGTGGGCGGGATAAGCACAAAAAAAGACACGTGATCAAACGTGTCTTGGCCCAGGAAAAATGGCGATGGCTATTGCGGCTTCCTGACCAAACTGAAAGCGAGACGGCCCGTGAGGCTTCTCAGCAACAGACAACTCGCCGTTTCGATGCTGCCATAGGCTGAGGACACGCGGCACTCCGTCAATGCCTCCCGCTGCCCGGAAACTTCGGCCTTCAAAAGCCAGCGCTTGGCCCCCCGCCGGATCACCCAGTCCGCCCCGTCTTCAGGCGAAGCTGGCAGCACCTGACATTGGGGGCTGAAGATGAGCCTGACGTTGAAGGCCTGGCCTCCTGCTTCCGCATCCTGAACAGTCACCGTTCCGTCCTGGATCGAGACAGATCTTTGAAACGAGTGGCCTTCATGGCCAAAGGTGGCTTCAAGAGATGACTCGCCTGCTTTGACAGAGGGCGCCGCATGATGCTGCATCCATAAAAAGGCACCCATTCTTCGCGGTGTCTGGTAACCACGCACAGGCTGCGGCCCGTTGTGGGCCGTCCAGGCAGCCAGCTCGGCACGCAGTTCCTTGTGGCCATAGTACCCCCCTGTGCCGGGATCAATCAACAGAGCTTCTCCGTCATCCCAAACCGAAGCATGGAGAGCATCCCCGTGACCATGAGCCGCCAGGGCCCCGAAGCCGAGGGGTGAGGCATCCAGGCGGACCTTCCACCCATTCACTGCGGCCACGGCCATGCCACTGGGTGAAAAGACACGGTGCGCTGGCGGCCGTGCCATCTGCGGCCCACAGCCTAGCCAATAACGCAACACGCCTTCCTTGCCATCAAGCCAGTCCAGCCACTCCTGGCTGGCATTTTTCCGGCTGAGGGTGACAGGCAGCACCTGGGCATCGTCATTGTCACCAAACTCCCATGTCTCTCCGCCCTGGGCCAGTGACTGGAAATAGACTGCCGCCGCTTGCAGGCGGTCATGCACGTCCCCGGCTTTGCACCCCACCGTCATGACGGCCAGCCAGGCGAGGTCAAAGGCAAACAGGTGATAATGGAGGGCCTGCTCCTTCGATCCTCCGTCCAGGGCAAACTGATGTAGCACTTCCTTCCCCAGGAGGTCCCAGGCCACATCGGCCGGGCAGCTGATTTTGGCGAGGCCCGGCCATCGCGAGGTGGCCACCACGAGAGCCGACAGCTCACCTAACAAATGATTGTTTGCCGAAGATCCCGCCGAGCGGTAACGCCAGATCCAGGCGGCATGCACGGGCACCAGCCGTTTCACCAGCAGCGCCTGCGCGGTCCTGACCGTCTCCGCCCCCTGCCCTTTCACGGCCTCTTGGACGATGGCATCAAACCAGGTGAAATTGATCAGGCGCAAGGCCGCTTCCAACGGGCTCGTCCAGTTGATGCCGAGGCCTGGCGGGTTGCGTTCGCACCAGTCCTCCAGCCACACCTGGGCGGTGCGGATGGCCGGGAGATCGTCGTTGAGCCAGCCATGCATGGCCAGCCGTGTCATCTCGGCCCAGCGGTTGATTTCCCAGATGGTCCTGGCATCTGCGCCATCGGGCAAATGGCGATGATTCAGACGGTGCGCCGGTTTCTCCGGGGCAATCACCACGCCGCAAACAGCATCGCGATGCCAGCAGGGCGGGGCTCCCACTTCCACCTCGCGCCAGCCAAAGAGCTGCCATTGACCTGCCTGGAGCCGGCGAGCCTCATCCGCCAGATGGACCCGCAATTCCATCTTCGCGGCAGCCTTGTCGGGCAACCGGGGGGAATTTACAGACGCACGTCCGGGATCGGCTTCCTCCAGCCCCTTCAAGAAAGCGGGCTGGGTCCACTGCCGCCACCGTTCCTGCACGCGATGACTCACCTCCGCCGGCGTCATGGCCTGAAAACGGCGGGCGTACCAGGTGATCGATTGCAGCAGGCTCATCCGGTCAAAGGGCGATTGCGGCTCCTTGCTGAAGGCTTTCCAGCACCGCAAAGGTGAGCCTCGTGCTTTGCCGGATGTCCGCATAGTTCATGGGATGCTCCGCAGTTCCTTGAAGATAGGCCGCCCAGGCCTGCATCTCCTCCGCATGCCCCTTGGATGAAAAGGACCGGGCACTGCGCTTGCGGTCTTGGAAGAGCGTCAGCTTTTGGAAGTTCTCACACTCTGCCACCAGCCCGGAGGCAAAAATGCGGAAGCTTTCCTTGGGAAAGGCAAAGTCGCCTTCGGCGGAATAAATGATCTGGGCCGAAGAACCATCCGCAAACTCGATCTGGGCCGTCACCGAATCAGGAAAGGCCGGGCGGCCCACGGTCTGCGCCATCACCTTCACCGGACGACCTAACAGGAAGCATGAAAAGTCAAAAAAGTGGCAGGCCTCCCCCAGGATGCGTCCGCCGCTTTCCTCCACATTGGCATACCAATGATCCGGTGCCAGCGGGCCGGCAAAGACATGAAACGCCAGGGTCTTCGGCCCCGGCAAGGCACCCATCAGCTTTTTCAATTCGACGGCGGCGGGGGCAAAACGGCGGTTAAACCCCACCATCACACTGCCCGAGGTTCCCGCCATGGCCGCATCCACCTGCTCCAGTTCCTGACGGGTCAGGCAAAGCGGTTTCTCCACAAATACTTGGTGGCCCGCAGCCAGTCCCCGGAGAACCAGCGGCGCGTGCAAATGATGGCGGGTGCCGATCATCAGGGCACGACCCGGCTTGGCAAAAATGCCCTCGGCATCTGTCTCCGCGTGACTGAAGCCGAACTTCTCCTTCACATGGCGGGCACTGAGACCCGTGGCGTTGACGATGCTGCCCAGCCCGATGCGGCCCTTCAGATGAGGCAGCAGCATCGTACGGGCAAAATTTCCTGCGCCGATGACATCCAGCCCAGGAGCAGGAATGCTGAGCCGGGCGGCACCCGCCTTTGCATCATCCAAGCGACTAGCCAATGATGCCACATGAGAATCTGACACCACCTGTGCGGTCCCATACTCCAGCACCACACCAATGTCCGCATTGCCCGCCTGCATCAGCGCGTCATAAACAGAAACCGCCTCCGCAAAACGGGAACGTCGCGTGGTGACTGGCGCGAGGTCCAGCTGACCGGATTTCATCAACTGCAGGCAGGCCTCAAAATTCCGATTCTCCGTCCAGCGCACATAACCGATGGGGTAGTCCTTCCCTCCCCACTCATACTGCGGATCATAACGACCCGGGCCATAGCTGCGGGAATAGCGCACCTGAATGTCCTTCATGTAGGCCGTCTTCCAGGACAGTTCGGCATCATAGATGCCGACGATGATCATGACGCCGCGATCCCGCAGGCAGGCAATGGCCGTGTCTGCCGCATCGCTTCCCCTGCCGCCCACACAGAGCAGCACGGCATCCACCCCGTCGCCATCCGTCCACTCACGCACGGACTCGACCAGCTTCGTCTGGCCAGGATTGACCACTCGTTCCGCCCCCAGTTTTGAGGCGGCCTTGAGACGAGACGGCACATAGTCCGCACCCATGACACGAACGCCGGAGGCCCGCAAAAGGCTGGTCGCCAAAAGGCCCACGAGCCCCTGGCCGAGCACCAGCACCCGGTCTCCCAGTTGCGTTCCGGCCTGCCGCACGGCTTGCATCGAAATGGCGCTGAGCGTGGTGTAGGCCGCCTGCCAGTCCTCCACCCCATCAGGAATTCTCGCGGCCAGCAGATCCGGCACGGCAATCATTTCCGCGTGAAAGGCGCACTCCGCACCGCCGCAGGCCACGCGATCCCCCACCCGAAAGCGGGAGTTCATCTCATCCACCGCCACCACCACCCCAGCGGCCGAGTAGCCCAGGGGCGACGGGGATTCCAGACGGTTGCGCACCTTTTCCATCGCGGCCTTCCAGCCCAGCGTACGGGCCGTATCCAGCACCTTTTTGACCTGGTCTGGCCTTGCCTTGGCCTTTTGCAGCAGGGACATGCGCGCCTGCTCCACCTTCATTTTTTCAGTACCAGGGGAGATGACCGAGCAAGTCGTCCGCACCAGGATTCCCCCAGGAGGCGGTACAGGCACGGGTACGTCCTGCAGTTCGAGGCGGCCATCCTGATATTGGGCGAGTTGAAGCATGGAAAATAAGGAGCTTAAATCTAAGGCCTTTCAGCCATCCGTCATCTCACCAGCGGCCTGAGCGCGCCAATATTCTTCAAACATCGCCATCAGGCGGTCGGTGCTTTCCTTTCCGCCAATGGTGATGCGCACACTGTCGGCCAGCTGGCCGGAGCGGTCGCGGATCAAAATGCCCTTGGCCTCAAACCAACGCGCCAGGGCAGAGGCCTGCGGCATCTGGAAGAGGACAAAATTGCCATGCGAGGGGAAACACTTCACCTCGTGGGACTGAAGAAAGGCACTGAAACGGCTGCGCTGCACTTTCACATCCTCGATGTGCGCTTTCACCTGAGGCCAGTCTTCCAGCACGGTCTGGGCAGCGACTTGAGCAAAAGTGGTTAGGTGCTTGGGGTTGGCGACCCGACGAATTGTCTCGATCACCGCCACATCGCCCAGGAGATATCCCACGCGCAGCCCTGCCAGGCCAAAGGCTTTGGAAAAAGTGCGCACGATGACGAGGTTCGAAAACTGGCCGATGAGAGACACACAGTCCGTTTCGGCAAACTCGGCGTAGGCTTCATCCACCACCACCAGAGCCGACTCTTTGGCCGCCGCTGCGCAAATCGCCGCAATGCTTTCGGGAGAAAGCACGTAGCCGATCGGGTTGTTCGGATTCGTCAGGTAAATCAGCCGAGGGAGTTCCGCCTGGATCGTGCGCAGCATTTCCTGCAGCGGATACTCGCCTTCGCCATTGAAGGTGAAATGCAGGGCCTGACCGCCCCGCTGTTCCGCCACCGCACGGAAATTGTCATACCCAGGGGCGACGATCATCACCTTGTCCCCGCTGGTGACATAACATTGAGTGAGGTAAGCCAGGGCCATGTCCGACCCATGCGTGGCCAGCAGATTGGCCTCAGCCACGTGATGATGCGTAGCCAGGGCCTGATGCAGCGCAGCCGGGTAGGCCTCAGGGTACCAGATGATCGAATGCGGATCCTGCACCAGGGCCGCCAGCCGGGCCCTCACACGCTCCGAAGGCAGCCTGTCCGCCTCATTCCAATCGAGCTTCAAAATGTCCTCCCCCGCCCGGGAGCGCGACCATGCGACCTGCGAGGACAGCACGTATTCCTTGCGCTCCTCCACCGCCTTGTTTGCCCGGCGGCGGACGACCACGGGCGTCTTGCCATCGCGGTTCGTTTCAAAACGCTGGTTGATGCGATATTCCACAGCCATGGCATCGCCAAAACGGGAACGCAGCTCCTCCTTCACCTTTGTGAAAGCAGGATGCCGCTCAAAAGTGCTCTCCGTGCTTTCGATGTTCACCACGATGTCCGAGGCCCCATATTGGACGATCTGAAATCTCACCACCCCAGGGGCCGAACGGAAGACCGAGTAGAAATTCACCGAGGGCAGGCGACGGCCATCGGGCGTGAGGATGACATCATCTTTGCGCCCCTGCACACGGGCAAGCTTGCGTGGATAGAGGGTGGCCTCACTTTCCGTGGCATGGCGGGTAACAATGTCGCCCGTGTCATATCGGATGAAGGGCATCACCGGATTTTGCAGGCTGGTAGCGATGAGGCGGCAGTCGCCCGGGGCCAGGGTATCATCCGGCAAAAACTCCGCATGACCATACTGCCAGACGATGTTCAACCCATCATGATCCGCCCCTTCATAGGCGACGAGGGTGGGCTCCGTCATGCCATACCAGTCAAAGAGGATCTTTCCAAACACACGCTCGATGGCCTCGCGTTCATGAGGAGCCAGGGTCTCGGACGCCGTGAACAAGCCCTTCACGGAAGGCAGCTTCTGGCCTGTGCGCTCCAGATATTCCGCCAGCACCAGGAGGGAAGAAGGATAAGTGCGGATGAACTTGGGCTGAAAGTCCTGGATGGCCCGCATGTAATCCTCAGCCAGGCGCGGGGAGAAATGGTAGGCCGACATGAACAGCGTATTCTGCGCCTTGTCATGAATCCACAACGGGTCCCCGACACGGGAAGGCACATAACTGCGCAGCGCCAGGAAAGGATCGCGAAAACGATACCCGGCCTGGGCCCACATTTCATACATGCAGGCATAGTCCAGCGCGATGTAGCTCTCGTTCAGGAGCATGCGCATCGGCTTGCCCGTGGTGCCGCTCGTCTCGGCATAGGCGCTCAGGCGACGGTAGCGCGGGTCCACCAAGTCTTCAAAACGCTCGCGGATGATCTCCTTGGTCAGCACCGGCAGTTTCGCCAAAGTCTGCGGACCTTCGAAGTCGGTACGTGGGTCAAAACCGATGCCTTTAAACACCTCCGCATAATAACGGGTGCCCTCATAGGCGGCGACGAGCGTCTGCTGCATCTGCTTGCGGATCCAGGCATGGCGCTGATCCTCCGACCAGGGGCGGGTGCGCTTCAAAAAGGACTGATAGGTCCACCAGCCGTGAAGCTGGGCCAGTTTGCGGATGGACTTTTTATGCATGGTCGGTGGCAGGATGCGAGGCGATCTCGGTGAGCGAGTGCGGCCGGTTTCCCTGACGGGCGTTCCAGTAAAGGCGGTAGGCTTTTTTGGCCAGCGGAAGCAGCGGCCTCGGCACCTGGACAAAGCGCTTCACGGCGTAGTAGCCAGAGGCATATTTGCGCTCGCCCGAACTGGCGTGCTGAGCCTTGGCAAGGATGCGGAAAGAAGTGCGGCGGGCCAGCATGGCGCGGACGGTCGCCTCGGCCGAGCCGCAGGCCGTCATCTCATTCACACACTGGCCCACATCGGCCTCATAGTGGGCGTCGCTGCCGCCAAAGATGCCACAGGACAAGCCCGGCATGTCCTCGCGCATGCGTGTGTTGTCAGCGTGGCTGCCCTTGGCATTGTGGATCTCGAAGGCATCGGCATCGGCCAGCCCGGACAGGCCAAGACCACGCGAGCCTAACAAACCATCTTTCAAGCGATACGGATGCGGCACCAGCACCAGGCCGCCTTGAGCGTGAATCTCATCCATGACCGACTGCGGTTCCGTGGAGGCAATGTCCCCCTGGAGAAAAAGGCCGATGATGTGGCATTTGTTGGCCAGCGTGCGCTCTTCACCGATGAGGATCTCCGTGGGAGAGTTCTTCCGGCGAAACCATTTTTTGAATTCAAAGGCTCCCACGGTGGTGTCGTGATCCGTGATGGCGATGACATCCAGCCTGTGCAGCCGGGCCGCTTTCAGCAGGCCATCCGGCGTGATCATGCCATCGCTGGAGGCCGTGGTGTGGCAGTGCAGTTCCGCCCGCACCAGAGCGGATGTGTGGGAGAGCATCATGGTTGCAAAGACCCCCTTGAAGGAAATGGAACCCCGATCCTTTTCACCTGACCAGGCGTCTGGCCACGAGCCAGGGATCAGACCAGTCTGCGCCAGCGGCGAACCATGACGGCCAGTCCGCAGCAGGCGATCAGCAGCGCCCCGCTAGGCTCAGGAACAGGCGCGACAATGATCAGCGCGTCCTGCCAGTTGTAATCAGCGTCGAGGGGATCCGTATTGTTCAGCGATTTCAGAGTGTTGGCGATGTAGTAACTGTTGATTGCCGTGTAGGTGGCAAAAAAGTTGGCACCATCCTTGGACGCCACATCGGCCAGAATGCTCTGGTAAAGGTCAGAACGTGCAATGCCTGCGGCGGTCAGATCAAGATCCCAGCGGTCCGCATAGCCCGTCATGTCGGTGAAATCCACCTTGGTGGTCTTGCCATAGGTCTCGGCCAGGAAATGCTGCACCACGGACATGGAATTGTAAAAGGCCTCGTTGTTGCCGTAATGCGCCGAATTTTCACTCCCCTGCAACAATGCTCCTGGGGTGGTCAGCGTGCTGATGGGCAGGTAGCTGTCCAGCACATACTGCATCACGGACACCTGCTTGGCCAAGGCGGCCTGGGCGGCCCCATTGGCGATGTAGTCGTCGCGACGCTCCGTATTTTGCTGATCCCAGCCTTCCAAAAAGCTGACAGCATTGGCAATGAAACCGTCGCCAGGACCAGCAGCCGGCGTCCCTTCGGGCTCAATGCACAACCACCAGAAATGCTGGTCATTGATGTCATAAACTCCGATGTAACCATCATTGTCCACCCCATTGAAAACGGATTGCCCCTTCAAAGAGGGGGCTACCGATAGCAAAAGCGCGCAAAACAAGACGATGTACTTCATAAGCCTAAGTTTCTCTAAATTTTATGATAAATCTAGGAGATATTGAATATTTTTTGAAATTTCTTTTTCGCTTGGACTACATCGCGAAGTCCTTCCTCAAGCCCCTAGTTCTTCACCGGAGGGCGGGTGCTGCCCAGAAATGACGCACGCCAGCGCATCGTCAGCCTTTCCAGCTGTGGCCCCAGCCAAGCCAGCAGCGCCAATACCACGCCAAACTCAAGGACCGTATGCCACAGCGGGTGTCGGTGCACCAAATCCCCCGCGTAATGATCCACCCAATGGTCCAGCAGCAGCAGAAGCTGCATGTGCAGGATGTAGCAAGGGTAGCTGAACTGGCCCAACCAGGCGCACACAGGCCGGGCCTTGGCCCAGGAGGCCAGCCGGGCATGCCGTGCCCCGGCCAGGAAAATCATCAGTCCAGGAATGGAGCTCCAGCCCGCCATGTGGACGGCCCAGGCCGGGTACTGCTTGAACTTCAGCACGATGAGCAGCCCCTCAGACAGCAGACACAGCAAGATGGACATTTTCCAGCTGCGGAGAGATACCGACAGCTTGTCATTGCCCCAGTTTGCCGCCAGCCAGGCCCCGCAGACCCAGACTGGAAAAAGCACCGCCACCGTCCAAACTCCTTCCACAAAGGCGCTGGTCTCCAACCGATGCCCGACCTTCCACAGGACCATGATGCCGCCTATAACCAGGAGCACAGCAATCAAGGAGAAAGCCGAGGCCCGGCCCACATGCCCACGCATTAAAAAGAGGACGATCGGCCAGGCGGCATAATAGATCATTTCACAGCTCAGGCTCCACGAGGTCTCATAGGCAGGGAATGGCGTGGTAAAGATCTGCAGGCTGAACAGGCTGGCCGCCAATTCCCGCCAAGGAGTGGCATTGTATCCTTCCCCGAAGTCCTCATGAAAGGCCCAGGCCAGCAGCGCCAGCCCCAGCCCCAAGAGGAACAAGGGATAGATGCGGGTGATCCGCGCCAGTGCGTATTGCTTCCAATTAAACTGCCCCCGGGCCAGGCTCTGGGAGATGGACTGGTGAATGCACACCCCAGAAATCATGAAAAAGCACCAGACCAAAAAACCTCCATGCCCCAGGCTGGCCCGTGCCCAGCGCCAGCCCTCCGGGTTGCTCGCATAGTTCCAGCCATAGGCATCCGAAACAGCCAGATCAAAGGCATGTGTAAAAAGCACCAGAAGTGCCGCGATGCCGCGCAGTGCATCAATGAGCAGCTCGGTATCCTTGTCCAGGCGCCTTGGGGAAGTCTCAGGGGGCATGGGCAGCCTCCGGCATCAGGGATTTTTGAAAACGGGGGGCCAGGTCGCGTATCAGCCCGGTAATGACTTCCATCGTCTCTTCTGAACCACGGCGACGCTGCCCGGTTTCGGACGGATCCAGATTTTCTGTCACCCAGGCGCTGATGCTCGGGTAGGCCCAGCGGTGATTGACATTGCGGGTGATATTGTCCCAGCTGCTGAGCCACTCCCGGGTGATATTGTGAGGCGTGGTGACATCCGCACCCACAAACCAGTACACGTAATGAGCCCGCAGCGGCTTGCGCGTGCCATCCGGGGCCACCCATACCCGCTCAATGAGCAGGTCCTTCACCTCCAGCACCTGTCCTGGGGCAATCTCCACTGGCACCACTCGCGAATTCAGGAGCGTCCACCCCTGCCCGTCCAGGCAGACCTCAGGACGGTGAATGCTGCGTCTTTCCGCCCCAGATAGCACGAGCGTGACGCGGGCCACATCGCGCAATTCAGGCGAGGACAGTGTGCGGTAGCGACGCTTCACGATCTCGGTATCCGCAGGCAGCTGTTCCTTTTCCACCTTGTCTGGGGCTTCCTCATCCCCGATGAAGCGGCTGATGACAATCGGCAGCTCCATCAAAACCCCGGCCTCATTGCCAGCCTTCACCTCAGGGGACAGGCGACAGGCCACCAGCGTACTCGCTACCAGTAGAGGCAGCAGCCCCAGGGCGATCCAGGAAAAAGCAGGCACAGTGGCGGATGGCGTGGCAGTCTCACGCGTGGCTGGCAAAGTAGGTTTGCCCAGCACACGGTTCATCAGGCCCCCGATCTTTTGCAACCCGGCAAGAGCCACCAGATAAACGACAATGCCTGAGGCGAAATGAAAGTTGGAGACCTTCTGCTCGGCGTTGCCGATAGCGAAGTCAGCCCCCCACAGGACGGTGCCGCCCAACAAAATGAAGATGCGCACCATGTTCGCCAGAATGGCCAGAGGAAAACTACAGGCAAAAAGGGCCAGTCTACGCCCCCAGGTCCGCTGACTGAAATAGCCAAACAGAGCCGAGACCATCAGCAGAGCAAAGAGCGAGCGCATGCCGCTGCATGGCCCATCCACCCGCAGATGAAAGAGCTGCCCCAAAACACGTCCGGCAGCAGAATCAGGTGCCGAGACGAGGGCCGTGCCATCGCGGATCGTATCCACCTGCAGCAGGTTCAGCACGATGGAGACGCTCTCCACCATCAGCACCTGCAACCGGTAGCCCAAAGTTTGCTCCAGATACACCAGCGGCCACATGAATCCCAGCATCAGCCAGGCAAAGAAAAGCCGTTTGCCCTGTTCCCATCCCCACAGCCACAGCACGCTTCCGGCCATCAGACACTGCAAGCCGAAAGCACCTAAGTAATAGTTGTTCGCCTTGTACCCGGCATAATAGAACAGCAAGGCCAGACCCGTGCCGGCCAGACCCCACAGGCTGCCTTTGACCGGCAGTGCCGCCAAGGCTGCCCGCTGCCGCCAGACCAGCCAGGCAGCGATGAAGGGAGCCAGGAAGCCGTGCTGCCAGGTGGGGTCCCTCCACCGGATCAACAGTTCCTGCCACAGGGTGAGGCGAAAGTCCCCATACCCCGCCGCATAGGGCTGCCAAAATATCAGTGCCGCCAGCAGCAGGCCCAGCAGCGCCAGCACCTTTCCATGAGTGTAAGTGAAAGCCGTCATGCGTGCTGTAGTTCCTGGTAAATTTTGCGCAGGCCCAGCCAATGAGCGCGCCAGGTAAACCCCGCCGCACGCGCTCGCCCTGCGGCGATGCATTGGTTTCGGGTCTCTGCATCCGTCAGCACCCGCAGACACTGGGCAGCGGCACCACCCGCATCCTCAGGATCAAAACCCAGGCCCGCCTCCCCGGCCACCTCCGGCAGGCTGGTGGCGAGGCTGTAAACCACGGGGCATCCCGCCTGCATGGCCTCCAAAACCGGCAGGCCAAACCCCTCCTGCAACGAAGGCACAAACGTCAAAGCCGCGCTGGCGTATGCCGCCGCGAGTTCCGCATCATTCACCAGGCCCAGCTCCACCAGTTCCCCATGCTGGCGAAGAGCCGAAGCCAGCGATGCTTCCAGCGAGGCCCCGGCGCGGACGATGCAGACTCGCTGCCCCTGCTCCGCCAGATGACGGGCCAGCGGAACCAGCATGCCGAGATTTTTTCGAGGGCGGGTGCCGCCCACACTGAAGATAAACGGCGGCAGCGATGCTAACCGTCGGGTCATTCCCGCGTCCGGTATCGCCAGCTCCGAAGTGCCATTCGGTAGCACGTGCAGCCTCTTCTCGGCGATTCCGAGCAACCGCTGCACCTCACCGCGTGTATGCTGGGAGACGCACACCACTTTATCTGCACGCGCCACCCAGGCCACGGTCTTTTGAAAGCGTGCCCGTTGGGCCTGTGTCAGATCTGCCGGATCTGTGAGAGGGATGAGATCGTGCACGGTCACCACCGTTTTTACCCGCGGCCCCACACAGGCCAGGAGATCTGCAAAACTGTGATCCAGCACATGCAGCACGCCTTCCTTCACCTGGCCACGGACCTGCCGAGGGTAGGCCACACGCCGTGTCCACTGCCGCAGCAGCCAAGACCCTGCCGCCCCCTCCACCGGGCCTGCCGGGACGAGTGAACTGACGTCCCCTTCCCCGGCCGATTCATTCCTCAGCGCCTGCCAGTAACGGTTCATGCTCACCCATCCCATGCACGGATGCGCAGGGGCCAGATGAATGCGTGCAGCCGGGTTCATAGGGACCTTTCGCGAAGGATCTCCAGGTAGGTTTGATCCAGCACTTCGGCATAACCGGAAGCGTGAATACAACGATCCGGGCCAGGCTTCAGATGATGCCGGTCCGTTTTCAAAAATTCGCCGATGCGCGTCGCCATGCCTTCAGGTTCCCAAGGCAGCAGACAGCCGTTGACACCATCTTTCAGATACATCTCATGCCCATCGTAAGGTGTGACCAGCAGTGGCAAGCCGCAGGCGGAAGCCTCCAGCGCCACCAGGGAAAAAGTTTCGTAGCGAGAGGGAAACAGAAAGGCATCCGCTGCGGCATACCATCGCTCCACCTCCGGTGTCGGAGAGATCAGGCTGACCCAGTCCCGCCAGTCTGGAGCAGTTTGATTCAGTTGCGGAATCAGGCTCTCCTTCGCCTTTTCTCCCGCCCCCACGACCAGAAAGCGCAGCCGCAGGCCACACTCATTCCGGGCCATGGTCCGGCAGGACTGAAGGCTGCGTAGAGCTGCCCACAGACCTTTTCTCTGATAGTGCCCCGTGCTGACAAAAATGAAGATGAAGTCGGTCTCCGCCGCATGAATCTGCGACCGTGCGGCCTCGCGGTACTGCTGCCGGACACCCGTATGAAAGCGTGTCTCATCCAGCAGATTGGGCAGCACCTGAATCCGCTTTTCCCTCGCCAGCTGAGGACGGATCCGTTCCGCCAGTCCCTCTGAGACAGGAAGGATGACCCGCCATCTTTTGGAATGCAGCACCACCGTTTCTTGTAGCAGTCCGATCATCGTATGCAGGATCCGCAGCTTATCCTTGATGGACCAGGCTTGCTCCCGCCACTGAAGGCCTATCCAGGTGCGGTTGTGAAAGTGCAGGGACATCACATCTGCCCCTGGAATGTCCGGCCCAGTGGTGTGAACGATGTCCCACTTGCCCCCCCACAGGCGGAGCCAGGTCAGCCGGAGCCAAGCCAGAAACCAAAACCAAAGAGGCTCCAAAAGACGCAGCCAGCGTGCGCGGGGCAGCTGCTTCACTTCGGCCCGTGCATCCACCCCGTCGTGGTCCAGACACCACAGTTCGATCTGCCATCCCTTGTCCAGCATCCAGGGCAGTGCGCGGTGAATGCTTTGCGTGGTGGGCCGCCCGCCTTGAAAGAAAGGGTCCAGCCAGAGCACACGTCTCGCTGCTTGCTGTTTTGATCCGGCCATCAGGCGTCTTTCTGAAACACTGCCAGCAACCCGTAAGGGCGCAGAGCCCGCCGCTCCTTCGGCGTCAGTTGGGTCTCTGCATCCACCAGGGCCACTGGCACAAACATGCCGCGCAGAGGCAAGCGGGCGCAGTTCATCATGCGGTCCACCGTGTCCCGCGTGAGAAACCAGTCATTGCCCAGCACCTTCATGCCGGAAGGGGCAAACAGGGCCGTGAGCTGCGCCTCCGTGTAGCCTTCGCGCATGTGCTCAGGATTGGGAAAAGGCTCCGGTGGACGCGGCACTGTGATCACGGCATACCCGCCCGGCTTGAGAATGCGGCACAGTTCTGAGGCGGCCTTTTCATGATCAGTGATGTGCTCCAGGACCTGGGTGGAGAGAACCACGTCCACACTCGCATCCGGCATGGGGATCTCCAGCAGGGACTCCCGCATCGTGCGGACATTCGGCAGCCTCCCGGCATTGGCCTGCAGCTGCGCGTAGTTCCCCTCATCATACTCCAGCGCGACAGCCTGCTCGAAACCGAGCGCGAGACAGCGGCGAACAAACTCTCCCGAGCCAGCCCCTCCGTCGAAGATCACCCCCCGGCAGGGAGTCATCCGCATGGCCTGCTCAATACGCGGCCACTCCACCCGGTAGCGGATGGTATTGAAGGTGAAAAGCCAGCGGCGGGCCAGTGAACGGAGAAGAGACATCAGGGGGAGGAATGGATGAAGTAAAAATTGCCATCGGCAGGCCGGGCTTCCTGGTAGCCGAGGTCGAGGATGAACTGCTTCAGCTCCGCCGCCGTGCAGCCGAACTCTCGAAGCTGATGATCGTAGGCCTCCACCACCAATGCCGGCTTTTGCCGTTGGAAAAAGGCCTTCATCCCGCGCAGGGCCAGCAGTTCAGCGCCTTCGATGTCCATTTTCACGCAGTGGATACGTGGCTCCGGTTGTTTCTGCGCCCACCAAGCATCCCAGACGACCACCGGCACTTCGATGTCCCCAGCAGAACCGTCTGCCGCCAGACGCGAGTGCCCGGTATTCGTGTCATGCAGACGGAAGGGCAGCACCCCCTCCTGATTCCCCACCGCCAGACGGTTCACGGTCACACGCTCTGTTAGGCCGTTCAGGGCCACGCTTTCTTCCAGCAGCCGCGCAATGGGAGGATTCGGTTCAAAGGCCTGCACGTGGCAGCCCGGACGCTTCGCAGCAACCAGCAGGGAGAAATAGCCTACGTTTGCACCGATGTCCGCAAAGCCGCCTCCCTCAGGAACATGCGAAAGAATGAAGGCCTCCGTGACCGGCTCGATGTTGCCAAAAAGCTTCAGGCCCATGGAGATGAAATCATTGCCAGGATTTACCTTCATGGGAAACCCTGCCCGGGTTGGCACCTGGGAACCATCACCCGCCAGGGCATCTCGCCAAGCCGGCCTGCGCAGGATGTTTCGCAGCATGAAGTCGCGCCCGCGCACCAGCGGCCAGAGGCGGGCAAAACGTCGGAGGACAGAGAAAGAAATTTTCATGATCTCATCCCGATACGGCGGATCCGTGGCCGCATGGGCTCGACATGGGGTTGCGCTGGCCGGGCAATCGGTGAGACCACCTGCTTAAACTTTTCCTGCCTTTCCGCCCGTGCAGCCAGCGCCTGCTGTCGCGCCAGCACGGCCACCCCGGCCAGACACAACCAGAAGAATACATTGTTAGGGAAAACCGTGAGGATGCTGCCGCTGATCAGGGACACCGCCACCAGGGCAAAGGCCAGACCGATCATTCGCGCCGCAAACTGGCGGTCCGCCTCGGCATGCAGACGCCATGCCTGACGGTGGCTGAGCATGAGAAAAAGAAAGCCCGACACCAGCAGGAACACGAGCGCCAGCGTCCCGAAACGAACCAGCACCTCACTCAGCGGATCATGGAAATGAAAGCGCCCTTCACCATGCTCATCAATGCCCCAGCCGAGAAGCGTGTAGGCATCCGCATTCATCAGCACCGTGGCAAAGCCCTCCAGACGGTCCCAGTAGGTCCCCACCGTCAGCATCCGTCCCATGAAGCTGCCCGGAGTCGCCAGCCGACCGATGAATTCATTGACCAGATCAATGCGCTGAACAAGCCATGGCGAGGCCACCACCAGGGCCAGGAAGCTGCCTCCCGTCACCGCATAAAAAACCCGTGTGCGAGGCTTGGAAAAGAAACACCAGCCGCCAAAAAGCGCGATGGGCACAATGAATATCGGCGTGCGGCTGGTGGAGGCGATGAGCCCAGCGAAATGGATGGCGAAACACAGCAGCGCCAACGCAGGATGCAGCACCGCCTTCCGGCCCTTTTCCCGGCGGGCATAGCCTAAAAACAGGCTCACCACGGCCAGCGCAGCGCACACCACCGAAAGGGCGCTCGGTGAATTGAGCGTGGAAAAAGCGCGTACCTCCCCGGTACCGAGCTGCTTGATCTCAATGCTCAAATTCGTCTGCAAATACTCGATTTCAAACTCCGCAAACCCCTGCATTTGCTGGATCACGCCATAGACCGCCACTGGCAGAAAGGCGAACACCAGAAACCGCCACAGCCGCTGCAGTTCATTCACATTGCGAAAGAGCATGGGCAGCACAAAGAGCAGCAGGGCATAGAGTCCGTTGTTCGCCATGGCCTGTAGCACCCCGTTCAATCCCACGCCCCCCTTCATGTAGGCCAGCGCGCCGGTGCCCACCATCAGCACACCTCCCGCCACCAGTGCCACCAGATCGCGAAACACCAGCCTCCGAGTTCCCATCAGCCCTCCCAGGGCGAGGGCCAAGACGACGCCGCCAAACATGGCCGGAGTGATGCCGAGCACAAACGGCAGGTCCCCGTGGCTGACACGCCCGCCCATGATCATGAGCCGTTTCAGAAGATCATTGTAGCCACAGAAGGTCAGCCACACATAAAAGCCGATGCGCGGTGAGACGACACTCAGCAGAAAGCCCCCCACCAGCAGGTAGCGGCAAAATTCGCCAATGGTGTTGCCTTCCGTGAGCAGGATGGAGGCGAGGGCAAACATGCCCGCTCCACCGAGCACGATCATCGGAAACACAGCGCCAGCGCGGCCTTCATTCATGAGCGGGAGAAATGTTTGAGCGCACGGTCACACACCATTTCAGGCGTGAGAGATGACAGGCAGAATGGACGGTCATTTTCTTCACGGCCCTCCGCAGCCACCGTACATTGGCTGGCACAGCAGGGCACACAGGGCAGCGCAGCCGTCAGTGCCAGCCCATGCGGCGAGCGGAAAGGGCCAGTACGGGCCACTGCCGTGGGGCCGAAGAGACCCACTGCCGGTGTGCCGAGCGCCAGCGCAAGGTGATAGAGGCCTGAATCATTGCCAATCAGCCCTGCACAGCGCGAGATGTAGCGCGCCGCCTCGGTGACACTTTGCCGCCCCTGCATGTCCAGCGTTCCTGGAGGCATGGCGGCCATGTCAAAGTCTCCCTGGCGTCCCATCACCACGGGTGTCCAGCCCTGGTTCAGCAGGTTGGCCGCCAGCTTGGGCCAGGCCTGCATCGGCCATTGTTTCAGATCGCCCGGCACCAAGTCGTTTCCGGCTTTGGGGACCAAGGCCACATGCCGTGCGAGCCGCGTTGACCGAGCTTCCCGAAGGTGCCCCAGCTCCGGCCCGAACCCAAAATCATCCATGTCCGTCGGGCCTAACCACAGGCGCAGAAACCAGAGGGAGGTGTGGTCCGCATTGCGCGAATAGTCCAGCGGGACGGTCACCGTAAAATCCAGCGGACTCCACGGCTTCCATCCTTCCGTACGAAATCCGATGCGGCGGCCGGCCCTAACCCGGCGGGAAAGCAGCGTGCGTGACCATGAGAGGTCCAGACAAAACAAGGCATCGAAGCTTCCCTGCTGGCGGACCTGGGCCCAGAGTCGGCCCAAAAACGGAGAACTCCGCGTGGCAGCAAAATCAGCCATCGGGAGGGCATGCACACGGTCCACCCATTCGGATCCCTCAAGCAACGGAGCCACATTGGCATTCAGGAAAACCTCCACCACCGCCTGCGGGGCATCATGGCGGATCTGCTGCAGCAGCGGCGTCATCTGCGCCACATCGCCCAGCCCGCAGCAGCGGACGATGGCCACGCGCCGGAGATTCACCAGATCCAAAAGTTCGCCCTTCATGACATCAGCAGCTTCCATCGCCGCGATTCGCGCCAAAACCAAACGGGAGATGCCAGTCCCGCCAATTGTTGCAGTCCCACAGGCCGGAGCGCCGGCAACACCAGGGATGAGCCGAACCAGACGACCGTGTAGGCAATCGCCGTCGCCCAGGCCGCACCGACAGCGCCATGGTCCCGCACCAGCCACAGATTCAGCAGCACATTCAGCGCCAGACCCGCAAGCGCACAGCGAATGCTCCACACCGTCTTGCGTTCGATCACCAGCAGGGCGCTTCGCAGTTCACCGTGCAGATAAGGCAGCGTGGCGATGCCATGCACCAGAAGAACCATGGCTGCCTGCTCAAACGCCTTTCCATAGAGCAACTCCACCACCGCTCCGCCGGCCAGCCACCAAAAGAGGACAGAACCGTAGGCAACAAGGCTGAGCGCGCCAAACAGCCAGGCGCACTGCCGCAGGTACTTCGCAGGCTCATTTTGAAACGAGCGGGAAAGGATGGGCATGAAGGTCATGATGACAAGCGGTCCGGCAGCATACACGATTTCCGACAAACGGGTAGCCGCCGCGTAGACGCCAGCCTCCGCCGCGCCGCGCATCTGGTAAATCATCAGCTGATCCACCCTCAGCAGCAGCAAGGTGCCCGAGTGCGCCAGAAACAAGGGCAGCGACTCAGCCAGCAAGGAGCGCGCCACCTTCGCATCCCAAGACCGGAGTTCCGCCCACCAGCCGTGCCGGAGGGCCCAGGCGAAGGCTACGCCGGCCGAAATGGCCACCTCCAGAACGATGGTGAGGGCTGCCCAGCGCAGATCCGCCCCGGCAAGGATGCAGACCACCCGGGCCAGCGCCGCCAGCCCATTGGCCAGGATGCCCAGCCGCGCCGTCCGCTGAGACTGCTGAGCCGCATCCCAGCGGGAAAGCACGGCCAGGTAGGCGTTCAGCGGCAGCGAGGCATACAGGATGCTGCCCACGGCCAGCATCTCCGCCCCGCCCCACCACCAGGCCACGGCGCAGGCGAGGCCAAAGCACACCAGCCCCCAACCTAGCATCAAACGCGCCGCCGTGCCCAGCACCAGCCCTGCATCATCGCCCCGCGTGGCCAGTTCCTTGATCAAAACCTGCCGCAGTCCCAGCTCTGCCGTGAACCCCATCAGGGAACTGATGACCAAAGCCGTGCCTAATAAACCATTCTGCTCCGGGCCCAGCGCACGGGTCAGCCACGTGCCCACAAACAGGCCCGTGACCAGACGCACGATCTGGGAAACCGTGAGCCAGGAGAGATTTCGCAGGATCATATCAGCTCAGCCGTGACCACCACATGGTCCGCCCGTGGAAATGCCGCAGGCCAAACCCGCTGCGTGACAGCAAGTCGGCCGACTGTGAAAGCTCCTCCGCATGGTGGGTCTCCACCACCACCCAGGGCACCGTTTGCAGCAATTTGGCAGCGCCACGCAGAGCGGCTGCACCATGGCCCTCAATGTCGATCTTCAGAAGTAGCGGCTGCAATTGCGGCGCACGCTGCAGGTAGGCATCCAGGGTATTCACCTCCACCGTGCGGCGGTGGCCGCCCTGGGCATTGTCCAGGCTGTTGGTGCCTTCCAGAGGATCGTCGAAGACCACCTCCATGCTGCCGGCGGCCTCGCCCACAGCACCTGCGACCGGATGCCAGCGGCGGGCCTGATTTAATTCCGCCACGCAGCGTCCTGTGTAGTCCAGGGCCTCCTGCATCATGTCCACGCCGATGACCTGCACCACCGGGTTTTGTGCCAGCCACCAACGGCTGGTAATGCCCACATTGACACCCACCTCAATCACCGCACCAAGCTGGCTCTGCACCAGCTTTTCCACGTCAGGATGGCGCAATTCGCCGAGGATGAAGTTGTCCATGTAGTTGGCCGCCTCCCGCCAGTTGGTCAGCCGGATGACAGGCCCCATCTGCACCGGGAACCAGAGGCGCCGAAACACAAAAACGGCCAGGGCCAGATACCCGCCCTTCATCCCATGCTGGCGCAGGCTGCCCAGCATGGCATAGGGCATCGTGGCAAACAGGCTTCTCCAATAGGCGCGGTCCATACAATTACATTTTCTGTTAGGCCATCAGGGCCGCTTTTCGGTAAAAAGAATCCGCGCCTCCGGAGAGCGGGAGACATCACTCAAGACCGTATGTCCAGCCTCAGTCAGCAGCCGGATGCAGGCGGCATGAAGCTCCGCCGAATGGGTCTCCAGCACAAAGGCCCGCACCTTAGAAAGGTAAGAACCAAAACCCCGCAAGGCCATCACCTCAGCCCCCTCGATGTCCATCTTCACCAGATCCGGCACCGGCGCGATGCCTTCTTGGATGAGGCAGTCCACCCGCCGGGCAGTGACCTGGATCTCCTGCCAGTCTCCAGATTCCCCTTCCCCCAGCACGTGCTGGCCGCCGGTACGATCCGGGTGCACGGCGAAACGAAGATGTGCGCCATCCACATCGCCTATGGCGTTTTGAAAAGCCCGGCAGTCCGGCCATTCAGCATAGTTGGCCGTGAGCATTTCAAATTCCGCCGGGGAGGGCTCGAACCCGATAATTTCAGCCTTCGGAAAAAGCGACTTCAGATAAAAGCTGCCCAGGCCAATGTTGCCACCAATGTCCAGGATGGAAGCGGGGGTGAACGAAAGCGACTCAAGACAGCGGTAATCCTGCTCCATCAGCACCTCCACCATCAGAATGGTGTCCGGCTGCGCGTGGCGGAGGTGCAGCCTGGGGGCTCCAGGCGCGGTGGTTTCAACCGTTAAGTGACCCCCACGAAACCGGCTCAGCCCGCCATAGCAGGCGCACAGGCGCAGAAGCTCCGCCTTGTCCTCAAACCGCCGGCCCAGTCGCAGAGCGACGGCAGCCATGGAGATTTTTCGGCCCAGTCCCATGAGGAATCATTACCCAAAAAAAGGCAGCGCAGACTCAGTCTTTGAAGGCCGCTTCCACATACTCGCACAGCACATGCCCGGCCAGCAGATGGCATTCCTGGGCATAGGCGGTGATGGGCGTGGGCACGCAATAGGCATGGTGGGCCAGGACCGCGCAATCGGCCCCTTTTTCAGCAGTGAAGGAAACGACCACACAACCAGCTTCACGGGCCGCTTTCAGTCCGGCAACCACGTTCTTGCTGGTGCCTGAAGTGGAGATCCCCACGACGACATCCCCCGGTTGAGCCAGGGCTTCCACCTGACGGGAGAAGACGGTTTCAAAACCGTAGTCGTTGCTGTGAGCGGTGAGCACAGATGTATCGGTCGTCAAAGCCAGCCCCGCGAGAGCTCGGCGGTTGATGCGATAACGCACACACAGTTCCGCCGCCAGATGCTGGGCATCCGCCGCGCTGCCGCCATTGCCAAAGAACAGGATCTTCTTTCCAGACTTCAGCGCGGTCACCCAGGCATCGGCGATGGCTGCCAGGGTCTCGCGGCATTCATCCAGGCGCTTGAGAGTGGCGAGGTGGCCATCGAGATGGCCCTGAAGCATGGAGTTAAATTCGGACATAGAGATCAGTCTTCGAAGGATTTCAGCAGTTCATCTTTCATCACGCGGGCCGTGCCCAGCTTGCCCACCACGATACCGCTGGCATGATTGGCCACATTCGCGGCTTCTTCCGCGCTCAGGCCCACAGCCATCGCCAGCGTGAGGAAAGCAATGGCCGTATCCCCTGCCCCGGAGACATCGAACACCTCACGGGCCTGTGTCGGGATGTGGTGCGGGGCAGCATCACGCTGGAAAAGGATCATGCCCTGCTCGCCCAAAGTGATCAGCACCTTGCCGACGGCCCATTGGTCGAGGAGCTGCTCACCGACTTCCAGCAAACGTTTGTCTTCCAAAGGCGGGCCGGGCGTGCGCTGGTCCTGGATGCCTGCTGCGGCAAAGGCCTCGAGGCGATTGGGCTTCACCAGGGAAGCTCCACGCCAGTTCAGCGGATTGTGGGGAGAAGGGTCCACCGTCACCAGCTTGCCCGCAGCTTTGGCCAGACCGAGAACCCGGTCCGCAAAGGCCTGCGTGACGAAGCCTTTGCCGTAGTCCTCAATGATGAGTCCATCGAGCTCCGGCAGCATTGCTTCGACTCCGCAGCAGACTTCATCCAGCTCTTCGGGCGAGAGCTTCTGAATCGTCTCACGGTCTACCCGCACCACATGCTGCTGGCGGGCAATGATGCGCGTCTTCGCAATGGTGGGCAGCGTGCTGCTTTCCAGCATCGGGTTCGTATTGACCCCTTCTTCATGCAGCAGACGGCGCAGTTCCCCCGCAGCGCTGTCTTTGCCCACACGCCCCATCAGGTAGGCATGAGGTGTGAAGGCGGATAGGTTGCGCGCCACATTGGCCGCGCCACCCGGAAAGGTCGTTTCCTTGGTCACCTCCACGATCGGCACTGGGGCCTCCGGTGAGATGCGGCGCACCGCGCCCCAGATGAAATGGTCCAGCATGACATCCCCGATGACGAGGATGCGGGCACGGGAGAAAGACTCGATATGGTCGGCGATCACTGGAAAGGAAAAGCAATGAACCAGAAGCGCCAGCGGGAGCGGGCAACAGAAAAATGAAGCTCAGGAACCACCTCACGCCACCCGGCGAGCACGCACAGCGGCAGCCAGGGTATCCAACATGGACTCGGTGGCCGGCCAGTTCACGCAGGCATCGGTGATGCTCTGGCCATAGGTCAGGGCCTGGCCAGGCTTGGCATCCTGACGACCTTCGACAAGGTGGCTTTCGATCATCACGCCGGTGATAGCCTTGCTGCCCGCACCCATCTGTTCCGCCAGGGACTGGGCCACGCCCGGCTGCTTGCGGTAATCCTTGAGGCTGTTGCCATGGCTGCAATCCACCATCACGCTGGCGGGCAGGCCGCGGGTGCTGAGCTGGTTCACCACGGACTCGATGGACTGGGCATCAAAATTGGTCCCCGCCTTGCCACCACGCAGGATAACGTGGCAGGCATCATTGCCACGCGTCTTCACGATGGCAGCGACGCCATCCTTGGTCACGGAGAGGAAACAATGCTGCCCAGCGGCGGCCTGGATGGCATCCAAAGCAGTCTGGATGCTGCCGTCCGTGCCGTTTTTGAAACCAACAGGCATGGACAAACCGGAAGCGAGCTGGCGATGCACCTGGCTTTCCGTTGTGCGGGCGCCAATGGCCCCCCACACCACCACATCGGCGATGTATTGAGGCGTAATGACATCCAGAAACTCCGTGGCTGCCGGTACACCCATTTTGGCCAGATCCATCAGCAGGCCGCGTGCACCACGCAAACCGGTGTTGATATCGTAACTCTCATTGAGATGGGGGTCATTGATGAAACCCTTCCACCCCACCGTCGTACGGGGTTTTTCAAAATACACCCGCATCAGGATCTCCAGATCCGCCGAGTATTTTTCCCGGGCAGCAACGATCAACTGCGCATATTCCAGGGCGGACATACGATCGTGGATGGAGCAGGGCCCCACCACCACCAGCAGGCGGTCATCCTTCAGGTTCAAAATCGCCTCGGAACTGCGACGTGCCTGCTCCACAAAAACCGCCTCCGCTTCGCCGAGCGGGATGTCGTGCATCAGCAAGGCAGGCTGGATCAGCGGCAGGATCTCCGCCACGCGGAGGTCATCAGTAGGATGGGAGTGGCTCACAGGACAGTCAGGTTGGCAAAAAGGGCGCGCAACGTGGGCTCTTTTGCCGAAATCGCAAGCAGGCGAATCATCGCGGCTGAATTCGTGGTAGCTGCCGCCCTCGGTCGAGCAACTTGCGCTGCCACCGCTCGCAACTTCTTCAAGATTACCGGGTGCAGGTCCACGCGGGGCATCTTCACCATCCCTGGTTAGGCATGGCAAATATGTCTGTTACGGAAATTTAGGCCCCAGCAGTCGCTTTGGAAAGCCTTAAATTTAGGTTTATCAAAGCAACGAGACTGTCAGCGCTCCCTGATGGAACATCAGTCAAAAGGCAGCGGAACTCCTGGCCTCACGATGCCGCAAAGTCGGTGAATCCCAGGATTCAGTCCCAGTCGTTTTCAGGATTCTTGCGGCCTCGATCACGCGGCTTGCCCTTTTTGCCGCCACGGTCCCGGTCATCCCAGTCATTGTAAGTCGGCTCAGGCGCACTGCGGAAGCCGCCGGCGTGACCGCGATCGGACTTCTTCCTGTCGGGATAGCCTCCTCCGCCCACCACAGGGCGAGGACGCTCCTCCTTCGGGCGGGCTTCGACGATTTTGATGGCGCGGCCCGCCAAGTTGCTGCCTTCAAGACTCGACATCGCAGCCTTGGCCTCGGCCTCATTGGGCATGTCCACAAAACCAAAGCCGCGTGAGCGCCCGGTTTCGCGATCCATCACCACACGGGCGCTGGAGACGTTACCGTAGGCAGCAAATTCGCTGCGCAGTTCATCATCAGTCACGCTGTACGCAAGATTGCTGACGTATAAGTTCATTAAAGGGTCTGATTCAGGGGCCGCCAGTGGGAGAAGGGACATCGAAGTCCGACCCATGGCGTCAGAATCAGACTTCCAGCTTTCCCGTGTAAACGGGTCAGCCTTGGGAGATTAGGCGTCTGAATTTCTCCTGTCAATTCTCCCGCGAGGGACAAAACACCTTCCCGGCCACTTGTCAGAAGGCTGGAGCGCGGCAAAATCCCAGATGGAAACACCCGTCCGCCTCCCCCAACTCGCCAGCCAGACCGGCGGCCTGCCCTCAGCCGTTCGCTGGGCACAACTGCTGCTCGCAGACCGGCTGAATGCGGGCGACATCGCCCTGGATGCCACCGCAGGCAACGGCCACGACACTCTTTTCCTCGCGGATTGTGTCGGCGCTGCAGGCCACGTCTATGCCATGGATGTGCAGGCCCCCGCCGTGGCGGAAACCCGCCGCCGCCTTCTGGAATCCGGCATCTCTGAGGACCGATTCACCCTCGCCCAGGCAGGCCACGAGACAATGCTGAACCTCGTGCGACCCGAGCACCATCAGCAGCTGTCAGGCATCATGTTCAATCTCGGCTACCTGCCCGGATCCGACAAAACGGTGATTACCTGTACCGAGACCACCCTCGCCGCCGTGAACGCCGCCATCCATCTGCTGCGGCCGGGCGGGCTGCTTACCATCGCCGTTTATCCTGGCCATGACGGCGGGGCGCAAGAACTCCGGGCCCTCACGGAATGGGCCACCTCCCTGCCGCCTAGGGCCTATGAGGTACAGCACCTGCGCCCGGTCAATCGCAGTGCAAATCCGCCGGAGTGCTGGGTGATTTGGAAAACGGCACCTTCTCGCGGGAGGTGACCTCGCAAAACCTCCGCTCATACTCCTCATGGTTCGTGCCCATGAGCCGATCCCAAAAGTTGAAATACAGCCCGTAGTTCCCGCGCATCTTCTCGTGATGCATGATGTGGTTCGTCGGTGTGTTCAGGATGTACCTCAGCGGCGAGCGCATGAGCCAGCGCGGGTGAAATTCATACCCCATGTGGCCGGCGATGTTAAAGGCGATCTGCCACATCATGAAGAGGCCAAAGGCATAGGCATGCATCGGCATCACCACCACCAGCACCGGAAAGATGAGCGCCTGCACCAAGGCCTCCAGCGGGGAAAAGGCATAGGCGGCCCAGGGCGTGGGATTGTGGGACAGGTGATGCACCCGGTGAAACCAGCGAAACAGCTTCCGGTGATGCATCAGCCGGTGAGTCCAGTAAAACCACGCATCGTGAATGACGATGGCGCAGCCAATGCTCAGCCAGAACCACACCAGCCCGTAAGCTGAGATCTTCCCATACATCTGCGTCCACCCATGCCGTGCGGCATAAACGGTGGCCGCGCCGACGAGGCCAAAGATGAGCATGGACAGGGCCGAATAGCCGATCTCCCTCCACACCTCACTGGGCCGGGGAAACTTCGCGATGATCTTGCGGTGAAACCAGCTTTGCTTGAATAGCCAGTACCCCAGCAGCCATGCAATGCCCGCAAACACCAGGTACCGCAGGCCCAGGCCCACGGTGCTCCCATACGTGAGTTCCCAAAAGTTCAGAGGCTGCCGGGCAATCATCATGGATCATAAAACGTTGCCGATCGCCCCATCTGGCAAATCATTTGCCGGGCAGATCATCATCCATCAGCAGAAAGCCCTGCTCAAGCACCTCGGGCACCGGCTCCACCGACCTGGCTTTCACCATCTTCAGCGTCTCCAGATCATCCGCCAGCGCCTCCTTCTCGGCGGTCAGTTTTTTCACCTCCTCGCGCAGGGCCTCCGTCTCCGCAGTCCCGGCTTCAGGTGCCTGCATTCCGGCCAATGCCTCCTTCGCCTCCGTGAGACGGTACTCCAGCTCTGCGATCCGGTAGCCATCTTCCCGCGCCTTCTTCCGTGCCTCTGCCTCCGCCTGCGTTATTTTCGACTCCAGTTCTTTAACACGCCTGTCGTTAGGCGCGGCCGCCGCAGCGGCTGAAGGCTCCGGCAGCACTCCTACCGCACTCATGAATTCCTTTTGTACCAGGGCCGCCTTGGCCTCCGCCGCCGCAAGTTGCCGCTGCAGTCCGGTGATACGGTTTTCCGCCGTGGTCTGATAGGCGGACTGGGTTTCCTTCAGGCGGGAGATTTCCTCATCCACCGTACCCAGCCGGGCCTGGTCCAGAGCCAGGGTCTGTTCCTGGTCAGCCAGCTGCTGTACCAGTTCCGCTTCTCGTGCCCGCGTTTTCTCCAGGTGCTGCGTCAGCCGGCTTTGGGTTTCCAAAAGCTGGGATGCCACCTCCTGGGCACGGTCCGTAGTCACTTGCACTGTTTGTTCCAGGGCTGACACACGGCCGCGCTCCGCTCTCAAAGTCGTCTCCAAATCTCCCACCCGCGCCTCTGTCGGCGCCAGCCGGGCGGCGATCTCGCGGGTATCCGCCAGATCTGACTCCAGCGATGCAATACGGGCCTGCAAATCGCTTTCCCGCCGTTGTGCCGTCTCGCGATGCGTGCCAAACCGTTCCTCCACCAGCACCCTCTCGGCAATCGCCTCATCCAGGCTTTGCCGGGCCTGGGCAGCCTGCTTGGCAGACTCTGCCTTTTCCTGTTCCAGCAGGGCTGCCGACTGCTCCAGCACCTGCTGATGCACAGCCTGCAGTTTTACCTGCTTTTGCTGCTGCAGCCACCACGCCAAAGCAAAGGCCCCCAGGCCCGTCACAGCCAGGACAGCCACGGTCTGCATGTCAGCCAAAGAGGCCAGAAACACGGTAAAAATCATTCCCTCAGAGATAAGGACATCCTGCCCGGTGTCGAGCACAGATCACGTCTTCATCCTCCCCCTGCGGCGGCCACCCAGACCTGCCATGCAGAAGTGCCGCCGCCCCGCTGTTTTGCACTGGACCTCCCCCCCGGCCTTTCGCTACCTTTACTCTTCGTGGTCCGCACTCCGAAGCTCCCTTCCTCCTCCGTCCCGTCTGCACTCGCCACCCTGGCGACCACCGATCCGCAGCCTTTTGAGATCCACCCCCTCATTGACGACCGCCGCTATCTGCGCCGCGACTTTGATCCCGATCTTCCCCTCCAGACCAAGCTGTATTCCTTCCCCACCTATCAGGGCATGGTGGGGGAAAACTGGATGCACTGGCATGACTACCATGAAATGATCCTTCCGGTGGACGGGGCAGGCCGCTTTAGCATGGGCAGCTGGAATGTGGACTTTGCTCCCGGCGATCTGCTCATTGTGGATACCCTGCGCCTGCATGGCGTTTCCCGGCTCAGCGGACCTCACCGTTCGCTGGTCATTTTGTTTCCGGCAGACTTCATCACCAGCAGCGGCCACCTGTCCGGCGACGCCGCCTTCCTCGATCCTTTGCGCGCCCGCCCCTCAGGCGTGCCCCCGTTGCTGAAAAGCAGCCATCCTCTGGCCCATCGTGTGCATGAATCCCTCCTCGCCCTGCACGAGGCCGCCACCGCACCCGGCAGCGCACGGGAGCATTACCCCGCCTGCAAGCTGCATCTGCTGACCGTGCTGCATCACCTGCGGGAAGCCTTTGGCGTGCGGCAGGCGGACCCGCGTGCACTGGCCCGTGAGGAGACCCGGCGTGAACAGTTGCGGCGCGTCTTCAAACTGCTGGCCGAGCGCTTTACCCACCCCCTCAGCCTAACCGAAGTTGCGGCAGCGGCCGGCATGGGCGGCACCGTCTTCCGCACCTTCTTCAAGCACACCACCGGTCACACCCTGGTAGACTATGTGAGGGACCTCCGGCTGGCCCGCGCAGCCCAGATGCTCAGAGAGACGGACGACCCGGTGGCAGACGTCGCGGCGGCGGCAGGCTTCTGCGATCAAAGCTACCTCAACCGCTGCTTTGCGCGCCGCTATCACTGCACGCCGCTCGCCTATCGTCAAAGGGAGCAAGTGGAGACACCCGTCAGATTGTCCAAAAAATCCGTCACGAAGTCCAAGCCTTAGTTAGGCCGGTTCTGATAGATCCATGGGTGTCAGCCAACCCGACACCCAACCATGATTCGCTCCCTTGTTACCCGCGGAGTTCTCGCCCTGGCGTCTGCCGCCACCCTGCAGGCCCAAGTGCCTGTTCCCCAGTCCACCTACACCACTGGCCAGCTTTACGTGCCGTTGCGAACGTTCACCTCGCTGGAGATCGGCATCACTCCGACCTACGCCCTCATGCACAAAGGGCACCTGGTCATCGCAGGCGGGCGCAGCGGTGCCGCCGATCCGGCAGGCTACGCACGGCTCACCACCTGGCGGCTTTCGCAGGCAGCCTCCCCTGCCGTGGTGAATCCCAGCGTGGTCGGCACCCACCTGAATGACAACATCTTCAAGAGCCACAACATGGGTTTCTCAGGGGACCTCTGCCAGGTCCGCGCCGGCAAGTTCGCCATCTATAACATCAGCAACCCCGCAGCCCCTTCCGTGACCGTCCAGGGTGCCGGAGGCAAATCGTCCAGCCACTCTTCCTGCTGGGCGGGCAAGTACCTCTACACCGGCGGCGAAGGCTATGGCACCGCCAGCGGCTGGATCGACATCTTCAATGTCAGCAATCCCGCCGCCCCCACCCTGGTCCGCTCCGTGGACATCCCCACCCTCACCGGCTTTCGCTGCGCCTCAGTTTATGTACTGGGCAATGTCCTCGTCGTCTCCGCCAGCCTAACTAATGGCATCGCCACCTTTGACCTGAGCGACCCCACCAACCCGCTCCTCATCAGCGTCTATCGGGGTGATACCGGGGCCAACACCTACACCTCCTACCTCAGCGGTCACCGTCTCTACGGCGGTGGCCAGGCAGGCGGCCTCTACATCTACGACATCCAGAATCCGGAAAACATCCAGCTTGTGGATCAGGTGACCACCCTCGGCGGTGCCCCGCGCTATCCGGTCTTGCAGGATGAATTCGTCCATCTCGGCAATGTCGGCAACGGACGCTACCAGAAGATCCGGGTGGACACCGTCCCGGCGCAGATCGTGGCCAATGTCGCCCTCCCTGGCCGTATTGAGGCAGGCAGTCCAACTCCCAAGCCTGAGGTGGCCATCCCCATCGGCAACCTCGTCTTCATCGGCTGTGTCAACGGCTCCAACACCGGCACTTCCGTGGACAATTCCGCCGGGTGGATCCTGCCCCATGACACCGTGCCCGATACACGTGCCCCCGAAGTGAATGCCGTGCGCCCCCTGGATGGTGAAACCAGCGTGGCCACCACCAGCATGATCGGCGTCTCCTTCACTGATCTTCTCGACACCCCCTCCATCGGCAGCAGCAGCATCATCGTCCGTCCCTTCGGCGGCAGCGCGATCTCCGGCACGTACTCAAACATGGGCGGCATTGTCAATTTCACCCCCGCCTCTGCTCTCGTCTCCAACACCACCTATGAGATCGTGGTGGCCTTGGGTGGAGTCAAAGACACCCAGGGGAACGCCGTCTCAGCCGAGCGCGTGTTCCGTTTTTCCACCGGGGCCAGCGTGGATACCACGGGTGCCGGTCTGGTGCTGCACTATCCGCTGAATGAAACCTCTGGAACGGTGGCCGAAGACGTGGCCGGCAGCAACGATGGCACTCTAACCAACTTTGCTCCAACCCCATGGACCCCAGGCCTGGTGGGCCGCAGCGCCGTGGCCCTGGACGGCACGGACGACCACATCACCACAGCCAGCCTGGACGTGGGCACCACCTTTTCCTTCAGCACCTGGGCACGGGTGAATTCTGGTAACACCGGGCTGCAGACCCTGGCGGGCAATTGCGCAGGCGGATTCGCCACCGCCGGATTCAAGCTCTTCGTCTATGGCTCCGCCCATGCCACCACGGCTGGCCGCATCCAGTTGGAAACTGGCAACGGCACTCTGGGCAATGCCGCCACCACCGCCATCGGCGTCATGCCTTTTGACCAGTGGGTACACATCGGCCTCACCGTGAACCGCAGCACAGGTACAGCCCGCATCTATGTCAATGGAACCGACCGCACCGTGGACAGCAGCATCACCACCGACTTCACCACCGCCGCCGTCCTGACCCTCGGCCGCATGGGCAGCGGCCCCTACTACATGGGAGGCCATCTGGATGATTTCCGGCTGTATAACCGGGTGCTCAATGCGGCGGACTTTGACCAGTTGCGCAGCCTTTGTGAAAATCCCGTGGCTCATTGGCGGGTGAACAGTTCCACCGCCAGCTCGGCCCCCAACGGTGCCGCCCTCTCCCTCAGCAGCACCGGAGCCACCTACAACACCACCGATTCAGCCGAAGGCTCCGCCTCCCTCAGCCTGGATGGCAGCAGCGGATATGCCACAGCCCCGGCCAGTGACCTGGGCAACAGCTTTGCCGTGGCCACCTGGGTGCGTGTCGCCTCGGGCACCAACACACTGGAAACCATCACCTCAAACTCCAACTCCGGACTCAATACCGCAGGCTGGAGGCTCTATGCGACCGGCTCCACCCACACCACACCAGGCCGCCTCATTCTGGAAACGGGCAATGGCACCAACGGCACCCAGGTACAGACCGCCAGCAATGTGCTGCCATACAATGCGTGGACGCACGTCACCCTCATGATCGATCGCACCCGCGGCCTTTCCCGCATCTATGTCAATGGCATAGACCGCACACCCGCCGGGACCGCCCGCACCGACTTCACCACCACCGGCGTCCTGCAACTCGGGCGCACCGCCAATGGCACCAGCCTGCTCAACGGCCAGCTCGATGACTTCCGCATCCATCCCAGCTGGCTCACCGAGACGGAGATCCGGGTGCTGGCCATCAGCAAGCTCCTGGCCCATTGGCGCTTCGACAGCAGCGGCAATGACGAATCCGGATTTGCCCGCAATGCCACCCTGCTCAATGGCGCAGGCTATGCCGCCGACCACGCACGCGGCACCGAGTCGCTGAACCTCGACGGCATTGCCAATGGCCTGGACGACCACGCCACCGCCGCCGCGCTGGACCTTGGGAACCAGTTCAGCCTCTCCCTCTGGGCCAAGGTCACCAGCTCCGCTTTAGGCTCCCGCACCCTGCTTTCCAATGCCTCAGGCGGCAGCATGGGCAACGGCTTCCGCTTCTTCATCAACACCTGGGCGACCGGTGATGGCCGGCTGCTTTTTGAAACTGGCAACGGCACGTTGGGTGACTCCTCCTCCAGCGCCACCGGCGCTTTCCCCTTCAATCAATGGAACCACCTGGCCGTGGTGGTGAACCGCAGCGCAGGCACCGCCAGCATCTATTGCAACCGCCGACTCGTCAGTACCGACAGCACCATCCGCCCAGACTTTGCCAACAACCTCGCCCTCTACATCGGCAGGCTCGTCACCAGCGGCAACTTCCACGGCCAGATAGATGACCTGCGCCTGTATAACAAACTCCTTAGCAACACCGACATCGGTGCCTTGGGGGAGGGCAGTCCCAATGCCACGCCCATCCTCAGCACACTGGCATCGACCGCCAGCGCCACCACCACCGGCACCGCCGTCACCTTCACCGCCACGGCGAGTGATCCCAATGTCGGGACCGAACTCTTTTACCGCTACGACTTTGGCGATGGCACCAATACCTCCTGGACCACCAATCCCGCCGTGGGCCACACCTACAGCACGCCAGGCCGCTATGTGGTCACCGTCTTTGTCAGCGATGGCAGTGCCGACGTCAGCACCACGATGACCCAGATCATCTACAATGCGCCCACCGCATCCCCTCCCTCCATCTCGGCAGAAATGGCCTATGACACCACCCGGAACAAGGTCTGGGTCGTCGCCCCGGACGGCAATGACCACGACAACAATACCGGCACCCCGGCGCAAGGGATTGTCGTTCGCTTTGATGCCGTCACACGCACCGTCAACAACCGCATCAATCTCGGCGTCAACAGCGAGCCCGTAGCCCTCGCCATGCGTCCGGGCAATGCCGAAGTCTGGGTGGCCAACAAACGCGCAGGCAGCGTCAGCATCATCAATGCGGATACCGGAGCCGTTCTCACCACCCTCAGCACAGGTCGCGGTTCATTGCCCGTAGGGGTGGCCTTTGCACCCGATGGCACCGCAGCCTTCATCGCCTGTGAAGGCCTGGAAGGCGTGCTGAAATACGATCCCGCCACCCGTGCCCAAACAGGTGCCGTGGACACAGGTGCCGCACCACGCGGGCTCGCCGTCACCGCCGATTCCGCCCGGGTCCTCGTCAGCCGCTTCCGCTCCCCTGACAACCGGGGCGAAGTCTGGGAATACACTCCGGCCTCCATCGTGCTCACCGGCAATGCCACCCCCGTGCGCACCTTTGCCATCAACCGTGACACCACCACCGTGGACGCTCCCAATGCCGCCCGCGGCGTGGCCAACTACCTGTCCCAGGTCGTCATCTCTCCGGACGGGCTCAAAGCCTGGATCAATGCCAAAAAGGACAACATCTCCCGAGGTGAATCCACCGTGCGTGATGGCAATCCGCTGAACCATGAAAACACCGTCCGTTCACTGATCGCCCAGCTCAGCCTAACCACCAATGCCGAATTGACGACCAACCGCATCGATGTTGACAACACCGGGCTGACCGTGGCGAGCTGCTTCTCCCCCCGGGGAGACCTGCTCTTCGCCGCCGCCATCGGCAACGAGCAGGTGGTGGTGATTGATGCCAACTCACGCAACACCTTGCCAGCCATCTCGACGGCGACAGGCACCCAAGTCCTCGGTTATGGCCCCAGCGGCCTCTGCACCAGCCCGGATGGCACCAGGCTGTATGTGCACAACTTCCTGGAACGCAAAGTGCGTGTCTTTAGCATCACCGCGCTCACCGCCGGCACTGGCTCAGGGACCACGCTCGAAGGCTCCGTGGACCTCACCACCACAGAGCCGCTCACCGCCACTGTGCTTCAGGGCAAAAAGCTCTTTTACAACTCCGAAGACATCCGCCTGGCCTCCGAAGGCTACATCTCCTGTGCCTCCTGCCATCTCGGCGGGGACCAGGACGGTCGCGTATGGGACCTCACCCAGTTTGGCGAAGGCCTGCGCAACACCATTGATCTGCGCGGCCACGCTGGCATGGGCCATGGGGCTCTGCACTGGAGCGCCAACTTCAATGAAGTGCAGGATTTTGAGAACCAGATCCGCGAGCTCAGCGGCGGCTCCGGCCTCATCAATGGGGCCGTGAATCCCCCGCTAGGCACCACCAATGCAGGCCTGAGCACAGACCTGGATGCCCTCGCCGCCTATGTCACCTCCCTGAGTACCTTCCACGTCAGCCCTTACCGAAATCAGGATGGCAGCTTCACCACCGGAGCCGTGGCCGGGGCAGCCCACTTCACCAGCAAAGGGTGCTCCACCTGCCACACCGGCACACCGATGACAGACAGCAACGCGACCACCTTCCCCCTTCACAATGTGGGCACCCAAAACACCTCCAGCGGGCAGCGTATCTTTGCCACCCTTACGGGTCTGGATACACCGACTCTGAGGGCCGTGTGGAGCACGCCGCCTTACCTGCATCGGGGGCAGGCCACCACGCTGGATGTCATCTTCAACAGTACCAATGCGCCCGGCACGACCAACCACGCACGCTTCCGCGAACTGACAGCCCCTCAACAGGCCGAACTCCTCGACTACCTCGAAGAGCTGGAATAACCGCCGCCCCCTGCATCACAGCCCGGACTGGTCGCCTCAGTCCGGGCTGTTTTCTTTGCGGCCGCAATCTCCCGTTTCACGGACCAAATTCGGACGTATCAATGGGCGTGACCGCTGCCACTCCACCTGCCATCACTGCGGAAATCGCGCCCGGCATCCTGCTGGACTCGAGGCGCGCTCTGATCCATCAGGCCCAGGGTTGGATGGCCGTGGCAGATCTCCACTATGGCTACGAAGTCCACCGCAGCCGCCAGGGGGCCCTCCTGCCGAACTGGGGCATGGGCCAGTGCCGTGCCACCCTGCTCGCCCTGATTCACGATCACCGCCCGGAGCGGCTGATCATCGTCGGAGACATCATGGACGGCAGCGGCTCCGTCGCCCAAACCGGGGCCTTCCTGGACAACCTCCGCACCTACGTGCCTGATCTTGTGCTCATCGAAGGAAACCATGATCGCTCAGGCCTCAAAAAGGGCTGGCATCTGCAAAAGGCCCATCGCGAACAGGACATCCTTTTCCATCACGGCCATCACGGCATAGCTCCGCCATCATTGGCAGACGACCTGTTTGCCACCCACCCCCAGGTGACTCTCATCACTGGCCACGAGCACCCGGCAGTCTCGCTGCGTGATGGTGCTGGTTTTAAGCTGAAGTTGCCAGCCTTTGTCCAGCAGCGGATCCGCCCCGAGATGCAGCACTGGATTCTCCCCGCCTTTTCCCCCTGGGCCTCAGGAGGCGAGTACGCTTCTGAACATGAGCCCCTGGCTACCTGGGCCTGTGCACCCGCCAGAGTTTGGCGTCTGGCCTGAAATCTGCCCGCAAGTCCGTTCAACCTTCGGGGCTTGCCAGCATGACCTGCTCCATCAGTTCCCAGGCCCGTCTCATCTCCTGGAGGTCTGCGTAAATGGAGGCCAGTTCCAGCTTCATGTAGGCAGGGGATTCCGGCAGGGCGACCACCTTCTCCGCAGTCGCTTTGGCGGCGCCGATGTCGCCTGCGGCACGCTGCGCGTAAAACAGCTCAATGCCCGGGCGTGCATCTGTAGGATTGAACACAAAGGCTTTTTCCAGCCTCACCAGATCGATGGCCCTGGAGGCAGCAGACCTGTCAGGGCGTTTCAGATACTTGGCCGCCAGCAGCACGGCCTCCTTATACCGGCCTTCGCGTGCATACGTCTTCGCCACCACCCGCCACCCATAGGCCATCAGCCGGGGATGAGCCTGCATCCATTTGACCAAGGCCACCGGGTCTCCCTTGTCATGCCAGAGTTTAAAAAAGATCTGTAATTGCTCAGGCTCCAGCATCTCCAGTTTGGAATGCTCCGCCAAAAACTTGGCCAGATATGCCTCCCACTCAGTCCCTCCTTGGGTCGCTTTCAGGAAGATGACCTGCATTTCAGGGCTGTCCGCCATGGCCCACAGAGGCGGCCTCAACTCAGGATAGAGCCAAGTACGGCTCAACATGCCCTCGTAGGCCCCGTTTAGGGCCGAGGACTCACGGGGATGACGTCGCAGGCATTCGCGCCAGGGAATGATGGCCATCTCCGGGACAAATTGCAGCCAATAATCGCCCTCTTCAAAACAGGTGCTCGCATAGTGAGGCTCCAGTGTCCGCGAGCGCCCAAAGTCCAGCAGCGCCCGTTCAGGCCGCTGCCGCAGTTGCAGCAGCAACTGCGCCCGGAAATAGTAAAGCTGGTAATCCAAGGGAGCCAGCCAAATGGCACGGTCCACCAGTGCCAGGGCCTCACGGAAACGTCCTTGCTGCGTTTCGCCAACTGCCTGCTCCCGCAGAACGGGCACTGTGGTGGGAAGATCGGGCGACCACCGGGCTGAAGCAATGCCAAGCCACATGATCCCCAGGGCGATGATGCCAAGGCCAACTCCACGGAAGCAGACCTGCTCAAGCTTGCCAGTGGCCACCTTCAGCCGCCTGGGCCGGATCGCCAGTCCCAGCAGCAGGGCCGTGTGCATTCCATAAGCCAACCCATGGTTAGGAACATCAAAGATCGAATGCGCCAGCGCCATGCCTGCACCAATCGCCGCAGTCTGGCGCCAGCGTCTCGCGGAACGCTCATGCGATTTCTGCTCCCCGCCTCCTTTTTTCCAGGGGCCTGAAGAATTCACCAGCCAAACCAGCAGCAGCCCGCACGGCACCAGCGCCAGCAGCCCGCCCTCAAAGACCAGCAGTAGAACATCACTCTCCGGGTGCAAAAAACGCACGTCCGAAACATCCAGATCCGAAACGATCGGGAAAATCGTGCTGAAGGTGTCAAAGCCTCGGCCTATCCATGGCCGCTCCACCATCAGCGACAATGTTTCACGCGCGAGATCCATGCGCAGGGAGGATGTCAGCACCGACACCTTTTCCTCCTTCACCAGACCTCTCAGCCGTTCCCCCAGCTTGCCCGTGGAAACCAGCGCCACGGAGAACACTGCCAGCAGGATGGCCACCCCCACCACGATCTTGCGGAAGAATCCCTGCTTCATCGCGGCCGTGGTGATCCAGGCCACCATGCCGACAAAAAAAATCAGCAGACCACCCCGCGATGTGTTCATGAAAATGGCCCCAAGCGGCAGGAAAAAAAGCACCGCAAAAATCCACCCCAGATAAGACTTCCGCCGGTAAGTGTCATAAGTCGCCGCTGCACATAAGATGCAACTGATCGCATTCAGGCTGGAAGTATGATTACGATTGGCGAACGGGCCAAAGCTGCCACCGAAGGCATCCTGAGGCCACCATGAAAAAGGATACGTGGAGTTGTCAATCCACGACGCCGCTGCCACGAGCGCGCCACCCGCAGCCAGGGTGTAAAGGCACCACCGTCTCCCATCATCAGAAATCTTTTGCCCCAGGCAGGTCCACAGCCACACCACCCCGGCTACCACCACCAGCCACGATTCAAAACTTGCTCGCGGATCAGGTGAAATGGTGCTCGGCACCGGAATCCCCCAGGACTCCCTCAACATCTCCCGCCATGTGGAATGAATGCCAAACCAGGAACTCGGCAGCAATCCCACCAGCGGCACCAGGCCAAACACCACCAAACTCAGCGTGGCGACCGTTGGCAGTCGAAATCCAGGCGGGGCCAAAAACACGGCGGCCCCCATCACGCAACAAACAGCCCCCAGCGACCACGTCCCCGATCCAGATCCGAGCAAGAACGAAGCCGTCACCACCAGCGCCAGCAACACACCACGCCAGCCTGCGGCGGCCACATCTGGCCCGCGACTCTCGGAAGACACCCGTCTCCTTTTAGATATTCTCACCCTTTCGGGAGGCATCTCCGTCTCAGGGTGGCTTAAGCTGGGCGGGTTCGACGACATCAGATTAAAAAAGGTGGAGTAAGCAGCGCAGGCTTAACGCACTTCAGGCGCTTGGGTGGTTTCATTCAGCACAGGCAGGCCCTGCCATCTTTCCAGACAGCGTTCCAGCACCGTCACCAGTTCATCGGCCCGGCGTTGCCACTCATCCTCATCATACAGACCCACCGGGCGACGAACCAGCAAAGAACGGCCCTCACTGAGCGAGATCTTCAAGGGCATCCCGCCGGGGACCTCCTCAGGCAGGAAACCCATCCAGCGCATCCGGTGCTTGAACAGACTCTCAAACTCCTTCAGGCTCCCGCATATTTCGATGTCAAAATCTAGCACACGAGCATGGGCCCGCGCATGCTCCAGGCGGTGCCTGCGCTCCATCGCAATGTCAATCTGCTGCCTCAGGTTGGACCAGCTTCGCACATAGCCCAGGTAACGCGCCGCGCCGATCGCCAGCAAAAACAGCACCGCCCCCGCCACCGGCAGGGCCACCCCTTTTGTTAGCAGGATGCTGATGCCCACCAGGCTCAGCACCACACAGACCGAATACATCGCCACCAGCGCGCGCCCCTTGCTGTAGCCCAGAAGAATCAGGCGATGGTGGATGTGCTCCGCATCCGCACGGAAAATCGGCACGCCACGGATGGAACGGCGCAGAATCGCAAACGCCGTGTCCAAAATGGGCACGCCCAGGGCAATCACAATCACCAGCAACGCCGCAATGATGGAACCCTTGTTCGAGCATTTCAGTGACACGGAAGCCACAAAAAAGCCGATCAGATACGCGCCCCCATCTCCCAGGAAAATCTTCGCTGGCGGAAAGTTGAAAAACAGAAATCCCGAAAGCGCCCCTGCCATCACGATGGATACAATCATCACATCGGAAAAGCCGGAAATATAGCCCACGAAGGCCAGCGTCAGGGACAGGAACAGCCCAAAGCCACCCGCCAGCCCATCCATCCCATCAATGAGGTTGATGACGTTCGGAATGGCCACCAGCCAGAGCAAGGTCAGCGGTAAGCTCCACCAGCCCAGCACCACGCCGCCCGATCCGAACGGATTGCTCAGCACATCAATGGACAAACCGAACGAGTAGAGGATCAGCGCGGCACCAATCTGCCCCACCAGCTTCACCCTCGCCCCCAGCGGTTTCAGATCATCCACCAGCCCGACAGAAAACATCAGCGAATTGCACAGGATCAAAGGCAGCCACCCGTCAAAAGCCACGCCGCGGAACCAAAAAGCCGCCCCGATGCCCAGCATCAGCACCAGATAGATCGGTGCCCCGCCAAGACGAGATACGGGCCGCTCGTGCAATTTCCGGCGGCCATCTGGCTGGTCCAGTCCCAGCCTTCCTTGCCGCTTCACCACCGCCAAGGTCCCCACCCAGCTCAGAGCCAGGGCCCCTAGAAAGAAGGTCAGCATTTCATTCCAACTGAAAAGCTGAGGCCGCAGAGGACCCACAAATTCAGAGGCTTCTGTAGCTAAAGCCAGCATGGCGATTCTCGAATCCATCAGATCACTTTTCTTGGCAGGCCCCTTCAATCACGCGAATCAGCCTGGAACGCAAGACTTCCATCGCAAATTCCCGGGCCAGTTGCCTGGCCTCAGGCATCTCATGACGGCTGCCAGATGCCGCTGCCTCCCTCAGGCTGCTCACCACCGCCCCCACTTCTCCTGCACCTGCACAATAGCTGGCATGGGCGGGCAGGCGGCTGGCGAGATCTGTGAGGTGACTTTCCTCAGGCCCGATGGCGAGGAAGGGGATGCCCAGAGTCAGAATGTTGTAGATTTTACAGGGATGCACGATGCCCACAAACGGTGCGCCCAGAACCACCACATGCAGATCGGCAGACGAGAGGGAACCCGCCAGTTTGGCCATCGGCTGGTAAGGCAGCGTGGTGATGTTTTCCAGCCTGTGCCGTTCACGAAAGCCTTTGACCTTCTCAAACTCACTGCCGCCGCCGACAAAAAGAAAATGCAGCTCTGTCTCCCCTTGCAGCTCCCGTGCAGCCTTCAGCAGCGTGTCCAGGGAATGACACGGACTGTGGTTTCCTGAATACATCACCACAAATTTTCCCGTCAGCCCATGCTCAGTCCTGAAGGCTTCCCTGCCCGCTTCATCATAGCGGACGGCATCATCGTGAGACCACGGAGGATCGGTGTGGATCACCGATGCCGGGACGCCTTTGGCCATCAGGCGTGCCGCCATAAAACGATCCAGCGCAATGATGCGCCCCGCATGCCGGAAACTCCATTTTTGAAGCAGCGTCATCACCCGCTCCATCACCCCGCCTTGGCGCAGCCAGCCTGCGGCCACCGCCTCATCCGGATTCAGATCCATGATCCACGGCACCACCGCCCCGCCCTTCAGCATCGCCATCAAGGTTCCCAAGGTCGAAATCAGCGGCGGAGAAGTCAGGCACACCGTCACATCAAACCTGGACAGCCGCAGCAGGATCAGGCTCGCACTCAGCCAGAAGCCCGCGAAATTCACATAACGCCGCCACTTCGCACTCTTGCCCAGGCCCGGCGTCCAGATGCGGCGGATCTCGATGCCCTGCCAGGTTTCTTGGGCAGGATAGCGGTTGAGCGGATTGTCATACCCCCGTGATGAAGCCACCACGGTCACCTCGTGCCCGGCCGCCTTCAGCCCCAGGGCAAGATCCGTCAGATGTTGAGCAGTCGCCACATGGTCCGGATAAAAGCATTGGTTCAGCAGCAGAATACGCATGGTCTCAGTTCGTCACCTTGCCCCTCCCTGCACGGATGTTCCACACATCCTTTGCCATCCGCACGGAGTCGCGGATCAGCCTCACCTTGCCTCCCGCTATCTCCTGCCAGTCGGTCGGCACTTCCTCCACCTCGCAGCCACTTTTCAGCAAGGCCACCAGCAGCTCCACATCAAAGGCGAAGCCCTTGATTTGCAAAGAGGCCGCCACCTTCTCAAAAGCCGCGCGCGGAACCAGTTTCAGGCCGCACTGGGAATCATACACCGGAATGCCCAGCATCTCCGACACCAGCGTAGCGTAGATCCGGCCTAACAAATGACGCTTCAACAACCTCTGCACCTTCCTCCCCAGCATCTTCACCCGCGAAGCGAACAAGGCCCGGTGCGGCTGCCCCTGAGCACGGGCCAGTTGCACCAGCCGCGACACCTCACGTACTGGCGAGGCCCCATCTGCATCCACAAAGGCTACCCAGTCCGCCGCTCCGGCCTGCGCCCACCCGGCATAGACCGCACCGCCCTTGCCCAGATTCTCCACCAGCAGCAGCGGCTCCGCCAGGCAGGCATACTTCTCGCGCCAGCCTGCCAGCAGCGCCGTCATTTTGGCCTGCTCCTCATCGCCAGAGCCATCTTCCACCACCAGCACGCGAATGCCGCCCAGACGGTCCATCTCGGCACAAAGCTCAGGCAGAAAGTGGCCGATGCGCGCACTTTCACGGAAGCAGGGAACGACAAGCAGCATTTCCATCAGGCAGGTTTTCCGGTTCTTCGTATTTCTTGAATCTTCAGGCGGATCTCCTGAAAATAGCGCCGTTTCATCTGGGCAAAACGGAACCCGTTTCGCCCATCCAGAAAGCCCTTCTTCAGCCACAGGGAGACTGCCCAGTAAAGCCAGGCCAGCCACCAGCGGTCCAGTGCCCGGTATTTAAACTGTTGCCGCCCGTTCAGCGCCGCCCAGGCATCGGGCCCGGCGGATTCCAGCCACACATAGCGGTTGGCCTCCCAGGATGAATACTCATTGTGTTTCCCGAGGTAACTTTTCAGTCCCCGGTAGTCCTGATGCTCCAGCCTTGTCCTCAGCTCTCCCGTTGTGCCTTGCAGCACCGGGTGCTCATGCACTTCCATGTCCAGTTTGCTCCAGGCATCTTCAGAAAAACGTTCATATTCCCCCGCCCCGACCTTCAGCAGTGCCAGCTTGTGAAACACATCCCCATGATGCAGCGGCGCGCCCATGAACCAGTTGGTAAACGAGATCCAAAATCCAACATGCGTTGTTCTCGTCAGTACCTCACGGAGTTCCGTCACAAAGCCGTCGTTCATCCGCTCATCCGCATCGAGAAACAGCACCCAGGGATGCTTGAAAGCATGGTTCCGCAGGGCCCAGTTTCGCTTCTTCGGAAACTGCCCGCTCCACTCAAAATTCAGCACCGTGGCACCGGCCTCCTGGGCCAGCTTCACCGTGTCGTCCGTGCTCCCGGAATCCACCACCAGTACCTCATCAAAGTCGCCCAATGCCGCCAGACACGCAGGCAGATTCACGGCCTCGTTCTTGACCGGGATGCAAATGGAGACTGGCAGCGGATTCATCACTTCTCCTGGTGGTCCTGGATTTTCTGCGCCACCACCATCATCGTCATGGCCAGCGCAGGCACACGGCCCAGTCTGAGCCCGCACTCGCTGTCGGCATAATTATAACCATCAATGCTGTTGTTCGAGCTCATGATTCGGGTCCCTGACCATTTACTTCCCTGTGCTTCAGGATCTTCGCTGGATTGCCGCCCACCACCATCCATTCGGGCACATCCTTGATCACCACCCCCCGTGCCCCGACCACCGCCCCCTCCCCCACCTTCACACCAGGACCGACAAAAGCATCGGCACAGATCCAGGCAGATGATCCGACCGTGATCGGCAGCCTGATCAAAGGCATCGCCGCATCCCGGTAATCATGCGTTCCCGCACACAGGTGCACCCGCTGAGAAATCGTCACCCGCTCCCCGATGGTCACCGCGCCCAGGTTATAAACCAGCGCCCACTCGCCGATGCAGGACCAGTCGCCGATCTCCAGATTCCAGGGATAATAAATGAGTGCCGAAGGATAAATGTGTACCTCCTTGCCCACCTTCGCGCCAAACAGCCGAAGCAGCCGGGCGCGAAAGCCGAACAAAGGCCGCGGGCTCCACTGAAACACCACACGCCCCACCGCCCAAAGCAGGCGCAGCCCCATCTCACGACGGCTATACTTCGTCGAAGATCGGTTTTCACCTGTGGCAGGGATGGTCATATCATTCATTTGGTTAGGCCCTCAGACCATCACCCTTGACTCCATCAAACACGAGACCGGCCCTATTCTCCAAGCGGAATTTACCTTTCTACGCAATCTGGGGCAGCTCCGCCATGCACCAGCCATTCGTTTACCTGGTGCATCTGCTCCGCCACGCGCCCCCAGGTAAACTTGTCCCGGACAAGCTGCCGCCCCTTGGCCCCCATTTCAATCCGATCAGCGTCACTGGCCGTCAATAGATTTCGAATTCCGGCAGCCAGCTCCTCCGGCTTCGCCTCAATGGCAGCCCCCGCCGCAAAACCTTCTGGCAGGTTGCAGGCGACGGTCATCAGCACCGGCTTACCATGCGCCCAGGCATCCAGAATGACCATGGGCAGTCCTTCACTGAGGCTGGGTAAAACAAAGCTTTCACAGGCAGCGTAAAGCCGGTCTTTCTCCTCGCCAAAACGAGGCCCCGTAAAAACAAGCGGTGCAGATCCCTTCGGCATCCGGCGCACATCCAGCCACGGCAGAGCAAGAGCATCCGCCTGTGATTTGAGTTCCTCCTCATGCCCCCCCTGGTCCCAGCCCGCCACAGCCAGCACCCAGCCCTCCAGGCCCCCTGCACCGTAGAGATCTGCCCAGGCCTGGAGCAATGGCCGCAGACCCTTCTTCGGATGCAGGCGCCCCAGATACAGCAGCACTTTTTGCCCCTGCATCCAGGGTTCACGCGCAGATGCCGCCGAGGGCTCCGGAATGTCCACCCCATTGGGAATGATGCAGACCGGATTCACCAGCCCCAGGGCACGGATGGATTCCAGCTCCGACTCACACAAGGCCCGCAGACAGGAAGCACGCTGCAAATGACGCCGCTCAAACAGACGCAATACCAGCCGCTTTTTCCAGGCTGAATTCTTCAAGGCCCAGGGATCCAGCATTCCATGCGGGTGGATGCATTCTGGCCGTCCGGACCGCCGACTCCACCCACCTGCAGCAGCCGAGGTGTAAGTCCACAAACCCTGCGTATGCACCACATCGGCATCAAAATGATGCAGCCCGGCACCCAGTGTCGGGGCATACCCCAGACGACGGTCAAACCGGCCCCGATGCAGTTCAGTCGCCGCAGGCGCCCAGGCTCCCATATCAGCCCGCGAATGACCATCCTCCACACCAAAGACACGCACCTCCTCGCCCAGCCCGCACAGGCCCTGCGCCAGACGGCGTCCGGCATCAAACATCCCCCCCGCATTGCGGGAAATGGAGTCCATGACAAAGGCAGTTCTCACCGTGACATCAAAATCTTGAGAAGCACACGATCCACCAGTGAGGGCTTCCTTCCACCAGTGCTCAGGGCCCGGGCAGCGGCCTGCCGCATTCCTTCCGCAAAACGGGCCGGTCCCCAGTCAGCAATGATTTGCTCACTCTCACAGCCCATCTGCCGCAGCTTCTCTTCAGGCAGCGCCGTCATCCGCCCCATCACTGCCGCCATGCCTTGTACGTCCTCCGGATCAAAGGTGAATCCGTTGATCCCCTCCTCCACCAGATCCTCGGCACAGCCGCATCGGTTGGAAACGAGCACCGGCAGACCGCTCGCCATCGCCTCATTGACCACCAGGCCCCACTGCTCCGTCGTGCTCGCATGAATGAAGGCCGACGCCCGCGCATAGTAGCCCGGCAGCTCTTCATACTGGAGGAACCCCGGCATGGAAACGAAAGGCACCAGCCCCAGCTCACGCACCTGCTGCTCAAGTGCCGGGCGCAACTCGCCATCACCTAACAAAACAAGTGACCACGGATCCCTGCTACCGCCGTCCGTCCGCACCGCCTGGCGGTAGCGTGCATAGGCCTCGATCAGCCTCGGCAGGTTTTTCTTCTCGATGAAACGCGCACTGACCAAGAACAAACCATGCCGGTCCCTCCCCGCCTTTTCCCGGCCCGGCCGCGCACCTTCGGCAAAATAGCCGTTGTCCACCGCATCATACCCCAGGGAGATTTGCTCCCTCTTCAGCCCCAGTTCCTCCAGGTATCCCTGGTGCAGGCTTCCGCCCACCAGAGCCGCCGGACAACAGCCCACAATGCGCCGCTTCACCCACTCTTTCCAACCCACACGCACCTCGTCATGTGAGCAGCTTTCAGACATCAGGACCGCCGGCACCCTGCGATCCAGACACCAATTCAGCGCAGCAAGCGACTCCCGGCTGGCCCAGCCAGGAATAACCACCACATCCGGCGCGACTTGGTCCAGATGATTCGCCAGCAGGGCTTCAAACTGCCCCGAAGTAACGGCTTCCCGCAGTCCAGCCGACACCGTTGTCACCTTCAATTCTTTGCGGTCAGCCACCTCCCACGCATAGTCACCGCTTCTTGTGTAGAACTCCACAGCAACCATATCCGCCACCTGCCCGGCGGCACGCAATCTGGCCAGGTGGTAGGGGCCAAAATGGTCAAAGAGCAGAGCGATGCGCATGGTGAACGGAAATGTCTCGGACAGAGTTCAGCGTTGCCGCAGCGGTTTGACAGACCCCGGACGTCTCGGAGTAACATCCGCTTTTCTCTTTCCAGCATATAGGATCCCGAGTGACAGGAAGGTAACCTGGTAAATCAGCCCCGGCAAAAAATCTGTTGTCTGGTGAGTCAGCGCCCGCATCCCCGAAGTACACACCAGGATGTACAGCAGCTGTGCAAACAGTGCATTGGGCTGCAGCGACGCCTGCCAGAGAGAGCGAAAAAATAAAGCCAGCACCAAAAAGAACAAACAGCCAAACCAGCCGAAATGCTTGAACGAATCCCCCATTCCAGTGAGGGTTGATCCGGTCGAAATTTCGTAGCCGTTTTCCGTGCGGTCCATGTTCATCTTTTCAACCGTCGTACCGATCATCAGCGCATTCTTCCGTTCCATCCCCACAAACTGGGCCGGAACGAACCGGAACACGATCTGGTTCCAATAGCCCGCCCCATAGTCATACCGCGAAAAGCGTTGGGTGCTCTCGATCACCGCCGCACCGTTGCGAAGTTCCAAAACAGATTCACGGCTAAAGTAGTCCCTAAAGTTGTCCCACAGATCCAGCTGCTTCAGCGCCCCGATCTCCCCCCGATACAGCACCATCCCGCGGTAGGTGCCGGTGGCAGGAATGGCCAGCATGACGAAGATGAGAGAACCAAAGATGAGCAGCCGGGAGGGCACCTTCCTGCGCGCATAGTACAGCCCCAGCACCACCGTCAGCCCCAGCATTACCGCCGGTTCGCGCCGTGCACCCACGACATGCAGCACAGGGATGATGCCGCCCACCAGCGTGGCCAGCAGCCTGAAAAGCGTGGGCTGCTGCAAGAACAGAAGCAGGCAAATGGCGAAGCCCGGGAAAACCAGACCGGCAAAGAACAGGTAAACCGTCGCTCGCCCGGTAAGACCGCTGGCTTCCGTAAACTGCTGCTCGGTCGTCGCCAGCAGGTAGGTGAAGAAATAGCTGCACGCAATGAACGCCAGCCCCACATGAAAAATTCTCCCCGGATCCACCTCCACCGCCAGGCGACGCAGGATCTTCAGGGACGGGCTCAAGCTGTAACCCACGATGGAAGCCAGCATGCAGAGGCAGCACATCAGCATCACATCCGTCACCGCATCTTTCGACACGGATCCCGGAAATTGCAGCAGTGAGAACGCCTGCGGCACAATGAACACCAGAAACACGGAAGCGATGAAGTGAGGGTACTCAAAGACGAGGCTGGGCTTCACCAACACCTTAAGGAACATCCATGTCAGGATGGCCAGCAATAAAAACAGATAAAGTCCAGCCATAAAAATCAGTTTCCTGCCCGGATTTCGCGCAGCCAAGCGGCATAGCACTCGGCCACCTTCACCGCAATCGGATCCCAGGAATAGTTGCTTACCACCTTCTCACGTCTGAGAGCGCAAACAGACGCCTGTTCATGCGCATTCTTGCACCAGGCCTGAACTCTTTCCGCCATCACCGCTGCGTCCCTTTCCTTTAAAACAGGAATGTTCAAAGCCTCGAGCAACTCTGCTCCCCCACCACCCACCTCGTACCCGAACACCCCCAGACCACAGGCTGCGGCCTCCAGCACCACCAAGCCAAAAGACTCATGCCGCGAAGTCATTAGAAAGAGGTCGGACGCATGGTAACACGGCCCAGTTTCCTCCTGCAGGCCGACAAACCGGATACGCTCCCCGGCTCCAGATTCAGCCGCCATCAGCTGCAGCTCCGGCTCATCCGGCCCCGTCCCCACCACCAGTCCCCAATAAGAAGATGGAAGCGCAGCAATAACCCGGATGTAATCATCCACCCCCTTGATCACAGTGTCCAGACGTCCCACAAAGCACACCACCTTCGCCTCCATCGGCAGCCCAAACTTCTTTCGGGCAGCCTCGCGTTCGGCAGCTGAAGCGGGCTTGAACACATTCACATCCACGCCATTGGGCAGCCTGCTGACAGATGCCTCCGGCATCCCTGCCTGCACCCATGTCTGGGAGGTAGCTTCAGACACACCGAAAAGCCGATGATAAGCGCGCAAAAACATCCACCCCGCCAAACGGTGCCTGAAGCAGGCCTGCGGTCGTGGAAACCCCAGATGCGCGTGCCCGACCTTCAAGGCAGGCCTCCACAGTACCGTCACCAGGTGGGTCCACGTCAGCCCGTCATGATGATGGATGATATCCGGCCGCTCTCGGGCAAGGTATTTGGCCAGGGCCAGCAGGTTGGCGGCAACTCCCCTCCCCGGTCGTCCCTTCAGATAGTCACACTGCCCCGGCAGTTCGGCAGCAAAGCGGCCCGGCCCGCCATAGACAAACAGGCAGCGTACCTCGATGCCCAGCCCGGGCAGGCGCTTCATCAGCTCTGCAGCCACGCGTACCGCACCGCCCGTGGCAGCATCATCCCGTTGGCAGATATGTACCACCTTCATGCTTTTGAGCTTCCTCCTTCCGCAGCACGCAAAAGTTCACCTTTGATGACATTGGCATAGGCCGCCGTGGTCAGCTCCGTCTTGAACAGCAAACTTGCCTCACGGGACATCTGGGCACGCAGCCCTTCATCCCCGATCAGCCGCGACAGCGCCGTCTCCAGCAACTCACGGTTCTGCGGTGGTACGGCAAACCCGTGCACACCGTCCTTCAGCACGTCACAGATGCCGCCGTCATCACAGCACACCACCGGCTTTCCCGCCGCCAGCGCCTCCACATATACCGTGGCAAAAGGTTCATCCCAGCCTGCCAGCGCAAAAAAATCGGCCCACACCATTTCCTGCAAAAGTTCGCCATGCGGCAGCGCGCCCAGCAGCCGCACCCGGGGCCCTGCCGCAGCGGCTGCCGCTTGCACGGCCACCTTCTCCGGACCGTCCCCCGCCAGCCAAAGTTCGGCCTGCGGAAAGCGGTTCTGGATCCTCATGAAGCTCTCAATCAGAAACGGCACCCCTTTGCGTTTGAAAAAACCGCTCGCACTCAGGATCACCACCTTGCCCTGCCGGTCGGCGGGCCGGGGTTGCTTCAGCATGCTCTCCAGCAGAGGCGCGCGACCATAGTGCCCGACAGCCACCCGCGTGCCAGGGAACAACGACAGAATATCCGACTTCATCCGCTCCGAGGTGGCAATCACGCACGCGGCCCCGGCCAGCACCCTCTGATAATGCTTTTTGCGGCGCGGAAACCGTCGGCAGTCGGTAATCTCGTCAAAATCCCAGTCTGCGATCACATAGGGCAGTCCGGTTTCCTGCCAGAGCCGCCGCGCCAGTTCGCCACCTTCAAAGGTATGATGGGCAAAAATGACGGCAGGCCGGTGACTGCGGACCAGTTCTCTCAGCCGTTTCCTCACAAAGATCCAACCCAGCGCCATGGCCGCCGCCGGAAAAAGCCGCGTCAGCCCGCGGATCAACCCTGAATGATAAACCGGCCAGCGCGGGTAGCTTACATTGAACGGTCCTTGCATCGCCTCAGGCGGACAGGTTGCAGCCCACGCAGCTATTCCTGCCTTGCCCAGAAACACCGGAACATAGCTGGTAGGCGACACCACCTTCAGGTCCACACCCGCCCCATGCAGCGCCTCGGCCTGGGACTGTGCCCAGACCCCCAGACGCTGGTTGAGCGGATGCGGAAAGCAACTCGCAATCAGCAGGACACGCAGCTCCTGTTGACCGCACTCTGCCATCTCCGGCAAACCTGGCTCATGCACTGACAAACTCATAGAGGAGCGACTTTGCAAAAAGTTCCGGTGCCAGGCCCAGTCCGGTCAAAACCGACGCGCTTCCGAAGAGCAACCTGCCAGTCACAGATACAGGCTTCCCGGTCGCGATGCCCGCCCAGCTCACCATCTCCAGACCACACCTCTGCCCCAGCTCATACAGCGAGTTGGGGTCATACCACACCACGTGGTCCGCGCTGTCGATGTAGAGGCTGCGGCCCGCCAGATTCTTCGCAATGATGTTGATATACCATGGGTTGGGCACCGTTACATACAGCCTGCCGCCAGGAGCCAGCATGGCGGCGCAGCTCTCCAGCAAACGGCCCGGAGCCGAAAGATGCTCCAAAACCTCCCCGGCCACGATGGCATCAAACTTCTCCAACAACGGTCCCTCGGTGAGATCCGCCAGCCTCACATCAAACCCCTGGGACCGCAAAAACTCCACGCTCTCAGGCAGGATGTCACAGCCCACACATGTCATCGCGCTACGCCGCAGATGCCCGTGCAGCCAGCCAGGATGGGACACCGCCTCCAACGTGTGGGCCACCACCCCGATGTCCAGCACCCGCTTCCCGGCCACCACCTCGGTAAGATAGACCACACGGTCTTTGACCAGAGCCGCAGACCTGCGTTGCTGCAATATCCTAAATCTCGCCCCGGTCACCTCAGGCGCATTGGGATCGTCGGAGAGGCTGCTCCACCTGGCCATTTTTCCGGCTGGCCCGGACTGCTGCGTTTCACTCATGGGATTGGACATAGGTTGTCAAAAATAGCGCTTCATCGTCTCAAACAGCCTCTGGCTCCGGCTGGCCCAGGTGTGCTCCAGGGCAGCCTGCCTTCGGGCCTCGCGTTCAGACTCGTCTTCCGGCGCAGCCTGCAGGAGGCCCTGGACCATCGCGGCGCATTCCGCCGTCGTCAGCCCTACCTTCACCAGAGGCTCAAAAAGCCGTACCTGGGGGCAGCCCCCCGTCGCCACCATCGGCTTTCCGGCGGCCAGGTGATCAAACAGTCGCATGGGGGAGCAGGACCGGTTCAGCGGCGTATCCAGGTAGGGTATCAACGCCACATCCAGGGCCTGCATCCACATCGGCAGCGACTCGTGCGGCTGCACACCAACAAAGACACATTTGCCATTCTGCTGCAGCCGCAACAGGCCCTCGTCCTGACAGGTGCTGTCCACCGGTCCCACCATCACGACACTGCCCACGGACGGCAGGTTGCAGCAGGCCTCGATCAGCTCAAAGTCCAGCCGCGAATTGATCGCCCCCACGATTCCCACCAAGGGCTGCCGCAGGGCCGGAAAATCACGAAACAAAGCAGACTGCCGCTCCTCTGAAACCGGTTGGAAAAACAAGTCATCCGTCGCATTTGGCGATACGCTCACATGCTCCGGCTTCAGGCCGTAGGCAGAGACCGCTCGGTCAGCAAGAGAGCGGGAAACAAAAAAGGAATGGTCCACCCGCCGGGCAAGTTCAGCCTCCTTTTGCAAAATGGCATTGCCTCCCCAGTTCGCATACTGCGCATAGTCGTCCGAGCAGTAATAAAAGGTTCGCGTGTGCGGTGCGGCCCTTTTCACCAGTTCCAAATAGTGAGGAGAGGTCACCACCAGCCCTTGAATCTTTTCTCCCGAACTGCGGGCCTGCTGCTGAATCTTCCACCACAGGTAAGGGGCCACCCAGCCAGCCAGCCGGGATGCCCACCCTAACGGCAGCGTCACCGGCAAGGCCACCAGCCTTCCTGCAGGCTCACACATGGCTGCCAGGCCTTTGTTTCTCCACGCCGTCATCACATCCTGAGGCATCAGGCCGAGAACCGGTGTCTGCAAAGACAGCGACTGAAAGGGCCTGGCCCGCCAGAGAGTGTTGATGTCAGCAACAGCGATCAAGCAGTGGTACGTTCAAAACCAAAAGCGGCCAGGGTTCAGCTTGGAATGCCGCTTGAAGGAAAAAGGATCAACAGGTGTCATGAAAATGAAATGCGAGGCGGCAAGCCTCTATTGGGCAGGAGGAAAAGAAGCCAGCACATCCGTCCGGCTTTGCAGCTTTTTGACGGGAACATCCTGCCAGGCCCCACCTATCCAGACGAGGGTTTTGGCAGAGCACTCGGAGAGCATCTGATCCAGCTGGACGGCATCGTCCCCTGGCGTCACCTCAATGACCATTTGCCTTACCTGGCCGGATTTGAGGACCGGGAGCGCCCCTTTCATCACTGACACTTCATGCCCTTCCACGTCAATCTTCAGCAGGGCAATCGGGCCCGTCACTTTTTCGCGGGCCAGGAAGTTTTCCAGCGTGACACATTTCACGCGGTTGTCCGGGGCGTCGAGTTCCGACTCGATGGCACGCACCTGGTTGAGAGTGCTGTGAACCTGCCGGTCAATCACCAGCTCCCCTTCATTGCCCGAAATTGCCGCCTGCTGCGGGGCAATGTTCAAACCGTCTTCCCTGGCGAGGGCGGCGTTGGTCTTCAGCGCGGCGAAGGTGTCCGGCACGGGTTCAAAGGCAAACACGGTGCCCCCTGCACCTGCGGCCCGGGCCATGATCATCGAAAAATAGCCAATGTTCGCGCCGATGTCCACGCACACATCCCCCTCCCTGACGAAGCTGGCAATCGCCGAGGTGACGTGGGATTCGTGAATCCCGGAGAGGAACCCAAAGTAGTGCGGATCCCCCGGGATGAACAGCCGCGCCCCGGTCGGGATGTCCACATACTGGTCCCCGCCAAAGTAACGCTCGTGAAACCGGGACAAGGTAAACAGGCCATGCTTCCGGCTCAGCGTGAGGATGAACCGGTAGAGCCGCGGCAGGACTCGGAATCTTGGTAGAATGGGAAGGTTGTCGTTCAAAGCGGGAGGTTGGGCAAAAGGCTGCGGGTTCAGTCAGTCTCCACGCACAAAAAGGGCATCGGCCCAAAGAGGGCCTTTAGGCCCCGTATACGGGGAGGAAATGCCAAAAGTGCGAAAGCCATGGGCACGCACGGCTTCACAGAGATCGTCAAAGGTGGCCCCACCCTCATAGTGGGGAACATAGTTCACCTCCATCAGCAGCGCCGTAGTCGAGCACAAGGTCTGGCGTGCCCCTTCCAGCACAGGCAGTTCATAGCCCTGCACGTCAATCTTCAAAAGACCCACCGGTGTCCCAGCGGGAATGACATCGTCCAGCCTGACCAAAGGTACTTTAAGATGCTGCTGAACCTTGAAATCGCCCCCGCCATACCCGTCCGCCACATTCGCGTCCGGTTTCAGCACACTGGCCAGTCTCGAATTGGCCGTGCACAGCAGCTCAATCTCCCCAGCTTCACTTCCCACGGCGGCTGCATGCAGGTGGCTGCGGGCAACGGTCTCCAGCACCTGCTTCAGCTCCCCGAGGCAGGAAGGCTGCGGTTCAAAGGCATGCACACCCGCCAAGGGCACCAATGATGCAACCGCCCGGGTGAACTCGCCCGTGTTTGCCCCCACATCCACCAGGGTCCAGGGCTTGGCCGCCTTGCGTAGCGAATCCGGCCAGAGTTCATAGCGGCACGCCTCCATGGCCTCCTCCGTCCCCGGCACATCCCGCAGGCCCAGACGCTGCAGTTTCAGCCGTCGCCGACGGGTTTCCACCAGGCCAAAAGGCACCAAAGACCGGACAATGCTGTTAAATCCCATGTGAAGAAGCGACTTGCTTAAGTGTGCTGACAAGACGGCTACCATACTTGTCCCAGGTGTACTCCCGCGCTCTCAGCCGCGCGGCATTGGCCATGTCATCGCGCAAACGGCGGTCTTCCACCAGTCTTTCGATCGCGTCCGCCAACGCCACCGGGTCACGCTCGGGGACAATGATCCCCTCCACGCCATCCCGTGCCACCGCGCCCGCGCCGTGCGTCGCCACCAGAGGCAGAGCCGAAGCCATGGCCTCATACGTCACCTCCGCAGAGCCCTCCGCCAGGGAAGGCAGGACAAAAATATCCGCCGCCTGGAATTCCTCATGGATTTTGTCGCGCGGCACCCGGCCCAGAAAATGCAGGTGCCTGCACAGGGGCTGCTCACGCACTTGGTCCGAGACATGCCCGGCCACCCGGAAGTCATAGTTTCGTCCACGTCTGGCAAGCTCATCCGCCGCCATGGCCAGGTAATGGATGCCCTTTCGCAGATCCGCCGTGCCGACGAACAGGATACGGCCACACTCGGGCTGAGACACCAGCTTCAGCCAACCGGGGGCCATGCCATAGGGTACCACCGAGGTACGCTCGGGCACCACCCCCCAGTTCTTCACTAGGTCCTCCTGCACCGCCGGTGAAGGACAGATGTAATGGTCGGTACGGCTAAACAGCACGTCTTCGTCCAGATGCTTCGCCTTGATCCCCTCCCAGTCAGGCGGTTCCTCTTCCCAGCCGGGAAACCTCGCCCGTTCCTCCGCCACAAGACGGTTCGCGCTCAGCAGAATGTAAACTTCCGTCACCACTGAAAGCCCCTTTTTTTTGGCCTCGATCAGCAGCGTGGGAAACTCCCCAAACATGGAATAAAGATGTGTGGCCCCGCCAAATCCAGCTTCAGCGGCAGCGCTGCCCAGGTCAAGCTGGCGCCGCATCTCCATGGCAAAACTCTCCGAGGCATTCTTGCCTCCCACGAGGCTGCGCCAGATCCAGCGCAGATTGGGCATGGCCCTGGTCTCCGTTTTGCAGCGGATGGTCTCCGGTACGCGCCTTGCCGCCAGCTTGGCCAGCCGGGTCCCGACCCAGGGCAGCCAGCGGCACTTGGCCAGCCACCTGCCCCAACCGGCATTGCCACAGACATCCGTGTGAAAGGTTTCCAGCATGTCGGCTTCTTGCAGAATGGCGGGCACGGCATAACCCCTGCGGGCTCCGGTCTGGGCGACAATGAATTTTGGCAACGGCACAACAGCGAAATGGGAAAAAGGCGGCAGGCCCCCTCCGCAGGGTTCAGTTCTTCAGAAGCCGCACTCTAAAGTAGCAGCGGGAACCAATGGACAACGGAAAACGGAAAATCATCTCGCTGGCTTCGGGTGAGACATCCACCACTTCTGGAGATTCCGTCACCGCCGACCAGTTCGTCAGCGTGCGGCTTTTTTCCAGAGCCATTTCCACATCCAAAGCATAGCGGGCACGCGGCAGCCGGATCTCCCAAAGGCCACCCGCTCCCCTTCCCACCTCCAACCCCGCCTGCTTGCCCAGGCCCCACGGGGTCAATCCGGCAAAATACTTCTCCAGGTTGGACACGCCATCCCCCAGCACGCTCGCGTCCTCCCGGGTCAGTGCAGGTCTCTGTGCCAGCCATTCGTCGTCAAAATTCTGCAAACGCCAAGCCTCATAGCTGGAAGGAGGCGCCTCCACAGCACCGATGTCATCCCGCACCCGGAAGACCTTGCCAGTCAGGTCGCTCGCAGGTCCGGCGTCCTCACCTGCATCAATGAGCTGGCTGCCGGGTTTCGGTGCACCATTGTTTTCCAGAATCAGACCCTCCGCCTGCAAACTCCCGGTATCCTTACCCAATGCCTTCCACGCGGCCAGGCCCAGGTTCCTGGGGGCTTGCCCGTCCTCATACCCCCGGACAAAGATGTTGCCTCCCAGTGAGTAGGCGTTGCGGCGCAGTGTCAGCAAATCGGTCTGCTGCAGGCCGCTAAAGACACTCGCCAGCACCGGGGCTGTTGGCATCAGCACCGCATTGTTGACGAAGGTCAGCTCCACCGGGCGCGTCCGGTTGAACAAAGCCGCATCCGGGACCCCGCCCTGGATGGAGGAAATCCTACGCGCATCAAAAGTGCAGAAACGGAGGTCCGCCTTGCCTGGGAGAGGCTTGCGGGAAAGGATGCCCTCCAGCCGGTGCAGACAGTTCCTTTCCGTCACGCGATCCTCAGCCCCGGCGAGAATCATCCCTCGGAACTCGCATTGCTCGGCTTCCACATCAGCCAGGAAGGTCACCTCTCCGCAGCGGGTGCGGATCAGTTTCAGCAGCTGGGTCGCACTTCCCTGGATGGTCCCTGCCCCAAAATCGCAGTCCACAAATTCAAGCCGGGCGAACTGGTCAGGTTCCCCCGGCGTCCCCTGGTTGTGGCTGTAAAAGACCGGATAATACGGCACCATCGTACCGCTGACGGAACCAATGAGCCCCGCATTGGCCCGCGTCTTGCAGCGCCGGTAGCTGTGCACGATTCCCAGCGCTGCATACTGATGGTTGTAGGAGACAAACGGCGTCTGCCCGCCAGGCCCCGCATAGGGCGATCCCTGCTCGGCCTGTACATCCTCGATAATCACATGGTCCCCGGCATCTCCCAGCGTGATCCCAAAGTTGTGTTTGGACCCGCAGTAAAGATAGCAGTGCCCAATCACCGCCTGTCCCAAGCCCGATCCCGTTCCCAAACAGTAGCTGCCCACCGGGTCGTTATCAGCACTGGCCGCCAGACATGTCTTCCCCACATGCAGATCCCTCACCGAAAGGTGCCGTGCGGAAAGCATCACGGCAGCCATTGTTCCCCAGTTGCAGCTTCGTTCATAGCGCTTGCCATCGCTGCGCGGGTCCGTGCTGCCAAACGGGTGCAGGTACAGGGTGGTGCCGTCCGTCCAGAAAGAACCAGGGACCGAAGCCAGAGAAGAAGCCACGGCCTGCAGGCTGGATCCCGTTGGGTGATTCAGAAAGCAGTCGTTCTCCCACACCACCACGGCCGCCTGCGTGTCCATCGTGGCATAAACATTCGGAATTCCGCTGGCAGTCCAAACACCTGCCGGCAGGCTGCGGTAGCTTTTGATCCGAATCCACTCCTGCCCTTGGGCAGCGCGGACATTCAGCCCGGAAGTCTGGAAATTCAGCGCCACGGAATTGAGATCCAGCAAAGCCCCTCCCGTGTTGATCACCAGCGTGTCTCCTGCGGCATGGCTTCCAGCCGAAAAAAAGCCGGTGTAGAGGCTCTCCAGGTTGATCTTCGCCGCCGTTTTCCAGGCGGTGGCTGGCGTCTGCCCGTCGTTGCCATCATTGCCCGCTGCTGGGTCGCAATACCAGGTCAGCCCCGTGGCTGGCTCCCCCAGGTCGGCCGGATACAGGACATCGGAGAAATCATCCGACTCGAACTTGTAGAGCGACGGAGCGCCCACCCGCATCTGCGAGGCCGGGTTGTTACCATCGCATCCTGCCAAAAACTGCCCCAGGCTGGCAATACCGATGCCCGCATTGTCAATGGCAGCCCACGGGGTCATCGGCTGCCCGGGAAAACGATAATAGAAACGCACGCTGCCCGTGCTGCCCGCCGTGCGCTTCACCGCAATGCCCAGGTAGATCCATTGATTGACGGGCTCCACCGGCAGCGGTGTCCATGCACCGTACAGGATCCCCGCTCCCAGCCTGCCCTGAGACTCTGAAATGGCCGGCCCGGGATTGCCACTGGTATCACACGCAGCCAGCCAGACGGCAGAGCCCGTGCGGAGCGACTTGACGAAAAACCAGCCTCCCAGGAAAAACTTCCCGTCCGCCGTGTCCTCGGTCACAAACTTTCCGTAGACGCTTCCCGATTCAAAACGCAAATCGCCGCTGGCCGCGGCCGACGCGCCCACCGCAGGGCCTCCCGGCCGTTGATGAAACTGGCCCGTCACCGTTTGGAATCCGCCCCCCTCGCTCCCGGCGTCCAGCACGCCCGTGCTGCCAAACATCTGCCTCCGCATCAGAGTCATCTCCGCCCAGGCGTCACCCCGCCCGGCCACCCCGAAAAGGCAGGCCAGCAGGAGCAGGCAAAAGGGAGAGGTGTGCATCGGTCAGTTTTTGGGATTCAGAAGGGTCTCCAAATTACGTGCCAGCTCCGCAGGTAGCGGCACCGGTTTGTCCTCAGCCCCAAAGGCTGGCCGCCGCCTGTCCATCAGCGGCAGCAGGCCAGCATGCAGCAGACGCTGCGCCAAACGCACCTGGCCTTTTCTCAGATGGTTGAGCTGTCTCACCTGCGGCAGCTCCCGTCCCGGCGGCCAGTGCAGCAGTCCGGGTGCATCATCCGGTGTCAGCAGGGACTTCCAGTCATCTTCCAGCCAGTGCAGGTAGCTCTGCCCGTCATGGGTCGGGTCCCCCATCATCAGCGCACGCAACCGGCAGCGCCGCTGCAACTGCAACGGATCCCGGTGCGGGTAGTGGCGGATCGGCAGCCTTTCCCTGGCCACATAACCTGCATTGAAGGGAAACGAAATGCCTGCGGGCCATTTCATCGTTGTCCGGTAACGGCACAGCCTCGGCTCCGAGTAAACGCTGACCGTGTAGTTGCGTCGGCGCTCCTCAATCGGACGGCTCCTGTCCGCCACGGTTTCCCCGCCTTCACCCCAGGCTTCCGCCTCCGACTTCAGCAGCCTGAAATCAAAGTACTGGTGGTAGGCCAGCGTCTCATGCGGCCGCATCATCTGCGTCACAAAATCCCTCGGGGACACATGATGAAACTCATCCGCATCCATCCGCAGAAACCAGTCGCCTTCCTCCATCTGCCTGCGCGCGAGATCGAAGAGGTAGGGTCGCAAATGCGTTTCGGAAAAGAACACCGGCGCCTTGTCCACCGGGATCACCCGCTTGTCCCGCGCAGCCGCCTCCTGGACGATCTCCCACGAGCAGTCCACACTGCCGGTGTCATACACCCAGATGCTGTCAGCCCAAGCCAGGGCATGGTTCAGCGTCTGGGCCAGGATGTCGGCCTCATCACGCACAGGCAGCAAGCAGTGGAATCTCATCGGCGGCAGATCAGTTCGCGGCGCAGCAGCCTTTCCAGCTCCTCTCGGGTGGTCACCTTCAAGCGCGCCAGCCTCATCCAGCCAAAGTATATCGGCCACTCCACGGGCGAACGGTGCCGCAGGCACACACACACACCCTTCACGGCCGACCACCACCACAGCGGCTCGCGTAACATCCAGTGGCCTCCCTGCCTGGCCGCATGACAAAACTGCCGCCATACCCGGAACAGCGACACCAGTGGCACCCATGGCCAAGGGCATCTCATCCACACGCTCCAGAGCTCGTTACGGGCATTGAAGTGGTGCGTCTGCAGCCGGTCCCGGTTCTTCGGCGACCGATGGTGCCGGATCACCACGGATGGCAAAAACCACACCGCCCTCCGCCGTGCATAGCACTGCACAGCGTAGTCCGGCTCTTCATACGCATGCGTAAAGAACGCCGGATACCCTGGTCCTTCCAGGTAAGGATCCCGCAGCATTGCCGCCGCCCCGTTCAAATACGCCGAAACATAGTGGCCGGGGGAATCCGGGCTTTTTGATTCCGGATAAAACACACCGCCGTCCCGCTCTTCCGGGAAGGAAAGCACCATAGCTTCCGGGTGCTCCGCAAATGCCTGCGGCAGCTTCGCAAAAAAGTCACCGTCCTCAGGGTAGCTGTCGTCATCCAGGCACAGCACGATCTCCCCCCGCGCCTGCTTCAGCATCACATCCCTGGAGGGGACCGATCCCAGCCCCGGTTCATTGATCCGCAGGCAGACGGCGGGGAACTCCTTTCTCACCATGGCCGCCGTGTCATCCGCGCAGCCATCCGCCGTCACCAGCACCTCGTCCGGCGGCGGCTGCATCCCGCCCAGCCGGGCCAGCGTACGGCGCAGATCCTCACAGCGGTTCCGAGTGGTGATCATCACCGAAACTGTCATCTTCCCATTCACGTGGAGGTGTACACTGATTGCCACTTGCTGGCGGATTTCCCGCAAATCGCCAAACGCGGTCGCTGCAGGCTGGCGCTGTCCGGGTGGAAATGGCCGGGGGCGGCCATGACGGACACAGCCAGAATAACAACATGTGCGGCCATCAAGGCCAGGATGACGCCCATGATATCAGCATCCCAAACGAGGTTGAACAAAACGACAGACAAAAAGCGCACCAAAATAGCAGACGGCCCGCGCAAAACTGAAGTACATCGTGTGAAGCCATCTTTAACTTTGCTTCTGGACCTCCTGCTAAAGCAGACTGGCAAAGCTTTTGTTTTTAAGCCGCCTTACTAAACCGTCTAAACCTGTCCATGGATGACCGAACCCTGGCAACCGCCTCGACTGCATCGGCCCAACTTGGCGCTAACATTTTCAACCGCGCCCCATCGAAGTGGCGGCGCGCCGCAAGTGCCAGCAGCAGCAGCAGCACCCCCTGGGAAAGCACGGACGCCGCAGCCATTCCGACCAAACCCCAAAGCGGCACCATGGCTAAACCGCAGATCAGCAGCAGGACCAGGCACAGCCCCCTTTCCCCGACTCCAACAAAAGCGCGGCCCTGAGCCCGGAGCGCTTCTTCCAGCAATCCAGCCAGCCCCGCCAGAGCAGCGGAGGGGATGAGAACCATCGAGACCACCACAGCCGAACCAAACTCTGGCCCGTAGATCAGAGGCAGCAGAAAGGGCATAACGGCCGCCAGCCCAAGCCCACAAAAAATCCACAGGCAAAAGCTGAGCCTGAAAATGCGGGCAAGGGAGCCAAATCCCGCCTTATGTTCCGCCTGTGCAGACATCCCAAAGCTAATGGCACTGGTCGCTCCGGTGATGCTGCCCGCAGCCGATGCAGCGCTCAAGGCAACGATGTAGAACCCAAGCTCCTCACTGTCCATAAGATGGAGCAACAAAGCCCGGTCCATGGTCGTGAACCCCATGCCCAAAACTCCAACCAGCGCATATGGCCAGGACTCCTTGAAGATAGGCCAAACAGGCAGCGACGGCCCTACACAGCCACTTTCCCGGATATGATGAGCCAGCCGCCAGCCCGCTGCAAGCACAGTGGAAAAAGCAAGCGCCCCGGCAAAAAACACCACATCGCGGCTGCCAATGGCCACAAGCACAGCGATGGCCCCCAGATACAAAGGATTGACCAGCATCCGGATCATATTGAGCCGGGCAAAGTCCCCGGCACCATGATCCACCGCAGAAAGCAGCAATGCCACGTGATTGAAAAGAATGAAGGGCAGGAACCATAAGGCAGCGGTCCTGGTCACCGCGTCGGCCTCAGTCAGCATCCACGGCAGAGCCAGAAAGGCCACCAGGGTAGTCAGCCCGCCTGTCATGAGAGCCACATAAACAGCGGCATGTGAAAGCGCGGGAGTCCGGCCGGACTTTGCGGCTTTTCTCGCCAAAACCAGGCCTGTCCCAACGATCCCAATCCCCGCAAAAAAAGTCGGCCATAAAATGGCAGCGGCCAGCTGCCCCCGTCCTTCAGGCCCCAGCCAGCGAGCAAGAACGGCCCCCTGAATGATGGTCAGAAACTGAATGCCTACACCGGTGAAAAGTGTGGAGGCTAACTGGCCTGCACCAATTTTTTTGGGGCCACCTTTGGATTCGGCTAGAGGAACGGACAAGTTGGGATCAGGCGCACTTTTTCAGGACGAAGAACAGCTCGCTGCCGCTCATGGGACCATCCCCGTTGGACGTCTGGTCCCAGGCTGCAAGGGGCACCGTTGATCTCTCACTGGAGACATAGGCTGGCAGGGCAGGAAAGCTCTGGCGAATGAACTCAAGGCTCAGCAAAGCGGGATGCACACGCCCCCAATGCAAATGAAACCCCTGCCAATCCAAATCGCGCCTGGCCTTGCTACCGTTGGGGGTAAACCCGATCACCAGGCCACCGGGCCTAAGTAGGTCCAGCTGCCGGTGTAAAGACGCCAAAGGATTGTCCACATGCTCCAGAACATGGGATGAAAAAACGACATCAAACCCATCGCCAACAGACGCCAAATCGGTGTGGATATCGATCCCCAGCTGTCGGCCGAAGAGTGCCCGTGATTCCGAAATCTCAAAAGCGCAGGTCTGATATCCTGCCAGATTGAGCTGGTAGGTTGTATAGCCCCAGTTGGCACCATAATCGAGGACTTTGGCAGCAGCCGGGATCCTCAATGCCTTAAGGATGTCAATCAATGACGACGCATCTTTTTCACTGCCGACGAAACGGCCATCAACCAGCTTCTTTAGCTCTTCGGAAGTGGGCAAATCCGTGGTGAGGCCTTTTTGCTGATAGGCCCTCTGGTAAAAAGCGCTCATCTCTTCTGAGGTTTCCACCGGGAATCGAGTCAGGATCCGGCAGCCCTGGCACTCCACCAGCTGATGAGCAAACTTTTTGTCCACTTCCTTGACGCGCGAGGATCCACAGCAAGGACAGCTGGGGGACGAGGTCATGCGACGGATGATACCGCGTGAAAGATAGGCTGCCTGAGAGATGAGCGATGGCAATTTCATTGAAGGTTAGAGCCCTGCAATCCTTTGGATGTTTTTGAAGAGTTAGCCATGCCCAGAAGGGTTGCCGGGCAGTTGGTCGACGAGTATCTGACGCAAGCCTTCCGCAAAAGACCAGGAAGGTTTCCAACAAAGGTTTTGAAGTTTAGAAGCATCAACGGCGTAGCGACGGTCATGGCCAGGACGGTCGCCAATATGGGCCATAAGCTTGAAGGAGCATTGCTCAGGCTGGGAGTTCTCAGCATCGTAAACGGTGCATATTTGAACGATCACCTCAACATTGGTCCGTTCCTCTCCGGAACCGACGTTATAGATCTCCCCCGTCTCGCCATTCGAGAGCACCTGCCACAGGGCTTCGGCATGGTCGGTGACGTGGATCCATTCGCGCACCTGTAGGCCATCGCCATAAACGGGGATGGGGCGGTGATCGCGGAGGCACTTCAGCACGGTGGGGATGAGTTTTTCTTCGTGCTGGTTTGGGCCGTAGTTGTTGCAGCAGCGGGTGATGATGGCGGGAAAGCCGTGAGTCTGGATGTAGCTGCGGACGAGGCAGTCGGCAGCGGCTTTGCTGGCCGCGTAGGGGGAATTCGGCCGGAGAGGACTGTCTTCCGTAAAGGGGGCTTCATCCGGCCCCAGGCTGCCATAGACCTCGTCCGTGGAGACTTGGATGAAACGATGCCCGCCCCCCTGCGATTCTCCTCCCCACTGGCTGCGACAGGCATCCAGCAAATTCAGCGTGCCCAGCACGTTCGTCTCCATGAACACACCGGCACTGGCGATGGAGCGGTCCACATGGGATTCCGCCGCCAGATGAATCACGTGGGTGATGCCATGCGTTTGCACCACCCGATGCACTTCGGGGGCGTTCCGAAGATCCACCTGCTCAAAGATATGCTTGGGATGCTGGCCATGAATACCTGCCAGATTGCCCAAATTCCCCGCATACGTGAGGGTATCGAGATTGATCACCCGGGTGACTTCAGGCCGGTCAATGATGTGACGGATGAGGTTGGACCCGATGAAGCCTGCGCCCCCTGTGATGAGAAGGTTCATGCAGGCATGGACAGCTGGGCAGACTCCGCACGACGGAAATCGGTCCCAATGCCCTGAAGGTAGTGGCGATACTCGCAGTCGGGCATCGTCTGAATGAGATTTTCGAACTGTTCCAGCGACAGGAATCCCCGGCGCAGGGCCGCTTCTTCGGGACATCCCAGCTTGATGCCCTGCCGTTTCTCGATGGTTTGCACAAAGGCCGCTGCATCAAACAGGCTGGTGCTCGTCCCGGCATCCAGCCAGGCAAAGCCCCGGCTGAGCCGCGTCACCTGCAGCTGCCCCCGGCGCAGATACTCGCGGTTCACATCCGTCACCTCCAGCTCCCCCCGTGAGGAAGGTTTCAGGCTCCGCGCGATTTCCACCACCTGGCCATCGTAAAGATAGACCCCAGGGACAGCGAAGGGGCTGCGGGGAGACATCGGCTTTTCCTCCAGCGAACGTGCCTGCCCGGAGGCATCAAACTCCACCACCCCGTAGCTCGAAGGATTCGTCACGTGATAGGCAAAAATGGAGGCCCCGCCTTGAAAAGCCGCCAGGGCACGTGGCAGGGCATCCCCGCCGAAAAACAGGTTGTCGCCCAGAATCAGGGTCACCGGTCCCTCGCCGATAAAATCCGCCGCGATCAGGAAGGCCTGGGCGATTCCCTCTGGCCGCGCCTGCACGCGATATTCCAGGTGGATGCCCCACTGGCTGCCATCTCCGAGCAACTGTTGAAAACGCGGCAGATCCTCCGGGGCAGCGATGAGGCAGATCTCACGGATGCCACCTGCGATCAGCACCGTCAGCGGGTAATACACCATGGGCTTGTCATAAACCGGCTGCAGTTGCTTGCTGGCCACCAGGCTCAGCGGGTAAAGCCGCGATCCGCTGCCACCAGCCAGTAGGATGCCCTTCATGATAGGAAAGCCGTTTGCCCCTCCTTTTCAGCCACGCTGCCGCCCTTGGTCGTCCCTGGCAGGGCACCGTTCAGCGAGGGTAAATGGGGGTTTTCAGCCTCACCGGACATGAGGGAAGACAGAGCATGTACCATGCTCATTATCAGCACAGAGCACAAGCCCCTCCTTTAAAATACGCGGCCCGGCAGCAGCCTGTTCAAAGCCATTCACGCCCCCTTCCTGCCCCGCTCAGGCAATCTTTTTGAATGAAGGCGGACCGGGAGTGTTCTATCAATGACCTGTGATTGTGCGTTTCTTCTCATTCAGCCTGCTCGCCCCCGCGCTTCTGCTCTTGTCCGGCTTCATCCCCCTTTCCGGTCAGATTCCTGATGAGAAGCGCGAACACGACAGCTCGCTGGGATTGCACTTTGTCTCCATCCCCGGCACCCCGGCCCTGCTGGCGACCCATGAGACGCGTGTTTCAGACTGGCAGGCCTTTGTCTCCGCCAGCGGTCGCGAATGGTCCTACAAGCCACACTTTGAGCAGGGTCCCGATCACCCCGTCGTTGGCATCACCCTGGAGGACGCTCGCGCCTTTTGCACCTGGCTGACTGAAAAAGAACGGGCCGAGGGCAAACTCAACGCCGCCCAGAGCTACCGCCTCCCTGGCCGGGCCGACTGGGATGCCGCCGCCGGGCTGCTGCGAACGCGGAAGCCCGATCTGACCGTCGAGGAAAAAGTGGCCGATGAACAGGTATTCCCCTGGGGCATGGCCTGGCCGCCACCTGCGGGTGTGGCCAATCTCGCCAACGGCGAAATCCCCGGCTACGAGGACTCCTACCCTTTCACCGCTCCCGTGGGCCAGTTCAAACCCAGCGCCGAAGGCCTTTACGACTTGGCCGGGAACGTCTGGGAATGGTGCTGGGACCCTGAGATCCGGGCGGAGCAGGTCGGCGTTTTGCGGGGCGGTTCCTGGGCCTATTTCCGGCCCGAGTGCCTGCGCTCAGATTATGTCTATGCCGTCCCTGTGGACATGCGCATGCCCACCATCGGCTTTCGCTGTGTCTTTGAGGACAAGCAGCGCACCGCCACCATGCTTGCCGCTGCCGAAAAAATCAAAGCCGAGATCCGCAGCCAGCGCCGGGAAGAGATCATGGGAGGAGCCGTGACAAAAGACGACCTCGCGGCCATGAAGGAAAAGCTGAAAAACGCACCCACCACCGCAGCAACTTCCAGTGCCCCGCTGAAGCCTGCCGAGGCAGGACAGGCCTTTGCCAACGCCCTCGGAATGTCTTTTGTTCCCCTCCCCGGTTCCACTATCCTGTTCGGCAGCACTGAAGTGCGAGTGCAGGACTACGAAGCCTGGCTGAAGGCCAAGGGTAGCACCTGGGAAAACAAGGCCCCCTTCCTCCTCAGCCCCGATCATCCCGCCGTGGGCGTGACCTGGGATGAAGCGACGGCTTTTTGCACCTGGCTGACGGAGCAGGACCGCGCCAGCAAACTCATTCCCGCCAATGCCACCTACCGCCTGCCCGCCGACCTGGAGTGGAGCCAGGCGGCCGGTCTGACCGATGAAACCGGGGCCGATCCCGCCCAGCGGCATGAAAAGGCCGGTCGCCACTTCCCCTGGTCTGCCGAAGGCACCTTCCCGCCTCCGTCTTCCAGCACCAACCTGGATGCCACCCGCATCGAAGGCTACCGCGACAGCTATTCCTACACAGCCCCCGTGACCACGGAGGCGGCCAATGCCAAGGGCATCCAGGGCCTGGGTGGCAATGCCGCAGAATGGTGCCAGGATCCCTGGCCCGGTGCTGAGTCCGAGCGGGTCATTCGCGGCGGTTCCTGGCTCAGCCGCGATCAGGACCAACTCCGCACCGGTCACCGCCAGCACGCCCCCCGGGACAGCCGCAACAACAGCATCGGCTTCCGTCTGGTGCTTGATCTGCCTGCCCCGTAGGCGATTCCCCTTGCCCTGTGCCGATGTCCGCCCCCGCCACATCCCCCGCAGATCATCGGCCCCGCCGCCGGCCATGGCTGACGTGGATCCTCGGGGCCTTGTTCCTGGGCGGGGTTCTTTACTGGTGGGGCGGGGCACGCGCCGTCTCGGCAGCACGCTCCACTGTGGCCGGGGCCTACGCCAAAAAGGCACAGGAAAAGCGCCGGGAAAAGGACTGGGCCGCCGCCTGGCAAAACTTGGCCAAAGCCCGCTCCTGGCAGGTCAACGCCCCCCAAGTCCTGCGAGCCTATGCCGACCTGCTGATCGCCAGCCGCAGCGACGACCCCGCCCTGTTCCAGGTACTGAGGCTGCTGGAATCTCACCATCTGGCCACCGCTGAAGACCGCCTCAAAATGGGGCAGATTCTCATTTCCCTCGGCCATGTGGGGGCGGCCAGGGCCGAATATGAAAAACTGACAGAAGCCGAACGGCAAAACCTGGAAGGCATGGAACTCCAGGCCCAGCTTCTCCACGCCGAAGGGCGACCCGAGGAGGCCGAAAAACTCCTGCGCCACGCTTTGGCCCAGGCACCGGCCAACCTCGACTCCCGTCTGCGGCTGGCCATCCTGGATCACCGCAACAGCTTCCCCGAAGTCCAGGCACGCGCCCGGCAGATCATCTGGAAAATCGCCCGTCAGACAGATTCCACCGGACTCAACGCCCTCGATTTTTTGGCCACCCAGGTGCAGCTCAATGGCGAAGAGGCCGCCGAGCTCATCACCCTCGTCGAGGCCCACCCCTCCGCCCCACCAGCCACGCGTTATGCAGCCCTTTCGGCCCGCATGCGCGCCCGCCCCCAAGACCGCATCGCCATCCTCGCTGCCGAGGTAGCCGCTGCACGTGGGCAAGGAGTCGAAATTCTCACCCCCGCATTGAGCTGGCTGTTGCAGGAACAGCAGGCCGAAAGCGTCCTCGATCTCCTGCCCGACGGCCTTCATCTCAAATCTGGCCAGCTTTTGCAGGCCCATCTGGCCGCCCTCAGCTCACTCGGCCGCTGGAGCGACATCGATATCCTTTTACGCACGCAGAAAACGCTGCCGATCCCAGAAACCTACCTGCATCTGTGGAAGGCAAAAACGGCGGAAAAGCTTGATACTGGCATCCAGACCGTACGTCACCACCTGGAAGCCGCCTTTGCCCAGACAGGACGCGGACAGGATGAAACTGCCGCCCGTCTCATCGCCGAAACAGCCGAACAGATGGGCCTCTGGGACCTCGCCCACCGCTTCTATGCCGAAGTCGCCACCCAGCAGCCCTACCGCCAGCTCCCGCTGTTGGAAAAAGTGCATGAGATGGCCCTGCGTGGCCGGGACACCTCCGCCGCCCTCGCCTCGGCGCGCAAGCTGGCCCAGCTGCATCCTGAAAACCACGTTTACACCACACGCGCCCTTTACCTGGCCCTCATCGCCGGGGACAAGATCGAGACCACCCTTCAGGCCATCGTACCTTTAGGTTCCAGTCCCCAGGATCACTCTCCTCCGGTCTCCCTGCTCCGGGCACTGGCTGCCTACCGCATGGGCGATATCGCCCAGGTCCGGGCACATCTGGCCAGGCTGACGGCAACGCAGGATCTCACCGCAGGGCAGCGAGCCACCTGCGCAGGGCTGATGGCCAGTATCGGCCAGACTGGCCCTGCGTACCGATTGGCGGAAAGCATCCCTGGCCTCCTTTTGCTGCCTGAAGAAATGCACTTTCTCAAACGGGCACTGTAACCGCACTCACTGCACCACCTTCATCCAGCGGGAGCGGAAGCTGCGGTTCTCCTCCATCAGCTGCGCAGCCACCGTGGCGGAAAGATTGTGCAGCCCGGTGACCCTGGCAAAAACGGCGATGCGCTCCTGCCGCTGGTAATAGTCCGTGCTGTCGGTCGTCTGCGCAGCAAAGAACTGCGCCGCCTCCAGCAGCGTCTCGGGGGCCAGGCTGTCCAGCGGCAGAGTCAGCACACCGCGTTCCAGCGTCACCGTCACCTGGCTCATGTTGGCCTCCGTGACTTTTCCCTCCACCGTGCTGCCAGCCACCCGCTGCAGCTTCCCCTGGTATCCCTGCGCCGCGATGTCGCCAAAAAGCTGGTCCAGGAAAGCCTGTCCCTGCTCATACAAGTAACGCCGCCCTTCAAGTGCGGACTGGACTTCTGGAGACTCAAAACGAACATCCTTCAGCAATTCCACCACCCGGCTGTAGTCATACCCCTGGACCAGGGAAGGCAGCACCGAAATCATCTCCGACAGCTGCGCCAGCTCCCGCTCCCGCAGCACGCGGTCTCCCGCCATTTTTTCTCGCTGCACACCCAGGCGCAGACGCACCAGCTCATGCTTGAGCTCGTCTTCGCGCTTGGTCAGCGATTGTTTCAAGGTGCCGCCCGTACGCAGGCTGTCGCGGGCCTTTTTCACCAGCGCCAGCGCGGTCTGGCAGCCTTTCAGGTCCTGCGGAGCCGCCAGATTTTGCACGCTCTTCGCCACGGCCAAATCCTTTTTATACAGATCGGAGATGGAGGCGTAGCTCTGCACCCAATCCAGCGATGACGCCCCAGCTCCCATCTTCACATCCGCCAAGTGCTGGTCGAAGAACTCCAGTTCTTCCACCCCGAGGGAGGCATCGCCAAAGTGCCACTCCGCCAGTCCCTGCAGCAGGTAGCCCAGCACAGGCTCCTGTGCGGTGGTGTAGGCCAGGTCTGCCGCCGCAGTGCCCAGCCCCAGATTGTCACCCATCCGGATGCCCAGAGATTTGAAAAACGCGGCCAGCTCGGCCGATACCAGGCTGCTGCCTTCCCCCGTATCCTCCGCCATCTTTTTCAGGTGTGCTGCGGCATCATCCTTCCTGCCGATCACGATGCTGCACAGCGCCGCATTGAAGCGTGCCCAGTTCAGCGTCGGCTGCCGCGCTTCACCGGATTCGATCAGCCTCTGAAACTGCTGCCGCGCTTCGGCAAACCGCTTCTTTTGCAGCATGGTTTCGCGAGCTTCCAAAAACTTCTCGCCCACCGTCTTGCGCCCGGCCTGGAGGGTCACCCCCTCACCGCTCAAGTCGTTATGGGAGGTGTCCACCGTTTCCGTGATGGCCACAGCGGCGCGGTCGCCCGTGCTGCGCACCAGCCAGCCCACCACAAAGGTCACCACCAGCGCAGCCGCCGCACCGGCCAGCCAGCGCAGCTTGCGGCTGCTGAAGCGGGTCTTGTAGTTCTGCCCCACCAGCCCTTCGGCCAGGCGCAGTTCTTCCACCGTCTCATCGTAGTTTGCACAGCGCTCCTGCGGGCGGAAGGCCACCATGCGGTTGATCACATGGATCGTCCGCGGGGCAAAGCGCAGGCCGCTGTCCTCCAGGGCCACACGCTTGCATTTGATCATGCGCAGCTCCTGGATGTTGTTCGATTCCGCCTTGTGCGGCGGGCGCCCGGTCAGGGCATGGAAAAGCGTCGCTCCCAGGCTGAAAATGTCGCTCCGGTAATCCTCGCGGTTATCAATGATCTTCTCCGGGGCCACATAGTAAGGCGTGGCCCAGATCTCGCTGGAGGAATCCGGCCCGCGCTCCACGAACAAGGCCAGGCCAAAGTCCACCACCTTGGAAGTCCCCGTCTCGGTGAAAAGGATGTTCGCCGGCTTCACGTCGCGGTGGATCAGGCCCAGCTGCTGTGCCGCACGCAGGCCCTCCGCCACCTCGCGCCCGATGCGCAGGCCTTCCTCCTCCTGGATGGTCCCTTCACGGCGGATGCGCTGCTCCAGGCTGCCGCCGTTCACCAGCTCCATTGCAATGTAGAAATACCCCTGGTCATAGCCCACGGAGTACAGCTTGATCACGTTGGGATGGTTCACATTCGCCGTGATCAGCGCTTCCTGGCGGAACTGCTCCACCCGGGCCGCATCACGGGAATACTGGCGGTTCAGAATCTTCAGCGCCACCCGTCGGCCCAGCGTTTCATCTTCGGCCTCGAACACCCGGCTCATCCCGCCTTCGCCGATCTGGCGCACGATCATGAAGTGGTCGAACTTCCGCCGCACCCGCACCATCTGCCCGCAAAAAGGGCACTTCAGCTTGGTGAACGGCTCCAGCGATGTCACATCGATCTGGTTCTGACAGACGGGACAGGTGCTGAGGTAAGACTGTTCGGGGGTGGAAATCACTGAGGGGTTAATGCCTTTCACAGGCTGTTTACTTCCATCGCAGAGGAAATGCCAGAAATTACAGATTGCCTAATTTATTCGAATCATGACTATGTGAGGTGGACTGGATCATCACAGAGCAGAGCGATATTGGGCAACGATTGGACAAGCATCTCACGGGACGTCTTACTGACCTGTCACGCTCGCGGTTGCAAGATTTGATTCGTGAAGGGCACATCACGCTCAATGGCCGGCCTGCAAAAGCCAGCCTCTCCCTGAAGCCCGGAGACGCCATTTCGGTCATCATTCCCGAGGCGCGGGCCGTGGAAGTGGTGGCGCAGGACATCCCTCTGGAAATTCTTTTTGAGGACAAAGACATTCTGGTACTGAACAAACCCCCTGGTCTGGTGGTGCACCCGGCGGCGGGAAATCCCGATGGCACCCTGGTCAACGCCCTGCTGCACCACTGCGATGACCTCAGCGGCATCGGCGGTGAAATGCGCCCCGGCATCGTCCACCGCCTGGACAAGGATACCAGCGGCTGCATGGTCGTGGCCAAGAACGACATCGCCCACCGCCGCCTCAGCGAGGCCTTTGCGGAACGCCGCATGAGCAAAATCTACCTCGCCGCCATCAATGGCGTGCCCAAGGAAAAAAGCGGCCGCATCCAGAATCTCATCGGCCGCCACCCCGTGGACCGCAAGCGCATGGCCATCCTCTACGACGGCGCTGGCAAAGACGCCATCACCGAGTGGGAGCAGCTCTCCGTTTACAAAGACACTGCCCTCATCCGCTGCAAGCTTCTCACTGGCCGCACGCACCAGATTCGCGTCCACATGAAGGAGGGCCTGGGCTTCCCCATTCTGGGCGATCCGATCTACGGCCACCCCAATCGCCAAAAGATCCCCACCCCACGGCTCATGCTGCACGCCTGGAAGCTCAGCCTGCATCACCCCATCCATGACCAGCCCATGAACTTCGAGGCGACGGTGCCTGTGGAATACGGTCCCTGGCTGGCCAAGTGACCGCCCCCGCTTCACGGGACCAGGGCTGCGGCAATCCCCGCTGCCAGGCCCATGAGGCGCTGCTTTTCAGCTTCAGTAAAGTCATAGGCCTCGCGTTTGCCGATGCCCAGCGCCCCGCACAGGCGCTCCCCATCCAGCACGGGCACCGCCAGACTGCCCTGCACCTGCGTCTGCTTGGCTCCTTCACGCGCCACCCCGCTGGTGTCCGTCTGCAGGTTGCAGAGTTCCACCGGCTGCCGCCGTTCCGCCGCCGCTCCCGCGATGCCCTTGCCGATCGGGATGGATTGGATCACCGGCATCAGCTGTGGAGGGATGCCCATCTGTGCCACCAGTTTCAGATGCTGGTCCGCCGGATCAAAGCGGTGCAGGGTGCCGGTCACGCAGCCAAATTCGGCAGCCGTGGCTTCAAGAAAGCAGTTCCAGTCATCGGAGGAAGGGTTGGAAGGAAGGATCATAGGCAGAAAACGTGATTGTCGAAAAAGGCGTGTCGGGCTAGTCTGGCTCAACGTTTCCTGGAAACCATGAAAAACTGCGCCGTCATTCTTGGCATTTGTTCCCTCCCCCTGGCGGCCCTCTCACAGGGCACGGCCGGTGGCCAGCCTGTCGTGGGCCGCACCATTTACCATACCGATGACTCGCGCACTGAATCCGTACGCGATCCCAACAACCGGGAGATGACGGAGATGACCTACAACACCGCCGGGCAGCTGACGGTCAAAAAGGTCTTTCTTCTGAATGACAAGGGTGAGCCCCTCCAGGGCAACGTCTATGACGGCCGCGGCAATCTCGTGGCCCGCTGCCAGTCGGTTTATGACGAATTCGGCCGCCGCAAGGAGGACCGCCTCACCAATCTCAAAGGCCAACTCTTCCAGCAGGTCATCCATGAATACAGCAAGGACGGCAAGGCTCTGCCCCCCAAAGTGGTCAATGTGGACACGACTGCCGAGCCCATGATCAAGCCCGCCGCAGTGGACTACACCGGCAGCGGCGCAACCGCCCCCCCGGCTGGCAATTCCTCGCGCTTTGCCCCCATTCAGGTCCCCGCAGGCGGCACCCAGCCGACCGCTCCTGCTGCAGCATCGGAGACCAAGGAAGAAAAACCGAAGGCCAACTTCTTCAAAAAGCTTTTCAAAAAGTAAGCTGTAGCAAAAAACTGTCGCCGCGCGTTTTTAGCGCCTAACCGCAGGCACCGTGCGCGCTCGGCGAATGAGGGACCACGCAGTGCGCCGCTGGACATCAATCGTCCACCTCCCGTCAAAATCTGGCAGCAGCAGGACGGCCTGCGGCGTGGAGGCCGTGGACGGCCCGCTGTGGAAACCTTGGTTTTCTTCAAAGGGTGGGTTAGCCGCCCCAGGGGTCGGTTTTGCCGACCAAGCCCAGTTTTGCCCTTCGGCATCACTCACCAGGCTGCCATCTGACAGGAAGGGCTCCCAATCGGTCTCAATGGCCTGGATAACCTGGCCGTAAGGATCGCACCACCGCAGCCGCCCCACCTGCGCCTCCAATTGGAAACCAAACATCAGCCTGCCGTCCTGGGGCGTTTCGGAATCGATGCAATAGACCACTCTGTATTCACCCGGCTGAATAACCAAGCTCTCGGCAGGGATCTGGCTGCGCACCCCGCCCAGCCTGCCTTCAAAAGCATACCTGCCCGTGAGATGCCTGAGATGCCAGCCGGTGATGTTCATCGGCTTCGTCCCAGAATTGTGCACTTCGATCCAGTCCGGCGTATTGCCCTGCGAGTCCCTCAGCGTGGTGCGGTTTTTCGCCTGAATTTCCGTGATCCTCAGCGGCGGAGTTTCCGCACGCGGCATCCAGGCTTCAAAATCAAAGGCACTGCCATCATCCCAGCGTACACGACCGGTTTCCGGCTCCACCTTGCCACCCGTCCACACTGGAGAATTCACCCCCATTTCCCGCAACTTTTTAGTCACCTCATCCACTTCCTTCTGGGAGTGAAAACTGGCCATTTCCACGCCTTGCGTCACCTTGATTCGCCGCCGTGCCTCCTCCCAGTTCAGCTTCAGACGCACTAGCGAAAACTGATCATTCAGGCTCACCACCGTGGGGCCATGCTCGCTGTCCACATAGGTAGCGCTGACGGGCTGCGGCTTCAACAGCAGTTCGGTGTTCAACGCATCCAGCAGATAGATGAAACCCGCCCCTACAATCACCGAGGTCATCATGGAAACCATGGGCCGTTTCGCGATGGCCCTGTGCATCGCGGACCGCTCCATTTGCTCGGTCACCTTGGCGATCGCCTGCCGCATGTCGCTGGCGCGCTGGTAACGGTCCGCCGGGCGCTCCCGCAGCGCCCGTGTCACCACCTTGTCCAAAACGACCGGGGCATCTGACTTTTTTGAGGGCGGCTCAAAAACGCCCACCGGCAGGTGCCCTGTGAGCAGCTCATACAGAGTCACCCCCACGCTGAAGATGTCGGCACGGTGGTCCAGGTCCGCCTCAGCGCGGCGCTGTTCTGGCGCGGCATATCCCGGCGTGCCCATCACCATGCCAGACCGGCTCTGCGTCGTCGCATGCTGAGAGCTTGCAGCCAGTTTGGCCAGGCCAAAGTCCGCCACCCTCGCCCGGCCCCACACATCCAGCAGGATGTTCGTCGGCTTGATGTCACGGTGGATCACCCCATGATCATGGGCAAACTGCAGCGCCTCACACACCTGGGTGATGACTTCCAACACCTTGCTCAAAGGCATCTGCCCTTGCTTCATCACATCCAGCAGCGAGGTCCCCTCCACATACTCCATGACGATGAAGAGATGCCCCGAGGCATTGCGCCCAAAGTCATGCACCGCCACGATGTGCGGATGCTGCAGGCGGGCCAGAAGACGGGCTTCCTGATGGAAGCGGTCCACAAAGGCCATGTCCTGCCCCATCTCCGGCGGCAATATCTTGATGGCCACCCGCCTTTCCAGAGACTTTTGCGTGGCTGCATACACCGCCCCCATACCGCCCCGGTCAATGAACTGGAAATCATGGTAGCCGGGAAACAGCGGCTCCAGTTCCTCCGCCATGGGCGGCTCCCAGTCCGTCGCCTGCCCTCCCAAAACTCCGTCCAGCAGTCCTAACGGGTCCAATCCGTTCAACTTGGCTGTGGGTTTTTTGTGAGCGGGCGTACTTCCCATAGCGTAGTGAAATATAGATTTTGGATGCTTGTTTTTAAAAGAAAACCAGCGGCGCTTTCTAAGCCGCCGATTTGTCAAAAAGCGTGGACAACGGCGTTATTAGCCACATAACCAAGCTTTTGTGACGGATATTTCTTCAGAAGTTGCAGCGCACAGGTTGCCAAATGCGCCGTTCACAGGAAATTCGCCTTATCCCCCCTCTGCACATGAATTCACACACACATCATGGAGGTTTTCCCGCGACCCGATGGAGCGTCGTTTTAGCTTTGCGTGACGTGGGTGATTCGCGTCGTGGACGGCTGGCCCTGGATGAACTCTGCCAGATCTACTGGCGCCCCATTTACTCTTATGCCCGTTATCAAGGCCTCCCTCCGGCTGATGCCGAAGATCTGACCCAGAGTTTCTTCAGCTTTGCGCTCGAGAAGGATCTCTTTTCCATGGCTGATGCGTCCATGGGGAAAATGCGCAACTACCTGCTCACCGCTTTCAGCCGTCACATCAAGCACTGGCAGCGGCAGGCCAACGCCCAAAAACGCGGCGGCGGGCGCGAGATCGTCTCCATCGAAGCCTCCCAGGCCGAGGACGAGATCACCATTGATCCGGCCGATCACCGCACCCCGGAATCCATCTACCAGCGTCTCTGCGCCCTGCGCATCATTGAAGCCGCCGTGGACCAGCTGGCCAAAGAGCAGGCCGCTGCTGGGAAAGAAGAGCACTTTCGACTCCTCCGCAGCCGGCTGGATCCTTCCCAGGCAGGCTCCGGCAATGATGCCGAGATGGCCGCCCAGCTCGGCATCAGCCACGATGCCGTGCGCCAATCCATCTCCAGGCTGCGCAAACGCTTCCGGGAAATCATGCGGGATCTCGTGGCAGCCACCCTTTCCGATCCAACGGACGAGTCTGTGCAGGAAGAACTCGCCGCCCTGCGCAATGCGCTGGTGGGCTGACCTTTTTCGTCTCCGGAGCAGCTCCAGGCGGAGCTTCAGAAAACCCTGCGCAACGCGCTCAAGGGCCGGGCCATTTTGCCTCAGAAACCGGCCCCAGGCGGGACTTCAAAAAAAATCTGTCACACCCAAAAACAGAAAGGATAACCACTGGCAGCAGAAGGCCGCCGTGCCCGCAAGCTAACCCAAACACAACAAACACCATCGCAATACTATGAGCCCAGTCGCAATCACAATGGCAGGAGTCAACATCCTCCGCTTCACCATGCCGCTTGCCCAGGCAGGCACAGAAGAATCTCTCGCCGGCAGCATGAGCGGCGTCGTCAGCATCCTCAACATGGTTGGCCTGGTTCTGGCCTTCGGCGGCCTGCTTTTCTCCGCCGTCATGTTCATGATGGGCCAGACTGAGCGTGTGCTTTACGGCCTGGTGGGTGCTGGCATCGGCGGCCTTTCCTTCATCATTGTGAAGGTCATGTTCAATGCTTCCGGCGGTGGCGAAAACATCGAAAACGTCAACATGGGCGGCGCGAACTAACCGTTAGGCAGCCCGCACAGGCACACACCCCCTGGTGAACGGGATCCGTTCACCAGGGGGTACCCGCCCTTACCGCCAACTGTCATGGAACAGCAGTCCGTACGGCTTCACGAAACCAATGAAGGCCGCGAAACCCAGCAGGGCATCGCCGGCTTCGAAGGTCTCAATGCCCTTTTCTTCATGCTCGCCCTCGGGCTGTCCATGCTCATCTTTCGCAAGTTCGCGGGTGAGGCCAATCCGAACATGCTGCTGGCCATCGTCTTTGCCTCCATTCCCCTCATTGTCGTCTCGGCCTACTGCTTCGGCCTGAAGCAGGGCAAGCCCCCCTCCTACGATGTGGAACTGGGAGAGTGGCTCATCATCAAGGCCAGCAACAACCCCTATTTCTCCCCCAAACAGGTCGAGCCGATCTCCCTGCCATGGGTGGATGATCCGACCAAGGAGAAAGACATTTAAAGCGATGGCGAAATTCGTGAATTCTTACCTCGACGAGGACCTCATCATCTATCGCGGTCTCGCCCGTGGAGGTGCCATCGGCAAAGGGTACAACGTGGAGATGCCCGACACGGAAAACACGGATGCCTCCTGGCTCATGTCCCTGGAGGACAACCTGCGGGTGCTCCTGCGCATGATCCGCCCGGAACTGCGCATGCAGGTCTCCTGGAGTGTGGACAGCGACTACCGCAAAGAGCTGGAGCGCTACCGCCAAAACACTGAGGAACTGCCGCAGGACCGCTGGTCCACCCGCCAGCGTGAAGAACGCTACAACCGCTACGACAAAAAGATCCGCAACCACCAGCTGCGCCGCGAGCATCTGCAATTCTACTTCACCTCCAAAATCCAGGGCAAGTCCATGGGTGGCGGCAGGGCCTATTACGAGGAACTGCTGCAAGCCGCCAAGCGCGAACAGGCCGAGCTGGAAGAAGCCCTGCGCCAGCAACTGGGCAGCCTGGGAGGTCGCATCGCCCCCATGGACAACATGGAGCATTTTGAGGCTTTCTACCGTTACTTCAATCCCAGCGCCTTTGAGAATGAAGCCCTGAAGCTGGAGGACATTTACGACCCCTCCAAGACCGTCTGTGAAATGTGCTTCAACAGCGATGCGGCCCCTTACCGCATGGGCACATCCACCTTCAAGATGGACGGCTTTTACCAGGGCATCTGCGTCATGAAGACGCTGCCCAAGTTCACCTACATCGGCATGATGCGGCTGCTCACGCAGATGGACATTCTGGACTACCAGATCGTCGCGAACATCGAAGCCGGCGACGTCGAAAAAGACCGCGTCGCCACCGAAGGCAAAGTGGCGCGGCTGGAGCGTGGCAAGATCACCCCCTCGCTGGAAGCCACGCTGATGAAGCTGCGCACCCGCATCCGCCGCCTCACCACCAATGAAGTCGTGCCCTACCGCATGCACCTCATCGTGCGTGTGTGGGACCGCAATCCGGACAACTGCGCCAGCAAGCTTTCCGCCATCAAAAACTCCATCCTGAAACTCGGCGGTGCCCAGGCCTATGAGCCCACCCTGCCCACCAGCGTGCGCAACTACTGGCAGCTCTGCATGCCCGGCTGGACGTGGGCCAACTACAACGACTTCAAGCTCTACGTCGAGGATGTCAACCTGGCCGACCTCCTGCCCGTCTCCAGCACACCCACAGGCGACCTGGCCGAGGCCGAAGCCATCTATGACGGCCCGCGCGGAGCCCTCGTCGGCACCACCACCTTCGTGGGCAACAAAGGGGCCATGCGGCCGGAGCACGGCATCATGTTCGGGGCCTCCGGGGCGGGCAAGTCGGTCTTCACCATTGACCTCCTCACCCAGACCGCCCCCTACTATGACTACACCGCCATTGTGGAGGAAGGCCTGTCCTACAACCTCTTCACCCGCCTGTATGGCTGCAAGCCCATCATCGTGCAGCCCAATGGCAACCTCACCTTCAACTACTTTGACACCCGCGGCCTGCCGCTGACCTCCGACCAGCTCGGCGGAGCCACCGCCATCGCCCACCTCATGGCGGGCCCGCCGCCGGACATTGACAAGGATCGCATCCGCCAGGCGCTCCTTTCCAAGCAGATCGAACGCATCTATGTGGACCAGTTTGAAACCTGGGCCAGCCGCAGTCCCGAAGGCCGCTTTGAGGCCGCACGCCGTGTCAATGTCGCTGAAGAATGGCGGCGGCGCAAGATGCCCCAAGGCACCGTCCTGGCCGATGCCTGGATGGACTTCAGTGCGGAGATACTGGAAGGCAACGCAGAGGCGCATGAACTGAACCGCCTGGCCATAGATCCGGGAATCGTCGAGGATTACCTGAACAACCCCGGCAACCAGTGGGATCTGATGAGCCTGGCCTACACCCTCATGAAGGCCGAGGACATGCCCACGCACAGCCAGTTCGTGGAATTGCTGAACCTGGAAAGCCGCCAGCGCCGCGCCCATGAGGATCTCGGCCTGTTACGCATGTTGTTAGAACCCTGGAGCCGCACAGGCCGCTACGGCTCCATTCTGGATGGCGTCAACAACGTGGATTTGAGCGGCAAGGTGGTCCACTTTGAGCTGTCCTACATCCCTGAATCCGCGAAGGAGCTGCGCACCGTCGCCGCATTCCTCATCACCAATGACCTGAGGAAGGAGATCATGAGCCGCCCGCGTTCCACCCGCAAGCGCGTGATTCTCGAGGAGCTCTCCGCCTTCCTCGCCATGCCGGATGGCGACCGCATCACCCGCGAATATTACGAGCGTATGCGGAAGTACTCCTGCTGGGTGTTTTCCATCATCCAGCAGTTCGGCCGTATCAAAGACCACCCCGTGCGCTCCTCCGTCGTCGGCAACTCACGCATCATGTTCATGCTGAAGCAGCCGGACCAGCGCGATGTGGAAAGCATGAGCGAGGGCTTCCGCATCCCCTCCATCACCAAAAAACAGGTCACCAGCTTCCCCGACCCTTCGGAAATGAAGACGGACCCGTACGGCTCTTTCGTCTACTACCACGAGGCCACTGGCCGCCCCCGCATCGCCATCGGCCGCCACCAGGCCTCCAAGGAAATGATCCTCGCCTCCGCCACTTCCGGGGAGGCCTTTGAGCGCCAGAATGAAGAGCTCAAAGAATTCGGCGGCGACGCCTACAAAATGATCCTCAGCCAAGCCAAGTCCAAAGCATGAAACGACACTTCATCCTCCTCAGCGGTCTCTGCATCGCGCTGGCCTCCTGCACCAGCAGTGACGGCACCATGAACAAAGGCCTGCTCGGGGCCGCCTCGGGCGGGCTCATCGGGGCCCTCATCGGTGACAATCTCCTCAATGGCGACGACGATTCCTCATCGGGCAGCTCTGGCGGCAGCGGCAGCGGCAGTGGCAGTGGAAGCTCCGGCGGCGGCAGTGACGGCAGCTTTCTCGAAGACAATTCCGGCCTCATCACCGGTGCCGTCGCAGGCTATGCAGCCGGTGCCATCAGCGACAGCTTCGCCAAAAACGAAGTCCGTCAAAAGTACCTCGACGGCTACAACAAAGGCCGCAGCGATGCCATCAAGGAGCTCTACTGGGTGAAGCGCGATGCCGAACGGCCCAGCGAGGACTCCTCCATCCAGCGTCGCTATTATGAAGTCCCCGTCCCAGAGCACGTGACGACCGACGGCGTGCTCGTCGAACCCCGCAAGGTGGTCATCGAAGTCGTCGAATAACGCCGGTCACATCCCTCACCCGCCCACATCATGAAAACATCTGCCCTTATCCTTGCCTCCTTCCTGGTCGCCTCGGGCGCTTTCGCCCAGGGTGCTGTCGTCGTCTCCAGCGCACCCACGCTGGAAATGGGTCAGTCAGAGCTTTCAGCCAAACTCACCCAGATCCTCAACGAAGCTCAGCTTCAGAATGAAAAGCTGCAAACCAGCCTGGACCGCATGGGGGAGCCGGCCAGCATCAACCTGGGGTCTGTCCAGATCATCAAAAATGATGTCATCTCCTCCGCCACCACGCTCAAAACCAAGGATGAGCAGCGCGCCATGCTCGGAGCCTTGACCGGGGCCGAGGTCTTCGCCGATGACGCCTTCGGGCTCATGGAACCCATCGGAGCTACAGTCACCCGCAAGGATGGGGCCGAAGTGAACCGCGATCCGGCAAAATACCGTCTGGAATCCGCCGTCATGGCCCAGTTCAAAGAATTCAAAGAAGTGCGGGAAAAGGCCTTGGCCAGAAAGAAGACGCTCAACGACGAAGTGGCCCAGGTCGTCCAGGAAATCGAGGAAGCCATGGATCTGGCCTCCATCCACAAGCTCAATGCCATGCTCACCGTGCTGAGAGGCCAGATTGAAGAGTGCAATCAGACCATCCTGGTGGCCCAGGCCGATGCGGACATGACGCAAAAAGAGCTGACCACCCAGGCCCAGATCATTGCCAAGGGCAAACAGGAAGAGGCGCAGCACATGAACAAGACCGGTGATCCTGACGCCCCCCCCACACCCCCAGGCACCTACACGCCCATTCCCTTTGGCGGGGTCGCTCCCGGGGGCACGGCCAGACCTCTCATCCCCAATCTCACCTGGGGCCGCCGCGATGCCGGCGGAGGCGCTGAAAATCCCGAAGCATCCGGCGGAGACGCCAACTGATGTAAAGGGATACCGTCCGCCTTTTTCCACCCTTCCACAGCAGCCACCGCTTACCCAGACGCACTATGGACTTCGACATGTCGTTTTTTTATGACAACTTGGCGGATGTCTGTGCACGTTGCAGTGAGGTGCTGCAGTTGCTGATGTTTGTGTTGGTCTTCGCGGGTCTGCTCATCCAAAGCTACAAGGGAATCATCGGCGGAGATCTCTCAGGCATCGTCAGGCATATCATCGTCTCGGGTCTCCTGGTCACCATCATGCCGTTCTACGGCCCCTGGATGCTGTCCACCCAGGCCACCTTGGGCAATGACCTTCTGGTGGAACTGGGCGTGGACCCCATCTCCATGCTGACCAATGTGGGTGACAGCTTTGCCTCCGCCCCCTTTGATACCGGCAGCGCCCCGGAGATCGTCCTCGGCATCTTCAATCCTCTCACCTGGGTGGAGTACTATGTGAAGGTCGTCATCGCCTGGATGATGGCCCTCGTCGCGATGATCATGTATGTCTTCTTCTGGATTGGATTCCAGATCCAGATCATCGCCCTATACCTCGGCAGTGCCGCAGGCCCTCTCTTTCTGGGCATGCTCGTTTTTGAGCAGACACGTGACACCGCCGTAAAATATCACATCGGCATGATCGGCATCTGCTTCTGGCCGCTGGGCTGGGGGCTGGGCATGCTTTTCGGCATCGCCGTCATCGAATCCGGGCCGGACTTGTTTGATTCCATTCTCGGCCCTGTGGCGGGCGTCGGACAGATCGCCACCTTGCTCACGATGTTCACCAGCAGCCTGCCCGTCATCTTGGGCATTCTCTGGATGCTCGTCACCCTTTTTGTCGCCCCCAAGGTGGTCAGCAAAGCCGTCACCACCGGTGCACAAATCGGCATGGGCCTGATCTCCGGCACTTCCAGCATGGCCAGTGCGGGGGTCCAGGCTGCCTCTGGGGCCGCGATGGCCGCCGGCGGGGCCGCCCTCACCGCTACCGGAGCCGGGGCAGCTGTGGGCGTGGGCATGATGGCCGGAGGGGCAGGTGCCATGGGCGGGGCAGCCTCCACCGCATCAAAAGCAGGCAGTTAAGAGCAGACTTCGATTTTCATGAAAGGCGTCACTGACATGTTCATAGCCAAGGACAAGCTGGCCATTTTTTGGTTCCTTGTTTCCTGCGGCTGCATCATCGGCACGGGCTGGTACCTCCACGGGCAGGCCCTCCTCGGCCGTGGGCGCATGCTCTTCGTCCCCATTGAACAGCACGATGTTTTCATGGCCCGGGACATGAAACCCCAGGACCTCAACGAAGCCGCAGACTTCCATACCCGGCTGCTCATGGAAACCTTGCTCAACCGCGGCCCCAAAGGCCCCGTGAACAACGACCGTCTCGAACAGCTACTCATCGGCAACGGGCTGGATCAGGCCCGCCTCGACATCCGTGACAACAGCTTTGATTTCGACAAACGCAAGATCCACCAGATGCTCGAACTCGGCCGTGTGGACATCGTCCACAATCCTGACGACGGCAGCGCCATCACCAGCACCGAAGGCCAGCTCATCCGCGTCAGCTTCGATCCCACGCTCAAGGAGACCGTCGTCCAGTCCTTCCTGGTCAGTGCCACCATGCAATGGCAGCGCAACCCCAGCCTGCGTGCCAACAAACGCTTCATGTTCGTCTGCTCAGACATCACCTACTCCCTGGAAGAGTTCTCCAGTTCTGAAAAGAAACCCTGACATGGCCACTGCCCAACCCAAGAAAAAAGGTGCCATCGACACGCTCATTGCGCGTGACCAAACGGCTGTGTTCTGGTTCGTCGTCGCCTGCATCGTCGCCTCCACATGCGCCTGGTACCTCGTCCTCATGTCAGAGGAGCTGAAGGCCCGCCCCCCCTTCGTCGTCATGGACACCAGCGGCGGCTATTACATCGCCCCCGGTGTGAACTACAACAAGATGAAGCCCATGCACCTCAACCTCTCCGAAATGGCCGTGGAGGCCATTTTCGACCGGGGTCCCGAGGGCATCACCCACGCTCAGCGGCTGCCTCTCCTCTGCACCAAAAAGAGCTACAGCCTCATTCGCAAAAAGCTGGAAACTGAAAACCTTTACTTCAGGAACCAGTCTGTCCACCAGACCTTCAGCATCGAAACCAACGCCCTCCTGGGCACGGGTGAAACGGTCTCCATCACGGAGGCGACCGGTTTTGTCTATCGCCGCAGCCGATTCAACAACAAGGAACAGAATGAGACCTACCGCTTCCGTCTGCGGCTCTTCTGGCGACTGAACCCGGACATCCGCCGCAACAAAGCCTTCCCCTCTGTCATTGACGAGATGGTGAAGTACGAATTGGAGAAAATCAGCGACTCATGAGACCCTTCCTTTGCCTCCTTTCCCTCACTCTCCTCTCCGCCTTCACGACACAGGCGCAGGTGCAGCAGGGGCGTGAGCTCGTCATGCTGGACTCCAAAAAACTGGTCCACGACATCGCCATCAATGCCACCGTCGCCACCACCATCACCTTCCCGGAAAAGATCACTCTGCTCACAGGCTTTGGACTGGTGACGGACCCCAATGCGGCCGCGCAAATGACCCAGGCCAAAGTCGCCATCGTCCATTATGAAAACGTCATCGGAGACACCCTCGTCGTCCGTTTGGTAAAACCTGGGGAACCCTGCCACGCGACAGTGCGCACCTCCCGCCACATCCATCTGCTGCGCTTCGTCCCTTCCGATGAGGCCAACCTCGCCGTCATCGTCTCCCCACCGCAGGAAAAGGATGCCGCAGCCCCCACCACTCCGGATCAGGTGGTCAAAAACCGCATTGACTTCAATTCGGAAGAACTCGTCGGCATGCTCAGCAAGATCAAGAGCCGCAAGGCCCTCCAGTCACTCAACCCCGGCCTTTTCCAAGGCTGGCTGGAACGCAACGGCCTGGACATGACCTCCACATTCAAAGGCGTCACCACTACCATCTATGAGATCCAGCGGAATCCCTCCAAGGACATCACCGCCTTCCGCTGCCACCTCGTCAACACCGGGACGGAAACTTACGAGTTCGAGCCCAGCGGTGTGAAAATCCGCGTGGGGGAACGCAGCTACAATGCCCAGATGGTGGATTGCAGCGGCGTCGCCCCTCCCGGCCAAAAGGTGCTTATGGATGTCCTCCTCCAGGGCGGCCCAGGAGGTGGGCGCGAAGGCCTCTCCATCAATCAGGACTTCCGCATCGAGCTGCCTGAAGCCGGCCGCAGCCAGATCTCCCCTGCCCTTTTTGGCGATGCCACGGCGGACAACAGCAAATAGCCCCTCCTTTCTGCCATGACCAAGTATCTCCAAAAAACCGGCGTGCAGATGGGCCTTCTGGTCGTCGTCCTCGGCATCGCTGGCGGGGCCTTTTATCTCACCAAAAAGCAGCCGCCACCGGTCAATGCCGCGCCTGCCTCCGCAGGCCCCCAGGCACAGGTCGCCCTGCAGGACAAGACCGTCGCCCTGGGTGAAAAACGCACCGCCACCGTCGGCAGCGGCCAGCAGGTGGACAAACTCATCGTCACGCCCAAAAAACCACCGGCCCCCACGCTCATCCCCATGGGCAGCAGCCAAAAGAAACCCCAAAAGGCTCCGCCATTCCCCAAGCTCGTCCACGTCTCCAACACTGCGCCCGAGCCATACGTTGCCAAGGAGCCCAAGCTTTTCGCCCCGCGTGGCCTCCTCATCAAAGCCGCCCTCGTCATCACCGTGGACTCCTCCTCCTTGGACACTCCCGTTCTCGCGCTGGTGACCGAGGACATCTACTGGAACAAGCGCCTCATCGTCCCCGCAGGCACTCAGGTGCAGGCCAAGGCGGGCAAAGGCAGGTCGCGTGACCGCATCGAAGTCGCCGGCAGCTTTACCTTTGTCTGGGCCGATGGCCGCGAATACAGCATCAGCGGAGTCGCCCTGGATCACGAGCGCCTTTCCGATGGCACCTACTCCATCACCGACGGCTCCGCCGGCATCCGGGGCCAGATCATCAAAAACGACCAATACGCCGAGCTTAAAATCCTCGTGGCCGAAGCCCTCGAAGGCATCATGAACAACAAACAGGACCAGTTCCAGTCCGTGTATGGCCTGGTCCCCCAAAACAACAGCCGCAATGCCGCCCTCGGCGGCGGTTCCCAGGCAGCCTCCGCCTACTCAGGCCTCCTCACCAAGAAACTGGAGCAGGATCTGGACTTCGTCCGAGTCGGCGCCGGCACCCAGTTTTACATCTACACTCAGGACGTCTTCGAACCCGAGATGGCCAGCATCGCCGGACTCAAGCAGGGCAACAAGGCCACCTCCAGCTGGCAGCTGGCCGAAGAAGCCTACAACCGGGCCCAGACCGAGACAGCCGCCAGCTCTGAGCAGGCCACCAAAGTCGCTGAAGCCACCCGCAAGGCCGAAGAACAAAAACGCACGGCTGAACGCGCCGCCCGAGTCAGCAGCCTGGTGTCAGAGGACTCTGATGCCGATGACACCACTACTCCTCCCAGCACCACGCCATGACACCCTTCACTCGATTTGCCCTCGCCGCCACCGGTGCCCTGCTCGCCTCCTGTGCCACCAAGGAAGTCCCCCTCTCGGATGATCCCTATGCCCTGCCGCCAGATCAGCAGGAGCTGGCCTACATCCCCACCTACTCCAAAACCGTCGTCGGCGGCTGGCCCAAGGGCCGGGCCATGGATCCCCACGACAGCTCCCGCGTGCGGCTGAACGAAGAAGTACACGCCTATCATGTCGGCAGGCTGCCCAGCAAGGACCGCCGTGAAATGCATGAAGCGCACACCGTTTACCGTGTGGAACAGGACGCCCGGTGGGACACCCGGCTGCCCGCCACACCGATGGAGTCACGCGGCGTCGTGCTAGGCGTCGTCGAGCCCTCCCGCAGCGAAGTGCCCAAAAGCAGCCTCCTCGACCAAGAGCGCCAAAGCCTCGTGGCCAAAACACAGTCTCTGCAGCTGACCATGACCAAGCTCACCAACCTCCAGAAAGACCTGGAAAAGAAGCGGCTTGAGTTCAAGGATGCCGAAGAGGAAGCCCAGGAAATCCAGCTCTACCTCGCCAAAACCATCCAGGAACGCGACCAGGCCAGCTCCCAACTGGAAAAAGCCAAAGAGCGCATCACGGAACTCGAAGAAGCTGAGCGCATCCGCATCCGCACCTCCTCCCAGGGCTTCAGCGGTGGAAAGAAAAAGTGAACCCTGCACACCGCCTTCCCGATCACAAGCATGGTTGACCTAGAGCACATTCGCGGCCTGCCGCCCTATCTTCAGGAGCGCATCATCGGGCAGGATCATGTCATTCCGCGAGTCGTCCCCATCGTCCAAAATGGGGAGCTGGGCCTCAGCGATCCCAGCCGGCCCAAAGGCACCTTCCTTTTCCTGGGACCCACCGGCGTCGGCAAGACGGAAATCACCCTGCTTCTCTGCGAGTATCTCTACCAGGACATCGGCAAGCATTGCATCCGCCTGGACATGTCTGAGTACCAGAACCAGGAATCCCTGGGCTTGTTGTTAGGCCAGGGCGAAAGCAGCCGCGGCAACATGGGCCGCTTTTATGACCGGGCCGAGGGCCGCGGCATCATCCTCTTTGACGAAATCGAAAAGGCCCACCCTCGCGTGCTCGACATCTTCCTCCAGGTGCTCGATGCCGGCCGCATCACCGTCGCCAACGGCGAGACGCTGAACCTCTGCAACTTCTACATCGTCGCCACCTCCAACATCGGTGCCGACGCCCTCATGGAGCTGAAGAACAGCCCCATGGCCACCATCGAAAGGTTCATTGAAGATCTTGCCGCCGCAGAACTCCGCCCCGAAGTCCTGGCCCGCTTCAATGTCCGCTGCGTCTTCCAAAAGCTGGGCTACGCCGCCCAAAAGCAAATCGCCGGCATCATGCTCAACAAAGAGCTGAAAAACCTGCGCAACAAAGGCTATGAACTGACCGCCGGACAGGGGGTGATCGACCTTCTGGTCTCACAGGGCGTGGAACCCCGTCTGGGCGTACGCCGCATGCGGACCACCGCCGAAAGCCAGTGCCGCCATGCCGTGCGCGAGGCCCTCATGGCAGGCAAACCCACCTCAGGAATCCTCGTCGCCGAAAATGGGCATCTGGTCATCCATTCTTGAATTTTACCGCCGGTGGAAGCCCCAGATTGATCTGTACGGCGTCGGCTTCCTGCTTTTCGCCAGTGCCCTCGCGACCGAAAGACACAAAGCAGCCGGGCTTGTTCTGCTGCTCGTCCTCCTCACCGCAGCCATACGCCGCTGGGGCGAGCCTTACCGCGAGATCGGGAAAGAGGAGATGGAACTCAAACGCCATGCCAGCAAAGCTTATTGGGACGACCGTTTTGGCCACTGGTTTGGCCGTCATTACCAGGAGCCGCCAGCCCCGCCCCCACCTGCCACCATGGCGACTGTCACTCATCTCATCCCACGTCCCGGCCGAGATGGGGAAGACCCGCCCGAAAGCCCTGGCAGCCCCATGCTCCCGGACAAGGCCCCGGTCATTATTCCCCCGCCTGTCACACACGAGACCTGACCGGCTAATCATCCTCTGAGCGCACATGCAGCCTTCCTCATCCAGCACCTCCCATCCACTCCGCCTCCTGCTTGGCTTGTTTGCCCTGCTCCTCCTCGGGGCCTGCGCCACTCCGCCATCCTTCCTTTCAGATACCGATGTCATTCCCGTAGGCAGCCGCATCGAATTCTGGGTGGATCATGACGACCGTGGCTGGGTCAATTCCAACCTCCACATCGCCTTCCTGCCGCGTGAAATGACAGGTGCCGAAGCACGCCGCTGGGCCGAAGGCATCGGCAGCCGCGATGCCGGACTGCATTGGACTCGTTACTACCTTCTCGTCACCCACCCAGGACACGAAAAGAAAACTTATCGCAGTTCCGTCCATCCTTTGCGCGCCCAGCCTTATGAAATGACTAGCAACCCTGCTGCGCGCGCCCCCCGCTAAACCCCTTCAAGCCTTCATCATCATGTCTGACAATGTCATTTCCACCGCCGCCGAAGAGTTGAAAAAATGGCTCGAGACCCTCGAAAAAATCCTCTCCAAAATGGAGTCCGACAAATTGGCCGCCGGCAAGGCCAAGCTCGATGGCGAACGCTTTGACTCCATGATGAAGGAGCTGAAAAGCATCAGCAAAAGCGCTGAAAACGGCCCCAAAGGACCCCAGATGGATGACCTGAACAAAAAGATTGATCAGGCTGTCGACAAGATGAACGACCTTAGCCCTAAAACAGGCCAAGCCATCGGCCGCAAAATCAACATCGACGGCAAACACGTCAATCCTGCCGCCAACAATCAGGGCATGCAGCAGGCGATCAAAAGCGTGAAATTGGGCAAGTAATTCTCATGCCACCGCCATCACGCCCCAAGAACAATTCCCTTCGTGACCTCGACGGGGATGGGGATGTGGACCTGGCGGATGACGCCACCCATGATCTGGACCGCGACGGCCGCATTGATGCGGCAGATCGTGAGAGCGAGGACCTCGATCGTGACAACGACATAGATGCCCGCGATCGCGAACTCAAAAACGAGCAGCTAGAAGAAGCTGCCCAAGAGCAAAAAGAGAGCGTAGGCGCCGCCCTTGGAAAGACCAAGGACGCAGACGGCAAATGGCAAAAAGCCAACGCTCCAGCCCTGCCTCAGCAAAGCCCCAAAGTGGGCTGAGCGGTAGCTGCCTATGCCCCAACCATAGGGAATGCCGCAGTCAAGTTCAGGAGCCTTTTTCCCACCAAACCCCCGTCACTTTCCAAACGGGTTCAGACGCTTGAGGGTATCTCCCGTTTTCTGGAGGAATCCTGGCTCCTCCTTGGCCTGCGAGCGACGCCGGGGCCCATTGCCAGATGAACCGCCGCCCGAAGGAGAATTCCAGTCCGGCTTGTCCTCTTCAGCAGATAGGTTCAGGGCAGCAAGTGTCGGCAGATCCAGAAGCCCATTGGGCAGCAGACCGCTGCGCACCTGGAAAAGCACGATGGCATTGTGGGTGCTTTTGCCCTCCGCACCGTCCACCGTCGCCGTGTAGAGACCTTTTTCCTTCAGCAATGACTGGGTCCGGTAAAGCAGGTAGCGTTTGCCCTTCGGCGAATAAGTCGCGTGTGGCAGCACCGGGAACACCTGCTCCAGCGTCCAGTAGCCCGTGGTCGGTTCAGGCAAAGTAGGCTGGGTCAAAACCAGCCCGGTCGGGGGAATTTCAAATCCAGGCGGCAGTGGTGGTGTCGTCGTTGCCGCAGGCATCGCCCCCGTCAGTGCTCCTTGGGTGGCACCCGCAGGATCAGGCGTCAGCGACAGCCCTCCCGCAGGCATCTGGGAACTCGCCACGAGGGCAGGAGGAAGTGCTGCCGTTGTCCCAGGGATGGCGCCGGGCAGAGCCGTCATGGCTGGCAGCGTCGGCCCTGGTGTCGTAACTCCAGGCAGGGCCAGGGGATCTGGCTGGGTGGGCATTCCTGGAGCCGGATTCGGCAATGTGCTTGCAGGAGACGGGATTGAAGTCAACGTCGGCGACTTGTAGCCAGGCGGGCCCCCCGTCACCGTACGTTCGGGTGACGTGGATGCTGGGCTGTTAGCAGTCGGAAGCTCCGGGGTAGCTGGCGTAACAGGCGGCACTTTGGCCAGAGTGGGTTCAGAGCTGGAAGGGGCCTTTTTCGGCTCCCCCTCATCACCCTTTTTCACCGTTTCTTTTTTCGGCTGGGATGCCGCAGCCACTGTGCCTGCAGGTTTGGTCTCCGAAGGCTTCTTGGATCCAGTCTGTGAATTGACGAAGAAATAAGCGGCAGCACCCACGCCCAGGATCACCGTCGCCGCAGCGGCGATGAGAGGCGCACGGCTGCCAGCCTTTTGGGACATGCTGCGTGAGTGAGCTGCCGCCGTTGCCGCGTAAGATCCTGTACGAATGGTCACCGTGGCAGGCCTCAGGCCCAGCATTTCGGCCAGAGCACCAGCACAGCTCGGCCGCAGGGTCGGCTCCTTGTGCAAGCATGCAGCGATGGCCTCTTCCCAAACTTTAGGAATGGATTCCTTCGAGTGGATCTCCAGCTCCGTGCGTCGTTCCTGCACGGAAGGCGGGATCTTCGAGTTGATCTGCGTGGGCAGGTCCCCACGATAAAATGGCGGCTTGCCCGTGAGCAGTTCGTAAATTGTCGCACCCAGGGAGTACACGTCATCCGTCGGCTGCGGGCGCTCGCCCATGGCCTGCTGTGGGCTCATGTAGGGGAGGGTGCCGCTGGTGCCCAGATTGGCCACGGAGAGGCGGCTCATCGTGTCAGACAGACTGCGCGCAATCCCAAAGTCGGCGATCTTGGCCACTGCCTCCTTGGAGGTCAGCATGATGTTCGCAGGTTTCAGGTCACGGTGGATCAGCTTGCGCTGAAAATGCGCGTAATCCAGCGCATCACAGACGCCCAGCAACCACCTCGAAATATCGTCCACGGTGAAAACCCCGAACTCCGTGCCCATCCGCAGTTCGGACAGCGTTTTGCCATCTACAAATTCCATCGAGATGGCGGCTGCATCCTCATCATCCACAAAGTCGTAGATGCGCACGATGTGCGGGTGCGAAAGTTCCAGCCCACGGCGGGTTTCCGTCTTCAGCTCCTTCACCGCAGCAGGGTCCAGCCCGATCAGGCTCGGCAGAAATTTCAGGGCCACGGGGCGCTCCAGCTTCAGGTCATCTGCCAGCCACACCACGCCCATGCCACCACGGCCCAGCACACGCTCCAACTTGTAACGATTAAAAACAGTCATCCCCGAACCCGGCGTCTTGAATTTGATCGTCTGGTCATAGTCCACCTCAGGGGCACCACCTGGATACAGCGTATGGGAGGTGACCGCCGCAGACTGCGGAGCGACCACTGGGCCAGAGCCAGATGGAGTGGGGGTATCCATAACAACGAAAATAACGTGCTTTAGTTTAGGTTCCTCAGGTGGTCCTGTCATCGGAATATTTCATGACGTTTGCCCCTGTTTTAATTGCGATGCCCAATCAGTTAATTTTTCCGAAATAGGCTCATTCTGGCGATGCTACGTCCCGGGAACGGACCGTAGATACAAAAAGAGCGCTGTCGCAGGCCTCCCGGACCTGCGATCAACGCTCAGAAGAAACAGCTTTCTGCTAGCTGGCGGCTCTTTCGATTTTATCGCCTGCTTTTTTCACATCGCGGCCCAGGCCACGGGTGGTGTTGCAGCTGGTGCCAAGCACAGCAAAAAGCCCGGAGACGAGCACAAGGAGAGACAGACGTTTAAAGGATGTTTTCATGGGATGTGAGGTTGCGTTAAAGCCAGCGTGACCAGCCTCCCGGCAATCAAACCGGGACATTCCTATTTCGCATGACCGGACAAAACTGGCTGTGCCCGCTTCAAAAAAAACGGCTGACTCAAGCTGCCCCCTCTCAAAGCCGGAGCGAAAAACCAAGCCATCCCCTGCAGGCAGGACAGGCGTTTAAGAGGTAGCTTATGAACCGACGCACCCTCTACGCAGGCTTTTTGTTAGGCCTTTGTGCCCAGATGCACACAGGCTGCAGCACCCGGCCAGCCTCCGCCGCCGGGCCTGTGCGCCAGACCGATTCCTTCACCACGCACGGGCGTAAAATCAAGGTGGAGACTTTCCTCCCAAAAGCCTCAGGCCGTTTCCCCGCTGTGCTGGTGCTTCATGGCTCGTCAGGCACCCTGGTGGGCAAAGGCCCGCTGGTGAAACTCTGCCAGCAGCTTTCCGCCCAAGGCCAGGTGGCGATTCTCGTGCATTACTTCGACCGCACTGGCACTGTCTGGAGTGGGGACAAATCCATCCACCAGCACTGGCCAGCCTGGGCGGAAACCATCCGTGCGGCGGTGGATTACGCCAGCGGACATCCCTCCGTTCATCCCGATTCCATCGGCATCTTCGGATTTTCCCTCGGAGCCTATCTGGCCGTCTCAGAAGCTGCCAATGATACCCGCGTGAAGGCCGTGGCCGAACTGGCAGGTGGCCTCTTCGACCGCCAAAAACCCACCATCACACACCTGCCCAGTCTCCTCATCCTCCATGGCCGCGACGACGAAAGGGTGCCTGTGACACAGGCCCTCGAACTGGCGGCCACGGCCCGCCGGCTGGGGACTCCGCACACCCTGAAGCTCTATGACCAGGAAGGTCACGTACTCTCTGGGAAAGCCATCGCCGATGCCATGTCACTCACCCTCTCATTCTTCAGCCAGCATCTCCCGCCGACCAGCCATGAGAGCAACCCACCAAACCAAACAAACAACTAAACTCGAGAAAAAAGACGACATCAAAAGCCTAACCAGTAGATCTTCAGCGAGAAAACTCCATCGCCGGTGCGCCCCCCCGGCTTAGCGGTTCACCAAGTCCACCACCTTGTCATTCATCTGTCGGAGCCTTTTGGAGAGGCAGGTGGAAATGCGGCTCAGCAGCCGGTAAGCCACCTTCGGATTGGCCGTGTGCAAACGGTCGAGACTGTCACGGGTGATCAGCCACACTTCCGTTTCCGATGCTGCCGTCACCGTCGCGCTGGCGGGGCCAGGATCGAAAACGCTGACTTCCCCCAGCGAATCGCCCGATTCCAGCGAGGCCACCTTTTTGTTCGTGCCATCCACGTCCTGATACACATCCAGACGGCCCTTCAGGACGAGATACAGGTGGTCGTTTTCATCCCCCTGACGGATCACCACTTCATCTGCCTGGTAGGAGCGCGAGTCTCCAAAGCTGGACAGCAGGCTGAGTTCTTGAGGGGAAAAATTGGCAAGGAGAGGCGTGAGAGAAGGCATATGGAAAGGGTAACGGGCGATGGCAGAGTGGCAAGAAAAGACGACGGGATAAGGATACGACAGAAGGGGGCTGGCCTCCGCCCGGAATCTGGGGGCTGCCAGGTCGGTCTAACAAACAGCACATGGCTGTTTGTTAGACAGGGAGCTGGACAACCAGCAAAATCCAAAAAGAAATAAACCTGACATTAGACGCTATGCCCCTTGGAATTGGCAGCGGCCTGGGCAGCAGGGCTGGTATTGACTATCGCCTGGCGCACCTGAACGGCTTTTTCCCCCTGCTTGACGTCAGCGCCCAGCTCTTTGGCGTCCTTTTTCATGGTTTCTTCCCGGGGTTTGAGAGCTTCGCGAACGTTGATGGCCTTGTTCATTTCCTGCACCAGGCTGTCGCGCTGGGCACTGCTCATGCTGCCTCCGAGAGAAGCCTCTTTCAGGGAACCGTCGAGGTCCATCTTGCGCTCGATATTGATAAGGATCTTTTCTGATTCGCGGAGGTCTTTGAGACCCTGCTTATTTTCCTGCAGGCGGGTTTTCATGCTGTCCAGATCCTGCTTCTGCTGATCAATGCTGACGCCAGATTGGGCCTGGGAGCGGGCGAGATTGACGGCGGCGATCTCCTTGTCAATTTTTGCAATCGCGGCCTCGGTGCCTTTGGGGCCGTGCTGCAAAAAGGCTTTAATGCGGTCAGCAGCATCGGGGTGCTCCAGCTTGGCGCGTTTTTCCATGAGCTTATCCACTTTAGCCTGGAAGGCAGCGTCGTCTGGCCCGGGTTGGAGGGCGACTGGGTTGGAGCCTTCCTGCGCCATCTGGGCACCATTGACATCCATGCCCCCAGCCCGGACCTGTGGCTGATCCACATCCAGGGACAGCTGGGCGACCCGGGGGACCTGAAGGTGCTGCTCCATTTCCAGGGAAAGCTGGTTGGCGGCCACACGCTCCTCCAGGTTCGGGAGCTGCTTCTGGACATGGGCGAGGTCTTCCGTAGCAGCCTGATGGGCGGCCTTCGCGTTTTGCAGTTCCAGGGTGGTGGTGGTGACTTCTTGGGTGTGGTCACCGCCGACTTCCATGACCTTGTCCCAGGCGGCGCTTTCGGCCTTTTGAGCGGCTTCCAGACGGGCTCCTGTTTGGGCGACCTGTTCTTGGAGGAGGGGCTCCTGCTTGCGGTAGCTCTCCAGCGTCTCGACCATCGCCTTCTGCGCCAGCTCCGGCTTGAGGGGTTCCAGGGCCTGATTGATGGCCGCATCCAGTTCCTGCTGTGCGGCTTTGAGGGTTTGAAGGTTTTCCTGGCGTGTCTCGGAGGAACCGCGTGCAGCGTCCTTTAAGGGGCCGATGAGGGCCACATTCTGGGTGGCCACGGCATTCTGCAGCCGCATTTCCACGGCCTTGAGGTCCTGGGTGTTTTCGGCGAGCTGCTTCTGTGCAGCGCTGACTTTTCCCTGAGCCTCGAGAACAGCGGCGGAGACGGCTGGGTCCTCAATGCTCTTCGGGTTTTTCAAAAGTTCTTCCCGGGTTTTCTGCACTTCAGCCTTGTAGGTGGCAAAGGCATCATCCGGCCGTGGGCTGGGGACGTCCTCCGCCTTGATCATGGTGCGATGGCTGTTGGCATTGCTGCTGAGATTGAGCCTTTCCGTATTGGCACTTTCGAGGATCGCCGTACCGACATACGAGGTAGGCGGGACGACCCCCTGCTGCATCTGGGTGGCTTGGCGAAAGGTGCCCTCGTTGAACTGGGTGACGAGCTTTCCCCCGGACCGCAGCTCTTTGACATGCTCTTGCAGATCTTCCAGGCGCTTGACGGCACCGTCAATGGCTGCCGGCTCAAGCGGGGCAATGCCGCGAGGCGGCTGGAGGGTTTCCAAAGTTTTGCGGAGCTCGGCAGGACTCAGCGCCTCTATCTTGTCCGCTGTGTCCACGTGAATGAGAGCAGGCATTCCGGCCACGGCTTTGCCTTGAACGGTCGTGTCCTTCTGGATCATCGTTTCACGATCCACGACCGGAAAGGCGAGGTCGTTGTCGATGCCCCGCACCTCCGTGGTGCCCGGATCTACAAAGATGTTGCCCGTGTGGCGGTCGATCTGGCCGGTGATGTAATCCTGGACCTGGAGATCTGACAGGCCTTTCTGGATGGCAGGATCGCTGTAATCAATGTCCAGGTAAGCCTGTGGGACGTTGCGATCATCGGTGACTTTGAGAATCGGCGCCCCGGCAACGCCGACACTCAGGCCCACGCCTTTGCCAGATTCATCCAAACCAAATTTTTCGGTCGCCAGGCTGTTCATGCCCAGCGCCTTGTCCACAGCGGAACTGGCGACGGAGCGGGTGATCAGGCTGGTCGCATCCCCATTCAGCGCTTTGAGCTTCGCGCGGGCATCACTCTGCATGGATCCGTCGCCCATGGCAAAGTTCACCTGGTCGCTCGTCCCATACAGGGGGGCCACGGTGCCGATGAGCTGGGAGTCCTGGAGTGCGGCTTTTTCGACTTGGTTTTCATTGAGCCCCGCCGCCTTAAAACGCTCCACCCTGCTGCCGATCTGGTTCTTGCCAAAGGCGACCGTGGCACCGGATTCATCGAGCACCTGATTGGAGCTCACTTTGAAAGTGTCACTGGCCTGGACGAGCTGAATACCGGCGGGAACGGCGCTTTTGGTCATGTCCGTGCCCACGTGCGGGATGCTGGCGTCCTGGAACTGCTGGTGCACCATGACGGCAGGAGCCAGGACGACGTTATTTTGGAGGGCCGCTGCTTCGATATTTTTACTGGCCTCACTGGCGCTGAAGCGGCCGTAGGAGCTGCCTTCGAGGGCTGGCTTGAAGCGCTGCTCGCCATCCAATTCTGCCAGCAGGCTGTTGTTAAACGCCTGAGACATCGCGTTGTGGATCTTGCTGGCATTGATGTCCAAAACCGACATCTGGGTGGTGTTGGTTTGAAGGTTGCGACCCATCTTCGCAGCCAGGTCGTCGGCCATGCCCTGATCGGTCTTGAGGTCCGCCATGATGCCCATGAGCTGGCGGGTTGTTGCCTCGCTGAAGGTCTTGATCTCAGCGGGGGAATACCCGCGTGCCGCGAGCTCTGGAGCGGCAGCGGCAGAAATGGCCTGTGAATACATGTCAAAGCGGACGGCCTCCACCTGTTGGGAGACATTGTCAGCGATCCCCTTCTTTTCCTTGAAGGTTTCCAAGGAAGTTTGGATCTTGGCCAGCTTGGCCGCATCCACACCTGGGTTGGGGTCTTCCAGAAAAGCCACGATGTCCGTCACCGCAGCAGCCTGGGACTGGTAAACGCTCGCGCGGGTGATGGCGGCTTTGGCATCGATTTCGGAGAGGGCGATGTTGGCCTGCTCGTTGAGGTTGGCCACATACACTTCAGCATTGCCAGCCAGGGCCTTGAGGCGGCTGGCATCCTTCAGCTTGTTCTGGTCATTGGTGAGCTCGAGGACCTTGGGGTTCAGGCCGATGCTCTCGGCGAGGGCGTTGACTTCTATCAGGCGGACTTCACGCGGACTGAGCGGGGGACTTTCGTTGTTCATGACGAGGTGGGCGATATTTGGAAATCAGGAGCGCGAAGTGGCGGGCAGATGCAACGAACAGCAACGGCTTAACAGGAGGTATTAGGCCAAGCCGCCTGAAAGTGTGACGAGATAAGATGGTTTCTTGACCGCGCTGCCCCGTCAGAACGAAGGCACGTCTCCCCCATGACCGCCCATGCTTGGCTGAGGCCAGAATGACAGTTAGTCGGAAGACGACCGGCAGGTCTGGAAAAACGCTAGCTCCGGCTGCCAAGAGCTCGCAGGTCACTTCCACCAGTCCGGGATCTTGCCGGCACCATCCATGGCCGGGATGCGCATCTTCACCTTCTTTTTGGAAGGGTGGACGATCCAGGCCGTCGCATCCGGCATCTTCATCAGCTCACCGGGCTGCACCTCGTAGTCCCACTCCTTGCTCACCGATTTGCTGGCATCCTTGCCCATGAATCCGGACGACTTCGACACCTTCTTCTTTTCCACCTTTGCGATGAATTCCGCCACCGCCAGCGCCCCCTCAGGGTCCGGTTGACGGAAGGCGATGCGGGAGCGGCAGTTCAGCGTCAGCACCTGCGCCGTCTCCTTGCCCAGCACCGGGAACAGCGAGGCATCGCTCTGCATTCCCAGGATGAGGCAGCAGTTCGCCGCACGCAGACGGTCGATCACGTTGTGGTCCGAAATGCCGTCTTCGCTCGCCGTTGCCAGCGCCTGAAATTCATCCATCAGGGCGATCAGCAGATTCTCATTCTTTCGCTCCGACTTCGGCTTGTCAAAACGCATCATCGCATGCGTGTAAAACAGCAGCTTGATGTACGTGTTGATGTAGCGCCGCTCCGTCTGGAAAGTCTGCGGCAGCGCCGTGCAAAAGATGCGTCCCTTGTCCACATCCGTGATGTCGATCGTGTTCGGCTCGTCAGAGCAAAACACCTCCGCAATGTCCGGGTGCGTGAAGAAACCCAGCATCACCTTCAGCGTGCCCACCAGGCCCTCCTTCTGCTCTGCCGCCTTCGCACTCAGGAAGGTCTGGTCAAAGTACTTCGCCAGCTTGATGCGCTCCGGAGTGCTGTCCGCATCCAGCAGTTCCTCAAACATCTTTTCCATCGCGGAGCTGTCCGTCAGAATCTCATAGGCCCGAAGTACATTCACCGGCTTGCCCAGCGTCTCCAGCATTTCAAAGGCGCTCGTCAGTGCCTGCTGCGCCGCCGGTTTGAAGAAGGACGACTGCTCTCCCTCCGTCAGCGATGCCCCCGTATCCACCAGGTTCTTCGCATGTGTTGTGTAGGGCAGGCGGGGATCCGAAACCAGGTTGTAGCGCTCCTTCGGCTTCCAGCTCCGGTCCAGGCGGTCTGGCCTCACCGCCAGCACGCAGATTGCCTCTGGGCGTCCATGCCCTGCCGCGTGCTCCATCGCGAAAAAGTGCTCATCCCCCTTCGCTCCCAAAATCAGCCCACCCCAATTCGGCCGGCTCATGCTGATCTGGTGCAGCAGCGGGTTAAACCCCGAAGTCGTCTTGCCAACCCCCGTATCCCCCGTGATCAGCCAGTGGCGGGTAAACTCCCCCGGCAGCCACTTCAGGTTCTTGTATTCGACGATGTACTCCTTCTTGCTGAGGTCTGGCTGCCATTTCAGCAGGCAAAACGCGATTACCACCGAAACAAACGCCACCCCGCCCGTGACCTCCGTGATGTTGTCATATTGAAAAACATACCAGATGCCAAAAGTGGCGATGCCCGCCGCAACGAGAAATTTCAGAAAGGAAAACATGATGGAAAAACCTGGGTGGTGAACCCAACTAGCCATCCCCGCGCCAACTGTGACAGGGTATTTTCAGCCCTCGTTCCGCCGTCCCGGAGCTACAGGCAACTTTTCTATATCGGTGAGGCATGTGCCAAATCCCATCAGAGTCGCTCAGTAACACATCCACAACTGTCATCAGCCTCCATAAGGAAACCCACGCCCCATTTGCCACAAAAGAGTGCGCTCGCCAGGAATCGAACCTGGATATGCGGCTTCGGAGACCACCATTCTATCCGTTGAACTACGAGCGCGTTCAGGGTGAATTAGAGATTCGCACGCTCTGAGAGTGGCAGCAAGTGAGTTTTCATGCTGAGATGGCGACACCTCCCTTCCGCACTCCCCGGTGGCAGAGGCAGGCAGGCGGTGCATAGTGCCGCAGTGCCTCTTTCCCTCCATGACTTGACCTTTGACGAACTGCGCGATCTCCTCGTGGCAGACGGCCTGCGCCCGGCCCATGTCAGTACCGTCTGGAATGCGCTACATTTCCGAGCCGAGACGGATCTGGCAGCCCGGGCCGTGCGAGATGAATGGGTCCCGCCCTTGCGCCGCTGGCTGGCGGAAAAAGTGGGGGGCGAAGGCGGCTACACGATAGATCACCTCGCCGTGGCCTCCCACATCCCCAGTGGGGATGGACTGACCCAAAAATTCCTGCTGCGACTCCAGGATAGGCAGGAGATCGAAACCGTGATCATGGGCTACACGGGACGCCACACCGTCTGTGTGAGCACCCAGGCGGGCTGTGCCATGGGCTGTGTCTTTTGTGCCACGGGCCAGATGGGTTTTGTGCGGCATCTGCGGCCGGGCGAGATCGTGGGCCAGGTGCTGCATGCCCAGCGCATCCTGCGGGCCAAAGGAGAGCGGCTGCGCAACATCGTTCTCATGGGCATGGGTGAACCCCTGCACAATTACGACAACGTGATGAAGGCCCTGGACCTCATCAGCGACACGCGTGGCTGCAACATCGGCCCCAGCAAGATCAGCGTCAGCACCGTCGGTGTGGTACCGGGCATCCTGCGCCTAGCGGCGGAAAACCGCCCCTACAACCTCGCCATCAGCTTGCATGGCAGCACCGAGGCCGAACGCGCCGCCTTGATCCCCGCCAATCAACGATGGCCCCTGGCTGAGCTCATCGCCGCCTGCCGCACCTACGGGCAGCAGACTGGTCGCCGCATCTTCTTTGCCTGGACTCTCATCGCAGGAGTCAATGACACACCCGATCATGCACGGCGCGTCGCCACTCTTCTTGCGGGACTCGATGCCCATGTGAACCTCATCCCCCTCAATGAAACCGCCGGCTACAGCGGACGCGAAAGCGCCGGGAGTTCCGGCGATGTTTTCCAGGCCATCATTCAGGAGGCGGGCATCCCCTGCACCGTCCGCCAGCGCCGAGGCATCGATGTCGCCGCAGGCTGCGGCCAACTCAAGGCCGAGAAACAAAAGAACCGCCGCCTCCAACCCGCATCAGCCTAACCGACAGTTTACCCAAACATCCCTGTTACCACAGGAAGCATCCTCTGGCAGAAAGGCCAAGCCGCGCAGCAGGCAAAACCAAAGTGCTCCAGAGCCTCAGCTCGCCCAATCTCCGCCTCGGATTTGACCCGTTGTTCCGTCAGGCAGGCATAATCGTCCGCTCAATTCGTCCCGCGCAGGAAGGCGAGCAAATCGGCCATTTGCTCTTTGTTGATCGCGCCTTCCAGCCCCGGAGGCATGAGGCTCTTGTCCGTGCTCACCATTTTTTTGATCTGGCTTCGCTGAATGGTTTCACTCAGGCCACCCATCATTTTCAGTGTCACGCTGTCGGCTGACTCGGCGGAAATGAGACCACTGAGCGCACGTCCGTCCTGCGTCTCGATGGTGTAAGCGCACCAGCGCGCCTCCACCATGCGGTTAGGGTCCAAAATATCGGAGAGCAGCGCTTCCGGCGGCTTGGCCTTCACATCGGAAAGCGGGGGACCCACTTCCACCCCGAGATTGCCATGCTTGTGGCAGGTGATGCAGATCATCGCAAAGACCTGTTGCCCCTTTTTGGCATCCCCCTTCGCATGCGTGCTGTCCATGTAGTTGGCGATAACCGCCGCGCGGTCCTCACTCGGCTGGCCGAAGAGTTTCACGGCCAGGTCCCGCAGCTCGCCCGTGCCACGCTGGTAGCGCCAGCGCGTCTCCACATCCACCAGCGCCGGGGAGAACTCACCCTTTTCCATGCGCTTGAAGAGATCCAGCGCTGTCTTCGCATTCGAGGTCAGCAGCGTTACCAGATCCCGCCGCACGGTGGGGCCCGCCGCAGGCAGCAGATCATAAATGAGCGGGGAGGCTTTGTCCGCCCCGTACTTCTTCAGCACCGCAAGTGCAGCCGTCTGCAACTCGGTGGGCTGGCCTTCCGCCAGCAGCTTGCGCAGCACCGGTTCAGCCTTATCCCAGGAACGCTGAGCTAACAAAGGCATGACTGCGAGACGCTGATCGAGAGGCGCCTTGCCGTCCCCCATGACGGCATCAACCTGAGTCAGCAGCGCATTGATTTCCACAGCTGCTTTCTCCTGGCCTGCGGGAGGCTGGCTGACAAAGGCAGCCAAGGTTTTCGCCCCGAGCTTGCCCCCTGATTTGGGCAACCCTTCCGCGAGACCTTGCAGCACGGCAGGCTTCCACCAAGTGAGCTGGCCAGCCTGAGTCTCCACAGCTTTGAGCGCCGAGGTGAAATCACCTTTTTCGCCACCGGCCGCCGCAGCACTGGCCAGGGCGCGCAGTGTATCCATGCGCTGGGCAGAGTAGGTTTTGGTCACCGCACCTTTTTCGATCACCCTGTTCAGCACAGCTCCGGCTGAATGGCTGCTGGCACTCAGCACGGCCCGCATCATCCAGACATCCTCGGGGGCATTGCTGATCGCGGCAGCCCTGGTCTCAATGGCACCTGTCTCAGCCGTGGCATCCGTGTCCGGTTGGTTCAGAATCTGGAAAAAGGTCTGGCGATTTTCACTCACCACCTCGGCTTTGCCACCGACTGATTTCCCTTGTTCCACCAGCAGCCGCTGTGCCGTCTCGCGCTGCCAGGCGTTCTCATGCCCCAGCCAGGCCGTGAGCTTTTCAATCTCTGTCGGGGCCGCCTCAATCTTCGGCACTTTCTGTCCCTTCTTCACGATGCGCCAGATGCGGCCTTCGTTCTCGCCCTGGCGCATGTCATGCGTCTTCACGAACTCCTCCGGGAAGAAGCGGGCATGGTCAATCCAGCGGCGATAGATGTCGCAGATGTACATCGCGCCATCGGGGCCGGTGGTCATGTTGACCGGGCGGCTCCATTCATCGCTGCTGCGGAAGAACTCGGTGCGGTCGCCCACACGGGTGGCCTTCAGCGAGGCCCCGTTCGGCTCCACCTTGTAACGGGTCACAAGCTGCCCCGTCGGATCCGGCACAAAGACATTGTTCTTCAGTTCCGGCATGAGATGCCCGCGATACACACCCAGGCCGCTGCAGGCGGTGTTGGTCCCCGCATGGGCATCTGCCGTGGTGTGCGTGATCTTCAGCGGATAAACTCGCGTCTCAGCCCCAGGTGGTGCGATGTCTTCATGCCCCTGGCTGATGCCAGCGTTGGGATTGCGCATCACAGCCTCATAAGGCATCACGGCAAACATGACCGGATTGCGGTTCGAGCAGAAAAAGTGATGCCCAAAATCATCAAAAGCACCGCCGTATTGGCCGTAACCACTGGTGGGTTCGATCTTACCGGTCTTCGGGTCCCAGCGGAAATTGAACCGGGCGACGTTGGCAGGATCGGTCTTGGCGACCGGATAGATCTCCTTGGCGTCCAGACCATTGTTGAAATACACTTTGTTATCCAGCCCCCAACGAGGGGCGCTAACCTGGAGCTGGCTATGACGGGGATTGAAACCCTTGATCAACGGCTCGCTGATGTCCGCCTTGCCATCGCCATTCGTGTCCTTGAGAAAGAGAATCTGCGTGCGGGTGGTGGCGATGAGCCCCCCATTGTAAGGCAGCAGCCCCTGCACATGGTCCACATGGTCGGCAAAGGTCACCGCTTTGTCCATGCGGCCATCGCCGTCTTCATCGGAAAGAAGCTGAATCCTGGACAGGGCCGGTTTGCCCGGCTCTGGGCCGAGGGGGTAATCACGCATGTCCGCCACATAAAGACGGCCTTGCGCATCCCAGGTGACTTCCACGGGGTCAAGCACCAGCGGTTCCGCGGCCACAAGCTGGGCCTCATAGTCCCCGTCCAGTTGGATGGATTTCAACGACTCCTCAGGAGACAGGGCTGCAGTCTGGCCATCGCGCACACTGACATCACTGCCGCCGCTGGCCTGGATAGGGTTCCACTTTTCCTTGAACTGGCCTAACGGATGAAGTTCATAACGCCGCACGATCATCTCCGCCGCCTCGGTCTGGATGCAGATGCGACCTTCGGCAGGCTTGCAGTCAAACGCCTCATTTACCAGCAGGCCGTTGACGAAATATTGCAGGGTGTCGCCTTTGGCGATGACTTCCATGCGGTTCCATTCGCCCACGGGGGAATCGGGATCGTCCTTGCCACGGAAGTTGATCTTGTCCGCCCAGTCTTCGTCGCGCTTCTCCCAGTTGATGCGGCTGGTGGTCGTGACCGTCTGGCGCGGTGCCCCTTTCTTCCAGCGTTTCTCCTTATCGCGGTCCAGTTCGATCTCCGCAGTCGCACTGGTGGTCAGCGTCGTTCCATCCGCCAGCTTGGGCGAAAGCACGAGAATGTCACCGATGCCGCCTTCAATGATCTGGGCCTCGATGCTGGCCATCCAAGTATCACCCACGGTGCCGTGCGGTCCATAAGAGTGAACGAGGATCCCGTTGTCACGAGCGCGATCCACACGCTTACCCCAAGTTTTTGCCCCCCACTTGAACTCCACCACCAGATGGTAGTCCTTGAAGCTTTCCTTCGTCACCATGTAGCCATAGCCCTTGCCACTGATGTGAAGCTCCTTGCCTTTGAGCTGAAAGACCTGATCCGCTGGATCATGGAAATCGGCCTTGGGATTGATGTGATATTCCACAGCCCCCGATTTCATGAGATCCAGCACATCCATTTTTTGAGTGACGGGCTGCGCCCCAAACAGGGCGGAACCGAATGCAAGGACACAAAGTAAAGTGGAGCGCATCATGATGGGGGTGTACTACGATAGTTACGGAACCAACCTTCCGGTGCTCAGCCTGAATGGCACCGGAGGTGATGTTTTTGTGATTCAGGGGCAGTCTCCCAAAAGAAAGCAGCCGGAATGTTGCCATCCCGGCTGTCATTCACGAGACCGCAAAATGCCTCTACTTGCCAGTCGTCCACTTTTCCTTGAACTGACCTAACGGATGAAGTTCATAACGGCGAACGATCATCTCTGCGCCTTCCGTCTGGATGCAGATGCGGCCTTCGGCTGGCTTGCACGCGGAGGCCTCATTCACCAGTTTGCCGTTGACGAAGTACTGCAGCGTGTCCCCTTTGGCGATGACTTCCATGCGGTTCCACTCACCCACTGGCGAGTCCGGATCGTTCTTGCCCCGGAAATCAATCTTGTCCGCCCAGTCTTCGTCGCGCTTCTCCCAGTTGATTCGGCCTTTGGTCACTTCCTGGAGAGGCGCGCCTTTCTTCCAGCGCTTCTCCTTGTCGCGGTCCAGTTCAAACTCGGCTTTCAGGCTGGTAGTCAGCTCCGTGCCATCAGCCAGTTTGGGAGAAAGAACCAAGATGTCGCCAATGCCGCCTTCGATGATTTGGGCCTCAATGCTGGCCATCCAAGTATCTGCATAGGCACCATGCGGGCCGTAGGAATGCACCAGGATACCGTTGTCGCGGGCGCGGTCCGCACGCTTACCCCAGGTCTTCGGACCCCATTTGAAATCCACCACGAGATGATAGTCTTTGTATCCTTTCTTGGTCACCATGTAGCCGTAGCCCTTGCCGCTGATGTTCAGCAGGCCGTCCTTGAGCTGGAAGACTTCGCTGGCCGGATCATGAAAGTCCTGCTTTGGATTGATGTGGTACTCTACCTCGCCGGCCTTCATGAGGTCCAGCACGTTGATGGTTTGGGTGACTGGTTCGGCGGCGAACAGCGAGGAGGCGGCCAAAGCGGCACAGAGGGGTAGAAGGCGCATATTCATTCAGTGAGGATGTCAGATACCAACGCCCGCTGGCAGCCCCCTCCTCCGCCCGAATGAAACCGGTGGTGATGCTTTTGTGATATGGGCGCCCTACCCCATTCAAAAAACAGCCGGAACGTTTCCGTTCCGGCTGAAGAAGGTTTCTCTACTAACCAAGGTTACGGCAGCGGGAAGCGCTCGTTCACCGTCGCGATCTCGGCGCGGATGGAGGCGAGGACTTCGGCGTTGTCCTTGTTGCCCAATGCGCGGTCGATCCAGTTGGCGATCTGCACCATCTCGGCTTCCTTCATGCCACGGGTAGTGACAGCGGGGGTGCCGATGCGAATGCCGCCACCAAGGGTGATCTTCTCGGTATCGAACGGGATGCCATTCTTGTTCACGGTGATGCCGGCGTGGTCCAGGGTTTCGCTGGCCACTTTGCCATTCAGGCCGCGAGGACGCAGGTCCACCAGCATGAGGTGGTTGTCCGTGCCGCCGCTGACGATGCGATAGCCGAGTTCGGCAAGACGTGCGGCGAGGGCGCGGGCGTTCTTGACGATCTGCTGGGTGTATTCGGCAAAATCGGGCTTGAGGCACTCGCCGAAGCACACGGCCTTGGCCGCGATGATGTGCATGAGCGGACCGCCCTGAACGCCTGGGAACACCTGGCTGTTGATCTTCTTGATGAGGTCTTCGTTGTTCGTCAGCACGATGCCGCCACGAGGTCCGCGCAGGGACTTGTGCGTGGTGCTGGTGACGAAGTCCGCGTATTCCATCGGATTCGGGTGCTGTCCACCGGCGACCAGACCGGCGATGTGGGCCATGTCCACGAAGAGATAGGCGCCGACGCTCTTGGCGATCTCGCTCATCTTCTTGAAGTCAATGATGCGCGGGTAGGCGGAGGCCCCGGCGGTGATCATCTTCGGCTGCTCGCGCTTGGCGACTTCGGCGAGTTCATCATAGTCAATGAGCTCATTGTCCTGACGGACGCCATACTGGCAGAAGTTGTAGAAGCGGCCGGAGAAGTTGGCCGGATTTCCGTGGGTCAAGTGACCGCCGTGGGCGAGGTTCATGCCCAGCACCTTGTCACCGGGCTGCAGCACGCTGAAGTAAACGGCTGCATTGGCCTGGGAGCCGGAATGCGGCTGAACGTTGGCATACTTGGCACCGAAGAGCTTGCAGACGCGGTCAATGGCGAGTTGCTCCACCTTGTCCACTTCTTCACAGCCACCGTACCAGCGCTTGCCGGGATAACCCTCGGCATACTTGTTGGTGAGGCAGGAGCCTTGCGCAGCCATCACCGCTTTGCTGGTGAAGTTCTCGCTGGCGATGAGCTCGATGTTGTTCTGCTGGCGATGCTGCTCACCGCGCACGATTTCGGCGACGGCTGGATCAGCGGTTTCAAGGATGGTGAGGGGGTGGAGTTGGGGCTGGGTGTTCATTTTGGCGACTCGGCGTCCGTGGCGGCCTCCGGCAAAGGGCGTCTTCAACCAGGCGTTGAGGATGTCTTTGGTGGTGGCTTCGGAAGTGGTTTTGGCGGCAAGGCACAAGACGTTGGAGTCATTGTGCTCGCGAGTGATGGCGGCGGTCTCGGCATCGCTGACGAGGCTGGCCTGGATGCCCGGATGGCGATTGGCGGCAATGCTCATGCCGATGCCGGTGGTGCAGACGAGGATGCCTGCATCGGCGTCGCCCGAAAGGACGCTCTGGGTGACCAGCTCAGCGTAATCCGGGTAGTCCACGGAATCGGCCGAATGGGTGCCGAAATCCTGGACGGCATAACCGCTGCTTTGGAGATGGGCGACGACGGCGTCCTTCAGGCCCAGACCGCCGTGGTCGGAACCAATGGCGAGTTTCTGGGGCAGGTCTGAGGCGGTGGATGTGCTCATGGAGATGATTGGCGAAAAAGAGGGGGTTTTGAAAATGAAAAGATCGAATACAAAAATGAAGAAATCGAATGATGGACAGGGTGCGGCAGGAGGATGAATCACGGGAAAAGGCCTCGTTAAAGATGCCCTTTCCCCGAGTCTAATCCCCCTGCGTGCGACCTCGGCCGGCCTCCGCTTTCCAGGTTTGCTCGATGTAGGCGAGGACGCTGGGCAGCATCTTTTCCAGATGCTCCAGGGTCTCGCGATACTCGGAAAGATCACCTCCAAAAGGATCGCTAAGGTCCCGACCGCGCAGGCTGTCCTCGGCTGTGAATTCGGAGACGAGGTACACTTTGTCCTCCGCATCCGGGTGGTTCATGAGGATGGCCGCCAGATGGCTGCGGCTCATGGCAAAAATGTGGGTGGCCCTTTCCACCAGATCCACGGTGACGGCCCGGCTTTTGTGCTTCGAAAGATCCAGGCCCTTTTCCTTGGCCAGAGCGACGCTGCTACGGCTGGCGGGATGACCTGAATAGGCACCGACACCGGCACTGCTGACGTGGTAATCGGCCAGATCCTTCGTCAGGTCACGGAACAGCACCTCAGCCAGAGGGCTGCGGCAGGTGTTTCCAGTGCAGACGAAGAGGACGTTTTTCAAAAGGCGCGTGGGTTTCAGAGACTACGCCCCACCGGGCTGGCGGGATGGCAGAGTGCCGCGCAGGGGCGTTTTGTCAAAAGGGGAGTGGCCCCGGAAACCGACTTTGAAGGTAAAACTCAGATCCGCCGTGCCTCCCGCACCTCCAGTTTGACGATCTTCCACTCCGATTTCACCGGGGCGACGGTCACCTGGGCGGTGTAGCGGTTTACCCGCGTGTGGGCGTGCCCCCAGTGCCCGACGGTACCCAGGGCCGTCCATTGGCAGTCGGTGACAAAACCTGCCCCGGCGGGATTTTCCTTCACGGCCATGACCTCGGCGCTGAATTCGGTGATAGTGACTCGGGTGCCTTCCCTGCCCTCCAGCGTCAGGGCCTGAAGGGTCTCCAGATAGAGCTGACGCAGCAACTCGCCATCCACGCTGCGGGCGAGGGTATCGTAAATGTCGGATTCAGAACGGTAATCGAAGGCGCGATACACATTCCGCAGCAACGGGGACAGAATGGCCTCGGCGGCAGCCGTTTCATTCACCGGGGGCGCGGCCAAACCACGGGGGACCTTAACGACAAAGAGGGGCCAGGTCAGCAAAGCGCCCAGCAACCAGGCTCCCAAAAAAGCGACGGCCCCACCAGGCAGGCGATGGCCGCGAAGTATCACCCACAGGAAAAAGACCAATCCTCCAGTGAACCAGATGAGGCTGGCAGCAGGGACCTGCCAGGGTGGCAGGAGGCTGATCTTGGGAACGGCAGCGAGAGGGCCCGGCATGGGCAGCTTGCCTTTCGCCCGCCACTTGAGCGGAGGGCCGCCGATTGCTGCCTCGACGGTCTCGCTCTTGGTCCCGTAAAAAATGCGGATGGGCAGGGAGGACTGATTCAGGGTTCCGCTCCACTGAATGAGGACTTCATCTGGAGCCGGAGGCAGGGGAAACTCCCAGATCAAACCGACCATGGCCTCCCGGACGGGCAGGGCGGCCCCCTCTTCAAAAGGCAGGGTGGCTCCAGGCTTCCCCTTGATGATGGAGGCTCCCAGAAAAGTACCCTTGCCAAGCTGGGCCGTCCCGAGACGGCACCAGTCCTCAGACTTGGCCGCGAGTGCGTCTGTGAGGGCCTTTTGCGAAGCCGCATCCAAGGAGGCCGGGATGGGCTGTTTTGCCCAAGCCAGGACGGTGGCCGCATCATACAGCACCTCGAAACGCATTTGGTTAGGCTCCAGGTACAGGTAGCTTTGGGTGATGATTTCCACGGGCGCGACCGGAGGGGCCGAGGGAATGACCTGGCTCAAGATTTTACCAGGATCCATCTGCAAGGTCTGGCCCTGAAGCAGGCAGGCGAACAGCAGGCAGGTGAGCAAAGGGACAAAAATGCCGTTCACCCTGCCCGGCCTTATGGCCGGAACAGAGGTGGGGCAGCCATCCGGATGAACGGACGGGCTTTCATCAGAAAAAGTTCTCCTCACAGAACCCACGGTTTCCTCCATTCCTTCGAGAGCAGTTTTGAGGCAGCTTCATTGCCCTCAATTTTCTCGGTCTGCGGATTCCACTTCAGGCCGGTGCTTCCCGTGCGGAGGGCGATGTTGGCTAGGTGAGCCACGGTGATGCTGCGGTGGCCGATCTCCACCGGCGTGGCGGTGGGCTTGCCATCATAGATGCAGCTCAGGAAGTTATCGGTGTGGTCCTTGCTCTCGTAGAGGTGGATTTCTTCGGCACCGATTTTCTCGCGAAGGATGGCCGGATCGCTGGCGGTGATCTTGCCCCGGTTCACATAGATCCATTTGCCAGCATCGCCTTCGAACAGGACGCCCACGTGGTCGAAGGCTTTTTTGCCTGCGGGGATATTCATCGCCGCCTCGACTTCCGGCATCAGCTTGTGATCGGGGCTGGCGACCTGCATGATGACGCCATTGTCATAAACGCACTCAAAGGCGAAGGCGGTGGCCGTGTTATAAAGGGCGTCGTTGTTGAGGGTGCCTGAGACGGCGCGGAGTTCCACCGGACCGGTGTGCTCCGTGCCCATGCCCCACTGGGCAATGTCAATGTGGTGAGCCCCAAAGTCGGTGATCATGCCGCCGCTGAAGTTGAAGTTGTGCCGCCAGTTGAGCGGCAGCAGGGCCGGGCGGTAGTCCATCTGTTCGGCCGGGCCAAGCCAGAGCTCGTAATTGAAGTCGGCAGGCACGGGCGCGACCTCGGTTTTATCGGCCATGCCGTTCCAGTTGGAATGACCGCCCGGGAGACCAACACGCACACGCTTCAGCTTGCCGATGCGATTGTTGCGGACCATTTCGCAGGCCATGCGGAAGTAGATGTCGCTGCGCTGCTGGCTGCCGGTCTGCCAAGTGACCCCGGCCTTGGCGACTTCATCCGCCATGAGGCGGCCTTCACCGATGTTGAGCGCGAGAGGTTTCTGCCCATAGACGTGCTTGCCTTTGCGGGCTGCATAAACAGCCATGTAGGCATGCCAATGATCCGGGGTGGAAACCTGGACGGCATCCAGATCTTCCTGCTCCATCATTTCACGGAAGTCCTCATAGGCGGTGCAGGTCTTCACATTCTTGTTGGCAGCCTGGGAGTAGTGCTGGTCAATGATCTTGCGACCCGCCTCACGGCCCCCGGTTTCCTTGCCATCGTAACCGTAATGCCCGTATTCCTTCATGGGATCGGCCACGGCGATGACCTGGCATTTTTCGTTGTTCAAAAACGAGGGTGTCCAGTCTCCGGCGATGGTTCCCCAGCCGATGCAGCCGACGGTGATGCGCTCAGAGGGGGCTGGGCGGCCGGATTTACCAAAGACGCTGCTGGGCACAATGGTCGGAAAGCCGAAGGCGGCGGCGCTGCTGGCGAGAAAGTGACGGCGAGAAAAACGAAGGGGCATGGGCGGATTGTAACGGAAACGCCGTCCCGGCGGCAACAGTGAAGTCATGGGAGCTTGAGAAAAGCTCTGAAGTGAAAGGGGATTTTAGGCGACGCGGATTCCATTTACCTCCGCCAAAAGGCGAGTGGCCGGGGATGGGGATGAATTTCAAATTTTCCCCATCCGGGGATTTTTGAATTCAATACGTTGATTTTCAGAGGGTTAGCCATGGGGATATTTTCCCCATCCGGGGATGGCCGGGGGATTTTGGGGAATCCCGCCGGGGCTGACAAAATCCTGAAATGGATTATGTTTAACATTATTTTACAATACTCGAAACATGAGGCAATGCAAGTGAGGCTGCCTGGGGTGCGGGACCCGTAAGACGAAGGGCTTTTGGCCAGCGGACTGCGCGCCCCGCCCTCATTTCGACCTCAGCCTTTGGCCGCCTCGGCGCAGATGGCCTTGAGGTAGTCGTAGGTGTAGAGGCCGGTGTTGTGGCCGTCGGAGAAGTCAAACTGGATGGCGTAGCCACCGATGGTGCGCCAGCCGCGCACCGTGACGCCTGGGAAGGTTTTTTGGTCGGTACCGCCGTATTTGCGACCCAGCAGGTCACGCTCTCCAGTGTTTTCGGCGCTGGGGGACCAAGCGCGGAGACGCTCGCAAGGGATGTAGTCCTCCGATTGATCTGACCAGCGGATGGCAAGTTCAGGGCCGATGACTTCGAGGTGTTCGGGAGTGATCATGAGCAGATGTGGCGGGGAAAGTGTGGAGTTTGTTCAACCCGCCCCTCAACCCAACCCTCTCGCGGAAACGGCTTCGAACCCCGCAGACAGGATGAGGAAGCAGGATGCTGACGAGACGGCTGAACAAGAAACGGGCTTCAACAAGATTCGAAGACGAAAGGAAGGTCGAGAAGCAAAAAAACAAGGCGGAAAACAAAAAAGGGACGCCTTGCGGCGTCCCTTTGAAAAGGCGGTCTGTGAGACTTCCGGATTAACGGGAGTAGAGTTCGACCACGAGCTGCTCGTTGGCAATCGGGTTGATCTCGTCACGGATCGGAGCGCGGTTGAACACGCCGGACATTTTGTCGCGATCCACGGTCACCCAATCAGGAGAAGGGTTGCCGAGGGTCATTTCCAGGAAGCGACCGACCAGCTGCTGGGAGCGGGGGCTGTTCTTGGCGGCGATGACGTCGCCGGCCTTCACCTGATAGCTGGCGATGTTGACGATCTTGCCGTTGACGGTGATGTGGCGATGGCTGACGAGCTGGCGGGAAGCGAAGCGGGTGTTCGCGAAGCCGAAGCGGTAAACCACGTTGTCGAGACGGGACTCGAGCATCTGAAGCAGGTTTTCACCGGTCACGCCCTTGCGACGCTGAGCTTCGGCGAAAGTGAGGCGGAACTGCTTTTCAAGCACGCCATACTGGAAACGCAGCTTCTGCTTTTCGATCAGAGCGACCGCGTAGTCAGAGTTTTTGCGGCGGGAATTCTTAACGCCGTGCTGCCCAGGTGGGAAGTTGCGGGTTTCGAGGGATTTGGAAGGACCGAAAAGCGCGACGCCAAAACGACGGGCGATCTTTTCGCGGGGACCTGTGTAACGTGCCATACGGGTAAAATGCGGAGAGAAACGGGATTAGACGCGGCGAGCCTTCGGTGGGCGGCAGCCATTGTGAGGGATCGGGGTAGCGTCCTTGATCACGGTGACTTCGATGCCCATGGCCTGGACGGCACGGACAGCGGACTCACGGCCGGAGCCTGGACCACGGAGACGGACTTCGACTTCGCGGAGACCATGACCCATGGCCTGACGGCAGGCGTCCTGGGCAACGACCTGGGCGGCATAGGCGGTGCCTTTGCGGGAGCCGCGGAAGCCCATCTTGCCGGAGGTGGACCAACCGATGAGGTTGCCCACGCGGTCCGTGATGGAGACCATGGTGTTGTTGAAGCTAGAACGGACGTGGACGATGCCAGCGTTGACGTTCTTGGAACCCTTGGCCTTGATGACCTTGGCGGTTTCAGTGCCGTCGCCGCCACCGATTTCGAGCCAGACGCTCTGGGAAACGGCACGGTCGCCGCTGGTTGGCGCTTTGTCAGCTCCGGGTGCGCCGGGAGCTGCAGGCGCTGCTGGGGCCGCTGGGGCCGGAGCTGGAGCACCTTCTGGGGCGGCAGCTTCAGGAGCCACTGCCGGAGTTGTTGTTTCTTCTGCCATAATACGAAAGGATAGGAGCCTGGGTTCTTGCCTGATTACTTCTTACCAGGCTTGCTCTGCGCGCCGACGGTCTTACGAGGACCTTTGCGAGTGCGGGAATTGGTGTGGGTGCGCTGGCCGCGGACTGGCAGGCCACGACGGTGACGGGTGGCGCGGTAGCAGTTGATGCCCAGCAGGCGCTTCATGTGCATGCCCTGCTCACGACGAAGGTCACCTTCGTAAACGATGCTCATGCCCTGGATCACCTGGGTGATGAGAGCAATCTGGTCGTCCGAAAGCTCTCCGGCGCGGACGTTAGGATCAATGTTGCTGGCGGCAAGAATTTTGCGGCTCAGGGGAAGACCGATGCCATAAATATAAGGCAGGGAATATTCGATCTTCTTTTCGTTCGGGATTTCGACTCCAAGTAGGCGTGCCATAATCAGTAAGTGCTATGAGTGAATGTGCCTGGAATTAACCCTGACGCTGTTTGTGGCGTGGGTTTTTGCAGACGACGCGGACCACGCCTTTGCGGCGAATGACGCGGCAGAGTTCGCAGAGAGGTTTGACGGATGTACGGACACGCATAAGAGGTCAGCGCCCAGTTAGCGGGCGGGGGAGTCGAAAGTCCTACCACACCAGAATCGTGACGCAACCCCGTTTTTCACATCTTCAGACTTTTTCGCTTGCAGGGATGACAAACTTTTTTCGGAAAGTTTAACTAATTTGGGTGAACAAGTGATACGCTCGCAACGACTAACGAGTCACTTACCCAAGTATGAAAACATCAGCACTCTCATTCCTTGCCGCTCTCAGCCTGGTTTCCTGCGCCACGGGACCCAATGCCCAGACCGGCACAGTCATCGGCGCACTCGGCGGCGCAGCGGCCGGCGGCATCATCGGCAACCAGAGCGGTCGCGGGCTGGAAGGCGCAGCGATCGGGGCAGGACTCGGCGCCCTGGGCGGCAACGCCATCGGCAATGCACAGGATCAGCGCAACCAGCAGTACTACGACAACCAGCGGTATAACAATCAATACCGTCGCCCGACGGGCTACTATCCAAACGGCCAGCCCTACTACGGCAACCCGTATTGATCTTTCCTGAGGCCTGAACCCTCACTCAATCAACGCAGCCGGAATCTCCCGGCTGCGTTTTTTGTTTCTTGTGCTTGAGGGCAAAGGCGGCGTGAGTACCTGCCTCCCGCCCTTATGATTTCCCAGCTCAGCTCTGCCGCTCACTTTGTCCGCAACAATGACTGGCCCACCATCTTGGCTCATGTGAACTCACGCGACGCGCATCCGTTGATCCAGTTCATCAAGTATGGGATCTGCGGACTGGGGGCCTTTATCACACATCAGGTGATCTGGCTGTCGCTGTCCCTCTGGGCCTTTCCCTCGATCGACCCTGAAATTCCGAAGGAGGTGCGGGCGCTGAACACGACGATCAGCAATTCCATCGCGGTGCTCTTCAGCACGGCGGTGGCCTACGTGACCAACGTCCTATGGGTGTTCAAGTCCGGCAGGCACAGCCGCCTGGTGGAAATCGCCAGCTTCTTTGGCATTGGCGTCATCAGCTTTGGCGGCGGCCTGATGGCAGGCCCTTACCTGATCCAGATGTTCGGCATTGATACGCGGCTGGCGCAGGTGAGCATGGCCGTCACCTCCGTCCTGATCAATTTTGTGTGCCGGAAGTTTTTTATCTTCAAGCACTGAGCCAACCGGCGATGGCCGCAATGACCTCATTCCGCTGGGCCTCCGTCAGTTCGCCATAGATGGGCAGGCTGATGACTTCCTGCGCCATGCGGTGGGAGACTTCGCAGCCGATGCGTGAACTCTCTGGCAAGTGGGCAAAGCAGGGCTGCTGATCGAGCGTGAGCGGGTAATAGATCTCACAGCCAATGCCGACCTTTTGCAGGGCATCGCGGAACTCATCGCGACGGCCACCGAGGACACGGACGGTGAACTGGTTCCAGATGTGCGTGTTGTGGCCGTAGGCCACGGGAAGCACGAGACGAGCCCCCTGCCCTGCCAGCGAGGCATCCTGGGTGGCGACACATTTGCAATGGGAGGGATCTGCCTGGACCACGCCGGGGAGCTGGGAAAGGGCCTCGGTGTAATGGGCGGCATTGGCCTGGCGCTGGGCGGTGTATTCGGCGTAGCGTTTCACCTTCACGCTGAGAAGGGCGCACTGGAGAGTATCCATGCGGAAGTTGCCGCCGACGTAGTGGTGGTAGTATTTGGGCTTGGAGCCGTGCACGCGCAGGACGCGGGCGAATTCGGCCAGGGCATCGTCATTGGTGACGAGCATGCCGCCATCGCCAAAACCGCCGAGGTTTTTGCTGGGGAAGAAGCTGTAGGTGCCAAAGTCGCCCATGGAGCCGCAACCACGGCCCTTATAAAGGGAGCCGATGGCCTGGGCGCCGTCCTCGATCACACGCAGCCCTTTTTCTTGGGCGAGGGCGAGGATGGGATCCATGTCGGCGCACTGGCCGAAGAGATGCACGGGGATGATGGCCTTGGTGCGGGGGGTGATCTTGGCCCGGGCATCGTTGACATCCAGGTTGAAGCAGATGGGGCAGATGTCGGTGAAGACGGGCACGGCACCGAGGCGAGAGACAGCCCCGGCGGTGGCAAAGAAAGTGAAAGCGGGGCAAAGGACTTCATCGCCGGGGCCGATATCCAGGGCCATGAGGGCGAGGAGAAGGGCATCGGTGCCGGAAGAAATGGAGAGGGCGTGCTTCACACCGACCATCTCGGCGATCTCCTTTTCAAACACTTCCATTTCAGGACCCATGATGAACCGGCCATGCTGCAGCACGCGGGTGAAGGCGGCCTGAAGTTCGGATTCGAGCGGGTGGTTCTGGGCGTTGACGTCGAGAAGTGGGACGGACATGGGGAGGGGAAACTCAGAGGGCAAGGCGCGGTGGTCAAGGATCAAGACAGCCTGCCGGGGGTGAAAAAAGCGCCTGGCCGTCGAGACAGCCAGGCGCGGGAAAGGACCGAAGGCGGGAGTTTAGGCCTTGGGGGTCTTGGGACCGCTCTCGGGCAGCTTGGGCTGCGCGATGTATTCGGTGGGGATTTCGCCTTTCAAGGATTTCAGGAAGGTGACGATGCTGCCGGCTTCTTCATCCGTCAGTGTTTTGCCCAGCTGGTGCTCGGCCATCATCTTCACCATCTGGTCGAGGGTTTTGACGGAGCCATCATGGAGGTAAGGGCCGGTTTCGGTGACGTTGCGCAGGCTGGAGACCTTGAAGAAGTGCTTGTCGCTTTCCACCTGGGTCGCTTCATAACGGCCGAGGTCCTTCAGTTCGGGCCAGGCTTTCACGAGGCCGAGCTTGTGATACATGGCACCGCCGATGGCGGGGCCGTTGTGACAGGTGGCGCAGCCGGCTTTGGCAAAGGTTTCGTAGCCTTTCTGCTCCTCGGCTGTGAGGGCATCCTTTTGGCCTTTCAGGTAGTCGTCCCAGCGGGAAGGGGTGACGAGCTTGCGCTCGAAGGCTCCCACAGCCTTGCCGAAGTTGTTGTAGTTGATGGGGTCGGCCTCGGCGGGGAAGGCGGATTTGAAGGCCTCCGCATATCCGGGAATGGACTTGAGCACGTCCACCACAAAGTCTGCGCTGGGCATGCCCATTTCAATGGGGTTCAGCACGGGGCCTTTGGCCTGCTCTTCCACCGTGGGGGCGCGGCCATCCCAGAACTGGGCGATGTGCAGGGCGGCATTGTAAACGGTGGGGGAACTGCGGCCTCCGAGCTTGCCTTCGTGACCGGGGGAGAAGGGGAGGTTGTCCTGGCCGTATTTGTCCAGGACGTGGCAGGTGTTGCAGGACATCTGGCCGTTTTTGGAGATGCGTGTCTCGTAGTAGAGCATGCGGCCCAGATTGATCTTGGCCTCGGTGAGTTCGTTGTCTGCGGCGGGAGCTTCCGTCGGCAGGGGTTTGAACATGGCGAGGTAGGAGTCTGAGAGGGCATCTGCAGAAGCCGGGGAGGCGAGCAGGGCCAGCAGGGAGGTGGTGAGGAGGAGGGTGTTTTTCATTGTTTTCTCGGGGGCGAAAACCAGGGGCGTAGGCTACGCAGTGATTCACCTGTTGGTTGCAGACAATGTGCAATGAATGCCGGGAAAAAGAGGAAGCTCCGCCTGGGTTGCGAAAAACGGAGTTTGCATTGGCCTTGGATGACTTGGCTGTTGCCAGGAGGCCGCATTTGCCATGGCCTTTCCCTTGCCTGGCGGGGAGGCGGCCTTATGATGAGAATGCATGTTGTTCAGTCGCATCCTCCCGCTTCTCCTTGTGTTGGCTCCGGTGCTTTGCGCCCAGGAGAAACCCTCTGAAGAAGTGCGCAAGAAGTTGGAGGAAAGCTTCCGGCTGCAAGAGGAGAAGCGCTATGCGGAAGCCCTGGCGAAGCTGGATGAGATCGAGGCCGAAGCCCCGAACCTTTCCGACCTGTATAACATGCGGGGAGCGATCTACCTGACCCCGGGGCTGCGTGACTTTGACAAGGCCGGGCCGCTTTTGGACAAGGCCGAGGAGCTGGCACCGCAGGCGCTGGCACCGAAGTTTAACAAGGCGGAGATGCACTTCATCAAGCATGACTGGGAGGCTGCGGCCGCCGCGATGCAAAAGCTGCTGGACGACTTTCCCAAGCTGGCGCTGCAGCTCCGCCATCTGACGATCTACAAGCGGCTGATCTGCGAGGTGAAGCTGGGAAAATACGAGGTGGCGGAGAAGACGCTGAAGGACCATTTCACCTTCATGGACGACACCCCGGCGTATTATTATGGCCATGCGGCCATCGCTTTTGGGAAGAAGGAAGCGGTAGCGGCCAAGGACTGGCTGGCACGCGCCCAAGGCATCTTCAAGCCGGGGGAGGCCTCCGCCTATCTGGATGCGCTGATGGAGAGCCGCTGGGTGGACAACATCGGCCTGCCACCCCTGAAGGAAAAGTAGGCCATGTGGAGAATCGCAACGGATACCGGCGGCACGTTTACCGATGCCTTTGCCCGTGATCCCGATGGGCGTGAGACACGCTGCAAGGTGCTCTCCACCGGGATCCTGCGGGTGCGGGTGACAGGCTGCCCGGCCCAGGGTACCTGGCTGGTGCAGGGGCTGCCACCGATGCCGGACGGTTTTTACCGTGGATTCCAAGGGGCTGTGATCGCGGAGGCCGGATCGCCAAACACACCCGTCCGGGTCCTGGACCATCGGCACGTTGCAGCCTCATCGGACGCGGCCGAGCACAGCCTGCTGAGGATGGAGCCGGGCTGCACCGGGCCTTTGCTGCCGCCGTTTTTGCTGGACCTTTCAACCGGGGAGGAGGCACCGGTGCTGGCGGCCCGACTTTTGACACACACCCGGTTAGGCCATGCCTTTCCACCTTTGGAACTGAGGCTGGCCACCACCCGTGCGACGAATGCGCTGCTGGAGCGCAAGGGGACACGGACGGCGCTTTTTATCACGGCCGGATTTGGCGATCTGCTGCATATCGGCGACCAGCGGCGTGCGGATCTCTTTGCCCTGCGGCATGAGGCGCGTCCGGTTTTCTTTGAGGCGGTGTGCGAGGTGCCGGAACGGCTGGCGGCCGATGGGCAGGTACTGCTGGCCCTGGACGAAGCGGCGGTGGAGGCCGGGGCGCGGGGGCTGGTGCGTGAGGGCATCCGCCATGCGGCGGTGGCGCTGCTGCACAGCCACGTCTGCCCGCTGCATGAGCTCCGCCTGCGGGAGCTGCTGATGAAGGCGGGATTCGAGCATGTGTCGCTTTCGAGCGAGATCGCTGCGTTTACCAATATCCTGCCGCGGGCGCAAAGTGCGGTGGCCAATGCCTACCTCACGGGGCCGGTGACGGCCTTTGTGCAAGGGGTGGCGAGGCCGCTGGAGGCAGCGAAAGGGCAACCGGAAACGCGGCTGCTGATTCTTAATTCGGCTGGCGGGTTGGAATCCACGACGACGGTGAAGCCAAAGGACCTGCTGCTGAGCGGTCCGGCCGGTGGTGCCCTGGGGGCGGCAAATGCGGCGGCGGCCCTGGGCTATCCGCGCATCCTGACGCTGGACATGGGCGGCACCAGCACGGATGTGGCGCGCATTGACGAGAGGCCGGGATATCGCTTCAGCCAAAACGTGGCGGGCATGCAACTGCTGGCCCCCTGTGTGGCGATCGAAACGGTGGCCGCAGGCGGGGGCTCGATCTGCCACTGGACTCCGCAGGGGCTGGCCGTGGGGCCGGAAAGTGCGGGCTCCAATCCCGGCCCAGCCTGCTACGGGCGTGGAGGGCCGCTGACGATCACCGATGTCAATATTTTGTTAGGCCGCTTTGATCCGGCGCGTGCGCCGATTCCCCTGGATATAAAGGCCGCACGACAACGGCTGGTGGAGCTATTTTTACAGAGCTCCGGTTTCCAGACAGAAGAGGAACTGCTGAAGGCCTGCCTGAATCTGGCGGTCGAGCACATGGCGGATGCGATCCGCCGCATCTCCGTGGCGGAAGGGTACGACCCGGCGGACTATGCCCTGCTGGCCTTTGGCGGGGCAGGTCCGCAGCATGCGTGTGCGGTGGCGGAAAGGCTGGGCATGCGCACCATTCTGGCCCCGCAACACGCGGGCATCCTGAGTGCCGTGGGACTGCACCAGGCAGTGCCGGAAAAGTTTGCCCAGCGGCAGGTGCTGCGGGCGCTGGACGACTGCCTGGAGGAGGCGGAGACGTGGGTGGGTGAACTGGTCGCCGAAGCGCAGGCCGCGCTGCGCGGGATGCAGACGGCGGCGGAGCCTGATGAAAACGAAAATTTGGTTTCGAGGTTGGCCGAACTGCGGCTGCGCGGGCAGGACACGCCGATCCAGGTGACGTTTGAAAAAGCGGCGGAGCTGCCTCAGCGCTATCGCCAGGCCTATGAACGTCTTTTTGGTTATGCGCCGCCTCAGCACCGGGTCATCGAACTGGTGAGCCTGCGGGTGGTGGTGGCGGCCAGCGGCGAAAGGGCCGGAGAAATGGCAGCGGCCGGGATCGCTGAGCCAACAGCCACCGGACCGATACTGATTCAGGATGCCTTCAGTACGCTGGTGGTCAATGCCGGATGGGAGGTGCGGCATGTGCCCGGTCATGCCCATGTGCTGACGCGGCTGGAGGAGATGGATTCGGTCTCGGATCCACGTCCGCAGGAGCTTTCGAGGGATCTCATCCGCCATCGTCTGCACAGCATCGTGACGGACATGGGGGCCCTGCTTTGCCGCACCTCCATCTCCACGAACATCCGCGAGCGGCTGGATTTTTCCTGCGCCCTGCTGGATGACCAGGGGCGGCTGATTTCCAGCGCACCGCACATCCCGGTGCATCTGGGGGCGCTGGGCGTGTGCGTGCGGGAGGCGACGCGCGGTTTTGACCTGCGGCCTGGCGATACCTTCATCACCAATCATCCGGCCTTTGGCGGATCCCACCTGCCGGATGTCACGCTCATCACGCCTGTGTTTGATGGGCACGGTATCCGGCTCGGGTTTGTGGCCAACAGGGCGCACCATGCGGAAATCGGCGGCATGACGCCGGGCTCCATGCCTGCCACGGCGCGGTGCCTGGCCGAAGAGGGGGTGGTGATCGAGCCACAGCACCTCGTGCGCGGTGGGGAATCCTGTTTTGATGAAGTGGCCGCGCTGCTGACCCGTGCCAAACATCCCACGCGGAATCTGGCCGACAATCTGGCTGATCTGCATGCGCAGTTGGCGGCGAACTTGCACGGAGTGGAACGATTCCGTGAACTCGCAGGAGATGCGCCTGAAATCTTGCGCGGCCATCTGCAGGCGATCCTGGAGCACAGTGCGGCGGTGATGCGGCGGCAGATTTCCAGCATCCGGCCCGGCCACGCGGTGCAGACTTTGGATGATGGGGCTCAGATCTGCGTGCAGGTGTCGCATCCGGAGGCGGAGATCCTCCGGCTGGATTTTACCGGCACCTCAGCGGTGCATGCCGGGAACCTGAATGCCACACGTGCCATTGTGAGCAGTGCGGTGCTGTATGCCCTGCGGCTGCTGCTGCAGGAAGACCTGCCGCTGAATGAGGGCCTGCTGCAGCCGGTGGAGATGCTGCTGCCGGAAGGCACGCTGCTGAACCCGGCCTTCACCGGCGATGCCACGCGCGACCCGGCGGTGGTGGGAGGCAATGTGGAGGTGAGCCAACGGCTGGTGGACACCCTGCTGCTCGCATTCAAACTCCAGGCATGCAGCCAGGGAACGATGAACAACTTTTTGTTCGGCAATGACCGCTTCGGCTATTACGAGACCGTCGCCGGCGGAACGGGGGCGGGGCCGGGGCATGACGGAGCAGACGCCCTGCACAGCCACATGACCAACACGGCGATCACCGACCCGGAAATCCTGGAGCAGCGGTACCCGGTGCGTCTGCGCCAGTTTGCCATTCGCCGGAATTCCGGCGGCGAGGGGCGCTGGAAGGGAGGCAACGGGGTGGTGCGTGAATTTGAGTTTCTCGCGCCCCTCACCGTTTCCCTGCTGACTCAGCACCGGCAGTCGCCGCCCTATGGAATGGAAGGAGGCGGGGCCGGGGCTGAAGGACGGCAAGTTCTGCTGAGGGGTGACGTGGCGACTCCCCTGCCCTCCAGCACCAGTTTCACGGTGGTGGCGGGAGACCGGGTGAGGATGGAAACACCGGGCGGCGGGGCCTGGGGTGCCCTGTAAAAGGAGCCCCGAAGAGAGTCTCGCGGTTCGTGCACGCCGGGATATCCGTCACTTTTCACCAAAGTTTCGTCATTCTTCTCCCCGCGTCTCCACTTGCACGCCCCCCTGGCCAGTTTTAAAGCACCCGTTCAACGCCATGCCCACCACGTATCACGTCCTGCCCACTGCCGCTCACAATGACCTCGTCCGCGCTGCCTATGTGCATCGCGGCTACACCGCAGCGGAGGCCGAAGACGCCGCCCGCTTCTGCGAAATGGCCTCCGCCCACGGCATTCGCACGCACAATGCCATCAAGGCGCTGCACCTGGACCATCTCTTTGGCAGCGCCACGGGCGGCTGCAAACCTGGGGCGGAAGTGAAGGTCATCGAGAAAAAATTTGCCGCCAGCGAGGTGTGGGACGCGCAGCTGAAGCTGGGCCAGAGCGTGGCCTTCAGCGCCATGGAGCGCTGCATGGAGATGGCCGACAAGTACGGCATCGGCCAGGTGAGCGTGGACAATGCCTTCCATTATCTCTGGGGAGGCGGTTACGTCATGGACGCAGCCAAGAAGGGCTACATCGCCTACACAAACTGTACCTCCACGCTGGGCGAAGTGGTGCCATTCGGCGGCAAGTTCCCCGTGCTGGGCACCAACCCGCATTCCTGGGGCCTGCCCACGCAGGATGCCTGCGGCTATCCCATCGTCATTGACTGGGCCACCAGCACCGTGGCCATGGGCCGCGTGCAGCAGCTGAAGCGCGAAGGCAAACCGCTGCCTCCCGGAGCCGCCGTGGATGCGGAAGGCAACCCGACCACGGATGCCAGCGCGGCCCAGTGGCTGCTGCCCTTTGGCGCCCACAAAGGCTACGGCCTGTCTCTCCTCATCGAGGTCATGGGTGCCATGATCGGCGGTTCCCTGCCGACGCTACGCGGTGGCGGTGCCCACCCGGATATCAAGGGCAAGCCAACCCCCGCGGGCGAAAAGCGCACCAGCAGCTTTTACTTCCAGGTGATCCACCCCGATGCCATCAGCAGCGGTCTGTTCGCCCAGGGACGTGATTTTGCCGGCAACATGAAGGCGGTCATTGATGACATCCTCGGCCACGGCAACGAAGGCTGCATGCTGCCAGGCCAGCCTGAAGCGCAGAACGCCGCCCACACCGCCAAGGCCGGCGGCCTGCTGTTCAGCACAGCCGAAGTGGACGCGCTGAACGAAATTGCCGATGAAGTCGGCGCGGCCCGGTTTGATGCCGCCAGCCTGCCGACCTACGACACGCCGTAACCACGGCCCGCCATGCCTGCTGCCTCCCACGCCGACGATCTGAAGTCCATCCCCCGTCACATTGCCATCATCATGGATGGCAATGGGCGCTGGGCCAAAGAACGTGGACTGCCACGTACCGAAGGTCACCGCGCCGGCGCCGACACCGTGCGCCGGGTGACCGAAGGCTGTGGCGAGCTGGGCGTGGAGTACCTCACGCTCTATGCTTTTTCCTCCGAAAACTGGAAGCGGCCCAAGCGCGAAGTGGATGCGCTGATGAAGCTGCTGGAGCAGTTCCTGCGCACCAAGACGGCCGAAATGAAGGAGCAGAACATCCGCTTACAAGCCATCGGACGGCTCAATGATCTGCCCAAGTCCTGCCAGGAACAGCTTCATCGGTCCATCGAGGCAACAGCCCAAAACAACGGTCTCACCCTCATCCTCGCGCTTAGCTACGGCGGCCGGGAGGAGATCATTGATGGTGTGAAAAGCCTGCTGGACAGTGTGGAGCGCGGCCACCTGGACAAGGGCATGATTGATGGTGATGTCTTCAGCAAGCATCTCTACACCCGGTACTATCCGGACCCGGATCTGCTGATCCGCACCAGTGGCGAGATGCGCATTTCCAACTTCCTGCTCTGGCAGCTCAGCTACACCGAGTTTTTCGTGACACAGAAACTTTGGCCTGATTTCGGTCAGGATGATCTCAAGGAAGCCATCCGCGAATATGGCCGTCGGCAACGCCGCTTTGGCGGAGTGTAAGGGCCAGTGTTCTGTGTTCGGTTTTCAGTAGGCAGGCACTGAGATTTGAGGCTGACGCCATAATGCTGGCCTCAGGTGCCGGGTTTCACCCAGGGTGCGGGCGGGGCATCGGGCTGCAGCAGGGCTTCGCCCCGGTGCTGTTGAAGGACGGCTTCGGCTTCAGCGGCTTTCAGCATTTCCTCACGGATGTTCTGAGGCACTGATTCCTCACTCAAGGCGGGCAAAAGGGGATTGGGGCCTTCGGTCCAGGCTCCCAGTTCGGAAGCACCCGCCATCATGGTATCCGGGTTGGTCACGCGATGCAGGCCAATGACACGCAGGCGGGTGCCGAGGAAATAAAACACCGTGTCATCGGCGAGACCTTCAATGATGGTGCCTCCGCGTTGCAGGATGGGTTTCCCACGCAGGACGGCTTCGTCGCCATTGATGTAGGCCTCCTGGCAGAGGATTTTGGCGGAATCGTCCGCCCCTGTTTCGAGGTAAACCTTGCCCTTGGCGCGGACTTTTCTGGGCCGACCTTCCTTGTCAGCCTTCACCACTTCAATGCTTTCCGCCGCCACACGTCCGTTCGGCCCCAGGTCCAGACTTTTGCCAGTCAGGGTGGTGGCCTCCGCGTAGTTCATCGTCAGGAGAAAGGCGAGATCCACAGGGGAGGTCTCCGTGCCGGAGGCCGAATCTCCAGGGGTGGCGACCACATTGGAAACCTGGGCTTCAGTGCTGCCCTCGACCGCCTTCAGCTTTTCCAAAGCGGGCACCTTGAAACCTTCACAGCCAGCCAAAAAAAGCCCCAGCACGGGAAGTGCGCAGAGCAAAAGGCGGTGAATGAAGCGGGGTGGCATGGACCAGATCTATAAAACAGACTGTGGAAATCGGCACGTGAAATGATACGTCTGCCGATGACGAAGCACGGGTAAAGAATAAGCGTAGCCGGGCTTTCTCCTCCACCGCCCTCTCCAGGGCAGCCTACTTTCACGCGCCTCCCTTCCTCCTCCCATGCGCACTCTCCTTCTTGCCCTCCTGTCCTTGACCTGCCTGCAAGCCTGGGCGCAGACGGCGGTGCCCCTGCCTGCCCGGGAACTCCGCGGAAGCTGGATCGCCACCGTTCACAACATCAACTGGCCCAGCGAGCCGGGCCTCCCGGCAGCGCGACAGCAGGAGCAGCTCAAGCGCCTGATCCAAAGCGCACATGACCACGGACTGAACTGCCTCATCTTCCAGGTCCGCCCCGCCGGGGATGCGATGTATGAGTCCAAGCTGGAGCCGTGGTCACCCTACCTCAGCGGCCTGATGAGCCTGCCGCCATCGCCCAAGTGGGATCCGCTGGAGTTCGCCATTCAGGAGGCGCACAAACTGGGCATGGAACTGCATGCGTGGTTCAATCCCTTCCGCGCTTTGGCGGGGGACAAGCACAACCCGAGCGCGGACCACATCCGCAGGCGGAATCCTGAATGGACGGTCAAGTATGGCCGAGACTGGTGGATGAATCCGGGCATCCCAGAAGTCCGGCAGCGCGCCGTGGAGGTGATGCTGGATGTGACCCGCCGCTATGACGTGGACGGCATCCACCTGGATGATTACTTTTACCCCTACCCCATCACGGGGGCTGACAAACAAGCCATCCCCTTCAATGATGCGGAGGCCTTTGCCAAATCCCAGCCCCTGGGAGGCGTGCCCCTGAGCCTCACGGCCTGGCGTCGCCAGAATGTGGATGAAGTGGTGCGGACCACCTACACGGGGATCAAGGCCATCAAGCGTACGGTCAAGTTTGGCATCAGCCCCTTTGGCCTCTGGCGGCCCAATCACCCGGAGGGCACGGGGGGCGGTCTGGATCCCTATGAAGACCTGGGAGCCGACAGCCGCAAGTGGCTTCAGGAGGGCTGGCTGGACTATCTTACCCCGCAGCTTTACTGGACGATTGACCGGCCCAAGCTGGGATTCACCACCTACTACGACTGGTGGCTGAATGAAAATACGTTAGGCCGCCATATCTGGCCCGGCATGAACTCCAGCAAGATCGGCGATGACCGCAACGCTGGCGAAATCCTCAAGCAGATCAGCGTACTGCGGGAGCGTGGACTGCGCATGACGCCGGGCCATTTTCACTGGAACCTGGGCGCACTGGACAAGAACCTGGGCAAACTCGGCAGTCTGGCCAAGGAACGCGCTTACAACATCCCCGCCCTGCCTCCGGCCAGCCCGTGGCTGAGCAACGTGGCGCTGCCCGCGCCGCTCATCGAAAAACTGGCCGAGGGCAAACGCCTGCGCTGGGGATTCAAAGATCCGCGCTGGGAAAACTACAGCCGCTGGTGGGTGATCCAGGCGCAGATCGAGGGCAAATGGCAGACGGTGGAAGTCACCTTCAAAGACCAGCATGAACTCGACTGGCCGAAAAAGGCCACCGCCGTCGCCGTGCGCGCGGCGGGCAAATCCTGGGAAATCGGTCAGGCTGGCGTGGTGGCCCGATAGGGAGGCCCGCTCAGATCCCGGAAGGTTCCTGCAGGGGGATGTCCAGCACACAGGGGCTGTGGTCTGAGAGCCGCAGCGTCAGCCCCTCCATCATGCCGGTGAGGGTTTCGCCGAAATGCGGGGCCAGGCGATAACTGTCCTTGCCCTGCGGCTGGGCGGAGGGCGGGGCCTTGACGAAGATCCAATCCAGCCGTGAACGCCCGATCGGACCGATGGGCCGCCGGACCCGGAAGGTCGGGGTCTGGCCTTTGATGGCCTTTTCATTGGAGTTGGCCAGCTTGGCGGAGGAGCGGTTGATGGAGCGCTCCTTGTCACCCCGGAAGTCAAAGGCCCCGCCATCGGCAAAACGAAACTCCTCGATGCGGGCAAAGAGGCCACGGGTCTTGTTAGGCAGCACCACGGGAATGTGCAGGGCCATGGGACTGTGAAAGTTCTTGGCGGTGTTGAGGATGACACGTCCTGAATTCACCGCCGCAGGGGCAGCCATGAGGACATCCATGCCCAAGCCTAACCAAGTTTGCGGATTGGAAGTGGTGCGTGAAAAGATGCGGGTGACGGAGGTGGGGCTAAGGTCCGAATGAGCCGAGTTATGGTCGCCTGCCATGACCACGGTGTGGGGAACGTCCTTCAGGTAGGAGAGGATCTCCGCCATCTGGGCCTCGCGATCCCGAGGGCGGGCTTTGATTTCCAGGTGGTTGTTCACCACCGTGAGCGTGTCGCCGGGCAGGCCGGGGACATCCAAGTCCACACGGAAAAAGACACGTCCGCCCACCTTCATCTCCCGCACGATTTCATTTTCAAAGACGATCTCGGTGGCCATGCGACGCGCACCTTCGGCCAAGTCGGTGCCAGCCTTTTCTCCTGAATGCCAGTCATAAGGCTGGGCCTTGAGCTGAAAGCTCTGGGCACTTTTGATGGGGTAACGCGACAGAATGGCCAGGCCAAAGACGCCTTTGTAGCGTGCCTCATCCGGCTGATGCCGGACCTCCCCGCCACGCCCATCAGGGATGGATTCCAGGCCCAGGAGCACGGGATCAATCTCGAGCTGCTGGGGTGCGTAGGCATAGTTCATGCCGAGGGCGAGGGCCAGCTCCCGCGCGGCATCGCGATAACCGGAACGGCTGATGCCGATGTCCATCTCCTGAAGCAAGATCACATCGGCGGAAGCCAGGCGCTCGCGTTCGCGCATCAGATTGGCGTATTTTTGGCTGCCTTTGGGAGTTGAGTGGGAATCCAGGAGTCTTTCAAATTCGGCCTCCGACTTCAACAGGGCGGTGACCTCATTCATGCGGAGGGATTTTTCGATATTCCAGGTGGCCACGCGCAGGGTTTCTCCCAGGGCCGGATTCACCGCCCGGGTGGGGCGCACGCCCCGATAATAGGCCTCATTGGACACGATGGGACGATTCAGCAGGCGCTGCACTTTGGTCTCCAGCTCACCTCCCGGTTGCGGATTTTTGACCAGCTCCTTCAATTCAGCAAAGCTCAGAAACTGGGTCCCCTGGAAGCGCGGGTAACCTCCTGAAAACTGCCTGACCGGGGCGGACCGCGAAGAGACCTCAGTATGATGGAGGTTCTTCTTGGGCGGGCTGCCGCAGGAGATGAGCAGGCTGGCAGCGAGGACGAAAGCGGGAGGAAGACGAAGCGACATTGAACAACAGATTTAAAATTCACCGCCGAGGGCCAAATGCAAATCGGCCCGGTTGCGCAGGCGCTGGGCCTGCACGCTGATGAGGGCGCTGCGGGCATCAAAGGCACGCTGGCTGGCATCCAGCAAGGTAAGCACATCCGTCAGCCCCTTTTCATACTGGCCGAGGGCGAGCGATTCCGAGCGGCCCGCCTCCGTGGCAGCCCGGCTCAGGGCAGCCGCCTGGGATTCGAGAAAACGATCTGCAGCCAAGGCTGTTTCCACTTCCTGAAAGGCGGTCAGTGCGCGGCTTTTGTAAGTGGCCAGCAGTTCCTCATAGCGGCCCCTTTCCAGCTTCACCCCGGCGACCAAACGCCCACCCTGAAACAGGGTCTGCACGCCGTTGGCAGCGATGGACCAGATGGCAGAATCCGGTGCCAGGAGGTTGTCCATGTCCTGTGAGGTACGCCCGGCCTCCCCCGTGAGGCGGATGCTGGGCAAGAAGGCTTTTTTGGCCGCGCTTTCCCGGCGCAGAGAAGCCTCCAACTGGCGTTCGGCAGCACGCAGATCCGGACGGCGAAGCAGGAGTTCTGAAGGCAGTCCCGCCGGGATCCGGCGATGGACCGATGGCAGGCTGCCGAGTCCAGGCTCCTTCCCAGCCGGGTAACCGCCCAGCAGCACCTCGAGCGCACGCTGAGTCTGATCCGCAGTCGCGCGCCGCTGCTGGAGGGTGGACTCGGTACGGGCCAGGTCTGCACGGGCCAGGCTGACATCCAGCGCAGCTCGGTCGGGATCCAGCCCGCGGTCCAGCTGCTTTTCCAGGATGCCCAGCTGCACACGCCGTGTACGCACATTTTGTTCGGCCAGATTCAGCAGGGCGCGGGCCTCGGCCAGGGTGGTAGCCGTGCGCACGGTATTGGCCGCGAGGGAAAGACGCGCGGCATGGAAGTTTTCTTCCGCAGCCAGACGGCCTGCTTTGGCAGCGCCGCGCTCATCGGCGATGCGGCCCCAGAAATCGATCTCCCAGGACATGTTGAAGGGCAGGCGGAAACGGTTATTGATGGGCGTGAGCCCGGAAAAGCGCTGGTCGCCGGGACTCTGGGAGCGGCTGGCATTGTAACCGGCGGTGAGGGTGGGGAACATGGCGGCCCCGGCTTGGACGGTCTGCGCATGGGCCTGCTGAACTCGGGCCCCGGCGGCCTTGAGGTCGGGATTCGCCGTGATGGCCTGCTCCACGAGACGCCGGAGCTGGGGGCTGTCAAAATCGGCCAACCAGCCGGTGGAGGCCTTTTCAGGCAGGGAGGGCAGCGCAGCCCAGTTTTCTGGAGCCAGTGCATGCATGCCATCCACGTCCTTTTTCAGGCGACCGCTGCCCAAAGGCGGCAGCAGACCGCAAGAGACCAGAATCGGCACACACAGGGCCAAAGTTCCCCGTCGAAGGGACGCCAGGGACCGGGAGGGAGGAAAACGCATCCGCCTGATTTACCTGCTTTGGCCACCGGCTTCAACCTGAACACAAAAGGAAGCTTTCCCCTGACGCCCGGCTTTTGCCGCCATTTCCAAAACATCCGCCTCGACAAAGCAAGGGACACCGCATTTTATGCAAGGCGACCATGCCACTCTCCCTAGACGACATCCTTCAATCCGCGGATGACCACCAAGCCAGCGATGTCTTTTTGATGGAGGGAGAAATCCCCCGCATGAAGATCAACGAGCAGATCATGCTCTTTGGCGACGAACCCATGCAGCTCACCCAAATGGTGGGCCTGTGGCAGGCCTGCGGGGTGAGCCCCGAAGGAGAAATGGACCGGGACTCCGGCTTGGTCTCCACCAACCGCACCCGTTACCGGGTGAACATGCACAAGGCGCTGGGCCGCCTGGGCGTGGTGATGCGGCGCATCCGCACGGATCTGCCCGTGCTGGGGAATCTAGGGGTGCCAGACTGGCTGCTAACCAAATGGGCCATGAAAACCCGTGGCCTGATTCTCATCACGGGGCCTACCGGCATGGGGAAAAGCACGACCATGGCGGGCCTGCTAGGCTGGATGAATGACACCCTGGCCCGCCACATTGTGACCATTGAGGATCCAGTGGAATTCATTTACCCGAACAAAGGCTGCATGTTCACCCAGCGTGAAGTGGGACGCGATACCGCCAGCTATGCGCGCGGGGTGCGCGGGGCCATGCGTCAGGCACCCGATGTCATCATGGTGGGAGAAATTCGTGACCTGGAAACCGCCCTCACCACCCTCCAAGCCAGTGAGACCGGGCACCTCGTCCTGGCCTCCGTCCACAGTGACAGCGTGGTGGATGCGGTGGACCGCATGGCGCACCTTTTCCCACCTGAGCAGGCGGGGCTGGGCCTGCACCTGCTGTCGCAGCAACTGATCGGCGCGGTTTGTCAAAAGCTGATCCCGCGCACCGATGACGGCCTGCACCTGCTGGTCGAGCATTTGGAAAACGGCGGTGCGGTGAAGCAGTGGATCGCCAAAAAAGAGACGGACCAGGTGCGCAACTACATGCAGCGCGGCAATGACCCGAACTGCATCACCTTCCTGACGAATATCGTCCGTGCGTATGAGGCCGGCATCATCACCGAGGCTGAAGCCATCACTGCCAGCGGCAACGAGACGGAATTCAAACGCGCAGCACGCGGCATCAGCTAAGCCTCCATTTCCCAAAAATCCCTCCCCTTCCCCAGCCCCCTTTCCCATGCGCCAGTACGACCTCATCGAATACCTTTCCATGGCCATGCAGGCCGGAGCCTCCGATCTGCACCTCTCGCCTGGGGCACCGCCCATGATGCGCCTCCACGGTCGCATGACGCCAGTGACCGATGAGCTTTTTGACGCTCTCGATGTACGCGAACTCGTCCTCGGCGGCCTGAAGGACAACCAGCGCGCCAAGCTGGAAGAAGAGTGGGAGCTGGACTTTGCCATCGAGGTGGAAAACCTCGGCCGTTTCCGTGGCAACGCCTGTTTTGCCATGGGGCGCATCGAAGGAAACTTCCGCTACATCCCGGACAGCATCCCCGAGCTTTCTCAGTTAGGCCACGGCCCGAATGTACAGAGCATGTGCCAGTTTAAAGATGGACTCATCCTCATCACCGGGGTGAGCAACAGCGGTAAAACGACCACGCTGTGCAGCATGACGCAGACCATCGCCCGCGAGCGGTCCTGCAACATCGTCACCATCGAAGACCCCATCGAATTTGTCTTCCAGCACGGCTCCAGCCTGATCCGCCAGCGCCAGGTGGGATTTGACACCCATGAATTTGCTCGGGCGATGAAAAGTGCCCTCCGGCAGGACGTGAACGTCATCACCGTCAGCGAGTTGCGGGATCTGGAAACCATGCGCACGGCGCTCACGGCCGCAGAGACAGGACATCTGGTCATCAGCACGCTGCACACCATGGATGTGCCCAGCACCATCACGCGTATTCTCGACAGTTATCCCAAGGAGCAGCAGGACTACGTGGCAGCCCAGCTCAGCCACTGCCTGCGCGGGGTCATCAGCCAGCATCTGATCCGCCGTCCCGATGGCGAAGGCCGCGTGATGGCCACGGAAGTGATGATGATGAACAACGCCATCTCAAGCTGCATCCGTGACCAACGCCTGCAACAGCTTCCGAGTTTGATCCAAATCGGAGGGCGGGAAGGCATGCACACCATTGATGACAGCCTCATGCACCTGCTGTCCTATGATTTCATCACGATTGACGACTGCCGTGCGCACTGCCGCGACTTCACCTTCATCCAGGCGGGTTATGAGAAACTGAAGCGTGACCGAGAACTGGCAGCGAAGAGAAAGTAAGCCCTCTTTTTAGCAGACATCAGGCAGATTGCATCCCGGTGGAGGTTGATATGATTCCTCAATTGGGTTAGTCATCTGCCTGATGCGTTTTCTATCCCGTTTGTTGGCCTTGGCCATGTGGCTTTCTTGCGTCCATGTTGAGGCCAGCGAACCTGCACGCCGAGTCATCGGCTTTGATCTGCCTCATTTCTCAATAGCAGGCACGTCTTCTAACTTTCGGCCAGGTCTGGTTGAACAAGGATTCAAGCTCTCCACGCCGGTGGACGGCGTTTTTGTGCAAGGCCCACTTTACAATTTTTCTCCGATCAATGGGGGCAATTATGCACGCTTCATTTCAGGAGCAGCAAACTTGAAGATCGCTCACCAGGACGGACTGCCGTTCACCCCGCATCAAGTGGACTTGGCAGAATACAGCGTCAACCTCCCCGTGACATTCGTGGGGAGAAAGGCAGATAACAGCACGGTCACCGTTAGCTATACGATGGACGGACGCTATGACGGCACAGGTCCTTTGGCAGACTTCGAAACCTTTGTCTTTCCAGCAAGTTTTGCGCAGATCGTCGAGTTGAGCGTGCCCGGAACAGGCTATTATTTGGACAACCTTGCGGTCACTCCACATGGCATCGAAGCCCCCGAGCCACCCCTGCTGACTCCACCACTGGTTTATGACATCAACTGGAACGACCTACCTCACCGCTTAGATCAGCCAACAGCTTTCGGTGGCCAACGATCTCCCAGCACTTCCGTCTTTGGCACCCAATATGTGAGAAGCCAGATCGGCCCCTTGACCGACAGACCTCTGGAACTTGGGGGTGCGGAAGCGGTTTATGACCAGTTTGGCATGAACATGTCCAGAAGAGCAGAGCGGTATGTCCTTGAATTTGACATGACCCAACTCGGCTCCAGTTCACTGGCAGTCTTCATGGATCATACGCATGGGCTGCTGAGAACAGACTTCAAGGGCAATGGCTCGGTGACATTTTATAGCGGGACTTCTAACAACGCTTTCACTGGCAGCAATCCAAATTCAAGCTACAGCCCCCGCGCCATCACCCACTGCACCATGGATTTTGATTTGGGCAATCGACGGGCTCGGATTGACATCAACGGGATCAAAGTCGCCGAATGGGCAATGAACCGACTGCCAGGCTTTGATTTGAGGCAATTCCGCTTCAGTCTCTCGGGCGCTGACATCGTCGGCATAGATAACATTAAGATCAGCGCTTTCGATGTCTCACCACTTCTGGCAGCACCCGCTGAGCTTGACTTCTACACGGTCTCTGTCGGAAGCAGTCAAACTCGTTCCTTCAGTGTCTCCAACATCAGTGATGATGATTTAACGATCACCGGGATGACGTCTAGTTCGAGTGTTTTCACCCTCGAAACACCCCTCCCCTTGGTCATACCCGCTAGAGGGTCATCTGTTTTGACCGCCAAGGCAACGCCCACATCAGGGCAAACCTTCACAGGAGATTTGGCGCTGCAGGCAGGGCCACACGTTGTATCGCTCTCAGCCTCAGTCACGGGATATCAGCAGCCGCTACTGGGGACCTTTTCGGTGCATCCTAAAACTCAGGTGCTTACTGAGCGTCAGGTTGTTACACTATCCTCTATCTATGACGGAACTGGAGTGAGCCACTATGAATGGACCTTTAATGGCACCCCGATTCCCTCCTCCACAACGCGCAATTACCAAATTGCCTCAGCCACGCTTGCCAAGGCAGGACTCTACAAAGTGGCCGCTGTTTTAAATAATGGCCAAAGGGTTTTTTCAAATGCGGCCAACATTGCAGTGGTTAGGCATGAACCAATCAACCGCACCATCACTTTGGGAGGGCGGGTTGAATTGGTCTGCACGGCTGCTGGCTCGCCATTGATTTATGAATGGAGGCGCAATGGCGAGTTGATCCAGACAACTTCGGGCCCTGTGGCCGCCAATGGTTCAGCTTTAGTCCTCCATCCCGTCGGGCTTTTCTCAGAAGGCCATTACACCTGCAATGTCTCTATTGGCACTGTCGGAGGCAGCCCGTCCACCAGTGTGAGAGGCATGGATGCAAACCTGTCGCTTCTGCTGCCTCCTCGGATTCTGACCGACAAACTCCCGCATTTACGGGTGGGGGATTACACCAGCTTCCAACTTCGCACGTCTTCACCCACGAACTTCTTCAGCGCTTCAGGCTTGCCCCATGGCATCACTCTTGATCCCTGGAGCGGGAGAGTTTTTGGACAGCCTACATTAGCCATTACCCCTGATCCTTCACACCCAGATCTGGCATCCCCTTATCGGGTGACATTCACCGCCTATAATGCGAGCGGCGCAGGCCCAGCTCTGGAACTCGAGTGGTGGATCCATCCGAAACCACAGACCCACAACTTTGCTGGGCTCATCGCTCGAGAAAAGCTCTCGATGGATCCCCTGGGACTGGGAGGTCGTTTTACCTTGAGCACCACGGCCAAAGGTAGTTTGACGGGTTCGATGGTCATTGCGGGCAAGGCTTTTCCAGTCATCGGCAACCCAAGCTACAATACCGAAGATGGTGCGCTGGAAGGGGAACTTCACTTTAACAAATCAGCTAAAAGTGAGCCCCTCTTTGTGCGCATTTATCCCGATGGGAAAGTTACCTCGGGATCAAACCCTTCCTCACCCGATGGTGTTTTAGAAGGAGGCCAAATCTTGCCGAAAGCCGCTGCCAAGCAGCACCAGGGCCTGTATCCCGCCGCACTCCTGCCAGAAGAATCCCAAAAAACCCTTGATGATGAGGGCATCTCACCTGGAGGTCTGGGATATCTGTCTTTCAAGGCGAGTTCGACAGGAACAGTCACCTACACGGGGCGTCTGGGAGATGGCACGCAAGTGACTGGCAGTCATTCCCTGATCATACACCCCGATGATACTGAAGCGGCGAGGCTTCCGATTTACCTCATGCCGCAGGCCCAGCGCAGCTTCTTTTCTGGCTGGGTCTTCTATGCTAAATCTCAGGTAGATGGAAATCTGGGATGGGCCAAAAAGCCGCATGTCAAAAGCACCACCTATCGCGATGGTTTTCTCCTCCAGTCTCTTCAAGTCATCGGCAGCCGTCACGTCGCACCTACACCGGGTCATACGTTGATGGATTTGGGTGACTCTGTGCATCACCTTCAGTTGACCAGCCCTAGCCTCCCAGAACCTGTCACTAAAACGCTGCAAGTTCAGCCCAATCACCGGGCCGTCATTTCAGGCGAAGGGGCACCCGCTGGCGTGGTCATGACCATTAGCCCCTCCACTTCCTTGTTTAGTGGGAGTTATGTCTCTGGAAAATACCGAGGCTATCCCATTAAAGCCACCTTCCAGGGAGTCTTCGTCCCGAGGTTGGGGCAGGGTGTCGGAACGATCCTGAGCCTATCCGAAGAGAGTCTGAAACTTAACCTGACGTCTCCTGCATTGGATGTCGGCCAAGTCCGTATCTTCCCAGCGAAGTGACAAAAAAAGCCGAGATGCTTCTCGCATCTCGGCTCTGCACTTGAGGTGAATCAGTTCGTCTTCAGCACCTCAATGAACGCCTCTTGCGGGATGTTCACGCGGCCGATGGACTTCATGCGCTTTTTGCCTTCCTTCTGCTTTTCCAGAAGCTTGCGCTTACGGGAAATGTCACCGCCGTAGCACTTGGCGGTCACGTCTTTGCGCAAGGCGCTGATGGATTCACGGGCGATCACCTTGCCACCGATAGCAGCCTGAATGGCGACGACGAAGAGCTGCTGAGGAATGACTTCCTTGAGCTTGGCGGCTAGCGCGCGGCCACGGGCCTCAGCCTTGCCGCGATGCACGATGCAGGAGAAGGCATCCACAGGCTCACTGGCGATGAGCATGTCCATCTTCACCAGGTCATCCGCTTTGTAGCCAGCATGCTCATAGTCCATGCTGCCGTAACCACGGGTCAGGGACTTGAGCTTGTCATTGAAGTCCACGAGGATTTCGTTGAGCGGGATCACCGTGTGCAGCAGCACCCGGCGGTCATCGAGGGTCTCGGTGTTGTTCACCTGCCCGCGCTTGTCCATGACCAGCTGCATGATATCGCCGATGTATTCGTTCGGGATCATGATGAAGACCTTCACGATCGGCTCGCGGATTTCATCAATCTCGTTGGCCGGAGGGAGGAAGCTCGGATTGTCCACCAGGATCTCCGTGCCATCCGTTTTACGGAGCTCATAAATAACGGACGGATACGTCGAAATGACGTCCATGTTGAACTCACGGCGCAGACGCTCCTGGACGATTTCCATGTGCAGGAGCCCCAGGAAACCGCAGCGGAAGCCGAAGCCCAGCGCGGCTGAGCTTTCCGCCATGAAGGTGAAGGCGGCGTCATTAATCTGAAGCTTGCCCACGGCTAGCTTCAGAGCCTCAAAGTCATCCGTGCTGATGGGGTAGATACCGCTGAACACCAGAGGATGGATCTCCTTGAAACCCGGAAGCGGCTCGGGTGCAGGCTTGCGAGATTCGGTCAGCGTATCGCCGATCTTCACATCCGCCGTGGTCTTCACGTTGGCGATGATATAGCCCACATCTCCGGCCTCCAGCTTGTCGCAGGCGACCATCTTCGGGCGGAAAGTGCCGACTTCCTTGATTTCGGAATCGTTGCCGGAAGCCATAAGGCGCACCTTTTGACCGCGCACAATGGAGCCGGACATCACACGGATGTAGCTGATGACCCCGCGATAAGGATCGAAAATGGAATCGAAAACGGAAGCGCGCAGGTAGCCATCTCCGGGTTCTTTGGGTGCGGGAACGAAGGCAACAATGGCCTCCAAAATGTCAATGATGCCGATGCCCATCTTGGCGCTGGCGGAGACGGCTTCATCGGCAGGGAGCTGAAGAATTTCCTCAAGCTGCTTCTTCACCTTGTCCACATCCGCGTTCGGCAGGTCGATCTTGTTGATGACCGGGATGACGTGCAGGTTTTGCTGAAGGGCGAGATTCAGGTTCGCCACGGTCTGAGCTTCCACGCCCTGGCTGGCATCCACCAGCAGGAGGGCACCTTCACAAGCGGCGAGGGAACGGCTGACTTCGTAGCTGAAGTCCACATGCCCAGGGGTGTCCAACAGGTTCAGCTTATAGACCAGGCCGTCCTTGGCCTTGTAGTTCATGCACACGGGGTGCGCCTTGATCGTGATGCCACGCTCGCGCTCCAGGTCCATGCTGTCCAAAAGCTGGTCCTGTTGCTGTCGCTGCGTAATCGTCTGGGTAGCCTCCAGCAGACGATCGGAAAGAGTGGTCTTTCCGTGGTCAATGTGAGCAATGATGGAGAAATTGCGGGTGCGTTCGATGGACATCAGAAAAGAGTCGGCTGGGGGATATACTCCCTAACCCCGAGTAGCGAAAGGGTCAAGGTCTGCCCGCAGGGAGTGTCAGAGTGACTTTTTGACTGGGATTTACGGCTTATTTCATGTCGTCACGTTGCTTTCAGATAGCCAGATGCGGCTTCCCGTCTCTTGACGCCCCTTGCTTTTCTCCGCTAAAACGACCGCATTATGGCCACCATTGCCGTTCTCGGCACACTCGATACCAAAGGACCAGAACACGCCTACGTGGCAGAACTCATCCGCCAGCGCGGGCACCAGACGCTCCTGATTGACAGCGGCAGCGGCAGTGCGCCGACGGTTTCACCCGACATTTCCCGGGAGGAAGTCGCCGCAGCAGGGGCCATTGATCTGGCAGGAATCCTCATCCGCCAGGACCGTGGCGAGGCCGTGACGGCCATGGCCAGCGCCTCGGCCAAGCTTCTCAGCAGCCTCGTTGCCACGGGGCGTATCCAGGGGGTCATCTCCCTGGGCGGCGGTGGCGGCACGGCCATCAGCAGCAGCGCCATGCGTGCCCTGCCCATCGGTTTCCCGAAGGTCATGGTCTCCACCCTCGCAGCGGGCAACGTCGCCCCGTACATAGGTACCAAGGACATCGTCATGATCCCCAGTATTGTGGATGTCTCCGGTATCAATCGCCTCTCGCGCACCCTCCTCGCCCGCGCCGCCGGGGCCATCTGCGGCATGGTGGAAATGGAAATCCCGCCTGCGGAGGACAAACCGCTCATTGCCGCCTCCATGTTTGGCAACACCACCGAATGCGTGAATGCGGCCAAGGCACGCCTCGAAAAAGCCGGGTATGAAGTTCTCGTCTTTGCCGCCACCGGCACCGGGGGCCGCATCATGGAAAGCCTCATCGAAAGCGGCCTCATCACCGGCGTGCTCGACATCACCACCACCGAATGGGCGGATGAGCTCGTGGGCGGGGTCCTCAATGCCGGCCCGAATCGGCTGGAGGCCGCAGGCAAAACCGACACCCCGGCCATCGTCACCCCCGGCTGCCTGGACATGGTGAATTTTGGCGAACCCGCCAGCATCCCTGAAAAATTTAAAGATCGGCTCTTTTACTCACACAATCCCCAGGTCACCCTCATGCGCACCACGCCCGAGGAATGCGCCGAACTGGGCCGCATCTTGGCCGAGAAGGTCAATGCCTACACGGGTCTCGTCACCGTCCTGCTTCCCCTAAAGGCTATCAGTGTCATCAGCGCGCCCGGCAAACCGTTCCACGATCCGGCAGCGGACACGGCCCTTTTCACCTCCATCAAATCTCACCTCCGCCCTGAAATCCCAGTCATCGAGATGGATTGTGAGATCAATGCCCCGGAGTTCTCGGAAGCGTGTGTTGAAGCGTTATTGGCCACTTTACCCAAATAAGTCTCATCGGGACATTCACTAATGTCCGTCCCATCTCCGTGCTTGACGCCTTCTGAGAACTGAGCACTGAGCACTCAGCCTTTTCCACTGCCCACCCATGTCCCTCGGCCAACTCCTCCTCACCGGCGTTCCCGGTCCTGAACTCGATTCTGAAACCGCCGCTCGCTTCAAAAAGCTGCAGCCCGGTGGATTCATCCTTTTTGGCCGCAACATCATCTCGCCTGAACAGGTGAGGAAGCTGATCGATGATCTGCGTGAACTTTCCGACATCGAGCCCTTCATCACCATTGACCAGGAAGGGGGCCGGGTGTCCCGCCTGCGCCTCATTGGCGAGGAGCCGCCGAATGCCCAGTCCCTGCGTGACAAAGGCGATGTGAAACTCATCAAGCAGCATGGCAAACTCACCGGCCAAATTTTGCGCCTGTTTGGCTTCAATCTGGACCTCTGCCCGGTGCTGGACATCTCCTACGACGACACAGCGGACAACTCGCTCAAAGGTCGCTGCTGGGGCCGCGATCCGCAGCAAGTCATCAACAACGCAGGCGTCTTCAACCGAGCCATGCGGGGTGAAGGCATCCTGAGCTGTGCCAAACACTTCCCTGGCTATGGCCCGGCTGAGTGCGATCCGCATGAGTTCCTGCCCGTCATCGGCAAATCCCACCCGGAGATGCTGGAGTCCGAACTCCTGCCCTACACCGCCCTGCTGCCTGAAATTGACAGCGTGATGACCTGCCACAGCAACTACACGGCGTATGATCCCGACCGTCCTCGCTGGCCCGCCAGCCTCAGCCACAATGTATGCACAAAATTGTTGCGCGATCAGTTAGGCTTCGAAGGCTTGGCCATGACCGATGACCTGGACATGGGCGCCATTCTCAATGAGGTCACCTTTGAGCAGGCCATCCAGGAAGCCGTGCGCGCAGGCAATGACCTCGTCATGATCTGCCACCGCCTGGAGATGGTGGAACTGGCCCGCCAACACCTCGAAGGTGTTGAGGCCCCGATTCTACACGATGCCCTCGTCCGCATCGAGAAGACCAAAAAGCGCCTCGTCGCTCCCGATCAGTTCTGCCTGGATCGTTTTGCCAAAATCAATCGTGATATCTGGGACCTTCGCGTCGCCACCCTCGGTGAAGAACTCGCCCAGAACAAGAGCGTGGAAGACGGCAAGCGCTCTCCGGTGGAGCTGTATTGAGACACGCCATAGGCAGGGTAACCACGGGCTCACATTTCCCTGCAATGTGAGCCTCGTCCCCGTCGTTACCACGGTCTCTGACCATGATGCGACGTCTCCTCCTCACCTGTGCCGGGTTGCTGGCCACCTCTCTTTCGGCGGCTCCCAAGGGCCCGCCGAACATCCTCTTTCTCTTTTCGGACGACCTCGCCTCCCAGGCCATTTCAAGTTATGGCGACGAGCGCAAGCTGCTCGATACCCCAGGAATCGACCGCCTTGCCAAAGAGGGCATTCGATTTAATCGCTGCCTGGTCACGAACTCCATCTGCGGCCCCATGCGCGCCGTCATTCAGACGGGCAAGTACTCGCATCTCAACGGCTTTCACAACAACAGCAACAGCCGCTTTGATGGCAACCAGCAGACCTTTCCCAAGCTGCTCCAAAAAGGCGGTTACACCACGGCCGTCATTGGAAAATGGCACTTGATGACCGACCCACAGGGGTTCGACTATTGGAACGTCCTTCCTGCCCAGGGCATCTACTACAACCCGCCCATGGTGGAAAATGGCCAGGAGGTGAAGCACACCGGTTACGTCACCGACATCATCACAGAGCAGGGCCTCAAGTGGCTGGAAGGTCGCGACAAGACCAAGCCTTTCATGCTGATGCTTCAGCACAAGGCCCCTCACCGGGAATGGGAACCTGCCCTGCGCCACCTGAACCACGACAAAGGCCGTGTCTATGCCGAGCCACCGACCCTTTTTGACACCTTCGAAGGCCGCAGCAAGGCCCTCAGCGATCACGACATGGGACTGGACCGCACCATCACCGAGCGTGACATGAAGCTGGTGCCGCCAGCCTCCCTGAATGCTGAACAGCGCAAAGCCTGGGATGCGTACTACGACCCGATTAACAAAAAGTATAACGATTCACCTCCCACGGGTAAAGACCTCGTCAAATGGCGCTACCAGCGTTACATGCACGACTACCTGGGCTGCGTGAAAAGTGTGGATGAAAGCATCGCCACCGTTCTTGATTACCTGGACAAAACAGGCCTCGCCGAAAACACCGTCGTCATTTGCAGCAGCGACCAGGGTTTCTACCTCGGCGAGCACGGCTGGTTCGATAAACGCTGGATCTTTGAGGAATCCCTCACCACCCCCTTCCTGGTCCGCTGGCCAGGAGTGGCCAAGGCGGGCAGCACCAATGGCAACATCGTTTCCTTGCTGGACCTTGCCCAGACCTTCCTGGACATCGCAGGTCAGCCGCAACCTGCGGACATGCAGGGCCATTCCCTGGTGCCTCTTTTCAAAGGCGAGCCCCCTGCCGACTGGCGCAAAAGTTTCTACTACCACTATTATGAGTTCCCCGTGCCCCACCGTGTGCGCCCGCACTACGGGGTGATCACCGACCGCTACAAACTCATCCATTATTATGCCCCAGATGTGAATGACTGGGAGTTGCTAGACCGCCAAAAGGACCCTCTGGAAACCAAGAGTTTCTACAATGACCCCGCTTATGCTGACACCGTCAAAGAACTCAAAACCGAGCTCACGCGCCTGCAAACCGAGGTCAAAGAAACCCTGCCACCCCCACGTCTAACCCATGGCAACAAAGCCTTCGACGGCGAGGTGAATCCTCCTGTCCCCCAAAACGCCAAAGGCATGGGCAAGGGTAAAGGAAAGGGCAAAAAGAAACAGGCCGAGTGATCTCTGGATGGAACAACCACGGAAGACACTGAACTCACGAAATGTATTCATGAACTGATCTTAATGAATCCATTCCCTCTGCCTTCCGTGTACTCCGTGCTTTCCCTGGTTGTCCTGCTCCTCAGTTCCACCTTGAATGCTTCAGAAAAGTTCAAGCCCGTGGCCTGTGAAGGGGCTTACCCGCGTCATGTCCAGGGCATCTGCACCAATGGAAAAGATGCCATCTACTGGTCCTGGACAGATGCGATCGTGAAGACGGATCTGGAGGGCAAGATTCTCAAAAAAGTCGCCGCGCCCAGTCACCAGGGAGATCTCTGCCATCACGACGGCAAGGTTTATGTCGCGGTCAATTTGGGCAAATTCAACCAGCATGCAGGCGCAGCCGACTCTTGGGTGTTCGTCTTCGACGGTGAGACCCTGACCGAACTCTCTCGCCATCCGGTGCCAGAGTTGGTTCATGGAGCCGGTGGCATGGCCCATAGGGAAGGTCGTTTCATCATCATCGGCGGCCTGCCCCCGGGAACGGATGAAAACTACGTGTATGAATACGACACTAAGTTCCAGTTCATCAGGCGTCACACGCTGACCAGCGGCTACACCCTCATGGGCATCCAGACGGTGGAGTACGCCGACGGTTCCTGGTGGTTCGGTTGCTATGGCAAACCCACCGTTTTGCTGCGCGCCGACGAGAATTTCCGTTTCACCGGCAAGTGGGAGTTCAATGCCTCCGTAGGCCTCGCCCACATCGGGCCTAACCAGTTTTTAATCGCTGAGAATAAATCCACAAAAGGCATCGGCAATACCGCCAAGGTCCGCCTTGCGCATGCCGATCCTCAAAAGGGCCTCGTTCTCGACGCCCAGCCCTGAGGAACAACCACGGAAGACACTGAACACACGGACTTTTGAATCCTGACACTCGCCCCTCCGTGTATTCCGAGTCCTCAGTGTTGCCCTACTCATCCTTTTTTCTCCATGACCGCTTCATTCAAAAAACTCACCTTCGCTGCTCTTGCCTTCGGCATGACTCTGGCCGCCTCGGCTGCGGACAAACCCAACTTCATTTTCATCCTCTGTGATGACCTGGGGTATGGCGATGTGAAGCACCTTAATCCTGAGGGAAAAATTGCCACGCCCAACATGGACCGCATCGCCAAGGAAGGCATGATCTTCACCGATGCTCACACGCCCTCCAGCGTCTGCACCCCCACCCGCTATGGCACCCTCACGGGCCGCTACAACTGGCGCACCAAATTGCAAAAGGGCGTCCTTGGCGGACTCAGCCCGCATCTGATTGCCACGGATCGTATGACCGTGGCTTCCATGCTCAAAGGGCAGGGCTACCACACCGCCGTCATCGGCAAATGGCATCTCGGCATGGACTGGAAGGTCAAAGAGGGCCAGACCGTGGCGGAACTGAACATTGAAGCTCCGGAGCAGACCTGGAGTGTGGACTTCACCCAGCCTGCCTCCCACGGGCCTAACAGCGTCGGGTTCGACCACTACTTCGGCATTAGCGCCTCCCTGGACATGGTGCCCTACTGTTTCATTGAGAATGATCGTGTCACTGCCCAGCCCACTGAGGATCGCTCCATTGAAATGGTTCAGGGAAAGACTGAGAAGTACACCCGTAAGGGCCCTGCCGCCCCCGGCTTCACGGGCTACGAAGTCCTGCCCACCTTGATTGACAAAGCCGTCGCTTATGTTGGCGAAAAGTCAGCCGATGCGAAGTCAGGCAAGCCATTCTTCCTTTACCTGCCCCTCGCCTCCCCGCACACCCCCATCCTGCCCAATCCCGAGTGGCGGGGCAAAAGCGGCCTGAACCAGTATGGCGACTTCGTGATGGAAACCGATGCCGCCATTGGCCGCGTCCTCAAAGCTCTGGATGACAACGGCCTGGCCGAGAACACCGTCATCGTCTTCACCAGCGACAATGGCTGCTCCCCAAGTGCCAATTATCCCGAACTGCTGGCCAAAGGCCACAACCCCAGCGCCAAACTGCGCGGCCACAAAGCTGACATCTATGATGGCGGCCACCGCGTGCCCTTCCTGGTCCGCTGGCCCGCCAAAGTGAAGCCCGGCCAGACGACCAGCCAGCTCACCTGCCTGACGGATTTTTTTGCCACCGCCGCCCAAATCACCGACGGGGCAACTCCAGAAACCGCCGCAGAAGACAGCTTCAGCTTCCTCCCTACCCTTTTGGGTGAAACTGGCAAACCCGCCCGCGAATCCCTCGTCCATCACAGCATCCAAGGTGTCTTCGCTATCCGCGAGGGTCCATGGAAGCTCGCCCTCTGTCCCGGTTCCGGCGGCTGGAGCGAACCCCGCCCCGGCACGGAGTCCAAGGACTCGCCACCCGTCCAGCTGTTCAATATGGAGGCCGATCTCGGCGAGCAGACCAACCTCGCCGCGCAGCATCCCGAAATCGTTGCCCGCCTCACGAAGAAACTGGAAACCCTAGTCGCCAACGGTCGCAGCACACCTGGAGCCCCTCAAAACAACGACGTCCCCGTCGAAATCTGGAAGAAACCCGAAGCCCCAAAGAAAGGGGCCAAGGGCGGCAAGGCGAACAAGGGTAAGAAGTGAATTTCCCAGTTCGCCTCCCGCCACCCCTAGAAAAAACGACGAGAAAAAGTCGTTATTGAGGGTTTAGGGGTGACTTTTTAGCCTGGACACCCGATCGTCACCCTTCACTTTCCCTGCCAAACTCCTTGCCGTTCGTCTGCCCTCTGATAAAAAAGGCCATTCGTCTCAAGCAGCAGGCACGCCTTTTTATATGAAGTTCACGATCAGCAAGGAATCTCTCCAGCAGGCCATTCAGCAAGTGCAGCACGTCGTCAGTGCTCGCACCACCCTGGCCATCCTCTCCAACGTCCTGCTCCGCGCCAAAAATGGCGTGCTGGAACTGACCACGACGGACCTGGATGTCGGCGTGACCTGCAGCGTCGCCGCCGAGGTCGAGGAAGAAGGGGCCACCACCCTGCCTGCCCGCCGTCTGGCCACGATCATTCGTGAGCTTCCCGCGGAAGACATCCAGATCAGCGTGGATGAGAAGAACGTGGCCTCCATCCGCAGCGGCCCGTCCTATTTCAAGGTGCTGGGCCTCACGAGCGAGGAATTCCCTGCCTTGCCCCGCTTTGACGACGCCCGCGAATTCAAGATTGATCAGCAGATTCTGCGCGATTGCCTGAAAAAGACATCCTATGCCATCTCGACCGACGAAACTCGTTATGTGCTGAACGGCATCCTTTTCTCCTTCAAGAACAACACCCTGACCATGGTGGCCACGGATGGCCGCCGTCTGGCCATGGTGGAGCAGGAGCTGGAGTTCCCCCAGAGCCAGGAAGTGGACATCATCGTCCCGACCAAGGCTGTGAACGAACTGGCCCGCCTTTGCGGCGACTTGGGCGAGGTGATCATCCGCGTGACCAGCAGCCAGGTCGGTTTTGATCTGGGCGACAGCCTGCTCATCAGCAAGCTGATCGACGGCAACTACCCAAACTACCGCCAGGTCATCCCAGGCGAGGCCAAGGAGCGCATCGCCCTGGAGCGTGAGGTTTTCCTGAAGGCCATCAGCCGCGTGTCCCTCCTCGCCAGTGAGAAGTCGAACTCGGTGAAGTTCCAGTTCACCCCAGGTCAGGTGGAAATCATCGCCAGCAGCCCGGACATCGGTGAAGCGCGTGAAACCATCCCCCTCAATTACAAGGGAGCCTCCATCACCATCGCCTTCAATCCGGAGTTTACGATGGCCCCTCTGCGCAACCTCAGCGCCGATGAAGTGTATCTTCACTTGATCGATGAAATCAGTCCCGGCGTTCTCCGTACCGGCACCAATTTCCTCTATGTGCTCATGCCCATGCGCGTGAACAGCTAAAAACCCCCAAAACAAACTCCGATGCAGCGCTCCACGCATCTCCTCATCCTTACAGCGGTCACCGCCTCGCTCGCCAGTTGCTACGGGCCGGACCCGCGTCCCTTTGCCGGGAATGGCCGTTCACTCGACCAGCCCCCGCGCTATGGCGACCCGAACCGCTACGTGGAGCCCATCGCCCCGCCACCCCCAGGCCAGCCTGTGGGCCCCCAGGTGCCCCAGCCGAATCTTGACCCGACCGCTCCGGTGGTGGATCCAGGGCTGACGCTGGCTCCTCCAGGGTCACAGCCCACCGTTCCTGGTGGCACCATGACGCCTCCGGCCATTACGACACCACCTGTGATCACGACACCTTCGGTGCCGCCCACGACTCCTCCGGCTGGCGATGTCCCCTACGCGCGTGCGGTTCCTGGCAAGCCTGGGTTTGTTTACAGTCCCAAGGATCCCAAGAAAGTCATCAGTGTCGAAGGTCTGCGCCCCGGCCAAAAAGCCCGCGATCCAGAAACAGGTGACATCTTCCGCGTGCCGTATTAAGCCTCGCGAGTGATCGTGGAAAGAACCATTGCCATTTTTGGCCCCGGCTTGCTCGGCGGCTCTCTGGCGCTTGCTGTACAGGAACGGATGCCCGGAACTGTGCTGCGTCTGTGGGCCCGGCGAGAAAGTGCTGAAGCAGGCATCCGCGCCCGGGGAATTCAGGCGGACTTTTTTACCGATGCCGCAGCGGCCGCCGCAGGTGCTTCCCTGATCATTCTCTGCACTCCTGTGGAGACGATGGCGGCCCTGGCAGAGCAAATCACCCAAGGCCCACTTGCAGACGATTGTCTGGTCACAGATGTCGGCAGCGTGAAAGGCAGTGTCGTTCGCGCCTTGAACCCCATTCTGGGCCCACGTTTCATCGGCAGTCATCCCATGGCGGGTTCTGAAAAAACCGGCATCGAAGTGGCCAGGGCAGATCTTTTTCAAAACGCCACCTGTCTCCTGACTCCCGAAGGCCAGGAAAACGCCGGACTCCCGCGTCTGCAAAATTTCTGGCAGGCCCTGGGCTGTCGGGTGTTGGAGATGTCCCCCGAGGAGCACGATGAAAAGGTGGCCCGTATTTCCCACCTGCCGCACATGATGGCCGCCGTGACCACCCTGGCAGCCCTGCGCACGGACCCAACCGCTGTCGCCTGCGTGGCCAATGGCTTTCGCGACACCACCCGCGTGGCCGGTGGCGACCCCGGTCTGTGGACGGGCATCGCCATGGAAAACCGCCCGGCCCTGGTGGCCCAATTGCGTGCTGCGGCTGACACTTTGACAGAGCTTCTTGAAATCCTCGACAAGCCGGACGAAGAAGAACTCCGCCGCTTCCTTGCCGAGGCCCAAAGCCTGCGCAGGACCGTCCCGGCGGCAGTCTCCTGATATGGCCACTCTGAAAGTACGAAAGCTCAAATCCTTCCCCGCCGAAATTTCTGTTCCTGGCGACAAAAGCATCAGCCACCGCGCCGCCATGTTTGCGGGCATGGCCTCCGGCACCACCGTCATTGACGGCTTTCTGCCCAGCGAAGACTGCCTCTGCTCCGTCAAGGCCATGGAAGCCCTGGGTGCCAAAGTGGAACCTCTGGAAGAGACTGACGGCATCGGCCTGACCAAGCTGGCCATCACGGGCAACGGCCCCCAGCTCAAGGCCCCTGCCGGCCCGGTGGATTGCGGAAACTCCGGCACCACCATCCGCCTGCTTTCCGGCATCCTGGCCGGCCAGGCATTCACCACCGAGATGTTCGGGGATGCCTCCCTTTCCAAGCGGCCGATGAAACGTGTGGCGGATCCACTCCGTCTCATGGGAGCCCAGGTGGAAGGCCAGGGAGAGAAGATCTGCGCCCCCCTCAAAGTCACCGGCGGCTCTTTGCAAGCCATCACCTACACGCTGCCCATGGCCAGTGCCCAGGTGAAATCCGCCATCCTGCTGGCAGGTCTCTATGCTCCCGGCAAGACCACCGTTGTCGAGCCTGTGGCGACCCGAAATCACACGGAGCGCATCATGTCCCACTTTGGCATCAAGTGGCTGCGTGAGGGCAATGCCATCTCGGTCTATGGCGGTCAATCCGCTCGCGCGACGGATATCGTCGTCCCGGGAGACATCTCCAGCGCGGCCTTCTGGATGGTGGCCGCCGCCGCCAGCCCCGGCCAGCAGATCACTCTCAAGAATGTCGGCCTCAACCCCACCCGCACGGGCGTGATCAATGTGCTGCTGCGCATGGGCGCTCACATTCACAATTCCGAAGAAACCACCGATGGTGAACCTCGTGGCAATGTCACCGTCAAAGGCGGCGATCTCAACGCCACGGTCATCGGCGGTGCCGAGATCCCCAACGTCATTGACGAACTACCGATCCTCGCCGTCGCTGCCGCGCTGGCCCGAGGCAAGACCCGCATCCAGGATGCGCACGAACTGCGCGTCAAGGAGACGGACCGCATCGCCGCCGTGGCCGAGAACCTGCGGCGCATGGGCGTGACCGTCACCGAATTTGACGATGGCATGGAGATCGAAGGCGGTGCCCAACTCCATGGGGCCACCATCAGCACTTACCACGATCACCGTATCGCCATGGCCTTTGCCATCGCCGGCCTGTTTGCCGAAGGCGAAACCGTCATCGAAGGGTCCGAGTGCATTGGCACCAGCTACCCCGGTTTCGAGCATGACTTGGCCCTGTTCCAGAAGAACGAAAATGGCGAAACGCCCATCCCGGTAATCTCACGCATCCCCCGTAAAGTGGGCTAAGCCCTCCAGACATCGCCCACCCCCATTCGACGGTTCCTTCTCCCCATGCCTTCCTCCACCGTGATCACCATTGACGGCCCTGCCGCCTCCGGCAAAAGCAGCGTCGCACGTATCCTGGCCCAGCGGCTGGGCTACATCTACGTGAACACGGGCAACATGTACCGCGCCATGACCTGGGCGGTGCTGCAGACGGGCATTGATCCGAATGACCAGGACGCCGTGCGCACCGCTGCGGCAGGCATTGTTGTGGATTCTCCAGTCACGGAAGGGCAGACTCAGGTCTCCATCAGCGGTCGTCTTTTAACCGCAGAAGATTTGAACAGCGACCCGGTGAACCGGGGCGTGTCTCTCGTCGCCCGGGTGCCGGAAGTGCGCGCGCGGCTCGTCGCCGATCAGCGTGCCCTGGCAGCCCTAGGCCCCTTGGTCATGGAAGGCCGCGACATCGGAAGCGTGGTGTTCCCGGAGAGTCCTCAGAAGTTTTACATTGATGCCAGCGAAGAAGTCCGTGCCGCACGTCGCCGTGCCCAGGGACATACCGACCAGGTCGCCGAACGCGACCGGCTGGACTCCACCCGCAAGACCTCCCCCCTGGTGGTGCCTGAGGGTGCCGTGGTCATTGATAACAGCCACCTCACGCTGGAAGGTGCCGTGCAAGCGGTGCTGGACTGCCTGCCACCCACTGCGCACGCATGAACCTTTCCTACCGCATCGGGCACACGATGTTTCGGGCTGTCGCCCGGAGCTTTTACGACTTCCGTGTCATCGGTGAAGAAAACCTCAAGCTCGCAGGTCCCGCCCTCATCGTGGCCAATCACGTCAGCTTTTTGGATCCGCCGTTCATCGGCCAGGCCTTTGATGAGCCTCTGTATTTCTTTGCCCGCAAAAGCCTGTTTGATCACCCGATGGCAGGCAAACTCCTGCGCAGCTGGCAGACCATTCCCGTGGACAAAGACAAGCCGGATGCCTCCAGCCTGAAGGCAACCATCCGCCTGCTGAAGAGCGGTAAAAAGGTGCTCATGTTTCCTGAGGGCACTCGCAGCTTCGACGGAAAGCCACAAAAAGCAGAAGCCGGCGTGGGACTCTTCATCGCGAAAAGCAGCGCCCCAGTCCTGCCCGTGCGCATCTATGGCAGCTACGAGGCCTACCCTCGTGGAGCCAAGTTTCTGCGCCCGGCCCAGATTCGCCTCGTCGTCGGCAAACCCTATCAGCCTGATCTCAAGGCGCACGGCCAGGAAGGCCGCGATCTTTATCAGGCCCTGGCCGATGAAGTGATGGAACGCATCAGCGAGCTGACCCTGTAAGCAGGCCCGTTGCCGGACAACGGACCTGCCTGACAGTCTGCGAAGACGTTACGCGCCCTTCTTTTCCTTCGCCTGGTCTTCAGGCCTCTTCGCTTCTGGAAGCTGGAACTTGGTAACGCCTGGCATCGGCATGGAAGTGGGCTTGAAGCTGTCACCCCATTTCAATGTATCAGGCGCCAGATCCTGCGTGCAGTCCAGCATCTGCTGCCAGGTCAGGAGCTGACCGGTGTAGGCGGCCTCGCGCCCCATGATGCCGACCAGGGTGGAAAGCATCATGCGATCGCCATCATTGATGACCTCGCCTTTGCGAATGGCATTGAAGAGGGCTTCATGCTCGAGGTCATACATGTTCTTGTCCTCGCCTTTGAAGCGCCAGCGCTTCGGCCCGTCGATGAAGGGGGCCGCGCCTTTGCCAATGATGAGGGCTCCTTTCTCTCCACGGATGATGTCCTGGTTATGCCCCTGGCAGCCTTTGATCTGGCGGTTGGCCAGATGGCAGTAGATGCCATTGCCCCACTCGTAGGCGGCATGGAAGTGGTCAAAGATGTTGCCGTCTTCCGCCGGGATCTGACGCCCGCCGGTGGCGATGCAGCTGAGCGGCGGCTTGTCACCCATGGCCCAGCAAAGTTTGTCCACGCTGTGTACGGCCTGTTCGACGATGCTGTCGCCGCTGAGCCAGGAGAAATTGTACCAGTTGCGCACCTGCCACTCCACATCGCTCATGCCGGCCGGGCGACCGCTGGCGGGTGGCATCGGCTTCACGGGGCCGGTGTGATAGGTGGCCAAAATGCTGGTCACATCACCGATCTGGCCTTCATGCAGCCGTGAAAAGGCCTCCTTGCGGGAGGTGCTGTAGCGCCAGCAGTAACCGGCCACAATGTTCACCTTTTTCTCCGCCCCTTTCTTCACTGCGGCCATGGCGAGGTGATAGCCGATGGTATCCACCGCCATCGGTTTTTCGGCAAAGATGTGCTTGCCCGCATCCACCGCCGCCATGAGGTGCAGCGGGCGAAACCCTGGAGGGCTGGCCAGCAGGACGACGTCCACACCGGAATCAATGAGCTTCTGGTAGGCATCCAGGCCGATGAATTTCTTGTCCGGCTTCACATCCACTCGATCGGGATACTTCTGGGACAGGCTGCTGATGCTGCCTTCGATCTGCTTTTCATCCACATCCGCCATGGCGACGATTTTGGCATTGTAGTCAGCGCCCAAAGCCTGCGAGGCAGCCCCAGTGCCACGGCCACCACAGCCGACGAGGCCAATGCGGAGAGTTTCACTGGAATCAGCCTTTTGCTGTGCGCGCAGCGTGCTGGCAGTGGTGAGGATGGCGGCGGCCCCAGTGGTCTGGGCGAATTGGCGGCGGGTTAAAATGGAAGTCATGGAACTGGAGTAATCGTGCCTCCCCCTTCAGTCCTTTCGCGGAACTCGTGACTTGATGTGGGCCGATTGTGACCGCCATCTGCGCCCAAAAAGAAAGCGCCCGACCTGCTTGAGGTGGGGCGCTTTAAGAAATAAGCAGATAGGTTACTTGCCGCTCACGTCAAAGGAGAACAGCAACTCCTGATCGCGAAGGTAAAGCCTGCCACCGCTCACCACTGGGTGGACCCAGATCATGCCCTTCGGATTCCGCTGAGTGGTCTGAGGCTGGAGGGTGAAGCGACCGTGCTCTTCCCAACCTTTAGGGTTGGCCTCAATGAGCACCACCGTGCCGGTTTTTTCCTCAAGGAGATACAGCATTCCATCGGCGCTGTGGAGAGCCCCTTTGCCCAGCAGCTTTTTCTCGGCCCATTTCACGGCACCGGTTTTGAAGTCCAGACAGGTCCAGCCAGCCTTGTCGGAATAACCATAAAGATGACCATCCACCAGCACCATGCCACCGTGATGGTTTACCATATCCGTGCTGGCGTAGAGCTCTTCGATCTCGTTGCCTGCCTTGACCTTGAAGGATTTGCAGCCCACACCGTAACCTGCCGCGACAAAGACCTGACCATCCTGAAAGAGCGGGGTGGGGATCACGGCCGTTTTGCCCGGAAACTCGGTCTTCCACAGCAGCTTGCCATCCGCAGCATTCACGCCGGCCACGCTCTGCATGGTGAGCTGGATGAGTTGGCGTGCGCCATTGTGATCCACCGCAATGATGGAAGAGTACTGCGCCGGGTCCGTCCATTCTGCCGACTGCCAGACTTTTTTGCCTGTGGCTTTATCGAAGGCAGCCAGCGTGCCTTGCGCGCCCCCAGGGGTCACGATGACGAGATTCCCGTCAACCAGGGGGCTTTCGCAATAGCCCCATCCTGGCACCTTGCCGCCCAGGCTATCCATGGTCGTTCTCCAGATTTCCTTGCCATCGGCTGCGCTCAGACAAACGAGAGTGCCCTTCCCCCCCATGGCATAGACTTTGTCGCCATCCACCGTCGGGCTGCTGCGAGGGCCATCGCCCCAGCCATTGGTCAGCAGCGCGCCGGCCTCAGCGGCCCATTTTTCCTTACCCGTTGCCGCATCCACCGCGATCACGTACTCCACCACATCACGTGCCCCGAGGGTGTAAACGGTGTTTCCGACAACCGCAAAACCGGCATAACCAAGGCCCACATCCTTGTTGAGCCACACCTGCTTCGGACCGCTCGACGGCCACTTTTTCAGCAACCCTGTCTCCGAGGAGATGTCTTTGCGGTCAGCCCCACGAAAAGTGGGCCAGTCGGCGGCCTGGGCAGAAAGGCTGAACAGCAGGAAGGCAGGCAAAACGTAAGGCTTCATAGAAAAGAAAGTAACGGCAATCGCGGCAGAAGGTTTCGATTGAGCCGGATAAGACCAGGAAATGCGAGCAAAATCTTGGCCACACGGACTCACTAAGGCTTTTCCCAAACCCCAGCCGCCTTCAAGACAGTCTCATGCAAAGTGATGTCATGCTCGGCGTTCCAGGCCAAGGATTTCTCGCCACGAACAACCTTCGCGAGATCCACAAACTCAAGATCATAGCGGCCTTTTGGCACCTCCATTTGGAAAGATTGGCTGCCCTTTTTATACGCCCCGAGTGGTTGTTTCAGCGAGAGGTTCACTTTGCCGGACTCAATCGGTACGATCTCCAGGGTTCCATCCGTTCCCGTCACATTGAAGCGGCGACGCGGTCCACCGAAAGGATCGGTGTGATTGCAGCGCACCACCGCCGTGGCCTTCGGATACTGCAAAACGGCCATCTGATTGTCCTTCACCCCATCGCTGCCATTCGGGGTCGAAAAAGGCTGCACGGCGTCAGGCTTGCCCAGCAAGGTGACGATGATGTCCATGACATGACAGCCGAGTTCAAACATCCCGCCTCCAGGCAGCGAGCCGATGTCCTTGCGTGTGGCTGCATCCGCCAGCTTGCCCATAGCAGCATCGATCTCCGTGATCTCCCCCAGCCATCCCTCGCGGACCGCTTTAAAAAGCAGCTCAAAGGCCGGATTGTAACGCAGCATGTAGCCCATCTGGACGGTGAGACCGCGCTTTTCGGCCTCCAAGCGCATGGCTTTGAATTCGGCATGACCCAGCGCTCCAGGTTTGTCCAGATGGATGTGCTTGCCTGCCTGAAGACAGCGCAAAGCCACTTCACAGGAAGCCTCCACACGAGTCTCCACCACGGCCGCCTTCAACCCAGGAGAAGCCAGCAACACCTCCTCAGGCAGGAGTGGCAGCCCACCATAAATGGCTGACTCCTTCACCGTGGCATGCAGGGAGGCATCAGGCTCCGTCACACCCACAACGTCCCACAGGTCTTTGAGGCTGCGCAGGGCGCTCATCTTGCCGCCGGCATGAGAATGGGTGGTGCCGATCTGGCCGATGCGCAAGCGGGGCTGGGCAGCAAAAGCCGAAGTGGCGGCCAGGGCGGAAGCGGTGGTGATGAAATGGCGGCGGGTCATGGTCCGAAAATAAACGGCTTCATCGCCGCATCTCTCCCGCAAATCGTCACGATTCGTCAGTGGGCTTCGCCGGGCGGATCTTGCCACTGCCCGGCAGGGCGCTGAGAAAGAAGTAGCGAGGAGAGCGCAGCAAGTCTCCCACCTCCTTCAGGGCTACACGGGAGAGATGGGACAGGAGGCGATCCTGCGCATCAGGAAAGCGCTGAAGATGCTTTTCCAAAAACTGCCGCACGCGCGCATTGGCATTGTACTCCACCGCCAAGGTACCGATATTCAGCAGCAGCAGCATGACGCAGATGGCGACCAGCCCCGCCACTGCAAAGCGAGGCGGGAAGCGCAGGAAAATCATACCCACCACGCCCAGAAGTCCAAAGATGGGGCCATAGCGGTTCAGCCGGATCACCGTCTGTCGCCATTTCAGGTCACCTAGCGCTTCCTCCGTTTGCAGGGCGTGCGCGGCCTCATGCAGAGCGATGGCCCAGGCCCCCATGGAGGTGCCACGGGCTACCCGAGGCTGCAAAAACAGGCGACGGCGGCGCGGATCAAAATAGTCAGATGCTATGCCTTCGTGCTCGATGATCTCCACATCGGTCACACCTTCATAGGCGAGGAACAGCTTCACGATCTCCGCCCCCGTATGTGCGGTGGGTGCCCGCTCCTTCATCCCCTCCTCCGTCACCTGGGCATAACGGCCCGCTGCCCACTGGCAGACGCCGAAGCACAGGAGCAAGATGACGATGAAAATCGCTAGCATGGGGCAACGTGGGTGGACTTTGGGCCGGAGGCAAGGAGGAAGGGACCGCCGGACTTTGCCAACCGCAGGTTGTCATTGGCGTCTTTCTGGTTAAACTCACCACCCCCATGCCCCGAGTTCACATCAAGACCTACGGCTGCCAGATGAACGAACGCGATACCGAGCAGGTATCGCAGATGTTCGTCGAGCGCGGCTACACCATGACCGCCACGGATACCGATGCGGACGTGGTGCTGATCAACACCTGCTCGGTGCGCGACCAAGCAGAACAGAAGGCCATCGGCAAAATGGGCATGGTACGCCGACGCCGCGTGCCCCTCGTCACCGGTTTCATGGGCTGCATGGCGCAAAGCCGCGGCAGTGAGCTGGTGGAGAAAACCAAGGTGGACCTCGTGGTGGGCACCCAGAAATATCACCGCGTGGTCGAGTATGTGGATGAAATCATCCGGGCCAAGGAAGCGAAGATGATGGACGAAGAACGCTTCTCCATCGTGGACATCGAGGAGGAGCAGGCCAGCCAAAACGCCATCCGCGACCACACCCTCAAGGAAAATCAGGGTTCCGCCTTCGTCAGCATCATGCAGGGCTGCAACATGAAATGCACCTTCTGCATCGTGCCCTACACCCG
>JAZKER010000009.1:0-9646 GCA_040386955.1 Verrucomicrobiota bacterium
GCGTGCAGAGCGAGCGCATGGACGAGCCCTTCTTCCCCAGTGCTGCCGAGTATCACAAAAACTACGGCCTCACCGATGCCCGAGTGGAGATCCTCAAAGAGCGCGGCCTCTGGCTCATGCATCCCGGCCCCGTCAATCGCGGCGTAGAGATCACGGACAGGGGCATGAACTACGAGAAGAGCCTCATCAATCAGCAGGTGGAAAATGGCATCGCCGTGCGCATGAGCGTGCTCTACTGGCTGAAGCCGGGGGCGGTTTAAGTCAGCTCCTGTTTTTTGGAAAGCTGGTCCACGCAAAACACGGCGACCGCGCTCCAGATCAAGGCAAAGGCGACCAGGGAAAGCGGGCTCAGCGACTCGCCATAGGCCAGCGCGCCCAGCAGGAACTGACCGGTGGGGGCCAGGAACTGCAGCAGACCTAACAAACTGAACGGCAATTTTCTGGCCGCATGGGCAAAACCCAGCAAAGGCACCGTGGTAACCACCCCGAGGCCCGTCACCAGCGCCAGATCCAACCCGCTGCCACTGCCGAAAACCGCCCGGCCCTGGGCCGAAGCCCACAGCAAAAAACCGCCTGCCACCGGCAAGGCCACCAGAGATTCCGTGGCCAGCCCCGCCAAGGCCCCCTGTGCGGATTTCCGCCGCACCAGCCCGTAAAAACCAAAGCTGAAGGCCAGCACCAGGGCTATCCAGGGCGGCCTGCCCACCGCGACCATCTGCAGCAACACCCCACCTGCAGCGAGGCCGATGCTGATCTTTTGCCGACGCGAAAGCGTCTCTCCCAAGAGCACGCAGCCGATCAGCACATTCAGCAGCGGATTCAAAAAGTAGCCCAGGCTGCACTCCAGGAGGTGCCCGTGCTGCGCCGCCCAGACAAAAGTGCCCCAGTTGATCCCCAGCAGCACCGCCGCCAGCGCATGCGTGCGCAGGATGTCCCAACGTCGCAGATCCCTCAGCCAGGCCCGGGCTTCACCGAACAGCAGCAGCAGGGGCACCGTCAGCGCCAGCGTCCACACCACCCGCTGTGCCACCGCAATGTCCGACCCGATGTGCCCCACCCACTTCCAGTAAACCGGGATGATCCCCCACAGCCCAAAAGCCATGACCGCGCTCAAAATGGCAGAGGTGGGCGGGCGGGACATGGGTACCTTATTAAGCACCAGATGACGGACAAAACAAAATGAGATAAAGGATCCAATTTCTTACCCCCAGTTCGCTTCCCATGTCACCCCTCATCCAACACTTAATCTCAGAGATTGATTCTAACACACCAGACCATGATCTGAACGAAGTGTTGCTGACAGCTAGACAAGCTATTTTTAAACTCAATGGTTCACAGGAATATTCACCTGAAGCGCTTGATGAGTGGCAAGATCAACTACAGGAAACGCATCTAACTTCAGAAGAAATCAGCGCACTAGTTGCTCATTTAAAAGGCTTCATTCGACGTCATCCAGATCAGCCCTTGGTCGGAACTGCCATATGGGCATTGACTGCGACAAACAGCATCAATGAAGCACATTTTTTTCGCAATCAGATCATAATCCACGCAGAGGCACGAAGGTTTCATCCCGTGGATCAGGCTGACTATGGGCTTCTGCGTCTCGGTCTAGATCATATAAGGTGGGACTCTCAGCGAGAGGTTTGGGACCGCCCTGGATCCGAGAGACCAGATTCATATTGGACGGCTGTAAAAATCTATCTAAGGAGATCTCACTACCAAAGAATGCGAGCTGCACACAAATCACTCCGTTGACCGCCCGCCCGGCCCCTCTAGCATCGCGGGCTCATGCCTCAGCCAGCACGCCGCCTCGAAGTCTTCACCGAATCCGTCATCCGGGAGATGACGCGCCTTTCGAACCGCCATGGGTCCATCAATCTGGCCCAGGGGTTTCCAGACTTTGATCCGCCGGCGGAACTGATCGAAGCCCTGGCGGTGGCCATCCGGGGGCCGCATCATCAGTATGCGGTCACCTGGGGGGCTCCGCGTTTTCGCCAGGCGCTGGCCCGCAAGCATTCGCAATATACCGGACTGGATCTGGATGCGGACCGGCATCTGGTGGTGACCTGCGGCAGCACGGAGGCGATGATGGTGGCCATGATGACGGCCTGCGATCCAGGCGACAAAGTGATCGTCTTCTCTCCTTTTTACGAGAACTACGCCGCCGATGCCATCCTCTCCGGGGCCATCCCGGTGCACATCACGCTGCATGCACCTAACTTTGAGTTCGACCGCACAGAACTGCGCCAAGCTTTTGCCGACGGGGCCAAGGCGATTGTCATCTGCAATCCGTCCAACCCCTGTGGCAAGGTTTTCACTCGCGAGGAACTGCTTTTCATCGCCGGGCTGGCGGAGGAGTTCGATGCCTTTGTGCTGATGGATGAGGTGTATGAACACATCGTTTATGCCCCGCACCAGCACACCTATTTTGCCACGCTGCCGGGCATGTGGGAGCGCACGCTGAGCTGTGGCTCCCTGTCGAAAACTTACTCCATCACGGGCTGGCGGCTGGGGCATGTGATCGCGCCGGAAAACCTGATTTCACGGGCGAAGAAGGTGCATGACTTCCTCACTGTGGGGGCCGCTGCGCCCCTGCAAGAGGCGGCGGTGACGGCTCTGGATTTCCCCGCGAGTTACTACGAGGAACTGCAACGCGACTACGATGCGAAGCGAGATCTCTTCCTGGGCTATATGCGCCAGACAGGGCTGTCCTTTTCCGAGCCCCAGGGGGCCTACTACACGCTGCTGGACATCAGCCCGCTGGGCTTTGCCACGGATACGGAAGCAGCCGCCTGGATGACTCAGGAAGTGGGCGTGACGGGGGTGCCGGGGTCCAGCTTTTACCGCGAGCCTGAGCATCGTTTCATCCGCTTTCACTTCGCCAAAAAGGAGGAGACGCTAAGCGCGGCCGGAGAAAAACTCGTGGAAGGCCTGCGTCGCGGAAGGTAGCCACATTTCACGGCGTATCTCTCGATCATGCCCAAGACCATACTCGCAATCGGTGCCCACTACGATGACTGCCCTTTTGGCCTGCCAGGTATCCTGCTGAAGGCCGTGCAGCAGCATCAGCGGGTGGTCATCCTGAGCCTCATCGGCGACTACACCAACTGGCCACCAGTGAAAGGCCGTGAAGAAGCGCTGAAGCAAAAGACCATCGAGATGGCCAAGGAGCGCGGCATCGAAATGCGCTTTCTGAACTACAGCAGCATGGGCTACGAAGCCACGCTGGAGGCCAAACGGGCCGTGGCCAAAGTGGTGGCCGAGGTACGGCCTGACACGGCCTTCATGCTCTGGCCGAAGGACCGGCATCCCGACCATGAAGCCGCGGCTGCCATCAGCCACGCGGCCCTGTTTCAACCGGCACGGCTTTTGGGCGATGACAACGCACGCAGCCCCTCGCAGGTCTTTTGGTATGACAATGGCCCCGGCCACACGATTGACTTCACGCCCGACACCTATGTGGATGTCAGCAGCGTGTGGCCTGCGGCGGTGGATTGGTTAGGCGGTCTCATGGCCTTTGTCCGCAACCAGCCGCTGGATGTGCAAAAGGACGCGGCGGTGGATACCAAGACCGTGCTGGCCCGTTACCGGGGCCTTGCCTGCGGGGCCAAGTATGCCGAGGCGGTAAGGACGGTGAGGCCGGTGGCGCGGGAGTGGGTGGTGTGAGGTGGGCGGAAGGGTTTATCCCAATAGATTCGCTCCCAAATTGGAATACAGGTGGAGCATATGGATCCCAAAATGTCAGAGCTCTACCTGGACTGTCATGACGCCGAAATCATTGGTTTGTCGTGGGATGTCGCCAGCTTGCATCTAAAGCTGTTGGATTACGAAGGCATCCGTAAAACTTTTGTTTTGAATGGGCTTATGTCTCTCAGGATCCAAAATCTCATTCAATACAATATTATCGGGGACAATGAACTTCTTCCACCTGCTGTGGCCTCTGAAGCATTCTGGAAGTTCTTGCTGGCCGATTCTCCGACTACCGATCTGTTTAACAAAGAACGGACAAGGCTTTTGGAGGTGATGAAAGACGGTGGATTGGCGGTGTTTTTCGAGGGCTGTTGTGGAGCAACTCTGGCGGCTTTATGCAGCGAGGTAGAATGGAGAGACGCTTGAATTGCGCTTCAAGGGACAGACAGCTTCATAACCTCAGCGATCCCAAACCAAACATCTGGTGTGCCGGTGCGGCCCCTTGGTTCCCCCACCTCTTTGACCTGTCGTTCCCGCACTGGGGACAGTGCGGACCACTTTAATACGGAAGTCAGGCCTCCTGCCAGTCGCGTTTGTCGGGAGCGCGGTGGAAGTGCCATTTTTTACCCGGGGTGTAGCCGGTGCCGTTCCAGCCGCAGGCCTGGACGGTGAGCTGGCGGGCATCGCCCTCGATGACATGGAATCCATTAGGCTCGCCCTTCAAGCGATGCGAAATGGCGGTGGAGACTGCCGACAGCACACAGTTCCGCGCAGCGCTGCCACCGCTGAGACGCAGCGTCTGCGCATAGCTGATGTGAAAGTGGCCCGCCAGCACCAGGTCCACCCCAGCGAGATTCACCGACTGGGAGAACTCGCGCTGCCGCCCGATGAGATGCCTGCGCGTGCCCTGGGGCGGGGCTGCGGGCGGATGATGCACCACCAGCACTCGCAGCGAATCCTCATCCACGGCCTGCCCCAGTTTCACCATTCGCGCCATCTGATGATGCGACAGGCGCCCACGCGACCAGTCCAGGTGCCAGCCCGCCGTTCGTGCTGAATTCGTGCCCATGACAAACAGCCCTGGACGGCTCCACACGGGCTCCAGGTCTGCCTGCACCAGCCGACGAAAATGCCGCCACGGACGGCGAAAACGCTCCCACACCACCCACCAGCGCGGCACGTCGTGGTTCCCGGGCACCACGAGCTGCGGCAGCGGGATGGAGTCTAAAAAAGCGCGGGCCTCGATGAACTCGCGAGCCCGGCCACGCTGGGTGAGATCGCCACTGACGATGAGCAGTTCCGGGTCTGCCTTCAAAATGGCCTCACGAAGAAAGGCCGGCAGGTCTGGACTGACTGCGCCGAAATGAAGATCTGAAATATGGACCAGACGCATGATCAGGAGGTCGGTTCAGATTCCGCCTCTTCGGCCAGACGCGGGGCGATGACCAGCAGCGCCTTGGGCACCAATTTTACCCGCAAGGGCACGGGCAGTTTCTGCAGTTCCCCATCCATCATTACTGGGATGCGGCGTTTGCGGGTCACACGGATTTCGAGATCCGTGGCATGCATGACCACGATTTCGCGGTCCTCTTTCCACCGGCCCATGACCCAGGCTAAAAAGGAGCGCATGAGGCCAAAGCGAGTCTGATGCTTCGAGATGTAAACGGTGAAGTAACCGGCATCCAGACTGCGCCGCTTGGGGATGATGCCAAAGATGTCCTCGTAGTCGTTATTGGCCAGCAGGGCGATGCGGGTGCGGTGGCGCTCGATACGGTCCCCTTCCTGAAGGGAAAGATGCAGCGGCGGATACGTGGCCGCGCTACGCAGGGCGTCCCACATCGTCCGGCAGGATTTTACGATCCAGCTCCCATGATACTCTGGCCGGCCCATGACCAGGGCCGGATAAAAGCCCAGCACCACCACACACATGTAGAGATTTCCCGCCACATCCAGCAGGTCCATCCTGCCCTCCGGGGCGGTCACCAGAGCACGGGCAGCCTCCTTCCAGTCCAGAGGCATTCCCACATCCCGCGCGGCCAGATTGAAGGTGCCCAGGGGCAAAATGCCCAGCGGTTTTTCATGCCCTGCAAAGACTGTCGCCGCCGTGGCCACCGTGCCATCGCCACCGCCCACGATCACGGCATCCGCCCTGCCATCGCGGGCTTTTTCCAGGGCCTTTTTCACTTCCTTGCCCGAAACTTGGCGGATCTCCACCGTGCAGCCCAGCTCTTCAAAAATCTCCTTCAGCCCTTTCTCCACCACATCTGGTCCGAGGGTGCTGAGAGTTCCGGATTCACGGTTTAATATGACACAGAGGCTCCGGCGGAGTTCGGGATTCATGATGTCATGGGTAGGGCAGCCAAAAAAGAAGCTCGCACTATATACGGCGCTTGCCTCCCGGGCGGCTGTCTCTGTCCGTCGCTATTAGTCAGCAAGGGGTGCGGCTACCGGGTCTGCTGTGGAAATGATTTCTCTTCGCTCCTGTTTTTAGTCTCCGCAGAGCAGCGAAGCGCAACTCTGACGAACTCTTGGACGGCTTTGGACACTGCGTCCTTACGGCAGGCGACGCCAAAGGAAAAAGCCGCTTCGGTTACCCCTTGCAGAATCCGGATGACCAGCCGGGATCCAGCGAGGTTTTCAAATCCTTCCTGCACCACCGCCAGACCGGAGCCGGATTCAATCGCCGCAATAAGACTGGTGGAACTGTCGTATTCGGCGTGAATCCGTGGCAACCTCGCCCCCTTGAAAATTTGTCCAAGCCAGGTGTGATATTCCGGATAGTCGGCACGGGTGTAGGCCATCAATGATTCATTCGCCAAGATTTCCACATGCGGTTCCGCACCCCTTGCCAGGGGATGGGTGAGCGGCATCGCCACGCAAGGGCGGCAGCGCACGATTTCGTTGTAAACCAGACCGTCCAAGGCGGGATTCGAGGGTTTGACCAGCAAAGCGGCATCCAAGGTCCGTCCACGAAGACCCGCCAGCATCTCCTCGGTGGAAAAATCATGCAGCCTCACCCTCATGCGCGGGCATTGGGTCTGGAATTCCCGCAAGGTCTGCGGCAGGATTTTGGTGGTCAGCGATGGCGCGTAGCCAAGGTGAAAATCGCCATCCAGGCCCCCGGCAAAGTCCTGGACAGAATGGATGGCCTGTTCAAATCGCGCGATGACGTCCCGTGCCTCCGCGAGAAAATGCCGGCCCGCTTCATTCAGCCGCACCGTACGGGCCGTATGATCGAACAGCGGCACGGAAAGCGCTATTTCCATGTCGCGGATTTGACGGCTCAAAGCGGGTTGCGCCACATGCAGCCGCGCCGCCGCACGAGTCACGTTTTCCTCTTCGGCGACGGCGATGAAATATCTCAAATGGCGCAATTCCATTCCTCACCATACCTCACAGGCATGGTGAGCGGAACCACGAAGTATTTCCGATGACCGGGCAGCCACGGCAAACATGGGAAGCTGTCAAAACGACATCCGCTTTGAAGCACCAGCAAATCGAAACCAGATCCTACCATGAGCAACATCCCAACCATGATTGACCCCAATGATGCGGTCATGCTTCTTATCGACCACCAAAGCGGCCTGTTCCAGCTCGTTCGCGATATTGACCAGCCGGTTCTTCGCTCCCACGCCATCGCTTTGGCGAAAGTGGCGAAGCTCGCCAAAATCCCCACCTTTACCACCGCTTCCGTTCCCGATGGGCCGAACGGGCCGTTGATTCCTGAAATCCATCAGGTCAATCCGGATGCGGTGTATATCCCGCGCACCGGCCAGATCAACGCGTGGGACAACCCTGCCTGGGTGGAAGCGATTGAAAAAACCGGGCGTAAAACCCTGCTCATCGCAGGCACGCTCACCAGCGTGTGCATGGCTTTCCCGGCGCTCAGTGCGCTGGCGGCCGGTTACAAAGTCTTCTGTATCGTTGATGCCTCCGGCAACTGGTCGAAAATGGCGACGGATCTGACCATCGCGCGGGTCACTCAGGCCGGAGCCTTCCCCATCGACACCTATGCCGTGCTCGCCGAAGTCATGGCCACCTGGAACCGCCCGGACGCCATGGAATTCGCCCAGGTGATGGTGGATCACATCGTGCCGCCCTACCAGGCCCTGATTGAAAGCTACGGCAAAGCCCAGCAAGTGGGCAAGGACGGGCCGGAAACCAAGCTGGACCAGATGAAGAAATAAGACTTGGGGGAGCCGCGCGGAGGCTGCTCCGCGCGGTTTTTTTCATGAATCATTTCCGCCAAAATCACCGCCATGAAAAAACTGCAATTCATCCACCAAAGCTCCGGCGCCCATTGGGTCGGCGACGGTTTTCCGGTCCGTTCCGTGTTTTCCTATGATGACTTCGGCAAAGAACTCGACCCCTTCCTGTTGCTCGATTACGCCGCCCCACATGAGTTCCAGCCGACCGACAAACGACGGGGCGTGGGCGCGCATCCGCATCGCGGTTTCGAAACCGTGACCCTGGCTTTCCAAGGTGAAGTGGAGCACCGGGATTCCAGCGGCGGAGGCGGGCGGATCGGCCCCGGGGATGTGCAGTGGATGACCGCTGCCAGCGGATTGCTTCATGAGGAATACCACTCCGAAGACTTCGCCCGGCGCGGCGGCCTGTTTGAAATGGCCCAGCTATGGGTGAACCTCCCCGCCAAGGACAAGAACGCCCCTCCGCGTTATCAGACCCTGCTCAAAGAGGATATCCCGGTGGTGGAACTGCCCGACGGGGCGGGAACCGTACGCGTCATCGCCGGAAGCTTCAGCGGACAGGCCGGTCCTGCGAAGACCTTCACCCCGATCAACCTGTGGGAACTCCGGCTGTCAGCGGGAAAGTTCGTTCAGTTGCTGGTCGACAACGGTCACACCGCAGCCGTGCTGGTTTTGCAAGGAGGCCTCGTCATTGACGGGACCCAACGTGCGAACGAAGGCGCCCTGGCGGTATTCGAACGCGCGGGCAATGACCTGGTATTCCAAGCCGTTCGGGATTCCCGGTTGCTGCTGATGAGCGGCCAGCCCCTGGGCGAACCTATCGTTGGCCAAGGCCCCTTCGTGATGAACAGTCAGGCGGAGATCCATCAAGCATTCCGGGACTTTCAGTCAGGCAAGATGGGGGTGCTGTGACACGATGGTGCGTGGATCGCGTGGACCGTTTCAACACCCCTAAAGATCCCCGCCTAGCGGCTGAGTTCCAGCATGCGCAGGATCGGCTTTTCCGCCCGCGCACGGATGTCCTCAGGCATGTTCACCTGAGGGGTGAGATCGCGCAGGGAGTCATGCAGCTTTTGCAACGTGTTCATCTTCATGTAGCGGCAATCCGCGCAGGCGCAGTGCCCGGTGGGCCCTGGAATGAAGCGTTTGTCGGGCACCTCGCGCTCCAGGCGATGCAGCATGCCGCTTTCCGTCACGATGATGAAAGTGCTGGCCTGGCTGGCCCGGCAATAATGCACCATCTTCTCGGTCGAGCAGACCTCATCTGCCAGCACGCGCACCGCGTAAGTGCACTCGGGGTGGGCCACCACGGCGGCGTCCGGGTACTCGTCCTTGATCGCCTGGATGCTGTCGCGGGTAAACTCCACGTGCACGTAGCAGGCCCCTTTCCAGAGGTCCATCTTACGGCCCGTCTGCTCCATCACCCAGCTACCCAGGTTCTGATCCGGCACAAACAGGATCGGGCGATCCTGCGGCGCGGCATTGACGATCTTCACCGCATTGCCGCTGGTGCAGATGCAGTCGCTCAGCGCCTTCACATGAGCGCTGCAATTGATGTAGGCGATGACGTAGTAGTTCTTCTCCGCATTCGCTTTCAAGAAAGCCTCCAGCTGAGGGCCTGGGCAGCTTTGCTCCAGCGAGCAGCCGGCATCCGCATCCGGCAGGATCACGGTCTTCGTCGGGTTCACGATCTTCGCCGTCTCCGCCATGAAATGCACCCCGCAAAAGGCGATCACATCCGCATCCGT
>JAZKER010000010.1:0-64229 GCA_040386955.1 Verrucomicrobiota bacterium
ACGGCATCCCCGGCAGCGTGTTTTGCAACAAGCCCCGGCCCCGAAACCAGGCCTATCTCGCCTCCGAGGCCACCCTCGGCCTCACGGCGGATCAGATCAGCAAGTTCTGAAATGACCCTCACGAACTTTCGCTTCGCGGCTTCGCACCTCAGAGAGGAGAGGAAGGACGTTTTTGGCCTTCAGTATTGCAGACCAACCGACGGTCCCTCTCCCTGGGGAGAGGTTAGGTGAGGGGGCGGGTGGTATCGATTCCCCAATGAAACTTCAGCTTAGCAGGATCCCTTCCCAACGATGTCCGGTTTCCTGTTCATGACTGCCTCACGGCTTCTTGGGCATGACCAGGGCGGTCCGCAGCACGGGCATCAGCTTCTCCGCCACCAGGGCATGGCCACGATCATTCGGGTGCATGCCATCGGGCAGAAACTCATCCGAAAGCTTGCCCACCGCCGCATAGGCCGCATGCACATCCACCAGCGGGAGGTTCATCTCCTTGGCGAGCTTGTGCAGGGCTGCAATGTAACCCACCAGCGTGGCTTTCTCAAAGCCCAGGGGGTCAGCGGCATCGTAGGGCGGATGGCCGTACATCTCCTTCAGCTTGTCCGTCCAGCGCAGGGGATTCGGCGTCATCAGAATGACTTGGCTGCCCTGCTTTTGAGCCTGGGTGATCATATACCGCAGGTTCGCCACATACTCGGCCAAAGGCACACGCGGCGCGGTGGCCGGAGGCTTCTGCCACACGTCCACGGCGGAGTCATTGATGCCAAACTGCATGACGATGACGCGGGGCTGGTAGGCCAGCACCTCGGCTTCAAAACGCTTCTTCGCATCGCGTGTCGTATTGCCGCCGATGCCCGCATTGTACACCTGCAGGCTGGAGCCCACGCCTTCCAGCTTTTCCTGGATGCGCTTGGCATACACCTTGGTAACGGAGGCCCGCTCCGCCGTGGTGGAATCGCCAAACATGATGATGCCGCCCGGCTTCGGTGTGGGCGGTGGCAGCGGCTTATGGATGTGGATTTCGCCCTTGCCCAGATCCGCCGCTTTCACCTTCATGCGCAGCCCCCCCTGCATGGTGGTGATCCACAGTTCGCCAGGGCTGCGCTCATAGAGATAGGGGTAGGAGACACGCTGCCCGGTTCCATAGGCGGCAGCGACCACGACAGGGGCGGACCAAGTCTTCGCATCGTCATCGGAAAAGGCCAGAAACAGCTCCTCCCGGCTGCCCGCGCTGGAGGGATTGTGGCGCGGTGGATGGTTCCACAGCAAGGCCACCCGGCCATCGGTCAAACGTGCCATCTGCGCGCAGCAGGTCACCGACTTCACCTTCGAAGGCTGGAAGTCCGTCCACAGCAGCCCGGCATCGCGGGAGACGGCCTCATACTGCACGCCCTCCTCCGTGCGCAGCAGCAGGTAGAGGCTGCCATCGGCGCGCTCCGTCACCGTGGCCTCGCAGGAGCCTGCGTGATCATGCCGGCCTTTGCCGATGTCCAGCACGTTGCTCCGCTGCCAGGTGCGGCCCTGGTCATCAGAGACAAACATCACCGTGGCATGCCGCCACTCGGGAATCACCGTCTGCCCCACGAGGACGATGCGCCCCGTTTTGAGCTGGATCATCGAATGCACGCAGCCGCACCAGGGCGTGCTGAGTTTCATCGGCTCCTCCCAGGTCTGGCCCTCATCCAGGCTGCGGCAGACGTAGATGGGCAGCACCCATTGGTTGTATTCCGCCTCGCTGCCGCCCCACTTGAAGCCAGGAGGGTGGGTCCTCTCCTTCAAGTTCATGTAGGAGGCGATGACGGTGCCTTCACGAGTGCGCAGCAGGGCGCGCTCATTGCTGATCTGGTGCTTCGCAGGCTGCTTGAAAACAGGCGTCTTTGCCCAGGTGCGGCCCTCATCACGGCTGACGTTCGCGTTCTGCGCATCCACGCACAGCACCGCGCCATCGCCCAGGGTGACAAAGGGCCCCTGCTGCTCCGTCGGCAGCGGCTGCGCCTGCGGATGCAAAACCGGGGCTGCGAGGGCCAGCGAGGCCGCTGCGAAGAAAAGCAAACCACCTGCGGCCACGAGTCGGGTTGGGATCATAACCAACTCTACGGCAAAGCAGGCGGCTTCTTATCGCCCCACTTTCAGCGGCTTCATTCCTTGAAGGTTTTCAGCACCTTTTCCGCGATGCCTCGCCCCAGCTTCAATCCTTCGCGACCGGCGGCGGGGTAATGGATGCCGCCGTAGATGCGGCTCTGGGCGATCTCCTCCGCACAGGCCTGGAAGGAGGTGAAGCGGCGGCGGGTGTCCTTCACGTCATCGCTCGAGGCTTCAAAGCTGATGTTCTCGCGGCCAAAGAAATGCTCCATGATGGTGGCGGCGGCACCGCTGATGCCGGAGTGGCCGCTGACGTATTCCGGGTGCGGCGGCGTGCGCAGCAGCGGCTCCCAACTTTTATCGGCCACGGTGGCCTCGTTGCCGTCCTCATCAGCCCGGCGGATGGCCGTGACCGGACGCCAGAAGTTGTAGTGGTACTTGGTGTCCCAGATGGTGATGCAGGTATCGGCCAGGGCCAGGTTCAGCGTGGCAAAGATGCGCGCGGTTTCCGCCACGTTCAGCTTTTGGGTCAGCGACACTTCGCGGGCGATTTCATTCCAGTGACCGGGCGGGGAACTGGTGTAGCTGAAGTCGGCCCAGAACTTGGCGATGAGGGTCTGTTCTGCCGTGCGTTTTGTGCTCACCTTGCCGCCCAGCTCTTTGAGAAGGTTCACCTCTTCCGCGTAGGCGGCGCTGTCCAGGGCCGGGGGAGCGGCAGCACGAAACTCCGCCACATCGCCCACCATGAAGGGCTTCACCTTGCCCCAATGGGGGAACTCCGGCGGACGAAAATTAGGCGGGGTGCGCCGCCACTGGCCGGGCTTGTCACTCGGCACGTAATGAACCGTGGTCGTGCTGCCATCGTTCTCACGCTCCTTGAAGGTACGCTGGACGGCCTCGGCCACGAGGCTGCGGCAGGCATCGGAAATGTCCCCCTCAGGTTTTTTCGCCTCCACCTGCTGCGCCATTTTTTCCTGGGAGGGGAAGAAGCGCAGGAAGACCGCCCGGGCCGCATGGTGCGCAGCCTGGCACTGCATGGCCTCATCCATCCCGGCCTTGATCGCGCCTTGCACCGCGCGGTGGATGGCAAGGTGGAAGATGGGCAGATTTCGTGACACCAGACAGGGCGGGGGCGTCTCCTTCCGCACGGCCTGGAGGAAGACGTAGTTCCAGTCCTGGATGATCTCCGAAGCATGCACGGAGGACACGCAGAGGACGAGGCATAACAAAAAGCGTTTCATCATATCATTCTCCAAAATTGGCCTGCAAGGCGGTGCCTTCCTTCATCAGGACGGTGATGCTCAGCGAGGAAGAAGTGACGCTGCCGCTCCAGCCCAGGAAGCGCTTTTTCGCATTCGGCTTGGCACTCAGGGTGACCAGTTTGCCCACATCGCGGTCGGTGCTGCCTGCAAAGCCTTTCGTCACCGTGCCGGGTCCGCTGACCGTCACGGCCAGGACGCTCTTCAGCGGGGTCCAGAACTGCGCGGTCACCACCTCGCTCTCATGGCCCACGGTATCGGTGGCCTTCACATGCACGATGTAGAGGCCGCCTTCGCCATTGGGCACGGGCACAGGGAAGCTCCAGGCGGTGGTGCCGGTGGCGGTGGCCGGGGCGGAGAGAACCCCATCATGCAAGACCTGCCAGGTCACGCTGGCGATGCCCTGCTTGTCCGCCGCCGTGCCGCTGACGGTCACGCTTTCGCCCGTGACACTGGCGAGGGTGGCATTGGCTTTCGGTGAGACGATTTTCACCACCGGAAGGGGCGCTGTGCCGATGGGGCCGGAGACGGTGCTGGAAAGCATTTCGTTGGCGGCCAAAGAGACATCCCCGCCATGCGTGCCTGCCAGGAAATAACCGCCGAAGAGCTGCTGCTTCTGCAATACAGCTCCCTGGTATTTGACACTCTTTTGCGTGTCTGGATGGAAGAAGGCACCGGAGAACAGACCCGTCGTCGCCACGGGCAGCACGGTGGGCCGCAGCGCATCCTGCAGGGGCACCAGGGCCTTGTTGCTGGCCAGAATGGTGGCGCGGTTTTCCACCGGCCCCAGGAGACCTCCCTCGCTGAAGAACAGCGAGGCATTGCTGCCCAGGTTCGCCAGCGGGATGAGCCGCTGATTGGCCACAGGTTTCACAAACAGGCCGCCCACGGCATCCACTGTGGTTTGAAAGCCGGGCTTGAACAGAAGCGCCTTTGCATCCGCCGGGCGCAGCCACGTGAGTTGGCCGTCCACATCACTGACGTCAGCGATGGGATCAAACGTCATCTCGCCCAGGATGACACCCTTGGCTTTGTAAAGGGAGGCATAGAGCGGCCAGCTGCCGTCTTTGGAGACGATGCTGGAGGCGGTGATCTTGGTGCCATCGGCCAGGTTCAGCGTGGAACTCACCGTGCCAGCGGGGGCGACGGTGGCGGTGGCAAAGCCGGTGCCGCGCGGAGCACCCTGGACCTGCGCATCTTCCGAGGCAGGCAGCAGGACCGTATAGCTGCCACGCTTGATGGCAGGCTGGGTCTTGGCATTCCAGACGAGGCGGTCCGCCACAAACTCCGACTCAAAGGTGTTTCCGGTAAACGCATTGTTCACGAAGGAACCATCGGCCACACGGCCATGAATTTGATCCACCTGCGTATCGGTGGAGTGGGCCAGCACGACGGTGAGCGGCGTGATGCCTTTGCCACGCACGATGGAAACGGTGGCATTGCCAGCGCCATCAAACTGACCTTTGCCGGAAAGGGTCTTGCCCCCCATGAGCAGCTTGAGGGTGAAGGCTCCCTTCACGGTCGAGGTCATGCTGACGTAGCCTTCCTGGTCAAAGCTGAACGCAGGCGCGCGCACCAGGCCCGCGTAGGTGCCCAAAACGGGCCCGTCATAGGTGCCCACGTGGGTGACGATGATGGGGATGGTGCGGGTGGAAGATTGCAGGCCGTTTTCATCATAGGCCACAGCCCTGATCTCATAGGGACCGGAGGTTTCAGGCTCCCAGAAGAACTCAAAGTTAGGCCCCTCCCCTTCCCCCAGCAGCACGCCGCCCACGTAATATTCCACGTAACTGATTTCACCATCCGTGGCACTGGCGGTGGAAGTGAGTTCAATGCCCAGACGGCCATTCACCTTCTGCCCATCGCGCAGGCCCGTGAGCCGCACACGAGGCTGAATGCCCGCCGTCACCGCGCTGCCACCCTGGCCCGCGACGATGAGATTGGTGAGCAGGATGGGATCATTGGAGACCACGCCATTCTTCGCTGTCAGCGGCACGGCGAAGAGCACATTGCCGCCCAGTCCCTGGCTGTTGCGGTGATACACCACTACCCGCATGCGGCCAGGCGAGATCTCGGCCGATTCCACCTTCACCCCGGCAGGCTGCAGCACCGTCTCGGCATCGCTGACGGTGTAGAGCGAAGCATTGAACTGCACATCGGCCTGCAAGGCCACCACGCTATCCGGCAGCGTGGAGGAGAGGGCGATGGGCACGCGGCTGTTTTTGGCCCCGGCGGGTTCCGGCTCCAGGATGCCCACCGATGTGGCGGCCTGAAGCCCGAGAAGAGGCAAAGCGAGGGCCCCGAGAAACAATAAGACAGATTTCATGACAACAAAAAGGGATCAGGGTTGAATCACGATCTGGCCACCGTTGACCTGCTGAAGCTGGCCCTGGTTGGTAAAGGCGCCGTAGATGTTAAGGGTGGTGCCTGCCACCTCTGCGCGGATGGTGCCCAGGTTCAGAATGGCCTGCTGCAATGTGTAGCCATTCAGATAACTGTTGGTCTGGTTTACGATGGTGAGTCCTGCGCCAAAGGTGAGCGTGGAGGCTGCCGGATTGAATGTATCTGCGGGGTAAGCATTCAGCGAGGACCCCGCGAAGACAGGCCCCGCCAGGATGATGCGTGCGCCTGTTCCGTTGATCGTCTGAGTGCCGTTAAAGTACACCGTGCTGGAATTCAGCGTCAAAGAGTGGCTGCCCATGGACAAGCCATTCTTCACCTTCAGGAAGCCGCTTTGCTGGTTCATATCCGTGGCCAGGGTGACCCCGTCGAGAGTCCAGTCAAAGTTGCCCGATGTCAGCAGAGGCCCGGCACTGGCCAGGCTGCCGCCTCTGAGAGTGCCGCCTTGGAAAAGCCAGGGGGCCCCCGGAGTATCCGGCACAAAGGTGAAGCCGGTATTGTCCAGGATGCCGGTGATGTAGCGGCTGCCACCCGTGCGATTGATCACTCCGAGCTCGCTGAGGCGGAACTCCCCGCCGAAGTCGAGCCGGCTGTTGGTGGCGTTGATGGTACCGTTGTTCAACCAGTCCCCATTGAGGCTCAACTGGGCCTCCGTCACCTCCACGGTGCCCTGGAGATTCACCGATTCCAGGATGGCGTTAACGCCCTGAGGCACGGTCAGCAGGGCCCCATCCGCCGTGGTCAACGTGCCACCCAGGATCTTACCGCTGAAGGTCATGTTCCAGGAGCCGGTGGCCGCATTCAGCGCCAGCGTTTTCCCAGTATTGTCCAGAGTGCCAGCGATGTTCACCGTGCCGCCCGTGCGGTTCAGCGTGCCGAGCTGGGTCTGGGTAAAGTCCCCGCCCATCGTCAGCTTGCCGGTGCCAGAAAGATTGACGGTGCCCAGGTTGGTCCAGGGCTGGTCCGTGTAGCTGCTGAAGTAAAGGTGCCCGGCGGTCGCCGTCAGGGTGCCCTGATTGGTGAAGTGTCCGGTCATATAGACGGCGGTGGCATAATTGACCTCAGACGGGATCGGCACGTTCGCGTTGACACTGCCCTTCATGATGAGATGCGCCGTCAGGCCATAGGCCCGGAGACCCGCGTAATGGCCGAGGTGGAAGCTGATGCCTGGCTCGAAAGTCAGCACCCCTGGGTCCAATGCTCCATCGAGGGAGCCATCGTTCGTGCTGAGTTCCAGCCCACGGAAGCCATCGCCACTGGCAAACTGAAACGCCCCATTTCCCGAGACCGACTGGGTGCCGAAGAAATAGAAGTACACCGGGCTAAAATGGCCGGGCGGCGTAGGATCGGCGATGATGTCCGCATTGTTCAGCACCAGGCCGTGGTAGATGTAAAAAACCACGCTGGAGCCGAGAATCAGGTCCTGATTCACCGTCACACCATCCAGCCGCCAATCCGATTGGGCTGGCACATTCACCGGGGCCGAGCCGGAGAGGATGCCGCCCTTGATGGTGCCTGAGCTGCCGATGCGGACAAAGTTCGGCAGGGCATCCAGCATCAGGGTTTCGCCGGTATTGTCCAGGATGCCGATGATTTCCACGGAATTGCCCGTGCCGTTGTAATTGCCGATCTCGCTGAGCTTGAATTCGCCATCCAGGCGGATGGTCGAATTGGTGCCATTGACGGTGCCGTGGTTGGCCCAGTTACCCGTGAGCGTCAGCAGTGCGCCAGACTGCACCGTCACCAGCCCCTGGATATCCACGCTGCGCAGCCGGGAGTTGTAAGTACCACTGACGATCAGGGTCGCCCCATCCGCCGTGGTCAAATTCCCACTCTTAATCTCGCCCTCAAAAAGCTCCCAGCTCCCCGTGGTGGCATTGAGCGCGAGCGTGCCTCCCGCCAGATCCAGCGTGCCGCCGATGACCACACGGCCACCCGTCCTATTCATCGTACCGATGGCGCTGTAAGGGATCTCGTAGCCGCCCTCGCCGAAATCCAGACGGCCGGCGGCGCTCACCTGCAGGATGCCATTGTTGACCCAATTGTTGACCAGGGTGATGCGGCCGAGCGCCGTCGAAAGGGTGCCCTGGTTGATGAAGTTGCTCAGGCGCAGATGCGCGCTGGCGGCATCCGTCATGAAGGTGCCCTGGTTCGTCGTATTTGGAGCGAAACCTGAATAGTAAAAATGGGCATCGCCCCGGGTCCGGACAGTGATACCGGCCTCCAGAATGCCCTGCATCTCGGCGTAAATCTGGCCACCCGCGCCAAGCACAATTTCCCCGGTCCCTGAGACCGAGGTGGCACTGCCATAGCTGGTCAGATAACGGACAAACGCTTGGTCCTGATCCTGGAAAATCAGGTTCGCATTTTCCAACCTCAGACCGCCGGTGATGGAGACATTGCTGTGTTTCCCCACCCAAAGGTCACTGCCCAAAGTCACCCCGGCGAGGTTCACCGAAGATCCCTCCGCCACTACCAGGCGTGCGCCGCCCTGGGTGGTGATGGCACGTGCCTGCACATAGGCCCCGCCCAGGTTCACCTCCAGTTCCGGCGGCCCGTTGATGACCACCAGATCGTTAGGCCCAGGGATCACGCCGGTGTTCCAACTGGTCGCATCGGTCCAGTTGCCGCTGCTCCCGCCCGTCCAGAAGACGGGGTCGCCATCCACACTGAACTGCCAGGTGCGATCCGCCGCCATGGCGTTGTTGGAAAGGTCCTTCACCCCCGTGGTCAGCACGGCTTGGTAAACACCCGGCGGCAGCTCGCCCGTGACGGTGAAGGAGGCCGCCTGGATCTCTGGGCGGAAGGTCACGGCAGAGGCCGTCACCGGCACATCGTCACCGCTGCCGAAGACATGGTCAGGACCGGCCTCGGTGATCACAAAGGTCGTGTCATTCACGGTGGCGGGGTCCAGGGCCTCGCTCATGAAGGCCAGCGCACTGGTCACCTTTCCGGTTAGGCCGGAAGGGCCCACTCGCGTCACCACAGGCGGTGTGGTATCCGGCACCAAGGTGACGACGAATTCGCGGGTCAGGGTGGCATTGCCGCCGGTGTCCGTCGCCCGGGCACGCACTTTGAACTGGGTTCGCAAGGCCGTGGCCTTCGGGGTGAGGAAGCGGTGCTCAAAGGGGTAGTTCCCATCCACGGAGGCCAGCACGCCATCCACGTAAAACTCCACATTGCGCACCTGCACATCATCCGCCACACCGGCGGAAAGGCGCATCAGCTTGCCCGACTCCGCCACACCCGTGCCGTCGGCCTGGTTCAGGGTGAAGTTGGAGCTGAGGGCGACCGTCGGGGCCTGGCCCTGGGTATCAAAGGCCTGGTAGGCCATCACTTGCAGGCCACTGGCCGCATCCGCCACGTAGGCGATGCCATTGAAGATGGAGAGGGCCGTGGCCACACCCGGAGTCAGGAAGGTGGTGTTAAAGACTGGCTGGCGACCATCATTGCCGAGCTGGTAGGCATCCACATCATGTGGATCGGACTGCGGCGAATTCGGCCCCACCGCGACGAGGGCCAAGCCCGAGCCATTGCTGACCAGCTGCTTCCAGGCGACCTGGCTGGTGATGAAGTTTTGCAGGACGGGCGGATTGCTCTCGCTGGCCGCCGTATCCAGCAGATGAAAGCCACGGCTGTGCACGGCATACAGCGTGCCTTCACCTGCAAACAATCTCGGCCGCCAGCCGGTGATGGACTGGTCCACCAACGGCACCACGGCCCCCACCCCCAAGTCAGCCAGACTGATGCAAGTCAACCGGCCCTGTTGCAGAACGTAGAGGTGCTCCCTCCACACGGCCAGATCATAGATGGTGCTGGTCACCGGCAGGGGGATGCGCTCCAGCACCGTGCGGCTGACGAGGTCCACCGCCACCACAGTGCCATTGGTCATGGCGACGTAGGCCGTGGGGCCGCTGACCGTCACTACCTGCGCGCCATGCACCCCGCCGCCCACATTCACTTGCGCGACGATGCGGACATTATTGAGGACGGAAAGATCCACCAGCACCAGGCCCGTCAGCCCATCGGCCACCACGGCGGTGGTTCCGGAGATGGCGACGGAAGAGGCTTCGCCCGGCGTATCCAGATCCGCCACCCGCGTGGGATTCAGCCCAGTGGCCACATTGAAGATGCTGACGCCCGCCGCACCATTGGCGGTGACGACCAGATTGTTGCTGGAGGCCACATCCACCGCCGGGCCGGAGGTCGGCACGCTGGCCAGGATGCCCGTGCTGGAAGCCAGCCCGCTGGCGGGATCGCTGCCCTGGCGGATCTCTGTACCATCGGGGATGCCGTCATTGTCCGTATCGGCCAGGGTGGCATTCGTTCCGATGACGGACTCGGCCAGATTGGACAGGCCATCCCCATCCAGGTCCACCGTCGCTCCATTGGCGGCGGAGATGCCGGGGAACAGCAGGGTGGACTGGCTGCCGGTGGGACCGCTGGTGAAGGAAGTCTCCGCCACGGCCAGGGTGGAGGGATAGAAAAAGCGCACCACAAAATCCGTCGCTGGCGAGAGGATGAGGTTCGGCAGGGCGCCTGAGCTGGAGGTCCTGCCACGCAGCACCACCTGGCCGTTGTCCTCACGCACCAGGACAAAAAAGGCGCTTTCCGGCTGGGGGATCGGGAAGATGCCCGTGGTGGTCACGGTGGCCAGCTTTTGACGGAGCTGGGCCCACTGCGGCTCATAAAACTCATGGGCGCTGAGGCCGCCGAGATGGGTGTTTATTTGGGCCTTGGCCGCCGTGATGACGGCCTGCTCCTGCACCGTCGGCGTGTAGCCCTCAGGCTTGCCACTGTAAATGTCCTGGATCTGCTGCTCGATCTGGTAATGCGCCAGCATGGAGGCGGCCAGAGCCTCGTAACTCATCACCAGACTGTCCACCTGGGCATTGCCAGAACCGGCCATGACAGAGGCTCCCAGGCTGCGTTTGCCTTTGGATGACTGGACGGAAGGCGCACAAGGCGGCTGCGGGCGGCCTGGGCCGATACCATCTGCATACTCTGCATAGAAGTCGCGCAGGGCCTCCAGATAAAGCCGGTAGGCATGGGCATCGGCCACCATTTTGTCCATCTCCTGGAACTCCTTGCGGGCACCTTTGCCAAATTTGAAAAGCTCCTTCACACCCCGTGGGATGTCGCCCAGCATCTTGATGAGGCGGCCACCGATGCCCATGCCTGCGTTGGTGGCATTCGCGGCGATCATTTCCTGCACTTCCTGGAGATCCTGCGGGTCTTTGAAACCTGGGCCACAAGGGGGCAATTCCGGCGCGCCCGGACTGCCGATGGAAGGGCCATTGGGCTGCCCTGGAGGTGAGCCCGGATCACCCGGGCCGCCACCGCCCGCGCTGGGATTGGTGCCATGCCAGCCGGGCTGGCGCACGCCCACACCGGCATCGGTCTTCACAAAGTTCCCATCCTCGGTCACCGTCATCGGTCCCACCACTTCCCACTCGCCCGTGTCATGGTTAAAGGAAAACAGCGCCGACTTCGCCCCCGGCGGCAGTTTTTGCCCCGTCACCGGATCTGGCAAATTCGGGAAACTCACCGGCACGGGGGTGTCAAAGTTGCTCGCGCCATCGGTCTGGATGGTGATGACCATCGGCAGTTCCAGCCCTGGCGGCAGCGGGCTGGGCAGGCGATTGGGGTCCACCGGGGCCAGCCCCACCTGACCGCCACGGGTGCCATCATCGGCAAACAAAGAGTTCGCCGGCACCAAAAGCTCCGTGCCTTCCAGCTCCGGATACTCCGCCAATACGCTCTCAGGGAAATCAATCGGCGTATCCTCCATCTGGCTCACCGCGCTGAGGCTGCCAGCGATGATCTTCGGCAGGTAGATGATGCCCCGGGCCGTGTCGTCGCTGTTGCCGGAAAGGTTGTCCGTGCGGCCTGCAATGGCGTCCCAGCGTTTGCCCACATTGGGGTAGTAGTCGCCATTCGGGTAATTGCTCACCAGGGCGGTGCGGCCATCCACATGCACAAAAAAACTGCCTGCGGGGCAAGGTGTCAGCGTGAAGCTGCCATTCGCGTCCGTCGTCGCGCGCAGGGTTTCCTCCGCACCATCCACCGTCACCGTCACGCCCTGCAGCGGCACATCGGCCCCGCCTTCGCCCAGTTCGCTGGCCAGCACACGGCCCGTGATGGCGGTGCCTGCCAGGGCGGTGATGCTCAGGGTATCAAACGATGTGGTGTAGCTGCCGCCTGCCGTGCCATCGCCATCGGGATCCACCGCACGGCCCACGAGGTCATTCAGGCCCGTGGGGGCAAAGGTGACATGGATGCGTGCATTGGAGGGCAGCGGCTCCTGGTAAAACAGCGTGGCCTTCTTTTTGTCCGAGGAAATCTCCACCCGCGCCAGGATCTTGCGCCCGCCGAACTCGGCATAAAATTGGTTCGTATCCAGCACTGCATTCAGCGCCAGCGGCATGGAAAAATTCAGGATCGTTTCCCGTGTCACCGCCACGCCACCTGCGCCGCTGTGGGGGGAGGCCGACCGCACATGCGCCAGGGGCAGAGCCTGGGGAGAGGAGGTCTCCAGGATCAGCTTCACCAGCTCGGCATGGTCCGCGTCATTGATCACGCCATCCTGATTCAGATCGGCAAAAGGCAGCAGCGTTTCAGCAAGCAAAGACGTGCCTGCGGTGTGGCCTACCAGACGGGCCAGATCGTGGGCAGTGAACACCCCGTCCTTGTCGAGATCCCCGAGGGAATCAGATTCTGCCTGTGCAAAAAGGGTCGCGTGGAAAAAGACCCCCAAACACAGCAGGGAAGAAAATCGTGCAAAAAGTAACTTCCAGGCGCGCATAAGAGTCGAAAGGGTTAATTCGATAATGTAGTTTTACACCTTTTTTCAATCCGAGTATCTCACAACTCCACCGACTTAAGGAAAATATTCCATAGGCGACCTGAATCGTTTTTCAAACGTGGCAAAAAGCACGACAACACAGTGATTGCGGGGCAGTGGCATCCATCGCAATTTGTCTGCAATGCCCGCCCGCCGCCTTCGCCCCCACCTCATCCGCCTCTGGCGGCTGGCGCTGCTGGTGGCGGTGGTCCTGCTGCTGCGGGAAAACGCCCGGCAGCGGGCGCTGGAGGAGACCGTGGCCGCCCTGCAACCGGAGCGCCTGCGGGACTTCTTTCCGCAAGCCACGAGTCTTGGCGAGGCCCAGCCCGGCAGCGGTTGGCGGCCCGTTTTGGATGCGGAGCAAAAGCTGCTGGGCCATGTCACCACCACCGCTCCGGAATCCGACCGCCTCATCGGCTACTCCGGCCCCACCACCACCCTGCTCGCCTTTGATCCACAGCGGGTGCTCATCGGCCTGCGCGTGCTGAAAAGCCACGACACCTCCGACCATTTGGCCGAGGTGGTGGCGGACCGGAAGTTCTTCAACCAGTTCAAAAAGCTGAAGCCGGGCGAGGCCGCCAAGCAGCCCCTGCACACCGTCACCGGGGCCACGCTGACCAGCGCCGCCATCGCCCAGGGAGTGATGGCCAAGCTGGGGCAGTCTGCGGGCACCTCCCTGCGGTTCCCGGACGAGATCACCCTGGCCGAGGTGCAGACCCTGCTGCCCGAAGCCGCCGCCCTGCGCCCGGCCCCTGGCTATCCGGGTGGCCATGAGGTCCTCAGCAAGGAGCAAAAGAAGATCGCCCTCGCCGTGCGCACCTCTCCGGTGACGGATACGGTGATCGGCTACAAGGGCCCGACGGACACGCTGATGCTGCTGGACCCGGACGGCCTGGTTTTGAAAAAGATCGCCCTGCGCCGCAGCTACGACACGAAGCGCTACGTGGCCTATGTGACGGGCGACAGTTACTTCCTCAATCTCTTCAATGACCGCCCGCTGGAGGCCCTGGCGGAAATGGATTTTGAAAAAGCGAAGGTGGAAGGCGTGTCCGGGGCCACAGAAACTAGCATGTACATGGCCGAGGGCCTGAAACTCCGCGCCCGGCATCTGCTGGAGCAACGCCACGCCGGGTGGCTGCGGCAGATCCAATGGCGCTGGCAGGACTGGGGGCACGTGGTCGTCATCGTCTCCGCCCTGGTCATGGCCTTCACCCACCTGCGCGGGCGTGCATGGGCCCGGCACAGCCACCACGCGCTGCTGGTGCTGTATGGCGGCTTCATCGCCGGGGAGCTGCTGTCCCAGGGCCTGCTCACCGGCTGGGCCGCCCATGGCACCCCCTGGCGCAGCGCCCCCGGCCTGCTGCTGCTGGCGGCGGTAGCCCTGCTGGGCCCCGTGATCACCAGCAAGCAGCTCTACTGCCACCACATCTGCCCGCATGGCGCGCTGCAGCAGCTCCTGGCCCGCAGGCTGCGCTGGCAGTGGCGCGTGCCCGCCCGGCTGGACCGCGCGCTGTCCCTGCTGCCCTTCCTCCTCCTCGCCTTTGTCCTCATCAGCGTGGTGGCGGGCTGGGCGGTGGATCTGAATGCGCTGGAGCCCTTCGATGCCTACCTTTTCCGCGTGGCCGGGTGGGCCAGCATCGCCATCGCCCTGGCCGGGCTGGCCGCGTCCCTTTTCACTCCCCTGGCGTACTGCAAATATGGCTGCCCCACCGGAGCCGTCTTCAAGCTGCTGCGCTTCACCGGGGATGCAGATCGCCTGGGTGCACGGGATTGGATCGCCGCCGGCCTGATCGGGCTGCTGGCTTTCCTTTGAATCAGAAAAATTCCCCCGCCACATCCAGCCTTTACAGGGCAGGCGTCTCTAGGTTAGCCTGTTAAATGTGCAGGTCCGTCTGGCCGCCCTGCTTTTTGACTTACCTCCCCCGACCTGTATGAGATCTTCCACCCAGCGCCTCCTGGCGGCGGCTGTCCTGGTGCTATTGAGCATCAGTGTGTGGCAGATGATGCACAGCCCCGCTCCGGAGATGGGAAAAATGGCCCCGGCAGATTCCCAGGCAGTCGCCCGCGCTCCAGCCCCGCTTCCTCCTGGCCTGCCCGCCATGCAGGCGACGCAGGGCCGGGAGAAACCGACCCAGCCCGGCATCAAAACAGACCGCTATGCAGGCCGGGAAATCATCGCTGAAAAGGAAACCGTGCAGCAGGTGCAGGGCAGCCAGCAGGTGAAGCGCGTGCGCCTCCTGCGCGATCCCTCCTTCAAGTATCCCATCATCCGCGTGGAAGATGAGCTGGTGCGCGGCCCGGACGGGGATCGCCTCATCCGTCAGGTGGCCATGGTGGGGGACCATGTGATGGTCAAACCCACCGACAAGAAAATGAGCGAGGCCGCCCTGCTGGAGGCGCTGAAAAAAGAAGGGGCCACCCTGCGCCGCAAGATGCCCGCCTCCGGCACCTGGCTGGTCGCTTTCCCCAAGCCCGATCTGGATACCGTGCCGCGCATGGTCGCCGAGATTTCCCAGATGAAACCGCTCATTCGTTATGCCGAGCCGGACTTCATCGTGAATGCCAACGTGCTGCCGAACGACCCCGGCTTCACCAATCTCTGGGGCCTGGACAATACCGGCCAGTCCAGCGGGCTGGCGGACGCGGACATCGATGCGCCCGAAGCCTGGCAGATGAACACCGGCAGCGATGCCGTGAAGGTGGCCGTGATTGACACCGGCATCGATGCCAGCCAGACCACCGCCCATCCCGACCTGCAGGCCAACCTTTGGATCAACCCGGGCGAAACCGTCAACGGCCTGGATGACGATGGCAACGGCTACATCGATGACGTGCGCGGCTGGGACTTTGTGAACAACGACGCCCTGCCCAAGGATGATCACGGCCACGGCACCCACTGCGCAGGCACCATCGGTGCCGTGGGCAACAACGGCATCGGCGTCACCGGCGTGTGCTGGGATGTCTCCCTCATCGCGCTGAAGATCCTGGATGCTGGAGGCAGCGGCACCTCCTCCGACAGTGAAGAGGCCGTGTTTTATGCCACCGGCCTCGGCGTCACGCTGACCTCCAACTCCTGGAGCGGCGGCGAATACTCGGCCATCCTGAAGGAGGCCATCGAGGAGGCCGCAGCCGCCGACATCCTGTTTGTGGCAGCGGCAGGCAACGACTCCACCAACACGGATTATTTTCCCGCCTACCCCGCCTCCTACGACAGCCCCAACATCATCTCGGTGGTCAACACCACCCGGTTGGACACACTGGCGGATCTTTCCAATTTTGGGGCCACCTCCACCGATCTCAGCGCCCCTGGCACCGAAGTTTACAGCACGCACCTGAATGGCGGTTACGCCACGATGAGCGGCACCTCCATGGCCTGCCCGCATGTGGCCGGGGCCTGCGCTTTGCTGAAGTCCCTGCGGCCGGGGCTCACCTATCAAAACATCCGCAACATCGTGCTGAAATCCGTGGATGAAATCCCCGCCCTGGAAGGCAAAACCAGCACGGGCGGGCGGCTGAATCTGCACAAGGCCCTCCTGGGCACCCAGGATGTGCTGCTCACCCCCGGCAGCGGCCTCATCGCCTCCGGTGCGCTCAATGGTCCCTACACTCCTTCCAGCAAAGTTTACACCGTCTCCAACGAGACCCAGCAGACCGCCACCTGGACGGCCACCGCCAGCCAGCCCTGGGTCACCCTCACCCCCGCCAGCGGCACCCTTTCCGCCGGGGAGACGATGACGCTCACCGCCACCCTCAATGCCCTGGCCAATGAACTGCCCGCAGGCACACACGTGGGCACTCTCACGGTGGTCAATCCGGGCACCACCCGCAGTGTCACCCGCCCTCTGGCCGTGCAGGTGAATTCGTTCCCGGTTTACGATCACAACCTGGATACCGACCCTGGCTGGGCCCGCACGGGCGAGTGGGCCTACGGGGTGCCACAGGGCCGGGGCGGCGATTCCTATGGCCAGCCAGATCCCCGCAAGGGGGCCACGGGCAATCAGGTCTTCGGCATCAATCTCGGTGGCGATTACTCCATCCAGTCGGCCCCGGCACAGTACCTCACCGCCGGTCCCTTTGACCTGTCCGAATACCGCAACACCCGCCTGCACTTCCAGCGCTGGCTGAATTCCGACTACCAGTCCTGGGTCTATGCCACCCTTCAAATCTCCACCGACGGCACGACTTGGCAGCCCCTTTGGAACAACGGCGTCAGCACCGCCCAGACCTCCACCTGGACGCCGATCGAACACGACATCTCCTACTACGCCGATGGCCAGGCCACCGTCTATGTGCGCTGGGGCCATGAGGTGGCCCGGGGGGACAGCTTCCCCTTTTCCGGCTGGAACCTGGATGACATCCAGATCATCGGCACGCCCAAGCAGCAGCTCCACCTCACCCTGCCGCCCTCCCTCAATGAAGGCGGCACCGCCGGGCTGGCCCGCGTGAAGGTTTCCCCCGCACCGCCGGTGGATCTCCTCATCACCCTCGCCTCCAGCCGCCCCGGTCAGGAAATGAGCCACCCCGCCACCGTCACCATCCCCGCCGGGGCCGAGGAGGCGACCTTTGACGTGACCGCGCTGCAGGATGCCCTGGCCGATGGCAGTCAGCCAGTCACCCTCACTGCCACAGCCACCGGCTACCCCGCCAGCACGGCCACCCTGCTGGTGCATGATGACGAGCAGGTGACGCTCTCCCTCAGCCTGCCCGCCAGCCTCCAGGAAGGCAGCGGCCTCGTGACCGGCCAGGCCAGCCTCACCCTCAGCATCCCCGCCGGGGCCAGCCTCCAGGTGAATCTCCAATCCAGCGACACCACCGAACTGCAAGTCCCGGCCACCGTCACCATCGCCCCGGGCCAGGAGTCCGTCAGCTTCCCGCTCACCGTTCCTGATGACAACGTCATTGACGGCACCCAGCCCGTGACGGTCACCGCCTCTGTCACCCACTGGACTCCCGCCCAAAAAAACCTGAACATCACCGACAACGAGTCCACCAACCTTTCCGTGACGTTGCCTAACCAGCGATTGGAAAGCGCCGGCATCCTTTCCGCCGCAGGCAGCGTCAGCGTCTCCGGCATCCTGGCCGCCCCGCTCACCGTCAGCCTCAGCAGCAGCGATGTTTCGGAGCTGACCGTGCCCGCCACCGTCACCATCCTGGCAGGCAATTCGGCCGCCAACTTCACCCTCCGGCTGCAGGATGATAACGAGACCGATGGCGACCAGTCTGTGGGGGTCACCGCCGAAAGCCCCGGCTTCACCCCGGGGATGAAAAGCATGATCGTGGCCGATGACGAAGTCCCCGCCTTCCCAACCCAGCCCACCCCTGCGAACGGCCAAAACCCCACGCCGCCCAATACCGGCCTGGCCTGGCAGTATGATCCCCACAGCGGCGCCCCGCCTGAAAGCTACGAGATCTTTTTTGGTACGGATCCCTTGCCGAACGATTCGTTAGGCACCAGCGCCACGCCTTCCTGGCAGCTTCCCCTGCCCGGCCTCCAGGCGGCCACCACCTACCGCTGGCGCATCGTTTCCCGCAAAGGCAGCGCCACCCGCCAGGGTCCGGTGTGGACCTTTACCACCCCCGAGGTCGGTGCCCTGCATCACTTCCGCTGGGACCCGCTGCCCGCCGCCGTGGCCCAGGGCGTGCCCGTCCCCGTGCGCCTGACGGCGGTGGACCAGTATGACCTGCAGCTGAACCGCTATGACAAGCGCGCCAGCTTCAGCGCCCGCATCGTCCAGCCGGAAAAGCTCACCGGCACCGGCAGCTATCCCTGGAGCTTTCCCCTCGCCAGCAACTACCACGATGCCCGCAGCCAAAGCATCTTCACCCCTGCCGAAGCTGGGCCCGCAGGCCGCATCACCGCCCTCGCGCTGGATGTCCACACGCCACCCGGCCAGCCGCTCACCCAGTTCACCATCCGGCTGCGCCACACCACCAAGACCGATTACCTCAGTGGCGGCCTCACCTGGGAAACCGAGGGCTGGACCACGGTCTATTCGGCGGCGCAGACCATCCCCACCTCCGGCTGGACCTGGTTCACCTTTCAGGCCCCCTTTGACTACGATGGCAGCCAAAACCTGATGGTGGACATCAGCTTTAACAACAGCGACTTCAGCACCGCCGGGGCCACCCGCACCACCATCATCGGCGACTACCGCACCCTTGCCTTCCGCACGGACAGCACCCATGGCGATCCCCTCACCTGGGAGGGCAGCAACCCCAGCGCCCTCGCCTACAATGGCATCCCCAACCTGCGCCTGCGCCGGGCCGATGTCGCCGTGCCCATGACCCCCGAGACCAGCGGTGCCTTTGCCCATGCGGTCTGGAGCGGCCAGGTGACCCTCCAGGCCACCGGCCAGGGGGTGCAACTGCGGGCCACGGACCCGGACGATACCGGCATCGCCGGAGATTCCTCCCCCTTCAATGTCGTGGTGGTGGATGACTTCGCCATCGAAGCCGAGCCGCCTTTCACCGGCGGCAGCACCAATGTCATCACCGGCCTGCCCCTGGCCAGCGGCTACGAGTACGAATTCCAGCGCGCCACCCTGCCCGACTTCAGCGATGCCGCCTCCAGCGGCTACCTCGCTACCCCGCAGCACCTTTTCAGCCAGCTCAAAGACGGCAAGCCCTACTACTTCCGCGCCCGCGCCCGCAACGCCGGGGCTCTGGGCCGCTGGTCGCCCGCCCAGACCTCCACCCAGGATGCCACCCCGCCCACGCTCACCTTCACCCCCGGCAGCGGCGGCATCACCAGCCACGCCACCGCCACCCCCGTCGGCCTCGGCGCGGATGCAGCCAGCGGTATCCAGAGCATCACCATCAACGGCACCCCCGCCACCTCCGACGACGCCCTTGCCTCCTGGTCCGGCCCCAGCCTGCCCCTCGAAGAAGGTCTCAACACCTTCTCCGTCAGCGCCATGGACAATGCGCTGCCGCCCAACGTCCGCAACGTCACCTGGAGCATCACCCGCCTCACCCAGCCCGATGCCGATGACGATGGCAACGGCATCACCGCGCTGCTGGAGTACGCCTTTCACACCAGCGGCGGCCCCTCCGGCCAGGGCCTGCCCACCGTCTCCTTGGAAAGGCATCCGGATACTGGCAAAATGCACCTTGTGCTGACCTACCGCCGCCTGATCTCCAACCCCTCCGCCATCGTTTACACCGTCGAAACCAGCGCCGGCATGAGTGACTGGCAACCCGTGGAAACCCCGGTGGACATCCTTTCCACCACCCCCACCGGCGATGGCGCGACCATGCAGGTGAAAGTGCGCATCAACCCCGGCATCGAGGCCCACCAGCGCCGCTTCGCCCGCGTCCGCGTGGCCCCACCAGCCAACTGATGCAATTGAGCACCTTGGAAGGGCAAAATCAGTCGGAGATCGCGCTTTTTAGCTTTAAGGAATGAGGTCCTCCTGGCCTCAGGTTTGCCCATTGAATCAGAGCATCGCAAGCCCCTCCCCCCCGAATTCGCGAAGCTTCCTGGTGTGCGGTGGCAGAGAAGCCGGAGTCGGCAGGCTTTGGCGACACCGCTTTCGTGCAGAGGCAAAAGGCAGGTCTCATCCCCCCATCCGGGCGCAGAGGGAGCCGCGTGGCAAGCCTTCAGCATTCATTCACGTCGAGGCCCGCCAATCGCCCTGGCCGTGCATCCCGGGTGCGGCAAGCGGCCTAACAAAAGGAGTTGCAAATCATCATCCCTTCTTGCTCCGGCGAAAGCGGTGTCGCCGAGGTCAAGGGCTTGCCCCTTGCCTCTCTGCCACCGCACTCCAAGACGCTCTGCGACTGCGAGCCGAAAAACTATCCGCACAGGGACTGTGCGGGCTACTTAAAAGACCGCCCCTTTCGTTCCCTCCAACAAAAAGGCACCCGGTCAAAAAGGCCGGGTGCCGGGATCATTGTCGGACTGTCAGGAAACCGCGCCGATTAAGCGAAGATGTCCACCACAGGCACGCCCTTGTCACCGACGGTGAACGGACGGTTCGATGGCGACATGACGACTTCGTCCACAGGCAGGCCCATCGCGTGACCGATGGTGGCCAGGAAATCCTGAGGGCTGGTCTGCTTGTCGGCAGGGCGGCGGCCTTCCTTGTCGGTCGCGCCATAGGCAAAACCACGCTTCGCACCACCACCGGCAAAGACCGTGGAGTAGGCGAGAGGATAGTGGTCGCGACCGTCGTTTTCGTTGATGTCAGGCGTGCGGCCGAACTCGGAACCGAGCACCACGAGGGTGGACTCGAGCAGGCCCTTGGCCTCCAGATCCTGAAGCAGGGCGGCGAAGCCATTGTCCAGGGTGGCACCATTGTTGGTCATGCCGTTGTCGATGGTGTTGTGCATGTCCCAGCCACCCATCTGTACTTCGACGAAACGGACACCGCTTTCCACCAAGCGACGTGCCAGAAGGCAGCCCTGGCCAAAGCTGGTCTTGCCGTACTTCTCGCGAGTTTCAGCGGATTCCAGCGTCAGGTCGAAGGCCTTGAGGTCTTCGCTCTTCATCAGCTTCAGCGTCTCGTCATAGAATTCGGTGTAGGCCTTCACATCTTCGGTCTGGAACTTCTTGCGGAAAGAAGTGTCAAACTCGTTCATGAGGCTGATGCGCTTGCCAAACAGGGAATCGTTTTCCGTGGTTGGCTTGATGTTCTGAAGGCCGGTTTCCGGATTGGAAATCGGGATCGGAGACATGGCTGGTGGGAAGAAGCCTGCGCCTGGATAGGCGCTGCCGCTGTTGACGATGACGCTGTCTGGCAGGGTCTTGTCCTTGATCTTGCCCAGGAAGTGAGTGCCCCACACGCCCATGCAAGGATGCACGATGGTGGTGCGCGGCTCATAGCCGGTCTTCATGATGTAGGTACCGGACTCATGCACGCCCGTCTTGGAAGACATGGAGCGGATGATGGACAGCTTGCTGGCGTTTTTGGCCAGCTTTGGCAGGTAGCTGCCCAGGTAGTCAATGCCTTCGGCATCGGCCTTGATCTGCTCGCCCGGGCCTTTGGTGGCGCCGGTCTTCGGATCGAAGGTGTCCAGGTGGGTCATGCCGCCATTCATCCAGAGGAAGATGACGTGCTTCGCCTTGCCAAACCCAGGGGTGCCCGGGCCGGAGACGGAGGCACCTTCCGCAGCCGCCATCTTGGAGGCGATGCCTGGGAGGAGGCTGACGCCGAGGGCGGTTTTCGCCGTGTTCATCATGAACTGGCGGCGGCTGTGGTCGTTGAGGCGGAGTAATTCGGTTTTCATATTCAAATCGTTTCGTCGGTTATCGTTTAAGGATTTCGTGATTACTGGATGAACATGAATTCACGCGTGTTGATCAACGCCCAGATCATGTTGCCATAGCCGTCTTCACCGCTGGCGCTCAGCGCGCGTTTGGCGATTTCCTTTTCCTGCAAGGTCGGGCGGCGGTTCATGATGGTCATGAACATGCGCTCCACTTTATCCGAAGGGCCGGTCACTTTATTCATCGTGCGCAGCACCAGGGAGTCACTGCTGGTGAGCATCTTCTGCGCCTTGCCGTTCATCATCATCAGCACCTGCGGCACGTTGCCGATGCGGGAGCTGCCATCGATGATGTTGCGGGGAGACTGGCCGAAGTCGATCAGGAAGTGGCCGCCAGGAGCAGGCTGCTGGATCTCGGAGGAGCGCATCAGGCGCATGCCTTCATAGGCCAGGATCTTGCCGGGGCCATCGGTGGCGGCGGTCTTCTCCGCAGCGGCGCTTTTGGCACCACCTTCCATCATCATGCCGTCACTGCCAGCCATGTCCAGGCCGCCCCCCATGAGGGCGCCTTCCTTCTTCTGCATGTTCAGGAAAGCGCTGTATTTGATCAGCACCGTCTGGGCATCCACCTTGGTGAGGTCCAGGTCGATCGAGCGGGCATACAGGTCCTGGAGAGGAGCCTTGTAGGCATCAGGCTGACCCAGCACCAGGGTCATGTAGGAGTCCCAAGCCTGCTCAGCCGTCATGCGGCGCAGCATCGGCCCCTGGAAGTAATAGACTTCACCGAGAGCGATGTTTTCAGTGGTGGCTTCCGACTGGTAGGCGCGGGTGTTGTAAACGATGCGCATGAACTCCTTGAGGTCGAACTGCACACGCTTCATTTCCTGGGACAGGTGCTTCAGCAGCTCTGGGTTCGAGGCCTGGTCAATGTCATCAATGTTGGTGACGGGCTCATTCACGCCGGAACCAAAGGCACGCTTCCACATGCGGTTGGCGATGGTCATGGCAAAGCGGGGATTCTCAGGATGCGTCATCCAGTTGGCAAAGGAGGTGCGCAGCTTTTCCTCGTCGTTCTTCTTCTGCTTGTAGGCAGGGTTGTTCTTGTCCTGGGGGGACCAGGTCACGAACTTCGGTGACACTGGGTCGCCGGGCTTGCCGTCTTTGTATTGATAGTCATGCGGCAGCTTCATGCCGTTCATGTCGCGGTCTTTGATCGCGGACTGGTTGGCGCTGATGTAGTTCTGGATGCCGTTGCGCAGGCGGCGGATGTCCTGGCCGGACTTCTCGATCATCGGCTCAATGTCGGCCATCAGGCGATCGCGAGGATTGGTGCCGTTGAGGTCCTTGGCGTTCAGGCGGGTGGTGGTGGCCCCGAAGAAGGAGGCCATTTCATAGAACTGCTTCTGCGTCCAATCGGCGAAGGGATGATCATGGCACTGGGCGCAGGCCACGTCCGTGCCCAGAAACACCGTCAGGGTGTTGGCCAGGTTGTCCAGCGGCATGCCAGCATCGCGGAGGAGGTAGCCCGCTGCGCCGTTATAGGTGCCGTCTTCCTTTTTGTCCCACATCTTGCCTGTGGCGGTCACCATCTGATAGACGACCTTGTCCCACTTCTCGTTTTTGGCGATCTGGTCCTTGAACCAGTTGATGTAGGGGGTGCCGCGCACGTTGTCCTGCTCGAAGTTGTCCTTGATGCGCAGCATCTCGGCAAAGTAGTTGAACATGTGTGCCTTGTAGCCATCGGACTCCAGCAGCATGTTGATCAGGTTCGAGCGCTTCTGCGGGCTCCCGTCCTTGATGAAGGCACTGGCCTCCTCGTAGTTCGGGATACGGCCGGCGATGTCCAGATACACGCGGCGGACGAACTGCTCGTCATTCGCCATCGGGTTGAAATTCGTGATCGGCGGCTTGCCAGCGGTCTGGCGGGCCGGGTTGGCCTTCATCAGGCCAGCAGCCACCAGCTGGTCAATCTTGGCCGAGGCCTGGGCCACGGTGGCATTGGCCATCATCTGCGGGGCTTCGGGCGGCAGGGCGGCCTGGGCAGCCTTGGCGATGGCCTGATCTTCCGCCGACAGACGGGTGAGCGGGAAGCGGTGCTGGAGCTTTTCCTCCGTTTCCAAGACGATGAGATCGCCTTCGAGTTTCACAAAGGCGGCTGAGACCTGGCGGCCTTCAACGTCGGTCCAGGTGCGGGTTTCCGCCGCTTGGGCGGAAATGCCCCCGAGACCGGCGATCAGGAGACCGGCGAGCATGGATTTGGTAGCTTTCATAGGTGGTGATGGAGAGTGGAGACGAGTCTCTGCCCCAAAAACGGATCACCCACTGCTTCATTAGCTATTTTCTGGCAATTTTATTCAAAAACCGCCCCGCCTACGTTTCCTCGCTCCCCAAAAAGCAAAATGCCGCCCCCGAAAACAGGGACGGCATTTCAAATAGATGGGAAAAACCGGCTTACTTCACCAGTTCGCAGGTCACGGCGCCACTCTTGTCCATTTCGCCCAGGACCACGGCACCCGTGCCCACTTTGAGGGCCTTTTTCGCCTGCTTGGCGTCCACGATGGCCACCCAGCCGATGCCCATGTTGAAGGTATCCCAGCAGTCCGCCGGGTCGGCATGGCGCAGCACCTTCTGCACCACGTCATTTTGCCAGAAAGGCACCTTCAGGTGGCAGCCGAGACCGCGCTTCGTGAAAATACGGCCCAGGTTTTCCACCAGACCGCCGCCCGTGATGTGCGCCATCGCGGCGGGCTTCACCTTGGCCTTCTTCAGGCCCCAGCACTGCTCATGGTACAAAAGGGTGGGCGTCAGCAGTTGCGCGGCGTCCTTCTTGCTCAGCTTGATGCTTTCCTTTTCCAGGATGCGGCGCACCAGGCTGAAGCCGTTGGCGTGGAAGCCCGCGCTAGGCCAGCCGATGAGAACATCGCCTGCTTTGATTTCGGCAGGATTGAGGACGTCTTTCTTCTCAGCAGCCCCAATGGCAAAGCCGGACAGCTCCACCATGCCTTCGAGCACAGCACCGGGCATTTCGGCGGTTTCACCACCGGCCAGGATGCAATTGCAGGAGACGAGATATTCAGACATCCCGGCGATGATGCGCGCGAGCTGCTTTTTCTTGATCTGATTCACGCCCACGTAGTCGAGGAACAGGATCGGATCCGCCCCACAGGTGAGCACGTCGTTGACATTCATCGCCACCAGGTCCTTGCCGGCGTTTTCCAGCAGGTCGTATTTCAGCAGCAGCTCCAGCTTCGTGCCCACGCCGTCGCAGCCGGTGAAGATCATCGGCTCCTTGTATTTGCTGAGGTCATACCCTGCGGCAAAGAGACCAAAGGCATTGGCCAGCTTGCGCTTCTTTTGCGTGGCCTTCACCAGCGCGCCGATGTCATCCACAAAGGATGCTGCTTCATGGATATCAACGCCGGCCTGTTTGTAAGTGTGCTTGGACATGGGAGAAAACCCGGCGCGCTCAGCCACCGGAAAGCCTGAGAGTGAAGCGGGACGGGCCGGATGCAAGTCCGGGGTGCAGGCAATCCCATTTCGCGAAACGGAGGCAGCCCCAGCTGGCGACGGATGATTTGTTTCATTTTTGCGGCGGCTCCTGGAACCGCCCAGAAGCCATGCCGGGCAACAGGCGGCCTTGGCCCACTTAGCCCGGCTAAAGCAAAACCTGACCCTTTCAATACGGGCAACCGTATCCCGTTTTCCCTTCTCCAGGTCTAGGGCGGCAGCATTCCCTTCCTTCGCAACCCTGGGCCAGCCCCGGCAATGACGGTCGCCCACGGGTCATCCAGAAATCTTTCACCGATCTCTCCGGCTGGCCGTCCATGCCGCCGGATTCAGCAAATGAGTCCGCACCGGCCTCCCCCGCCCAGGGGAACGAGGCTGTAGCCTCCGTCCTTGCGAAGGGGAACAATCGCGCCGGAGTGCATGGGTAAAAAAGACCGTGGGGGGGCTATACCAATCCAACCGCCAGAAAGGCTTTGTTAGCAGCCACAATGGAACTGCTAAACATCATCACCTGGAAGTCCCTCATGTGTGCCGGCCTGCTGGCCAGCATTGTACCTAGCGGCTGCCAGCAGCACAAGGAAGAAGCCCATGAAGCAGAAAAATCAAAGCTCATCGTCACACGGCCGCTGAAGCGGGACACCGTTGTCACCCGTGACTATGTCTGCCAGATCCGCTCGCGCAGCAACATCGAGGTGCGGGCACTGGAGCGCGGCTACCTCCAGTCCACCTTTGTCAAAGAGGGCCAGCTCGTCAAAGCCGGTGATCCCATGTTCAAGATTCAGCCCCTGGTCTATCAGGCCGAGCTGAAGCGTGCGGAGGCCGAGTCCCAGGTGGTGAGGGTGGAGTATGAAAATACGAAACGGCTGGTGGACAGCAAGGTGGTCTCGGACGCGGAACTCGCCATCTCGAAAGCCAAGCTGGAGAAGACACTGGCGGAGGTGAACCTGGCCCAGACACACCTCGGCTTCACCGACATCAAGGCTCCCTTCTCCGGGCTGCTGGACCGCCTGCATGTCCGGCAGGGCAGCCTTGTGGATGAAGGCGATCTGCTGACCACGCTGTCCGACAACAGCGAGATGTGGGTTTACTTCAACGTGCCGGAAGCCGAGTACCTGGACTATGCGTCGCAGGAGCAGCCGGATGATCGCAAGGCCGTGAGCCTGGTGATGGCCAACGGCGAGGTCTTCAAGGAGAAGGGTCGCGTCAACGTCATCGAGGCGGAGTTTAACAACGCGACCGGCACCATTCCGTTTCGCGCGGATTTCCCGAATCCCGACCGCCTTCTCAGGCATGGTGGAACGGGCAATATCCAGATGAGAAAACTGGTCAAGGACGCCGTGCTGGTCCCGCAGAAAGCCACGTTTGAGGTTTTGGACCACCACTACGTGTTCGTCGTGGGGAAGGACGGCGTGCTGACGCAGCAGCGCATTCACATCAGCGAGGAGATCGAAGACCTTTTCATCGTCAGCAAAGGCCTGAACCAGGATGACAAGATCGTGCTCGAAGGACTGCGACAGGCCAAAAGCGGTGAGAAGGCCGAGTATGAATTCGAGGAGCCTGAGGAGGCCTTCAAGCACCTGAAACTGCGCGCTGAATAACCAGGGAGAATCCGACGACCATGTTTACCAAGATCCTCCACCGGCCAGCCCTGGCCATCGTCATCTCGCTGCTCATCCTGTTCCTGGGCGGCCTTTCCATCGTCACGCTGCCCATCTCCCAATTCCCTGACGTGGCACCGGTGGTGGTGATGGTCACCCTCGACTATCCGGGCGCGAGCGCCAAGGTCCTCGAAGAGTCATGCCTCATCCCGCTGGAACGATCCATCAACGGTGTGCCTAACATGAAGTACATGACCTCCGATGCCACCAGCGCGGGCGAGGCGACCATCCAGGTGATCTTCAACATGGGCACCGACCCCAACCAGGCGACGGTGAACGTGATGAACCGCGTCAACCAGGTGATGAGCCGTCTCCCTCCGCTGGTGCAGCGCGAGGGCGTCGTCGTGAACAACCTGTCGCCGAACATGCTCATGTACGTGAACTTGTACAGCACGGACAAGAACGCCGACATGCAGTTCCTGTTCAACTATGGCTACATCAACCTCATTCCTGAACTGAGCCGCATCCCGGGGGTTGGCTCGGCCAAGATCCTGGGCACGCGCCAGTACGCCATGCGTGTGTGGCTGAAGCCCGACCGCATGCGGGCCTACAACATCTCCACCGAGAAGGTGATGGAAGCGCTGGCGGAGCAGAGCGTCATCGGATCGCCCGGACGGCTCGGGCGCGCGGACAGCAAGACATCGCAGGCGCTGGAGTATGTGCTCACCTACTCAGGGCGGTTCAACGATGTGGAGCAGTATGAAAACGTCGTTCTGCGGTCCACGGAAGAGGGCGAGCTTCTGCGGCTGAAGGATGTCGCCACAGTGGAACTGGGCAGCGAGTTTTACGACCTTTACTCCGATCTCGATGGCAGCCCCTCCGCCGCCATCGTGATCAAGCAAAGCTTTGGCAGCAACGCCCATGAGGTGATCAAGGAGATCAAGGCAAAGCTGGCGGAATTCAAGGTGAAGTCCTTTCCGTCCGGCATGGACTATAAGGTCAGCTACGACGTCTCCAATTTCCTCGACGCCTCGATCGAGAAAGTGCTGCACACGCTGGCGGAGGCCTTCATCCTCGTGGCGATCGTCGTGTTTGTCTTTCTCGGGGACTGGCGCTCCACGCTCATTCCCACGCTGGCTGTGCCGGTGTCCCTGATCGGAGCCTTCTTCCTGATGCAATGTTTTGGCGTCACGATCAATCTCATCACCCTCTTCGCGCTGGTGCTGGCCATCGGCATCGTGGTGGACAATGCCATCGTGGTGGTGGAGGCCGTGCATGCGAAGATGCATGGAAAGGACAACCTGTCCCCCTATGCCGCGACAAAGATGGTGCTCCACGAAATCGCCGGCGTCATCATTGCCATCACCCTCGTGATGACCGCCGTGTTCGTGCCCGTCACGTTCATGCCAGGGCCGGTCGGTGTCTTCTACCGGCAGTTCTCCATCACCATGGCGGTGGCCATCGTTCTCTCCGGCGTCATGGCACTCACCCTCGCGCCAGTCCTGTGCGCCATGATCCTGAAGAAACCCGATCACGGTGATACCCATAGGCGGCGCGGGCCGATCGCCTGGTCGCTCGGCATCTTCAACCGTGTCTTCGACAGGATCACGGACATGTATGAGACCTTGCTGAAAAGGATCGCCCATCGCTGGGTGCTGACGCTCATTGTTTTGGCGGCCTCCGGTGCAGCGGTTTACTTCATCAATCAGGAACTGCCTTCCGGCTTCATCCCGGCGGAGGACCAGGGCATGATTTACGCCATCCTGCAGACACCGCCCGGCTCAACGCTGGAACGCACCTATGCCAAGTCGCAGGAGCTGCAGAAGATTGCCAAAAGCATCGAAGGCGTCGAATCCGTCTCGACCCTGGCGGGCTACGAAGTGCTGACCGAAGGCCGTGGCTCCAACGCCGGCACCTGCCTGATCAACCTCAAGAACTGGGGAGACCGCAAACTGACCGCGCCACAGATCATCGCGGAGCTGGAGGAGAAGTGCAAAGAGATCGCCGGTGCGCAGCTGGAGTTTTACGAGCCCCCGGCGGTGCCCGGCTACGGTGCGGCGGGCGGCTTTTCCCTGCGTCTGCTGGACAAGAGCAACACAGGTGACTATGACCGCCTGCAGGTGGTGAACAACGAGTTCATGGCGGCGCTGCACAAGCGCAAGGAACTGCGCGGCCTGTTCACCTTCTTCAGTGCCAGCTACCCTCAGCAGGAGATCGTCATTGATAACAAGGTGGCCATGCAAAAAGGCGTCTCCATCGGCAAGGCGATGGACAACCTGGGCATCCTCATCGGCAGCACCTATGAGCAGGGATTCATCAAGTTCGGCCAGTTCTTCAAGCTCTATGTGCAGGCCGATCCCAAGTATCGCAGGATGCCCAAGGATCTCGACGACCTGTATGTGGCTAACGAAAAGGGTGAAATGGTTCCCTACTCAGCCTTCATGAAACTCGTGCCCAAGCAGGGGCTCAATGAGATCACCCGTTACAACGCCTACCCTGCCCCCTCCATCCAAGGCGCACCGGCAGAGGGCTACAGCAGCGGCGATGCCATCAAGGCCATCCAGGAGGTGGCGGCGCAAACGCTGCCACGCGGTTACGACATCGGCTGGGCAGGCCTCTCCTTTGACGAAGTGGGACGCGGCAACGAGGCGCTCTACATTTTCATCATCGTGCTGATGTTCGTGTACCTCGTGCTCGTGGCGCAGTATGAGAGCTTCATGCTGCCGCTGGCGGTAATCCTGTCGCTGCCCGTCGGCGTCATGGGCTCCTTCATGCTGCTGAAAGCCATGGGACTGGACAATGACATCTACGCGCAGGTCGGCCTCATCATGCTCGTGGGCCTGCTGGGCAAGAACGCCATCCTCATTGTGGAATTCGCCGCGCAGCGACACCACGAAGGGCTCCCTATCTTTGAGGCGGCCGTTGAAGGTGCCAAGGTCCGCCTCCGCCCGATTCTGATGACCTCGTTTGCCTTCATCGCCGGCATGATCCCGCTGCTGCGTGCGCAGGGGGCCGGTGCCATTGCCAACCGGACCATTGGCGCCTCTGCAGCTGGCGGCATGCTGCTGGGCACGGTGATGGGCCTGCTGGTGATTCCCGGACTGTACTACATTTTCGCCAAGCTCTCCGATCGCGGAAAACTCCTTCCGGACGAGCACGATACGCCGCTGAGCGAACTCCCCGAGTACCACTGATCTCTCTGAACATGAAGAACGTGAAGACCACTTTTCAATCCCTCGGTGCCCTTTGCCTGCTGGCATCCTTGCAGGCATGCTCCACCCCCAAGCGAGATCCCCTGCCCTCCAGCGAGCCACCGCTTCCCGCCCGCTTCCCTGATTCTGGCGGCGGCAGCAGCAGTTCCGGCACGCTTGGCTGGCAGGAATATTTTACGGACTCCAACCTGAAATCGCTGATCAGCACCGCGCTGGAGAATAACCAGGAGTTAAACATCCTGACGCAGGAGATTGCCGTCTCCAAAAGCGAAGTGCTGGAACGCAAGGGAGCCCTCTTTCCCTTTGTGACTCTGGGTGGCCACGCAGGCCTGGAGAAAGCGGGCCGCTACACCCGCGACGGCGCCGTAGAGGAAGGCCTGGAGATCAAAGAGGGAAAGGAATTCCCGGAGCCTCTGCCTGACTTCGGCGTGGTGGCCGACTTCGACTGGGAGGTGGACATCTGGAAGAAGCTGCGCAACGAGCGTGGTGCGGCCGTGCAGCGTTATCTCGCCACGCAAGAAGGCCGGGGCTTCATGGTGACTCACATCATCGCGGAGATTGCCGAGTCCTACTACGAGCTGCTCGCACTGGACAACCAGCTCACCATCCTTCAGCGCACGGTCGGCATTCAGCAAGATGCTCTGGGGGCCGTGAAACTCCAGAAGGATGCCGCCAAGGTGACCGAGCTGGCCGTGCGCCGATTTGAGGCCGAGGTGCTCAAGAACCAGAGCCACCTGTTCGAGATCAAGCAGAAGATCACCGTCACGGAAAACCGGCTGAACTATCTGGCCGGCCGCTACCCGCAGCCCGTAAAGCGCAACTCCTCCGGCTTTGAAAACCTGCGCCTGAAGAACATCTGCGCAGGGCTGCCTACCGAGCTGCTGCGAAACCGGCCCGATGTGGTCCAGGCCGAGCTGCAACTGGCGGCTGCCGGGCTGGATGTGAAGGCCGCAGGAGCGCGCTTCTACCCCGCGCTGAACATCTCCGCCGCCCTGGGGCTGCAATCCTTCAGCCTCGACCACACCCTTTTCACCACGCCCGAATCCCTCGTCTATGGCGTGGCGGCCAACATGGCGGCCCCGCTCATCAACCGCAGCGCCATCCAGGCCGCCTACAGGGGTGCCAGCGCCCGCCAGATCTCTGCCATTTACAGCTACCAGCAAACCGTGCTGAAAGCCTACATCGAAGTGGTGAACCAGCTCGCACAGATGCGGAATCTGAACCAGAGCTTCGACCTGAAGAGCAAACAGGTGGCGGCCATGTCTGACTCCATCACCCTTTCCACCCAGCTCTTTAACTCCGCCCGCGCCGACTATACCGAAGTGCTGCTCACCCAGCGTGAAGCCCTCGAGGCCAGGATTGACCTTATGGAACTGAAACAGCAGCAGCTCGGCGCTTTTGTGAAAGCCTACAAGGCCCTCGGCGGCGGAACCGGCCGCGATGCCGGGCCCGTAACAGCTTCCGTTTCCAGCTCGACCACCCCCAACCCTTCGGGTCTTCTTCGGAAGATCCTCCTCTTCCACGGTGGCTCCTAGGACTCCATAGCCGCCAAGGAAAAAAGGACCCGTCCATCGAGGTGCATCGGGAGCACTCGGGGATGGGTCCGCTTGTTTGTGCAGAGACTTCCAAAGGAGTGCTCATCTCCGATGTCAAACCGGCCCGAAAATCCAATTCGTTAAAAAATTCACGTTTCAGCTTGCTCCATTAAAACTCATTCGTTAAAAATGTAACGAAATGAGTGATCCGACAAACCTTTCCCGCCGCGAACGCCAGATCATGGATGCGCTCCATGCCGCAGGCAGCGCCACCGTCGCCCAGGTGCAGGCACAACTGCCGGATCCGCCCACGGACATGGCCGTGCGCCGCTTGATGCACATCCTGGAAGAAAAAGGGCACGCCAAACGCCTGGGCAAAGAAGGCCGCGAGGTGATCTATGCGCCCGCCCAGTCCAAGGCTCGCGCAGGCCTGAGCGCCCTCCGTCATGTGCTGGACACCTTTTTTGGCGGTGCCGTGGATGAGGCCCTGGCCGCCCACCTCACCCGCAAGGACGGAGCGCTGACGGATGAACAGGCCGACCGCCTGCAACAGCTCATCGAAACTGCCCGGAAGGAAGGCCGCTGATCAGCACTCCGGCCAGTCAAAGCCGCCCCATCACCTCATCCGCCCTGGTCCCTCTTTTCACCTCCATCACTCGATGAATGCTCTCCACCTCTGGCAAGAATCACTCATTCATTTGGCCGTCAAAGGCACGGCACTGCTGGCGACGGCCCTCCTTGCCGGGCTGGCCGTGCGCCGCCTGTCAGCAGCACGCCGTTACTGGCTGTGGCTGTCCACCGTTTTTGCCCTGCTGCTGCTGACCCTGGCTCTGCCTCTGCTGCCCGCCTGGCGGGTGCTGCCCGTGCACGCCTGGGAGCCCGGCCAGCTGATGCCCAGGGAGGAGATCGCCCCTGCTCCACCTGTGACCATGCCTGCGCAGGCGACAGCCCCTTCCCCAAAGATTGAGGCAGCCCCTGCCGAGCAACCCCGCACTCAGGCCCCGTCCGCCCCGCAGGCGGAGCAGGCAGCGGCACCTCTGGCGGCCGGGCCTGCGCTCTCTGCCGGCGAATGGTTTTCCCTGCTCTGGCTGGGCGGGCTTTTACTGATGCTGGCACGGCTGGGCCTCAGCGCCTGGCGACTGCGCAGGCTGGGACGCTGCACAGTGCCCGTCTCTGCGGACTTGCTGGCCTGCCTGCCCGCCGCCCCTGCCAAGCTGGCGCGCCAGCTTGGCCTCCACACCATACCACATATTTTGTTAGGCCCTCCCGGCTCTGTACCCATGGTGTGGGGGCTTTGGAAACCGCGCCTGCTTTTGCCGGAGGGGTTTCATCAGTGGCCTGCCGACAAGCTGCGCGCGGTGCTGCTGCATGAATTCGAGCATCTGCGCCGGCGTGATCCGCTGGCCCTCGCGGCGGCGCAGCTCATGCAGGCACTGCACTGGTTCAACCCCCTGGCATGGCTGGCGCTGCACCGGCTGCGGGCGGAACAGGAGCACGCCTGCGATGATGCCGCCCTGGCTCAGGGCCTGCGCCCCAGCGACTATGCCCAGCACCTGCTGGACCTGAGCCGCCACACCCGGCTGGCCCCCGGACTGGGCCTCTGCGCCCTGGCCATGGCGCGCCCGGCCCCGGTGGAAAGCCGCGTGCACGCCATCCTGGATCCCCACCGCCCGCGCCACGCCTCCTCCAAAAACTGGCGCAGGCTCAGCCTGGGGCTCGCGCTCGTCACCGCCTTGCCTCTGGCCATGCTGCATGCCCTGGAACGGGCACCCGTGCGCGGCCGCATTCTCGACCGGAACGGCGTGGTGCTGGCCAGCAGCCAAGGACCGCTGGAACGGGTTTATCCCTTGAAAGAGATCGCCGGTCATGTTCTTGGTTATACCCGGAAGTCTCAGCACGGTCACGCACCCGCCTCAGTCCCAGCCCAACATGGCAATGTGGGGGTGGAGAAAAGTCATGACACGCAGCTCAGCAGCGGCCAGGACGTCACCCTCACGCTCGACCAGCGCATTCAAAAACTCACGTATCAGGCCCTCGCGGAGGCCGGAGTCACCCGAGGGGCCGTCGTGATCATGGACCCGCGCAACGGCGACGTGCTGGCCATGGTTTCCCTGCCCTCCTACGATCCGCAGGCCTTCTTTCCCCGCCTCTCCCAAGAGACCTGGGACAGCCTCCTCGCAGACCGGGACATGCCGCTGCTTGACCGCACCACGCGTGCTTTCGCCCCCGGTTCCGCTTACAAGGTGTCCATCGCCCTGGCGGGTGACCTGGCAGGCATCGGTGAGCGTCGTTTCGACTGCAGCGGCAGCATCACTTATGGCAGCAAGACCATGAAGTGCTGGATTCACCGCCAGAACGGCGACGCTCACGGCCTGCTGGACCTGAAAGATGCCCTCGTGCATTCCTGCAATTGCTACTTCTACCAATACGGCAACACGGCAGGGATCGACAACATCACCAAAATGGGCAAGCTCCTGGGCATGGGCGAGCGCACCGGCATCGGGCTGCCTACCGAGGATGGAGGCATCCTGCCCAATCCGGAATGGCTGCGCCTGCACGCTCCCAAGGAACGCTGGACCAATGGTCATACCGCCAATACGTCCATCGGGCAGGGCATGGTCACCACCACTCCGCTCCAGATGACGGTGCTGGCGGCGACGATTGCCAATGCCGGCCAGGTGCCCAAGCCGCGGCTGACTGACGATGGCCGCCCTCCCGCCTGGCGTGCGGATCTGACGAAAGAAGGCATCACTTCCCGGCAGATTGAAACGATCCGCCAGGCGCTCCGCCAAAACGTCAATGAAGCCGGAGGCCGAGCCCGGACCGCCCGCAGCACCGCCCATCTCATTGCCGGACAGCCCGGCATAGCCCAAAACTGGCGCAGAGCCGGCGACAAAACCGTCCGTGATAACCACGGCTGGTTCATCGGCTTTGCCCCCTACGACCAGCCCACCCTGGCCTTCGCCATTCTGGTCCAGGGAGCCAAGTCCGGTGGCGGCACCTGCGGCCCCATTGCCCAACGTCTTGTGGATTCCATCCTGGCACTGCCCGCCCCATCTCCCTGAGCCAGCCCCCTGAAGCAGTCTCGTCATTTTCATCTCGCGCCCGCCTCAGGAATCGGCAGCATGTGCCTTGATTCCGACCTCCATGAAGCACCAATCGCTCGGCCTTATTTCACTCGTCGTCCGGGACTATGACGGGGCGCTCGCCTTCTTCGTTGGCAAACTCGGTTTTGAGCTCGTTGAGGACACGTACGTCCCGCAGCAGGACAAACGCTGGGTGGTGGTCAGGCCGCCCGGCGCAGCCGGAGCCTGCCTGCTGCTGGCGAAAGCATCCACGGAAGATCAGATGGCGTGCGTCGGCAACCAGGCCGGAGGGCGCGTGTTTCTGTTCTTGTACACCGACAACTTTTGGCGGGACTATGAAAGCTACCTCTCCCAAGGAATCACCTTCATTCGCGAGCCCAAGGAGGAAGCCTACGGCACCGTGGCCGTCTTCCTGGACATCTGCGGAAATCCCTGGGATCTGCTGGAACCCAATGCCAACAACCAAAGCTGGTGGCAGCCTTCCCTGAGGTAACCGCACGGCCGCCCAAATGAAATATGCGCTGCTCAATGGCCTGCTGGGAGCGGCCCTGCTGACCTACGGCATGGCAGGGGCGGGCTGGCTGCTGTCCTGGCTGGGCATGTGTTTTGCGGTCGTCGGCATCGCCTACGCCCAAAGAAAAGCAGCCGTCTTTGGCAAACGGCCGGATGGCACCTTGCCAGTGTGGAGTTGGCTGGTGTTTCTGCCCCTGCATGTTTACACACTTTTGGTTTGGCACCTGATCCGTCTCATCTCACGGGAATCTGCCTGCGGCAAAGTCCATGGCGCCGTGACGATTGGGCGTCGGCTGCTGGCTCATGAATTGCCTGGCTCCATCCAAACCGTGGTGGACCTCACGGCAGAATTTCAAGAACCCGCCGCCATCACTTCCCATCGAGACTATCGTTCCTTTCCCATTCTCGATGCGACCGCTCCCGACGAAGACGTCCTCCGCCATTTCATCCGCAGCCTGCCGGCGGGCCCTGTTTACATCCACTGCGCGCAAGGGCATGGGCGGACGGCCCTTTTTACGGCTGCTTTTTTGATGGAGCGCGGGCTCTGCACATCGCTGGAGGAAGCCCGGTCCCTCATCAAAACCGCCAGACCAGGAGCCCGCATGAGCCGGGAACAGGAGGCCTTTATCCAGCGGACTTATGGCTCCCTGCAAAGGCCGACAAAACCTGCGGATTCATTTCAGCCCCCCATTCCTCAGCATCCCTCCATCGACTTTCAGCGCCTCTGGGCGCATGTCATCGCAGCCTGCCCTCCCCACGACTCCTTCTCCGTGCATGGGCCGGACCATTGGCGGCGGGTGGAGCGCAATGCGCTCATCCTGGCATCCCGCACCGGGGCCAAGGTGGAGGTGGTGCGGCTGTTTGCCATCTTCCATGACTGTAGGCGTTTGTCCGACGGATGGGAGCCCAGTCACGGGCGCTCCGGAGCTGAATACGCGGCCACCTTGCGCGGTATTTTCTTCCACCTTTCCGATGAAGATTTCGCCCTCCTTCAGGAGGCCTGCATCTGGCACACGGAGGGCAGACATCACCCCGATCCCACCATCGGCACCTGCTGGGATGCCGACCGCCTGGACCTCGGCCGGGTAGGCCTCATCCCCCATGCCGACTACATGAGCACCGACTTTGGCCAGGAGATCGCCCGCCATGGCGTCATCCATCCCTGGGTGCATCTGGCGGAGCCGTATCTGGCAGAAACCTAGAGTGCTGCAACAGACTTCATCTGAGTACCGACGGCTAAGGCTAAGGCTGCTTCACCAGGGCAAAACGATACCACATGGAGCCGCCCTGAATGTCGAGAATGTAGATGGAGAGTTCTTCCTCGATCAGCCTCACTTTGATGGGGTCTCGGTCTTCGATACCGGAATCACCGCGAAGGGTGGTGACGTTGAGGAGTTTGAACTCGAGCTTTTGCGGGTCCAGCCCCTCGACACTTTTGGTGGAGGTGCGGTCCACCCCACGGTCCTTGTGCGGCTCTTTCCAGTTAGGCTGCCAGGCCTTGCCATTCACGTAGATCGGCATCTCCTGACCGAGGTGCCGGCCCGGCTTGGCGTTACCACCATTGATCCAGTAAATGCCGTCTTTTTTCACGCGCAATTCAGAAGGGCCGTCAATGAGGGCTTCGATGATCACGGAGTTGGCGGGGGCGGGCGCCTGACTGGACGGGCCGGGTTTGGCAGCGGTATCGGAGAGAGTTTTCTGCTGGCGGAGGAACTGAGAGTCGGCTTCCGAAAAGTTGCTGAGGCTCATCGTGAAGGTCTGGCCGTCTTCACGTTTGAGGGTGGCGATGCTGCCTTTGACGGAGACGAGTTCCGCGGTGAGGGTACGGCCCGTCTTGTCGGTAAAGACACGCGGCTCAGCGGCGCTGGTGCCCAAAAGCAGCACCGTGAAAAAACCCCAGACTAAAACCGGGATGAAGGAGGGGAAAAACTGGTGAGTTGTTTTCATCGTCTGAGCGGTGTGGGAAAATCGTGGACAGGCGGCTGAGTTCATGGGGCCAAGATCCCCCGGAGAGTGGGGGACTTGAGAGAGCGTTCATCGGATCGTCTCTCCATTTCTTGGCTCGCACCTACTGAACCCCGAGGCGTTTGTTCAAGACGGTTTGCAGCTGGGCGCGTTCCGCCGGGCTGATGGGCGCGGTCTGTGACCAGGTTTGGAATTGCTCCAAAGCGGCGGGCTTGAGCTCCCTGTTCCGCGCCAGTCGCAGGCGGGTCGCTCTTCCCATGGGGCCGGGCAACTGCTGTGTCCAGGCGAGGGGCACGGCCACAGGGGCCTGGTGATCAATCCAGATTTTGCAGAGGTTGCTGGCTCGCTGGGCGGCTTCCGGCCCCAGTCTCGCCAGATCCAGCTTGAGGATCTCAGCCGCATTGGCATCAATGTTGCCTAACTTATTATAATATAGGTCGCTGAGCATTCGCAGGGCGGCAGCTTCCCAGTCGCCGCGTGTGTTTGCCTGCAGGTAGGCGAAAGCTTCTTTTGGGTGGCCGGGAAACTTGATCATCGCCAGTTGGCCCAGCGCTTCCGCATACATCCGTGGATCGGTGATCTGCTGGATGAACTGGGTGGACTGAGCGAGGTCATTCTGCGCGGCGAACTGGATCACCGCCTGGGAGACGGACACATCGTACTCTTTCCCACTCAGCCCCTCGCTCTGCACCAGATCCAGCGTGGCCTGCGGATCCACTGCGGCGAGCCGCCTCACCAAATCCACGGCCAATTCCTGGCGATTTTTTCCCGCAGGCAACTGCTTTAACCACTGAGCGGCGGCGGATGCATCTGGCAGGGGCATCAGGCGCATCACTTCCTGGGCGGATTCCACTTGATCAATGATGGTGGTGGACTGCATGATCTTTTGCAGTTGGGCAAAAGGGCTGTCGCTACTGCGACCATACAGCGCGGTCAGGGCGATGTCTTGCGCCTGCGGTGGGGCACCCGCTATCCAGGCGAGCAGTGTGGCTTCATCCGGAAGGGTGGGCAGGGCGTGAATGACGTCCCTCATGCCCGCGAGGTTTTTCAGCCCGGCAGAGTATCGCATGGCGGCTTGAGGATCGGCCACGGCCCAGCCTTGGAAAATGCTGGAGCTAAAATTGCTCATCCCCGCCCGGTCACAAATCGCAGCGAGCTCAAGCACGTTCGGGTAGTCCATGCCGACATCGCCACGGGCAGCGCGCAGGATGGCCACAGCGCCGATGCTGATGTTGGGATCTGCCGAACGGGCCAGGGCCTGAATCATTTGTTCGAAGTGCTGCGGTGAGATGTCTTCATCCAAAGCCAGCCTCATCGCCCGGGCGACGATGGCACTCCGGCCAGCCGCAAGCTTGCTCCCAAACGCGGTCCAATCCAGATGCGGGCCGCCTTGCAACATCGCCAGATCAACAAGAAACCCCTCATTGCCCCCGGTGCCCATTCGTGCGATCAGCGAGGCTGGATTGCCGATGGATTCCAGCGCTATCGTCGCCTCGTGCTTCATGGATTTTGAGGTCAGGCTGCTGATCCACTCGCGCAGGGTATCCGGCGGCACCTGCTGGGTAGCCAGCACGTAGAGCAGTTGCTTGCGCAAACCCAGGCCACCATCAGGCTGCGCAGCCACCCAGGCGAGCGCGTCCAGCGGAGACTCATTGCTCCAGGCCATGAGGTAATTGTCAAAAGCATCCGTGTGATTCGTCAAGACGTGATGGGTATCCCGCCACGGTGCCACGCTGGCGTCCATGCCTTTGGCGATGAGTTGATCAAAGGCCGCACGCGACAAGCCCACGCCCATCTTTTGCAGCAGGGCGTAACGTGCGTCGGGGTCGCTCTCCAGCAGCACCTGTTTCTTCCGCTCCTCCAAGGCCATCGCACTGGTGAATTGGAAGCTGGCATCCCACTTTCCCTGCCGCGTACCTGCCTTGCCCTTGAGAGATCCCCCGCCTGCATTCGCCGGGCCTCGAGAGCCTGGGGCATTCAGAGTCGTGGAACCTGCTGCGTAGGACCCCGGCGTGCCTGCACTGGGGGAACTCAATGAGTAGCCGACGGCGACCACGGTCACCGTGCTGACCAGCGCCGCCGTCGTGAGCAGAAACTTCGACTGCATCAGTGCCGCCACCAAGGTGGAGCTGGCGGGCACCGCCATCATCGCGGCGACCATCGTTGCACCGCCCACCATCGCCGCTGACGCCGCATGGGAGGAAAGCAAACCCGCTAAAGCCACACTGCTGACGGCGATGTGACGCCTGGTAAAGAACTGCCGAAGAGCCTCAATGGCGGCCCCCAACTCGCGACTGGCAACACTCTCCGAGCAGCCCAAGGCGGCGGCGGCAGAGCGTTGCGACTGATTTTGAAAGTAGCACTGCACCACCAGGTCTCGCTGGCGCTCGGGCAGCGCGAGCATGGCTTCGTCCAGGTGCGGCTCGATCTCTGTCCACAGATTGGGTTGGGTATCGGGTATCATTTGATTCATGGCCTCCGCTGAGTTTTCGCGGATGCGACGACGAATCGCCGCCCGCTGATGGTTCAAAGCTGTGCGGCAGGCCGCATGATACAGCCACCCCGCCAGCGGGGTGCTGGGCGGTAAGGAAGAGGCCTTTTTCATCAGCAGCACAAAAGTCTCCTGCGCCGCATCCTCCGCCAGCCCCTCATCGCGCAGCACCCGGCAGCAGGCGCTCTTCACCAACGGCCCATGCCGCGCGACAATCTTCGCACAAGCCGCCGAGGTCTTGCCCGCACGCAGCAAGGCCAGCTCTTCATCCACAGGTTGGTTAGGCATCGCATTCATAGTGTTCACCCTCAAGTGTCCGCCCAGCGTGAGAACTTGCATTAAATTCACGGCTCCTTCGACGATTGACGATTGGAGAAGACGGCAACCGATATACTCCCATGCCCGACTCGATCAACTCCGTCACCTAAAGGTGGATCCCGTTTGACTCGGGCGTGGAAAAATCATTGAATCAGGGTAGCACGCAAACAGCCCCGGCCATGAGACCGAAAATCCAGACGACATCCATGCGCAGCAGACTCGTCAAAACGGTGTTTGTAACCCTACTGACTCTCAGTCTGATCCTTGGCTTTTGGAGCGTTGCGTCTGCGAGGTTTGGACCCTTTAGAGGAACTTTCTTGGATCTGTGGCCGGACCAAAGTTATGCGTTGAAGAGATCTTTGGAAGATGCTCACGCTCTTTCTTTGATTGGCTTCGGCCTCGTATGGCTGGCAAGCCCTGATCTACGATTTCGTTTCCGATGGCTAAGTCCTCTCGCCTTGGTTCCGGGACTGCTCGCTCTAGCTCTACCATCTTGAGCTCCTGAAGCCCTGCCCTAACGGGCTCCGCCTGAGATAAATCCAGCCGCTAAAACGAACGAATTGACCACCCCTTGTTACGCTGTTTGTTCAGCCGAACCCGTGGCATTGTCTTAGTCATCGAAGAACCGATGGCAGGGCGGGCTGCCCATTTCAGAAACAGCTCATGCCTTCTCTTGATAAACTCGGCTTCATGACGCTTTGGCTGCCGTTTACCCTTTCCCTGGTGTCGGCTTACATTCTGACCTTTCCCGTCGCGCCCAACGATGGCTGGCTGAAGCAGATCTGCGCGAACTTTTACGCGCTCACGCTTCTCTGGTTTCTCTTCCTGGCAACTCGACACCTCCTGCACGGCAGGGTCGTTCCGGGTCTGGGAATGATTGCAATGTTGGTTATTCTTTTGGGCATCATGATCCCTCTGTTCATCTTCGGACAGATCGAGGAAAACCAGGCCAAAAAGTCTGGCGGCGCCGGCGCCATCCCCCAGACACCTCAAAGCGAGGTCCCGGCAAAATCCCAGGAATCCACCGCTCATCAAATCCTGCCGGGAGGCCCTGCGGACCTGTTTCAAACCGTCCTCCGCTCGTCCATCCAGCAGTCCACCGCCGCCCAGGGCCAGCTTCCGCTGGGCATCCCTTCCCTGGCCAAACTGCGGGCCGAGCATCCGGCCTTGCTGGACCGCTACCTGGCCTCGCACCCCGCATGGCGGGTGTATGAAGAGGCTGGCAGCCGCTTTGCCGTGCGTCGCTGGATGAATGGCAAACGCTGGGCGATGGCCGAAAACGGTCTTCAGTCCCTGGATAATGACCAGCAAGTGCGCTGCCGCACCAGCGTGGCGTTCTCTGGCAAACCCTGGAATCCACAAGCACAACGGATCGCCAAAGGAGTGCTCGCCGACATCAAGGCCGAGGCCGTGAATGGCAGCGACCTTTGGAAGAGCGAAGTCATCGTCCCTGAGGCGGACCTCCTGGTCGAAATGCTGGAGCAAACTCACCTAGCCGAACGCCGGATGACCCCCACCGCCTTTGCCATGATGGAGAGGGAATTCATCACCCTGCTGAACTCCACCGAATGGGCCCAGGCCAGCCGCCACCTCACGGCAGGTGGCATCGAGACAGGCACACCTTTCATCGAGCTGCGCCAGGGCCAGCAGGCGGGGAGCTACCACACCGAAATTCGCTGCAACCCGGCGGCTGCAGGAAAGGTGTATTTGAAGGCCTTCGAAGTCGGCTCGGAGAAACCCCTCTCAGCAGACGCCCTGAAATCAGCCACCAACGAATGGATTGGCTGGTCGGACGATGCGAAACAGCAGTTCCTCTCCGCCAGTCACCTCACCATCCAGGAAGGTGATCCCGGTCTGCTCTACAGTGCCCGGTTCGAAGTCTGGTTTCAGCCTGATGATGGCAGGCCGGAACGCAAACTTTTGGACCGGACCTTCCTGATCCAAGGCGCTGCCCACTAATGCACCGATGCTCTGATAAATCCCGTGACCGGGGAACCTCAAACCTTACACCCCCCTGAACTGATGATCTCCAGGCCCACCTCCCTTTTCGCCGTGTTTTTGTGGACCTTTTCAGGAGTCGCCCCCGCCGAGCCTCACTCTCCCAAAGCAGGCAGTCCAGAGCGCAAAGCCATCGTGGATGCCCTGCGCATCCCCGTGAAGGCGGAGCTGAAAAAGGAAGTCATTTTCAAAATCAACCGCCTGAAAGTCCAGGGCGACTGGGCCTTCCTGGCCGGTGTGCCCCTGAAGCCCGATGGCAGCGAGATGGACTACCGCGGCACCATCCACGCCGAAGCCATCCGCGAAGGAGCCTTCGATGGCGGTATCTTCGCCCTCCTGCAAAAGCGCAACGGCCAATGGAAAACCGTCCGCCACATCATCGGCGCCACCGACATTCCCTACGTGGACTGGCCCCAGGAATTCGGAGCGCCGGCGGTGATTTTTGAACCTTGATTGCTTCTGCCATGCTCCGTGAAACCAGTCTTGAACACCTTCGAACACAGAACGCCCAAGCAGGCGAAACAGTGCAATGCGGCTGGTTCTTGTTTCAGGTCATTGCAGGCAAGGATCGTCTGGATCTGATGACGCTCGATTTCAAAGCCATCGCATCATTCACCGACGACTTTCAAATCCCCGAACAGGTCCACTGGGCTCAGCAAGAAACCCTTCGTCGGCTCGGCGCAAGCCCGCAGCATTGCACTCTACGCAGCCCTGCCCTGGTGAGCAGGGCTTATCGGCCAGGCGCGTTCAATGTTTATTTGGAAAGATGCGAACCTGTTTCCGAGGGAGACTCCGGCTGGTATGTCGGTGTCATCAATGAATCCCTTGATCTCGACGATGCTAAATCGTTTGTTCATCAGTCCCTTTACGAGCTGACCATCCATGACGAAAGGCTCGCGCGCTTTTGGCTCCTGCCCGTGGGCTACCGAATCTCCTTTGACAGTGATGAACCACGAATCGAAAGACTGCAGTGAGTTTCCAGACTTCTTTTTTGGAAGTTTGGTCGTCGGGATTTTTCAGACCGGTTTACCTCCTCACCGCGATGGCAGGTACCCTTATGAACCTTATCGCGGTGGCGGACATTACCTTCTCCAAGAGTCTTTGAAGAGGTCACCCGGACAACGTTGTTATTTTCGAAAAGGGAAACTCAGGCACTGCTTCACCGTTGTTGGGTGCCCAGAGTATGGCATTTTGGAATTGGCTGAATTCGACACGCCTATTGCCGATGAATAAATAAAAAGGGCGCAGCGCTATCATGATCCATGAGAAGGTGCTTCCGGCCCAAGATAAGAAGTGAATCGCAACCTAGCTACTTCCCCTTGGAACGCAGTTCGCTTTCGATCTTCATCACGGGATCAAAGCCGTGTTTGGCTTTGAGATGATCTATGACCGTTTGACGATAGGCGCGATCAAAGTCCACACGAGGGCCAATCATACAGCCTGAAAAGGCGACGGTGATCTGATACTTCTCTTTCGCCAGACGGCTGAGCTCGGCATCCGTCGGCGAAGGTATGCCGCCGATTTCATATCGGACAATCCCCTGGGCGATGTCCTTGCGGGCGGCAGCTTCCCCCGCAGAGGCTTCTTTACGGGCCTTCCATTTTGCGAACAGCTGGCCATGAGACTCTTGAGGGATCGCTAGGCAAGCAAATACGGCCACCATCAGAGCGAAGACCTTGACCGGCATTTTCAGGATGTTCATGGGGATTCTGAGATTGAGTTCTTGGTGCACGCAGCACAACGGCGAGAAATACCATTTCTTGGGGATGCGGCATTTTGCCTCAAATCTGTCTGATATCCACCCTACTTTTGGTTAGCGTCACCTGATTCCTTTGCCTGCTTTTCCCACTGCTGGCGGTAGTGATCCAGCCGCTCTTTGATGCGGCCTTCGAGGCCGTTGGTGGTGGGGTCGTAGTATTGTTTGCCGCCCTCCAGGCAGCGCTGGGGGACGAAGCCGCCTTCGAAGTCGTGGGGGTAGAGGTACCCTTCGCCATGGCCAAACTGTTTTGCCCCCTTGTAGTGGGCATCGCGAAGGTGCTTGGGCACGGGGAGGGTGCGGCCGTTTTTCACATCCTCTAGCGCGGCGTTGATGGCCATGTAGGCGCGGTTGCTCTTCGGCGCGGTGGCGATGTAGATGACGGCGTGGCCGAGGATAATGCGCGCCTCCGGCATGCCGATGGCCTCCACAGCCTGCTGGGCGGCCACGGCCACGCGCAGGGCGTTGCTGTCCGCCATGCCCACGTCCTCACTGGCGGCGATGACGATGCGGCGGGCCAGGAAACGGATGTCTTCCCCTGCGTAGATCATTTTGGCCAGCCAGTAGATGGCGGCATCGGGATCCGAAGCGCGCATGGATTTGATGAAGGCGCTGGCGGTGTCGTAATGCGCGTCACCATCGCCATCATAGACGACGGTTTTTTGCTGCATGGACTCCTCCGCTCCGGCGAGGTCAATGACGATGCGACCTTCGTCATTGGGTGGCGAGGAGAGGACCGCAAGCTCCAGGGCATTGAGGCACTTGCGGGCATCGCCATCGGCCACGGTGGCCAGATGCAGGCTGGCCTCGGGCGTGAGTGTGGCGTTCCACGGGCCCAGGCCGCGCTCCACATCGGTAAGCGCACGCTGAATGAGGAGCTGGAGATCTTCGATGCCCAGGGGCTCCAGGGTGAAGACCTGAGAACGGCTGACGAGGGGGCTGTTGACGTAAAAGAAGGGGTTGTGCGTGGTGGCCCCAATGAAGCGCAGGGTGCCACGCTCCAGATGCGGCAGCAGGACGTCCTGCTGGGCTTTGTTAAAGCGGTGGATCTCATCCACAAACAGCACGGTGCCCTGGCCCGTGAGTTTTTTGAGCTTCAAGGCCGCATCGGCTTCTTTGCGAATGTCGGCCACGCTGCTTTCCACGCCGCTGAGAGTGACAAAGCGCGCCTTGGTTTCCTGGCTGATGATGTGGGCCAGGGTGGTCTTGCCCACACCCGGCGGGCCGTAGAGGATGATGGAGGAAAAACGATCGGCCTGCACGGCGCGGCGCAACAGCTTGCCCTCGCCCAGGATGTGGCCCTGGCCGGTATATTCGGTGAGCCTGCGCGGCCTCATCCGCGAGGCCAGCGGGGCATCTGGCTGCGCATCCACGACGGTGCCTGGGGCCTCGGCGGGTTGGAAAAGGTCGTCGCTCATGAAAAAGTTTGCAGTGGTTGGCAGTTGTTTGCGGTCGCTGCCAATGGTTTCTTACGCTTAGCCCCGCTCTCTCCCGTTGCACGATTTTCTGTCCATTGAAAAGGTTTCCCGCCACTTCGGCCCGCTGAAGGCGGTGGACGGCGTGTCTTTGCAGATCCGTCAGGGGGAGATCTTTTCTCTCCTGGGGCCCAGCGGCTGCGGTAAAACCACGCTGCTGAAGATGCTGGCCGGGTTTGAAAAACCGGACACCGGGCGGTTGATCCTGAATGGTCAGGACATCACGGACCTGCCGCCCGAGCGCCGGCCGGTGAACACGGTGTTTCAAAACTACGCGCTGTTTCCGCACCTGAGCGTGTGGGAAAACATTGCCTTCGGGCTGCGCATCGCGGGACGCCCCAAGGGAGAAATCACGGCGGGGGTGGAGCGAATGCTGGCAATGATCCAGCTGGGCGATCATGCCCGCAAACGCCCGGCCCAGCTCAGCGGCGGGCAGCGGCAGCGCGTGGCCATCGCCCGGGCGCTGGTGAACGGGCCGAAGCTGCTGCTGCTGGATGAGCCCCTGGCCGCGCTGGACCTGAAACTGCGGCAGCACATGCTGGCGGAGCTGCAGGCCATCCACGCGCAAGTGGGCACCACCTTCGTCTACGTGACCCATGACCAGGGGGAGGCCCTGAGCCTGAGCCACCGCATCGCCGTGATGGAGGCAGGCAAAGTCTCGCAGGTAGACAGCCCACGCGGCCTGTATGAGACCCCCGCCACGAGCTTTGTGGCCGGGTTCATCGGCGATGCCAACTTCCTCGAAGGCCGTGTGGAGGAGCTGCTTTCCAACGGGCGGCTGCGCGTAACGGTCGCGGCCTTGGGCAGTCTCGTCGTGACGGGCATCACCACACTTTTGGTTGGGCAATCCGTGCGCGTGATGGTGCGTCCGGAGCGGCTGCACCTCAGCCTGGAACGGCCCACCCTAGCCGCTGGCGAAAACCTCTTCCCCGCCCGGATTGAAGCCGTCACCTACTTCGGCCCCCATGCCAAGGCTCAGGTGCGTTGCGGCCCGCACGCGCTGCATGTCCAGCAGCCCACCGGGAAGACTTTCTTAACCGCCGATACCGAGGCCTGGCTGCACTTTGAATCCGAGGCCTCTCGGGTGGTGGATTGACGCTTGCAGAAGGCCTCCCAAAAAGTAAACTCACCTCATGGTAACGCTCTCCGAAATCCAATCAATGGCGTTCGATCTGCCAAAGTCTGACCAGCTTCGGCTAGCGGATCACCTGCTCAATCACGCTGAAGATGTAGAGGCCATGTTCCCTGAAGACATCCTCGCTGAAGCAATCAGACGTGATCAGGAAATGCAAGATGGCCTCGTCAAGGCCCTCACGGTGGATGAGTTCTGGGCGAAGGTTCATCGTGTGGGCGAGCCAAGATGAATGTTTTCGTTCATCCCCTGGTGCAGCAAGACTACGACAAGGCCCTCTATTATTATGAAGAAGAGAGCCTGTCTTTAGCACGGCGATTTGAAACGGCTATCCGTCATGGCATGCAGCGGATCGTCGCGACACCGACAGCATTTCCCTATCACTTAAAACAGCAGGTTTATCGTCGTTATAAGCTGGATCGCTTCCCTTACCTGATTGTGTATCGCCTAAGGGAGAATGAGATCAACATCGTGACCATCAAGCATGAAAAACAACGTCCGACCTTTGGCTTGAGTCGCTTGTAAACTCATGAAATCCCGCCGAGAACTCCTGCTCACCCTGCCCTCTTTGGGTTGGTTGCTGGTATTCTTTGCCCTGCCCTGTGTGCTGATCCTGGGGCTGGCGTTTCGGACGAGCGATCTGCGGGGCGGTGTCGGCGATGCGTGGACTTTGGAGACGGTGAAGTCGCTGGCGGACAGCCAGTATGTCCCTGTGATATGGAAGACGTTGTGGATGAGCGTGGCGACGACGGCATGCTGCCTGGCCCTGGCCTTGCCGGTGAGCTGGGCATTGGCGCGCATGGGGGCTTTTTGGCGGCAGATCGTGCTGCTGCTGATCATCGTGCCCTTTCTCACGAACTTCATCATCCGCATCTTTGCCTGGCGCTCACTGCTGCATCCCGAAGGAATCGTCAAGCAGGCGCTGGTGTGGCTGCATCTGGCCACGGAGGACACGTTTTTGCTCAACAACGCCGGAGCGGTGCTGCTGGTGATGGTTTATACCCAACTGCCCTTCGCCATCCTGCCTCTGTATGCGGCGGCGGAAAAATTCGACTTCACGTTGGTGGATGCGGCGCGGGACCTGGGGGCCTCCACGTGGCAGGCATTTCGAAAGGTATTTTTGCCAGGCGTCCGGCAGGGATTGATCTCGGCCATCGTCATCGTGTTTGTCTGCTCCCTGGGGCAGTATGTGATCCCCAAATACGTGGGAGGCACGGGCGATGAGATGATCGGCAACAAGATCGAACAGCGCGCCTTCAGCGACCGCAACCTGCCGCTGGCGAGTGCTTTGTCTGGAGCCTTGTTACTGGTGGTTCTGGTGCCAACTTTGTGGTTAGGCCGGAAGCGGGAGTGAGGTGGCCGGGGCTTCCACAAGACCCGTCCGATCACATCGGCCACCTGCTGGCGCAGGCGGCTACGGAAACTCACCGTGCGCGGATGGCGACGGATTCGCCGTGGGCATCCAGGCCTTCGACGGCGGCGAAGGCACGGACGATGGGCACGGAGGCGGTGACGCTGACTTTGTCCAGACGGATGATGCTGGTGCGGCGCTGGAACATGTCCACGGTGAGACCGGGGAAGGATTTGCCCGCCCCGCCCGTGGGCAAGGTGTGGCTGGGACCGGCGAGGAAATCGCCCACGGCCACGGGAGAGTCATTGCCCAGGAAGATGGCCCCGGCGGTACGGATGAGGGGCAGGATGTCCCCTTCCCGTTCGGTGATGAGGGTGAGGTGCTCCGGCGCATAGGCATTCACCAGACGCGCCCCTTCCTCCAGAGAGGAAGCCAGCAGAAGAAACACGCCTTTTTCCAAAACGGGGGTCAGCTGGGCCTGACGGCTGAGACTGGCGCACTGGCGATTCACCTCGGCCACCACGGCGTCCAAAAGGGTGGCATCGTCCGTGATGAACCCGGCCTGGCTGTCCTTGCCGTGCTCGGCCTGGGCCAAAATATCTGCCGCGATGAAGGCGGGATTGCCGGACTTGTCCGCCAGGATGAGGACCTCGCTAGGCCCAGGAAGGAGATCAATGGAAACGACGCCGAAGGCCTGGCGCTTGGCCTCGACCACGAAGCTGTTGCCGGGACCAAAAATCTTCGCTACCGGGCGGATGGTTTCCGTGCCGTAGGCCATGGCGGCGATGGCCTGAGCGCCGCCGATCTTATAGACCTCCGTGGCACCGGCCAGCTTCAGGGCGGCCAACAGGCCCGGATTCACCGTGCCATCTTTACCACAGGGGGTGCAAACCACGATCTCCGGCACGCCGGCTGCAGCCGCGAGGGTGACGGTCATGATGGCGGTGGAAACCAGGGGAGCAGAGCCGCCCGGGACATAGCAGCCCACGCGCTCAAAGGGGTGATACACCTCCCCCACCTGCGCGCCCTGTTCATTGGTGCCGGACCAGTCCTGGCGCAGGCTTTTCTGGGCAAATGTGAACACATTCCGGTGCGAGGCGATGAGCGCCTGCTGCAGTTCCGCACCCGCTGTATTCCAGGCACCTGCCAGTTCATCCTGGGAAATGGCCAGTGTTTCCGGCGTCAGCGTGGCCCCGTCGAACTTCAGGGTGAGCTCGATCAGGGCCGCATCACCAGCGGCGCGCACCTGCTTGATCACGCCGGAAACGACCTCCTGCACAGCATCGCTGGCCTCAGCACGGCGATTCAGGGCGGCAGCGGTTTCCTGCCAGGTAGGGTCGGTGTGGCGAATGATCTTCATGGAACGTGTCTTACGTGCCATGCAGGCGGAAGGCGTCAAGATCAAGTCGCCCCTCAGCCCGGCTTCGGTGGGTTTCCCCGAGGCTCCGCGAAGGGCTAGGGATCAAATTTCACCCCGATGGCTTTGAATTTCTCCGTCATCTGGGCCCCCAGAGTCGCATCGTCACGCCCGGCCAAAAGCTTCGCCATCATGTCTTCGGGGGAGGCATTCTCCATCCCGCCGGCCTTTAACATGGCCTGGGCCTCCTCTGGGGACTGGCTCCTGCGGGAACGGGCAAACACATTCCGGTAGTACTGGTGCAGCACTTCGCCACGCCCATCCCCGTCCAAAAATCCAAAGTAATAAAGCACCACAAAGCAGTCCATCTGCTGTTCCAGCCGCTCTTGGAGGCTGTTTGCCCGCAGCCCGCTGTTCGTCGCCCGCATGTACTTGAGCACCCGAGAGAGGCTCAACGTGATCTTGCTGGTCTCCATTCGGTCCTTCACCCCCTGCCTCAGTGAGGTCCCCAGGTCTGAAAAGCGCACGCTGCCATTGTTTTGATAAGCGACGAAACGCAGGAAATTCGCGAGGCCTTGGGAGGTCCATGGCATCAGCCAGCCACGGACATCATAGAGCATGCCGTAAGCGACGATGCCGGTCACACGCCCCGGTTCTTTCTTGCGTGGATCATACTGGTAACGCGCCCCCACTTTTTCCAGGCCTAAGGCGCTGAAACGGATGAGACAGTTGTCATCCACCATCTCCGAGGCGTTGTCGGCATCCCCGCCCAGGGCCAGGTAGTCGCCATTCGTTTCAGCCATGTAAACGATGAAACGGTCTCCCTTTTTGGGCTTGGGGGTCCAGTTCCAGGGCATCGAGACAAAGAACTTTTCGGTCACCAAGAAATCCGTAGCCACCTGCGCCATGACGGACCCCGCCAAGCGCGCCGTGGAGATGAACTCAAAGTTCCCCACCTCATAGTGATAACGCCGGGCCTCGGCATCCATACGCCCCTCGGTCACCACCACGGTTTTCGGGTCCACCAGCAGAGCACTCGCCGGCCAGACCAAAGCCCCGGACGCGGGGTCCCCCGCAGCAGGACGGCCCGGATTTGGCAGGCCATGCAGGTAGTCCTGATCCGCCTTGGAAAGCGTGTTCACCGCCACGTTGCTACGGCTGCCATCGGGCAACTGAATGACAACGGTCCCCCCTGACACCTGCACCAATGAAGCCGTCACGCTGCGACCTTCTTGATTCGTCCACACACGCGGTGCCTGCGAGACCGTCTGGCCAAAGCCCCACGAGGAAGTGAGCAGGGCAGCTGTGAAAAGCCAAGACGTAGGCCGGCGGAGCAAAGGACGGGGAAAACTGACGTGCATGGTGGAGGAGGGTGTCTTTAGGATAGGAATCTGCGGGATGAACACACGAATGAGTCATGCACGGCTGATTAATGATGAGGAATCTTCTGAAAATAGGAAATCTCCAAAGGCCATGGGAAGCCTAAAGTGATCCACTTACAGAATCACACCCCCTTGGACGATAGCCCCACCTGTGTAAAAGCCTCGCCGTCTCAGTCAGTGCCACCTCATTCCAGGGAATCCAGCCAGTCCTGAAGCTGGCCGCGCACCTCGCCGGGACCGTCTTCGGGGAAATGTTCAGTGAGCCAGCGGACGTCCTCGGCAGCCTCTTTTTTCAGCCCCAGGCGTTCCTTCATGCGGGCGCGGTTGATGCGCTGCACGGCGGCGTCGGGGTCCAGGGCGATGGAAAGGTCCAGGTAGGGCATGGTTTCCTTGATGGCGGTGGCATCGTCCAGGGTGCTGCTAAGGAGGTTGTTCAGCATGCGGAGGATGATGTCGCGCTTGGTGGACGGCTCCAGCGAGTCTTCGGCAAACTCACCTCGCTCGGTGAGTTCCAGCGCGGCCTGGGTGACGGAGAGGGATTTGCCGCGCTCGAATACGTCCAGCAGTTGCAGTTCGCCCTCGGGGCCTTCCCGGTAGCCGACCATGAACTTGCCTGGCAACGGGATGCCGAAAACGCCTTTCACGCCGAGGCGGGAGGCCAGCTCAATGTAGAGGACGGAGAGGGTGATGGGCAGTCCCTCGCGGTCATCCAGCAGCTCGTTCATGTAGCTGTTGGACTTGCTGCCATAGTCATGGCGGCTGCCGTGAAAGCCACCTTCTTCAAACAGGTAGCGGTTCAGCCGCTTCACGGCAGGCAGGGTGCCCTGGAGGATGGCGGGGTCCTGTTTCAGGTCGTCCACCATCCGTGAAAAGCTCTGCATATACTGGCTCACATCCACTTCCGGGTTGTCATGCCGGGCCAGCAGCAGCGTGGCTCGGATGAGGTCGATCTCCTCCTCGGGGCGCGAGAGTTCGGTCACCAGCTCCCGGGTGATGGTGCGGCGGTGGAGGTCCTTTTCCAACTCGCCCAGGGCGGCGGCTTCCTGCTCCAGTTGACGGCGCTTTTCCACCAGCAGCCGACGGCTGGCATCGGGCTGGTCGAGGAGCTGGCCCAGGATGGTTTTCTTGGAGCCAGCGCTTTGGGCAAAAGTCTCCAGCGCGGTTTCGATCGTGGTCGCCACGGCCTCCGGCACGGGTTTTTCCGTCAGGTCTGTGCCGACGCGGAAGCCGCGAAATTCAGCGGCCGTGTTGCGGAATTTGCAGAGGCCGGCATAGCCGCCGCGCAGGCCGGAATCCCGCTGCACCATGACTTTCTGGTCATTGACCCAGCAGGTGATCTGATCCGGCTCCACCCGCACCCGAAGGTGATTCCATTCGCCGGAGCGGTAAGCCTCCGAGGGAATGTCCGCCAGGATGGTCCAGGAGTACACGTCCGGCCCCTCGAACCGGGTGAGACGAAGTTTCCCTGCCGAGGGATAAAAGCCGTAATGCGCATCTCCCCCATCGGAGCAAAAGACCAGCCCGGCAGCGCCGGATTCATCCTCCAGCTTCACCTTCACGGCCACCTCAAAGACATCGCCCGGTTGCTCGGGCGCCCAGAGGCATAGGGAGCGACCACCAAACCCGGTCCCGGGAGTGGCGGCCTTGATGATGCCCGCGTGCTGGGTCCAGCGCGCGCCTAACAAAGGGGTCCACAGCTTCGGGTTCAACACGCCGATGGTCAGCCAGCGGGCCATGGGCACCGGATTCGGCTTCTCGATGAGGCGCTTCAGTTCATTCACCGGCATGGCGAAACCGAGGTTCTCCGTGACGGCGGATTTCATGGTGAGGATGCCCAGCACACGGCCTTGGCGGTCCAGCAGGGGACCGCCGCTGTTGCCCTTTTCGATGGGCAAGGCCAGGCGGATCATGGGGATCTCATTGATGAGGTCAGGAAACTCGGAGACCACGCCATCCACCACACTGAAGGCGAGGCCCTGGGGATTTCCCATGGCCACGATGGGCTGGCCTTGCTTGATGGTGTCGCTGTCCGCCAGGGCCAAGGGCTTCAGCCCCTTTTTCGCAATGCGCAGCAGGGCCAGGTCCCAGTGGGCATCGGTGGCGGTCACCTCCACCACCTCGTGCTTGTCCCCATTGGCCATCTCCACCTCCAGCCTTCGTGCTTCGCCGATGACGTGCATATTTGTGGCGATGAGGCCGTCCTCACTCACCACAAAGCCTGCCCCCAGCCCATCCATGCCCTCCCGGCCCGATTGCAGGACCTTGACGACGGATCGCTTGGCCTCCGCCGCGATGGCCTCCACCGATTTCGCAGGGGGTGACGCACCAAAGGCAACGGGGGCCAGAAGCAGGAAGCAGAAAAGCATGCGCATGGAATTAACTTTCGCTATATACGGTCAGAAGATGGGCAATTCTGCACAGTTGCGAGCTTGCAAGCATCTCTTAAATCCAAGAATCTCTGCGGCATGAAACCTCCGTCCATGATCCTCATCGGCCTGAGCCTGGCCCTCAGCCTGTTTGTTATTCACAGCAGTTTTGAAGCCCGGGGCCAGGAAGCTCCCACCCAGGCCCCCACCGCCGATGAAAGTTATCAAAAGGCCTTGGAAGAAGAGGCTACTCGAACAAAGATAGCTAAGCAGGTGTTCGAGGAACAGCTGGATCTGCACAATCGCTACAAGAAGATGCTCAACGAGCAGGAAACTCTTTGGGCCCAGCAGACTGCCGCCTACGAGGTTCAATTGAAGCAAATTGAGCAGTATGGCAAGATCCTGGAAACCTGGGAAAAGCAACAGAAGCAATACCAGCAGCATTTGGACACCCTGACCAAAAAGTAAGGGCCAGAGCACATCTGGCGGAAGGCCTAACAAGAACTTGCTCATGAACACGCCCCGCCTGCGCTTTCTGGATGCCTTGGTGCTGCTGCTTTCCATCTACGTCATCCTGGCGCTGCTGGTGGATCTGACGGTACCGCTGGAGCAAAATGTGCGGGAGCTGATGTGCTACGTGGACTGGTTTGTCTGCTCGGTCTTCTTTCTGGACTTTTGCCTGCGATTCCACCGGGCTGAATCAAAGCTCGCCTTCATGCGCTGGGGCTGGATTGACCTCCTCTCCTGCATCCCGGCGGACATCTTCACCATCGGGCGCGCGGTGCGCATCGTCCAGATCGTGCGTATCCTGCGCGCCTTCCGCTCCGCCCGGGCCATCATGGCTTATCTGCATCAGCACCGGGCGCGCAGCATGGCGGCGACCACGATCCTGATGGCCGTGGTGCTGCTGCTGTTTTCCATCATCTCCATCCTGGTCTTTGAAAATGCCCCCGAATCCAACATCAAATCTCCCATGGATGCCTTTTGGTGGGGCATCACCACGATGACCACCGTCGGCTATGGCGACCATTACCCCGTCACCCCCGAGGGCAGAATGATCGCCATGATCCTGATGGTCACCGGAGTGGGGCTGTTCGGCGTTTTGACGGGCCTGTTTGCCCGGTTCTTTGTGGAGCCCGATCTGAAAAGGGACGATACGGATTTTCAGGAACTGCTGATTGAAGTGCGCCGCCTGCGCGAGCGTCTCGAAAGTATCGAAAAGCGCCCCGACGACACGCACAGAAACTGAAAGAACACCCGCCCCGGCCCCGACTCATTTCTTCCAACATGAAAGCACCGCTTTTTACCTCCCTGCTCGCCCTGGCCGCCATCACCGGCTTGCGCGCTGAAAACAATGTCCCGCCCGAGGGCTTCAAACCCCTCTTCAATGGCAAAGATCTCTCCGGCTGGTATGGCTGGGGCACCCGTGACCCCAGCGAGCTGTGGGCCATGACACCTGAGCAGCAGGCCGACTACAAAAAGAAATCCGTGGAAGGTGGTGCCGTGGATGCCAAGGGCAAGGCTGCCGAGGACCACGTCAACGCCCACTGGAAAGTGGAAAACGGCGAACTGGTGAACGATGGCAAAGGCCTCTACCTGACCACCGACAAGGACTACGGTGACTTTGAACTCTGGGTGGAATACAAGGCCCTGCCGAAAGGTGATAGCGGCGTGTACCTGCGCGGCATCCCCCAGGTGCAGATCTGGGATGCGGATGAAGAAGATCCCAAGGGGCTGGGCCGTGCCAAAGGCTCCGGTGGCCTCTGGAACAACGTGGCCGGCGCTCCTGGCAAGGACCCGTCCAAGCGTATGGACAAGCCCCTGGGCGAGTGGAACAGCTTCAAAATCACCATGATCGGTGAGCGCGTGACCATCCTCTTCAATGGCGAAAAAGTGGTGGACAATGCCGTGCTGGAAAACTTCTTTGCCAACAAGAAGGCTGGCTACCTGGCCTACGTGAAGCCGAAAGCCGGCGAAGCAGCCCCGCCGAAGCCTGCAGGTTTCATGAAGGACCCAGCCTTTGCCAAAGGCCCCATCCAGCTCCAGACCCACGGCAGCGAGATCCGCTGGCGCAATGTTTTCGTCCGCGAAATCAGCCCTGAAGAGGCCAACAAAACCCTGGCTGCCGGTGAAGAAGGCTTCAAGGAAATGGTCAATGGCAAGGACCTCAGCAACTGGCAGGGCTCCGTAGAAAACTATGAAATGAAGGACGGCGCCATCTACTGCAAAGCAGGCAAAGGCGGCGATCTCCTGACCCTCGAAGAATATGGCGACTGCGTCATCCGCACCGAATTCATCCTGCCTCTGGGTGGCAACAACGGCATCGCCCTGCGCACTCCGAAGGAAGGTGGCGCCGCCTGGAATGGCCTGGAACTCCAGGTCATCGACAGCGATGGCTACAACGCCAAGGCCAAGACCCCGCTGAAAGAGTACCAGTATCACGGTTCCGTGTACGGCCTCATCGGTGCCAAGCACGGTTACCTGCGCCCCGTGGGCCAGTGGAACTACCAGGAAGTCACCGTCAAAGGCCAGCACATCACCGTCACGCTGAACGGCACCAAGATCCTGGATGCCGACCTGAGCCAGGTGGACCGCAGCAAACTGACCCCCAAGCAGACCCCTAAGGGCCTGGACAAAACCAGCGGCTTCATTGGCTTCGCCGGCCACAGCGATCCGGTGGGCTTCCGCAGCTTCCGCGTGAAGAAGCTCTAAGCGTCCTCTGAAACTTCAAAGCCCGCCCTGGATTCTTTCCGAGGCGGGCTTTTTGTTAGGCACAAAATCAAGGGACCGAAAAGAAACTCAAGGCAGCGTGAGGTAGGTGCCTTCCGCCGCCTGCTTCTTGCGGACTTCACCGTTGAAGGAATACTCCACCGTCAGGATGTTGCGGGCGGTGCCCGTGACCACGATCCCGCCGGAACCGCCGCTTCTGACGGTCACGGTGTTTCCCTGAATGGAGGCGGCCGAGCTCAAATCATCCGTCACCAGGATCTCCACGGGCTGGTTGATGATTCCTCCAGGGATCAGTTTGGCCAGACGGTTTTTGACATTGCGCGGCTGATTCCCCTGGAGGGTGTATTTGGCGCTGATGAGCACGATCTGACCTGGGGTAAACGCACTGGCGGCAGTTGCAGGCGAAATGGTGGTGGAGGCCGGAGCTTCCGGTTTCGCCGTGACGGTGACATCCGTCTGCGCCACCACCACCTTGCGGCCATTGGCCGAGATCACCACGTAGCCCATCTTCTGCTCCACCACATCAAAGACCATGCCCTTTTTCAGCGGCATGGTGCCATCGGCCAGATTGCGGTCATTCAGCGTGCGACCTGCCGTGGAGCGGTTCAGTTCAGCCTGCTGGGAAGGTGCCGGGGTCTGGGCCGAGGCGTTAACCGCAACGAGGAAGGAAAGTGCGCAGAAGAGTTTTTTCATGTCTTGTGATATCTATCGATGGCTAAGCAGCGTCTTTTCCAAATGAAAAGACATTAAGGTGACAAAACCGTCTTTTCACTTGTTCCACCCCGCCTCGTTTTATAAAACGGGCGACATGATCCACCCAGCCACCCGCCGCACCTTCCTTCGCAACACCGCCCTCGCAGCCACGGCCCTTTCCGCCAGCCGGGTGCTGGGGGCCAATGAAACCGTGCGCGTGGCCGCCATCGGCCTGGGGGGCCAGGGAATGGGCAATGCCAAGCGCATGGCCAAGGTGCCAGGGGTGGAGATCGCCTACCTGTGTGATGCGGATACGGCTCAGCTGGACAAGGCGAAAGTGGCCTTCCCCAATGCCAAGACCACGCAGGACCTGCGCCACGTGATGGATGACAAAAGCATTGATGCCGTCGTCGTTTCCACCGGCAATCACTGGCACGTGCTGGCCTCCATCTGGGCCTGCCAGGCAGGCAAGGATGTGTATGTGGAAAAGCCCATCTCCCACAACATCTGGGAGGGCCGCCAGCTGGTGGCTGCGGCGCGCAAATACAACCGCATCGTCCAGGGCGGCACGCAGCAGCGCAGCGACCCTTTTCATGATGAACTGAAGGCCTACCTGGACTCCGGCACTCTGGGCGCGATGAAGTACGTGCGTTGTAATCACTACGGCATGCGCGCCACCATCGGCAAACGCCAGACGCCCATCACCCCACCCACCTCGGTGGATTACAACCTCTGGTTAGGCCCTGCCCAGGACGTGCCCATCCTGCGGGAAAGATTCCATTACGACTGGCACTGGAACTGGAACACTGGCAACGGCGAACTGGGCAACTGGGGCCCCCACATCCTGGATGACCTGCGAAACGTCGTCTTCCGGGACAAGATCACCCTGCCCAAACGCGTGCTGGCAGGCGGCGGCCGCTATGGCTGGGATGATGCCGGAGAAACGCCGAACACCCACTTTCTCTATTACGACACCGGCGTGGTCCCCGTGATCATGGACGTGCATAACCTGCCCCGCCAAAAGGGCATGAAAGCCCCGGACGTCTATCGCCGCCGCCGCTCCAGCGCCTTCCTCATCATCGAATGTGAAGGCGGCTACTACGCGGGCGGCCGTGGCGGCGGCTCCGCCCACGACCCGGCAGGCAAGGTGATCCAAAAGTTCAAAGGCGATGGGGGTTCCACTCACGCAGCCAATTTCATCGCCGCCGTGCGCAGCCGCAAAAGCAGCGACCTGAAGGCGGAGATCGAGCAGATCCACTTTTCCAGCGCCTGGTGCCACCTGGGCAACATCTCCTGGCGGCTCGGCCAAGCGGGAGATCTCGACATGGCCAAGGCCCGCCTCAAGGACTTCCAGCCCTGGCAGGAAGTCATCGAGGACCTGCCAGCCCACCTCGTAGCAAATGAGGTGACACTGAAGCCCGGCGATGTGCGCGTGGGCCCCATCCTGGAGATTGATGCCGAAAAGGAAACCTTCATCGGCGAAACCGCCACCCCTGAGGCCCTGGCCCTGCTGAAACGCGAGTATCGCGAAGGTTTTGTGGTGCCTGAGACGGTATAAAACCCTCCTTGGAACCTTGCTGCCCGAGCCTGTCTGGCCTCCACCAGGCAGGCTTCTTTTTTTTGAATCTGTCATTTTCGAATTGAAATACGTAAGCGCTTACGCATATATTACCTCATGGACTTTTATGATCGCATTGGGGTGGCTGCTCTGGGCAGCCGTCTGAGACGTTTGGGTGACAAACTGGCGGATGAGGCCGCCCAGGTTTACACGTTGTATGGCACGGATTTGCAGCCGCGTTGGTTCCCGGTGGTTCATGTTCTCGGAGAACGCGAGGCCGAGTCGGTGACTGCCATTGCTGAGGAAATCGGGCACACCCATGCCTCGGTCAGCCAGATTGTCCGCGAAATGGTTTCGCAGGGCTATGCCTCCCAGCAAAAAGGGCAAACGGACGGACGGAAGACTTATGTGACCTTGACCCCCAAGGGTCGTGCCGCCGTGGCGACCATGAAGGAGCAGCTGAAGGACGTCCGCAGCGCCGTGAACGCCCTTCTCGGGGAATCCACGGCAGATCTCTGGCTGGCTCTGGGCGAATTTGAAACCGCCCTCAGCCGTCGGTCCTTGTATCAGCACGTCCAGCAGCAAAAAAAACTGAGGGAGGAGCAGGACGTCCAGATTGAACCCTATCAGCCCTGCCATGCCCGGGACTTCAAACGTCTGAATGAAGAATGGATCACGACCTACTTTAAAATGGAAGATGCTGATCGGCATGTCCTCGACCATCCGGAAGAGAACATTCTCAGCCGGGGAGGACATATCCTGGTGGCAGTCCTGGCAGGAGAAGTCGTGGGCGTGTGCTCCCTGATCCCTCACGATGCGCAAACCTATGAACTGGCGAAGATGGCCGTCTCCCCCTCAGTTCAGGGCAAAGGTGTGGGATGGCTGTTAGGCCAGGCCGCCATGGAGAAAGCCAGGGGCAGTGGGATGACCCGGCTTTATCTGGAAAGCAACACCTCCCTGGCACCCGCCATCCGTCTTTATCGGAAGCTGGGTTTCAAAGAGACTTCCGGTGAAATGCCCCACTATGAGAGGTGCAACATCTGCATGGAAATGCCCGTTCCTCCAAAACGGACTGAGTGACGGCTACGATGGGTCTGCCGAAGCCCGGCCCAGCGTCTTTTCTGCCCTCACCTGGCTCCAGATGGCACGCAGCCCCACGCAAAGAAGCAGCATGCAGACGATGGACGCCGCCCCCTCATGAGGGGACAAAGCTTCAGACCTGAAAAAGCTGCCAGCCAGGACGAAGAGGCCTAAACACGCCAGAAGAGATTCAGCCGTCAGCCACAACCGCAGGAGGTAACGAGGTGCTCTTTGCATGGGGCTCAGTCTAACTTACAGCGTTACCATGTCCATTTATTCCCGCGTGATCGTCTCGTCCAGGTTCAGCAGCACGCGGGCGATTTCCTGAGGCTGGAGCTGGCTCAGCGTGGCACGTTCTTCTGCCGTGGGGAGGCGGGCGGTGCAGCGGCCGAAGGCGGCATCCAGCCCCTCCTTTTTCACGATCTTTTCCAGTGCCTGGGCGAACTCCACAAATGAGCTGTCATTGAGGAGGGTGAGGGCCTGCAAAGGAGTGTTGCTGCGCAGGCGGCGGGTGCAGGTGCTGAAGCCATCGGGCGCATCAAAGACGCTGAGTCCAGGGGGCGGGGTGGCACGGAAGACAAAGGTGTAGAGACCACGGCGGTAACGGTCGGCCCCTTGGCTCAGCGGCCAGGTACGTTTCACCTGCCCCAGGCTGAGCACCCCCTCCGGAATCGGCGGATAAACGGGCGGGCCACCCAGCTTCGGCTGCAGCAGGCCGCTGGCAGTGAGGCAGACATCGCGGACGATTTCGGCATCCAGCCGCAGGCGGGTCTGCCGCCACAGCAGCATGTTGTTGGGGTCTGCCTTTGAAGCCAGGGAAACGGGCGATGGCACCTCGCTGGCCTGGCGATAGGTCTGGCTGGTGACGATGAGGCGGTGCATGTGCTTGAGACTCCAGCCGCTGTCCATGAATTCGACTGCCAGCCAATCCAGCAGCTCGGGATGCGTGGGCAGGCATCCCATGGTGCCAAAGTCGTTTTCAGTATCCACCAGCCCCCGGCCAAAATACTGCTGCCAAATGCGGTTGACGATGACACGGGCGGTGAGCGGATTGTCACGGCTGACGAGCCACCGGGCCAGGTCCATGCGATTTGGGGTCGCGGCTTTGAGATCGTGCAACACCGCAGGCACGGCAGGCTTTTGCTCAGCCGCCGGACGCGTGAAGTCGCCCTTGATAAAAAGAGTGGTCTTGCGCGGCTGCGGCAGTTCCTTCATCACCAGGGTGGTGAGGCCGCGCTCCAGCCGGCCCGTGATCTCCATGTAGCGTTCATTGAGGGCGCGGAATTCCTGGTCCGCCACACCCGGGCCGCTGGCAAAGAGAAGACGCTTCTGGGTGACGCTGCGCTGGGCGACCGGGCGCTTCAGTGCCGACAGGCGGTCTTTCGGCAGCTGAGCGAGGGCTGCGGGTGAGAGCTCGGCTTCCCATTGGGTGAACTCCTGCTGGCACCTGGCGATGTAGGCGCTGATTTTTTCTTGCAGCACTTTTTGTTCGGCCAGCAGCGCGGGCTTGTCCAGGTGCGGGTCTGGCACCGGCAGCGTGACTTCGTCCTGATTGTTCAGGAACGCAAAAAATTGGTAGTACTCCTCATGGCTGATGGCATCGAACTTGTGATCATGGCACTGCGCGCAGCCGATGGTGAGCCCCAGCCAGACGGTGCCCGTGGTGGCCACGCGATCAAAGACGGACTCGATGCGGAACTGCTCCTTATCAATGCCGCCCTCCTGGTTGATCTGCGTGTTGCGGTGGAAGCCGGTGGCGATGATCTGGGCCGGGGTGGGCTTGGGCAGCATGTCACCGGCAAGCTGCTCGATGCTGAACTGGTCAAACGGCATGTCCTCATTCAGCGCCTGGATGACCCAGTCCCGGTAGGGCCAGATGATGCGGGGAGCATCAATGCTGTAACCGTTGCTGTCCGCATAGCGGGCCTGGTCCAGCCACCAGCGGCCCCAGCGTTCGCCGTAGTGAGGGCTGTCCAGCAGTTCATCCGCCTGCCGAGTGTACGCATCGGGCGAGTTCTTGGCAGCCTGGACAAAGGCGGCCACCTGGACAGGCGAGGGTGGCAGGCCGGTGAGATCGAGAAAAAGGCGGCGGACCTGGGTCTCCGCAGGGGCTGGGGCGGAAAGAGTGAGGCCCTCTTTGGCGAGGCGGGCCTGGATGAAATGATCCACCGGATGGGCGTCTTTGGCAGCCGCAGGCAGCGCGACCTTCTCCGGCGCGATATAGGCCCAGTGGCGGTCATCGCTGGGCTTCTCATCGGCAGGAGCCCGGGCCCCCTCCGCGATCCATTGCTGAATCAGCGCCACCTGGGGACTGTCCAAAGGACCGCGTTTATACGGCATCTGCGCGACTTCATCGTGGGTGCCCGAGATGACCTGAAAGAGCAGACTTTCCTGCGCCTTGCCCGGCAGCACTGCCGCCCCACGTCCGCCGCCCTGGATGGCTCCTGCGGCGGTATCCAGCCGCAGCTTGGCCTTTTGGGTGGTGGCACCATGGCACTTCACGCAATGCGTCTGCAGCAGCGGCTTGATCTGGGCAGTGTAATCCACCGCCGCTGAAAGCGGGGCAGAGAGGGCCAGGAAAAGGAAAAACGGCAAACGCATGATGAGAAAGGCTATTTCGTCCGCACAGGGGCCAGGCTTTCACCCCCGAGACGCAAACAAAAAAAGCCGCACCCTGGTGAAAGGGTACGGCTTGAAAATGAAAGCGGCGGGTTGGATCGTCGCTTTCAAAGGATCAGGCGTCCTTTTTCTTCTTCTTAGGAGCGGCGGTGAACTCTTCTTTGCTCAGCTTGCCGTCCTTGTCCTTGTCCTTGCCGGCGAAGGATTTTTCAGCCTTGGCGGCGTCTTTCTTGGCCTGAGGGGAAGCAGCCCACTCTTCCTTGGTGATGGAGCCGTCGCTGTTGGCGTCCAGCTTGGCGAAGACTTTTTCAGGGTCTTGTTTTGCCTTTTTCGGAGCGTCGCCTTCGGCGGCGTTCAGGGTGAAGCTAGCAAGGGCCAGTACGGAGAGGATCGTGGTGATCGCTTTCATGATTGTGCGTGTGTTCTGTTTGGTTTTGGCAGAGGGGGTTGAGATCAACTGACCCATCCGCGCCATTAAACGCGGGGCCTCTCACACAGTTTCAGCTATTTTTTCCAGAACGGTCCTTTTTGCTCAAAGCAGACGTGCGCCAGCCTCCGCCAGCGGGCTGCGCTCCCCTTTGGCCAGTGGCACGTGGGCGGCAAATGGCTGCCCGCGCATGCGCTGGCGGGTGTAAACCAAGCCGTTCGAGCGACTGTCCACATAAGGATTGTCAATCTGGGCAGGATCCCCAACGAGAACGAGCTTGGAGCCCCGCGACATGCGAGTGACCACCGTTTTTGCCTCCAGAGGGGTGAGCTGCTGAGCCTCATCCAGAATGAAGAAACGGTCGGGAATGCTGCGCCCACGGATGTAGCAGAGCGCCTCGATCTCAATGACCCCCTGCTGGATCAGATTGTCATAGGGAGCCGCACTTTCCGGCTGGGCAGGAGACCTGTCCGGCAGGAAGCGGTTCTTTTTCCGCTGCGGTCCCTGCTGGCTATCTACCGGCCGCATCAGCAGGTCGAGCGCATCATACACGGGCTGCAGCCAGGGGCGCATCTTCTCCTGAAGGGAGCCCGGCAGGAAGCCGACGGTCTGCCCCATGGCGACGATGGGGCGGCTGACGGTGAGACCATTGTAGGTGCGGCCAAAGACCTGGGAAAGACCGGCGGCGACGGCGAGCAGGGTCTTGCCTGTGCCAGCCTGACCGTAGCAAGTAACGAGGCTGATCTCCGGATCCAGCAGGGCATCCAGCAGGCAGGCCTGGCCAAGGTTCATCGGCTTGATGCTGCGCCCCTGGCCCACCTTGATGGATTCCGGGGTGTGCAGCAGCCGCACGAGTTCACCATGGGCGTTGAGCTTGGCCGGCATGGAGGTCTTCTCCCCGGCCATGAGCAGCATGTAGTCATTGGCCACGGCATCGCCCAAACGATTGGCGGAAACGGACAGCTTGCCGCTGCTGGCAAAGCGCTGCAGCTCATGCGGGCTGACATCCAGGCGGGCAATGTCGAAGTTGGAAACCTCACGCGGTTCCACCTTGTCATGCAGGTAGTCTTCACACTCGATGCCCACAGCGCGGGCCTTGAGCTGCATGTTGAGATCCTTGCTGACGAGAATCACCGGTGGGCTGATCTGCTCGCGAAGCCACAGGGCACAGGCGAGGATGCGGTGGTCCACCTTGTCAATGTTCGGGAAGATGCGCTCAAACTCGCGGACGCTGGCCACCTGCTTGGCGGCTTCAGGGTCATAGATCAGGACGCGGATGTTGCCACCACCGGCGGTCTTCACCCCATCGGTGACGGAGGCGTCCGGGGCGGAGAAGGTCTTCATCAGCGCACGATGCACCTCGCGGGCATTGGCACCGCGTTCGGTCATCTCATTTTTAAAGCGGTCCAGCTCACTGAGGACATCCACAGGAATGCAGACGTGGTGCTCGGCAAAGCGATGAATGCAGGCGGGGTCATGAAGCAGGACATTGGTGTCCAGGATAAAGGTCTTGGTGCCGACCGGAGTGGAGGAGTGACGGTGGCTGGAGGCGGACTTGCGCTTGCGGGCAGAAGGAGATCGAAGGACGTGCTGACTTGAGCCCAGATTGACGTTGTCAAGGAAGGTTGGAGCTACGTTGGCAGGATGATCGTCGCGGTCCATGAGTGATGGTTGGGTTATTGGTTAGGCGTGGACTTGCCGGAGGGGGTTAGTCTTTTCACCTGGCGCATTTGGGATGCCAGGTCTGTCGGTCCACAGTGTGATTTTTGAATTTGAATCACGGGCGTTTACAGGCTGCCAGATTGTAAAGCAGGCAACAAGCCATTTATTCACAATGAATTGGATTTATGTGAAGAACTTATGCGTGACGATGACGTCACCCCTTCTTTGCAGGAGCACTGAGGCTATCCCAGAAAAAGCAAAACCCGCGCCGTGATACGGAGCGGGTCTGCCAGAATGGTTGTTGTCAGGAAAAGGTAATTAGGAGCCGGAGATGGCGTCCGAGCCACGCTCACCCGTGCGGATACGGACGGCTTCGATCACATCGCTGACGAAGACTTTGCCGTCACCGATCTTGCCGGTGTTGGCCGCCTTGACGATGGCATCAACGACAGTCTCGCTGCGGGCGTCTTCGACGACGACCTCAATCTTGACCTTCGGAAGGAAGTCCACCGTGTATTCAGAACCACGGTAAATTTCTGTGTGGCCTTTTTGGCGGCCGAATCCTTTGACCTCTACGACGGTCATTCCTTCCACTCCCACTTCAGAGAGAGCTTCTTTGACGTCCTCGA
>JAZKER010000011.1:0-323354 GCA_040386955.1 Verrucomicrobiota bacterium
GCGGCAACGGCATCCCCGGCAGCGTGTTTTGCAACAAGCCCCGGCCCCGAAACCAAGCCTACCTCGCCTCCGAGGCCACCCTCGGCCTCACGGCGGATCAGATCAGCAAGTTCTGACCTTTGCGCCTAACCATCTTTAAAACAAACGAAACACACCCACCTCATCAACGCCGCATGACTGCCACTCCACCCTGGAAAACTTCCGCACCGATCTCCCCGGCGTGCTGCCAGGCCGTGGCCACCACACGCCCCCGACCGCACCTGGGTGAACAGCTACACCAACGACGTCCCCTGCTACATCCCCTCCCAGAGGGTCTGGGAAGAAGGCGGCTACGAAGCTGCCGGGGCCATGGTCTACTATGGCCGCCCGAACCGCTTCGCCTCCGGCATCGAAGAGATCATCGCAGCTGCCGTCAAAGACCTCGTCCCCCCCGGTTTCAAGGCCCCCTGAGAAAGGCAAAGCTCACTTCCCTAAACGCAAAAGCCCCATGGCCTGCTGGCCTTGCGGCGGACAGGTCACGGGGACTTTCTGGACCAAAATATGATCGTTACTTCGGCTGGGCGTCCACGCGGGCTTTCTCAGCTTCGGCGGCGGCATCGGCCTTCTTCTTGTCAGCTTCAGCCTGGGCCTGGGCGGCTTCCTTGTTGGCTTCGATGTTGGCCTTCTCGATCTTGGCGTTGGCATCGGCCTGGTCCTTGGCGGCTGCAGCCGCCTTTTCCACGGCGTCCTTCTGCGCTTCGATGGATTCTTTGGCGGCGTCCTTGCGGTCGTCGATGGCGGCTTTTTCCTTGTTGCAGCTCACGGCGAAAAGGGCGGAGGCGGCAAGGAGGGTGAGAATGGACTTTTTCATAATGATGATGTGGTTGATGCACCAGGATGGGCGGACGCATCCGCATGCCCCAGGTGTGCCTCTAATTCGGAGTCCCCTGCACAGGTGGATGTACTTTTTGCATGATGGTGCAAATCGTCTGCGCTGGAGCTCCGGCAGTCAGTCAGCCAACAGCCCGTTTGCAGGCTGCCTTCATGCCGCCTGGGTCTGCCCCATGGCTGCTTCCATCAGCTTTTCCTGCGTGGCCTCGGCCCGGGTGAAGCTGCCGCCGATGCGCCCCTCGTTCAGCATCAGGATACGGTCGCTCATGCCGATGAGCTCCGGCAGCTCGCTGGAGACCAGCAGCACGGCCTTGCCTTCGGCGGTCAGTTTGTTGATGAGCTCGTAGATCTCCAGCTTGGCCCCCACGTCAATGCCACGGGTAGGTTCGTCTAGCATCACCACCTGGGGGCCGGTCATCAGCGCCTTGCCCAGCACCACCTTCTGCTGATTGCCCCCGGAAAGGCGGCCAACGATGGCCTCCAGCCCCGTGGCCTTCACGCGCAGGTTTTTAAAATACTCCTGGTTACGCAAGGTCTCCTCACTGCGGTTGACGAAACCCGCGCGACTGAACTGGCCTAACGAGGAGAGCGACATGTTGAAGCCGATTTCCTGCTCGATCACCAGCCCGTAGCGGCGGCGGTCCTCGCTCACCAGGGCCAGCCCGGCGCGCAGGACCTTCGCGGGCGGCAGGCCGTCCAGGCTGTGGCCGTTCAAGTCCACGTGGCCGCTGCTGCGTCGGCCCCAGGCACCAAAGAGGTGCATCAAAAGTTCTGTGCGCCCGGCGCCCATGAGGCCGCCGATGCCCAGCACCTCGCCTGCGCGGAGGTCAAAGCTGATGTCGTGCAGGCGTGGCAGGCCGTGCGCGTCCTTCACGGAGAGGTCCTGCACCTTCAGCACGGTGGCCCCTGGCGTGGCGGCCCGGCGGGGAAAGAGGTCCGTGATTTCACGCCCCACCATGTGCTGGATCACCTCCGCCTTGGTCATGGCCTGGGCGTCTTTCGTCAGGATGCTGCTACCGTCGCGGATGACGGTGATGCGGTCGGAAATGGCGAAGACTTCGTCCAGCTTGTGGCTGATGTACACACAGGCCATGCCCCGGGCGCGGAGGTCCTTGAGGATGTCGAGGAGGATCAGCACCTCATGCTCCGCCAGGGCGGCGGTCGGCTCATCGAGAATGAGGATCTTCGAATCCTTCGCCAGGGCCTTCACGATCTCCACGAGCTGCTTTTGCCCCACGCCCAGGGAGCCCACGCGGGCGGCAGGGTCCAGGTCCACCTTGAAACGGTCCAGCAGAACCTTGGCCTCGCGGTGGATTTTGGGCCAGTCAATGAAACCGCCAAAACGCCGGGGCTCGCTGCCCAGAAAGATGTTTTCCGCCACGGTCATCTCATTCACCAGCGCCAGTTCCTGATAGATGACGGCGATGCCCGCCCGTGCCGCATCTGAGATGGAATGAAACCGCACCTCCTCCCCGCCGACCTCAAAGCGCCCCTCATAGCTGCCATGCGGATGGATGCCGGACAGCAGCTTGATCAGCGTGCTCTTGCCCGCGCCATTTTCCCCGCACAGCGCATGGATCTCCCCGGCCCGCAGGTCAAACGACACATCCTTGAGGGCGATGACGCCAGGGAACTTCTTGGTCAGATGCTGGGCGGAAAGGATCATATCCGAATACTGGCAAAAACGGCCGGGGATGCCAAGGCCTGAAAATGAATGCGAATGTGTTTTCCATTCCTGCCCGAAAGCTCCTATCTTGCCGGGGAATGAACAGGGATTGCCAAATCGGATACACTTCCGTCCTTGGCAGTCCTGGCCGCCTGGGCCTTGTTCCGCCAACCAACACCATGTCCTCCAACCTCCCGCCCCTGCGCAGTCCCCTCGATCTCGAACGCGTGCTCGAATTTGAATTCGTGCGCGCCACGGAGAATGCGGCCCTGCAGTCCATTCATTGGTTAGGCCGGGGTGAAAAGGAACTGGCGGATGCCGCCGCCTGCAACGCCATCTACGGCGTTTTCGACATCCTCGACATCCGGGGAGAGGTGATCATCGGAGAGGGCATCAAGGACAATGCCCCCGGCATCTTTGTGGGCGAGCACCTGGGCACCTGGAAGACGGGCAGCCCGCGCTTCGACATCGCATTGGACCCCATTGACGGCACCACGAACATCGCCAAGGGCACGCCTAACAGTATCTCCGTCATCGCCGCTGCGCAAAAGCCCGATGGCGCCCCGAGCGCGATGAAAAACATCCCCAGCTTTTACAGCCACAAGCTGGCCTATGGCCCTGCGGTGAAACGTGCTTTGCAGAAGAAGGGTGACCGCAATTTTCTGGACATGCCTTTGAAGGAAGTCCTCGCCTTTGTCGCCGAAGCTCTGGGCAAAAACGTCCGCGATGTCGTAGTCGTGACCATGGACCGCCCGCGTCATGGCGGCATCATTGAGGAGGTGCGCTCCTGCGGCGCGGCCCTGCGCATGATTACCGATGGCGACATCACCGCCGCCGTGGCCCCCTCCCTGCCAGACAGCGGTGTGGACATGTACGTAGGCATGGGTGGCAGCCCGGAGGCCGTGCTGGCCGCGGCAGCCCTGAAGTGCCTGGGCGGTGACATGGATGTGCGCATGTGGTTCCACAATGAGGAGCACCGCGCCGAAGTGGCCCTCACCACCAGTGAGGCAGAGATGAACCGCACCTTCCGTAGCGACGACCTCATCATGGGTGAAAGTGCCCTCTTCTGCGCTACGGGCATCAGCGACAGTCCGCTGCTGCCGGGCGTCAAGATCATCGGTCACCGGGTGGAGACCCACAGCATCCTCATGCGCTCCCGCAGCGGCACCGTCCGCAAAATCTGCGCCAGCCACGACCTGGACCGTAAGGTGGTGCCTCTGAGAGAAGGCAGGAAAGCGTAGCGGCGTAGCGTCCCGGAGTGCGGAGGCAAAGAAGCCGGCGCCGTGAGGTTTCGGCGACACCGCTTTCAGGCGCAAGGTAGGCCACCCCGTCAGGGATCATGTCCTGCGTTCGAAATGGGAAGCTCCCGACTTGCTGCCCACGTTCCTCTAACGCCACGATTTCAAAAAGCACCTGTGTACCTTCGGCAAAAGCGGTGTCGCCGAGGCACGCTGTGCCCGAGCCTCTCTGCCACCGCACTCCAGGACGCCTCGCGCCAGATGTGCCTTCACACCTTCGGTTAGGCATTGGCATCCGCCAGCCCCTGCCGCATCGCTTCCAGCGGGGCAGTGACGCCGGGGAACCAGTGCTCAAAGGAGATCGCTCCCTGGTGCAGCAGCAGGCGCATGCCATCAGCATGACGAGCACCGGCTTTGACGGCCGCCTGGATGAGTTCTGTCGGTCCACTGGCGCGATACACCATGTCGTAAACACAGTGGCGGGACTCCAGACAGCCATCGGGCAGCAGCGGTGCATCTTCCGCCTTCATACCCAGCGAGGTCGCATTGACAATGAGGTCCACATTCGCCAACTGCGCTGCCAGATCGGCGTGATCCAGCGTACAGGTCTGCACCTGGGCAGAGCCTAAGGACGCGAGTTCTTGCACCAGAGGAGCCAGCTTGGCCTCCGTCCGGTTGGCTAACCAAAGATGCTTGCAGCCTGCCAGCACGCTCTGCACCGCCACGGCGCGTCCGGCACCACCGCCGGCCCCAAGAATGAGCACGCGCAGGTCCTTCACCTCTGCACCGAAGGCTTCCTTCACACTGCGCAGGAAGCCGGGGCCATCGGTGTTAAAGCCGTGCATCTTCCCCTCGCGAATCGCGAGGGTGTTCACCGCGCCCAGACGGCGGGCCAGAGGGTCCACAAAGTCCACGGCATCCAGCGCTTCGAACTTGTGCGGGATGGTGATGTTCACCCCCTGGAATCCGTTTTGAATGAACAGGCCAAAGGCTTCCTTCACCTGGCCCACGGGCACCTGCACCCGCACGTACTGAGCATCCAAACCGCAGGCTTGCAGGGCCGGGTTGTGCATCTGCGGAGACTTCGAATGGCCGATGGGATCACCGATGACCGCCAGCCGTGCCGGAGGTTGCAGAGTGGAGGCCACATCGGCCCAATGCTGGAGCTGTTCGTAAGTGTAAAAGGAGGCCACGGAAAAAAGGAGAGCAGGCACTGTGGCCTGCTTGGTTCAGTTCCGCAACTTCCTCACGCCAGCGCTTTGCCCTTCGTCTCTGGGGCGAACCACACCAGCAGCATGCCGGCAATGTAGATCGCACAGAGGGCGGAGTAAGCATTCGCGGAGGAGCCGAACACGCCCACCAGGTTGGCGATCTGCAGACCGCCGATGGCGGCGATGATGCGGCCCACATTGAAGCAGAAACCCTGGCCGGTGGCGCGCACGCTCGTCGGGAAAAGCTCCGGCAGATACAGCGGGAAGAAGCCATAGAAGCTCGCCGTGAGGCCGCCCATGAGGAAGGCCGTGGCAAAGAACCAGGGGCCGATGATGGTGTTTGTCTTGTAGAACAGCAGGGCGGAACCGAGGGCGGCTATGCACATGAGGAAGTAGGTCTGGCGGCGGTTCAGGATATTGGCGATCACCGGGGCGATGAAGGCAAACAGGATGGCCCCCAGGGAGGTGGCGATCTGGGTGAACTGGGCCACGTTCGTGTAGCCATTGGCATTCAGTTCGGAGGAGCTGGACCACTTGGCACTCTGCTGCGCGGCGCCCCAGGTACCCAGCAGGGCGATGCCTGCGAGGGTTGCGCCCAGGATCAAATTCCGCCGGATGGTGATGCGGCTCTGCTCCGTGATGCTGCCGGCGCTTTCCGCACGGCCGAGGTAACGGCGCACGGGCAGCAGGTAACCCCACACCACGATGGCAAAGCAGGTGACCGTGATCAGCGCGGCGACCACCGTGGTCACCCCGGCATCAATGCCCATGGGCGACCAGGACCAGATGATGACCATGGCGGCGATGGCTCCGATGAGCACGCCATTGAGATCCACCGTGCTCCAGTGGCTGGTCTTGCCAGCGGCCTTCTCCGCCTCCCACTTGTCGGATTCCGGCACAAAGATCCGGATCAGGAAGATGATCAGTGCAGGCAGCGCGCCGATGATCATGAGGAAGCGCCAGGCCTGGTGGTCCAGTAGGTAGTTCGCCAGATTTTCAGAGCCGCCCAGCGCCAGCGTCCAGCTGCGCATGGTGCCGATGAAGGTGTTCATGCCCAGGCTCAGCCCGGCCACCAGCAGGTAGCCGATATTGGCTGCGGCACCGATGGCCCCGGCCACAAACGCGCGGTTGCCCTTGGTCCAAAGTTCGTTCACCAGGGCCACGCCCAGGGCCCACTCGCCGCCCATGCCGAGGGAGGCGATGAAGCGCAGGATGGCCACATGCCAGGCCTCGGTGGCAAAGCCACACAGGCCGGTGAAAATGGCATACGTGAAAATGGAAAACGACATGGCCTTCACGCGGCCGATGCGGTCGCCCAGCCAGCCAAAGAACACACCGCCCGTGGCCGCGCCGACGAGGAAGGTGGCGATGATCACGCTGAACCAGCGGTCCAGGGTCGCCGTCATCAGCTCCGGGGCGATGCGGGAGGCCAGCAGGTCCTGCAGTGCCGGTTTGCCGATCAGCGGAAACAGCCCCATTTCAAATCCGTCAAACAGCCAGCCCAGGAAAGCTGCAATGAGGGCCATGTTGCGACCGGTGGAAGAGGGGGCTTTGGGAGAAGACATGAGGCAGTTGACGGGGGAAGGACAGGTTTTTCGGAAAAGCGGTCACTAAGAACGCCGGAAAGCGCGGCATTCTTCAAGGAGATGTGCGACCGAGGGAAGGAGAAATTTGGAAATCTTGCCCCGACTGGAGCGTGAAGAACCCCAGGAAGTACTTTTGTGGCGGGGACCCCGCCATGGCCCTGCCGAGTCGCCTTTTGGCATCCCTCAACCAAACAGCCTTTTCCAAAAGGATTTCGGTTCGGGTTTGGATTCCACGACTGGTGCAGAGACTGTGTCATTTGGCTTCTGGTGACGCTTCCAGTCCATCTGAGGAATGTGGATACGCTTGTTCGCCGTGCCATCCCACTCCAGGGAAAATCCGGCGGCCTCAAGCTCTTCTTTGATGGTGAGGCCGACGCGGGACTTGTCTGGCACATCGCCTTCCACATGATCGTAAGCCAGCATCAGGCCCTCGCCGTTGACGGCTCTTTCAAGGTCCTGACCGTGGTAAAAGCAGTAACCAAAGTAGGTATGTCCACGCTGGTTGGACAGTGCTTCATTGGCGTCCTCATGCCCGTCGGACATGGTGTATCCGGCGTTATGCAGGCACAGGATGCCCCGTGCCGTCAGGCGTTCAAAAGCGGCGTCCAGTCGGTCGCAATCGGTGACCGGAGGCCAAGCTCTTTCAGCCTCCGCCTTTTTCTCAAACTCAGGAGCCACGGTGGCGCGAAGCATGGCTTCATCCGCCCCGTCCTCCAGCAGGTCATCAATGATCCCCTGCACCTCCTTCAGTGTATAGAACCCCGACCACACCCCCACCTTGATGGCGTTCAAGATGTGGTCGTTGACTTCATTCGGTGGGAGAGGGCTCATGGTAGTGAAATGCGTTTCGGAAGTAGAGGCCCCTTCATTGGCCTTCGGCTTTCTTTGTTTGGCTGGCTGCCATCTGCTGCCGCAGCTTCTCTGGGACTCTATTCAGAAGTTCAGGCACCACATCGCTGGAGGAGGTTTTTGCAGGCTTCGTTTCGTTCCTGGCCGGACTCGTCGGTTGATCACGATTCCTTTCCCGGTAGTCCTCCAGGGATTTGAAGGGTGTGAGCGGCAGACCTGCTGAAGCGATCACGGTGGCCAAAGTCTCCATCTCCGCTGTCTCCAAGGATCCATCCCAGGAAGTGGTCTCCGCCTCTCCCGGAACCACGCGGATCCGGTTGCAGGTCAAGCAGACCTCCATGCACCCCACAGGCTGCCCCGCTGACGAGTAAAAGACAAAGACGTGATGAGGATCGTAACATTCACGGATCGGGTAGGAGCCCTTGCGGTCCAGCGCCGCATCCAGCAGTAGCTTCGTCGCGGTGGGTCTCAGTTGCCTTTGGGCCACCACCAAAGAAGCCAGGGCCGCGACATCCACGATGTGCTCCTGGCTCAGCACCCGCCGAGAAATCCTGGGAGCCTTCTCGGCAGCCGGGGTTTTCTTTGCAGACTTAAGTCTCTCTTCCTCTTCATCAGCCAGAGTGTAGGCCACGCAAAAACTGGCCTTCGCCAAGCTCGCTTTGACCTGAGCATTTTGGATTTCCCAAGATTTAACGAGCGCAGTGGTCGCATCGTTTTCGGCCTCTAGCGCGCGCATCTGCTGCCGAAGCTTCTCCGGGACTCTAATCAGAAGTTCAGGCACCGCATCGCTGGAGGAAGTTTTGAAACCACTTGGGGTGATCGTCCTTTCCATGAGGCGCAGTCTGCCCAGACCATCGTGAATCCAAAGTTCGTTAGGCGGCACAAATTGCAGGGCCCATTTCCCTGGAAGCATCTTCATGGGAGCGTTCTTGCCCGTTCCCACAGCTCCTTTGAAACCTGGCAAATCAAACCGCAGTTTGATGATCACCGAAGCATCACCGCTGTCCGTGGTCTCCACCACCACGCCATGCTCTGCATAGGGGTGGTTTCCGAAGGTGGTGATCAGACTCTCCTCCGCCCCACTCCAGGCAGTGCCCAGGGCCAGCAGCAGACAGACGAGTGTGGTTTTCATGGGCGGCAAGGGCTCTCCAGGACTTATCGGATCGGCCTCAAAGAGTCAAGGTTGCTCGTGGCGGCCAGACCTGGGCGATGCCAAGAAATGATGAACTTGTGGGTCATGATGACGGGGAGCTCGGTCCAAAAAGTGATGTGCAAAATCGTTGCCATCACATACCAGCCAAGGGGAATGGGCCTGCGTGTTTTCCTTTCGACGAGAGCCAAGATGCCAGTGACCAGAAAAACCAGCAGGACCAGCCCCACGACAAAAGACGTTGGGTAAAACCGCCTAACGTCATTCTCCTTCACGGGCACTTCCCAAACCAGAACGAGCGAGCAGGAGAAGACAATGGCAATAGACAATAGACCTGCCAAAAAAAACGCACGCATGAGCAGTAAAACTCATACATCACACACCATGCAGGCATGCCTCAGCGCCAAGATGGGATCATCCCAGGTGGGGATGAACTCGTGGGCGACGTAGTCGTGGTAGCCGATCTCGAGGGCGGCTTTCATGATAGCGGGGTAGTTGATCTCCTGGTTCTCGTCCAGCTCGCAGCGGCCAGGATTGCCTGCGGTGTGCAGGTGGCCGATGTACTCCTTGTGCTGGCGCATGCGGCGGATGACATCGCCATTCATGATGCTGACGTGGTAGATGTCGAACAGCAGCTTGAAGTTCGGGCTGCCGACCTGCTTGATGAGGTCCACACAGAAGTCCACGTCATCGCCAAAGTAGCCGGGGTGGCCTTTCATGGGGTGGCTGCTATCGCGGCTGTTCAGGTGCTCCAGCACCAGCGTGATGCCCTTCTTTTCCGCATGAGGCAGCACGGCCTTCCAGGTGTCCAGGCAGTCTTGGATAGCCTTCTCACGATCCATGCCTTCAAACTTCATGCCGGTGAAGGTGATGACCTTTTTGCAGCCCACATCGGCGGCCAGATCAATGCCTTCGGTCAGGCTTTTGATGACGAAGTCGCGGTTCTCCGGATTGCAGGGCCCCTTGGCAAAACCATGCGAGCCCACGAGGCTGATGCCCAGTCCCAGCTTCTTCACATCGGGGTAATATTTTTTGTCGATGCCCTCGATGCCCACCAGCCCGATGTCCTTGGCATGCTGGGCCAAAACGAGCGTGTCCATCGGCTTCCAGCACCAGCCCATGAGGGTGTGCTTGATGCCGCTGTTCTTGATCTTGTAGGCGGGATCCGCCGCTGCTTTGTCAATGACGGCGGCCGAAGCACGCGGCGCGAGGGCCGCCCCGGCGGAGGCAGCTGCCAGGGCTGTGGAGGAACGGAAAAAGGAGCGGCGGTTCATAAGGCGGAAGAGAACGTCTCCAGAAACAGGAAACCATCACCCCGATGCAAGCCCAGATTTGTCATGGGGGTAAAAAGAGCTCTCGACGCTCCCCAAACCCTACGTCCTGGCGGACGCGGCTACATCGTAGCTGCCCGCGCCAGCGGGTGGTCTGGGCTATGGTTCTCACGCTTTCGACACTCCCCAAACCTCCACATACATTCTGGCCAATGCGTGTCAAAACATCCGAGTTTGTAAAAAACGGCCCGCACAGGGATCTGCGCGGGCCGTTTTCATTTTTTGGGCAACCTCTGCGGAGGTCCTGCGGTCACTTTTTCAAGTGCTTCAGGTCAATCAGCTTAAAGGCATTCATCCGGTTGAAGGCCGGCGAGTAGGTCTCCCACAGTTCCGGGGTGGTGCCAGCGATGGTGACGACGACCATGTCCAGATTTTCAGTGCCCCAGAAGAGTGAGTACATGATGCGGTGCGGACCTTCTTCCGTCTCCAGGCAAATCCGCGTGAAGAGTCCCTGGCTCTTCTCCTCGCAGACTCCGATGACGCGGTCGGCAGCTTTCTTTTTGCCGGCGATAAACTCTTTGACGAAGGTTTCGCCGTTCTTGCCGCTGAGTTCCTGAACCCGGGTGATGGCCTGGATGCGGAGGCCGGTGGTGTAGGGGCTGTCTTTGGACTCTTCCTTGGAAAGGGTCCAGGTGAAGGAGGTGTCGCTGTGGCTTTCCGTGTAGTGCCAGCCCTTGGGGCGCGCGATTTTGCCGCCCAGAGGCTCCAGAATTTGGGTGGTAAATTCGGTGGGGGTGCTGGCAAAGGAAAACTCCTGGGCCGCGATGATGGGGATGGCCTTCCCCTTCAACTGCGCGGCTTGAAACCGCCATTCCTTCATGACCTTCTCAATGAAAGGTTTCAGGCGGTCATCGCTGCATTGGGAAAACTGGAGGTCCTGGGCCAGCCCTTCAGGGGTGACGACATACAGAACCACGGCCTCACCGCCCAGGGGCTGGCCTTCGGGCGTGTGGGCGACAGCGGGGAGCCGCCCGGCTTTGACCTTGGGCCGGGTGTAGTCGGGGGTATCTTTGAGCTCCTGGATGGCATATTTCGTTCCCAGAAGCTTGTGGGCCTGATCATCCAAAGGGTGGCGTTTTCCGCTGATGGAAAGATAGACGTCAGGCTTGTCTGCCGCGCCGAGTGGCAGGGTGCAGGCCAGCAGGCCGAGAAGGGGGAGCCAGGTTTTCATGGGGGGAGCAGGATCAGTCCAGGGACTGAATGAAGGCATAGATGAGCCCGACTGGCAGGGCCAGGGAAACGACGAGCAGGAGCCAGTGCCAGGGGGAAATCTGGCGAGGGACGGCCTTTTCCAGCAGGCTCTGCGTGCGAGCTGGGCCGAGTGCCTGATGGAGTAAATCGCGCGTGACATCGCTGCCTCCGCGTCCGTTTTTCCACAGCGTGTAAGGGGTCATGATCAGGCCAAAAGGCACGCCCCACCAGCCGAAGAGTAGCGAGACGAGGCTGAAACGGCAGGCACGTCCGAGCCCAGACTCCCAGGAGCGCAGATAAAGAACCGAACTGCTGCGGGTGAGGGTGACGACGGCCAGGGAAACACAGTAGTGATGGATCACAAACCGACCGCCTTTGAGGATGTCTTGCTCGATGTCGCGAAGCAGAAGCCCACGCGTGCCAGGGAAGACTTCTTTGCCGGACAGCAATGGCCGATCCAGGTAGGCATCCACCTCCTGCTGGCTCCAGATTTCTTGAGCGGATGAAGCGGTGGCAGTGGCAAGGGTATCCATGGCAGGGGAGTTTTTTGAGGAAATCAGATCAGAATATCCTTGCCTGTAAATGAGGAATTAGGCTGAAGTCACGCCTTTATGAAAAACACTCGGTTGGGAGCCATGCGTCGGGGATTTATCAAGCTGGGCTGCCTGGGCCCTATCATTGTGATAGGTCTCCTATGGGGTGGCGGGCAGGGGGTTTACACGGCGGTCAAGAATCGTGAGCCCCTGAAGATGAGTTTCAAGGAGTACCTGGACCAGCGGCCTTCGGCGGAGTGGGTGAGCCTCACGGGCACTCAGCTGAACCTGCTCAACAGCGCCTATGTGAAGAAGGCTGGGAGTGGTGAAATTGATGAGGTTTACATCGCGGTGGAGCCCGCAGGCAACCGCGAAGAGATCGTGGCCCATGTGCTGCTCGCCTCCAAGGACAAGGCGCTCATTGACCTGATGACGACCACGATGAACCGCGTGAATGCGATCCAGGATCCCTCTGCGATGACTCCGGAACTGCTGGCGTCGCTGTATCCTGTCCGCGAGGTGACGGGCCTGATGAAGTTCGGCATCGAATCCAGTTCGAAGACCCGGGAAAAACTCGATAAGCTGGATCTGTCCCTGACATCGGACTACATCATCATCAGCGATGGCAAACAACCGGACCTGATAGGTAGCGGCACCCTGCTGGCCATCGGTGTCCTGGGGGCTTTTTTCCTGTTGCGTCGTTCTTCCAAGCCAGCCCCTGCGGAGCCTGCACCGCCACCGCTCCCCCCTATCGCGTAACGTGCGGGATCAGGCCGGGCGGCGAGGTCTTTTCAGCAGGAGGCCCAGGCAGGCGAGGCCCAGCAGCAGGGCCCGTGAGGGCTCGGGGACGACCGTAGCGCTGACCTCGATGCTGCCGATGGAGAAGGACTTGAAGCCGGTGGGTGTGCCGGTGGCGTTGGTGTTTTGGACGGCCATCAGCAGGGAGGAGGAGCCGGTGTTCGCAGTGCCGGTGCCCCAGTTGGCCGCATCGCCCAGGGACCAGGTGCCGGATTGGTCGTACAGGGTGGTTTCACCCGAGTAAAGCACGAGGTCCCAGGTGGTGCTGGTGAAGATGAAATCAAAGGCGGTGATGGGCGTGGCAAAGGCGGTGCCGGAGGCGGCTGCACCGCCGGGATCGCCGGAGGTGTTGTCCGCTTTGGTCCCGAGACGGAAGCCGTGGCCGCCATTGTTGATCTCCAGGGCAAAGGCATCATTCGTGCCGAAGAAAGAGCCGAGGGTGGAGGTGAGGCCCATGCGGAAGCGGCCATTGCTGTCGGCGGCGTAGTCTCCGGTGCCGGCCAGGTCAAAGTCCGTGACGGAAAACTGGATGGTGGAGGTGAAGGGATTCAGCTCCGGGCGGACGGCGGTGGAGAAGTTGGAGGAGTTTGAAACCCCGCTGCTGGTGGTCGTCACCGTCAGCAGGCCGCCCGTTTCGGTCACGGCGGCATCGCTGAAGTTGGTCCAGTTGCCGATGCTGGTGGTGTCGGGCGTGGCCTTGATGCCGTTGTCAAAGCTGTCCTGAAGCAGAACGGCGGCCGGGGCCTGGAAGGTGGCCACCAGGGCCAGGGCGGCGAGGAGCGGGCACAACGCCGGGACGTGAAAGGTGAAGGGTTTCATGGTGGGCAGGCGGCCCCCCGGAAAGGTGAAAAGCCAGCTGCCAGACGGCTGTTGGTGGTCAGCCGCCTGACAGGAAATCTGGCAAGTCGGGGGGGGGGGGGAAAGGCTAAATCCCTCCCTGCACAGCTTCAAGCCAAACAGGGCTCTTGGTCATGACATCAGGGATATCTTTACTTGGCCGTGTTTGGCCTAAGATGCTGGCTCGGGGTGCCCTATTTGCCGGGCTCGATCATTTTCAAGACCGGCTTGTCGCCGCCCTGGGCCTGCCACCAGGCCTCGATGGCGGGGATGTCAAACAGGCGGAATTTGCGGCCCACGCGGTTTTCGAAGGTGATCTGTGCCTGCTTGGCCACATCCAGCATGGGGTCTTCCTTCAGCACCTTGAGGAGCAAGGCGTTGGTATCTGCCTCGGTGCTGGAGCGCAGCAGGTAGGCTGCGCGCAGGCGGGTTTCCCAGGGCTGCTTGGCATCGGTGATCAGGCCGTGAAGCTGGGCGGGGGTGACGTCGGCCTCGCGGGTGATGGGCGTGTCCTTGAACAGCTCGCGTACGGGCAGGGTGTAGCCGGGATCAATACTGATGCCCATGTCGTAGTAAGCCTGCACGCGCTTGAACTCGGCCTGGGCGGCGTGGACCATGTTTTTCATGGCCGGGTCCATCATCGCTTTCACCAGGGCCTCCAGGGATTCCCGGCTGCCTGTGGCGATGGCTTTGTCAGCGTAGCCAGTGAGGCGGTTCCGCTCCTTGATAAGAATGAGCTCGCCTGTGGCCGGGGTGACGCTGGGCATCATGGCGGCCACCTGGGAGGCATCTTGGTCGGAAACGCGGGCGCTGTCTGCCGATGGCACAAAGGAGGACTGCTGGATGACGAGGGCCATGCGGTCGGCCATTTCCTGGAGGCGGTCCTGGGTCTTGGCCCGCTCCTCACCCTGGGCATCCAGCTGGCGCTGGAGGGCGGCGATCTGGGCATTGGCCTGATCCAGCGATACCTTCAGCGGGGCCGTCATGCCGGAGGCCGGGCCGCTGGTGCTGCCATCCTGGGCCGTGGATTGCGTGCGGAGGAGGCTGCTGCCCCAGAGGGCCAGACCACCCAGGGCGGCCAGCTGGACGAGGCCGAGGAGGATGGCGGGCTTCCAGGCCGTGGGGGCGGCGGGTTTGGCCGGCTCGGGCTTCTTGCGCTGGTTGGAAAGCGGCGCGCGGGGCGGGGAAGTCGCGGCTTCAGGGGCTGGCGGTGCGTCCTTGAGCAGGGGCTTCCGCGCCGGGGAGGAGGGGGGAGTATCGGCCATGTCGGGGAGACTTAAGCCCAATTTCAAATAAATTCCAGCCTGCGAACGTGGACAGATGTCTACCCCTGTGGCAGGCATGGTTTCTGCCTACAGTCCCTGAGATGAGCCTGCCCCCCCCTTTGCCTGCTGCTGCTGACTCTCGCCAGGCCACCATTGTGTGGTCCGTGGGTGGTTTGCTGGTCCTTTTGCTCACCGTGCTGTGGCCTTACCAGCACTGGGAGTTTGCCTCGCGGTCCAGCATTGTCATGGGGATCGTGAACAAGGCGAATGTGGACTCGGAATGGTGGTATTGCCTTTTTGTGCCGCCCATCGTCAGTTGGCTGATCTGGCGCATGCAGGGGGACCTGCAGCGGCTGCCCCTGCGGGGCACCTGGCTGGGCGCACCGCTGCTGGTGGTGGGCATGGTCGTGTACTGGGCAGGGTATAAGGTGGATACGGGCTACCCGGGCTTTTTGGCAGTGCAGATGGTGACCCTGGGCCTCATCCTCATGCTGGGCGGCTGGCACTGGATGAAGTGGCTCATCTTCCCCTGGGCGTTCCTGGTTTTCATGTGGCCCATGGTGCCGCTGGAGACCCGGCTGGCCTTTCCGCTGCGCATTTTGACGGCCAAGGCCTCCTCCGGTTTTCTCAATCTGGTGGGCGTGGATGTGGTGCGCGATGGCACGGGCCTGCACTCCGCCGCCGATGCTGCGCGCGGTCTGGCCCAGGGGGCGGAGTTCAAGCTGGATGTGGAGGAGCCCTGCAGCGGCATTCGCTCCCTGTTTTCCCTGCTCATGATCAGCGCCCTCTACGGCTGGCTGATGCTGAAGACGTGGTCGGCACGGGCGGTCCTCTTTGCCAGTGCCATCCCCCTCGCGGTGCTGGGCAATTTTGTCCGCATGATCCTGCTCACCCTGGGCAGCAAATGGCTGGGCGTGGAATTCGCCGTGGGCCGCAACATCGCCGGGCAGCAGGAGATGAGCGGATTTCACACCCTGGCCGGGTTTGCCGTCTTCGGCGTGGCCCTGGCAGGCATGTTCGCCATCGCCACCTTCCTGGAAAAACGCGAGGCCAAAAAGGCCAGGGCGGCTGCACCGGCGAGTCTGCCAGCTAGGCCCATCACGCCCAAAAGCCCCTGGCTGCCCCTGGCGGTCTCCGTGCTGATCTGCCTGGGCGGGCTGGCTTTTTGTGCGGTGACCGATACCACCTACCGGGTGGGGGCACCGCCTGTCAGTCTGGCCTTGCCGGAACGTCTGGGGGCCTATGAAAGCCAGGAGATGCCCATGCAGGCGATCGAGCGGCAGACGCTGAACGAAGGCGTGGAGATCGGGCGTCGGTTCTACTTCAAAAGCGACCGCGCCGTGCTGGCCTCCGTTGTCCTCAGCGGTGCGGTGAAACGTTCGCTCCATGAGCCGCAGATTTGCCTGCCCGGCCAGGGCTGGGTGATCAATGGCAAGAGTTTCATGGAGTTCGACTGCGGTCTGGCCGCCCCGGTGAAGGCCACCCTGCTTTCCATGCACCGCGACGTGCAAAACGAGGCCGGGCAGGTGGAGCGCACCCGCGCCCTGAATGTGTACTGGTATCAGGGCTCCCAGGGCCGCACGGCCTCCTCCTACGATGAGCACGTGGGCTACTCCTATGTGGATGCCCTGCTGCGCAACATTGACCACCGCTGGGCCCTCCTGTCCTTCTTTGCCCCGCTGAAAAATCAGCCCCTTGGCAGCATGGACCCCTATGCGGAACTCAATGCCCTGGAAGACATGAAGACCTTCATGCGCGAGTTTGTTCCACCCCTGCTGGAAGCTGCCCCGAAAGAGTGAATCCGCACCGGGGCTGAACCAGGGAGGGACAACCCCTCTCAGGCCAGCGCCGTCCTTGTCACCGTCTGTCCGGCAGCCGTTTTCCAGATGCCTGAGGCCAGGGCGGACTGCCGCACATAGCCCAAGCCCGCGTGAATTTCACGCACCGGATCCCAGGCCACACTGGTGATCTGGCCCACCTCCTTGCCTTCTTCATTCAGCAGGTTTTCCTCCGGTGCCAGTGCCTCGGTGCTGCTCCAGGCGATGAGTTGGCGCGGCATTTTGCCAGTGGTCTTGATGCGGGAGAGAATCTCCTGGCCGATGTAGCAGCCCTTGGTGAAGCTCATGGCGTGGGTTTCCAAACCGGCCTCCTGGGGGAAGGTGTCAGCATTCAGTTCCTGCGGGAAAGCGGGCACCTGCTGCAGGATGCGCAGCGTCTCGGCCTCCGCATCGCTCAGGCGTGCCATCGTCGGCGCAGGGCTGGCGGCGGGCAGCCAGAGGTCCCGCGCCGGGAGGCGAAACCGGGCTTCATTGGTTAGGCTGTGGCCTTCCGCTGGCGCGGCTTCGTCGGCAGCCTCGGGCGGGGCGATGCGGTGCCAGATCTGCCATTCATCCGTCACATCTTCCAGCACAGCATCATCCGCGATGATGTAGCGCTCCAGCCGCATGCCCAGGGATTCGCGCAGGCTGGCATCGGCATCCAGCAGCAGGCTTTCGCCATCCGGGTCGGCATGGATGAAGATGTCCGCTTCGATCTTGCCCTTGAGGTTGGTCACGCAGGCGTAGAGGGCCGCGCTGCTGCGGGCTGTGCGCACATCGTTGGTCACCTGGCCATTGAGATAGCGCACACGGTCAGCGCCGGAGAGCCGCCATTTGGCCCGGCTGGAAAGATTCACCCAGGCGCCTTGAGTGAGGGTGGTTTGGTAAAGTTCTGCGGTCATGGGGATTAGGATTCGATTTGGCCGATGACGGAGAAATCCAGGTCGCCTTTTCCCTGGGTCACGCCTTGGCGCATGGCCTCGGCCGTGCAGTCGAGAGCGGGGGCTGCGAGGCCGCCCTGGGCCGCCAGTTCGCGGGCAAAGTCGGCATCCTTCAGCATGTTGCGCAGGGAGAAATGGGCGTCGAAATTCCCGCTGATGATCGTCGGCAGCTTCATGCCGATGAGGCCGGAGTAGTTCGCATTGTTTTCCAGCGCGGTCAGCAGGTTCGCCAGCGGGATGCCCTGGCTGTGGGTGATGGCGGCGGCCTCAGACAGCGCCTTGACGGTGATGGCGGTCACGAGGTTGGTGACGATTTTCAGCACCATTGCATCGCCCGTTTCGCCCAGGGGCAGGATCTTGGTGGAGGAGGCCTCCAGGATGGGGCGCACGCGCTCCAGCACCTCGGTGGAGCCGCCGATGTAATAGACCAGCTTGCCATTCTGCGCGGCCATCTTGCTGCCCGTGAAGGGCGCATCCAGAAAGGCGGCCCCGCTGGCGGCACAGAGGGCGGCGGCTTCCAGCGTCGCGGCTTTGCTGACGGTGGCGTGATTCAGGATCACGTGCGCATTCGTCAGGGCAGGCTGCATGTCATGCAGCGCCTGCAGGAGGGCCTCGCCGTCGCGGACGAAAATCTGGATGACCTGGGCGGCTCCTGCCACGGCCTGGGGGGAGGGCAGGGCGCCGGGGACATTGCGGGCGGTGTGGCTCCACACCGACACCGTGTGGCCTGCCTGGCGCAGATTTTCAGCCACGCGGCTGCCGATGATGCCAAGGCCGAGAACGCCGACGGAGGAGGGTTGGTTCATAAAAGAGGGAAACGAATGCTTCGCTGGGTTACGCCTGTCTGCAAGCCCTGGCTTGGCCGGGTGCAGTGAATCGGTCTTGCCTCGGCGGATAAACTTGCGCACTGGGAGCTTTCTTTATTCTGGCTCCCGCTGCCGGCTTCGGGCAACCTGGGCCCTCGGCTCATCGTTTGTTCTTCATCTCCTCCCATTTTCCATGATCTCCTGGTTTGCCCGCAACCATGTCGCTGCCAATCTCCTCATGCTGGGGGCGATCATCGCCGGCATCTGGACTCTCGCTTCCGACCGCATCCCGCTGGAGGTCTTTCCGGACATGCCCTCGCGCATGATTTCCGTGACTGTGCCTTATCCTGCTTCCGCACCTGAGGAGGTGGAGGAAAGCATCATCCTCAAAATTGAGGAGGCCATCCAGCAGGTAGGCAGCATCAAGCACATCAATTCCACGGCCTCTTCCAGCGGCGGCACCGTCGTGATCGAGGTGGAGGAAGGCAAGGATCCCCGCGAGGTGCTGGACGACATCAAGATCCGTGTGGATGCCATTCCCAACCTGCCGGAGCTGGCGGAAAAGCCCACCATCCAGCTCGATGACAACTTCCACTCCGTCATCACCGTGGCCGTGGCTGCGGACATGGCCGAGGCCGATCTGCGCCGCCTGGGGGAACAGATCCGCGATGAGATCTCCGCCTTGCCGGGCATCACCCACGCGGGTCTTTCCGGCGTGAGGCCCTACGAGATTGGGATCGAGATCCCGGAGGCCACCCTGCGCAAATATGGCCTGAACCTGGAGCGCGTCAGCCAGGCCATCCGTGGCAGTGCGCTGGACCTGCCTGCGGGCGTGGTGCAAACCGAAGCGGGCGATGTTTCCATCCGCACCCGTGGCCGCGCCTACACCGGGGAGGACTATGCCCGGGTGGTCATCCTCACCCGTACTGACGGCACCAAGCTGACGCTGGGCGAGATCGCCATCATTCAGGATGGCTTTAACGAAAACCCGCTGCTGGCCCGGCTGAATGGCAAACGCTGCGTGGTGGTGAACGTGATGCGTGAGGGAGGGCAGAACGCCATCAACATCGCGGAGTCGGTGAAGGAATACATCACCACGGCCCAGAAGCGGATGCCGGACGGCGTGCAGATCGAGTTTTGGAATGACCGCTCCAAGATCGTCAAAGGGCGCATCAGCCTGCTGATCCAGAATGCCCAGAGCAGCCTCATTCTCGTCTTCCTCTGCGTGGGCCTTTTCCTGCGGCTGGATGCGGTGTTTTGGGTGGCCGTGGGCATGGTGGCCAGCTTCATGGGAGCCATCGCGCTGATGCCGTATTTTGACATCGCCATCAATCTGTCTTCGCTCTTCGGTTTCATCCTCGTCCTGGGCATCGTGGTGGATGACGCCATCGTCATTTCCGAGCATGTGGACACTCTGCGGCAGCGCGGCATGTCCGCGATGGAGGCGGCGGTGCAGGGGACCAAGGAGATGGCGGTGCCCATCACCTTTGGCGTGCTCACCACCGTCATCGCCTTCCTGCCGATGGCCTTCGGGGCCAGCGATTTCCTGATGATGTTCAAGCCCATCGCCATCGTCTTCATCCTGGTGATGCTCATCGCGCTGGTGGAGACGAAGATCATCCTGCCCTCCCACCTGGCGCATCCGGTGCCGGGTCTCAGCGGGGCCTCAGATATCCTGGGGCCGGTGCACCGATGGTCGGAACGGACGTTGCGGAAGTTCGTGGACACCTTTTACCGGCCTGCCCTGCGCTGGTGTGTGCATCACCGCTACACTGCCCTGGCGGCCTTCTTTGGTGGTCTCGTCATTCTCTGCGGTTTCTTTTTCAGCGGCCGTATCCTGTGGATCTTTTTCCCGCGTGTCCAGAGTGAGCGCATCGAGGCCAGGCTGACCATGCTGGATGGCACCCCCTTTGAAGTCACCGACGGTCACATCCAGCGCATGTATGAAATCGCGGAGCAGATGAAAAAGGAGTACGTGGGCCCGGATGGCAAGCCCGTCATCCGTGCCATCCTGGCCACCACCGGCACCACCCGCCTCACCTGGGGCAGCGGCGGCAGCACGGGCAGCTCCCATGTCGGGGAGATCAACATCGAAACTTACGGCCCCGAAGAGCGCAGCCTGAAGGTGAACACCGTGGACATGGCCGCTGACTGGCGGCAGCGGATCGGCAACATCGTGGGGGCGGAGGAGCTGAATTTTCGGGCCGAAATCATCCGCAGCGGTGACCCTGTGGACCTCCAGCTGACCGGCACCGATCCGGACGAGCTGCTGGACATTTCCGACAAGATCAAAGCCCACCTGGCCACCTATGCAGGTGTGTTTGACATCACCGACTCGCTGGACAGCGGCCGCAATGAAATCCAGCTCCGGCTCAAACCCGAAGCGCAGTCCTTTGGCGTAACGGTGAGTGATCTGGCCCAGCAGGTGCGCCAGGCCTTTTATGGCAACGAGGTGCAGCGCATCCAGCGTGGCCGCAATGAGGTGAAGGTGATGCTGCGCTACCCCAAGAACGACCGCAAAAACCTCGCCACCCTGGAGACCATGCGCGTGCGCACTGCCGCAGGGCTGGAGATTCCCTTTTCCCGCGTGGCCGAGGCCAAGGTGGGCAAGAGCTTCACCAGCATCAAGCGGGTGGACCGCCGCCGCGCGATGAACATCACGGCCGACGTCAACAAATCCACCACCGACCCTGCCAAGGTGCGCGCAGACGTGGAAGTTTTCGTCCGTGATCTGATGGTCACTCATCCCCACATCCAGTGGAGCTTTGAGGGCGAGGCACGCGCCCAGCGGGAGGGGGCCGATGCTGGGCTGTGGGCGCTGGGCATCATCACCCTGGGCATGTATGCGATGATGGCCATCCCCTTCAAAAGTTACAGCCAGCCGTTCATTGTCATGCTGGTGGTGCCCTTCGGCATTGTGGGGGCGGTGATCGGCCATCTTTTCCATGGCATGCCCGTCAGCAGCATGAGCGTCTGCGGCATGCTGGCCGTTACCGGCGTGATCGTGAATGACACCCTTGTGCTGGTGGACCGCATCAACCAGCTCCGGGATGAGACAGGCGACTTGAAATATGCCGTGCAGGAGGGCGGGCGCAGTCGCTTCCGTGCCATCTTCCTCACCCAGATCACCACCTTCGTGGGCCTGATGCCGCTGATGTTTGAATTCGGCAGCCTCATTGAAAACTCGCCTCCCGGCATCAGCCACATCCTCACCGCCATCTTTGGCGACAACCGTGCCGCCCAGGCCACCAGTGCCCAGTTCCTCACCCCCGTTTCCGTGTCCATGGGTTACGGCAGCCTCTTTGCCACCGTGATCACCCTGTTCCTCGTCCCGCTATGCTACTTGGCTGTGGATGATCTGGGGCGTGTCGTGAATCGCATCCTGGGCCGCAAGCCCCAGCCCGTCGCGGTGCCCTTGGGAGCGCCGTCTGCGTCCAGCTAATCCTGGGCAAGTGGCCCTTTGTCAGATCCTCATGCCCGACCCGCTCCCTCCAGCTGAAGTCAAACCCTGGTGCCTCTATGTGCTGCGCTGCCGGGATGGCAGCCTGTATTGCGGCATCACCAATGACCTGCATCGGAGGCTGGACATGCACCGCGAGGGCAAGGGGGCCAAATACACGCGGGGCAGGGGGCCCTTGTGGCTGCTGGGCTCCTGGGTGCATGGGGACATGCCTGCGGCCCTGAAGGCCGAACGGGTCTTCAAAGCCCTGAGCCGTGCCCAAAAAGAAAAATGGCTGGAGGCGAACCTCCAGCCATCTTGAAAAAAGACAGTCTTGTCTGCGCAGCTTACTTCACGTGGCCGGAGATCAGCTTGGTCATCTCGAACATGGTCACCTGCTCTTTACCACCGAAGACGGCCTTCAGGGCTGCGTCTGCGTTGATCAGAGTCTTCTTCTTTTCGTCCTGGAGACCTTTGGCCTTGATGTAGTCCCAAACTTTTTTGGTCAGTTCGCCACGGGAAAGGGGAGTGGAACCAACGACAGCAGCGAGGACTTCATCCGGCTGGACGGGTTTCATCAGGGCTGGGTTGGGTTTGCGTGGAGTGGTAGATGCTGTTTTAGCCATTTCTCTTTTTCGCAGACGTCGCCAGAGAAGTCAATACGTCTGATTGTAGGGATTTGAGCCGGGGTGACCTGGGGCAGAAGTGCAAAAATCCGGGTGAACCGGTGAAGATTCAGCGCCAGATGCGTTATGCACAGTCTGTGTTCGCTGCCGCCAGTGCCCCGTCCCATTTTTGTTCTATGCCCTCCCTAGCCGCCAAAATCATCGGTTTCCTCCTGGTGCTGACCGTGTGGAGCCCCCCCTCCAGGGCCCTGGCGCAGGCCCCCCGGCCAGAAATCATCTCCCCCCAGGTGAAGACGGCGGTGGACCGTGGACTGGCCTGGTTGCTGAAGCAGCAGCAGCCCGCAGGCTATTTTTCCGAGCAGAAAACCGACAAAAAAATTCAGCGGGGGGACATCCCCAGCCACAGCGCGGCGATGACTTCTCTGGCCATCATGGGGCTGGCCTCCGTAGGCCACCTCCCCGGCGACCCCACCCCGGAGGGCCTGGCTGCCCAGCGGGCGCTGAAATACGTGGTGGATCATGTGGAGCCCGATGAACAGGGCTACCTGGGCCGCAGTGACCGCAGCCGCATGTACGGCCACGGCATCATGACCCTGATGCTCACGGAAATGCTGGGTATGTCCCCGGATGCGGAGACGGACAAAAAAGTGCGCTCCATGACCGAAAAAGCCATCAAGCTGATCATCCGCGCCCAGCAGGTGCCCAAAAGCGACGCCAACAAAGGCGGCTGGCGCTATGAACCGGCCAGCAGCGACAGCGACATCAGCGTCAGCGTCTGGCAGCTCATGTCCCTGCGTGCCGCGAAAAACAGCGGCATCGAAGTGCCCAAAGAAGCCATTGATAACGGCATCGCCTACATCAAGCGCAGCTACCGGGCGGAGCGTGACAGCAACGGCAACCTCAAGCAGCTGGAGGCCGCCTTCAGCTACGAACCCTATGGGGGGCGGCAGACCTTTTCCACCACCTCCGCAGGCCTGCTTTCCCTCCAGGTGGCCGGGCAGTACAACATCCCCGAAGTGCTGGGTTCTTCGAACTGGCTGCTAAAATTCCCGCCGGAGGTCAATGAGCCGTGGTTCTACTACGGCTGCTACTATTACGCTCAGGGCATGTATCAGCGCGGGGGCGACCACGCCGCCACCGCCCGGCAGAAGACCGAGCAGATGCTGGTGGGAGCCCAAAGCCCCGAAGGCGCCTGGTTCCCGCGCAACGGCAATGAAAAATCCGCCGGCCCCGTGTACGCCACCTCGCTGGCCCTCCTCAGCCTCAGCGTCTATCACCACTTCCTGCCGATTTATCAGAAGTGAAGATCGGGGTATTTGATTTCAGGGAACGGGCCTGATGATTACATCAAAAGGCAAAGGGAGGCCAGAACCTATCGCGAGCACTACATTTGCCGGTCGTACGTCCCAGACGTCGTATCCATCCTTCCGAAAAGCCAATGAATGTTCATAGCCGATACCGGTCCAGGGCAGTTTTTCAAACCCGAGTGCAACGAAGGCATGAACAAGCTCATCTGAAGTTGGTTGGGTTCCCTTTACATGGGGCTGAGTGGTGACAATGCGCCAACCTCCATTGAGGTCACACCACAAACCCTTTAATTGAATGTTGTCACCGAATAGTTCGTTTTGAAGGCGCAACCTCTGAAAATATTCGATAGGAAAAGCAGAAACCATGTAGGGATTGCCTTGGGTATCCCACTCGACAGCATATCCAGCTGCGTTTGGCTTTGTATATTTTAACCACAGGCCAGATTCCTCGTCATAAATAACATCGTGTTCCCTGCTCTTGGACTCAGGTGGCATCTTGAAACTTGGCGGTAGAATCAGGTTTCTTTCTTTTGCCCAGATGTGTAACGCAGCTTTTTCTTTGTCAGGGTAGTCCCAGTCGTCCTCATCAATAGTGCCATTTGGGCGTAGGCTTGCTCTGAGGTGCATTTCGGCATCTCTGAGCGTGCTTTGCGCATTTTGGCGGCTATCTCTTCCCACGTCATTGATGACTTAGTTTTCCATAGAGCCTGAGGGGCGCAATGGAAATTTCGTTTCAGCTTCCCCGCTTGACCTTGTGCTGCTGCCGCGTTCCTATGCGCCGCGCCGGGTTCCGGTGCGCTGAATTCAACCCATCTTTATCATCATGGCACTCTCTGTCGGCTCTTCCGCCCCTGATTTCACCGTCACCACCCTCGGCGCCAATGGCCCTGAGTTGTTCAAGCTGTCCGAAAACATCGGCGCTTCCAACATTCTTCTTCTGTTCGTGCCGATGGCCTTCACCGGCACTTGCACCGCCGAGTTTTGTGAGCTGTCGAAAGGCATCAATGCTTACACTTCCCTGAATGCCAAAGTCATCGGCATCAGCGGCGACAATCCTTTCGCTCAGAAAGCCTGGGCTGAGAAGGAAGGCATCACCCTGCAGCTCCTCAGCGACTACGATCACAAGATCACCGAAGCTTATGGCGTCGCTTACGACAGCTTCCTTCCTGCCAAAAATCTGATCATGGGCGGTGTGCCAAAGCGTTCCGCCTTCATCATCGACAAGGCTGGCGTGGTCCAGTATGCCGAAGTTCTGGAAAGCCCCGCCGATCTGCCAAACTTCACCGCCATCCAGGCGAAGCTGAAGGAACTGGCCTAATTTTCAGATCCTGTGTTTGCGGAGGGGGAGCCTGTGAGGGCTCCCTCTTTTTTGTGGGAATGCGGCCCGCACCAGGGCCTCCCTCCCCGCTTGACTCCCGGCCCCCGAGAGGGCACAGAGTGCGCCCCCCATGCTCTCCGTTTCCAATGTCAGCAAGACCTATGCAGGCCGCACCCTCTTCAGCGGTGTGTCTTTTCACATCAATCGTGGTGAAAAGATCGGCCTCATCGGCCCTAACGGAGCTGGCAAGTCCACCTTGTTTTCCCTCCTGCTGCGCGAGACCACGCCCGACGACGGCCTGGTGACGATGGAAAAGAACCTGGACTTCGGTTTCCTGCCCCAGGAAAGCGCGCCTATTGATGACGTCACGGTTCTGGAACTGGCCACCAGCCACGTCCATGAGCACAGCCGCTGGGAAGCGGAACCGAAGGCCAAGCGCATCCTCAAAGGGTTGGCATTCCGGGAAACGGACTTTGATCGCAATGCCCGCACCCTCAGCGGTGGCTGGGTGATGCGCGCGCATTTGGCCCGCCTGCTCGTCCAAGAGCCGGACCTGCTGCTGCTGGATGAGCCGACCAACCACCTGGATCTGGAATCCCTGATCTGGTTCCAAGAATACCTGCAGGGGTATCCGGGCGCGATCCTGATGATTTCACATGACCGTGAATTCCTCAACGCCCTCACCGGGGCCATCCTGGAAATCGCCCACAGCAAGGTGAACCGTTACCGCGGCAACTACGACGCCTACCTCCTCGAAAAGGTGGCGCGTGAGGAGCAGATGAAGGGCGCGTTTGAAAACCAGCAGAAGGAAATCGCCAAGCTCCAGCAATGGGCAGACCGTTTCAAGGCCAAGGCCAACTTTGCCTCCCGTGCCCAGGACAAACTGAAGATGATCGACCGCATGGAGAAGCTGGATGGCCCGGCGGCGGCGGCGAAGACGGTGAAATTTCGGTTTCCTCAGCCTCCCCGCAGCGGCCAGCGCGTGCTGACCCTGAAGGGGCTCGACTTTGCTTATGGAGAGACGCCGGTTTACGCCGGATTGGATCTCGAAGTGGAGCGTGGCGAGCGCATCGTCCTGGTAGGGCCGAACGGTGCTGGCAAATCTACTTTGCTGAAATTGCTCGCAGGGGCTTTGACCCCTCAGGCGGGCAAGCGCGAGCTGGGCCACAATGTGAAAATGGGTTACTTTGCCCAGTATCGTGGTGATGTGCTGAACATGAAGCACACGGTGCTGCAGTCCGCCATGGACCTGCCGAGTCGCCCAGGTGAAAACATGTGCCGCACCTTGTTAGGCTCCTTCCTTTTCCACGGTGACGATGTTTTCAAACCTGTGGGTGTGCTGAGCGGGGGTGAGAAATCCCGCCTTGCCCTGGTGCGCTTGCTTCTGGACCCGCCGAACCTGCTGCTCATGGATGAGCCGACGACGCATTTGGACATGGGCAGCATTGATGCGCTCATTGGCGCCCTTGAGGACTATGAAGGCACCCTCGTCTTCATCAGCCATGACGTGCACTTCATCCGTGGCATGGCGAAAGGCGTGATTCACATCGCAGGTGGTGTGCTCACCCCTTATGCGGGGGACTATCAGTATTTCCTGGATAAAACGAAGGCCTCCTCTGCCCGCGAAGCCCTCACGGCCACCCTGACCAACAGCCAACCCGGGGCCTGGGAAGCGCCCAAGAAAGCCTTTTCTCCGCCCAAGTCCAAGGAGCAAAAACGCCTGGAGGCGGAGGCCCGGAACAATCGTGCGAAAGGCCGCAAGGACCTGGAGAAAAACGTCGTCCGCATTGAGGAAGAACTCGCTGTGCTGGACAAACGCAAGATGGAACTGGTGGAGATGCTTCAGGACGGAGCCGTCTATTCCGATGCCGTCAAATTCAAGGCCCTGAGCAAGGAACTGGAAGAGATGGAGCCCCGTGTGGCCACCAAAACCACGGCCTGGGAAAAGGCCGCTGGTGAACTTGAGGCCTTGATTGCCAAAGAGGCTGTCGCTGGTTCGTAAGACATCGTTCGGGAAAGGCGTTCCTTCGCCATGTCCCGATCCATCTCTTCCCGTCGGCAGTTCCTTGCGCAAAGCTCGCTCCTTGCGGGGTCGGCCTTCGGTTTTCCGGCCATTGTCAGTTCACGGTCGCCCAATGCCAAGGTGAACCTCGCCTTCATCGGCGTTGGGGGGCGCGGTGCGGCCAATATCCAGGCTCTCGTCGGCACTTCCCTGTATCCGTCGAAAGCCAAAAATGCCAAGACGGACACACCTCCGCCCGCGCCTCAAGAGCCCACGGAAAACGTCGTGGCCATCTGCGATGTCAATGGCATGAACCTGGATATGGCGGCCAGTGCATTCCCGAAAGCGAAGGCGTACCGCGATTTTCGCAAACTGTACGAAGGTTCCAAGGACTTCGATGCCGTCGTCGTCAGCACCACCGAGCACACCCACGCCTATGCCACGCTGCCGGCCCTGCTCATGGGCAAGCCCGTCTATTGTGAGAAGCCGCTGACTCGGGATGTGGCCGAGGCACGCCTCATCACCGAAGCCGCCGCCAAGGCCGGCGTCGCCACCCAGATGGGGACGCAGATCCATGGTCTGCCTAACTACCGACGTGTGGTGGAATTGATCCAGAGCGGAGCCATTGGCAAAGTCACCGATGCCCACATCTGTGTTTCGCGTGCCTGGGGCCTGCAAACCAAGGAAGAGGCCGAGGCGAACAAGGACATCGTCTTTGTGACCGAGCGCCCGAAGGAGGAGCAGACGCCCCCGCCTTACCTCGATTGGGATCTCTGGCTGGGCCCTGCCCCTTACCGGCCCTACAACGAAATCTATTTCCCTGGGCCCAAGTGGTATCGCTGGTGGGACTTCGGCAACGGTACCATGTCGGACCTCGGCAGCCACTGGAATGACCTGCCGTTCTGGGCGCTGAACCTGGATGCCCCTCTGAGCGTGGAGGCCTTCGGCCCTGCTCCGCATCCGGAGATCGCTCCGGCCTCCATGTCTGCCACTTATGAATACGCCGCGCGTGGTCCGCGTGCCGCCTGCAAGGTCCACTGGCACCAGGGAAGCGCCAAACCAGAAGTGTGGAAAAACGATCCCTTCATCAGCACGTGGAACAGCGGTGTCCTCTTCATCGGCGACAAAGGCATGCTGCTGTCTGACTACAACAAACACGTCCTGCTGCCTGAGGCCGACTTCAAGGGCTTCCAGCCTCCGGCCCCTTTCATCCCGGACTCTCCCGGCCAGCACATCGAGTGGCTGAATGCGATCAAGAACGGCAGCCCGACCGCCAGCCCTTTCAGCTATGCAGGCCCCCTCAGTGAGGCCAACCACCTGGGCAACGTCGCCTTCCGTGCTGGTGGCAAGATCCTCTGGGATGCCAAGGCCATGAAGATCACCAACAACGAAGCCGCCAACCGTTTCCTCAGTCGTGAGCCGAGGGCCGGGTGGAAACTTTAAGGTGGTTATCCTTCGGTGAATCAACGACTGAGTCCCCATCTGCTATCCTCCCCATGCGTCTCCTTCTCCCTTTCCTGGCTGTCACTTCCATCGCTACTGCTGAAGACTGGCCCGAATTTCGCGGGCCCACTCACCAGGGCCAGACTTTGACCAAGGGCCTGCCCACGGAATGGAGCCCCTCCGTGAACAAAAACATCCTGTGGAAAGCCCCGGTGCCGGGTGTGGGCTGGTCCTCTCCTGTGGTGATCGGTGATCGTGTCTATCTCACCACCGCCGTCACTCAGGGCGGGGTGGAAAAGCCGGATGCGGAGCGCAGCCTGCGGGCCCTTTGCCTCCAGGCGGCGGATGGCAAAGTGGTGTGGGACCAGGAGATCTTCATCCAGCCCAAGGATGCTCCGGCCGTTCATAAAAAGAACAGCCATGCCAGCCCCACGTCCGTCTATGAAGAGGGAAAGCTGTACGTCCACTTTGGCCATCAGGGCAGTGCTTGCCTGAATGCGGCGGATGGCAGCGTGCTCTGGAAGACTCAGTCTTTTGGCTACAAACCCGTGCATGGCAATGGCGGCAGCCCCGTCATCGAAGGCGGCCTGTTCATCTTCAATGCCGATGCCGAGACTGATCCCGCCGTGATCGCCCTGGATAAAACCACCGGCGCCCAAGTCTGGAAGTTTGCCCGCATCAGCGATGCCAAGAACAAGTTCTCCTTCAGCACGCCGCTGGTGATCGAAGTCAATGGCCAGCGCCAGCTGATCAGCGCGGGCAGCGGGGTGGTGAATGCCTTGGATCCACTGACGGGCACGGAGATCTGGAAAGCGCGTTATGACCAGGGCTACTCCGTCGTTCCGCGTCCTTTGTATGCCCATGGCATGATCTACATCGGCACGGGTTATAACAAACCCATGGCACTCGCCATTCGCGCTGATGGCAAAGGGGATGTCACCGACACTCACATCGCCTGGAAGATCGAGAAGTTCGTCCCGCACAATCCCAGCATGGTCATCGTGGGGGAGGAGATCTACTTCGTGGCCGACAATGGCGTGCTCACCTGCGCCGATGCCAAGACGGGCACCGTTCATTACCAGGAGCGCTGCACCGGCCCCATCAGCGCCTCCATCCTGCATGCCGATGGCAAGCTCTACCTCCAGGATGAAAAGGGCCTCGGCGTCATTGTTCAGCCGGGCAAAACCTTCCGTATCCTGGCCAAGAACGACCTCGCAGAACGCTCCCTGGCCTCCTACGCGGTGATCGAAGATGATTTCCTCATTCGCACGGAAAGCCACCTGTGGCGCATCGGCTCGAAGTAGCCCTCAAAAGCCGGCCTGCACCGTTTTCGAGTCAGTTTCCCTGCCGTTCTTCCCAGCGCGCCAGCAGCCACAGCACATCGGCCAGCCGGTTTAAAAAACGGACCACCTCTTGGTTAGGCACTTCCTGGTCGGTGCCCAGGAGGTCAACAACATGCCTCTCGGCGCGGCGGCAGGCGGTGCGGGCCAGGTCGGCATAGGCACCGCTCATCACCCCGGCTTCACCGGGCAGGGCCCAGCCTTTGAATTGCAGGGCACCGCCTGCTTCCAGCTTGGCCACCCATTCATCCAGCCAGAGCACGTGAGCTGTTTCGAAAGGCTTGTGCGTGGCGGCATACTTTTCCTCCAGTCCTGGCGGGGTGGCCAGTTCCCCCATCAGGCTGATGAGCAGGGGCTGCACCTTTTCCACGATCTCCCGGGTCTCTGGCTTCAGGGCCGCGATGCGCAAGGGACCGAGTGCGGCGTTCAGTTCATCCACCGCCCCGAGGGCGTGGACACGAGGGTGGGACTTGGAGATGCGCTGGCCAAAGAGGAGATCGGTCTCCCCCTGGTCGCCTCGGCGGGTGGCAATGGACATGGGGTGGATTTACGCCTGGGAGGATGGGGCTGCCTCAATCTTCATCATCGTCGCCAGGGATTTCACGTCCGCCGACGGTCTTCTTCCTCACAGGGGAAATGTTCCGGTGCACCCAGACGCTCTGCATCATGCCCACGAGGAAAAGCGTGACGATCATGAAGGTGCCCCCGTAGCTGATGAAGGGCATAGGCAGGCCGATCACCGGAAGCATGCAGAGATTCATGCCGGCATTTTGGAAGGTGTGCGCAAAGAACATCGTCACCACCCCCACGACGAGCAATCGCCCCACCTGGTCTCGGGAGTAAAAGGCCATGAAGATCCCCTGGATCAGGAGCAAGGCGATGCCAGTGAGCAGCAGCACGGCCCCTCGGAAACCGAATTCCTCACAGATCACGCTGAAGATGAAGTCGCTGAAGGCCTCGGCTTCGGGGAAGAAATTGCGATGGATGCTGCGCTGGTCCGGCACTTTTTCGGACATGGGGCCTTTGCCCTCAAAACCGGCGGAGGCCACGGCTGTCTGCACAAAGTTAGGCACCCAGCCATCCCCCCGGGTATCCACCTTTTCCATCTGATTGGTCAGGAGGTACCAGGTGGTGTCAATACGGGCCTGCTGGTAAGGCTTCAGCACAAAGAAATAGATCAGCGGGATGACGCAGAGGGCCCCCAGCACCAGGGTGATGAGGTAGCGGAAAGGAATGCTGCCAACGAGCATCATGGAAAGGAACACCGGCCCCCACACCAGGCCGGAGCCCAAGTCTTCCTTGATGACCATGGCGGCAGGAACGCCCGCCAGCAGGCCACCGACGATGATGCGCAGCCAGGGACGGCGGAAAACGGGCCACATGCGCGGCAGTTCCCCAAAGACCACGGCCAGCATGAGAATGCCCGACATGATGGCGAACTGGGAAGGCTGGACGGACTGGCCCGCGATGATGACCCAGTTCTTGTTGCCATTGATCTCGATGCCTTTGAAATGCAGATAAACGAGGCCGCCGATGCCTGCCAGATACATCGGCCAGCAGGCCCAGCGCACCCACTTGTAATCGATCAGGCTGGCCACAAAGAGGAACGGCACGCCGAGACCGATCCAGGTCATCTGCTGTTTCCATTTCAGGGCGAGGTCGCCCGTCTCCCGGAAGTACGAGGCATTGTAAATGGCGTACACACCGAAGGCGAGCAGGCCGAGCATCGTCAGGATCAGGATCCAGTTGATGCCGAGGAACTTTTTGAAAAGGGGTGTCATTGAGGTTGGGGAAGGGGGCCCGCTACGGCGGGATCAGGCAGGAATGGACGCCAAAAGCTTGCGGGTATACTCGTGCTGCGGGCGTTCGCAGAGGTCATCGGCGGGGCCGCTTTCCACGACATGCCCCCGGTTCATCACGATGATGTCATCGCTCATGTGCCGCACGACGGCCAGATCATGGGCAATAAAAAGATAGGTGAGCTTGAATTCGTCCTGCAGATCCTTCAGCAAATTGAGGACACTGGCCTGGACGCTGACGTCCAGGGCGCTCACGGGCTCGTCACAGATGAGAAACTTGGGCTGAACGGCCAGCGCCCGTGCGATGCCGATGCGCTGCCGCTGGCCACCGCTGAATTCATGGGGATACCTTTGCAGGGAGTCCTCGGGCAGGCCCACCCGATGCAGCAGCGCGGCGGAGACATCCCGGCGCTGTTTGGCCGTCATGTCCTTAAAATGGATGGTCAGTGGCTCCGCGAGGATAGACTCGATGGTCATACGCGGGTTGAGGGAGCCGATGGGATCCTGGAAAATCATCTGGATCTCCTTGCGCAGGGGACGGAAGTCCGCCTCCGGCATGCCAAAGATCTCGCGGTCTTTATAATAGGCGCTGCCGCCTGTGGGCTGGATCAGCTTCAGCAGTGCGCGGGAAACGGTGGACTTGCCGCTGCCGCTCTCACCCACGAGGCCCAGGGTCTTGCCCTCATGGACCTCAAAGCTCACCCCATCCACGGCTTTGACGACGTCACGCTTGCCCAGCCAGCCCGAGCGGATCGGGAAATGAACTTGCAGGTTTTCGACTCGGAGGAGGGCCATAAGCCGCCGAGTTTACCACAGCCCGGAGAGGTGCCAAATGATGGCTGGAGGAAATATGCGGCCGGAAGCCGCGCTTTTTGCGAAAACACTGGCGAATGAGTTTTCCCATGTGGCCGCCAGCCTCCATCCCCTTGCTCAGGGAAGGTCCAAATTCTGCCCATGCCCCCTCCTCATTTCCCCGAGGACAAGTCTCTCGGATTTTCGGCTTGCCGAAATGCCTGCCTGAATTACAATCTCGCTTCCTTTCCGGGACAAGGCACTGTTTTTTGGCAAGAGTGGGGTCTTCCCCGCTCTTTTTTGTCTGGATAGGTCACCATTTTTATGATCAGCGAACTTAAAGCACTATTCGATTACTACGAGAAAGAGAAGGGGATTGACCGTCAGAAGATGGTCGAGGCTCTCTCCCAGGCTCTTCTCGCTGCCTCGAAGAAGAGCATCGGTCCGGCTCGTGAGCTGCGCATTGACATCGATCCTGAGAAAGGGACGATCAAGGCGTGGGCCAAGCTGCTGGCCGTCGAAACCGTTTCCAACCCCTGGGAAGAGCTTCCGTTGGCCAAGGCCCGGATGATCAAAAAGGATGCCCAGCTCGGTGATGAAATCGACCTGGAAGTCACCCCGAAGAACATGGGCCGCATCGCTGCCCAGACGGCGAAGCAGACCATGCTCCAGCGTCTCCGCATGGCGGAGAAGGAGAATCTTTACGACGAATTCAAGGACCGTACGGGCGACGTCGTCAACGGCACCATCCGCCGTTTTGACAAGTCCGACGTGATCGTGGACCTCGGCAAGTTTGAGGGCTCCATGCCTTCGAAGGAGCGCGTCTCCACCGAAGACTATACTCCCGGCGACCGCATGCGTTTCTACGTGAAGGCGGTCGAGCGTGAAGGTGCCCGCGGCCCTGAGATCGTCCTCAGCCGTGCCCATGTGAACTTTGTGCGCCGTCTCTTCGAATTCGAAGTCAGCGAGATCGGTGACCGCACCGTGGAAATCGCCAGCATCGCCCGTGAGGCCGGCTACCGCACCAAGGTCGCCGTTCACAGCGGTGATGACAAGGTGGATCCCGTGGGTGCCTGCGTGGGCCTGCGTGGTGCCCGCGTGAAAAACATCGTCCGTGAACTGAACAATGAGAAGGTGGACATCATCCGCTGGAAGGCCGACCCGGCCGAGTTCGTCCGCGAGGCGCTGAAGCCTATCAAGGTCCTTTCCATCCAGGTTTCCCCGGACAAAAAGGCAGCCCGCCTGACTGTCAGCGAAGAAGACCTGTCCAAAGCCATCGGCCGTCGCGGCCAGAACGCCCGTCTCACCTCCCGCCTTGTCGGCATGGAGCTGAGCATCGAGCGCGACGAGCATGCGGCTGAAGTCTTCGAAGGCCAGATGGATACCGCCGCCCATGAACTGGAGCGCGCGCTCGGCATCAATCTTGAAACTGCGCGCAAACTGGCCAATGGTGGTCTGGGTGCGCTCGAGACCCTCTTGCAAGTGGATGTCGAGGACATTGCCGATGCCCTCGGTGGTGACCAGCAGCTCGCCCAACAGGTGCATGCCCTCGTTGCATCCTACACTCCGGGAGCGTAGCTTATGAGCCGCGCCCTCTTCAATTCCTTAATTCTCACCCCGACAGCCCGCCCCGCCGTTCGAAAGACCAACGTTTCTCATGCCAAGCCGATCCTCTTCATCCAAACCTGCCAAAGCCACTCCCGACAGCACTGCTGAGGAGAAAGCAACGGCTGAGAGCACGCCCCCCAAGAAAGTGGCGGCCAAAAAAGTGCTCTCATTGATTGAGGAGGACGAGAAACCAAAGAGCCGAGGCCCCCGGCGTGAGGCCACCCCTCTGCCAGCCCTGGGTGCCAAACCGGCCCCGGCACCTGCCAAATCAGTCTCCAAGATTGCGGAGGCTCCGAAGAAGACGCTGGACGACCATAAGCGCGAGGCCCTGAACCTTTTCGAAGAGGACGAGAAGCCCAAGGTTCGCCGTCGTCCGCCAGAACAGCCCACCTCCCTGCCGCCGATCTCCATGATCCGCGAGTCCGGCCCGGTGCAGGCCATGCCGCCGCCCCCCTCCCTGCCGACTGTGGTCGTGCCCAAGGTGGAAGAGCCGGTGATTCCAGAATTTGAAGTCAATGAGGCGGGTGAAAAGATCATCCATCTGAAGCCGCCGATCATCGTCAAGGAACTGGCCGAGCGCATGAGCCTCCGTCCGTTCAAGATCATCGCGGATCTCATCGCCCTGAAGGTCTTCGTCGCCAATGCGGACAAGGCGATCGACATCGAAGTCGCCGAAAAAGTTTGTGAGAAGCACGGCTTCCGCCTTGAGCGTGAGAAGCGCGAAAAAGGTGCTGGTGTCCACAAGGTGGAAGAAGTCATCGTTGAGCCGACCGCCCAGATCGTCGAGGAAGTCGAAGAGGAGAAGCTGGAGCTTCGCGCTCCGATCATCACTTTCATGGGTCACGTTGACCATGGCAAGACCTCCCTTCTCGATGCCATCCGCAAGACCCAGGTCACCCATGGTGAGGCTGGCGGCATCACCCAGCACATTGGTGCCTACAGCGTCTTCCACGACGGCAAGCCGATCACTTTCATTGACACTCCCGGTCACGCCGCGTTCTCTGGCATGCGTGCCCGTGGCGCACATGTCACCGACATCGTGGTGCTCATCATTGCTGCGGATGACGGCATCATGCCGCAGACCCGCGAAGCTCTCAATCACGCCAAAGCGGCCGATGTGACCATCATGGTCGCCATCAACAAGTGTGACCTGCCTGCGGCAGACGTCATGCGTGTGAAGGGCCAGCTGCAGGAGATTGGTCTCGCACCTGTTGACTGGGGTGGCGACACCGAAGTGATGGAAGTGTCCGCCAAGTCCGGCCTGGGCATTGACAGCCTGCTCGAAACCATGGCCCTCCAGGCTGAAGTTCTGGAACTCAAGGCTGATCCGAAGGCTCCAGCCCGTGCGACCGTCATCGAATCTTCCATGGTTGAGGGCAAAGGCCCTGTGGCCACCGTCATCGTCCGTCAGGGCACCCTCAAAGTGGGCCAGCCTTTCATCTGCGGCCCGCATTGGGGCAAGTCCCGCGCGCTCATCAATGACCGCGGCCAGCCGATCAAGGAAGTCCGTCCCGGCATGCCGGTCGAGCTCGTCGGCTTCAGCGACATGCCTCACGTGGGTGATGAAGTCGTGGTGATGGACAGCGAACGTTCCGTGAAGAAGCTCAGCATCGAGCGTCTGGAAGAACTGCGCCAGAAGAAGCTGACGGTCACCCGCCGCTCCACTCTGGAGTCCCTCTTCAACAGCATCGACGAAGGCAACAAGAAGACCCTCAAGATCGTTCTCAAGACCGATGTGCAGGGCTCTGTGGAAGCCATCGTCAAGTGCCTGGGCGAGATCACCAGCGACAAGATCAATCAGAAGATCCTCCACTCCGATGTGGGCCCGATCACCGAGTCCGATGTGCTCCTCGCCTCCGGGTCGGACGCCGTCATCATTGGCTTCAACACGAAGGTCGAAAACAAGGCGCTCAGCGTGGCCAAGCGCGAAGGCGTGCAGATCAAGCTTTACTCCATCATCTACGAACTCATCGACCAGGTGAAGGATTCCATGACGGGCATGCTCGACCCGCTCACCCGCGAGAAGGTGCTGGGACATGCCAAGGTGAAGCAGGTCTTCAAGGTCAACCGCGGTTACGTCGGCGGTTCCATCGTCACCGATGGCCGTATCGACCGCAAGCAGCGCGCCCGCGTGCTGCGCAATGGCCAGGCCGTCTATGACGGTGGTTTTGAAACCCTGCGCCGTTTCCACGACGAAGTTCCTGAAGTCCGCAACGGCCTCGAGTGCGGTATCAAGCTCACAGGCTTCAGCGATTACGAAGAGAACGACGTCATCGAGTGTTACGAACTCGAGAAGTTTGCCCAGACTCTGTGATGGTTTTGGGTTCGGGGTTCAATGTGCGGAGTTTGGGCAGTGATGCCTGGCTCCGTTCTGGACCCAGTCACCCTGCACCCTGAACCTTTTAATTTTCCATATGTCCCAACGAGTCTTACGCGTCAGCGAACTGGTGAAAAGAGAGCTCAGCATGGTGCTGGAGCGTCACTACCGCATGGATAACGCCATCCTCACGGTCCATGACGTGCGTGCCACGCCAGACCTGAAGCAGGCCTTTGCCTACATTGGCATCATCACCACCAGCGGCAATCAGGAGGCCATCATTGAAAAGCTCAACAAAGCCCGTGGCGCCATCCAGCGTGAGGTGCATAAGCGGGTCATCATGAAGAACTCTCCGCAGATTTTCTTCCGCCTGGATAACTCAGTTGAGCGTGGGGTCAAGATCCTCAATGCAATCGACAATCTCCCACCTCCGGCGGATCCGCTGCCCGAAGGCGAGGAAGAGCCTGAGATGAAGTAAGGGGATGGCTGGGTGCCGATGCCGCCGCTCATATCGGGTGGTTTCGGCCCACGCTCGCGCTCTACTTCTGTCCGTAATAAGCACCGGGTCCGTGTTTGCGCAGGTGGTGCTTGTCCAGGATGTGGGACGGGATGGGGGCCAAGGCCGGATTGATGGCCAGGGATTGCAGGGCCATTTGGGCGCACATTTCCAGGGCGATGCTGTTGTTCAGCGAGTCCATGGCATTCTTGCCGAAGGTAAAGGGAGCGTGATGCAGTTGCAGCACCGCAGGCATCTCCATGGGGCTGAGGTTCAGTTCACGCAGACGCTCCACGATGGCCACACCCGTATAGTGCTCGTAGTCGCTGGCCACTTCATCTGGCGTCAGGGCGCGGACCAAGGGGACGGTGCCATAAAAGTGATCCGCATGCGTGGTGCCATAGCAGGGCAGTTCGCGCCCGGCCTGGGCCAGCACGGTGGCATGCAGGCTGTGCGTGTGGGTCACTCCGCCGATCTCAGGAAACTCACGATACAGGTGCAGATGCGTTTTAGTGTCGGAGGACGGGCGTAGCCTGCCTTCGATGATGTTGCCCTCGAGATCCATGACCACCATGTCCTCAGGCGTGAGGGCTGCATAGTCCACTCCGCTGGGTTTGATGGCCCACAGGCCTGATGCGCGATCAATGCCGGAGACATTGCCCCAGGTCAGCCTCACAAGACCACTGGGCTCAAGGGCTCGGTTGGCGGCACAGACTTGGGCTTTGAGTTCGGAGAGTGTCATGGGAGAGAAGACCTTGGGCTGGAGGAGGCTGTTTTTCAAGAGCGGGGATCTGCGTTTGGCAAGGATGAACTTCATCTCGACGCTACCCCGGTCCCGTGGTAGGCGTCTCACCCGCTGGTGCTGCTGGCGGTTGTTTTACATCCACATGGCTCAAGCCCCTTTTTCGAAGAATCCTTCTCAGATGACCGATGCTGAGATCGCGCAGTTGAAGATGCCGTATGGCCGCATCCTGCAATACCTGAAACCATGGATGGGACGTTTCATTGTCGGCATCCTGATTGGCATCGTCGCGGCTGCGTTCAATGGGGTGTTGATCGTGGGGTTCCAGGTCATTTTCCAATTGGTCCTGGATGGCAAGGGCAAGACTCTTGGGCAGCCGCTGAACCTCCCGATCGTAGGCCAGGTGAACATCGCCGAGATGCTGGGTCTGGCCACCGATACGCCCGTGGGGCTGACAGGTGTCATCCTCGCCTGTGCCTGCATCCCGGTGCTGATGTTTTTAAACGGCTTTTTGGAGTACCTGAACAAGTACTGCCTGGCCTGGGTGGGAAACAAAATGCTCTTTCACATGCGCAGCGATGTCTTCCGCAGCATTCTGCGGCAGTCGCCTGCCTTCTTCAGCCATGCCAAGGCAGGTGAGCTGATGCAGACCGTGTTTAACCAGTCGCGGGTGGCGCAGACGAACGCCGTCCAACTGGTGCAGCTGCTGACCAACCGGCCGCTGACCATCATCACCATTCTCTGGGTGCTGTTTTCCCAAGACTGGTTTTTCACCCTCATGTCGCTGGTGATTTTTCCCCTCTGCCTCGCGCCGATCATCGCGATCGGCCGCAAGGTACGCAAGGCCGGGTCCCGTGAAGAAAAGGAAGTGGGCGCGATGATGACCACCATGCATGAATCCTTCACCGGCATCCGTCTGGTGAAAGGCTATGCACGCGAAGAGTATGAGGTGGAACGATTTGACCGCGCGAATGCAGAGATGTGCAAGAACATGCTGCGCTGGACCCAAGCGATGGAACTGATCGGGCCGATTGTGGAGGCCGTCGCCTCCGTTGGCATCGCTGCAGGGCTCGTGTATTTCTGGATCGAAAATCGCGGTGCCAGTGAGCTGATTGTGCTGGTCATGGCACTGACAAAAATCTACCCGCCGGCGAAAGAACTCAGCAAGGTGAACCTCCTGATGCAAAAGACGGTCTTTGCCGTGAACAAGGTGGTGCATCTTCTGGACCGCCCAGCCGATATCCAAGACCTGCCCGATGCCCCTCAGCTGCCTCGCATCAAAGGGGCCGTGACGTTTGAAAACGTGGCTTTCACCTATGGGAAGATTGACGGCACGAAGCTGGACAAAGCCGCCATCACCGGCGTGACGCTGGATCTGGCCCCTGGCAAATTTTACGCTCTCGTCGGCCCTAGCGGGGCAGGGAAGAGCACGCTCTTTTCCCTGCTGCTCCGATTCTATGATCCGGACTCGGGGCGGGTGCTGCTCGATGGCAAAGATATCCGCACCGTCACACAGGACAGCGTGCGTGGAAACATCGGCCTCGTCAGCCAGGACACCTTCCTCTTCCACGACACCATCCGCGAAAACATCCGCTACGGTCGTCTGGATGCAACGGAGGAGGAGATCATTGCTGCCGCGAAAAAAGCCCATGCCCACGAGTTCATCCTGGCGCAGCAGGGTGGTTACCAGGCCATCGTGGGGGATTCAGGCTGCAACCTGTCAGGCGGGCAAAAGCAGCGTCTCTCCATCGCGCGCGCCATCTTGCGCAATGCGCCCATCCTGCTTTTGGATGAAGCCACCAGCGCGCTAGATACGGAGACGGAAAAGATCATCCAGGAGGCCATCCACGTCCTTTCCGAGGGCAAGACCGTCATCGCCATCGCTCACCGTCTTTCCACCATCATGCAGGCAGATCAGATCGTGGTGATGCAGGATGGCAAAGTCGCCGATGTCGGCAATCACGAGGAATTGCTAAAGAGCAGCGAGCTGTATCAGAAGCTCTATTCCCTGCAGTTCCACGAGTAGCGCGGAACCAAAAAAATCGCAGGCCGGTATGGCCTGCGATTGATGGACGAAAGCGAACAGTCGAGGGCCTTACCAGGCGGCGACCACCTCGTAGGCATAGCCCACCAGATACTCGGTCTCCGGGATGGTGGCCAAGATCGGGTGATCGGGGCGCTGGCTGTACATCGCGACTCGGCGCAGAGTTTTGCGGGCATCCACAGCGGCGTCTTCGATGCTGGCGTGGAATTCGCCTGTGCTCACGTGATGGCTGCAACTGTAGGTGGCCATGATGCCACCGGGCTGCAGCATTTTCAGCGCACGCAGATGGATCTCTTTGTAACCGCGCATGGCGTCCTTCACATTGGCCTTGGTCTTGGTGAAGGAGGGCGGGTCGAGGATGATGAGGTCGTAAGTCGCCCCGCTGGATTCCTGCTGTTTGAGGAAGTCGAAGCAGTTCGCTGCGATGAAGGTGACTTTGGCACCGGAGATTTCGGCGTTCTTTTTGGCCAGTTCGGTGGCGCTTTCACTGATGTCCACGGCGGTCACTTCCGTAGCTCCTGCGAGGGCGCAGGCCTGGGCAAAGCCGCCCTGGTTGCTGAAACAATCCAGCACCCGGCGGCCTTTGGCCAGCTTGGCGGCGTGCTGGTAGTTGTCGAGCTGGTCGAGATACAGGCCGGTCTTTTGGCCTTCAATCAGGTCCGCATGAAAGGCGCTGCCTTCATGGCGGACAACAAAAGGTTCTGGCGTTTCGCCATAGACCACGCCTTTCACCTGCTCCAGCCCCTCGGCTTTGCGGACACCGCCTTCGTTGCGCTGGACGATGCCCTTGGGAGAGAAAATCTGCACCAGGGCCTGGATGATGAGATCCTGCCGCATGGCCATCGCCAGGGTCAGTGTTTGCAGGACGAGGTAGTCGCCATAGCGGTCCACCACCACCCCCGGCAGGCCATCGGATTCGCTCCACACCACGCGGCAGAGGCTGGTATCCACCCCGGCATCGGTGCGTACTTTGAGGGCGCGTTCGATGCGGCGAATGAAAAAGTCCAGGTCCAGATCCTGCCGACGATAGGAAAACAGCCGGGCGCTGATCTGCGACTGCGGATTGTAAATGGCGCTGCCCATCGGCTTGCCGCGGGCGTCCTGCAACTGTACCACGTCTCCGGGCTTGGGCTCACCGAAGCGGCCTTTGATCTCGGTGGCATAGACCCAGACGTGACCGTGAAAAATGCGTGCGCGTGGCTGGATGGAAAGTGTGGGCATGGGCGGGGAAGGGAACCCGTTACATGCAGCGGGATGGGGCCGAGGGCAACCAGGAAGGCGACCAGCCTTTGAAGCCTCAGCCTTGCCCGCAGGTCAGATCTGTCTGGGTGCTCAGTCGAAAGCCGACTTCCACATCTTAAACACGGGGGTGTCGGGGGCGATTTCAAAAGGGACATCGCCGTTCTTAAATTCGCTCAGCCGCTTGCTGCCTTCCATGTCGGGGGGGCTCATGGCAAAGACGGGGAGGATGGGGGTGCCATCCGCACGCAGGACGTATTTTTTCTTTTTGTTTTGGATCAGGAGCAGTCCACCCACCCGGCCTCCAGGGCGCTCGCCGATCACGACGTCAATCCGGGCTGGGCTGGTTAGCTTGAACCAACGGCCCACATAGGCGTGGCGGTTGCCGGAGATGAGGGGGCCACCAAAGTCCTGACGGATTTCAGGGTCGCGTTTTTTCTCCCCGTGATCGTTGATAGGGTACCAGGAAGCATCAATGACGGGCTTGTTGTTGATGTAAACGAGGAGGGCATCATCAAAGAAGCCGACAAAACGATAGTCTCCCGGCTCCGAGGCCTGGATGGAGGTGGTGTAGTGGACAAACCAGGCGCGGCTCCACTTCCTTTTCCACGGCAAAAGCCTTGGGCCCTTCATTCGCCGACATGTTCGGGATGGCGAGAAAGGTGAAGCTCATCTGTTGGGATGCTTTGTAAAATCCCTTCATGGCTTCAGGAGCAAACTTTTTGTTAGCCGCGTTGTTAATGATCTCCGCATAGGCAGCCTCGGAGTCGGTGTATCCGGTGACCTTGCGGTCGGAGGTCTGTTTCAGGTCATAAAACGTCCCCGGCATGCCGTCACCGCCCAGCTTGCCGAAAAAGGTCATGCCTGAAAAACCCTTCACGGCACCGCTCCCAAAGCCACTGCCGAAGCCGCCGCCAGCCCCTGCTGTGCCGAATCCGCCGCTGCCGATCTTTCCTGCTCCGATGAAACTGCTGGCATCAGGAAGGTCCACCAGGCTCAGGGGGGCATCCGGCAGGGTTATTTCAGCCGTCAGGGATTTGCTCACCAGTTTTTGCATCGGCAGGGCCTTGTTCAGCGACGAGCGCTTTTTTGCTGCACCTGGTGCTGCATTTCGCTGGAGGCCAGTGCCCCCTGCTGGGTGCCGCCGCCGGGGAGGAAATCCACCCGTTTTTCCATTCCCTGCGTCACGACCACGACCAGGCCTGCGGCGAACAGCAGCCCGACATGGATCAGCAGGCTGGCCGTCAATGATCCCCCACCGATTTTCCTCCAGGCCAGCAGCCAGCCCGGTAGCTGTTTGCCTGTAAACGAACCTGCGTTGGGTGGGCGAACAGGGGGTGACAGATCTGGCAGCGCCTCCACCACGATGGGTGTTTCTTCCGCCTGGACAGGCCGTGAGACAGGGGATGAAGGCGTGGCTGTGACAGCCATTGCCTGAGGTGGGGCGGGCATCCCCCAGGCTGGCTGGACTGGGTAGCCCAGGTTTGATGCGGAGGCTGTACCTCCGCCGGGCGGGAGGAAAGGTCTGGGTGACGGAGGTGCCGTAGGAGGCTGCGGCAGCTCGCCGGGCTGGATTGGGTCGGGCATTGCCCCAGCAGAATGAAATAAACGCCTGAGGCCTGACCACGATCTTCTTTGGGAGACTGTCCGTGAGGATAAGCTTTGCCCTGAATCTGGGACCAACGTGCAAAAGATGGCCAAAGTTCCGGCTGCGGGAGATCGCGAGAGCCCTGGCGGGAGTGATCCAGGCCCCTTTATCCTTGAGAAACTGGCCTGCTGGTTAAAGGTTATGCTCATTGCGATCGCCCCCGCGACCGTTTTACCTCCCCCCCTCCTATGCAGTCCCCCCTTTTGCACGGGCATCGTGCGCTCATTTGCCTAGCTTGCGTTTGCCTTTTTTCCTCGGCCTTCGCGGCCAATGAGGCCGTGTGGACGCCGACGAACGGTATCAATTGGTCAACCACACCCACTGAAGGGGCCAACTGGGTGAATGCCACGGGAAGTGTCACCCCATACAATATCTCCGGGGGCAATTTGGTCCTCCAGTTTGGCAACAGCGCGGGCGGTGTTTCGAACAACAACTTCAATGCCGGGTATTCGCTGGGCAGCATCACGTTTCTCGCCGGGGCAGGGGCCTATACGCTGACGGGGAACCAGGTTTCGTGGCCGGTAGCGACGAGTCCGCTGGGGGTGATCACGAACAGCAGCAGCAACGATCAGCGCATTGATTTTGACTTTGCCCTCACGGCCTCTGGGAACCGGTCGGTCAGCAGCGTGAACCGCACGCTCATCTTTGGTGGCAATGCCACAGGCGCAGGCACCTTTTACGTGACGAGCGGCAGCGTGACCTTTCTGGGTGAACTGGCGAACACAGGCGGTGCCTATCGCACGAATGGCGGCACCCTGAAGCTGCTGAATCCGAACAACAGTTTCACGGCGGATGCACGGGCTGCGGCAGGCATCCTCAGTACCAACAACATTGCCAACAGCGGTGTGAATTCTTCCATCGGAAGAGGGTCCAACATTGCTTTGGGGCAGTCCTATTCGAACTCGGTCAGCCTAGCGACCTTGCAACTGACCAATGAGGTCAATTCAAAGACCGGGCTGGTTGGCAACGCTGGCTCTGGGACGACCAATCGCTCGATCACTCTCAGCAACGGTCTGTCCGCTGTGGCAGGAACCGCGCTGGCGAATCATAACATCTGGGGCGGTGGCATTTTGGAAAACACCGTGGCTGGGGAAACGGCGACCTTCAATGGCCGCGTCACCTCATCCATCGGTTCGGCGAGATCCAGCCTCTGGATGCTGGGCGCTGGCAATGGTGTGATCAATGGCAGCATCGCCACAGGCACCGTCGCAACCACCCCGACGGTGGCCAATTCCATCAAAACGGAAGTGGTGAAAGCAGGCACCGGAACCTGGGCCCTGAATGCGCCTAACGTTCATGCGGGAGTCACCACGGTCTATGATGGCATTCTGAAGATCGGCAACACCACCGCACTGGGCAGCGGTGGCTACACAACGGCTGGCAGCAATGGTGGCACAGTCGTGTCGGCTGGGCTGACTCGCACCGTTACCTCGGATGGTTCCAGCCAGCCCGGGACGAACGCCGCAGCTGCGGGCACGCTGGACCTGAACGGCCAGACGAACATCAATGAGGTCATCACCCTCAATGGCAAGGGCTTCGCCAATCAGGGCGCTTTGGTCAACAACAGCAGCACCCCGGCCCTCATCAGCAATGGCATCGCCTCCATCACCATGACGAGTTCCGGCGGCAATAGCGGCGCGCCGGTCACCGTCACCATTGCGGGCGGTGGTGGCAGCGGAGCGGCCGCGGTGGGCACGCTGGGGCTGACAGCCCAGAGCTTCACCATCACCAATGGTGGCAGCGGTTACACCACCAGCACCAACGGTTATTCGGTGCTGGGCATTTCCGGCGGCGGCGGTGCCGGGGCGTATGCCAAGGTGGTGCTGACTGGTGGCAGCGTGACGGGCGTGGAGATCATCAACATGGGCAGCGGTTACTCGAACACCGCCTTTAACGTCAGTGTCGCCGATGCACCCGGTGTGACCGAGACGGCTGCCACCATCACCACCAACACCAACAACTATGCGATCGAAGTGGCGGTGAACAATCCCGGTTCGGGCTACACCACAGCTCCTACGGTGACGGTGAGCGGAACGGGCACCAACACGGCGGTTGCCAACCTTTCCTCCATCATCCTGGCCACCGCCTCTCATGTCGGCGGCAGTGGTGACATCATCGTCAATGCCGTGATCTCCAGTGCCAATGCCACGGCAGATCTCACAAAGATCGGTGCGGGTACGCTGGTGCTGAACGGAATCAATACTTACACCAGCAAGACCCATGTCTATGGCGGCACTCTCCAGGTGGGCACGGCAGGCAGCGGCAGCATTGGCAGTGGCGATGTGGATGTGATGACCAACGGGATCCTCGCAGGCACTGGCATGGTGAATGGCAGCACCGTGATCAATGGTGGCGTGATCCGCCCTGGCGATGCCGCAGGCACGGGTACGGGCTATCTCTCTTTCACCAGTGCTGGCGGGCTGCGTCTTCAGGACGATGCCAATGCCCTCACGTCTGACATCGGTGCGCTGCTGACACTGAATGGAGCAACCCTCAATGCGATCCTTTTGTCCGATGACCCGTCCGATGGCATCCAAACTTCCACCACGGGCCTGATCGGCGTGCATGATCAGATCCGGGTCACGGATACCCTGACGGTGGATTTGGGAATGAAGTTCCAGGTGGAACTGGCCAGCGGTTATACCCCTGCCATTGGCGATGTTTTCAACCTCCTGGACTGGAACATTGGCAACTTTTCCGGGTCTGCCAATGCGAACGATTTCCTCGTTCTGCCTACACTTGCAAACGGGCTGTGGAACACGTCCCAGTTCTTCTCGGACGGCATCGTTTACGTCGTCGTTCCGGAGCCTGGTCGAGCTTTCTTGTTAGGCCTTGCCTTGGTTGGAGTGATGTGGCGGAGAAGGCGCTCGTTTTAGAGCGGCGAAGCGGGTTAAGGTGGGCGAAGATTATGGCGCGCTTTGTGGTTGTTATTACCCATCTCTTAAGGAGAATGGAGGCCTATGGCGACTCCCGAATCCTCTGACAACAACAATAGCTTATTGATCAATCAACGCATCGGTGCCTTGGAAAAGCGGCTGGACGATAGCCGCTCTTATCTAAATATCATTGTGGCGGCGCTCTCAGGAGTATTAGCTACGGCGGCTGTAACCGGCGGCGTATGGGGCATTATTTTTCGGCAGGATTGGAGTGATCATACGACAAGAATCGAAGACTTGAGTTTGAAAAATGCTGAAATTCAGGCTGCATTTCCTTCTCTGGTTAACAAGGAAGTGCAGAGACTGCTTGAAGGCCAAGCAGTTCCGAAGGTTGAGCTTTTGACATCGGATGGAGGGGCTCTGGACGGAGCTTCGATTGAAACCGAGCCTGAAGCTTGGACGAAAGACGGGCGAATTATGTTTCCTATCAGGATTCGCAATATGGGTGGGGCGGTCCGCGAAGAGATGATCTTTAAATACTCCTTAGACAGCAATCTGACTCTTGCTGCGGCTGAAAAGTATTTACATCCTTCAGATGATAAGAACTTCCCTTTTGAAACCGGTGGTCCCTATGGGACGGATTGGATGGGCACCTCGCGCATGCCTGGAGGTGGCTTTAATCTCAGCAACAAACTGGGGTTCAATTTGAACAAGTCTGCGGGGAGACCGACACAGCCCATCAAGATGAAAATCCAAATTTTTGCGGGCTCTCTGAAGCTTTATGAAGGTGTCACAACGTTGCTTTTCAGTAGACCGCTGTAACAACTCGCAATGGCAGATTAGCGGGTTTTTGGGATAACTGGGATCGCCCTTTGAGCCGATCCCAGTTTACATGGAGACTACGCAGTGAAGGGGATGGGTGCCTGCTGGGTGATGCTAACTTCCCCCTGTCAAGCCTCAGCCAGCCACGAGATCGTAGCCGCGCCAGTCTTTGACGGTCACTTCGGCAAAGCTGCCGACAGGGAGGTTTTTGTCCACAAACACGGTGGTGTCAATGTCCGGGGCGTCCATCTCGCTGCGGGCTACGCCGGGCTCTTCGACGAGGACCCGAAGGGTGCGTCCGACCTGCTGGCGGTTCACCTGCTCGACGCTGCGCTGGATGGCGCGCATGGCTTCGTTCCAGCGGGCCTTGCGGGTCATGTGGTGGATCTGGCCGTCCATTTTGGCGGCGCGTGTATCTTCTTCGCGGGAGTAGTTGAAGACGCCGGCGCGCTCGAACTTCTCATCTTCGATGAACTGAATCAGTTCGTTGAAATCGGCATCGGTTTCGCCGGGGAAGCCGACGATGAAGGTCGTGCGGATGGCGATGTCCGGGATGCCTGCGCGGATGCGCTTGATCAGGTTGCGGATGTAGGCGCCGTCGGTCTCGCGCTTCATCAGGCTCAGCATGTTGTCGCTGATGTGCTGCAGCGGCATGTCAATGTAGCGGGCCACCTTCGGGCTTTCGGCGATGGCGGCGATGAGGTCATCACTCCAGTGCGCAGGGTGGGTGTAGAGAAGGCGGATCCAGAAATCGCCGGGGATGGCATTGATCTCACGGATGAGGGTGGAAAGGGAGTGGCCTTTGGTGGAGTCCACTTCGCTGCGGGGTTTCGGGCGTTCGCCCTCCCACTTGTCCATGCCAAAGTAGGTGGTGTCCTGGGAGATGAGATTGATCTCTTTCACACCGCTTTCAATGAGCTGGCGGGCTTCCTTGACCACGCTTTCCTGGGTGCGGCTGCGGTGGCGGCCACGGATGCGGGGGATGATGCAGAAGGAGCAGGTGTGGTTGCAGCCTTCGGCAATCTTGATGTAGGCAAAGTGCTTCGGCGTGAGGCGGAAGCGGGGCGTGTCATAGTCCGGGATGTACTTCGGACCTTTGGTGACCAGATTTTCCTGCTGCTCCTGGCCCATGAGGCGCTGGATGATGGGGGCGACTTCGGTGATCTGGTCCAGGCCGATGAAGGCATCCACATCGGGCATCAGGGTGGGCAGCTCTTCGCGGAAGCGCTGGGACAGGCAGCCGGCGACGATGATCTTCTGCTTTTTGCGCTTCTGCTGTTCCTCACGGGCATCCACGGCTTCGTGGATGGCGCCCACGCTTTCCTTCTTGGCCATGTCAATGAAGGAGCAGGTGTTGATGATGAGTACATCGGCCAGGTCTGCCTCCGGGGTCATGGTCATGCCTGCCTGCTGGAGGTGGCCGACCATGATTTCGGAGTCAATGAGGTTCTTGGCGCAACCGAGGGAAACGAGACCGACTTTGATCATAGGGGGGCGAAGAATACGGGCAAAAAGGCCCGAGGAAAGGAGAAGATGGGCTTTCCGGGGGAAAATGGCATGCCACTTGTTTCAAAACAAGGTCTAGCAATCGCTGGAAATAGGTGTAGCGCCCACGTATATCTTCAACAGCCATGTCTCCCGTCCGTCCATTCTCTGCCCGCGCCTGCCTTGTGGGCGTGTTTACCGCCCTCACTCTGGTGGGAGGCTGGGCACAGACACCCGCGCCTGAGGCACCGCCCAAGCCGCCCGTCCCCCCCCTGCCGGGGCAGGAAGGGCAGCGCATGGCCATCCCGGACGATCTCCTGGGAGATGAGCATGTACGGGAGGAATTTGGCGTGAACCAGTTCACCACGCCGAGCATCCGCAAGCTGTTCGAAATGCTGGATGGCCTGGGCAAGCTGTCGTACGATGCGCTGAAGAGGCCCATTTCCCGCCAGACGCCCTCGGACCGGGTGCTGGTCTCCCTGGGCCTGGGCACGCTGATCGCGGACGGTTTTCTCATCGTCCAATGCGAGAAGGTGGAGGCCATGGAAGATGTGGGCCGTGCGCTGATCAAGTATGCGAAAGTCCTGGGCACGGGCAGCCGCATGAACCGCCACACGCAGAGCCTGTTCGAGCACAGCATCGAAGGTCACTGGGACAAGCTGCGCACGGAACTGGCGCTGACCCAGGCCGATGTAGAGGCCGAGATGGTGCAGCTGCGGGATGTGGACATCGCCCACCTCGTGAGCCTGGGCGGCTGGTTGCGCGCTTTTGAAATCGCTACCCGCAGTGTTTATGACAATTACACGCCGGAGAAAAGCCTGCGCCTGCTGCGCAAGGACATCGCCGAGTACTATCTGGCCAGTCTGGTTCACCTGAGCCCGCGCCTGCAAAACAATGAATCGCTGAAAGCCCTGCGCGAAGGTTTCCAGCAATTGATCCCGCTGATGGATCTGCCTGCGGACAAACCGCTGACGCAAGAGCAAGTGAAGGCCCTGAGTGACCAGGCAGCGAAGCTGTGTGCCGTCGTCACGGGTGCTATGAAGAGCTGATCTGCCCAACCCCCCTCATGTCGCAACTTTCCCCCGAACAACTGGCCCAAGTCGAAATCTGGGCTGCTGATGGTGCCAATCTCAATCAGGTGCAAGACCGCCTGAAAACGGAATTTGGCATCACCCTGACCTACCTGGATGCCCGGCTGCTGATGCTGGATGTGGGGGTGCGCATCAAAGACAAACCGCGTGAGGTGGAGAAACCTGCCGAGCCTGCCCCGGCTGCTGTGGAGGAGCCTGCGGAACTGGAATCCTGGGAAGAGGGGCTGGAACCACCGGCCGCGCCGGGCGGAAGCATCCAGATGAGTGCCGATCAGATTGCCATTCCAGGGGCGCTGATCAGCGGCAAGGTGACTTTCAGTGATGGCGTGCAGGCCTCTTGGTTCTTGGATCAAATGGGGCGGTTGGGGCTCAATGGATCGCCTCAGGGGTACCAGCCACCGCCAGCGGATGTGCCGCAGTTCCAGCAGCAGCTGGACCTGATGTTGCAGAAGGCCGGTTTGTAAGACCCGGCCACCTTCCTGGGAGCGGGAAGGTGACGGGAGGAAGGATGCCTTGATGCGTCTTGTCTTGACGGATCACGGCATTGCGGGTTTTCTTGGTTTTGAACGGCTATGAGTCACGCTAACTCCCCGGCTACGACCTCATCAGACAGCCTGATCCCGCCCACGCACAATGCGCTGGCGATGCTGGATCTGGCTCTCGAGGATTCGTTTGACCTGATGGCGGAAGCCCAGGTGGAGCAAGAGGGAGATGTGATTGGCAACTACACCCTGGTCAAACGGATCGGGGAAGGTGGCTTTGGCATCGTCTGGCAGGCGGATCAAGCGAAGCCGATCCGGCGTACGGTGGCCATCAAGGTGATCCGGCCCGGGATGGATTCCTTGGCGGTGCTGTCGCGCTTCCGGGCGGAAAGACGCGCGCTGGAGAGGATGTCGCATCCCAACATTGCGGTAGTTTTGGATGCAGGGACGACTCCGTTGGGGCGGCCTTACTTTGTCATGGAACTGGTGAAGGGACGGCCCATCACTTCCTACTGCGAAGAGGCGGGACTGGATGCCCGGCAGCGCATCAGCCTGTTTTTAGATGTTTGCCGGGCCGTGCAGCATGCCCACCAGCGTGCGGTTTTGCATCGGGATCTGAAGCCCTCCAATGTGCTGGTGGCCGAGGGGGATGCGGGGCCGGTGGCCAAGATCATTGATTTCGGCATTGCCAAAGCCCTCACTGATGATGGCATCGGGGGCGAAAGCATCGCCTACACCGTGCGCGGCATGGTGATGGGCACCCCCGAATACATGGCCCCGGAGCAGGCGGCGCTGGGGGCTGAGGTGGTGGACGTGCGTGTGGACGTGTACTCCCTGGGAGCCATCCTGTATCAGCTCCTCACCGGGGTGCCGCCGCTGGAATCCGACACGTCAGACAAGAAGACTTCACTCACGGCGATGCTCCAGCGCATCTATGAGGTGGAGCCGGTGCGGCCCAGCCTGCGTGCACGGCAGCGTCTGACGGCGGGCAAGCATTCGCCCTCCCCTCCGGAGGCCCTGGAAGGTGACCTGAACTGGATCATCCTCAAGGCGCTGGAGAAAAACCCTGAACAACGTTATGACTCGGCAAATGCGCTGGCGGACGACCTGCGCCGCCACCTGGATGATGAGCCTGTGAGCGCCGGGCCGCCGGAGAACTGGTACCGGTTTAAAAAGCTGGTGCGGCGGAACCGTACCGCCTTCGCCCTGGGGACTATTCTCGGGGTGAATCTCATCATCGTGGCGGCGGTCAGCACCTACGCCTTCATGCAGGAGTCGGCGGCACGCGCCAATGCCGAGCGTCTGCGGGTCCTAGCCGAATCCCAGTCGAAGAAAGCCCATGCGCTCAATGGCTTTCTTAGCCAACTGCTGGGTCAGGCAGGCGAATTTGTGGCCAAGGGCAAAAATCCTGAAGCGCTGCGGCTGGCCGTGAACGAGAGCGTGAAGGAGGTGGAAAACTTGCAGGAGGAGCCGGAACTGCAAATGGATCTGCTGGGCCAGTTGACCGCCATTTTTATGGCGATGGGGGATTACCGCAGTGCCCTGCCACTTTGCCAGCAACAGTACAAGCTGGCGCTGGGGCTGTACGGTGAGTCTGACCCCAGGACGCTGGCGGCACGGCTGCTGATGGCTCGGTCTTATTCGGACACGGGGGACAAACCGGAGGCCCTGAGGCACTACCACGAGATCGGCCTGCAATGGAAGTCGCTGGGGCCTGCTTACACGGAGAAGCGTTTTGAGGTGGCCCGCTTTCATGCACGGGAGCTGGCGCGACAAGGTCGTGGCAAAGAAGGCCAACTGCTCGTGCAGGAGTTTATGGAGACGAATTCGGGCGATTTGCAAAAGCAGACGTCCAATCTGCTCTTCATGGCCGACCTGCAGCTCGGCATGGGGGATTACTCGAAGGCGGAGGAAACGGCCAACAAGCTGATGAGCCTGTATGGTACGGCTGATACGCCCGCTCAGGCCCACGGTCACGGCCTGGCCCTGCGGACGCTGTCACGGATCAAGGCCAAACAAGGGAACTATGCGGCGGCGGCGCAGGCGCTGGAGGAGAGCATCCGGCTTTCTGCCTCCCAGCAGGGGGCGGAGTATTACTCGCTGGTGGGCCGCTGGATTGAGGTGGCCCGGCACTACAACAAGACCGACCGGATGCAGGATGCCTTCCGGGCCACGGATGAGGCGATCCTGATTGCGCGGGGGCAGGGAAATGACCTGCTGCTGCCCAGGGCCCTGCGCGGTGCGGCCGAGATTCGTGAAGAGGCGGGGCATCCCCAGGCGGCTTTGGCCTTTCGCCGGGAATGCATGGAGGTGGAGCGGCTCTACAACACGGACCGGGGCAAGTGGATCTATGAGCTGTCCCAGATCGTGCGTCTGGAAGCGCTGCTGGGATTGCATGATGACCTGAAACGCGATGCGGCGCTGCTGTGGAGCCATTCTCAGACGGAGCCAGCGGTGACGAGCGATCCGCCCTTTATGCGCTCCATCTGCAGCATCCTCATTGATGCCTGCGAGAAGTGGCAAAAGGTGACGGGCGAGGTGGCATTCCAGCAGGAAATCCTGCAATGGAAGACCATCACGGCCGAGGGCGTGGTGCAAAAGTAAGTCAGGCCCGGTTTGTGCTAGAGGTTGATTGAAGCCTTCCCTGGCTGTCTTATCCCACCAACCATGTTTTCCATTCCGCGCTCCAGTGGTATTCTCCTGCATCCGACCTCGCTTCCGGGAAGGTTTGGCATCGGTGAAATCGGTCCGGAAGCCCATCGCTGGCTGGACTCCCTGCATCGCATGGGGCAGAAGCTGTGGCAGATGCTGCCTCTGGGGCCCACGGGCTTTGGGGCATCTCCCTACCAGAGCCTGTCCAGCTTTGCGGGCAATCCGCTGATGATCAGCTTTGACTCCCTGCGCAATGACGGGGTGCTGACCCCGCAGGATCTGGCCATGATCCCGGCCTTTCCTGATCATAAGGTGAACTTCATCGCTGCGGAAGAGGTGCGCACGGCTTTCCTGAAACTGGCCTGCCAGCGGTTCCTCCGCCAGTGTGAGTCCAGCCCGCTGCTGGAGCGCGCATTTGAGGCTTTTTGCGAACGTGAGGCCGACTGGCTGGACGACTACGCCCTCTTCATCGCCCTGAAGGCGGAATGTGGTGGACGTCCCTGGAATGAGTGGCCGGTGGAACTGGCCATGCGCCAACCGGAAGCCATGAACGATGCGCTCGTGCGGCTGGATGAGGCGCTGGAGGAAGTGAAGGCCCAGCAGTTCTTCTTTTTCCGCCAGTGGCAAAAGCTGCATGCCCGCGCCCAGGAACTGGGCATCCGCCTCATTGGTGACATCCCCATTTTCACCGCCCATGACAGCGCGGATGTGTGGGCCCGGCCAGACCTGTTTGAACTGGATGAACGGGGAGATCCCATCGTCGTTGCCGGTGTGCCGCCGGACTACTTCAGCGCCACAGGCCAGCGCTGGGGAAACCCCTTGTACAAATGGAGCGCGCATGAGGCCGAGGGCTTTGCCTGGTGGAAGTCGCGCCTGCGCAAGACGCTGGAGATGGTGGACATCGTTCGCATTGACCACTTTCGCGGTTTTGCCGCTTACTGGGAAATTCCGGCTGCGGAGCCGACGGCGGTGAACGGTCGCTGGGTGGGGGCACCCGGAGATGCGTTGTTTGAGGCGCTGAAAGGCGAGCTGGGGGACGATGTGCCTGTCATTGCCGAGGATCTGGGCATCATCACTCCCGATGTGACGGAGCTACGACTGCGCCATGGTTTCCCTGGCATGAAGGTGATGCAGTTCGCTTTTGGGGCGGACAGCCTTTCCGAAGATTACGTGCCAGAGAATTATCCCGATGAGTCGGTGGCCTACACGGGCACCCATGACAACGATACGGTGCTGGGCCTGTTTAACAGCGGTGAGGGAGAAGACACGACGCGCTCGGCGGAACAGATTCAGGCGGAGCGCCGTACCATCCTTGGTTATACCAAGACGGACGGCACGGAGCTGCACTGGGACTTCATCCGGGCGGTCTGGGGATCGCAGGCCCGCATGGCCATCGCGCCCCTGCAGGACCTTCTGGGGCTGGGCAGTGAATCACGCATGAATACTCCGGGCAAAATGGGGGATTTCTGGAGCTGGCGCTTCACATGGGATCAGTTCACTTCAGAAATCGAGGAACGCATGAAGGACATCACCTCCGGTGCGGGCAGGTAGTGCCATTTTTTGGCTGATGGATCTTGGGCTTTGGGAGAGTATGAAGAAGGCGGCCTACGCCTTTTCTCATGAAGCCTGCCTTTCTCCTGCCTTACCTGCTCTTTTGCTCCTCCCTGTCTGCCATACAGGTGGATCCGGTGAATGGTCACGATGCCAATGACGGTGTGTCTGCCCCGGTGAAAACGATCGCGCGTGGGGTGAAGCTGGCGCAGCCCGGAGACACCGTTCACCTCGCCCCGGCCACTTATCATGAAAGCGTGGTCCTGGCCGCCAAACGCGGCCTGCCAGGCAAGCCGGTGACGGTGGATGGCCATGGCTCAGTCATTGAGGGAAGCGAACCGGTGAAGGCGGTGGATTGGGAGTCTCTGGGAGAGGGCCTGTTCCGAAAAGTGAAGCTCATGCCGCGCATGGATCCGGCCATCCTGGGTCGCTGGTTTTTCCTCTGGAACGGACGCATGAACCACATGGGGCGCACCGCGAAAGGTCCCAGCCTGCCTCTGAAAAAGGTGGCCGAGTTGCAGCCCGACGAGTGGACGTACGTCCAGGAAGAAGACGCCTTTTATGTGAAGCTGCCCGCAGGGCAGGGGCTGGATGCGGCGAACCTGCGCTACCCTCTGCGCAGCAGCGGTGTGGCGTTATCAGGAAATGGAGCGCATCTGGTGGTGCGCAACCTCACCTGCACGCATGTGTATAACGACGGCTTTAACATCCATGGCGACCAAGTGGACACTGTATTTGAAAACATCGCCGCGATTGATTGCGGGGACGATGGCTTCAGCGCCCACGAAGCGGCTGAATGCCACGTGGACGGCTTTGTGAGCATGGGTAACTCGACCGGACTTTGTGACACCGTTTCCAGTGTGACCCACTTTAAGAATGTCTTCATCAGCGGCTGCCTGGGGTATGACATCTTTTTCATCGGCGACTCCCCGCACAGCATGGAAAATGTACTGGTGGAAAGCAGTGCTGCCTACCCACTGTCTGTGGCCCAGCATGTGGACCGCCCGCAAAACGGGCTTAGCCGCGTGACGCTGAAGAATGTGCTAATCCGCCGTGCACCCGGAAAAGCGGGCGATGTCAAAATTACACGAAACAGCCTGCTGGTCGCAGAGAACTGCACCTTTGTTGGGCTCAACATGACGGTGACGCCAGGTGGCGAAATGAACCTGACGAAGAGTGTGGTGAAGGGGACATCGGAGAAGCCGGATGTCCTCATCTATGATGAAGCCGTCTGGAAAGGGAGCGGTAATCGGTATGATCTGAAAAGTCTGCGGAAAGGGCCTGACTTCTTCACGGCAGAGACCTTTGCTGCGTTTCAGAAAACGGTGGCAAGTGAACTGGAATCGAAGTGGACAGAGGGTGCGGCTGCGGAGCCTGGCATTGGTGCCGATGAAGCGGGGTTGGAACGGTTGCGCGCCCAGAAGTGAACAAAAGCATTGCCAAAATGTTGGTTAGGCTGGTGCGCGGTTTAAACCTTGCACAGCTTGTAGGGGTAGGCCTGGTCAGCATTCCACTGGCAGGCATAGAGGCTGCCTTCATCATCCATGCAGACGTCGTGGACGTTGCGAAAGACTGGCTGGTCCTGCAGCAGCAATTTCACCTGGTCTCCTTCGTATTCGGGGGACTGGCCGCCTGGGGCGGAGATCACCCGGTTGTCCTTGTCCAGGATGACAATGAAACCGCGCTCCCGCCACATGCGATAGTCCCCAGGCTTCATGCCGAAGCAGACGCCGGAAAGCAGGAGATCACCGGCAATGACAGGGCGGCTCATGAAGGCTCCGGGGAGATAGACGGAGCGGACGTATTGCCCGTCCAGCGTGTACCAATGGAACTCATTGCGCACACGCTCGGTGCAAAGAACGAGTGGGGTCGGTCCGCGTGAATCAATGGCCACGCCGTGGGCCTGCATGAACTTGCCGGCGTTCATAGCCTGGGTGCTGAGACCGCCAAACTTGCGGATGAATTTCCCCTGGCTGTCAAAGTGCAGGATGAACTGGGAGCCGTAACCATCCGCCACGTAGATGTCCCCATTGGGGGCGACGGCTGCTTCAGTCGGTGCGTATTTGGAGACGGCGTCGTAGGCCCCGCAGTCTTTGGCGTGGGGCAGTTTCATCAAGACCTCGCCTTTCAGCGTGGTCTTGATGACGGCACCGCCGGAGGGATCGCAGAGCCAGAGGCATTCCTTGCCATCACGGCTGTCGAGCGTGAGGCCATGGCCGGCTTTGAGCTTCAGTGTCCAGGCATCGAGGACCTGGCCTTCCTTGTCGAAGATGAGGATGTTGTTGCGTGCCTCATTGGTGATCATGATGAGGCGCTTCTGGGCATCCATCACCATTTCATGGCAGTCTTTCACGGGATGCTGCTCACGCTTGGCCTTGCACCATTCCAGGTCCACCTGGTAGCGGTGCTGGCCATGACCGATGGTGCTGCCCTGAAGGCTGGTCTTGCTCTGCGACCTAACGAAAGGTGCGGCAAAGGTGGCGCTGGCGGCGGCGAGGAGGGTGCGGCGTTTCATGTGGCAGTAAACACCGTGGAGGTGGGCAAACTATCGGTTTACCGTTTTACGACAACCTGCCCGCCTGAATAGTGCAGCAGATGGCCTGACAGACCGGTGAGCGTCTGCCGGGAGAAGGCGAGCTCCGTTTCGCCCAAGAAGAAACGATGGTGGGCGGGTGTGCTGAGCAGGGAAACCCAGGTGAGCTGCCACCAGGCGTTACCAGCCTGCGGTCCTTCACGGCAGCGCACATACTCGAGGGCCAGCAGTTCACCGCCGTGAGCAGGGGATTCAGCCAGATTTTTTTCGCTCAAAAAATCAGCGAAGGGTTGGGAGTAAAAAAAACCGCAGGGGTGCCGGTGAAGCTGCATGGGAGAGGGGTCAGTCGGGCTCCGGCAACACATCCACGGCGACCTGCAGGCGCTGCTCTCCCGCGCCGATGGTGACCCCGCGAAGCGGGCTGACATCGGCAAAGTCACGCCCCCAGGCGACGGTGATGTGGCGTTCCGAAGGCAGCACATTGTTGGTAGGGTCGGCATCCATCCAGCCACAGATTTCCCCGCAATAGACGGAGACCCAGGCATGCGAGGCATCGGCACCGACCAGCTTGACCTGGCCTGGGGGCGGCAGGGTTTCCAAATAACCGCTGACGTAGCGTGCAGGCAGGCCGAGAGAGCGCAGGCAGGCGATCATGACCTGGGCGAAGTCCTGGCAGACGCCGCGCCGCTGTTTCAGGGCCTTTTCCACCGGGGTGGCATAGTCCGTGGCGGCGGGGTCGAAAATGAAGTCCTCATTGATGCGGCGGTTCAGGTCGCAGACGCCTTCCAGAATGGGCCTTCGAGGCGGGAAGGAGGGGCGTGCATAGTCCGCAAACAGAGGGCCGACGGGGATGAGGGTGGAGGCAAAAGTCAGTTCCCCTGCGGCCGTGGTGGCATTGAAAACATCGCTGCGGCAGGCATCGCGGATGCTTTCCCAGGCAGGTGTGCGGGAGGGGTCAAAGGTCTTGGCACGCTCCACTTCGACGAGGCTTCGGGCGATGACTTCCAGCTTTTGATGGGAACCCTCAATTTCAAAATACACACTCGCGTTGCCAAAGTAGTCGGATCGTTCGGACCTCTGCACTGGCTCCGGCCGGATGGTCAGCTCATGCCACGGACATTCCTGGAAAGGCAGGGCACGAGGCTCCAGCCGGGCCGTGTAATGGCCAACGGTGACCGGGCTTTCGTAGTTGTACGTGGTCCGATGGATGATGTTGTAACGCACGAGGGTTTAGGGTTGGAGGGTGCGAGGTTCATTCCACCCGCCGGATGGCATGGCTGAAGTAATGCTCGGTGATGATGTCGGAGAGTTTTTCCAGGCCGAGGGTCAGGGTGTCACAGGTGGCGGTGACGGCTGCTTGCAGCTCTGCTGGCGTGCGGGCGAGGGTGTTGAGATTGAGTGAACTGAGGTCTGAAAGGAGAACGTCGGTCTGCTGTTTTTCCGGCATGCGGGAGTCCAGGGTGGGATCCATGGGCAACTGGCTGGCCTGACGGCCCAGAACCATGAGCTGATGGGCGACGGAGCGCGGGTTGATGTCATTGAGCAGCAGCAGATCCAGGACTGGGGCCAGCACGGGGCGGGCGAAGTGCAGACGACGGTAGGTCATGGTGCTGTCACAGATCTCGAGCAGGGGGCTGAGGATGCTGTCATCCTGCGGGGCCTGTTTCAGGGTGCCCTGAAGCAGGGTGAGGATGATGTTTGCCCGCTCCAGCCGACGACCGATTTCCAGGAACCGCCAGCCGTGGCCACGGGTCATGTTTTCATGCTGCATGCCACCCAGGGCGGCGAGATCCAGCACCAGGGTGTCGAGCGCGCTCTGCGCGGCGGAAAGGCTGAACGGTCCTGCTGGCAGGCGGGCATCGCGGTCCAGGCGGTTGAAAAGACGCCACATATCGTCCGAGAGGCGATCCCGCGCGGCGGAGGCATTGTAGCGCAGGCGGCCCAGGAGGTCTGGTACGCTGCCGTCGCGTTTGGGGTCTTGCACCAGAGCCTGCAGATGGTCGCGCAGGCTGGTGGTGCCGGTGGGCAGCAGGCCGATCTCCACCATCAGCGCCACGCAACTCTGGGCCTCGCGGCTTTGGACGAGGCCGCGTTCGCTGGCGAGGCGCTGCATGACCACGCGGGCCATGCGTACGGTGAGCTCCAGCCGTTCTGCATAGCGGCCTAACCAAAAGAGGTGGTCTGCGGCACGGCTGGGGACGCCGCTGGGCGGGCGGGCTGGGCGAATGACGATGGGCTGCTGGCTGAGATGACCAAAGGCGGTGTCCTCCGTGCCATCGCCCAGCACCCAGGTGTCCTTGCTGATGCCGCCACTGCGCATGGTGACGAGCCAGCGCTGGGGCTCTGGGCTGACGCGGGCCAGGCCCCCGGGCATGGTGGCAAAGCCGTCTCCCTGGGCGATGGCAAACGCACGCCAGACGAGGGAGCGGGGCTCCATCTTGCTGCCATTCCAGGTGGGAGTGGTGGAGAGGCTGAGAACCTCCTGCGCCACCCATTCATGCGGGGCTGCGCGGATGCTTTCCAGCAGGCGGGCCTTTTGTTCCTTTTCCTGGTCCTTGATGAAAACGGGGTCGCGGGCACCGCGGACGAAGGCAGGTTTCACCACCCAGCGGTCCGGATCCTTCATCATCATTTCCAGTTCCCGCCGCTGGCCGCACCACCAGGTGGGCACGCAGGGCAGCTTCAGCTCCTCCCCCAGGATGTGGCGGCAGAGGCCTGGCATGAAGGGGTGGAGGGCAGGGGTTTCGATGACGCCGGTGCCCAGGCCGTTGGCCAGGGCGATGTTGCCGCTGCGCCAGGCCTCCATGAGGCCGGGTGTGCCGAGGAGGGAGCCGGAATTCAGCTCCAGCGGATCGCAAAAGACATCGTCCACGTGGCGCACCATCACTTCCACCCGGCGCAGACCCTCGAGGGTCTTGAGCTGGGCATTGCGGTCGCGCACGGTGAGGTCTGCCCCCTCCACGAGGGGAAAGCCGAGGTAGCGCGCCTGGAAGGCATGCTCAAAGTAGGTCTCGTTGTAGGGGCCCGGCGTCAGCATGAGGATGCCCGCATCCCCATGGCGATGTTTCGGTGCGAGGGAGCGCAGCATCTCCCGCTTCAGCTCAAAGTAGCTGGCCAGCCGACGGACACGGGAGGCATTGAACTCCTCCGCATACACGTTGGACATTACAATGCGGTTTTCCAGGGTGTAGCCGTGGCCGCTGGGGGCCTGCGCGCGGTCTGCGAGCACCCGCCAGGTACCACCGGCATCCCGAACCAAGTCACAGCCCAGGGAGAAAATGAATTTGCCACCGGGAGGATTGACGCCCATGACGGGGCGGAGGAAGCCCGGATTGGCCTGGACGATGCCAGGGGGCAGCAGGCCGTCCCGCAGAAGTTTCTGGGGGCCGTAGAGATCCAGAAGGATGGCATTCAGCAGGCGACCACGTTGGTCCAGCCCCTCTTGTACTCGCCGCCAGTCCTGCTCTGCCACGATGAAGGGCAGGAGATCCAGCATCCAGGGACGGCTGGTGCCCAGGGCATCGTCATAGATGTTATAAGTGGCCCCGTGGTCTGCCAGCAGGCGCTGGATGCTTTCGCCACGCTGTTTCAGGTCCGCATCCGAGCACTGGGCGAGAAAGCTGCCGAAGGTCTTCCAGTGGGGGCGTAGCTCACCGCTGGGCAGCACCATTTCGTCAAAGACGCCCGGCATGGCCCGGTAATTGAGCAGACATCCATCGAGACCACGCATCTGCTGCTGCTGGGACTGGCCCGCAGGCGGAAGGGGTTCGAGAGGGAAAAGCTTGGGGTTGGACATTCGGCGGGGCACTCCTTCATCGCCAGAATGGCGGGATCAAGCAAGGAAACAGATTCAGTGCCAAGGCGGGCAGGGAAGTTGGCAAAAGCCGGGAGTTACGAAACAGGCACTTAAGTGACGGTCTCCACCAGGATTTGGAGAAACGAAGATCGCGGCTTTTCGAGGGCAAATGGCCCCCTGTTTGTCGGAACCGTTTCACAGACGGAATGGAAAAAGCCATTCCAGGGGCTCCCATCGCAGAGCCTTTGTGACTGTTTTGTCACCGTAATCATCTTTGGATTTCAGGGACGTGACTTCACTATCCAGACCGCAGCATAGGCCCTTCACAAGCCCTCGTGCGCGGGAAATTCGTCCTACTGATCCCACGTGAACACCTCCGTCCTCAGACTTTTTCCAATGCTGTGCCTCGCCATGATCGGCCTGGCCTCCGGTGCCGAGCCTGCCAGCGCCCCTGCGGATGCAGGCGACTCCATGAACCATGCCCGGGCGCTTTTGCAAAAGTGGGCGGAGACGGAGCGCCTCATCGCCTCCGAGCGGCATGAGTGGGAGCAGGGCAAGGCCCTCCTCGAAGGCCGTATCACCCTGGTGGAGCAGTCCGTGCAGGAGATGAAAAAGAAGATCACTGAGGCTGAGACCAAGCTGGCCGATGCCAAAAAACGCGCGGCTGAAGTGGAACTGGAGAAAGCCCAGGCCAAAGAGGCAAGCGATGCCCTGCTGGCGGCTGCTGAAGAACTGGAAAAAGGCGTGAGGGCACTCGTTGTTCGCGTGCCGACGAACGTCAAAGAGAAGATTAAAGTGCTGGCAGACCGCATTCCCAAGGAGGGCGCCGAAGTCAAAAACATCACGGCCGCGGAACGCTACCAGAACGTGCTGGGCGTGCTGAATGAACTGAACAAGGCGAATTTGGAAATCGCCTCCCTGCCGGAGATTCATGAAGTGGGCAACGGCAAGAAGGCCGAGGTGAAGACGGTCTACATCGGTCTGGGGCAGGCTTACTTTGTCAATGCTGCCGGTGACATCGGCGGTGTGGGTGTCCCCAATGCGGATGCCTGGGTGTGGAAGACAGATCCCACCATCGCCAAGAGCATGATCGAAGTGCTCGAGGTCATGAAAAAGACGGTGAGCCCCAAGCTCGTCGAGCTGCCAGCCACCATTGATTGAACCTTTTTTGCCGCCTTTAAACTGTATGAAACCTTTTGTTATTCTTTGCGCTCCCTGGCTGGCCCTTGCCACGGCCCATGCGCAGGCTCCTGCTCCTTCAGTGTTCAATTCAGCCGCCACCTCGGCCAAGAAGGACTATGAAAAAAGCCTGGAGGATCTTTCCAAAGTGCGCGGGGAGATCGACAAAGACAAGGAACCGATGAACCGCAAGCTCTCGGCTGCGGAAGCGGAGCTGGCATCCCTCCAGGAGAAATTTGCCCCCCTGACGCGTGAACTCGACCAGGCCGAACTGAACGTGGTTAACCTCAAAAATGAGGTCAAGCTGGCCACCGATGAGAGCACCTATCTCACCAATATCATGGATGAGTTCACCAAGGGCTATGAGTCCAAGGTGCACGTCAGCGAGCTGCAGCGTCTGGGCGAAGCCCTGAACAAGGCGAAGGCCGCGAGCGATGATGAAAAAGCCACGGCTAAGGATCGTTTCATGGCGCAGGTCGGCCTCATCCGAGCAGCCATTGCACGGCTGACAGAAGTCATCGGCGGCACCCGTTTTGAAGGGCAGGCCGTGGACAGCCAGGGCTTTGTCATGGATGGTAAATTTGCCCTCATCGGTCCCATGGCCTTCTTTTCGGCCAAAGGCGGCACCGGCTCCGGCATTGCGATGCCTCAGGTCGGTTCACCCATGCCGATCATCCGCAGCATCACCCCGGAGATCAATGCCTCCATCGCCACGCTGGTGGAGACGGGCAAAGGCATGCTGCCGCTGGATGCCACCCTGGGCGGTGCCATCAAGGACTTTGTGACTAAGCACAGTTTGTTAGACACTTACAAGCACGGTGGTCCGATCATGCACCCGCTCCTGCTTGTCAGCATCCTGGTTTTCGGCACGGCCATGGAGCGTATCTTCTTCATTCTGCGTGAGAAAAAACGCCGTCAGCCGAGGGATGTGCATGAGCTTTTGGAGGCTGTTGAAGCTGGTAATTTTGACCAAGCCATCAATCTGGGCAGCAAGTCCAAGGATTATGTGGCCCGTGCCCTCTCCCACGCTCTTGAGCATGTGGAAACGAACATCTCCGATGCGCTCGGCATGGCCGCCTCCATGGAGATCAAGCGATTCAAACGTGGGTTCTTCGTCCTGGATACAGGCATGACCATTGCCCCGCTGCTGGGACTTCTGGGCACGGTGACCGGGATGATGGCTTCCTTTGCTGCGATCGGTGCGGACATGGGCGCTCCCTCTGCCATCACGGGTGGTATCGCTGAGGCGCTCATCGCCACGGCTTTCGGCCTAGTCATCGCCATGACGGGTCTGGTACCCTTCAACTACCTCAACAACATGGTGGAAGATGCCGAACATGAACTGGAAGTCGCGGCCTCCAAAATGGAGCTCATCATTGAGAAGAACAAGAAGCACGAGGAAGAGCTGCGCCACCGTCATCGTCAGATGATGGCGGGTGAAAGTGGTGGACTCCAGCAGATCACTGGCAAGGCCGCTGCCAGCAAGCCCCTCGGCCAGGACCCTCTCCCCGCCTAACCATGAAGTTTCGCAAAAAGCCCAAAAAGCACGCCAAGATCGAAGTGGTGCCGCTCATCGATGTGGTCTTCTTCCTGCTGGCCACCTTCGTCATGGTGTCCCTCTCCATGACCAAGAACGAAGGCATCACGGTGAATAATCCGGCTGCCTCCACGGCCAGCCCCAAGGATAACAAGGATGCGACCCTGACACTCAGCCTGGCCCAGACGGGGGAGATCTTTTTCAACAAGGAAAAGATCAATGCCGCTCAGTTGCCGCTCCGCTTGCAGAGCTTCAAGTCCGCCAACAAAGACGGCCAGGTGGTGGTGAATGGGGACGGCGACGTGCCTTACAAATTCATCGTCACAGTGCTGGATGAGGCCCGCAAAGCTGGCTTCACCAAGATCGCCCATTCTGTCGAGCGCAAGTAATTCGCTGCCACGATCCTCCTGTCATGAAACAAGCTGTCGTTGGCCTGCTCGCTGCCCTGGGGCTTCATGCCATCGTATTCCTCTTTGGCGGTTTTTTGATTCCCAAAGGTGAAGAAGGCGTGAAGAAAAAGGAAGTGCTCGTGGAGGTGGAGGTGAACAAAAAAGAAGAGAAGAAGGTGGAGGAAGAGCCCAAGGAAAAGCTGGAAGAGCCCGTGCCTGACATTGAACAGGACATGAAGGACTTTCGCGAACTGGCGGCCCCGGCTGCCTCTTCTCCTGGCCCTGCCCTCAGTGCAGCCAGCCTTTCAGATCTCAGCTCCGCCCTTTCCGGCGCGGGCGGCGGGGAAGGGGGCTTTGGCTCCTCGGTCGGTTTCGGCAGTGGGGTTATCGGTGGCAGTGGCTCCGGCAGCATGGGCGGCATGGGAGACATGCTTTCCGGCGGGCAGCTGGACAACAAACCGGAACCCGTGAACCGCGCCTCACCGAAACTTTCGACAGCCCAGCGGCACAAGGCCAAGGGGGTCGTTAACCTGATCATCGTGGTGGGCCCAGATGGCAGTGTCTCCAAGGCGGAGGTGACCGATACGCCAGATCCTTCCATCAATGCTCCCTGTATCGAGGCCGCCCGCCAGTGGCGCTTCAAGCCCGGCACCCGTGCCGGCAAGCCCGTGTCCTTTAAACTGAAACTCCCCTTCCGATTCGAATGAAGCGTCTCCTCCCCGGCCTCCTGCTCCTTGGGTTTTCACAGCTCCAGGCGGCCTCTTCCCACAAGGCCCCGTATGCCCTGCAGATGTGGAATGATCCGGCTTTCGCACGCTACTTCGTCGGCACTTATGGCAACATCCCGGATGTGGAGCCTGAGCTGAAGGATGCGGATCGTGAGATCCTGCAGCAGCTCCTGCCACTGATGGCCAAGCCGCTGGATGCCATCCAGTTTTTGTCCAAGGTGGTGGGCAAGGATTCCAATGCGATTTTCGATTTTCAGGTGGCCAGCCTCTATCTGGACAACGGAATGAACGATCCGTCCGAGAAGTGGTTCCTCTCCGCTCTCAACAAGGCCCCTGCCTTTCGCCGCGCATGGCGTGGACTGGGCATGGCCCAGGTGAAGGCCAGCAAGTGGAAAGAAGCCGTCGCCAGCCTGGGCAAGGCCATCGGCCTCGGCATCCAGGATGGCCCCACCTACGGCCTGCTGGCCTATTCATTGCTGGCCCTTGAACGTGCCTCCTCGGCTGAAAGCGCCTATCGCCAGGCGCTCATGTTTGAGCCTGACTCGCTCGACTGGAAGATGGGGCTGGTTCGTGCCCAGCTCAAGCAGTTGAAGGCCGCTGAAGCTGCGGCTCTCTGCGATGAAATCCTGCGCGACCACCCGGACCGTATCGAGCTGCTGAGCCTTCAGGCCGAGGCCTACATCGCCATGAAGGAGAATGGCAAGGCGACTGAAAATCTGGAAATTTTGGTTCGCGGTGGCCAGGCCAAGGGCGATGACATCAAGCGCCTGGGGGACATCTATCTTGCCACCAATGAACCTGCCCTTGCGCTCAGTGCCTTCAGCCGCTGGCTGGAACGGAGCGATAAAAATCCGGCGGAAGATGTGCCGCACATAGTCATGGTGGCAGAAAATCTCTCCGCCCAAAACGCCCTGCCTGAAGCTTCACTTCTGCTGGCCAAAGCAAAGGCTACGTCAGACAAGCAACTGCCGAAAGAAGTCGAGGCCAAAATGCTGAAGGTCGAAGCTCGCCTGCAAATGTCCGCTGGCAAAGGCGATGCGGCAGCCCCCATCCTGCAACGCGTGGTGGAGCTGAATCCGATGGATGGCAGTGCCATGATGCTGCTGGGGCAACATTTCGCCGATGCCAAGGACAGTGTGAAGGCGACGGCCTATTACGAGCGAGCCACCAAGATCAAAGAGACCGAGCCTGATGCCCTCATCCGTCTGGCCCAGATGAACATCGCCGATGGCAAGCTGGCCGATGCGCTGCCGATGCTGAAAAAGTCCAACGACCTTAAACCTCGTGACGGCGTGCAAAAGCTGATTCAGGACCTGGAGAAGTTTTTGAAGAAGGGCAATAAGTAGCTCCCGATTGTTCTGGAGCATTGCTGTTAAAGCTGTGGCGCTTGCCTGTGCCTGCCCCAAAAAGCGGCGGGTTAGCCAGCTATTTGGAAAGGCGATGACTTTCTCTTGCTTTGTAATATGTGTTACATTCAGTAATACATATTACATATGGCGGAAATGAGTTGGCTTCTTTTTCTTTACAGCCTTCCTGCAAAAAAGGGGGCGGCTCGTCTGTCGCTGTGGCGTCAGCTAAAGCGACTGGGGGCGGTGTCTCTGAAAACTTCCGCCTATGTCCTGCCGGATCGTCCTGAGCTTTTGGAAAGCTTTCAATGGTTAGGTCAGCGTGTGCGAGAACAAGGCGGCGAGGTAACCCTGGTGAGAGCCGCTGATGTGGACGGTGTGAGCGATGATGAACTGGTGGATCTCTTTCAGCGTGCCCGGACGGCTGACTATGAGGAAATCATCAAGGCGCTGGGCGCCTTGCTTCCATCCAAAGGCAAGCGACCTCCGGCCAAAGCCGAAGAAGCGGAAAAGATCATGGCTCAGTTTCAGGCTGTTCGGAGGATGGATTTCTTCGGATGTCCGAAGGCGACGGACGTGGAAATGCTGCTTGGACGTCTCAAGGAAGGGAAGGCCGGGGTTTCGGCCAAACAGTTGTCTAAAATGAACTATCAGGACCGTGTCTGGTTGACCCGGCCGCGGCCAGAGGTGGACCGGGTCGGTTCTGCCTGGCTTATCCAGCGCTTCATTGATCCCAAAGCCACCTTTGTTTTTTCTGCGGATGCTCAGGCTTATCCTGATGCTCTGCCCTATGACATGGTGGGAGCGGAATTTGGCCATAACGGGGATGACTGTACCTTTGAGACGTTGCTGAAACGTTTTGCTCTGGGGAGTCCCGAGCTGCTGAAACTGGCGGCCATCATCCATGATGCTGATCTGGCGGACGGTCGGTATGGCACGCAGGAGGGGGCTGGATTGCTGGCAATCTTCCGCGGCTGGGCTCACCTCGGCTGGAAGGATGAAGACATCCTGACTCGTGGGTTCGACTGCTTTGATGCTCTCTTTTCCCTGTATTCCTCGCACCAATTCAAACCCGACAAAAAACGATGAATGAGGCTCAAACTCCCATGCCTTCGTTTGGCGATACTGTGCGGTACTGGCTTAAGCTGGGATTCATCAGTTTTGGCGGGCCCGCAGGCCAGATTGCAATCATGCACAAAGAACTGGTGGACCGCCGGCGCTGGATCAGTGAAACACATTTTCTCCACGCCTTGAATTTCTGCATGCTTTTGCCAGGGCCGGAGGCCCAGCAGCTGGCGACCTATCTCGGCTGGCGGCTGCACGGAGCCAAGGGTGGGGTGGCGGCTGGGGCGCTGTTTGTGCTGCCCTCGGTGATGATTCTCTTTGGCTTGAGCTGGGTGTACATGGCGGGTGGCCATCTGCCCTGGCTCGCCGGCATCTTTAACGGATTGCTGGGGGCCGTCATCGCCGTGGTGCTGGAGGCTGTGCTGCGCATTGGCAAAAAGGCCCTGAAAAGCCCGGCTCTTTGGGGGCTGGCGGCCATGTCTTTTGTGGCCATTTACTTCTTCCAGATTTCGTTCGTGATCATTATCGTGTTGGCAGCCCTGCTAGGGTGGGTGGGGCACCAATGGCTGCCACGGCAGTTTCCGGCAGGGAAGGGGCATGGTCCGATGCTAGCCCCGGAAGGGGCAGCCTTGGTGCTGCCACCGGTGATGCAGGCGTCCTGGAAGCGTGCCGTGTGCATCCTGGCCGTGTGTCTCACTTTATGGTGGTTGCCGGTGATTGCAGTCGCGGCGTGGCTTGGCTGGGGCAGCACGCCAACGCAGCTGGGCCTGTTTTTTAGCAAGGCTGCGCTTGTGACCTTTGGCGGTGCCTATGCCGTGCTGCCCTATGTGGCCCAGCAGGCGGTGGAGAACTATGGGTGGCTTTCGCACCCGCAGATGATGAGCGGCCTGGCCCTGGCTGAGACCACACCGGGTCCGCTGATCATGGTATTGCAGTTTGTCGGCTTTGCGGGCGGGTGGCAGCATCCGGGGCTGCTCACACCGCTCGCTGCTGCGGCCGTGGGTGCGGGAATCACCACCTGGGTCACTTTTTTGCCGTGCTTTTTGTTCGTCTTCCTGGGGGCTCCTCACATCGAGAAACTCGGGGAACAGCCCCGGCTCAGTGCCTCCCTCACGGCGATCACCGCGGCCGTGGTGGGAGTGATTTTGAATCTGGGGGTGAAGTTCACTGTTCATGCGCTCTGGCCGGAAGGCGGTCGCATGGACTGGTTCGTCGCATCGCTCGCCGTGGCTGCCTTTGTGGCCATGCAAAGGTTTAAGGTAGGTCTGATGCCCGTGATCGGTGTTTGCGCCCTTCTGGGGCTTTTAAAAGCATCGGTGTTCGTTTGAAAGAAACTGTCCATTTGCCAGTTTTGACGGGGCTTTTTTTATCCATTTTCATCGTTGTACATGAATCTTGCCCGTTTTGCCCTCCGCCATCCCTGGACTGTTCTCGTCGCTGTGGTGGCGGTGTGCCTGGGGGCCTGGCTGGGACTGCAACGGATGACGCGGGATATTTTTCCGCCTCTGGGCATCCCCACCATTTATGTGGCGCAGCCCTATGGTGGCATGGATCCGCTGCAAATGGAGGGGTATCTGACCTACCGTTACGAGTACCACTTTCTCTACATCGCCAACATTGAGCATGTGGAAAGCAAGTCCATCCAGGGCGCTTCGATCATGAAGCTGCAGTTTCACCCTGGCACGGACATGAGCCAAGCCATGTCTGAAACGGTGGCGCAGGTGAACCGTTCGCGCGCCTTCATGCCGCCTGGGACCGTGGCCCCGTTCATCATGCGATTTGATTCTGGTAGCGTGGCCGTGGGGCACCTTGTCTTTTCCACGGATGATCCGGGCATCACGCTGAACCAGATGCAGGACCAGGCGCTGAACAAGGTGCGCCCTGCCTTTGCCACATTGCCGGGTGTCTCGGCTCCGCCACCATTTGGCGGCAGTTCGCGCGCCATCCTGGTGAATGTGAATCCAGACCGCATGAAGGCCTATGGCTTGTCACCGGATGACATTGTGAAAGCGATCTCGCGTGGCAATCCCATCAGTCCTTCCGGCAACATCAATCTGGATGGCCGCTATCCCATCGTGCCGACCAATGCCATCGTCTCAAACGTCAAGGATCTGGAGGCAGTGCCTTTGAAGAAGACGGAGGCAGGTGCGGTCTTCATCCGCGATGTAGCGACCGTGTCTGACGGTGCCGATGTGACCACCTCTTATGCTTTGGCCAATGGCAAACGTACGGTCTATCTGCCGGTGACCAAACGTGCGGAGGCCTCCACCCTAGAAGTCGTCAAAAAAGTGCGTGAGAGTGTGCCGGAGTTTCAGAAGCTGCTGCCACCGGGCATCAAGGTGAGCTTTGAGTTTGACCAGACCCCGGTGGTGAATCGGACGATTAATGATTTGGTCAAAGAAGGGGCCCTGGGCGCGGCCCTTACCGGGCTGATGGTGCTGGTGTTTTTGCGTGATCTACGCACGGCGTTCATTGTGGTGATCAATATTCCCTTGTCCCTGCTGGCTGCGGCTTTTGGCCTGTGGATCAGCGGACAAAACATCCATCTCATGACCCTCGGCGGGCTTGCCCTGGCCGTGGGCATCCTGGTGGATGAAGCCACGGTGACAGTGGAAAACATCCACACCCATCTGGCGCGTGGCAAATCCCTGGCGAGGGCGGCGCTGGATGGCACGATGGAGACGACCCTGCCGCGTCTGCTGGCCATGCTTTGCATTTTGGCGGTGTTTATTCCTGCTTTCTTCATGGTGGGGGCGGCGCAGGCGCTGTTTGTTCCGCTGGCTCTGGCGGTGGGTTTTGCCATGTTCGCATCCTTCATTCTTTCCAGCACATTGGTGCCGGTGCTGTCGGTGTGGATTCTGCCCAAGAATACGAAGCATCAGGAGAATCGCCTGAGCCTGCTTGGACGCGGATATCAGGGACTGGTAAAAGGAGCGGTGGCCATCCGATGGATTCTGGTGCCGGGCTATCTGGCGGGGACTGTCTTGATCATCCTCACCTTCGCTCCTTTCCTGGGCACGGAGATTTTCCCAAAGACGGACAGCGGCCAATTCGCGATTCGCTTCCGGGCCCCGAGCGGGACCCAGGTGGGCATCACGGAGAAGATCGCCCAGCAGATCCTGAAGACCATCGCCACGGAAGCCGGTGGTGAGGACAAAATCGACATGTCCATCGGCATGGTGGGCGTGCACAATTCCAGCTTCCCGGTGAACTTGGTGCATCTGTGGAATGGCGGCCCGGAGGAGGGCTGGCTGGCGGTGCAGATGAAGCCGGAAGCCGGAGTCAGGGTGGAGGAATTTCAGGAAAGGCTGCGCGGCATTTTTTCGCGTGAGCTGCCAGATGTGCGCCTGTCTTTTGAGCCGCAGGACATCGTCAGCCGCGTGATGAGTTTTGGCTCGCCCACACCGATCGAGATCGCCGTCAGCGGCCCTGGCCTGCCCACCAGCAAGGAGCATGCGGAGAAGATCATGGCCAAGCTGAAGGCGCTGCCTTTTATGCGGGATGTGCAGATCGCCCAGACACTGGATGCCCCGACGGTGAATGTGCAGATCGACCGTGAACGTGCCGGTTTGTTAGGCGTGGATGTGGAGGATGTGACTCGTTCTCTCGTCGCCGCCACCACCTCCAGCCGTTTTACGGCCCCGGTGTTCTGGGCGGATCCGGCCACGGGGATCAGCTTCAACGTGCAGGTGCAAATTCCGGAGGAGCGGACACAATCGTTAGAAGATCTGGGCAACATGCCGGTGACATCGAAAACCGGAACGCCTGTGTTGCTGCGAAACCTCGCCAAGATCGAGCCCGGAACCGCCGTGGGCACCTATGAGCGTTACAACCTGGTGCGCATTGTCAGCGTGACGGCCAACATTGTGGGCAAGGACTTTGGCAGCGCCATCGCCGCCGTGCGTCAGGTGCTGGCCGATCTGGGGCCGGCCCCAGATGGCAAAACCAAGGTGGATGTGCGTGGGCAGGTGATCCCGTATAACCAACTTTATGAAGGGTTCAGCAATGGGCTGATCATTGCCATCGTGGTGATCTTTCTTCTGCTGTGCGCGAATTTCCAGTCTCTCCGGTTGGCCTTTGTCGTCATCTCCACCATGCCGGCCGTTATTGCTGGGGTGGTGCTGGCGTTGCTCTTTACTGGAACAACCGTCAACATTCAGTCTGCGATGGGGGCCATCATGGCGGTGGGCGTGGCGGTGGCGAATGCCATTCTCCTCGTCACCTTTGCAGACCGCGCCCGCATTGGTCATCTGGGGGATCGTCGTCTCGGTGCCGTAGAAGGTGCCGTGAGCCGCTTGCGGCCCATTTTGATGACCAGCTTCGCCATGATTGCAGGCATGATGCCGATGGCTCTTGGCCTGGGTGAAGGTGGTGCGCAGTCTGCTCCTCTCGGTCGCGCGGTGGTGGGTGGCCTGGCCCTCGCCACGGTGGCCACCCTCATTGTTTTGCCTGCTGTGTTCGCTTTGTTGGCCAGCAAAAAAGCCACCTCGGCTTCGCTTGATCCGGATGATGAATCTGGCGCTTTGTATGAAACAAAAGCCCTGAACTGAAGCTGCCCTGCATCCCATTCAGCAAACATTGTTATTCCCGAAATCCTGTGAAGCCTGCTTATAAATTCACCATCCTGCTGCTGACGCTCGCCACGTCTGGCGCTTCCGCTGTGGAACTCCCGGCCACCAAGCCGCAAAAGGGTGCCATCCATCGCTGGATCAGCCTGCCTGCTACGCTCGCGCCCTGGCAGCAAGTGGCGCTGAAAGCGCGTGTGGCCGGTTATGTAAAAAGCGTTTCTGTCGATCTGGGAGACCAAGTCTCCGCCGGGCAAAAGTTGATCGAAATCGAAGTGCCGGAACTTGAGGCTGATCTCATCAGTCATCGGGCAGAAGTGACTGCCGCAGAGGTGGAGGTGAAACGCCTGCATGAAGCCCGCAAGAAATCACCGGATCTCATTTTACCGCAGTCAGTGGATGATGCCGAGGCGAAGCTGGCCATCGCCAAAGTTGGGATGGACCGAGCCACCACCCTGCTGGAGTTTGCCCAGATCAAGGCTCCCTTTGCAGGTTCCGTGGCCGCCCGGAGAGTGGATCCCGGGGCCTACGCAGCCCAAGGCGGAGACACGCTTTTGCAGTTGGTGGATGCCAGCACTTTGCGTCTGCAGGTGCCGGTGATCGAACTGGAAAGCGGCTTTCTGAAAGTCGGACAGCAGGTGGAAGTGAAGGCTGAGGCCCTGGCAGGTGTCGTGAGCAAAGGCTCTGTCACTCGTATCTCGGGCGAACTGGATGAGGCCACACGCACGCTGCTTATTGAGGCTGATCTGAAAAACGAAGACGGCCGCCTGCGCCCTGGGCTTTACGTCACCGCCAGGATCGCGGTGGAGCAGCACGACGGCGCCACGATCATTCCTGTTTCGGGGTTAGTGAAAGAGAAGGCGAACAGCTTTGTCTTCAAGCATGTCAATGGCAAGGCCGTCAAAATAGCCGTGAAGCCCGGCTTCAATGACGGAGTGAATGTCGAGATTCCTGAACTGAAGCCCGAAGATCTCATCTTGCTGCCGGGGGCGGTGCCTTTGACAGACGGGCAGGAGGTGACGGTGAAATTCTGAGAAACCTCCGGCAAAATATGCGGGTGAAGGCCCAGTCGCATAGCCTGTAGCTACTTTTAAGCCGCTTTATTTGACCATGAAAATCCTTTTGTATTTTTTGTTAGCATCCATTGCTGCGGCAGAGCCCATGCATGTCAGCCTGCCTACGGTGATGAAGCTGGCTGGGGCGAATAATGACGAGATCGAGCAGGCCCGGGTGAAGCATACGGAGACCATTGCGGAGTCCAAGCAGGCCTGGCAGCGTTTTTGGCCCACGCTTTCTTTGAATACCGGTTATCGTGGGCATGAAGGGCGGGTGCAGGACATTGGCGGGGCGGTGTTTGATGCTCGCAAACAGCAGTACACGGTGGGCACTGCGGTGATGATTGACTGGTCTCCCGGTGACATTTATTACAGCGCTTTGGCTGCCAAACAAAAGGCCTTGGCGGCGGAGCACTTGGCTGAAAAGACGCGTCGTGACATCGTCCAGGAAGCGGTGGTGCGTTATTATGATCTCCTCGCTGCGGAGGCGGACATGGCCGTCATCGAAGATGACCTCCGCCTAACCGAAGATTACGCAGGTCAGCTCGGCGGGGCGGTTGATGCTGGTACTGCCTTTCGTGCAGACCTTCTGCGAGTGAAGACGCAGGTGAGCCGGGCCAAGATCAGCATGCGCCAGGGCCAGGAAAAACGTGATCTGGCTGCGGCGGCGCTGGCTGAAATTTTACGCCTGGCCCCGGAGACAGCTTTGCGTCCAGCAAAGGCTGACCTCGTTCCGGTGAGCCTGATGAGCACCCGGGGCGTGGCCACGCTCATCTCCCAGGCGAGTCAGAACCGGCCTGAGATGCGGGCAGTGGGGGCGGCGCATACTGCGGCGGCTCTGGAAAGTGACCGCACTCGCGTGGCCCCCATCATCCCCAGTGTGCAGGCCGGTTACAGCGTCGGCGGGCTCGGGGGTGGTTATGCGGGTGAATTTGGCAATTTCAGTGACCAGCAGGACTTTTTTGTGGGCCTGGGGTGGAAGATCGGCCCAGGCGGCCTGCTTGATCGCCAACGACAGAAAATCGCTGATGCCCGGGAGCAAGGCATCACCCTGCAAACGAACCAAATCAAAGCTGCCATTGGTCGTGAGGTGGTGGAAGCCGTGCTGAAGGCTCAGTCAGCCAAGGATCAATTGGCGATCAATGATGAAGCCGTGAGTGCTGCTGAAGAGATGGTAAAGCTGGCCAAGGACCGCCAGGCGAGCCAGCTCGGCGTGGTGTTGGAGTATCTCCTCGCCCGTGAGGAGCTGACCCGCGCCCGTCAAGGCCGAGTCAAATCCGTGACGGAGTTTAACAAAGCCCAGCACGAACTGAAGAGAGCGGTGGGCGAGTAGGGAGGATGCAGAGACGATGATCTGTCGCAATTCAGCGACAGTTTCTGTCGTTGAACAGGTGGCGCTCCGGCGGATGCTGGGGAGCCCCCTTTCTCATGCGACTGCTTTTCCTTTCCCTCCTCGCTCTTAGCTTGTCTTCTGTGCCGCTGCTGGCTAAAGCCCTGCGGCCCAATGTCATCCTCATCGTCGCGGATGACCTAGGGTATTCCGATCTCGGTTGTTATGGCTCGAAAACCATCCGCACGCCGAACCTGGATCGTCTTGCCGCAGAGGGCACCCGGTTCACGTCCTTTTATGTGGCCCAGGCGGTATGCAGTGCCTCGCGCGCGGCACTGATGACGGGCTGTTATCCAAACCGAGTGGGCATGCAGGGGGCACTGAACCACACCAGCAAAGAAGGAATCAATCCAGATGAATTTCTCCTGCCGGAACTCTTCAAACAGCGCGGTTACAGCACCGCTATCCATGGCAAATGGCACCTGGGCACGGCGGCGATGTTTCACCCCATGAAGCACGGCTTTGACGAGTTCTGGGGCATCCCTTATTCCAACGACAACAGCAAGTTTCACCCCTCGCTCGCCGCTGAGATGCCACCGCTGCCGCTCTACGACGATGAAAAGGTGGGGCAGGTGGATCCTGATCAAAGCCAGTTCACCCGTCGCATCACAGAGAAGGCCGTCAGCTTCATCCGTCGCAATGAGAAGAATCCCTTTTTCCTCTACGTGCCTCACGTCATGCCGCACGTGCCCATCTTTGCTTCAGATCGCTTCAAGGGGCAGTCGCCGCACGGTCTGTATGCCGATGTGGTGGAGGAACTGGACTGGAGCGTGGGCATGATCCTCGCGGCCGTTCAGCAAGCTGGGGTGGCAGATAACACCCTCATCCTTTTCATGTCTGATAATGGGCCCTTCCTCAGCTATGGCAACCATGCTGGCAATGCCGCCCCGCTACGCGAGGGCAAGCTGACGAGTTATGAAGGAGGCGTGCGTGTGCCCTTTATCGCCCGCTGGCCCGGCCAAGTTCCTGCCGGAAAGGTGAATGAAGAACTCTTCACCGCCATGGATCTCATGCCTACCTTCCAGGCCTGGCGTCAGGATGCAGAACCTGCCCCTTTGGTGAAAACGCAGGATGGCAAAGACGTGACGGATCTCTTGTTAGGCAAAGAAGGGGCCAAAAGCCCCCACGAAGCCATCGCTATCTATGCTGGTGGTGAGTTGCAGGCCATCCGCAGTGGCGAATGGAAACTTCACTTTGCCCATCCCTACATCACGCCTCATGAAACCCCAGGCCGAGATGGCAAACCTTCGAATTGGGAAAACATGAAACCCGCCGCCATCACGCAATCCGGCATCGAGGGCATCGCCACCCGCCATGGGTACAAGGTCGCCCAGCAGCCCCTCGCCCTGTATCATCTCAAGGATGACATCAGCGAACTCACCGACGTCAGCACCGCTCATCCAGAGGTGGTTGAGCGCCTGAAAAAACTCGCCGAACCCTTTCGTCAGCAGCTGGGCGACAGCCTGACGCAGACCGTGGGCGGCGAAGTTCGTCCCCTGGGCCGGGCGGAGTGATCGTTAGGGGAACTCTGTTTCGTTCACTCTCCTGGCAACACTGCCGTTTCCAGGATGGCGATGTGAGCGATGTCCAGTGCCTCTAGATCCGATGTTCCGACGGGTTTCCACATGCCAAGGATTCGGGTCGTGCCGGGCATGAAGGTAATGGAGGCCTGCATTTTTTCGGTGGGCACATCGGACAGTTTCATCGGCACGGCAGCGGGCACTTGTTCGATACTTTCAATCCGGGACACGGGTGCTGCCGGGTGATGGATAAGTGTGAAATCGAGCGTGGAGGTCAGGCGGTCGGGGCTGGAGGATAAAATGCCTTCAAAGGTGGTGCCGATGGCTTGCGGCTCATACTCGAATCCCACATCGCCGGTTTCGTCCGTTACGACTTCGCTCAGCACCGGGTGATCTTGAGTATGCTGCATTTTGATCTCGTGACCCGAGAAGGTGCAGGTGTTCAGTGTGGCCAGGATATTGGTCTGTGGAGAATCCTGTTTTGAAAGTAGCGATTTCAACCCCGACGCGTGATCGTTTTGACCGCTCTGTTGAGCTAGTAATTTGCGGGCTATGGTTCGGTCGGTCTGGATCAGATAAAGGGTCAGCATGCACCGCTGAGGATTACTGCCCATCACGCAGCCGCCCAGGAAGGCATCCACCATCTCCATGGCTTCCCGCGTGGTTTTCACCCTCAGGCGTGAGTTGAGTTCATAGTACGTGACCTGTGATTCTGCAGGGAGTGAAATACCGTTGGCTTGCAGCATTTCCACGGCTGCTTTGGACTTGTCAGGGGGTGTGGTAAGGGCCGCACTGTCCATGACCGTCCAAAAATGGGAAGGCATGGAATAAGTCTGGGTGATGAATTCGGTGGGTGCGCCAGCCTTGGGCCGGTTTGCAGACAGCTTGACCGATTTCTTATCCACCAGGCCTGGATGCCTGATCACCCGGCAGGTGATGAAGGCTGCATCCAGCATTTCGTCATCGTCTGAGGTCTGCCAGCAACCTACGAGCTGAGGGGTGCCGTTGGCGAAGGCAAGTCGTCCCCTCATCCTCGCGAGATCAAACTCATGCCGGGGCAGGGAAAAGCTCGGTTTGGATTCCCCTTCCGAAAGCATTTCCTTCCATCGCCTCGTGGGCCTGGACGGGTAGCTCAAGTCAAAGTCCAGCGACAGGGTTTTCCGATCGCCCTCGATTTTTGGGGTGATCTCAAGGGCCAAGCCCGTGAGGTGAGGTTGGAAAAACAGATTTGGCTGCAGGTGGCCATGGCGCGTCATCTCTGAAAGGAGGCTCATGCTGAGCTGCGACTGCAGCACTGTTTTTTCTCCGTCCCGGCTTTCCTGATAAGTCGTGTGCAGGCAGTGGACCTGTCCCTGGGCGACCGCTGCGTGGAGCCTTTGCAGGAGCTGTTCGTGATCTCCTGTGATGGCGGCATCATCGGTTAGGTCGCGCATCAGCCGGGCAGGGCCACGAATGATCTCCGTGGTCATGGCCACCGTCGCTGGAGCTTGGTTGATCATTTCCTGAGTCCATTGGTCCACCTCCGTCAGTGCTTCAGGGGTGGTCTTTACCACCATCCGGCCCGCTTCGTTGAGACTTGCCACACTGCCCTCAGGGAGTGTGATTCCATTCGTGGTCAGCATCTTTGCAAGCCCGTCAGGACTGGCATCGCACGCCTCCAGCATCGCCGTCGGCTGGTCGAACTCATGCGTGATCATCGTCTTCAGGTCCTGAGGCATGGCCAGCTGTGCAGAGTCGTCTCCAAGCGCCTTCGGGATCTCCAGTCGGCCCGTCACAAACAGCGCCTGGCAGAAATCGTTTTCGCTTGGCAGAGCGTCGCCGCTTGCTGGCCACAGGCCGGCCAGTCGGGTATCCCCGCTGTTCATGATCAGCTTGGTTTCAAAGGCTGTTTTCTGGACGGTGGCCTGGGTCTTCCCTGGTGTTCCTGGTTTGGAAGTGTCTGTTCCTGCTCGCACGTTAAACTCAGGCGCCAATGTCAGTCCCAGGGAGTGACCGTCAGTTCCGGCGGAGGCATCGATTCGCAGGCTCATACCCAGCCGTTGCATGTCATTCTGGGTGCTGGCAAAACCATTGGCATCCAGCGTCAGAAGGTGGGTATGTTCGCGGTCTGTCACACAGTCTAGAAAACAAGGTTCACCACTTTTCTGGCTCGTGTGCACCCTGTGTAGCAGCGTCACACCCGAGCCGGGTTTGCCCGCCTCGGCCAGCAAACGATGCAACATTTCCGCCTGATCTTCAGCGGATGGCTGCGTGGCATTCGACTGGCGAAGCAAAGCCCCTGGAGCCTGAATGACGTAAGCCGTCACTTGGACATTCTGTGGATTTGTCTTTTGAAATGATTCAACGAACCCCGTGATGAGTTTCAGGTTTTCCGGCGTATTTTGAACCGTCATCTTCCCACTGCGTGGATCAAAAAAAACTGCGGCTCCTGCTGGAAACTCAATGCCCTCTTTCAAGAGCAATGTCTTTGCGGAGGCAAAATAGGGAACGTCTGCTCCAGGTCCTTCGGACTGATTGGCGGACGCGCCGAGCGCCAGAAGATTCGCAGGGACCTGAAATGTGCGTCTCTCCATCGCCACCTCCTGGCCGTGCAAACTCGGACCGTCTGAGATGGTAGCGAGCAAGAAACCCAAAGTCAGAACCGGACAAATGCGCATGATCCCTGAGACTAGGTGAATCCGCTCTTTCGAGTCGAGCCCAAAGTCTGACCTTGTGAGCTGACAGGCCGAAAAACAAAAACGCCCAACCTGCTTTCGCGGGCTGGGCGTTTTAAAACAGACTAACCAATGATTACTTCTGAAGGGTAGCAATGCGCTTGCAGACTTCTTCGACGTTCGCGCGGCTGTTGAAGGCGCTGATGCGGAAGAAGCCTTCGCCGGCGCTGCCGAAGCCGCTGCCGGGGGTGATAACCACGTTGGCTTCGTTGAGCATTTTGTCGAACATCTGCCAGCTCGTCACGCCTGCGGGGCAGCCGACCCAGACGTAGGGGGCATTGACGCCGCCGAAGACCTGGAGTCCTGCGTTTTTGCAGGCTTCGACGAGGAGCTTGGCATTGCCCATGTAGTGCTCAATGAGAGCGGCGACCTGGGCTTTGCCCTCGGGGCTGTAGATGGCCTCGGCACCGCGCTGAACGATGTAGCTGACGCCGTTGAACTTGGTGCTGTGGCGGCGGCTCCAGAGGGGATGGATGGCCAAGGGGCTGCCGTCCTGTTTTTTGCCCATGAGGCCTTTCGGGATCACCACGATGGCGCAGCGAACGCCGGTGAAGCCGCCGTTCTTGGAGAAGCTGCGGAACTCGATGGCGACATCGCGGGCACCTTCGATCTCGTAGATGCTGCGGGGGATGGCTGGATCCTGGATGAAGGCCTCGTAGGCGGCATCGTAGAGGATGATGGTGCCATTGGCCTTGGCATAGGCGACCCATGCCTCAAGCTGCGCACGGGTGGCTGTGGCACCGGTGGGGTTGTTCGGGTAGCAGAGATAGACGAGGTCCACAGGCTCGCTGGGGATCTCAGGCACGAAGCCATTTTCTGGGGTGCACTTGAGGTAATGCAGGCCTGCGTAGGCACCGGATTCATCGGCATCGCCCGTGTTGCCGGCCATGACGTTGGTGTCCACATAGACGGGATAGACGGGGTCGGTGATGGCGGTTTTGTTGCCGCTGCCGAAGATGTCCAGGATGTTGCCGGTATCGCACTTGCTGCCGTCGGAGATGAAGATTTCATCGGCATCCACGTTGATGCCACGGGCTTTGTAGTCGTTGTCGGCGATGGCGTTGCGCAGGAAGTCGTAGCCCTGCTCTGGGCCGTAGCCACGGAAGCTGGAGCGGTCGCCCATTTCATCCACAGCCTTGTGCATGGCGGCGCGGACGGCCTCAGGCAGGGACTCAGTGACGTCACCAATGCCGCAGCGGATGAGGCGCTTGGCGGCCTCTGGATTGCCTTCGGTGAAGGCCTTCACGCGGCGCGCGATTTCAGGGAAGAGGTATCCGGCTTTGAGCTTGAGGTAGTTTTCGTTGAGGTAGGCCATGGCAGAGAAAATGGGCCGTCAGTGTGGCGAATGTGCGCCAGGATGCAACAGGGGAAGAAAAACGCCCTGACCGGTAAAGGTCAGGGCGTGTGAAATAAATCGAAGACGAGGCTATACTGCCTCTGTGGCGAGGTCCTTACAGCTTGCGCACCCAGATGTTGCGCAGGCGCACGGGTGGGTTGTTTTTGTGGTCCTGAAGACGCAGCGGGGCGGCGGCGGGGAAGCTGCCGCTGTAGTCCGTGATGTTCTTGTGCTTCGTCGGGCCAATGATCTTGGTGTGCACCTGCACGCAGACGCCGTTCACAAAGGTGGTGACGTAGGCGGGCTCCACCACTTTATCGCCTTCCAGTTTCGGGGCGGTGAAGATGATGTCGTAGGTCTGCCATTCGCCTGGCTTTTTCACGGCATTCACCAGGGGAGGGGTCTGGCCGTAGATGCAGCCCGTCATGCCATCGGCATAGGTGGGGTTGTTGTAGGTGTCCAGCATCTGGCACTCATAACGGTCCATGAAGAAGACGCCGCCGTTGCCTTTTTTCTGGGAGTTGCCTTCGGTGTGGGGCTCGCTTTTCCACTCGATGTGGAACTGGCAGCTGGCGAATTGCTCCTTGGTCCAGGAGTCGCCACCGTCCACGATGAGCTCACCATTTTCCACTTTCCAGGCGCACGGTCCCAGTTCCTTGGTGGGCTTGCCCTTGTCGTCCTTTTTATAGGAGACAAATGCGTCCGCATTTTTGCCGTCGAAAAGAACAATGGCATCCGCAGGGGCATCACCCAGCTTGGCACCCGGGGCCACGTATTCTGGCCGTGGGCGGTCGATGTCATGCACCTTCCACTGAGTGCCTGGGATCACAGGAGTATCGGAATAGCCAAGGGGAGAAGGTTTCTCAGGGGCAGCAGCAGCGGGCTTGTCAGCCGCGCTGAGAGTGGTGGCCAGGGCCAGCAACAGGGCAGGGGTAAGGTAGGACTTCATGGTGATGAGGAGGGAACGAAACGAGCACGCGCGGAGCATGTTGCAAGAGCCGTGTGAGAAAGAAGCAAAAAGGTCTTGCGCATATCCTTAGCTGTGGCAAGCTAACATCCCAACAGACCGCGGGGTGGAGCAGCCCGGTAGCTCGTCAGGCTCATAACCTGAAGGTCACAGGTTCAAATCCTGTCCCCGCTACCAAATGAAGGCCGTGCAGCAATGCACGGCCTTCACCGTGTCTGGTGGGTAACCAAAGCAATTATGAAACTTTTCGGGCTTGTTTTATGCTTGCATCGCAGAACGGGGAATCAATAGGATACCCTTGAGATTGAGGAGGCATAAACCGACAACGACATCGTGAATGAATACTCAACAGGACAACCTCAATTTGATTTCAGAACGGGCGGAACAACTTTCGTTCATGCTGGAGTCATATCCCGACCAAACCAGCAGGCTTGTGCTGAACTCAATCGACAGCGGGCGCGCGCAATCAAGGAAACGGCTCGAGACGATGCATCCAGCGAATCGCTTCCGCCTGATGTTTGGGTTGACTCCTTTGCCCGAAGAGCCTCGACGTTAGAAGTGCCATTAATCAGTCTTCAGGATCTTGGCTTTCTGGAGGATGGTGTTGAAGGCATGAGTTCCAAATACCTTGGTAACATCGGCCTGGGACGTGAAGCCAGTGCTTGGGCAGATCGTACTTATGGGTGCGTTTATAAGCTGTTTGATCTCAAATTGGATTCCGAAAACCGGGCCTCCATGGGACTCAAACTTCAGATTCAAGGAAGGCCACCAGACGAAGTGGAAGTTATCCAGCAGCCTGCTGTTTTAGGAGACATCCTGGATAAAATTTGCCTACTCCATGAAGCAGGCGCTTGTCCGACGGAGATCATAGGCCTCTCCAAGGATGGTAAATATCTGATTGTCAAACAACCTCGCTGCAAAGCTTATGATGACTTTGACAAAGATCAGGAACTCGCAGTGAAAGCGATGAACGGAGTGGCCCCCAAAGGGTCATTATGGCAATGAGCTCTGGGTCTTTTACGCTGATCATAGAATCTGGCTGCTGAGTGACTTGCATAAAGGCAACATTCGACGTTTGCCTGATGGCTCAGCGACCATCATTGATGCCTTGATCGGAGAGCTGCCTGACTATTATCTGAAGCACCATCCTAAACTTCATGAAGCGGCAGTGAAGGCCAAGGCCTTGGCCCTAGGGGAAGATGTGCCCCCTGATGATCCCTTCTATAACGTGGACGATGATGATCTCTGAGTGAGACAATACTACAGCCTCATCCCACTCAACGGTCCTGTCTTTCCGCCGGCCATGGTGGCGATCATTTGGCGGCGCATCCAGGGGAACTGATGCATGAGCGGAAAGGTGAGGTCGCGCAGCCAGCCGAGCGGGAGCAGATCGGATTGAAAAAAGGGTGTGCTCCAGCGTGTGGCAAACTGATAAAAACGAAGGTGACTGCGCCGGGTGGCCGAGTAGTGGGGAAGGGCTTGCTCCAGGGGATGTTGAGCCAGGGCATCGGCGAGGGCTGCGGCATCCATCAGGGCAAGATTAACCCCCTGACCCAGTTGGGGACTGAGGGCATGCGCGGCATCGCCCAGGATGGCGATACGGTCCCCATGCCATTGGCTCATGATCACGTCGTGGTAGGTTGCTGTGGCGACTTGCTGGTGGGATTCGATCTGCTGCAAGAAGGGCTCTGCCTGAGGGGCGAGACGCAAGATCTGTTCTTTCCAGACAGCGAGGGGAGAGGCTTTCCATTCAGGCATGGCATCCAGGCGCAAGCTCCAAAAAAGGCTGAGCAAATCCTCGTGCGTGCCCGTGGGGAGATAACCATTGAGCTCGCGGGTGGAGCCCACGCATTGCCAGAGCTCCTGAGGATGAAACTCAGGCGTGCGTTTGCCGATGAACCATAAGGCCCCCCAGGGATAGCGGCGGACTCGGGCGGGCACACCGCATTGTGCGCGGAGGGCCGACTGGGCACCGTCACAGATGAGCAGGAGATCATACGGCCCATGGGTGCAGCCTGCGATATCGTGCAGCAGGGGACGGCCTGTGCCGTCACGGGAAAGCCGTTCCATCGTCGTGCCCCATTGTATGGTTGCTCCGGCCTGGGGCATCGCCTTCAAAAGTACGTCCAGAAAAGTCGCGCGATGGGTGCCTGCGCCTTGGAGATTCTGGCCTAACTCTTGATACGATAAATTGAGCAGCACGCGGCCGCTGCGAGTGCGGCAATACAGTCTGGAGACGGGGGCTGTGTGAGGAAGCAGTTCGGTGCGCAGGCCCAGGCGTTCTAAAACGGCCATGCCCGTGGGCTGGAGAAGAAATCCGGCGCCGACGGGAAGGGTTTTTGCCGCGCGTTCAAACAGAGTCACCTCATGTCCTGCGCGGGCGAGAAAGAGGGCGGCGGCAGGCCCTGCCGTGCCGGATCCGACGATGGCGATGCGGAGGGGAACCTGCATGGTGCATCCAGGGACTATTGGATATTCGGCTCCTCGCCTATTTTGAAGCTGGCGAGAGCCTGGGTCAGCTGTTCAAATTTGACGGGTTTTACCAAGTGGCAGGCAAAACCAACTTCACGGGTGCGGAGATGATCTTCCTCCATGCCGTAGCCGGAAAGGGCAATTCCTGGCAGGGTATGGCCTCGGTTACGCAGTTGCTGCATGAGGTCGAGCCCCGACCCATCGGGCAGTCCGAGGTCGGAGATGAGAATGTCAAACTGGTGGGTGGCGGAGTCAGCGATGTCGAGCGCCTCTTTTACATTGCCAGCGCACAGCACCTGGTGGCCAGAACGCTGGAGCAGATGGGCCAGCACCTGGCGGGTGTGCTCATGATCTTCCACCAGAAGGATCTGCAGGACTTGTTTGGCTGTCTGCCCATTGGCCAGGGCCCTTGCTTCCAGGGGGAGATCTTCTTCCGTGAGAATGCCATAGGGCAGGGTGACGATGAAAGTCGCTCCATGCCCTGGGCCGTCGCTAGCTGCGCCGATGCTGCCGCCGTGGAGGCTGACGATGGCGCGGGCAATGGCCAGTCCCAGGCCCAGGCCGCCGAACTGGTGCTGAGTGCCGGGTTTCTCCTGTTCAAAGGGCAGGAAAAGCTGATCTGCCCGGGCCGGGTCAAAGCCGGTGCCTGTATCCTGGACGGTGATCTGGGCTAACTTTTGGGACTCATCGGCGGATGTGCTGATCGTGATGGTCCCCGAAGGCGGCGTGAACTTCACCGCGTTTTTGAGGAGGTTCCAAAACACCTGCTGAAGCCTGGCGGAATCCCCCGCTAGCCGAGGGGCTGCCGATGTGAGCCGCAGCCGCAGGGTGAGGTTTTTGGCCGCTGCGTCCTCCTTGATGATTTCGACGGCGTGATGGATGAGCGTTTCCAGATCGCACATCTCTTTGCGGAGGTGCAGCTTGCCGCGTGAAATGCGTGTGAGATCCAGCAAATCGTCGATGAGGCGTGCCTCCAGAGTGACGTGCCGTTCGATCATGCCCAGCGTGCGGCGCACATCTTCGGGCAGGCGTGGGTCTTGACTGAGGACGGAGGCGCTGAGGAGCACCGGCGTCAGCGGTGTGCGCAGTTCGTGAGAGAGGGCCGCGAGGAAGTCATCTTTGGCCTGACTGGCTTTTTCTGCCTGTTCTTTGGCTTCCCGGAGGGCCTGTTCCGCCTTCTGGCGTTCCGTGATGTCACGGATGAAACCGACGAAGAGCGGGGGCTCTGCATCCGTGACGGCATTGATGCTGAGTTCCACTGGAAATTCGGTGCCATCCCGGCGCAGTGCGGGAAGTTCCAGCCGCTTGCCGAAGACGGGACCAGCGCCGGTGAGCAGGTAATTTTTCAGCCCCTGATTGTGGGCGGCCCGCAGTCTTTCTGGAATGATGTGGTCTGCCAGCATCTGGCCCACAATTTCCTCAGGTCGCCAGCCAAAGATGCGTTCTGCCGCCTGGTTCCAGTCTCTTACCCGTCCATGCATGTCCATGAGAAGGACGCCATCCAGCGATGTCGCCAAGATGGAACGGCTGCGGAGTTCTTCCTCATGCAGGGCGGACTTGGCACGCTGGGCCCGGGCCTCCTGAATATCCACGGCCCGGCTGGCAGAAACGATGAGGGCATAAAGAAGGATGAGACCGCCAAAGAGCATGAGCGCCGTGCCTTCACCTGGAGCCACATGAGCGTGCGCACGGGCTTTGCCAATGAGCCAGGCGAGGAAGATGAGAGATGCCGTGGCACCGGGAAGCAGCCAGCGCAGCAGCATGCCGCCTGCCCCCTGAGACAAGATGCGCCGCACCGGTTGTCGTTCGCCCCGGACCGCCAGGATGCCTACAGCCAGCAGCACCAGCGCCACTGCGGAATGCAGCAGCAGGTTGGTGGATTTGAGGAGTCCCGTGAAGCCACCGGTGCCGGACAGATAACCCACTAGGCCAAAGCAGGCCGGGAGTGCCGAAATGACTGCCAGGATGGGCGCAATGAAGACACGGCGTGGCCTGCCGATATGAATCGTCCAATCCAACCCGCTGAGCGAAACGCCAAGAAAAAGCAGGGACAGGGCCGCATTCAGGCTCATTCTTCCTGGAGCGACCACATAGTTGTTGGCGTGATCTCCGGGAAAGGTGGCTGCTGCCAGCAAGGTATCCACCCCCAGGTTGATCCCTGACAAGTACTCAAAAGAAGTCAATCCCCCGAAGAGTGCAGGTATCGCCCCCAGAAGACTGGCAGCCAGCTGCTGCCTGCTTCTTTTGGCGGGTCTCCCTGCATAGTGCCAAACCAGCAATGAAAGGGCACCTGCACTGATGGCCAGTGCCGTGTTTGCCCGCATGAACATGGCTCCAGGCCAGCTCGCGACAAATTGGAGGGACGGTATCCACCATACCGCCAGATTGCTGAGGCCGATCATCAAGACCACCGCGCTGACCACATGAACAATGATGCCACACACATGCCCGGCAAGCGGGAGAGGGGAATCAGCCCTGGGAAAAGGGGATGGCGGCAACGTCTTGGGTGTCACAAAGGCAATACAACGCAGCTTCCGTTACATTGTCTCCTTGTCCAAAGCGGATTTCGTTTAATGTGCTGGGGGCAACGGTTTGAATCGTGCTAATTGCCTTACGTTCACACGATTCCATGCTTCAAGTTTATCTGGTGGTTTCAACCTGCCCCAGATTTTCCACCCAATGCTGGAGGAAGAATTTCTTTTGATCGGGCAGCAGCGTGTCAGCCGTGCCGATGAGGGGGCGCAGGGAGGTGGACATCTGGAGGGTGACGATGATGAAAATGGCGAGCCAGGTTTTCAGAAATCCTGTGGACTGCATGCCCAGGCTGGTGGCTGCCTGGAGCAGGAGCCGGGAACCGAAGTAGAGGCCGATGATCCAGAAGATGAGTCCAAGGAAACCCATGAAAGCGAGGGACTCTGTGGAGGTGCTGAAAACCCAGATCACGGGGGCAAAACCGAGCAGCAGCAGCCCGGCCAGGGCGACGGCGCTGAGCATGACGGCGGAAATCTGGCTGAGCCTGGCATCCAGACCGTCCAAGGCACTGAAGATGTAAAGGCTGGGCAGGCAGATCAGCACCGCGACGACGATGCCCAGCGTGACTTTTAGGGGTGAGGCCCAGAGCTGGGTGCCGCCGGAGAAGCTGCCCAGGAGGAGGCCGAAGATGCTGAAAGAAATGAGGGTGCTGAGAAGCAGCCGGGCAGGCACTTGCAGGCGGCCCTGCTGACACTCGTGGAGGATGCGTCCGGGATGCTTTAACAGGTGTTCAATGACACTCAAAAGAGTCACGGGGCCTGTCATCGGCTCAATGGGCAAGGCCGGTGTGATTTGAGTCGAGGGAGGGACTGGGGCGGGTGGGGTGGCTTCGGTATTCATGGTAGGAAGGGGGTGAGAGTTATAGCCAGCGGCGGATCGCGCGGCTCAGTTTGGAAAAAACGAGGCAGGCCAGAAGTAGGAACAACCAGGGCCCGAAATGGTGGACGATCTGCTGGGGAATGGAGGCGAGGACGAGCCGCCCCACGGATTCATAAAAACTGCCATCAAAAGGATCCGGCCTGAGGAACTGGATGGGGAGGTCCGGATTGCCAAAGAAGGGTCTGAGGTTGTAGGAGAGCTGGGCTCCCACAAAAAGGTTGCCCGCCAGCCAGGCGATGAGTGTGCGCCAGCCCGTGCCTGTGCTGCCGGAGAACGTCTGGATAAGCCGTAGCAGCTTATGATTGGCCACGATGCCAGCAAAGGCGATGATGGCTGTGTGCGTGAGCAGGATGGCCCGATACCAGTCTGCCGCTCCTGGGGTTCCGGGCCTTGGTGCATCAAGCACGACTGCGATGGCGATGGGGCTGAGCGAACCTACGATGAGGCTGAAAATGGCGAAGCTCATCAGACAGGCCCGCAGGGTCTGGCGGAAAGACATTCCGGATCCCAGCAAAAGGCCTAGCATGCCGTTAAGGAGGCCATTCACCAGGAGGGTCAGAAAGATGAGGGCTGGCATCTTGACGGCTACAAAAACGCCCTGCAGGGGGGCACGCCAAAGGCCGAGGGCGAAGCCATAGGCGGCACAGCCGACGACGATGGCGAGAACCAGGAACTGAGAAGCGAGGCGATAATTCGGCTCTTTAAGCCCGGCTGCCAGCACCACCGGATCTCCCTGGACCAGAGTCTTGAGCTGATGGTGAATGGCGGGACTGAGTGGCATTACTTTGTGCGACAAAGCTTAAGACTTTGTGGTGCAAAGTGTCAATTTAAACCTCAATTTTTTACTGGTTGGTTCCGCTCAATAATACGGAGTACAGAATGCCGACTGCCTCAGCGCAGTTTCAGCACACGAAAGATCTCAGCCATGGCGGCCGGATGACGGAACGCGCCGTGCCTGGTTGGCACGACCAATTCTGAATCTGCATCCTCCAAGTGACTGCTGGTGTAAGGGACGATGCCATCGCTGGTTTTCTCCAGGGGGAGTTTGCTGCCACGGTTGCCGATGATGCTGTGGACCTGAACATGCTCAGGAATGGGCAGATCAGCCAGGATGCGCAAGGTGGGCTGTCGCGGAGATAGGGCGCTGACGCTGTCCAAATGGCCTCGGCCAAGGGCTTCGTAGGCAGGCGTAAAAGCTCCGGGATTGGCCGCAGAGATGCGTTGGAAAAACTCCTGGAAAGGAGTGGGGGGCTTGGTCAGCCAACTGCCGGCGCGGCCGATGGGATTGTCGGCAAATGCGCTGCCTCGGTGAGGGGTGCAGATGAAAACGATTCGGCGGATGCTGCGGTCTGCCTGCCAGTCGAAGGCTTCTTTCAGTACAGCGCGGTCTTCCTGTGTCAGTTTCAAGGTTTCTGGCGGCTGGGTGAAGGCCGCATTCCAAAAGGCATCGCCAGGCGCTACTGCCAGGCTTTTGCCGATCAGCCCGCCCATGCTGTGGGTGATGAGGGTGGTTCTCTGCATGGCTGGATCATCCCCATCCGGGTCCAGCTGGCGGCGCAACTCCTTGAGCTGGGTGCGAAGAATCCGTGAGGAGTAAAGTGCGGGAGCCGATGTGTTGTAAAGGAAGTGCCAGATTTGGTAGCGGCTGCGGATGGCTTCGTCCGCCCACAGGTCGTTGCTGATTTCTGCCCAGGCCAGCGGGGTGGAGAGCAGGCCGTGGATGAGGATCAACGGTTCCTTGCGCGGATCGTAGGCCTCCATGAGGTAAAGCTGGGTCTGGCGTTTTGGCGTGCGGGTGAGCATGTCCAGAATGGCGGACTGGCGCAGCTTGCCGGCGCGGGAAAGGGCGGAGGCCCAGGGGATGGAAAAGTCTGCGGCGAGGGGGTGGCTGATGCCACGCTGAGTGAGGGTTTCGTATTTCAGGGAGCACAGCAGCCGGATGCGGATGTGGCGTCCTGTCTTTTGGGGCGGGCCTGCTTCCAGCACGGCGGTGAGCGGCCTTGCGATGACTTCGGGCGGGTAAAAACGTTCGATGGACTCCCTTTGATGGTTTTCACGCAGGGCCAGCAGCGGGGCGCCAATGCCTGCACGCAGATGATGCTGGATGCGCAGGACCTTGAACCCGTCTGTCGTCTGGATTTCGTCGAAATAGTTCAGCGGATGGGGACTGGAGGGATCACCTTCAAAACGAACATGGTAGCGGCTGGCGGAAGATCCCTCTGCGGGCAGCGAACTGCTTGCCGGAAGCTTTTGCTTTTTCCAGCTTTCGACAAACTGGGCCAGGGCCTTTTTGCCTGGGGCGGATTCAGGGCCTTCCTCCAGCACGGTGTCCAGCAGGTCGCTGAGGCTGGGCTCTACCGTGGGCTGCAGCCTTTGAATCGGCGACTGCATGGCACGCCGCACTTTGGCCGGGGCAATGGCGCATGAGGCCAGGAGCAGCGGCAGGCAGACGATCCAAGCTATGAGGTGGTGCGACATCAGGCTGACTGGGTGACGATGCGCACCTGGATTTCGATGAGGTCATTGACCAGATGTCCGGCGAGCCTGTGAAAGAACTGGCCGGAGCCGTAGAGGACACCCCAGCGGGTCCGATCGATGCTGAACGCAGCTTGGGCGGCATAGCGGCCATTTTCTGCCAGTCCGGCCGCGGCTGTGAACTGAATGGGAGCGGTGATGCCCTTCAGCGTCAGTTCGGCGGTGACGTGAAGGTTTTGAGTGCCTGGGGCAGCCTTGGTTGCCAGCTTGGCCTGGAGGATTTTGAGGCGGGCTTCGGGGTGAATCTCGGTGTCAAAGAAGTCGTCACTGCGCAGGTGGGCGATGAGGACATCGTGATAGGGGTTTCCGGCGAGGTCGTCGCAGGTGATGTCTGCCATTCCGAGAATGACTTCACCTCCCGCCAGTTCCCCGTCACGAATGTCGAGGTGGCCCGAGCGGATGGGGAGATGGCCCCAGTGTTTGTTGAGGAGATTACGGCCCAGCCATTCGACCCGGCTTTCGGTCACATCAATCGGCAGGCGGCCTACGGGCAGAAATTGAATTTCAGGCGGGTTTCCACTGCCTTGCAACGGCAGCCCGGCAGCTGTCCAGGCCGCCAGGCAGCCTGATAAGGTCAGGACCCTGGCATAGCCTGCCCGCAGCAATTTTTGGGAAGCCATGGTGGCCTCATGACTGTCCTGCGATTCTCCATAAAGGCAGACTGGAGTCTGCAGGTCTGGCACGAGATCGGCGAGGCGGCTCTGAAAAGCGACCTCATAGACGCAATTGTTGACAGCGCCCTCAATGGCCCGCTGCTCATAGTCATCCGCCAGGCGAACGTCCATGATCACCAGCTTAGGCTCCTCCTGGCGCAAGGCATGCAAGTCAGTGGCAGAGAGGCGATGAAAGGCGTTCATAGGCGGGGAAAACGGAGATACACACTGGGAAGTAACGCAACGACAAAAGTCTGACCTTATATTCGGTCACGGCATGACATCTGAATTCTAAAGGTAAAGACGGGAATTGCCAAAGTTTAAGCGATGGAAGAGAATGGTGGAACTTTTGCGTCAGTTTTTAGGGTTTTCGGTGAGGTTAATGTTGGCGCTGGCGGGTGTCGTTCCTATGTTTACTTCATGAGTTTTGCAGACTTCCTGTCCCGGGCACGATTGAAAAGGACGGCCCGTGTGGGAGTGGTGCTCTGCGCTTTTCTGACCGGGGTGATCTGCGGACTGTCGTTTCTGGGCTGGCGGCTGGGGCTGCCGTTGCTGGTGAGCTGGGTGCCGGGGTGGCCCACCATGAAAATTCTCACGGCCATTGGATTGTCTGGTGCGGCCCTGTCCTTACTGTTTGTTTCAGCGAGCCGCTGGCCCGAATTGAGGCGGTGGAGGCGTGCTCTGGGCATTGTCGGCCAGGTACTGGCGTGCATTCCCTTGCTGATGGGACTGTGGATATTGATGGGCGGGCTGTCCGTGGCTGAGTGGGGGCATGAAGGGACGCGCAGACCGTCGCCCGCCTCTGGGTTTTGCATGCTGCTTTTTGGCGTGGCGCTCCTCACCGTTCGCAACCGGAGGCAGGCGGTTTTTGGCCTATGTTTGGGGCTGGGGGCGGCAATAGGATGGCTGGCCTTGGTGAGTCTGCTTTATGGAAGCGATCTTCAGCGGCCTAACTTATTGTTTGGCATTGTGTCCCTTCCAGTTTCGGTGACCATGCTGATCCTGTCCGTGGGGATTGCCCTCCTGCGGCCTCACGAGGGAGTGGTGAGGATCCTGATGTCTCGCAGCCCGGCGGGCAAGCTGGTGCGGCAGCTGCTGCCGTTGGTCTTGCTGGTGACGTTTGTTTTCGGCCTGGTGCGTCTCTGGGCTCAGGCGCGATGGTCTCTCACGACCGAGTTTGGCACCGCCTTTTACAGCACGATGACGATGGTGATCCTGATCCTGGTGATCCTCCGTCATGCGCAGACGGTGCTGCGTTCTGACAGGCTGCGGGCGATGGCTGAGAGGCGGGCGACAAGAAGTCTGGAGGAACGTGAGCGGCGGTTCCGGGGCATTTTCAACAACACTTCCCAGTTCATCGGGATGCTGACTCCTGAAGGTGTGCTCACAGAGACCAACCAATCATCTCTGGAGGCGACGGGGCTGGCGGCGAAGGATGTCATCGGCAAGCCATACTGGGAGGCACCCTGGTGGCGGCAGGACGAGATGGAACAAGCCCGGATGTGTGAAAGCATTTCCAGGGCGGCGGCGGGCGAAGCCGTCCATTACCAAACTGTCTATCGTTCTTTGACCGGGGAATGGCGCCCGATGGACTTCTCCCTGAGCCCGGTTTATGATGAGGTGGGCAAGGTGATCTTTCTGGTGCCGGAGGGGCGCGATACCACGGACCACCACAGGGCGACCGGCAAGCTGGAGAACATTTCTCAGCGGCTGGTTCTGGCCACGCAGGCTTCCGGGATAGGCATCTGGGACTGGGATGTGGTGACGAATCACCTCGTCTGGGATGAAACGATGTTTGGGATCTACCAGGTCCAATGTCCGGAAGGCGGGCCATCCTACTCGGTCTGGGAGAGCTGTGTGCATCCGGATGACCGTGAGGGGGCGGTGGCCGCCCTGCAACTGGCCCTGGGTGGCGGCGCGGACTTTAACACGGTGTTTCGGATTGTGTGGCCAGACGGGTCTGTGCATTACATTCAGACGAAGGCCATTGTGCAAAAGGATGGGGAAGGCCGGCCAGTCCGCATGCTGGGAACCAATGCGGACATCACCAAGCAGGTGATGGCGGAGGCTGGGCTCCAGGAAAGCGAGGAGAGATTCCGCCATGCCTTTGAATACTCGGCCATCGGCTTTGCCCTGCTGGATCAGGACGGCGGATGGATGGCGGTCAACCGTGCGCTTTGTGAGATTGTGGGCTACACGGAGGGTGAGCTGGCAGGGCAGCGGTTTCATGACATCACTTACCCGGAAGATCTGGAAAAAGACTTGGAGAATGTGACAAGGCTGATCCGAGGCGAAATCACCCATTACCAGATGGAGAAACGCTTCATTCGCAAAGGTGGCCAGATCGTCTGGGTGCTGCTGACCGCCTCACTGGTGAAGGAGGATGACGGCAGCCCGGCTTATTTCATTTCGCAGGTCGAGGACATCACCCAGCGTCATGAGGCAGACCTGGTGCTGAAGCATCAGCAGGGACAGTTGCGCAAATTCATTGAGCACACGCCTGCGGCAGTGGCGATGTTTGACACGGAGATGAACTATGTGGCGGCCAGCCAGCGGTGGCTGGAAGACTATCACTTGCAGGCACAGTCCCTTTTGGGCCGCAGCCATTATGAGGTGTTTCCGGAGATCGGCCCGGAGTGGAAGGCCATTCATCAACGCTGCCTGGAAGGGGCCGTGGAAAGCCGGGATGAGGACATGTTCATCCGTGGCGACGGGCAAACGGAATGGCTGCGGTGGGAGGTCCGACCCTGGCTGGAGGCCGGCGGTGAAATCGGCGGTATCGTGATGTTCACCGAGGTCATCACTGAGCGAAAGAATGCGGCGGAGAAGATAAGGACGTCTCTGGAAGAGAAGGAGGTGCTGCTGCGCGAGATCCATCATCGCGTGAAGAACAACATGCAGATCATTTCGAGCCTGCTCCAGCTTCAGACCAGCTCCTTGCATGATCCGGCGGATGTGGCCATCTTCAAAGACTGCCAGACCCGGATTCATGCCATGGCCATGGTGCATGACCGTCTCTATCGCTCCGGCAATTTGTCCACCATCAATTTCGGCGAGCACCTCTGCGAAGTGGCCAATCTGATGGCTTGCGGTCAGGCGAGCAGCATGACCCATATCCGGCTGGAGACCCAGTGTGATGATGTGGAACTGGAACTGGACAAGGCGATACCGCTGGGACTCATCGCCACTGAGCTCATCACCAACGCTTTCAAGCATGCCTTCAAAGGACGTGAGAAGGGCTGCATCCGCATTTCACTGCGGCGTAGCGGTGTCACCCAGATGCAGCTGCAGGTGCAGGATGATGGCAATGGGGTGCCTGCTGGCAGTGATCCCGTGAGCTCGCGCACTCTCGGTCTTCGGCTGGTGCGGTCACTCAGTCACCAGCTCCGTGCCCGAATTTTGTTTCCGACAATGAGCGGCGGTTGTTGTGTTGAGATCACTTTTGATGTTTAACCCTGCTGGAAATCAAAAATACCATGCCCATCTACGGTGATATTGTGGCTCCAGCAGCCAGCGGCCCTCTGACGGTTTTCATCGTTGAGGATGAGAGCCTCGTGGCCATGGACTTGGAGGAACGGCTGACCCAGATGGGCTATCAGGTCGCCGGCATCGCTGACAATGGGGTGGATGCCCTCAACACCCTGGCGACCCTGAAGGTGGACCTGGTCCTGATGGACATCCATCTGCGCGACGGGATGGACGGTGTGGATGTGGCTGGCAACCTGCGGAAAACCTCCAACGTGCCGGTGATCTTCGTCACGGCGCATGCCGATGAGGCGACGCTGCGGCGCGCGGGGCAGACTGAACCGTTTGGCTATGTGCTGAAGCCTTTCGATGAGCGTGAACTTCGGGCCACCATCGAGATGGCCCTGTATCGTCATCGCGCGGAAAGCCGGCTGCGCAAAGTGGAGCGCTGGCTGGCGACCACGCTGCGCAGCATCGGGGACGGTGTGATCGCCACGGACGATCAGCGCCGGGTTACCTTGATCAATCCGCTGGCTGAATCCGTGACCGGGTGGTCCTGCTACGAGGCTATTGGGAAGCCTTTGGAAGAGGTGCTGGCGATTTATGGCGAAGACGGTGTCAATGAAACGCCGTCCTTTTTTGCGGAGGCCATGAAGGCCGGAGTGACGATTCACATGGGGGAAAACAAGTCCCTGCGGACCAAGGACGGCCGCATGCTGCCGGTGGATGACAGCATCTCCCCCATCCGGGACGATGATGGCCGGATCAACGGCTGCGTGGTGGTCTTTCGTGATTGCACGCACAGCAAGCAGCTGCAGGAGGAACGGCGGCGGCTGGAGACCAAAATGCAGGAGACGCAGCGGCTGGAAAGCCTGGGCGTACTGGCAGCCGGGATCGCCCACGACTTTAACAATCTGCTTACCGTGGTGACGATGAATGCCTCGCTGGCCAAGACCTTTGTGGCCAAGGAATCCCAGGTGATGCGGGGCCTCACGGACATCCAGTCTGCCGCCGAACGAGCGGCGCAGCTTTGCAACCAGATGCTGGCCTATGCAGGGCAGGGGCCCGTGGCCAAGGAAGCCGTGTGCATCAACTCGCTCACCCGGGACACGGCCCAGCTGCTGACGACGGCCATCAGCAAAAAGACGGCCCTTTCACTGGATCTGGGGGATAACATTCCCAAGATCAGCGGCGACCGCAGCCAGCTCCAGCAGGTCATCATGAATCTGGTGATCAATGCCTCCGAATCATTGCAGGACCTGCCAGGGAAGATCAAATTGAAGACCCGCTACATGCATGTGGAGCAGGCCCGGCTGGATGCCTGCCGGGTGGGCAGTTCCCTCGAAGAGGGGGACTACCTGATGATCGAGGTGAAAGATACCGGGGAGGGCATGTCGCCAGAAATCCAGGCGCGCATTTTTGATCCTTTCTTTACCACGAAGTTTACCGGAAGAGGCCTGGGGCTGGCAGCCGTTTTGGGCATCGTCCGCAGTCATGGCGGAGACCTTGCGGTGGAAAGTGCTTCCGGCGGCGGGACCACCTTCCGCATCTACATGCCGACTTTGATGGTGCCGGAGGAGGCTGTGGCGGAGCTGAATTTTGAATCGAATTCCTGGCTGGGGACCGGGCATGCCCTGATTGTGGATGATGAGGCCACCATCCGCATGGCCGGGCAGGCTGTCCTGAACCACCTGGGATTTCAGGTGGAGCTGGCCGAAGATGGCATGCGCGGGCTGGAAAAAATCCTGAAGCAGGCGGTCAATTACAAGGTGGTGCTGCTGGACCTGACGATGCCGAATCTGGATGGGCGGGATGTTTACAAACTGGTGAGGGAACGCATGCCCCACCTGCCCATCATCATTATGAGCGGCTACTCCTCACATCAGGCGACGGATTTGATGAATGACGGTGGCCCTACCTCGTTCATCCAGAAACCCTTCACGGTGGAGTCCATCCGGGAGAAGTTGGTGGCACTTTTAGGCTAAAAAGGCATCCAAAAGTGACTAAGTGCCTGTCCTGGCAAGAAACTGGCGCACGGAAACCGTATTTTCCACGGTTCCTCCGTCATGCACTTTCGTCACCTATTCCCTTTGCTCGCCACGCTGTCTCCTTTGGTTCATGGCGCGAGTGAGCCCGTGACCTTTGAAAAGCACATTCGCCCCATCCTGAAGGCGCAGTGTTTTCATTGCCATGGCGAAGAGGGGGAGATGAAAGGCGGACTGGATGTGCGACTGACGCGTTTCATTCTCAAAGGCGGTGATGAAGGTCCTGCCATCGTTCCAGGCAAGGCGGCTGAAAGCCATCTGCTGAAGATGGTGCGGGAAGGGGAGATGCCCAAAGGCAAGGCCAAGCTGAAGGACAAGGAGATTGCCCTCATCGAACAATGGATCGCCCAGGGGGCAAAGACGGCCCGGCCCGAGCCTCAGACGTTGGGACCTGAGCATGCCTTCACGGATGAAGACCGTGCGTGGTGGTCTCTCCAGCCTATTCGCAAGCCTGCCGTGCCTGCGGCCATTAAGGATGCGCAGAAGATCACCAATGCGATTGATGCTTTTGTGAGTGACAAGCTCGCGCCTAACCAACTGTCGTTTTCGCCTGAGGCGGATGCGGTGACGCTGATCCGCCGAATCACCTTTGATCTCACGGGCCTGCCACCGACTCCTGAAGAAGTGGAAGGCTTCGTCAAGGCATCGGCTCAGGGCAGTGCTGAGGCACGCAAAGCCTACGAGGCACATATTGAGCGCCTGCTGGCCCGGCCAGCCTATGGTGAACGCTGGGGCCGCCACTGGCTGGATATCGCCGGGTATGCGGACAGCGATGGCTACACGGACAAGGACCTGGAACGCAAGTGGGCCTTCAAATATCGGGATTATGTCATCCAGTCTTTGAACAAGGACAAACCCTTCGACCAGTTTGTGCGGGAGCAGCTTGCTGGAGATGAGATGGTGCCACAGCCGCACAAGAACCTGAATGCCGAGGCCATCGAGAAGATCACGGCCACGGGCTTTCTGCGCATGGCCGCAGACGGCACCGGGGCCATGAATGACAAGGCGGCGCAGAATGCGACCATCGCCGACACGATCAAGATCGTCAGCACGGCCTTTTATGGCATGACCATCGGGTGTGCACAGTGTCATGATCACCGTTATGATCCCATCACCCAGGCGGACTATTATCGGCTGCGGGCGGTCTTTGAGCCGGGCTTTAACACGAAGAGCTGGAAAGTGCCGAATGGTCGGCTGGTTTCCCTTTTGACGGATGTCGAACGCGCTGAGGCAGCCAAGGTGGAAACTGAGGCCAAAAAAGTGGATGCCGCACGTCTCGCCAAGGCGGAGGAGTTCATCACGGAAGTGCTGGAGAAGGAACTGGCCAAAGCGCCGGAGAAAGATCGCGATACTCTGCGTGTGGCCTACCGCACGGTGGTGAAGACGCGCACGCCTGAGCAGGTGAAGCTGCTGAAGACATGGCCGCGCATCAACCAGCTCAGCTCGGGCTCGCTGTATCTTTATGATACCACCTACAAGACCAAGCACGCCGATACGCTGAAGAAGATGACAGAAGAGGCCACGGCCGTGCGGGCCAAGAAGCCGAAGGAAGAATTTCTGCACGCCTTTGACGAGGTGCCGATGAAGCCTGAGCTGGTGCCTGCCACGTTTATTTTTAACCGTGGCGACATCGAGCAGCCCAAGGAGAAGGTGAAGCCGGGGGATCTCACGGTGCTGGCCGGACAGCGGCAGATTGAGGTGGCGGAGAAAACGGCATCGGTCCCCACGACAGGCCGTCGGCTGGCCTTTGCTCAATCTTTGACAGATGGCAAGCACCCGCTGCTGGCGCGTGTGATCGTCAACCAGGTGTGGAAAAGGCACTTTGGCAAAGGCTTGGTCAATACGCCCGACGACTTTGGTCAGTTGGGTGAAAAACCAAGCCACCCCGAGCTGCTGGACTGGCTGGCCAGTGAGTTCATGAGCAGCGGCTGGAGCCTGAAGCAGCTGCATCGCCTCATCCTGACTAGTACGACCTATCGCCAGTCTTCCCGCCGGGATGCGGAGCGGGATCGCATTGATCCAGACAATCGCCTCCTCAGCCGCATGAATGTGCTGCGGCTGGAGGCTGAGACGCTGCGGGATTCTTTCCTGGCGGTCTCGGGCAAGCTGAATCCCAAGCTGGGCGGTCTGCCTGTGCCAGTGACGTTTAGTGAGGAAGGTCAGATCATCATTGGCATCGACACCCGGGATACGGCGGGACGTCAGACCGGCAAATACACGTCTATGAATGGGGAGGAATATCGTCGCAGCGTCTATGTGCAGGCACGACGTAGCACCCCCTTGGAAATGTTTGCCGCCTTTGATGCCCCGGCCATGACGGATGCCAACTGTGCCAGCCGCCCCGTGACCACCGTCAGCCCTCAGAGTCTGCTGCTGATGAATAACGGCTACATGCGCGAGCACGCCCAGGACTTTGCCCTGCGCGTGCAGAAAGATGCGGGTGCCGATCTGGAAAAACAGGTGCAGCGCGTCTGGCAGCTCAGCCTTGGCCGCAGCCCCAGCATGGCCGACCAGCTCGGTGCGGTGGAGTTTGTGAAAGAGCAGACCGCTTATTACAAAACCCACCCAGCCAAGCTGGAGCGTGTGACGGGTCCGCCTGAAAAGACCGATGCAGCCCCTGAGTTTCTGGGGCTCACGGCGCTGTGCCATGCCTTGATGAGCTCGAACGAATTTTTGTATGTGGACTGAATCCTCCGTTTCCCGCCGTAGTTTTTTATCCAGTGCCTATGGCATTGGCGGCATCGCTGTGGCGTCTTTGCTGAGGGATCAAGGCCTGCTGGCCAATCCGGCGCTCGCGGGTGGGCTGCCGCAGCATTTTGACCTCACGCCCAAGCCGGCGCATGGGTTTGGCCAGGCGAAGGCGATGATCTCCATGTTCATGCAGGGCGGGCCCAGCCACATTGACATGTTCGAGCCGAAGCCGGAGCTGATGAAGCTGGATGGCAAGGACTTCCCGGGGGAGATCAAATACGATGATGCGGCTGGTGCCAGCCGAGAGGTGATGGGGCCGCAGTGGAAGTTCAAACCTCGCGGGGAGAGTGGCATCGAGATGAGCGACCTCATCCCTTACATGGGCAGCATTGCGGATGAGATGACGCTCATCCGTTCCATGCACACGGGTGTGAACAACCATGGCCAGTCCATCTATGCGTTGCTCAACGGGCAGGTCGTCGGCGGCCGGCCCACCTTGGGAAGCTGGATCACTTACGGTCTGGGCAGTGACAACCAGGACCTGCCTGCGTATGTGGCCCTGACGGACCCGCGCGGCCTGCCTGTGCTGGGCGTGGATAACTTTAGCAATGGCTGGCTGCCCTCTGTTTACCAGGGGACGGTGGTGCGCTCCAAGGAGCCGCGCATTCTCAATCTGGACCCGCCCATGTCGCTGAAGGGCGAGGCGCAGTCGCGCTACCTAAACTTCGTCCAACGGTTGAATCGTGAGCATGCAGATTCACGCCCAGGTGAAAGTGACCTGGAGGCACGCATTCAGAGTTTTGAGCTGGCCGCACGCATGCAAACGGCGGCGAAGGAGGCCTTGGACATCACTCATGAGAGTGAGGCCACGAAGAAGCTTTACGGGCTGGACAAACCGGCCACAGAAGAGTTTGGCAAACGCTGCCTCATCGCCCGCCGTCTGGTGGAGCGGGGGGTGCGGTTTGTCTCCATCTTTACTGGCAATCAGACCTGGGACCATCACAGCAGCATCCTGACCTCATTGCCGAAGGCCTGTGAGCAGGTGGACCAGCCTGCGGCTGCGCTGGTGCTCGACTTGAAGCAGCGCGGGCTGCTGGATTCCACGGTGGTTCACTGGGGTGGAGAGATGGGGCGTCTGCCGGTGATTCAGAATCGGGCCGGGGCAAAAGACCGCGCCACGGTGGGCCGTGACCACAACACCTATGGCTTCAGCATGTGGGTGGCAGGTGGCGGATTCAAGGCTGGCTACGCCCACGGTGCGACGGATGAATTTGGCCACCACGCGGTGGAGAAGGTGGTGAACCATTATGACTACCACGCCACCCTTCTGCACCTCTTTGGTCTGAACCCGAAAAAGCTGACTTACAAGCGCAATGGAACGGAACAGGTGCTGGTGGAAAATCCTGCGGCCAGAGTCGTTTCGGAACTGCTGGCATGAGTGATGAGCCTGCGGAGACGAAGCCGTTTCTGGAGGCGCTGTTTATCTCACCTGCACGGGGGCTGCGCATGCAGCGGGTGTCTTCGGCTCGGGCCCTTGCTGGCCGGGGGCTGGAGGGAGATCGTTATGCGCTGGGAATGGGGTATTATTCGGGCCGTTATGACTGTGAGGTGACCCTGATTGAAGGTGAGGTGCTGGACCCCATTTCACTGGAAGAGGGGATTCCCATTCGCGATGGAGAGCACCGTCGGAACCTGGTGACTCGGGGCCTTGCGTTGAGATCTTTGGAAGGCAAGCGCTTGCGTCTAGGGGATGTGATTCTGGAATACCATCGGCCAAGACCGCCTTGTGATTATTTGCAACGGCTCACCTTGCCCGGAATGACCAAGTCGCTAGGCCGAGGCGCAGGCATCGGGATGAGAGTCTTGGTGGGAGGTCAGCTTTGCGAGGGCATGGAGATCGAAATCGTTCCGATGCCTGAAAGCCGACGCCCATGGTTGCCTTGATAAATTGTTGGTTAGGCTAATTCAGGGCGCGCTCTTCAATGTGTTGAGCATCTCCAACAAGTGATTGGTCAGGATGACGGAGGTGTCTTCCTGAACCTGATTGGTGCCGAGCCAGGTTTCGTAGCCGCCGAGTGGGTGTTGTTCCAAAGTCGGGAGGTAGCCATGGCGGGCATTGGCGAGGCCGATGACCATTGTCTGGGGAAAGGGGCTGCGTTTTTTCAGATCCAGGCCGATCTCGACAAAGGTCTCAAACGGGATGCCGCAGATGGCGAAGTCGCCGATGCGCAGGGCCTGAATCTTCACGGTGAGGGTTTCCTCTGGACGTTCTGCCGCTCCGACGATGTTGCGGGCGTAGTTTTGGGCCAGGCGCGGGAGCTGGGCGATGGCGTCTTTATCCTTCACGGCCAGCACCGCTTGGGCCTCTGCCACTTGTTGGGACGTGGGACGACGATATTTGAGCGTGACTTCTTTTTGCAGCATGCCAAGGCGGATGTCCGAACGGTGCTTGCCAATCTTTTGGTGCGCTAACCAAGCCGTATCGGCCGCCTTTTGAGCGACGATGCGAATCTGCTCAAAGGGTTCGCGCGGAGGGCGCGTAACTCCAAACGGGATGTTGTTGATGTCGCCGGAAGTGCCGTTGGACATCATGGCCACAAAGCCCTCATCGGAGCGCAGTCGTGAGGGCATGATGCGGGCAAATTCACCAAAGTAATCGGCTGACATCTGTCCCTGGGGTGTGCCGCCCACATAGTGCAGGGAGTAATTGGCAAAGAGGGCGAGGGCCTTGCGTTTGGTGTCTTGGACCGAGAGGATCGTGATGTCAGGATCAGTGGGGCCAGCGGGGCGTGCAAGGACGTCGGGGCTGGTGCCTGGGTTGGTCTTGACCTTGTCCAGGCGGCCAAAGGGATTCAGCGGCATCTTGCCGTCCTTCACATACCAGCGACGATTGAAGACTTCATCTGGCAACGGGTGGGCTGCTGCCCCGGCCGCCGCTGGGCGGAGGGCTGCGTGAGCCTGGATGATGGCATCGGCGGTGCCCTGGACAAACCTTTGGTAGTACGCGGCTGCTGGCTCGTTGCGTGTATTCAGGGAGGGACCACTGTGCGTGTGAGTGGAACAGATCAACATCTTGTCTGCCGGGATCCCCGTCTTGGCTGAGGCAAGGACTTTCACTTCATCAAGCACATCCGGGCCTGCACCCAGGTTGTCCACCACTACCAGGGCCACCTGCGTGATGCCATCCGCCAATACGAGCGCGCGAGCAAAAAAGGGATCGTGCGCTTTCTCGGCCATGTTGGCGCTGAAGCCTCCTGGCATGTTCAGGGGAAATTGCTGGGGCGTGATGTCCACCGCAGCAGCTCCAGCCTGGAGGGCGGGCTTGTCCATAGCCAGAGCTGCGAGGGGAAACGTGAGCAGGCCCAGGGCGAGGACGAATGTTTTCATAAGGATGAACGAGGTGGAAGTGGAAGAAATAGGGAGCCTTCAACGGGGCTGGTTTCAGGCGGACTCGGGCAGGAATGTCGGAAAGGCGAGGCCTGTCACCGGTAATGGAGGCGAGGTGGACTGGGAGACATGGAGCTCGACATTTCTTCCGCCCCAGCGGTAGAGGGTTTTGACCAGTCTGGCGGCCAAGCTGGGCACCAAAACAACGGTGGACCGTCCACGCATGGCTTCGAGGGCATGCCAAATGAGAGCCGTGGCGGCTTCTTCATCCGTCACTGATCCAGGGCCGATCATGCCGCAGGAAGGATGCGTGCTGACGACCATGTAACCTGTGAGGTTGCCCTCAGCGTCTTCTTGCACGAAAACGCGCCAGTCACCCACTTCATTGCGCAGGAAAAAATGGAAGTCCTTTTCACGACGAATGCCCTGGGCGGCGTGCTCAAAGTCTGCGATGCGCGCAGCCTCTTCAGCTTTGGCGAGGCGCACCCGTTCATGGCCCTCGGGAGCTGGAGCGGTTAGGCCGGTTTCAGGCACGTTAAAGAGCACATCCTGGAAGATGGCCCCAGGGACAAAACCGAGACGTGTGTAGAGTGAGAAGGAATCCAGATTCAGCAGACTGGAGACCAGACGGGCTGGCTTGCCCAGCCGCTGGGCTTTGTCCAAAGCGGCCTGCATCATCTGGCGTGCGATGCCCCTTCCTGCAGCCTCGGGCGATGTGGCCACGATGCCGATGGAGAGGTGGGTTTCCCGCTCGTGAGTGAAGCAGATGCCGAGAATGGCCTGAGTCTCCTCATCGCGTGCAGTGATGGCTTCGCCAGGGTCCAGGGCTTCGTAAACTTGGGGAAAGAGCAGGAAAGGTGCAGGGCTGTCGCCAAAGCGGGCTCCTTGGCCCAGACGGCTCTCATACCACTGCACCAGCGAACGATGGAGCAGGCCAGCGATGGCTTCGTGGTCGGCAGAACTTAACGGGCCAAACTGAAGGGTGTGTGACATGATCAAAGGGGCATGGTGAAACGACGGGCTGCATTAACGATGGCCGTGAATGCTCCCGACAAAGATCCAACAACGAAAGCCAGGTCCCACAACTAGCAGCCGGATGTCATGCGATCAATTCGGGGATTGGCTTGCCGCGGTCCACGATGGGCGTCGGCCGTCCGTTGAAGTCATTGATGGTGACCTTGGACGAATCAATCCCGAGGTGGTGATAGATGGTGGCCAGGAAATCGCCCGGGCCGCAGGGCCGCTCAATGACATCTTCACCCCTCTTGTCCGTGGCGCCAATGATTCCGCCTGTCTGGATGTTGCCACCTGCCCAGATGTTTGAAAAGGCACGCGGCCAGTGGTCGCGACCAGGCTGCAAAGTGCCTGCGGGGGCACTGGCATCTCCAGCCCCGGTGCTGCGGTCAAAGCTGATCTTGGGCGTGCGTCCGAACTCGCCGGTGACGACGATGAGAACGCGCTTGCTGAGACCGCGTGCATAGATGTCTTCAATGAGGGCCGAGACAGCACGGTCGTAGTTGGGCATGCGAAAACGCAGCGCCTCGAACTGGTGATGGTTCACCGCATGGTCATCCCAGTTGCTCACGCGACCGCAAAGCGGACCGCTGAGGCTGCTGGTGACGATCTCCACGCCGGACTCGACAAGGCGGCGGGCGAGCAGGAGCTGCTGACCCCAGCGGTTGCGGCCATAACGGTCCCGCGTGCGAGCATCCTCTTTGCTGAGGTCAAAGGCATCGCGCGTCTGGGGATTGGTGAGCAGTGTGACGGCCTGGGATTCAAATTCATCCAAGGCCCCCAGCTCGCCTTCGCGATCAAAGGCACGTTCCATCTTGTCCAGACTTTTGCGCAGGACGACACGGTCACTGAGGCGTTTCATCTCGGCATCATCGGCGAGGCCGATGTTAGGCACCTGGAAGTTGGGGCGGTTCGGGTCATCGCTGACCCCGAAGGGGGCATAGGCATCGCCCAGATAGGCGGGGCCATTGTATTCCAGGGGTGGATTGACACCGATGTAGTTAGGCAGCGGGTTGCCTCGTTTGCTGTTTTTGGACCGCAGGTAATGCGCCACGGACATCCAGTCCGGAAGGCGGGGTTTGGGCTTGTCCCGTTCATCGGAGTCCCCCGAGAGCATCTGCATAGAGCCGGCGGGGTGCCCGCCAGCTTTCTGGTTCATGGAGCGCAGGACGGTGAACTTGTCCGCAATCTTGGCCTGCATGGGCATCAGTTCTGTAAACTGGGTGCCTGGCACTTTGGTGCTGATGGTCTTGAAGGGTCCACGATACTCGCTGCCGATGTCGGGTTTGGGATCATAAGAATCCACGTGAGAGAGGCCCCCAGGCAGCCAGACCATGATCACGGCGGTGCGCTCGCTCTGCGGCTTCAGCGCATTTTCCGCCCGCAGCCGCATCAGTCCCGGGAGCCCAAAAGAGGCAAAGCCCGTGAGGCCGATCTGCATGAATCCACGCCGGGAAAACTGAGGGCCGGCACAGCGGATGATCGAGGGCGATTCAAGGAGCGATGACATGAGAAAAAATACGCGGGAGGGAAGTGGAATTTATCGGCCGATATGTGGCGGAATAACCAAAGGTGAGGATTGCTCTTTAAGGTGCATTGGCCCCGAACGAGGCGAGTTCTTTGCCGCTGGTTCCATCCCACAATCGCAGCAGGCTATCTTCACCGCCTGCGATGAACAAGGCCCCGCTGGGTGTGCTGGCCGCGGCTTGCATGAAATTGGGCAGATTGGCGATGGAACGGACCTGCGCACCTTCATCCGTCACCACCCGCACCAGATTGTCCCCTGCGGCGGTAATGAGCTGATTGGTCGCACCGATGTATTGGAGGGAGGTGACTTCCTTGGTCCAGCCTTCGATCTTCTTTTTGCGTTCGCCCAGGGTCATGTCCCAGGTCATGACCACGCCATCTGCGCCGGCAGTGGCCAGCACGCGGCCATCGGCACGGAAGTCCACGCTCATGACGTGATGGGTGTGACCTTCAAAAAGGTTTGTCTGCTTTCCTGTGGCCACCTCGGTGACCTTGGCGATTTTATCCGATGCTCCTGAGGCCAGGCGTTTGCCATCAGGGGAGAAATCGAGGCTCAGCACCGCATCTTCGTGACGGTCTTTCCAGATCTGGGTCACTTTACCCGTGATGACATCAAAAAGCAGAATGTCACCAGAGCGAGACAGTTCGCCGCCACCTGTGGCCAAGGTCTTGCCATCCGGACTGAAGGTCAAGGCGTTGACACGATCTGCAAACACCTGCGGGGCCTTGTCTCCACCCAGTGTTCGCTCCAGCGTCCAACGCGGTGTGGCCCCGGTATGGATCTGCACGGCTTGGCTGGCGATAAAGGAGCCATCGGCAGCTTGGACTAAGGTGGTGATGGGTGATCCCGTGGCGGCCTCTTCCGCCAAAGGTTGGCCAGAAGCCACGGCCCAAATGCGCAGACTGCGGTCATCGAACCAGGCAGCGACTCGTTGGGCATCGGTGGAAAAAGCCACGGCTAGGGGCTTGGAGGTGCTCTTGATCAGCTTCAGCGCGGCCAGTTCGGCGGTGGCTTTGTCCTGGATCTTTTTGGAAGCTTCGACAGCCGCATTCGCGGCGGTTAGCACAGTGGCATTTTTTGTTTTTGAGGCGGTGATGCGCTGCACATCTTCCTCGGCATCTTTCACATTGCTCTCGGCTGCTGAAATGGCGGAGAGGGCAGAAGTCTCTGCAGTGGTGGCGGTGATCAGTTTTTCCTGCGCATCTTTGAGCTGTTTTCCGTGGGCGGCATCGGCCTTGCCTCCGGGCAGGGCTGCTATTTTGCTCTGGATTTCGTCCACCCCCTTTTGAGCTACGTCTTTGGCGTCCGAGGCTGGCTTGAGGGCTTTCTGCTTTTCTGGCAGGACCTTCTTCATGGCCACGATGGCTTCATTGGCTTTTTTGAGAAGCTCATCCAAGGCTTTGTTTTGCGCCTCGATTTTGGTGTTCTCCGCCTTGTGAAAAGTTTGGTCGAGTCCCTGGGCTGCAATCGTCCAGTTCAGCTCAGCCGTTTTTTGGGTGGCCGCGACGGTGCCGCGAAGTTCAATGACGGGCTTTGCAGTCGCGGCATCCCAGACACGCACGGAACCATCCGCACAACCCGTGACGATCTGTTTTCCATCGGTCGTGGCCGTCTGGCTGGTAAAGGTGGTTTTGGCTGTTTCTGCCAGCTTCTTTAAAACGGCTGCCTCGATAGGAAGTGCGGCCTGGGCTGACAGTGGCGCGGGGTTTGTCGGGGCAAGACGCCAGATTTTGACTTCCTGGAAGCTGCCGCTGGCAAGGCGTGTGCCATCCGCGCTGAAGGCCAGGGACTGCACCATGGCACGATGTGCCGTGCCGTCTTTCAAAGACGGGTCCGTGATCTGGGTGATGAACTGGCGGGTGGCCAGATCGTAAACGAAAATTTGGTTAGACCTGCCGCACGCGGCGTAACGTCCATCCTGGCTCACTGCCACGCTGTAGATCGGGTGCACGCCTGCGGCGAGAGGTTGCCAGGCGACGGTGCGTTGCTGCTGGGTGGAACTCTTCGCTCCTTCATTGATCCACTGGGTCAGCATCGCCACCTCCTTCGGAGTGAGATTGACGGCGCCGGATTTGTTGCTCGACGGAGGCATCTCCAGATCATTTTGATGCAAGGAGGCGAGCACCACGAGGCTTTCAGCGCCTTTGCCAGGAAGGATGCCGGGGCCGGACTCACCGCCCTTTTTCATCATTTCCGGGGTCTCCATGTCCAGGTCCGCCTTGGTGGTGGTCTTGTTATGGCAGGAGATGCAGTTGGCCTTGAGAAAGGGGTAGATGTCCTGATAAAAATCCAGTTCTGCAGACATACCTTGAGAGGCGGCTGCAACAATGAGGAGAGGAAGAAACTTCACAGACATTAGGCTTTACGGTTTAGCTGTGGAGACAGCCACCCCTGCGGCAGCCTTGACCGAGACGCGAATTGGCCGCGAGACGATGATGTCCACGGTGTCCTTTGGTTCAGCGACAGCGCTGATGGACTTCATGCGCTTCACGGCATCTGCCATGAGGGCCTCGGCTTGCTTCTGCTTTTCCGCCGCAACCTTGGCGGCCTGGGCATCGGTGGCGGCCAGTTTTTTGGCCTCGGCCGCGGCCGTGGTGGCCAGTTGTTCGGCCTTTTTTTGCTCAGCTTCCACCAGCGGCACTGCTGCGGGGTTGTAGCGGTACTTGCTCACACCGCTGCCATAGAGGGCGAAGGTGTAGTCTCCTGGGGCCGTTTTCAGCGCCGCCAAATCCAGGGTCAGTTCAGCGGTGGTGGCTTTGATTGGAATGTCCACCTCTTTCAGCGCGGTGAAGCCTTCGCCATAGGCCTTCAGCTTGAGTGAGGTGCCCGTGAATTCGTTGTGCCAGGTGATCTTCAGCGGGATCTTCAGTGTCTCGCCAGCCTTGGCTTCCCACACTTTGTTTTCAGCCACTTCAAGGGTGACGGGAGCGTGTTCGGAATCGGTTACAGACACGGGAATGTCAGCCATCAGGCGTGGGGCAGGGATCTCGCCTTTCGCATCTTTCACCGGCCACTCCATGCTGGCAAGGCGGCAGGGGCGGGTGACTTCTTTGCCATTCACGGTCGCCCGGCCAGACAAGCTGGCGATGGTGAAGCCGGGTTTCGCTTCATGCGCGGCACTGAGGATGAGATGGCCCACCGACTTGCCTTTGGCAATCTTGAGGCCCTCTGCCGTCACGCCGGCGGGCAGGTTATCCATGGCGATGTGGATATCACCGTCAAAGCCATCACGCCGCTGAACCACGACCTCAAAGGCGCGGGACTCTCCGGCGCGCAGGGCCATCGGTTTGGAAAGGGCGGAGCGGTCTCCATTGCGCAAGGTCATGTGCACAGCCCAGGCGGCCAGGGAAAAGTCGGGGGTGGCCTGGCGCACGATGAGGCGGTAAACATTGCCCGCCTCATTCCGCGTGCCGCCGAAGAGGTCGCGTATCTGGAGGCGATAGGTGCCATCCTCCTTGATCTCAAACTTGCCATTCACGTCGGGAGAGCCTGCATCATAGGGCGGTCCGTCGTAGGAGTAGCCATTGGTGGAGACCTTCATTGGCGGGGTGATGTCGTAGAGCTCGGCCACGTCGCTGAGGTTTTCCTTGCCGTCGGTCTGGGTAACACGCTGCACCAGAACAAAAGGATCCGTGTTTAAGCCGAGACGTTCGGAGGCCACCTCGACCCACCAGACCTCGCCTTTTTTGGCGGTGAACTCATAGGTGTCCACATCGGCAGCGGGATAAAAGCTGCCTGCGAGGTCGCAGGGAAGGGAGACCTTTTGCGCTTGGACAGCCTGATTGTTAGGCTCGGTCTCCTGCGCCGCAGCCGTAGCGGCCAGATCCGTGGGCGGCCAGGACATAGCACTCACGGTTTGGGTCTGTGGCTGGCGCGGGGCCGGGGCGTTCTGCTGCACTTCCTGAAGTGCGAGCCGGTAAAAGTGCCGCTCGCCACCTTGGAAGGTGAGGTCGCTGACTTTGATGTGGTATCGGCCGTCTTCAGGCGGGGTGAAGTCCAGGACGCCGCCGGTGCGGTTGACCATGAGGTCACGGCCCTGCGCATCGGCCAAAATCACCACGGGAGTCAGTCTGGAATCAATACCGATGGCGGCACAGTCTACCGCTACCCGATGGCCCTTTTTCCCTTCGAAGGCATAAAAATCCACGGCGCGTTTGGTCATCGTGGCATTGCAGATGGAGTTCGCGGGAAGGGAAAGGGCGGTTTCGAGCGTGTTGTTAGGTTTGCTGCGAGTGACCTCCGGCAGCTGGCTCACCGAGAAGGCCCGGACTGAGGAGATGCCCAGGCGGGAGGTCACCCGTGCATCGTAGACGCCGGGTGGAACATCGGCTGCGATGCTGACTTTGAACTTGTTGGGCAGGACTTTTCCATCGGGACCTGCGAGTGGCTGTGCGATGATTTTGGGATGAGAGAAAAGCAGGGCGCTGATGTCCTCCACCGACTCACTGCTCAAAGTCAGTTCGATCTGGCTGCCGGCTTGGCCTCCCATCGGCATGAGGGTGAGCAGTCGCGGCAGTGGCAGGGTGACTTGCTGGGCCACGGCAGTGCTGGCGAAGACGAGACCGAAGGTAGCCACGGCGGCCGAAAAGGATGTTTTGAGAAGCATGGCGGTTAGTGGTTGTAGAGAAACTCTTTGGTATTCAGCAGTGCCCAGATCAGGTCTTCGTAGCCCTGTCGGAGTGCCCGTTGGGAGTCTATGGCTTTGCCTTGGGCATCGGCGCGAGGTTTGGCGATGTGGCTTTCGGCGATGCGGACCTCATCCGCCGTGGGTTCACGGGAGAAGGTGGCGAGATAGAGCTCCCGGATGCGTTTGGGTTCCGGCATTTCCGCCTTCGAAAGCACATCGGCACGGCCATTGTTGGTGACCAGCTTGGCCTTCACATCCGAGGCATTCATCAGGTGCAGACTCTGGGCGAGACTGGCAGACTGTACGCGCTCGCATTCACACACACTGGCTCCTTCAGGACGACCAAAGACTTTGAGGAAGGGGGAGGCGCGGTTGTAGCTGTTATCCGGCAAAGAGATGGCACGTGTGCCGGGTGGGAGGTCGGCAAAGTCAGACTTGGCGCCAGTGATGAGGTCCATGGCATCCAGCAGTACTTCGGCCTGCATGCGCTTGGGGTAGTAATGGGAGAAGTTTTGGCGATCCACCGCATTGTGCTCATTGGGCATGGCCGAAAGCTGATAGGTGTGGCTTTGGGTGATGACCCGGACGACGGCCTTCAGGTCGAAACCACTCTCGATAAAGTGTTTGGCGAGGGCATCCAGCAGTTCAGGATTCGTGGCAGGATTGGTGTCACGGATGTCATCTTCAGGCTCCACGAGGCCGCGTTTGAAGAAGTGTTTCCAGTAACGGTTCGTGAGGGACTTGGCGAAGAAGGGGTTGGACGGTTGGCTCATCCAATCCGCCAGTTTCAGGCGGGGATCTTCATCTGCGGTTATGTCGAGAGGGGGGCTGCCAAGCGCAGCTGGTTTGACTGGCTGACGCGTCTTTTTGTTTTCTGTCTGGGCGATGCCGCGTTTGTGGAAAATGAGATCCTCTCCCGCAATGGCTGTCGGCTTTCTGCCGATCTGGCTGAAAAAGGCTGTGAGGCTGTAATAATCAGTCTGGCTCCATTTTTCGAAAGGGTGATGGTGGCACTGGGCACATTGCATCCGCACCCCCAGAAAGAGCTGGGCCACATCCTCCTGCTGCTGATAGGGCTCCTTGACGCGCTTGTACCAGGCCACGGGAGGATTCGAAACGATGGTGCCGGTGGACGCGAGAATCTGGCGGACGATATCGTCATACTTTTTGTTCGCCAGGAGGCTGTCACGCATCCAGGCATGGAAGGCAAAGTTGGCGGTGATGTCGGCGGCATCATCCCGTTTGTTCTTTAGCATGGCTGTCCACTTGTTGGCAAAGTAGTCTGCATAGTCGGGGCTGCTTAGCAGGGCCTCGATCAGGATATCTCGTTTGTTGGGCTCCTTGCTGCTGAGGAAGGTCTTGGTTTCTTCCAACGTTGGCAACCGACCGCCAATGTCCAGGGAGACACGACGAAGAAAGGTGGAGTCATCGCAAAGGGCGGAAGGAGGAACACCGATCTGTTTCAGATTGGCGAAGACATAATGGTCAATGAAGTTCTTCTCCGGGGGCAGCGTCTCCACGGGAGCTCCCAGCGGAATGGAGACGCTGAAAACGGAGACGAGGCCCGAATAGCGCACCATCACGGCCACGTTACCGGGGATATCCAGGGTCTTGACGTGCCCATGGTGATCTGTCTCCGCCATGCTTTTGTCATTGGCCTCATAAAGCGCCATGGAGGTGACATCGCGGTGGCTGCCGTCGGAGTAGTGGGCGGTGACCTTCAGTTGCTGGCCCGTGTGCACCTTCATCGAAAGGCGTTTCGGCTCCACCTCGATGCTGGTGATCTTGGGGTCTGTGGGTTGGGCGTACGGCATCCCTTCACTGATCCAGCGGACCAGGGTTTTGTACTCTTCGGAGTTAGGCTCCAGCTTTTTTCCGCCGCCGTGAGGCACGATGTTGGCGGCTTTCATCACCAGCAGGCTTTGCTCGGGGGCAGGTGGGAAGACGCGGCGGCCCTTGCTTTCCTTGACGATGTGCTCGTAATCCTCCTCAGGCTCAAAACCCAGCAGTGAAAGGCGGAAGCCGCGCTGGCCCATGCCCGCCTTGGCATGGCAGCCGCCGGTATTGCAGTCGGCCTTGGTCAGGATGGGCTGCACATCGTTGATGAAGTTCAGCGGGCGGGGCGAAGCGGCCCCATGGATCGCACTCGCGAACAGGAAGGTCATCCAGGCTATGAATCGGACTTGGGGCTGCATGAGGAGATAGCTACGGTGAAGCGAGGGCCGATCTTTAGGGGGAGGCAAAGATGGATGGCAAAAAAGGCTCAGGGTGTGGTGTTGGACTCAGTTGAAGATTTGGTTAGGAAGGCGAGCAGGTCGCGCAGTTCGGCGTCAGTGAGGGATGCCACGAGGCCTGCGGGCATGAGCGAGGTTTTGAGCTCTGTACGGCTGACGATGTCGGCTTTCTGGAAGGTCCGTTCCTTGCCCGTGAGGTCCCGATACACCTCGGTGCTGGAGGATCTGAGCAGGATGCCGATGAAGTCTGTGCCATCGGCCAGTTTCAGCTGGGTGGGATAAAACTGCGGTGCGACTTCGCGGTGCGGCTCCAGAATGCTGCGCAGGAGGGTGCTGAGATCTCCTTGCTGAGAAACAAGGCTGAGGTCTGGGCCGACCACACTGCCCCGGCCACTGTGGCGATGACAGCTGGCGCAGAGGGCGACCTTGGGGTGGAAAAACAGCCGGCGTCCATTTTCGGCATCTGCCTTTCCTGGCAGGGAGTCCAGCAGGCGGAGCCAAGCTGCTGTGTCTTCAAAAGCTGGGCGCTGAGGGTTCAGGGCAAAGGTCTTATCTTCTGGGGTGAAACGGAGTGCCCGTTGAGCTTCTTGGGCGAGGGTGGAGGCAGGGTGGCTGGAAAGGGTGACGAGCAGGCCTTGGTGCACCGGCAGGGAAGAAGTCGAGAGGCCTTGGATGGCTTCTGTTCGCAGGGGGGCGGGTTGATTTTCATTCTGGGCCAGTTCGGCCAAGAGGGCACGGGCATCGTCGGCATTCTTGGCCGCCAGACTGCGCACCACCTCCAGGGAAAGCAGGTCGTCTTTCTGGTCCAGGAGATCGCGCAGCAGTGCGACGGTGATTCGTTTGTCTGCCACCGGGGCCAGACGCAGGGCGTAGCCTTTGATCTTCGCTGGAGTGGCGGTGTCGAGGATGCGTCCCACCAGGACTTCGGGATTGGTGACCCCGGCACCTGGTTCACCGCGGAGGGTGTTCCAGGTGGCTAATGCTGCCTCAAAGAGGCGGTAATCAAGGGTAGGATCCGCCAGCATCTTTTCGACATCGGCAGCCAAGGAGATGAGCACCGCATCTGCAATCCAGCGCAGGCATTCAAAGCGGATTTCAGGATCGGGATCGCCTAACAAAGAGCGCACCCATTTTTCTTCGGTCAGATTGGCCCGGCGCAGGGCCACCAGGGCCCAGACACGGTCGGCAGCGGGCAAAGCCCGGAGCGTTTCTGGCGTCCAGCTTTCACTGGCCAAGGCGGTGAGCGCTGCATCTGAGAGATATGCATCCTTCCCCCGCGCATGGCTTAGCAGCTGGGGCACGGGCAGTTTGATCTGTCCGCTGCGCAGACCTTGGGCCAGCTGGGCGGCGGCATTGGGCACTTCGGCGGAAGGTTTCAGCCAGGAGGCTTTCACGGGATCGATCTCCAGCTTCCAGAGGCGGCCCCGCGCATGAATGGGGTAGGAGCTGAAAACCCAGTCCGTCATGTAAAAGCTGTCATCTGGTCCCTGCGCCATGCACACAGGCCGGAAGAAGTCGCTGCCGCGCAGCAATTCGATCCGCTGAGAGGTGTAGCCTGCCCCCTGACGAGTGAGGGGAAAGTAGTCCACACAGTGATTGCTCCAGGAGGGAATGAGGACACCCCCGCCCAGTTCCTTCACGGCGCAGGGGCCTTCGCCGCAGGGATGCACCATGCCCAGGGTGCCTCTCAGCTCCCCGTTCCAGGCGACAAAAGGATGCACCGGGGCGCTGCCATACACCCACTGAAAACCGTAGTCAGCCCCCTCCACGACATTGAGCAGGCGACAAGGCGGGCGGCTGCCGGGATCGTTTTCGGCGGCAAAGATTTCGCCATCCTTGCGTACCAGCAGGCCGAAAGGATTCCAGAAACCACGGGCAATGCGGCGCATCTTGTCCCCGTCTGGCGTGCAGCGGAAAATACCGCCTTCACCCCGGCCACTGACTTTTGATCCATCGCGGGCGGTGAGTGTCCAGTCCTTGCCAAAGTTTTCGCCCAGGGCAAAAACGAGGCCACCATCGGGATGCCAAGCCATGCCGCTGAGGCCGTTGTGCGGGTAGTCGGAGACCGTGTCCAGCGTGGCGAGATTTTCTTCCAAGTCCCCGACACCGTCTGCATTCGTATCCTTCACACGGAGGATGCGGGATCTCTCGGCGAGATAGACCCAGCCATCACGGCCTAACTGAAGGTTCATCGTGGCCTGAGTCTTGTTGTAAAACACCCGTCTCTTTTTACCCTGGGCATCAAAGACCAGGATCTCGTCATGGCTGGGGCCCGTGTAACCTTCCGGACGAAAGTGCGTGTGGCAGGCGATCAGCCAGATTTGCCCCTTGGCATCCACATCAATGCCCGTGGGCGTGACCAGCTCGGGATGCTCGGCCAGCAGGGTGAGTTTGACTCCTGGCTGCAAGATCTCAATTTGGGGCGGGACCTCGGCTGGCACGACGGGCATCTTCGGTGCCTCGACCGCCCATAGGGTGGACTGGATGAGAAGAAGGCAGGAGAGAGACAGGCGCAGCATGAGCCTTATACGGGTGGCCACGGGGTGCTTTTGAACAACAAATGCAGATGTTGTGAAGTGGTCACAGAAACATGTGCAAAGGCTGCATTAGAGCGGAATAGTGAGAGGTCTTGAACACGTATGTTTCTGTTATGCTTTCGCGCCTGTTATTGCCTTTTCTCGCCTTGAGCCTGTCCGCCGTGGCCGCAGAGCCGCCTGCGGTGAGGATTGAAAAGAACATTGAATACCTCCCGAAAGAGAGGGTGGAAAAAGCAGACCTCTATCTGCCCGTGGCAGATGGGAAAAAACATCCTGGCGTCCTGATCATCCATGGCGGCGGCTGGGCGGGCGGCATCAAGGATGCGGCGAGGGAGATCAACATCGGAACTACCTTAGCCGCCCAGGGATACGTGTGCCTTAGCATTGACTACCTGCTGCACAATGCCGCCAGCGACCAGCCCTGCTGGCCGCAGAATCTGCATGATTGCAAAACGGCCGTTCGCTGGATGCGGGCGAATGCAGAGAGGCTGCATCTGGATGTGGATCACATCGGTGTCATTGGGGGGTCCGCAGGCGGTCACCTCGCCAGCATGGTCGGCGTGACGCAGCCCTCCGACGGGCTGGACCCCACCGGACCGTATGGCGACCAAAGCTGCCGTGTGAACTGCGTGGTGGACATGTATGGGCCTGTGGATGTGCTGGCCTGGAAGGATGTCTCGGCACTGCGTGGCAGCCGGGCGGCAAAGCCGGAACTCTACAAGCAATTCTCGGTCCCGACCTACCTGGATAAAAACGATCCTCCCTTTCTCATTCTCCATGGCACGGCGGATACGACGGTGGACGTGAGCCAATCGGAGAAGTTTGCCCAAGTGCTGGCCTCCCATGGCATCGAGCATCATTTGGAAATCATTCCTGAAGCTCCGCACACCTTTCATCTTCAGCCCAAGCAGAAGGATCTTCGCCCCCTGGTGCTGGCTTTTTTTGACAAGCATCTGAAGCCGCAGGTGAAGTGACTGCTTGCAGCTGGAGCGGTCCGCGCTCAGATGCACAGGCATGTCTGACATCGCCGACCGTCTCCAGGAAATCCGTCATCGCCTGACCCAAGCCGCCGCACGCTCTGGCCGCAAGCCGGAGAGCGTGGACCTGCTGGCGGTATCGAAGACTTACCCGGTGGAGATCATCCATGAAGCCGTGGATGCCGGGCAGATTCTCTTTGGTGAAAATCGTGTGCAGGAGGTGACGCTGAAACAGCCGCAACTTCCGGGAAAGTTGCAGTGGCATCTCATTGGTCCTTTGCAGTCTAACAAAGTGCGCAAAGTGCTGCCTCTGGTGCAGATGATCCATGCGGTGGACTCGGTGGAAATTGCGAAGGACATCAACCGCATCGGTGGAGAACTGGGGTTGCACCCGAAGGTGCTCATCGAAATCAACCTGGCTGCGGAGTCTTCCAAACATGGGTTCACCCCCAAGGCGATTCGTGAGCAACTGGAGGCCCTTTATGAACTGGACCGCCTCTACATTCAGGGGGTGATGTGCATCCCTCCGTTTGATCCGGCGGCGGAGAAGAGCCGGCGTTATTTTACCCAGCTTCGTGAGGTGCGTGATGAACTTGAAAAGGTCGGCGGTGCGCCTTTGCCCGTCCTGTCCATGGGCATGAGCCATGACTTCGAAGTCGCCATAGAAGAGGGCGCCACCATCGTGCGGGTGGGCAGTGCCATCTTTGGCTCGCGGAAGACGGCGGAGTAAGAAGCCGTCACTCCTTCGGGCCCAGGATGGCCTCGGTCATGCGCAGGGCTTCCACATTGGCCTTGACCTGGTGCACGCGGACGATGCGGGCACCCAGCTCTCGCGAGTAAGAGGTCAGCGCCACGGTGGGCCAGTCGCGGTCATTCACATCGTCACTTTCCAGCAGGCGGCTGATGAGGGTCTTGCGTGAGACCCCCACCAGGACAGGCCGCCCTTGCACGGCCAGTGAAGGCAGTGCCTGCATGAGGGAGATGTTGTGCTCCAGTGTTTTCGCAAAGCCGAAGCCGGGGTCCAGCACAATACGCTCCGGGGCGATGCCTTGCTCCGCGAGAATGTGCAGGCGCTCCTCGAAATAGGTCTGCACCTCCGCCACCACATCCTCATACACGGCCTGCTGCTGCATGGTTCGCGGGGTGCCCAGCATGTGCATCACCACCAGCCCCGCTTCGGTTTCGGCCGCCACCCGGCACATCATGGGGTCTCCTCGCAGGCCGGTGACGTCATTGATGATGTCCGCCCCAGCTTCCAGGGCGGCGCGGGCCACATTGGCCTTCATGGTATCAATGGAGATGAGCGTTTTCGTTTCCGAGCGGACGGCACGGATCACGGGCAGTACGCGCTTCAGTTCCTCCGCTTCATCCACCGGGTCTGCGCCAGGGCGGGTGGACTCGCCTCCGATGTCGAGGATGTCAGCACCTTCAGCGACCAGGGTCAAGGCGTGTTCCACGGCACGGCCTGTGTCCAGATAGCGGCCACCATCGGAAAAGGAATCGGGGGTGACATTGACGATGCCCATGACCATGCCGCGATGGGTGAGGTCGTGATCCTGCCCTTGGATGCGCCAGTGGAAATTCATGCGCTCAGTTCAGACGAGATGGCTGCGAATCACAACACAGTTTTCAGCAGGGCGGCCAGATTTGCCGAAGCGGCCTGGCCCACGCTCACCACTTCCGCATGGTGCAGCGTCTGCGCTTTCAGCCCGGCGGCCCAGTTGGTCAGCATGGAGATGCCGACCACCTGCATGCCCAGGGCACGGGCTTGGATGGCCTCCGGCACGGTGGACATGCCCACCGCATCTGCGCCCAGGGTGCGCATCATGCGGATCTCTGCCGGGGTCTCATACTGCGGTCCCAGAGTGGCTGCATACACCCCCTCATGCAGCGGCAGACCGAGCTGGGCCGCCGCCTGGAGAAACTGCGCGCGCCACGCGGCGGAGTACACCTCGCTCATGTCATGAAAATGCGGTCCGCCCAGCAGTGGGGTGGTGCCCAGGAGGTTCAGGTGATCCGTGAGGAGCATGAGATCCCCCACCGCCATGGATTCCTTAATGGCACCCGCCGCATTGGTCAGGATGATGCGCCTAACACCGAGTGTGTGCATGAAGCGGATGCCTGCCGTCACTTCATGCGCGGAAAGCCCTTCGTACAAATGGCGCCGCCCTTGGGCAATGAGCACCGGTTTACCATTCACGCGGCTGAGGACAAAGCGCCCCGCATGACCCGGAACCGTGGAAGCGCTGAGGCCAGGAATGTCCGCGTAGGGAACTTCGGCCTCTATGCCCAGGCTATCAGCTACACTGCCCAGGCCTGAGCCGAGCACGATGGCGGTTTCAGGACAGGCTTGCTGAATGCGGGATAAGGACATTCGGCACTGACGTTGAGGCGGCAGAAAGTTCAATCATCGGCTCGGGGAAAGTGAAGCGGCATTGGCCTCTCTGCCTGCCTATGCTTTGTTTGCATACCAGGCATGGATGAGGCCGGTCTGGAGGAAGAGGACCGGTTTTTCGAAGCCGCCGGTGGTGATGAGGGAACCTACCTCCTCCAAGGGCAGCAGGGCGACGTCCCGGCTATAGGCGGTGCGCATGGCCTCGATGTTTTCTTCGGTCAGGTCGGCGGTGAGCATCATCCGCATCCACACATCCAGGAGGCCGGGGTAGTCGGGAGAGGCCACATCGTAAGCGAGGTCCGCACTGGCCAGGAGACCGCCAGGGCGGAGACGGCTGGCGATGCCGCGGAAAAAGGCGATGCGGTCTGCCGGAGCGAGGATGAAGTGGGAAACAAGCAGGGAGGTGGCGGCATCGAAGGCATCCGCAGGCGGGAGGCTGTCGAGATACCCCACATGAAATTCACACCGGGAGGCAATGCCGCTTTCCTCAGCTTTGCGGCGGAAGACGGCCAACATGGGCGCGGAGGGCTCCACGGCGGTGAAGTGCCAGCCGGGGTTTTTCTGCGCCAGGTACATGATTTCCGCGCCGGTCCCGGCACCTACGCAGAGGATTCTCGCTTGCGCAGGAAGCGGAGAAAAAACGGCATTGATGAGCAGATGCAGGGCATCGCGGATGGGGGCAATCTTAACGAATTTCTGGTCGTAAGCGGCGGCGTGGGTTTCGTCGAAGGCGATCTTGGGGGAGGAATCTTTCATGAGGACGGGGCCGGGCGGCGGAAGCGTGTTTTTTATTGAGTTGAGAGGCCGAGGCAGGTTCAGCCCAGACGGGCTTGCAGTTCCTCATAGAGCTCCTGAACCCGAGGCATGGTCAGACCTGCCTGTGCAGCATGGCTAATCGGCTGCCCCCAGATGGCTTCTAGCTCCACTTCACGGCCCTCCAGATAGTCAATGAGGGAGGAGGGTTTGTAGGCAGCCATGGTGCGGGTGTTGGTCACCATGGTTTCAATGAGGTTTTCCGGCAGTGTATGACCCAGGCTGGCGGCGGTCTGGATGATTTCGGCCATGAGGTCCCGCACACGGGTTTCCAGGGCAGGATTTGCCAAAATGGCCGCGGTATCCATGCCACCTGCGGCGATGGAAAGGCCATTGAAAGGAATGTTCCAGACGAGCTTTTGCCAACGCGCCGCAGCCAGGCTTTCCATGACCTGGCAGTCAATCTGGCTACGCTGAAACTCCGCAGCGATCTGCTGCGTGCGGGGCAGGGGAGCGCGGGTGTGTTCACCCAGATTGATCCGGCCTTGCGCGATGTGATGGATCACACCGGGAGCAGTGCGGTTGATGCAGACAAAGCACAGCCCTCCAAGCACCCGTTCCACTCCAAAATGTTCGGCGAGGAACTCCTCATTACCCAGTCCATTTTGCAGTGTCAGCAAGGCGGTGTTGGCATGCAAAAGCGGTGGCAGGAGATCCAGCAGCGCCGCATTGGACGTGACCTTCATCGCAATGATGACGAGGTCGCAGGGGCCGATGTCGGCGGTGCTCCGGTGGGCATTGACTTTGACATGCACATCCCCCTGCGGGCTAGTGATGTTCAGGCCGTCACGGTCGACGGCTTCAAAATCACTGCGCATCAGGAAATGCACATCATGCCCATGCTGAGCCAGCCGCCCGCCATAATAACAGCCGACAGCTCCAGCACCAATGATCGCCACGCGACCTAATTCAGAAGGGATATCCACAGAAGACACGAAATTCAGAGGCACGACGGAGCCAAATATTCCGTGTGTTTCGTGGTTTTCCGTGTTTGATCCATCAGGCAATCAGCTTGCCTGTGATGGGCTTCTTCAGTTCTTCTGTGACGAGGCTCACCAGCTGCTCCACCGCCACCAGTTCCTGGCTGCGGCTGACGAGGTTTTTGATGGCCACCTCGGGATACTCGGCACCGAAGACCACGGCCAGACGGGCCTTCTGATTTTCGGCCGCCTGGAACTGCTTGCCCACTTTCTGGGCGCTGAAGCTGTAGTCCACCCGCACGCCTGCGGAGCGCAGTGCCTGTACAGTGGCCAGGGCCGGTGCACGCTGGGCTTCATCGGCGATGACGACATAGGCTTCCACACCTTGCTGGGCGTTGAGGTATTCCGTGATGCCAAACTGGGCTCCAGGGGTTTTGGAAAGCAGGATGCCCAGCACCACATCACCCATGGCAAAACCTGCCGCAGGCATGTCCACGCTGCCATCGCTCATCAAGGAGCAGAGCTTGTCATAACGTCCGCCGCCGGCCACCGCGCGCAGGCCATGCTTGAGGTCGAAGACTTCAAACACCGTGCCGGTGTAGTAGGCGAGGCCGCGCACGATGCTGGCGTCAATCTTCACATAGGACCACAGGCCGCGTGCGCTGAGATCGGCCTTCAGAGCGGCAAAAGCCGGGTGATCCCCGTCCGTCCCAGTCATGAAGGATCTGACTTCATCCAAAGTTAGGCCGATGGCCTCCAGCTTCTTGGTGGTGTCTTCATGCTTGGCACGTTCGATTTTGTCAATGATTTGAAGAAAGGCGGAGGTGTGCTCCACGGCGATGTTTTTGTCTGCCAGGAAGTCGGTCCAGATCTGGCGATTGCTCAGACGAATGACGAAGTCTTCGGCCTGGATGCCAAAGGCCAGCATCACATCAATGGAAAGGGCGACGAGTTCCGCATCCGTGCCCTGGCTGGCATCCCCGAGAATGTCAGCATTGAACTGGATGAACTCACGCGTGCGGCCTTCCTGAGGCTCTTCATAGCGGAAGCAGGACCCAATTTGGAACCACTTCATCGGCTTCTTATAGTCGCGATGACGGGTGGTGGCCATGCGGGCCAGGGAAGGGGTGACCTCCGGGCGCAGGGAGATTTCACGCTCAGCCTTGTCTGAAAAGCAGAAAAGCTGGCTGGTGATCTCGTCCCCGCTCTTTTTGCGGTACAGGTCGGTGGACTCCACGACGGGAGCTTCGTATTCGACAAAACCATAGCGGCGCGCGACAGAGCGCCAGGTGTCGAAGATGTAATTGCGCAACGCGCACTCCTCGGGGAAGAAGTCGCGAAAGCCTTTGACGGTGCGGAAGGAGGCCATTAGAAGGGCCGGACACATGGCCCCCTGCTCGATGAATTCAACCGAAATTCAGCCCCTGGGCGTTGTGTGAGAGGTGCCCATGCTCACAGATCTGCTGCTTCGAGACTTCCGTTGCTTTGAAGAATGCCGCGTCACGCTGCATCCGGAGATGACGGTTTTTGTCGGTCGCAACGCGCAGGGAAAGACCTCCCTCATGGAGGCCGCCTGCGTGCTGCTGCGCCTGCAATCGCCTCGCACCGGCAACCGGGCCGAGGTCATCCGCCTGGGGGCCAAGACGATGCTGATCGAGGGCACGCTGAAAGACAAGCGGCTGCGTTGTGCGCAATCCGCCACCGTTCGTCGGCTGGCTGTAGAAGGTGCCGTTTGTGGCAAGACAACGGAATACCTCACCAGCAGCGGGCTTGTTGTCTGGATGGATCATCGTGACATGAACCTGCTGCGTGGCAGTGCCGAACATCGGCGCCGTTACCTGGACTTTGCGGCCAGCCAGATGTTTCCCGATTACCTGAAAGCCCTGCGCGGTTATGAGCGTGCCTTGCGCGGTCGCAATCATGTCCTCAAGCGGGATGCCGTCATCGCCTGGCGGCAGGCCGATGCCTTTGCCAAAGTGATGGATGATTTTGCCCAGGTCCTCATCGCCCGACGTCATGAGCTGGTGCAGATCCTGCAACCACATGTGACACGCATCCATGCCGAACTGAGCGGTGGCAGTGAATGCGGCGTAACCAACTATGCGCCAAGTTTTTTCGAGGGCAGTTTGGTCGAAGGTCTGGCTGAGAGACGTGAGGAAGAGCAGCGCCTGCGGCAGACATCGGTGGGGCCACATCGGGATGATTTGCAACTGCTGCTCAATGATCTCGATGCCACCTCCTTTGCCTCAGAGGGGCAGCAGCGCAGTCTGGCCCTGTCACTGAAGATCGCTCAAGCCCATGCCTTGGAGCAGGTTGCAGGTCAGCCGCCACTGCTTTTGCTGGATGATGTTTTTGGGGAACTGGATGCGCATCGCCGCAGGGCCTTGCTCAGGCTGTTGCCAGCAGGTACTCAGAAAGTCATCACCACCACGCATCTGGATTGGGCTCAAGGGGAGCTTATTCCCGGATTGGTCTATCAGGTGGAGGGTGCGCGAGCGACCGTTGCAGAATGAATTAAGTTCTTGCCCCTCATGATCCTTTGTCATGAGTTTCTGCGCATAACCATGCATGGCAGCTCAACCTTTTTTCTCGATTAAAGCGGCAATCAAAGTTTCGGCCCTTCATTTTGGACTGACCTATGTCTTTGCTCTCCTGGCTTTCTTCACGGCCATGGGATCTTTCACCAAGAACGTGACAGATGAAATGATTTTCTGGAACATGGTGATGTGGGTCTGGACCCCGCTGGCCAGGGCGACATTTAAATCTGGCTCCGACAACTGGGAAAGCGTCCATCTGCTGGCCTTGGGTTGGTCCGTGATCATGGGCCTGATGGCAGGTTGGTTTCGGAAGTATTTTTGCGAGCCAAGTCCATTGGATTGGAATGAATAATGGAGACCTGAGGCAAGGTAAGGCCGCGATCCAAAATTTTCGCCCAAAAGGCTAAATACCCGACTTTTCGCCCAAAATTGCCCAAAATCTGGCCATTTTACCTCTTTTTCACCTTGGGGAATCTCCCCTTGACCCTAAAAACCGCTGCCCTTACGTTCATGGCCAGTCAGGAGCCCGTGGGTGGCGCTGCTTTTGTGATCTGAAAAAAGCCGGATTCCTTCCACTACCACACAGGGTCCGCTGCTAACTCTTTCATTCACAACCTTTTATAGCTCATGCTTGGCAAACTTTTTGGCTTCGTCGCCAACGATATTGGAATTGATCTCGGAACTGCAAACACCCTCGTTTACGTCAAGGATCACGGCATCGTGCTCCGCGAACCCTCCGTGGTCGCCGTAAAAACCGGCACCAACGAAGTGGTCGCCGTCGGGGATGATGCCAAACGCATGCTGGGGAGAACCCCCGGCGGCATCACCGCCATCCGCCCCCTGAAAGACGGCGTGATCGCAGACTTCCGTGTCACGGAGGCCATGCTGCGCCACTTCATCCGCAAGGTGCACAACAATCGCCGCGCTATGCGTGGACCACGCGTGGTCATTGCGGTGCCTTCCGGCATCACGGAAGTCGAAAAGCGCGCCGTCAAAGAAAGCGCCGAACAGGCCGGAGCGCGTGAAGTTTACCTCATCGAAGAACCCATGGCCGCCGCCATCGGCGTGGGCCTGCCTGTGCAGGAAGCTGCCGGGAACATGATCGTGGACATCGGTGGTGGTACCACGGAAGTGGCCATCATCTCCCTCAGCGGCATCGTTTACAGCCGCAGCGTGCGTGTGGCCGGGGATGAGCTGGATGAAGCCATCATCAATTACATGAAGCGTGCCTACAATCTCATGATCGGTGAGCGCACCGCTGAAGAGATCAAGCTTCGCATCGGTTCCGCCTTCCCCCTGGGCAAGGAAACCACTATGGAAGTGAAGGGCCGCGACATGGTCGCCGGTCTGCCGAAAACCATCACCATCACCAGCCAGGAAGTGCGTGAAGCGATGCTGGAACCCTTGAACGCCATCATTGATGCTGTGCGCACCACGCTGGAGCGCTGCCCGCCAGAACTCTCTGCCGACCTTGTGGATCGCGGCATCATGCTCGCCGGTGGCGGCGCGCTGCTGCGCGGTCTGGACAAGCTGCTTCAGGAAGAGACCGCTCTGCCTGTCCACGTGGCGGAAGATCCTCTCAGCGCCGTGGGCGAAGGTACGGGCCGCGTGCTCAGCGAACTGGAGTTCCTGCGCAAGGTCAGCACCACCGAGGTGTAAGAGTGTCGCAGGTGTAAACCCGATCCTGTCGCCATCAGTGAAGCTGCTGAAGACAGGAGAACAGGCTAGACCATGAAAAAGCTCAACATCCTGGCGCTGCTGCTTTTCATCGCGGCGGTCGTTTCCGTGTTCACCATGGACACGCCCGTCACGCGTGACATCCAGAGCCGCACCATGGCGGCGCTGTCGCCGTTCATTCACTCGAGTGCGGCCGTGGAGCAAAGCGTCACGGGCGTAACGGCCTCCCCTGAAGACCCGCGTGAACTGAAGCGTGAAAATGAGCGCATGCAGATCGAGGTGGAGCGGCTGCGCATCATCTCGCAAAAGTATGCGCAGGTGCTGGAAGAGAATAACAAACTGCGTGACCTCATTGAGTTCAAGCAGGCGGCTCCGTTCAAGTCCACTGCGGCACGGGTGATCAAGCGCGTTTCCTCCACCTGGTGGAACAGCATGATCATTGACAAAGGTTCCCTTGATGGCCTCGCTACGGACAGCCCGGTCATCAGCGCTTCGGGTCTCATCGGCAAAATTGGCAAGCTGGCTCCGCACATGGCGGAGATCATTCTGCTGACGGATGAGATGTGCCGGGTGTCGGCCAAGATTGAAGGCACGCTGGAGCAGGGGATCATTTCCGGGGAGAGGGCAGGCCTGGACATGCGTCCAGATCTGCGGCTGCGCTTCCTGAACAAAAACATCCTCATCAATCCCGGCGCCCATGTGCTGTCCACCGGGGAAGGCGGAGTCTTTCCGGCGGGTCTTCTAATCGGGCGGGTGAAACGTTTTGAAAATCGCGATCTCTCCGGCGAGGCGATTGTGGAACCAGCGGTGGATTTTTCCTCCCTGGAATACGTGTTTGTGGTGGCAATGCAGCCAGCCACTGAGCCTACGGTCAAGCCTGAGCAAAAATGACGAACGAAGTGTGGACTCCGAATGACAAAGCAGCCTGCCATGATTGAATCGCCTTCCTTCTGCTCTCCGAGTGGGCAGGGGATTTTTTCATCCTGCCGCAGCCACCTGCCCGTCTCAGTGTTTTAGCCGTCATGGTCTTTTATCCCGTCACCTTCCTGCTGCTGCTGCTCACCTTCGTGGTGCAGGAGTTCATTCCCGGGATCCCGATGGCGCAGTATGCCACCCTTTTTCTGCCGCCGGTCTTTTTCTTTGCCGCGTCGGTGGCCGTGCCTTTTCCAGTCATGCTCATGCTGGCCTTTGTCACCGGCTTTCTGTGGGATGCCCGCTATGTGCCAGGCGTCTTTGAGCCCGTGGGCAAGGCCGCCCATTCCCTGATCAGCGGCAATGGAAACCTGCCAGAGCTGGACATGGCGGGAGGCGGCTTTGGGTTCGGCCTGTCCATCCTGCTGTTTGGTTTGTTAGGCATCTTTTTGCAGGGCGTGCGGCCTTTGTTCAAACGTGGCCGTTTGGAGCTGCCCGTGCTGCTGGTGGGCTTCACCACCTTCGCCTGGCTGCTCAGCGAGTACATGGTGATGACTTTCCTGCGGGGCAGCCTGCATTTCCCCCCCATGGTCTGGACCAAGATGGTCACGGACACGCTGCTGGCCATGCTGGCCTCGCCGCTCATCTTCCTTTTCCTGTATTCCCTGGCGGGTTTGTCACGTTACGAGATCAAATACGAAGGACTGAGGTACTCATTCGATGGTCGTTAAATATCGCTTCCGCCTTTACTTGCTCACCCTCGCCATGCTGGGTGGGTTTGGCATCCTCACCTACCGCCTCTGGACGCTGCAAATCGTCCGCCACGAGGAATTCGTCAACAAGGTGCCGGAGGCCCGCCAGCAGCGTGCCCGTGTCCCCGGTGTGCGTGGTGAGATCAAGGACCGCAACGGCATCGTGCTGGCCACAAACAAGGCCACCTTTGAAGTACAGGTGAACCTGCGCGAGGTTTACGAGGAGTACGTGCGCCAGTGCAAGGTGAAGAAGGTGGACATCCCCACCGTGCCTTTTGAGTACATGGACAACGGCCTTCCCCGTAAAAAGCTGGAACCCGATATCGTGCGGATGTTTCAGGAACTCATCATCGGCCGTCTGAATGAGATGGGCCTGGCGGTGGAGTTCAATGCGGAGAAGGATCTGCGGACACATTACCGCAGCTTTGGCGGCGTCATCCCCTGGGTCTATCGGGACAGTCTCACCTTTTCCGAATTCAGCCGCTTTGCCGAGCATAACCTCGGCCTGCCTGGAGTGACCGTCGCCGAACGCGGCAGCCGCGTGTACCCATTCGGCTCCATGGCTTGTCATATCCTTGGTTATGTCAGCCTGCCGGATGATCAGCGTGTCTCCGTGGAAGAGCGCAAGGGCTGGGACTATTACATGCCGGATGATTTCGGTGTCGCAGGCGTTGAAAAAAGCTTCGACAAACATCTTCGCGGCAAGCCCGGCGTGCGCACCATGCAGGTCAATGAGCGCGGCCGTCTGGTGGGGGAAGTCAGCTTTGAATCACCCCGCAAAGGCAATGATGTGCATCTGACCCTGGATGCACGCATCCAGTACATTGCAGAAAAAGCCCTTCGTGATGGCAAGATCGGCCGCGGTTCCGTGGTCGTCATCCAGCCGCAGACCGGGGAGGTGATGGCCATGGCTTCCGTGCCCAGCTATGATACCAACAGCTTCATCCCTAGCATCCGCCAGGCCGACTGGGATGTGCTGATGGACAACCGCACGGTGCCTCTGATGAACCGCGCCACCCGGCCCTTCGCACCAGGCTCCACTTACAAGGTGCCCATCGCCCTTGCAGGCTGTCTGGCCAACATCCAGGGCCGCAGTTTTAACTGCAGCGGCAGCGTCACTTACGGCAGCAAGGCCATGCAGTGCTGGATCCAGCGCCAGAGCGGCGGCTCCCACGGCTCCCTGGGCCTCAGCGATGCGCTGATGCGCTCCTGCAACTGCTTCTTCTATCAGTATGGCAACACCGCCGGGATCGACAACATCACCAAGGTTGGCAAGCTGCTGGGCCTGGGCGAACGCACCGGCATTGAGCTGGATGAAGATGAGGCCGGCATCCTGCCGAACCCCAACTGGCTGCGCCTGAACAGCCCGCAGGAACGCTGGAGCAACGGCTACACCGCCAACACTTCCATCGGTCAGGGCTCTGTGCTGGCCTCACCCCTGCAGATGGCCTCCGTCACGGCAGCCGTCGCTTCGGGAAAATCTTTCAAGCCACATCTTCTCTATCGCGTCATGGATGGCGAGGAGATGGTCATGGATAACAAACCCGTGCTGCGGGCAGACCTCGCCCAGCACTTCGATCCCAAGTCTCTGGAGCTCGTGCGCAAAGGCATGTGGAAGGTGGTCAACGATGCAGGTGGCACCGCCAAAGGCGCACGGATTCCTGGTGTCGAAGTGGCTGGCAAAACCGGCACTGCCCAAAATTGGCGGCGTAATGAGAAGAATGTCCGCGTCGTGGATAACCACACGCTTTTCATCAGCTTTGCCCCCTACGTGAACGCCAAGTACGCCGTTTGCATCCTGGTACAGGGCGGCAAGTCGGGTGGCGGTTGTGCCGCCCCGGTTGCCCATCGGGTGCTGGAGCAGGCGCTCGCGCTCGAAAATGGATATCAGGTCACTCCCGCGCCTCTGGCTGCGGTGGAAGGCAATTTCAACGCCATCGAGTCCGTCACCTACGAGGACCTCGGCGTCCCGGTTGTGGCAGCGGCCGATGAGGATGGCGACACCGGCACCAATGAGCCGGCCAATGAATCTACTGACGAAGCGCCGCGCATCCGCAGCGCCCCTAAAATTCGCAGGGAGGCCGACCGTGAAGGGTCGTCCGGTGTCAACTCCAACCGTGCGGTCCCGAAAGCTGAGCCTGTCCGCAGAGCTCCGCTGTTCAACCGTGGAGACAGCACCGACGAACCTTCGGCACCACCACCCCCAGGTGGTTTTTTACGGCGGATCTTTCGTTAGTACCTTGCCTGTTTTTTACCCCTAACCTTACCTATTTTTTATGCCCCTTGGAATCGTGAAACGCATCAAAGAGTTCATCACCGGAAAAAAAGATCTCAAAAGCGGAACCCGCCTGGTGATCAACTGTGAGAAACTGGAAAACCGTGTGGCCTTGCTGGACAACGGAGTCCTGGAAGAGTACACCATCGAGCGAGTGGGGACGAGCACCATTGTGGGCTCCATTTTCAAAGGCCGGGTGAAAAACATCGAGCAGGGCCTCAAGGCCATGTTCATTGACATCGGCCTCGACAAAAATGCCTTCCTGCATTTCTGGGATGCCATCCCGGAAGCCCTTTCCAATCAAGGCATGGAAGAAGTGACCCGTGGCGGTGCGCAGAAGAAACGCAAGCGCATCGAGGCCAAGGACATTCCCGATCTCTACCCGGTGGGTTCAGAAATCATGGTGCAGGTCACCAAAGGTCCCATTGGCAACAAGGGCCCCCGTGTCACCACCAACGTCTCCCTGGCTGGGCGTCTGCTGGTGCTCATGCCGCAGAACGACCAGTTCGGCATCTCCCGCAAGGTGGAAGATCCGAAGGAGCGCGCCCGCCTGCGCAAAATCATCGAGAAGGTGAACCTTCCTGAAGGCATGGGCCTGATCATGCGTACCGAAGCCTCCGGCAAACGTGCCCGCCACATCATTCGCGATCTCAGCCTCCTCATCGAACAGTGGAACGACATCGTCGCCAAACGCGACGGCCAGAAAGCCCCCGTGTGTTGCTTCCAGGAGCCTGAGCTCATCGAGCGTACCGTGCGTGATTTCCTCACCGAAGAGATTGACGAAGTGGCCTGCGATGACCTCGCCACCGTCGAGCGCATGCAGAAGATGGCGGCCCAGATTTCCCGTCGGGCCAAGAGCCGCATCACCTACTATCAGGGGCAGACAGCCCTGTTTGAGCACTACGGCATTCAGAAGCAGATTGATAACGCCTTCTACCGTCAGGTATGGCTGCCCTGCGGTGGCTACATCGTCATTGATCAGACTGAGGCCCTGGTCTCCATTGACGTGAACACCGGCCGCAACAAAGGCGCGAAGGATCAGGACAAACTGCTCCTCGATACCAACATGGAAGCGGCCCAGGAAGTGGCCCGCCAGCTGCGCCTGCGCAACATGGGCGGCCTCATCGTGGTGGACTTCATTGACATGAAGCATCGCAAGGATCAGCAGGCCGTTTACAAGGCCATGATGGATCACCTCAAGCGCGACAAGGCCAAGACCCAGGTCCTCCCCATCAGCCAGTTTGGCCTCATGGAAATGACCCGTCAGCGCCTGCACGAAAGCCTTAGCAGCGCCCTTTATGAACCCTGTCCGTATTGCAAGGGCCATGGCCAGGTGAAGACCACCATGACCATGAGCGTCGAGCTTCAGCGTCGCCTCAGCGCCATCCTGGGCCGTGGCAAAGAGGATCAGAAAAGCCTCCTGGTGGTCGTCCACCCGGAAGTCATGCAGCGCCTGAAAACAGAGGATGGTGAATTGTTGGTGGATCTCGAGCGCAAATACGGTGCCCGCCTAACCTTCCGCAGCGATCCATCTCTGCACCGCGAAGAAATGAAGCTGGCGAATGCCGCCAGTGGAGAAGAAATTCGCAACTGATTGCATTGTCACCACTTTGGATTTGAACGCATTCTGAACTGCCGCTTGTCATAACGCGTATGTCTTCAGCCTCTTCTTCGTCTAAAAAACGACTCGTCCTCATCGTCTCCGGTCTCGTTGCTGCTGCCGTGCTTTACATTGCCTGGCAGTTCGGCGGTTCAGGGCCCGTGCGCCCAGATGTGGCTGAAAAGTCCCAGGCAAAGCCGGTGGCGAAAACGGACATTCAGCCACTGGCACCCACAACCCAGATGCCCGCTGGATCTGCTCCTGCTACCCAGCTGACGACGGCCGAGGAAGGGGATGTGCTCATTGACGAGATTCTGCGTTCTGAAAAGGAGATCCCGCAGATGGCCAGGGACCTGCAGGAGCTTGTCAAAAAGCTCAATGGCGAGGCCCAGGTCAACGCCAGCCGTCATCTGGTAAACCTGACCAGTGATGAGGACTACAGCCTCATCGCCGGTTTCCTCGTGGACCAGAAGACGAATCCCGAAGTCATTGAAGTGCTGTTTTCTGACCTCATGAACCGCGAGCGGACCCTTCAGTTGCCGTTGTTCCTGAACATCCTCAAAAATCCCCAGCACCCTCAGAACGAGGAAGTTCGCAATGTGATGAGCATCCTTGCGGGTGATGATTACGGCACGGATTACCCAGCCTGGGACAAATGGGCGGCAGAGGAGCTGAAAACTCTTCAGGCCCAATAGTCCAAACTTGAATCCTTCAGTTGGCGGAATCTTTGAACCGTCTTAGTGACAGTGCTGTCTCCCATCCTGCCTTGCACTCTGCATAGGCGTTTGATATCCTACAGGCTTCCCATTTTTGCCCATGAAAAACCCTGACGAACTCATGCTCATCCCTCACGAGGAGGGATTCCGTGCATGGCGTCTTCGTGCTGGCAGCGAGGCACAGGCTGATCAGGATTCGCGCTCCCGCCGTGGCACCGCCTGGATCGCCCTCCCGGCGCGCAGCCTCATCACCGTGCCATTCCGTTTTCAGGGCGTGGATCCCGCTCGACGCGAATCCATGGCCCAGCTGGAGTTGGAAGCCGCTGGATTTGGCCAGGAAACCTCGGACTCCAACAACTTCGACGTTTGGAATCTCGGCCAGGATGATCGCGACCAGCGCTCCATCAGTTTCATTCAGGTGGCTCCGCTGCCTGCGGATATTCTGGAAGAAGGCAGCGATGCCAAATTCGCGCCATCGGTGGCCTTTCATCAGCTCCAGCCGGGGGAAGCCCTCATCTGGCGAGAAGCAGGGGCCCTGGTGTTCGCAATCCCGCATGAAACAGGCGAACCTCTTTACTGCCAGGCTCTGGCTGCCCGTGTGCTGGATGCGGATGCTGCAGCGGAGATTCGTTGCATCCTCGCCTCCCTGGAGCTCGGCGGTCTAACGCCGAGTGTGCAGTCTCTCGCCGTGGTCAGTTCCGCCCGGGCTTCATTGTCTGTGGGAGAAGAAGGCGCGGAAGCCCCTGCTTTGCTGGAAGATCTCATCACGGATGATTTCACACGCGATCTGGACATGCCGGTGACGCTGCGCCAGGAGCAGACCCCTTCGCTCCCGCATCATGCCTCCCGGCTCATTCCTGCACCTGTGGTTAGGTTGCGCCAGGAGCGGCAGCAGCGCCGCATGGTCATGATGGGGGCGCTCGCCTTCACCTTTGTGCTCATTGCCGCCCTTGGGGCCTTTGCCGCCCGCGTTGCCCTGCGCCAGCACTCGGTTGCCAAAGAGGCGGCCCGTTTGGAAGCCCTGGAGCCAGAGCTGGTCACCATCCGCGATGCCCAGGCGGCCTGGGAAGACATGCGCTTTGCCGTCACTCCGGAGCTTTATCCTGTCGAGGCCCTGCATCAGCTGGTGCAGCTGCTTCCCGAGCAAAACATCCGCATCACCAGCTTTGAACTTCGTGAAGACGGCATCGTCATCGCTGGTGTCGCCTCCAGTCTGGGGCATGGCATTGATTTCCGCGAAAAGCTGATCTCGAATGAGGCCTTCAAGCGCTGGGTTTGGGACTTTCCCAATCCGACCAATCTCAACGATGGCACCGCCACTTTCCGTGCCGAGGGCCGGCCTGCGGAACTGGTGGCTGCTGAAACGGAGGTGACCCAGCTATGACCGCCAACGAACAACGTCTTGCCCTGGGCCTGGGGGCCGTGGTTGTCATCGGTGGTGCCTTCATTGGCCTCACCAAGCTGAAGAGTTGGAAACAGAGTGTGGATGTCCGCTCCATTGAGGTGGAGACCCGCCGTCTGGAGGCCGAAGATCTGCTGGCCCAGAAAGAATTTTGGAACGAGCGTTTCACTTGGCTTACTGAAAAGCAGCCCCTTTTCACCCGCCGTGGGGAGGTTGACAGAGTTTTTCTGGAGCAGCTTGAAGCCTCGGCTGATTCTCACCAGATCAAGCTCCCAAAAATTCAGCCTATCGAGCCGACTGAACGCGCAGGCATCGTCTCCTCCACCTTCAATTTGGAAGCCCATGGTGGCTGGAAAGAAATCAATGAGTGGCTGCATGACCTGCAAAAGCCAGATTCCTACATCAGCATTCCTTCGATGACGATGACCGTCAATAATGACGATACCACTCAGATCATCGTGAACTTAAACATTCAGAAATGGTTCCGCCTTCCTCCTTTATGAAAAGGCTTCTCACATTTCTAATCCTTGGTTGTGTTGCCATGAGTGTGCTCGCTCAGGAGAATGCCGTCGAGCCTGATGCCTCCTCCCCTGATCAAGCCGGGGCTGAATCTCCCATTTCCACTCCGCCCACTGCGGCGGAAGTGCTGAGTGAGGAAGTCATTCCCAAAGCTTTCGAAAATGCACGTTACCAGGAAACTTGGAAGAAGAATCCCTTTTTGCTGATTACCAGGGGACCAGACAACCCCACCGTTGATTGGTCCAATGACTGGGCCTTGGCCGGCATGTACAAAAGCACCACGGGTAAGATCACCATCAGCCTCCAGAACAAGCAGACGGCCGAGTTCAAGCGTGTGACCAGCGATGGTGATGCCAAAAGCGAGTTCAAGCTGGTGTCCGCCAACTTCAACCGCAACCGCAACGAAGCTTCTGTGGAGTTGGAGAAGGACGGCAAAAAAGCCACCCTCAAGTATGATGACAACCTCACCTCCCGGCCCGTGACGGTGAGCAACACATTCAAGGCCCCGGGCGCTGGCCAGCCTGGAGCCGTCCAGGGCAATCCCAATCTGCGTCCCCCGCAGCCGGGTCAGCCGAATCAGCCTGTCAATGTCACTCCCCCTCGGGGTGCCATTCTTCCAGGAGCTGTTCCTGCGGCCAACACGCCGAATGCCGGCATGCCAGCCGCAGCAGGCAGCCCCCCCACCATTTCCCGTCGTCGCCAGTTGATCCCCGCACCTGTTGTGCCGCCAGCCCAGCCGCAGTAAGCTTTAGCCAGTCCATCCTCATGATCGTTTCCTACCGCCGCATTCTTCTGGCTGCCTGCCTCGGCCCAGCGACTGTTCTGTTGGCTCAGATTCCACCCCAGGCGCGCCCCACCAACCCGAATGCCGTGCCTCCTCCTGGCGCTGCTGGATTTAATCGCCCCCGGCCCAATGTGCCTCCGACCGGGGGGGCTCCGCAGCGCCCCGCAGCCGCAGGCAATGCCGCCAATCCAGGTGAAGAACGTCCCGCCATCCGTCCCGAAGATGCCATCAAGCCCGGCGGCGGTGTGGAACTCCAGTTTCCAAACACCCCGCTGTCCCAGATTCTCCTCGTCTATGAAGACCTGACAGGGCTGAAAATCATCCGGGATGCGGCCATTGAGCAGGTGACGGTCTCCATCGAGACCACAGGGGAGCTGCCAAAAGACAGGGCCATCATGTTCATCGAGAAGAGCCTTTTGCTGAATGGCTATTCCTTTGCACCGGCGGGTGAGGGCATGGTCAAGATCCTGGGCGAAGGCAAGAAGGCCCAGGCTGAAGGCGCTCCGTTGTTTGAGGCTGCCGCTGACTTGCCAGAGACTGATCAGGTGGTGAGTTTTGTCGCCATTTTGAAGTACCTGACTCCCGATGATGCGGTGAAGGCGATTGATCAGATCATCCCCCGCCACAGCTATGGCGTCATCACACCGGTCCCCAATGCCAAGGCTTTGGTCATTGTAGAAAACAGCAATACCATCCGTTCCATTCTAGGCCTGCTGGAGCGTCTGGATGTGAAACCTGGAGCCACAGTTACCAAACGCATCCAGCTCGTCCGCTCAGATGCTGAAGATGTAAAGAAGGCCTTGGATGAGATCCTGGGACTGGATGAAAAAGAGGGGGGCGCAGGCGGAGCCGCCGGTAGGCCGAATACGCCCTCCATTCCTCAGCCCGGTGGCATTCCCCAGGCACAGCTCGCCGCACTTCCTGCAGGCGTCGGTGCCGAAGGCTCCACCGCAGCCGAGGTAAAGCCCAAAATTCTCGCCATCCCCCGCACCAACCGTTTGCTGGTTATCGCCATGCCGGACACCCTCGAATACATCGAGACCCTGGTGGCGGAACTGGATGCGGCCTCTGAACTTCGTACCTTTGTTTCACGCACGCTGAACTATCTCGGGGTCGAGGCTGCGATGGGCATCATCAGCGATGCCATCGCCCGCACGGAAGGTGAAGACTCCGGGTCCGGTGGCAGCGGTGGCGTGAACAGTCTGGGCCAGCCCAACAATTCTTCTTCAAACAACCGCAACAGCAGCACCGGGACCTCCGGTTCGGGCACGGGTAGCGGCGGCCTTTTTGGCAACAGCAACAGCAGCGGTTTCGGCAGCAGCAGCAACGGCGGATTTGGCAGCAGCAGCAGCAGTGGTTTTGGCAGCAGCAGCAGCGGCGGCGGCGGATTTGGTGGCGGTGGAAGTGGGGGGGGCGGCGGCAATTTGCAGCCTCTGCGGCCTAACAATGGTCCGCGTTCCCTGGTCATCGGCAAAACGCTGCTGATCAGCGACCCGACCGCAAACTCCCTCTTTGCTTCCGGCCCGCCTGAGCATCTTCGTGTGCTCAATGAAATTCTTGATGAGCTCGACCGCCGCCCGCAGCAGATCCTGATCTCTGCTGTGATCGGTGAAGTACAGCTGAGCAAGGGTGAAAGTTTTGGCATCGAATGGCTGTTTCGCAGCCGTCGCAATGGCACTGCCACCGGGGCCTCCAGCAGCCTTGCAAGCCGCCTTGGCAGTGGGATCGCTCCCCTAAATCCCCGACTTCCTCTCAGCCTGACGGATCTGGCCACTGGCAACGGTTTCGCTTTCTATGGCGCGATCAGCCAGAATGTGGACGTGATCGTCAATGCCTTGGACAGCTATCAAAACTTCAAGGTTATTTCCCGGCCTTCGGTGTTCACCATGAACAACACGCCGGCGCTGATCAGCAGCGGTCAGTCCTTCCCCATCGCCACATCCACCCAGGGGCTCGTGGGCGGAGGCACCAACAACGGTCTTCTCTCCAACGTCCAATATCAGGATGTCGCCCTCAGCTTGAACATCGTTCCTCTCATCAACTCCGACGACGAACTGACGCTGCAAATCTCCCAGGAAAACAGCGAAGCCACGGACAATACCGAGATTGCCGGGAACGAGTATCCGGTGCTGAGCAAGCAGCTACTTAACACCGTCGTTATGTGCAAAAACCAGTCCACAGTCCTCTTGGGCGGACTGATCCGCGAGGGCAAAAGCAAGGACCGGACGGGTGTACCCATCCTTTCAAACGTGCCTGTTTTGAACTTCCTCACCGGCTCCCGAGGCAAAGACGACGCCCGCCGCGAACTGCTGATCTTCATCGAGCCGCGCATCGTCCGGGCGGATTACGATCTGCCTCCTTCGGCCCAGGACAGTCCAGGCAACAGCAGTTTTGGCCGTGAAGTCACAGGCTTCATGAACCACGAAAAAAACCGGCAAAGCTATCCTTCCAAGGAAGTCTATTCGCCACCACCCGTCAAAGAAGGCCGCCTTCGTTCTCTGGTGAACAAATTGTTCAAACGCGACCCCAAGGCGGAAGAGATTCCTTTCGGAACTCCGGAACTGCAATAGCGGCCGATTCACTCAGCAGAGTGCGTGGCAGCCGTTTAACACGGCTGCTTGGTCGCGGCAATTGATGGTGCCGGTGTTTACCCCGGACCCTGTGAAATGGATTGAGGAGGACTGGCAAAGGACCTAGCCATGGCCTGTGTGCCTTTCTGGAAGTCTTGCGCGGCCGGGAAGTCCTGCCGCCAGTTTCTGACGACGGAGGGATGGATCTGGCAGTGCATGACTTTTTCCCCGTCTGAGGCATCGGCGATGATCACGCCATGCGGGTCCACCACCACGCTGCGGCCGCAGTAGGTGTAGTCAGGTTCCTGCCCGCAGCGATTCACCCCGACGACGTAGGCCTGGTTCTCGATGGCGCGTGCCTGAAGCAACGTCAGCCAGTGCTGAATCCGGCGTGCGGGCCAGGCGGCGATGTAAACGAGCACTTCAGCCCCCTGGGCCAGTGCTGCGCGGGCCAGTTCAGGGAAACGCAGGTCGTAACAGACCAGCGGTGCCACTTGGAGGTCCTGCCAAGGGAAGATGGCGATTTCTGTGCCCGGCTGGTGAATTGCGGATTCTCCGCCAAGGCTGAAGGGTCGGATTTTACGGTATCGCACCAGCTCCCTACCGTCTGGTGCAATGGCGAGGGCCTGATTGCTGCCTAGCCCGTCCGGCCCTGAAACCACCAGGCCGCCCAGCACCGCGCATTGCCAGCGGGAGGCCATTTCACGGAGGAAATCTTCAGTTTCAGCCGCCAGGGGTTCTGCGGTGATCGCCAGGTTGCAACTGAACCCGGTGGCAAACATTTCAGGCAGCACAATCAGGGAGCCGGCCAGGGGAGCGGCGTCCGCCAAAAGTGCGCGGACCTTGGCAAAGTTGGCGGCCTTGTCTTCCCACACGGAATCAAGCTGGACGGCGTAGAGGTGCATGAAAGGGCGGATGAATGAGCGTGAAATCAGCGCCCAAGGACTCCTTTCAAGGTAATGGGACATCAGACGAAAAACAACAGATGTCACGGCCTGTTTTAATTCCTACTTGACGAGTGTATTTACGGCGAATAGGAATACACCACGGACAGACCAGCTGCCTTCACGTGAAGGTGCTGCATCGTGACCGACTTCTTCTCATGAACCTTCATTTCTTTCGCAGGCTCGCAAAGCTCTGGAAGATGGCCCAGGTGGTGCCTCTCGCCGGTTCCGTTTTCATTGTGCCGCTGATGGCCGCTGACGGCCCGACGAGTTACTATCGTGCGCCGAAAAGTTACAGCACGACGCGGGATCCTGATATGCCCAAATACGCCACGCAGGCTTCGAAACTCGGCTGGGATGTTTTGCAGAATGCTGCGTGGCTGGACCTCGGTCTGGACTACCGCTTTCGATATGAATATCGTGATGATGACCTCCGGCGTGCCGAGGCAGGGCTGGATGAGCCGCTGCTGCATCGCACCCGGGCCTACCTGGGCATCCACGATGTGCTGGATCCTTTCCGCTTCGCCGTGGAGATGCAGGATTCCCGCCGCTACAATGGCAACTACCCGCGGGATAACCGGGATGTGAACGAGTTTGAGATCATCCGCCTTTATGCCGAGCTCTACTTTGAGGATGCTCTGGGCACGGATGCGCAGGGCAACAGCCGCCCGGTGAGCCTCCGCTACGGCATTCATAATTTTGAGTTTCTGGACCGCCGCCTCATCGGGAACAACCAATGGCGAAACACGGCCAATACCTTTCAGGGCTTTCAGGGCCGCGTGGGCCAGGAGAGCAATGACTGGCAGCTGGACTTGCTGGCGGTGCAGCCGATGAACCGCCTGAAGTATGACTGGGACCGGCCGGTGGAACAGCAGTGGATGTATGCGGCCATCGGTCACTGGCGCCGCTGGTCGGACATCATCACCCTGGAGCCCTATTACCTTGCCCTCAGCCAGTCTGCGCATGGAAAGGTGGAGGAGCGGCTGGTACACTCACCGGGCCTGCGTGGTTATGGTGTGGTGGGGGAGACCGGCTTCGATTATGATTTCAATTTGGTCTACCAGTTTGGCCGCAGTGGCTCCAAGGATCTGCAGGCTTACGGTGGCTCCGCAGAGGTGGGGTACAGTTTCAAGCAGCCCTGGCAGCCGCGCTTCAGCCTCTTTTATGGTTATGCCAGCGGTGACCGGGATCCCAACGACAACGAGGACAACCGCTTTGAGCGTTTCTTCGGCTTTGGCCGCCCCTGGTCCGCGAATGACTACATCGTCTATGAGAACATCAGCACACCGAAGTTGCGGCTGGAGCTGACGCCGAACAAGAAGTTGCGAATGGATCTGGGATACAGCTTCTACTGGCTGGCCAGCGACACGGACCGCTTTTCTTCGGCCAATCTTCGTGATCGTCAGGGCCGCAGCGGCAGCATGATCGGCCATGAGTTCGATGGGCGCATCCGCTGGCAGGTCACTCCCAAGGTGGAGGCCATCCTCGGGTATGCCCACTTCACGGCTGGCGACTTTACCCGTGGCCAGGGACGGCCACAGGACACCGACTTTGCTTATCTGGAGATCAGCCTAAAGGCATTCTAACAAGAATTGATTCAAAAATATACCCGATGAAAACCATGAACCGCAGACACTTCCTTTCCACCCTCAGTGCCGCAGGTCTTGCTGCCTGCAGCAAAAAGCCAGCCGATGCCAATGCCCCGCTGCGCTTTGGCCACTTCCCGAACATCACTCACATTCAGGGACTGGTCGCGCATGCCCTGAGCCGCCAGGGCAAGGGCTGGTTTGAGCCGCGTCTGGGCGTGCCTGTGGAGTGGTTTGTTTATAACGCAGGCCCTTCGGCAACGGAGGCCATCTTTGCCCGTTCGCTGGATGTGACCTACATTGGCCCCAGCCCCGTGCTGAATGCTTACGCCAAGTCCAAAGGCACGGAGATCCGCATCCTTTCCGGCGCCGCCACCGGTGGCAGTGCCCTGGTGGTCCGGCCGGAGGCTGGCATCCAGACACCTGCTGATTTCAGGGGCAAGCGCATCGCCACCCCTCAGCTCGGCAATACCCAGGATGTGCAGTTGCGCGCCTGGCTGTCCGACAACGGGATCAAGGTCACTGCGACCGGGGGCGAGGCCTCCGTGCTGCCCACCCAGAATCCGGATCAGCTGGCCCTTTTCATCAAGCGGGACATCGACGCTGTGTGGACGGTGGAGCCGTGGGTCAGTCGTCTGGAACTGGAAGCGGGTGGAAAAATCTTCGTCGAAGACAAAGGCACCTTCGCCACCATTCTGGCCTCGAGCGTCGCGTTTGTGAAGGATCGTCCTGAACTGGCGAAGAAGCTGGTGGCTGCCCATGAGGAACTCACGGAATGGATCCGGAAAAACCCGCTCGAGGCACGCAAGCTCATCCAGTCCGAGCTCAAGGAACTGACGACCAAGGCACCCGGGGAAGCGCTGCTGGACCGCGCCCTCCCACGGGTGGTCCTCAACACCGAGGTCAACCGCGGCGGCCTGGACGAAATGGTGGTGGCCGCCCAGAAGGCCGGCTTCCTCAAAGACATCCCATCCCTGGATGCCTTGCTGCCCCAACTTTGATCTGACTTCATGAGCATCCAAGAGGAACTGGGAGCATCCAGCACTGCCAAACTGCACATCCACAATGTCTCGAAGCTCTTCCGTGGGGCTCGGCAGACAGTCACGGCCCTGGAGGATATCAACCTTCAGGTGGAGGACGGTGAATTTGTCTGCCTGCTGGGGGCCAGCGGCTGTGGCAAGAGCACGCTGCTCAACCTGATCGCTGGACTGGAGAAGCCCACTGAGGGCAGCATCCAGTCGGATGGGCAGGACATCACGGGGCCTGGGCGGCAGCGCATGGTCATGTTTCAGGAACACGCGCTTTTCCCCTGGCTGGATGTCATGGGCAATGTGCTTTTTGGCCTGAATCTGAAGCCGGGCCTCACGCAGGATGACCGGCGTGAACTGGCCATGTTTTATCTCAAGCTGGTCGGGCTGGAAAAGTTTTCCCAGTCTAACATTCACGAGCTCTCCGGGGGCATGAAGCAGCGTGTGGCGCTGGCCCGCGCCCTTGCCCCAAATCCTCACGTGCTGCTGATGGACGAGCCCTTTGCCGCCCTGGATGCGATGACCCGTGAGCAGCTCTACGCCGACCTGCAAAACATCCAGCAAAAGCGCCGGAAAACGGTCGTTTTTGTCACCCACAACGTCCGCGAAGCCGTGTGTTTGGGTGACCGTGTGGTCCTCTTCACTCCACGCCCCGGACGCATCCACAACGAGTATCGGGTGGACCTGCCACGCCCGCGTGACATCAACGATGTGGCTGTGGCCCAACTCGCCAGCGCCATTACGGCGGACCTCAAAAAAAACACCCCTTCCTCATGATTCGCGTCCTCCGTTCCCTCGGCTTTTTTTTGGTTCTCATCGCCATCTGGGAGGCGGCCTCACGGGCCGGCTGGTGGTCGCCCGTACTGGTGCCTGCCCCTTTGGCCATTGGTGAATACCTCATCACCGCCCTGAAAGACGGCTCCTTGTTTGAGGCGGGCTGCGTGACCATGAAGCGGCTGCTTCTGGGTTATGTGGTGGGCTTGGCTGCGGGCATCCCTCTGGGCCTGCTGACCGCCCGTTTTCGTTTTGCGGCGGATACGCTGGGAGTGCTGGCTCTGGGATTGCAGACACTGCCCAGTGTTTGCTGGGTGCCATTGGCGCTGCTGTGGTTTGGCCAGACGGAGACGGCCATGCTGTTCATCGTCATCATGGGCACTTTGTGGGCCGTGCTGCTGGCCACGGATCACGGCATCCGCCAGATCCCGCCCATCTACCGCCGGGCAGCCTCCACCATGGGTTCCGGCGGGCTGCATCTGCTGTGGCACGTGCTTTTGCCTGCCAGCCTGCCGCATCTCGTCAGCGGCATGAAGCAGGGCTGGGCCTTTGCCTGGCGCTCCCTGATGGCGGCGGAAATCTACGTCACGGTCCTCACTGGTTTTGGCCTGGGCCATCTGCTCCATTACGGACGTGAACTGCAGGCCATGGATCAGGTGGCGGCCATCATGCTGGTGATCCTCATCGTCGGATTCGCGGCGGACAAGCTGCTGTTCAGTCCCTGGGAGTCCTTCCTGCGCCGGCGCTGGGGCCTGGTGTGATCGGAATGACGGCAGCCCTCTCATTCAGCATGGCTTTTTGAGAGGCAGCGGTTTACGGTTTGGGCATGGCCCAATACATTGTGCAGCCGGGGGATAACCCGACCAAGATCGCGAGGAGGTTTGGCATGTCCCTGGCCCAGTTCCAGCAGGCCAATCCCGGCCTCTGCAAGTATGGGACGAACAACTGCCAGGTGCTCTTTCCAGGCCAGATCTTGCAGGTGGCGGGTGCCGTCACGGGGCAGCCGGCAGATGTTCCGGTGGCCCAGCCTGTGAGCTTCAATGCGCCGCCTCCCTGGATGCAGATCGCCATCATGGAGCAGGGCGTGCAGGAATGGGGGGCTGGGAAGGACAATCCGCGCATCCTGGAATACCTTTCCAGCGTCGGCATTGGCGGCGGCTTGCTGAAGGATGAAACGGCCTGGTGTGCCGCCTTTGCCTACTGGTGCCTTTGGAAGTCAGGCTACCCCGGGCAAAAGAGGGGCCGTGTTTCGGAGTGGTGGGGCTGGGGGCGTCCGGTGGCCGCCACCTACGGGGCCATCTGCATCCTGCAGCCGCTGACGGTGGATCAGGCCAGCAGCGGCCACCTGGGCTTCCTCCATGCCATGGATGATCAAAATGTCTGGTTGCTGAGCGGGAACTCCGCAAATCAGGTGCGCATCAGTGCGTATCCGAAGAGCAAGCTGATCCACAACGCCCCCTACCGCTGGCCCTTTTAAAAAATCATGACTCCCGAACTGCCCGTTACCATCCGCCATTATCGCCTGGAAGACCTGGAGACCCTGCGGCAAATCACGGTGGACTCCTTTGGGGCCGTGGCCCTAGACCAGATGCTGGAGGACCGCCTGGGCACTTGGAATGACCGTGACTGGAAGGCCCGCAAGGCCGACAACATCAACGATGATTGCACGGTCAATCCCGAAGGTTGCTTCGTCGCAGAGCGGGGTGGCCAGATCCTCGGCTACATCACCACCCGGGCAGACCATGTCAACTCGGTGGGGCGCATTCCCAACCTTGCCGTGGTGGAGGCCGCGCGTGGTCTGGGCCTTGGCCGCCGCCTCATCCATCACGCCCTGGACTATTTCCGTGAGCAAAATCTGCGCGTGGCCAAGATCGAAACCATGGCCTCCAACGTCATCGGGCAGAACCTCTACCCGAGCTGTGGTTTTGAAGAAATCGGTCGCCAGGTGCATTTTGCCATGCGGCTTTGATCTTTCATGCTGCCCGAATGCCGAAGAATCCGTTTCCCATTGAACAATGGGGAGATGAGGTCAGTCTGTCCCTGCGCGACGTATAATTGATTGTTATGAATGCAAAATCCCTCCTTCGAATCTGCCAGACGGCTGCGTGTCTCACGCTGACGCTTGGCCTGATGAGCTGCGCCTCCCCTGTGGAGCGGCGCATCGCCAGCAATCCGGAACTGTACAGCAAGCTCGCTGACAGTGACAAAGTGCTCGTCAACCAGGGACGTATCCGGGAAGGCATGACGAAAGAAAGCGTTTTCCTGTCCTGGGGCCGCCCAGACCAGGTCTCTGAAGGCAGCCAAAAAGGCGTGAAGATCGAAAAATGGACTTATGTGGGCACCCAGCCCGTTTACACCCAGAGCTATGGCTTGGGCTGGGGCGGCGGTGGTTATGGTTATGGGTGGGGCAGGGGATTCGGGCGTGGCTATGGCTACTACGGAGCCTGGGATCCCTACTGGGGCGGCTATGGCCCCAGCGTGACTTACGTGCCCTACAAGGCCGCCACGGTCTCCTTCCGAGGCAATCGGGTGACGGAATACATTCGTGGCCGTCAGTGAGGCAACCTGAGATGTATTTGCGAAAAAGCCCGCAGGCTTAGCTCTGTGGGCTTTTTCTTTTTGGGGTATCTTGCCGTTACTCACCCACCTGACTTCGCACCGTGGTGCCGGGGTTCATGAGGTCATCGCGCTCCAGCCCTGTGAGTTTTTTCAGCTGGCCCAGCATCCAAAAGAGAAGGCCCATGGTGGCGGCCATCATGGGGACGCCGATGACGATGAAGCCCACCCAGTTTTGCCGACCGATGGCTTTCGTGTATTCTTCCGTGCCCGGCACGGTGCCTTTGAGATAATACAGCACCAGCATCGCATTGGCCACGGCGGAGAGGAGCATCGTCCCGGCCAGTGCCCAGGAGGCCTGTCGGAGGAGATTTTGAAAAGACTGCTTTTGCCCCTCGCTGTTGAGGCGGCTGTTGAGCAAGTCATGATTGATGACCTGAGGATTCAGCAGCAGTTCGGAAACCAGGGGCTTTCCCCACAGAAAACTGAGAGGAAAGGCCAGGCCAAGGAAAATCGGAAACGCCGCCTCTTTCGCGGCAAACCAGACCGCGCTGAGATTCAGCAGGCCGAGACCGCCCGTGACGATGATGGCCACCAGCCCCAGCACGGAAAAGAAATTCAGACCGCGCTTCTTGATGAAGCAGTAGATGCCAAAGCCGAGTGGCAGCAGCAGCGCCACCACCAGGGCCCAGGCAGGCCCCAGACGATCAGGTTTGCTCAGGGACTCGAGAATGACTGACGGCAGAATGATGGTCAGGAGGAGATCGGCGAGCGGATTAGGCTGTTCTTTGTTAGGCGGAGACATGGGGATGGGAAAACAAACATCTGGTTAGCCGGGGCGGCGGGCCTGGCTGGAAGGGCGATCAGAGCAGGGAGCTGTCGTCCTCTCTTTCCAGTTTGCCTATCTTCTTTTTGATGGTCTCCAGCTGCACCGTCATCTCATGGAGCGATTTCAGGCAGTCCCCCATGGTCTCTGCGCTCTGGAGGTGGGGCAGGGCAGGGTGGATCTTCATGAACTGAAGGGCGACGGTCTTGCAGGCGTCGCGGATCTGCTGGATGGCTTCGGGGCGGGTCATAGGAAGGGAGAATGGAGGGCTAAAAGGTGGTTTTGCCAAGTGAGGCGGATGTTTTATTGAATTTTGAGTGAAAAGAGCACAAATTGTCTTTGACAGGAAGGCTGGGCCAACTACTCTCAACCCACTTTTTCAACAAAAGAGCCGGGGTGTATTGTCGCCTGAGATCATCAGGATAGACTGTGTGTCCCGGTTTTGTTGTCGAAAGAGGAGGAGATTCTTTGCGAGTCGCCGCCGGATAAATTTTGCTGATGTAGCTCAGTGGTAGAGCACGTCCTTGGTAAGGACGAGGTCGAGGGTTCAAATCCCTCCATCAGCTCCAGCGGAGTCATGCTCAGGAATCGCCGTTACACGACAAACGAACAAGAAGTCCTAGCGCACTAAACTCACCTCAACTCATGGCTAAAGAAGCATTCCAACGCAACAAGCCGCACGTGAACATTGGCACAATCGGCCACGTTGACCACGGCAAAACCACGCTTACCGCTGCAATCACGACCACCCTGGCAACCAAGGGTTTTGCAGAAGCGAAGAATTATGCTGATATCGATGCAGCGCCTGAAGAAAAGGCACGCGGTATCACCATCAACACCGCTCACGTGGAATACCAGACCGACAAGCGTCACTACGCTCACGTTGACTGCCCCGGACACGCTGACTATGTGAAAAACATGATCACCGGCGCTGCCCAGATGGACGGCGCGATCCTGGTTTGCTCTGCTGCCGACGGCCCGATGCCACAGACTCGCGAGCACATCCTGCTTGCTCGTCAGGTGGGCGTGCCAGCCATCGTGGTCTTCCTGAACAAGGTTGACATGGTGGACGACGCTGAACTCCTCGACCTCGTCGAAATGGAAGTTCGCGACCTCCTTTCCAAGTATGAATTCCCAGGCGACGACATCCCGATCGTCAAAGGCTCCGCTCTGAAGGCCCTCGAAGGCGACGAAGAGCAGCGTGGCAACATCTACAAGCTGATGGACGCTGTGGATGCCTACATCCCTCTTCCTGAGCGTCCGATCGACCAGGACTTCCTTATGCCAGTCGAAGACGTGTTCGCGATCGAAGGTCGTGGCACCGTCTGCACGGGCCGTATCGAGCGTGGTATCATCAAGAAGATGGGTGAAGTCGAAATCATCGGCATTCGCGACACCGTCAAGACCACCGTTACGGACATCGAAATGTTCCGCAAGCTGCTCGACGAAGGTCGTGCTGGCGACAACGTGGGCCTTCTGCTTCGCGGCGTGAAGAAGACCGACATCGAGCGCGGTCAGGTCATCGCCAAGCCAGGTTCTGTGAAGCCTCACAAGAAGTTCCAGGCTGAGATCTACGTTCTTTCCAAGGACGAAGGCGGCCGTCACACTCCTTTCTTCAACAACTATCGCCCACAGTTCTACTTCCGCACGACGGACGTGACTGGCAGCGTGACCCTTCCTGAAGGTGTTGAAATGGTGATGCCTGGTGACAACGTCTCGATCACCGTCGAGCTGATCACCCCGATCGCCATGGAGAAGACCATCCGCTTCGCCATCCGTGAAGGTGGCAAGACTGTGGGTGCCGGCCGTGTTGCCGACATCCTTGACTAATCTGCGTTCTATCGTTTGCTTGTCGTAGCCGCCGCAGAATCTGGCGCACAGATTCTGCGGCGGCCCCTTCATCGGGAGGCAGGTCGAACTTAAAACGTAACTCGCAGGAAAAATAGCATTCAGGTCAGTAGCTCAGTTGGTAGAGCGGCGGTCTCCAAAACCGCGTGTCGGGGGTTCGAGTCCCTCCTGGCCTGCCATTTTTCCTCTTTTAGTTTAGAATTTTCCGTTGACGCCCGATTCACATGAGCCGCTTCCGCACCTACCTTGGTGAAGTTTACATTGAACTCAAAAAAGCAAATTGGCCGTGGGACCCTAAAGAAAAGGGTTTTGCGAAGTACAAGGAGCTGATTGATTCGACCATCGTTGTTTTCATCGCGATGATCTTGCTCGGTGCTTTTGTGGCATTTTTTGACACTGCTTTGCGTGGAGCCTTTGATGCTCTGGCCAAGTCAGTCGCCGGCTGATTACAGCCACTTTTCATTTAATTTAATTCCACCGATTGACTATATGGGAGCTATCCCCGCCCCTCGCGATCAATGGTACGTGATTCACGTGCGCTCCGGCTTCGAACAGAAAGTCCGTGACAGCATGGTCCGCCGTATCCAGACAGAAGAGATGGGTGATTACATCTACGAAGTGCTTGTGCCTACGGAGCGTGTCTCCGAAGTCAAAAAGGGCAAGCGTTCGGAGACCAATCGGAAGTTTTTCCCCGGTTATGTAATCGCCAACTGTTACCTGCTCAACGAGCACAACCAGCTGGTGGACAGGACCTGGTACTTCGTGAAGGAGACCGATGGTGTCCTGAACTTTGCCGGTACCAAAGACCACCCGATCCCCATGCGTCAGCGTGAGGTGGACGGCATGCTGGCCCAGGTAAGGGATAAAGATGACTCCGTCGTGCCGAAGATCGCCTTCACCGTGGGTGACAGCGTCCGCGTGGCCGATGGTCCGTTCGAAAGCCAGACGGGCATCATTGAAGAAATTGATCCTGAGCGCGGCGTGCTGCGTGTCTCGGTGAACATCTTCGGTCGTTCCACTCCCGTGGATCTCGAATACTGGCAGGTCGAGAAGGCCTGATGCCACTCCGGCAGTCCTGATTCTGAGGGGCTGCTTTCTTTTCAATCTCAAGCAAGCGAACAAAAAACATGGCCAAAGAAATCGTCAAATTCATCAAGCTCCAGATCAAGGCTGGTGCTGCTAACCCCGCTCCGCCCATCGGTCCTGCGCTCGGTCAGGCTGGCGTGAACATCATGGCTTTCTGCAAAGAATTCAACGCTGCGACTCAGAAGTCCAGCGGTGACGTTCTGCCGACCGTGATCACCGTCTACAAAGACAAGAGCTTCACCTTCATCACCAAGCAGCCGCCTGCTTCCAACATTCTGAAGAAGATCGCCAACATTGCCTCCGGCTCTGGCGAATCTGCCAAGAAGAAGGTCGCCAAGATCACCAAGGCCCAGCTCCTGGAAGCCACCAAAATGAAGCTGGTGGACCTGAACACTCCCGACCTTGAGCGTGCCTCACGCATCATGGCAGGCACCGCCCGCCAGATGGGCATCGAAGTTATTGATTAATCCAACCGCAGGAGAACGGCCCCCGTTCGACAGCACTGCAATCATCCCATGATCACAAGAAGCAAAAGATACAAGAAAGCTGCCGAGATGGTTCCGGCAGGAAAGACCTTTTCCCTTGAAGAGGCCGCTGAACTCGTGCGCAAACTCCCTGGCACGAAATTCAACCAGACCGTGACCCTTTCCTTTCATATGGGTGTGGACCCGAAGAAAGGTGACCAGATGGTTCGTGGCACCTGCCCGCTCCCTCACGGTTCCGGCAAGAGCGTCCGCGTGGCCGTTTTCGCTACCGGTGCTGCCGCTGATGCTGCCAAAGCCGCCGGCGCTGAAGTGGTCGGTTATGAAGACGTCATCGCCCAGGTGAAGGACGGCAAAATGGATTTCGATGTCGCCATCGCCACTCCGGCCGCCATGAATGAAGTTCGTAAACTTGGTAAGCAGCTCGGACCTCGCGGTTTGATGCCCAACCCAAGAACCGGCACTGTGACCGACGATGTCGGTGGTGCGGTCAAGGCCGTGAAAGCAGGCCGTGTGGACTTCAAGCTCGACAAGAACGGCAACATCGCCGCCACTATCGGCAAAGTGGCCTTTGAAGTGACCTCCCTCGCGGAGAACGGCAGCGCCCTGATTGACGCCATCGTCCGCGCGAAGCCTGCTTCCGCCCGTGGTAAATATGTCCAGAGCATCACGCTCGCCGCGACGATGTCGCCTGCGCTGCGCATCGATGTCTCCAAATACGTGAAACTGTAATTCCTGAGGAAAGACACCCATGAAAGCTGAAAAGACACTCCTCATTGAAGACCTGCTTACCCGGGTCAACGCCTCACCCTTCCTCTTCGTTGTGGATTACACCGGTCTCACCGTGGACAAGTTCGCCGAGCTGCGCAAGCGCTTGGCCGCCACGGGCGCTGAGATCCACGTGTTCAAGAACACGCTGGTGAAGAAGGCCGCAGAACGCGCCGGTTACCCAGAAGAACTTGGCACTCACCTGACTGGCCAGAGCGCCTACGTCATGGGTGCCCAGGACGTCTGCGCCGCTGCGAAGATCATGAAGAACTTCGCTGCTGAGTTCACCAAGCCTAAAATCAAGGCTGGCGTGCTCGATGGCAACCTGCTCGACGCTGAAGGCATCAAGGTCCTCGCCGACCTGCCTTCCAAAGAAACCCTCCAGGCCCAGTTGCTTGGCGTGCTTCAGGCCCCTGCTTCCAAGCTGGTCCGCCTCCTCAACGAGCCTGCTGCCTCCCTGGCACGCGTGCTCAAGGCCAAAGGCGACGCTGGCGGTGCTGCCGCAGCACCAGCCGCCGCGGAAGAAGCTCCTGTCGAAGCCGCCGCAGCCTAAACCCCACCCCTTTGATCAGATGGCTTCCTCACCGGAGCCTGAACGCAACATCCAATGGTTCCTTGCCGGAGCGAAAGCTTTCTCTCTTAAATCACTCGATGCTTCGAGAAACGGCGATACCGACACACTATTATGGCAGACCTTACAAAAATCGTTGAAGAACTGAGCGGCCTTACGGTCCTCGAAGTCGCAGAACTCGTCAAGTCCCTCGAAGACAAGTGGGGCGTCAGCGCCGCTGCTCCTGTCGCTGTCGCCGCTGCTGGCGGTGGTGCTGCAGCAGCTGCTCCTGCTGAAGAGAAGACCGAGTTCGACGTCATCCTCGTTGATGGCGGCGCAAACAAAATCTCCGTCATTAAAGAAGTGCGCGGCGTTGTTCCTGGCCTCGGCCTGGCTGAAGCGAAGAAGCTCGTTGAGAGCGCTCCGCAGAAGGTCAAGGAAGGTGCCAAGAAAGAAGAAGCTGAAGAGATCAAGAAGAAGCTCGAAGCTGCCGGCGCCAAAGTGGAGATCAAGTAACCTCCCATCCTTTCCCGGGTATCGTCCTCGCGGCGATGCCCGGCTGAAAGGAGTCTTTCCAAAGAACTTCCTTTCTGAAAAAATCCAACTTCCGCATGCCCCGCCCACTGGTTCGCACTTCCTCCGCTGCACGAAGCTCCTGCTTCGTAAACGAGGGTGCCACTCAGGACGCGGGCTTCGTATTATCTATTTCACCGCCTGAACGGGGACTTTAGTCCGCGTTCTGGTTTCGTCATTTTCACGCTGAGTCCATCAATCTTCTGGCTGGCTGCCAGGTTTTCTGATCCTCAGTGCCCGCAGGTTCACCCCCTGCACCCCGCCACCGCCGTTGCCACCCCGTCGTCTCCCTACCTTTGCTTATGTCCCAGCGCACCAACTTTGGCAAAATCCATGAAGTTACCGAGCCCCCGAATCTGATCGAGATTCAGCTCCGGTCTTATGAGGAGTTCCTTCAAAAGAACATCCTTCCTTCCAAGCGCAAGGAAGTTGGTTTGCAGGCTGTCTTCAAGGAAGTTTTCCCCATCGAGAGTTACGACGCCAAAATGACGCTCGATTTCGTCATGTACGAAATCGGCGAGCCTAAGCTGTCCTCCCTGGAAGCCATCCGCGAAGCGGAAACCTACAGCGCCCCTCTCTACGTCACCTTCGAACTCCGTGATGAGGCCGGTGCCAAGCAGGAGCGCGTTTACATGGGCGAAATCCCGCTCATGACGGACCGCGGTACCTTCGTCATCAATGGCGCTGAGCGTGTGGTGGTCAGCCAGCTCCACCGTTCCCCGGGTATCTGTTTCGAAAGCAGCCAGCACTTGAACGGCCGCTGGCTCTATGGTTTCCGCATCATTCCTGACCGCGGCACCTGGCTCGAAGTCCAGTTCGACACCAACGATCTCCTTTACGTTTACCTCGACCGCCGCCGCCGTCGTCGCAAGTTCCTGGCCACCACGCTTCTGCGCGTGATCGGCTACTCCCACGACGAGGACATCCTCAAGCTGTTCTACAACATCGAAGACCTGAAGCTGAAGGAAAACCTCAGCGAAGAAGAAGTCTCCGCCAAACTTCTGTTCAAGGACATCCTGGACGGCGAGCTCATCGTCGCCCGTGCCTACGAGCCACTGACCGCCGGCGTCATCCGTCAGCTCATCCAGCTGGGTCACAAGTCGGTCAAGGTCATCACGGCCTCCCAGGACGACCTCATCGTCACCTCCCTGCGCAAAGACCCTGCCAAGGATGAAGATGAAGCCCTCAAGGAAATCTACCGCCGTCTGCGCCCTGGCGATCCTCCGACCATCCCGAACGCCCGTGCGCTGGTGAAGCGTCTGTTCTTCGATCCGAAGCGTTATGACCTGACCCGCGTTGGTCGTTACAAGATCAATCAGAAGCTGACGCTGAAGACGGACTCTGACATGCGCATTCTGGATCCGAATGACGTGATCAGCGCCATGAGCTACCTCTTCAAGCTGCGTGCTGGTGAAGGTCTTCTGGATGATATTGACCACCTCGGCAGCCGCCGTGTGCGTGCTGTGGGTGAGCTTTTGGCCAATCAGTGCCGCGTGGGCCTTGCCCGCACGGAGCGCTTGGTCAAAGAGCGCATGACTTTGTTTGATGTGAGCATGGACACCATGACTCCGGCGAAGCTGATCAATCCAAAGGCCCTCAGTGCCGTGGTGCGTGACTTCTTCGGCCGCAGCCAGCTGAGCCAGTTCATGGATCAGATCAACCCTCTGGCTGAGCTGACCCACAAGCGTCGTCTGTCCGCACTCGGGCCTGGCGGTCTGAACCGTGACCGCGCTGGTTTCGAAGTTCGTGACGTTCATCCTTCTCACTATGGCCGTATCTGCCCGATTGAGACGCCGGAAGGTCCGAACATCGGTCTGATCAACTCCCTGGGCTCTTATGCCCGCATCAACGAATTCGGTTTCATCGAAACGCCTTATCGCCCGGTCAAAGACGGTGTGGTGGCGGACAAGATCGAATACCTCACGGCTGATCAGGAAGAAAACCACTTCATCGCCCAGGCCAACAACCGTCTGGATGAAAAGAGCCACTTCACGGCGGCCAAGGTCACCGTGCGTTACCGTGGTGACTTCCTGGAAGTCGAGCCGAACAAGCCGACGCTCATGGACGTGTCGCCGAAGCAGCTCGTTTCCATTGCCGCAAACTTGATTCCTTTCCTGGAACACGATGACGCCAACCGCGCCCTCATGGGCTCGAACATGCAGCGCCAGGGCGTGCCTCTTCTTGAGGCTGAATCACCCCTCGTCGGCACCGGCATGGAAGGCAAGGCTGCCCGTGACTCCCGCGCCGTGATCGTCGCGGATGCCAATGGCACCGTCGCTTCCGCCACTGCAGACGTGATCATCATCACCAAGGACGGCAATCTGCCTGTCAGCGACAAGCAGTTCCTGGCTGACCCGATGAAGTCCGTCCAGACCGACGTGGAGAAGGGGACCTTTGTCTATCCTCTCCGCAAGTTTGGTCGTTCCAACGCCGGCACTTGCATCAACCAGCGTCCGCTGGTGCGCCGTGGCCAGAAGATCAAGAAGGGGGATGTCATTGCTGACGGTCCTTGTACCGACCAGGGCGAACTCGCCATCGGCAAGAACATGCTCGTCGCGTTCATGCCTTGGAACGGTTACAACTTCGAAGATGCCATCGTCATCAGCCGCCGCGTTTCGAAGGAAGACATTTACACTTCCATTCACATCGAAGACTTTGATGTCATCGCCCGTGATACGAAGCTGGGGCCTGAAGAAATCACCCGTGACATTCCCAACGTCGGTGACGAAGCCCTGAAGAACCTCGATCAGGACGGCGTCGTCCGCATCGGTGCGGAAGTGAAGCCTGGCGACATCCTTGTCGGCAAGATCACTCCGAAGTCCGAAACCGAACTCGCCCCTGAAGAGCGCCTCCTGCGCGCCATCTTTGGTGAGAAGGCCGCTGACGTGAAGGACACCTCCCTGCGTGTGCCTTCCGGTTGCGCCGGCATCGTGATGGATGTGAAGCTGGCCCAGCGTGGTGGCGTCAATGGCACCGACAAGGAGAAGCTCTCCCCGGCTGAAGCCAAGAAGCAGATCAAGCAGATCGAAGAAGACTATCGTGCGAAGAAGGAAGACCTCACCGAGCAGCTCACGGAGAAGCTCAGCGACATCCTTCTCAATGAGAAGATCCCTCTCGATGTGGTGAACGGCCAGACGGGTGAAATCATCCTCGGTGCCAACAAGAAGATCACCAAGACCCTGCTGCGCAAGCTGGCTGAAAGCTACGACTCCGTCGAAATCGACCCGAGCCCGATCCGCAACAAGATCTTCGACATCATCCAGACCTTCGAACAGAAGTTCGCCGATGCCGACATGGAGCGTGAGCGCAACCTGGACCGCATCGAAACCAGCGAAGACGGAGCCGCCGACGGCGTCGTCAAGCAGGTCCGCGTGTTCGTCGCCAGCAAGCGTAAGCTTTCTGTCGGTGACAAGATGGCCGGTCGTCACGGTAACAAAGGGGTGGTGGCAACCATCGTCCCTGAAGAAGACATGCCGTTCCTGGAAAACGGAACGCCTGTGGACATCGTGCTGAACCCTCTGGGCGTGCCATCTCGTATGAACGTCGGTCAGGTTCTTGAAACCCACTTGGGTCTCGCAGCCAAGGCTCTGGGCATGAAAATCGCCACTCCGGTGTTCGATGGTATTCCTGAGTCCAAGATCATGGAATACATCAAGGACGCCAAGAAGGTGGAAGGTTATGAGTGGATGGGCCTCAATGGCAAATCCAAGCTCTATGACGGTCGCACGGGTGAGTCCTTCAATCTCGACGTCGTGGTGGGTTACATCTACATGCTGAAGCTGGGACACCTTGTCGCTGACAAGATCCACGCCCGTGCGGTGGGCCCATACTCTCTGGTGACGCAGCAGCCTCTGGGCGGCAAGGCCCAGTATGGTGGCCAGCGTTTCGGGGAAATGGAAGTCTGGGCCCTTGAGGCCTACGGCGCCGCCTACACGCTCCAGGAACTCCTGACGGTGAAGTCTGACGATGTCCAGGGTCGTACCCGCATCTACGAACAGATCGTCAAGGGTGACAATGCTCTGGAAGCAGGCACTCCTGAATCCTTCAACGTGCTGATCAAAGAAATGCAATCTCTGGGTCTCGATGTGCGAGTCCACAAGCGCGCCACTCTGGATGCGGATGTGGAAGCCATCGAACGCTTCACGGCAGGTGCCTAATTAACCCTGAACCAAGCCAAAAACCCTTAACGCATCAAAAAACGACTATGAATGCTGACGCGAGCTTGAAAGAAATTTTCGGGGAAAAGCCCACCGGTGAAGAGTTTGACTCCGTGTCAATCTGCATCGCCTCTCCAGACCGGATCCGGTCCTGGAGCCACGGGGAAGTGAAAAACCCTGAGACCATTAACTATCGTACGTTCAAACCTGAAAAGGGCGGCCTTTTCTGCGAGCGTATCTTCGGGCCTACCCGTGACTGGGAGTGTGCCTGCGGCAAATATAAGCGCATCAAGCACAAGGGCGTGATCTGCGACCGCTGCGGCGTCGAAGTGACGCTGTCCCGCGTGCGTCGCGAGCGCATGGGCCACATCGAGCTGGCCGTGCCGGTGACGCACATCTGGTTCTACAAGTGCATGCCTTCCCGCATCGGCCTCATGCTGGACATGACGGCCCGCAGCCTGGAGCGCGTGATCTATTATGAAGACTACATGGTGGTGGATCCCGGCAGCACCCCGCTGCTGCGTGGCCAGCTCCTCACCGAAGTGGATCTCCGTGAAGCTGAAGAACAGTACGGTGCCGACGCCTTCCGCGTGGGCATGGGTGCTGAGGCCATCCGCGACATCTTCAGCCAGATCAATCTGACTGATGCGATCAAGGACCTTGAAGACGCGATGACCAAGACGCGTTCCAAGCAGATCCGCAAAAAGCTGGCGAAGCGCTTGAAGCTCTGCCAGGGCTTTGCCGAATCGCACAGCCGCCCCGAGGCGATGATCATGGAAGTGCTTCCTGTCATCCCGCCGGACCTTCGTCCGCTGGTGCCGCTGGAAGGTGGCCGCTTTGCGACTTCGGATTTGAACGACCTCTACCGTCGTGTCATCAACCGTAACAACCGTCTGAAGAACCTTCTTCAGCTTCGCACGCCGGATGTCATCATCCGTAACGAGAAGCGCATGCTTCAGGAAGCTGTGGACGCCCTCTTTGACAACGGCCGTCATGGCCGCCCGGTCACGGGTGCAGGCAATCGTCCGCTGAAGTCTCTTTCCGACATGCTCAAGGGCAAGTCCGGCCGTTTCCGTCAGAACTTGCTTGGCAAGCGCGTGGACTACTCCGGTCGTTCCGTCATCGTGATCGGCCCAGACCTCACTCTGAACCAGTGCGGTCTGCCGAAGAAGATGGCCCTCGTGCTGTTCGAGCCCTTCATCATCCGCCGTCTGAAAGAGATGGGCCTGGTGCACACCGTGCGCTCAGCGAAGAAGATGATCGAGCGCCGCACACCTGAAGTGTGGGACATCCTCGACGAAGTCACCAAGGGACACCCGGTTCTCCTGAACCGTGCGCCTACCCTCCACCGTCTTTCCATCCAGGCTTTCGAGCCGAAGCTGATCGAAGGTGAAGCCATCCGCGTCCATCCCCTGGTTTGCGGTGCTTACAATGCTGACTTCGACGGTGACCAGATGGCCGTTCACGTGCCGCTTTCCATTGAGGCACAGCTTGAGGCCCGCCTGCTGATGCTGGCGCCGAACAACCTGTTCAGCCCTGCCAGCGGTAAGCCGATCATGACGCCTTCCCAGGACATTCCTCTGGGTTGCTACTTCCTGACGTATCTTCGTGAGTTCCCAGACAAGAACAAAAAGGTCGAAGGGCCTGAGCGCCTGCCGATCTTCAACGATCCTTCGGAAGTGGAGTTCGCCCTGACGGAAGGCGCGCTGAGTGTCAATGACAAGGTGCGTTATCGCAATCCTGACTACCAGCAGCCGAAGCGTGCGTTTGGCGATCCGACCAAGACCTTCATTGAGACCACGGCTGGCCGTGTGCGCTTCAATGAAATCTGGCCTGAGAAGCTCGGTTTCATCAACAACACCGTTGGTAAGAAGCAGATCTCTGACATCATCTGGCGCTGTTTCCAGACCGTCGGCCAGAAGGAAACCGTGACTTGCCTGGACCGTCTGAAGTCCCTGGGCTTCCGCGAAGCGACCCGCTCCGGTTGTTCCATCGGTATCACAGACATGGTCATTCCTGAAGCCAAGAAAATGGCTCTGGAAAAAGCCTACAAGGAAGTCGAAGACGTCGAGAAGCTTCACCGCCGCGGTCTGATCACCCAGGGTGAGCGCTCCCAGAAGATCATCGACGTTTGGACCCAGGCTGGTGACCAGACGGCTGACGAAGTGTTCCGCACACTGGAATACAACGAAGGCAAGAAGCACCACAACCCACTTTACGTGATGGTGACGTCCGGTGCCCGTGGTAACCGCACGCAGATCAAGCAGCTCGGCGGGATGCGCGGCCTGATGGCCAAACCTTCCGGTGAGATTATCGAACGTCCGATCACCTCGAACTTCCGCGAAGGTCTGAGCGTGCTCGAATACTTCATCTCCACCCACGGTGCCCGTAAGGGTCTGGCGGATACGGCTCTGAAGACGGCTGACTCCGGGTACATGACCCGTAAGCTGGTGGACGTTTCTCAGGATGTGATCGTCACAGAAGACGATTGCGGCACGGTGAATGGCATTACCCTTGCCTCCATCTATCAGGGTGACGAAGAAGTGGTGGACCTGAAGACCCGCGTTTATGGCCGCACAAGCTGCGAAACCATCCACGATCCGGTCACCAAGGAAACCATCATTTCTGCCAACCAGCTGGTGCTGGAGAATGAAGCCGCCCACCTCACCAAAATCGGTGTGGAGAAGCTGAAGATCCGCTCCGTGCTCACTTGCGAAAGCAAGCGCGGCTGCTGTGCGATGTGCTACGGCCTCAGCCTGGCAACGAGCCGCCTGGTGAAAATCGGCGAAGCGGTCGGCATTGTTGCCGCCCAGTCCATCGGTGAACCTGGAACGCAGCTGACGATGCGTACGTTCCACGTCGGTGGTGTGGCCGTGGGTGCCTTCAAGCAGCCCTTCATTAACGTGAAGAACAGCGGTATCGTGAAGCTGGCCGACATGCGTATGGTGCAGACTCCGGAAGGTCAGTGGATCGCCCTGACCAAGAACGGTGTGTTGGCCATCGTGGACGAAGACGGCCGCGAACTGGAAAGCCACAAGCTGGTGCTGGGTGCCATCATCGCGAAGCCGGACGGCTCCGTGGTTAAGAAGGGCGAACAGATCGCCACATGGGATCCTTACAACATGCCGATCATTACCGAGAAGTCGGGCAAGATCGAATTCCGCGACATGATCGCCGGGATTACCTTCACAAAAGAGAAGAACGAATCCACAGGCAACGAAGAAACCGTCGTCATCGAGCATAAGGAAGACCTCCACCCGCAGGTGGTCGTGACCAATGCGAAGACGCACGAAGTCCTCGCCAGCTACACCATCCCAGCCGGTGCTCACATCAACGTGAAAAACGGTGAGAAGGTGGAAGCCGGTGCGACCCTGGCCAAGACGCCACGTAAGGCGAGCAAGACGAAGGACATCACCGGTGGTCTTCCACGTGTGGCCGAACTCTTCGAAGCCCGTAAGCCGAAAGATGCCTGCGAAATCGCCCGCATCGACGGTGTGGTGGAAATCGGTGGTCTGGTCCGTGGCAAGCGTCGCGTGATCGTGACTGACCAGAAATCCGGCCAGCAGGAAGAGCACCTCATCCCTCGTAGCAAGCACATCCTGGTCTTCAACGGCGACGTCGTGACCAAGGGTGACCAGCTCACCGACGGACCGGTGGTGCCGCATGAAATCCTTGAGATTCTTGGGCCTCAGGCGCTCCGCGAACATTTGGTGAACGAAGTGCAGGAAGTTTACCGCGCCCAGGGCGTGGAAATTAACGACAAGCACGTCGAAATCATCATCCGCCAGATGCTGCGCAAGGTGAAGATCACGGACACGGGCGACACCGAATTCCTTTGGGGAGACCAGGTGGACCGCACGGAGTTCGAGAAAGAGAATGACCGTGTTTCCGAAGAGGGTGGTAAGACAGCCGAGGCTGAGCCAGTTCTTCTGGGGATCACCAAAGCTTCTCTTGAAACGGAGTCCTTCATCTCGGCAGCTTCCTTCCAGGACACCACGCGTGTGCTTACGGAAGCCTCCACCTTGGCGAAGTCTGACTACCTGCGTGGCTTCAAGGAAAACGTCATCATGGGTCACCTGATCCCTGCTGGTACCGGTTTCATCAGCCACCGTAACTTCGACATCGTCGAGACGGAGAAGTCTCCAACCGTTGAGACGGAAGAAGACGCCGACCTGCTGCAGGCCTAATCCGCTAACAATCACAAGACCCCTGTTCGGCCGTGAGGCTGGCAGGGGTTTTGTTTTGGGTGTAGGCTGCCGAATGTCGCTGCTCTTCCTGCCCGGACTGGTCAGGGCTGGTGGGACATGAGGATGTGGTGAGCATCCATGGTGATCGCGACCCGATTTTTCCCATTCAGCGGCAGCGGGTGCATCACACGATTGCAGGTGGGGATCATTTGATGGTGATCAGTCGGCAGACCGAGATTTTGCCTCTATTGCTGGCAAGACATGGAGATGGATGCTGAGGAGCTTGTATCTTCAGGGCATCTTGCAAGAACGGATCTTCTGTGGACGATGGGGGTTCATGAAACTTTTCGCTTTGGTCGTTTTGGGATCATTCTGGCTGGTCGCAGGTCTGCACGCTGAAAATTGGCCCATGTGGCGTGGTGTGCAGGGGGATGGAACCACGGTGGAAAGCGGGCTGCCAAAGGCCTGGGGACCTGAGCAAAATGTGCGCTGGAAGATCGCTCTCCCTGATCGCGGCAATTCCACGCCGGTCGTGTGGAAAGATCAGGTGTTCATCACCCAGGCCATCGAAAAGACTGGCCAGCGGCTGTTGCTATGTCTGGACCGAAAAACGGGCAAACAACTGTGGGAGGCCGGCACGATCTATCGCGAGCCCGAGCTGACGCATGGGACGAACCCTTACTGCGCAGCATCTCCAGCCACGGATGGGGAACGTGTCATCGTCTTTTTTGCCTCCGCCGGTGTTTTTTGCTATGACCTCAAGGGCAAGGAACTGTGGAAGCGAACAGACCTGGGCAAGCAGCATCATATTTGGGGCAACGGGACCTCGCCGGTGATCGTGGGAAACCGGGTGTTTTTAAACTTCGGTCCCGGGGAAAAAACCACGCTGTATGCCTTTGATAAAGTCACAGGAAAGACCCTGTGGCAGCATGATGAGCCGGGCGGTGCTTCGGGTGAAGGCAAGGAGAAGAAGTGGCTCGGCTCCTGGGCGGATCCTATTGTGAGAACCGTGGGCAGCCGGGACGAGCTCTTTCTTGCCTATCCCGGACGTGTGGCGGCGTTTGATCCTGCCACGGGCAAGGAATGGTGGAGTTGCGAGGGACTGAATCCGCTGGTTTACAATTCACCGCTGTATGTTGAAGGCCAGGTCATCGCCTTTGGCGGCTATGGGGGCATGGGACTTTCTGTCAAAGCTGGCGGGCAGGGGGATGTGACGAAAACGCATCGTCTCTGGCACTTGCCCAAGGTAAGTCAGCGCATCGGCTCGGGCGTGGTCTATCAGGGGCATCACTACATCCTCAGCGATGGTGGCATCGCGGAATGCCGGGATCTGAAGACGGGGCAGATGGTGTGGAACGAACGCCTGAAAGGGCCGGGACCTACTGGGCAAAACTGGTCTTCCATTGTGCTGACGGCAGACGGCCTGTGTTATGCCGTCAACCAAGGCGGGGATGCCTTCATTTTCAGGGCCAGCCCGAAGTTTGAATTGCTGGCTACCAATTCGATCGGTGAAAAAGTCATCGGTTCCATGGCCGTAAGTGACGGTCAGATTTTTATTCGCGGCTACAAGCATCTATGGTGCATAAGTGATTAGTCTAATTATAAGCTAGGTGGTAACCTGTGTGTGGCTGCTTTTGATGATTTCACCAGAAGCCTTGCTCTGACTGTCACACCCAAGGGCTGTTTTCACTGCGGGCAGTCCTCTCAGACAAGGAACTCCATGGCCTGCCTAGTTTTCTGGTATTCAAGGTTTTGAGAGCAGGCTGGGTAAAAACTTTGCCAAACTTCTGTGCATATTGGGATCATTCTTGCTATCACTGGCTGAACCGTCTTTATTTTGAGGGTTAATGTTGCGAACATTCTCAAATATAATAGAAAAGATTGAAATTCCAGTCACTGAATGAAGGTCAACAACACCATTGTCGTTTCGATAGGTCAGGCAGGTAACCAGATTGCGGCTTCTTTTTGGAAGACAGTCTGTCAGGAACACGGAATTGATCCGCTGACCGGACAGACTGCCCCAGGGGCGGCTCCGAAGGGGAACTGGAGTTCCTTTTTCTCGAAGCTGGGGGAGGCCTCTTCGGGCAGTTATGTGCCGCGTGCCATCATGGTGGATCTGGAGCCGAGCGTGATTGACAGCGTGAAGGCGACCAGCGGTTCACTTTTCAATCCGGCTAACCTGATCTCCCGTACGGAAGGGGCAGGTGGCAATTTTGCCGTAGGCTATTTGGGAGTCGGCCGTGAGGTGCTGCCGGAGGTGATGGGGCGGCTGGATTATGAAATTGATAAATGTGACAACGTGGGCGGCATCATCGTGCTGCACGCCATCGGCGGTGGCACAGGGTCGGGCTTTGGGGCGCTATTGATCGAGTCGCTGAAAGAAAAGTATGGCGAAATTCCGGTGCTGAGCTGCGCGGTGCTGCCTTCTCCCCAGGTGTCTTCGGTGGTGACGGAGCCATACAACACGGTCTTTGCGCTGAACACGCTGCGTCGTTCGGCCGATGCCTGCCTGATCTTTGACAATGAGGCCCTGTTTGAGCTGGCCCATCGCAAATGGAACATTGAGAGCCCGACGGTGGATGATCTGAACCTGCTGATCACGGAAGCCCTGGCAGGCATCACGGCTTCCATGCGTTTCAGCGGGTTTTTGACGGTGGAGATCAGCCTGCGTGAACTTTTGACCAATCTCGTCCCCCAGCCTTCGCTGCACTTTCTCATGTGCGCCTTTGCACCGCTGACGCCCCCAGACCGCAGCAAATTCGAGGAACAGGGCATTGAGGAGATGATCAAGTCTCTGTTTGATAACGGTTCCGTGTTTGCCGCCTGTTCGCCGATGGAAGGCCGATTCCTCAGCACGGCAGTGCTTTACCGTGGCATCATGGAGGACAAGCCACAGGCAGATGCCGCGCTGGCGGCGATGCGTGAAAAGCTGCCGCTGACTTACTGGATTCCTACGGCTTTCAAAATTGGCTACGTAGAGCAGTCGGGCATCTCGCATCGCAAGAGCATGGTGCTGCTGGCGAACAATACGGAAATCGCCCGCGTGCTGGACCGGATCTGCCACAACTTTGACAAGCTTTGGCAGCGCAAAGCTTTCGCCAACTGGTACCTCAATGAAGGCATGTCTGAAGAGCAGATCAATGCCCTGCGCGCCTCGGCCCAGGAACTTGTGCAGAGCTACCAAGTGGCCGAAGAGAGCGGTGCCAAGGCCAAGGTGCAGGACACCTCTGGCGAAACCAGCTTGCGGGCTGCTGCGGCGAGTGATGATTCGCGTGGTTCCATGAGCCTTCGCGACCTTGTGGACCGCCGCCGCTAAGCCGCTGGCTGGCACCTTCTGAGCAACCGTTTCAAGAACCATCCCGGAGAACAAACAGTGAGAGAGATTTTAAGCATTCACGTCGGACAGTGTGGCAATCAGATCGCAGACAGCTTTTGGAGGCTGGCACTGCGGGAGCATGGCCTTACGGAAGCAGGCACCTTGAAGGAAGGCAGCAATGCTGCGGCGAATTCCAACATGGAAGTCTTCTTTCACAAGGTGCGCGATGGCAAGTATGTGCCGCGTGCCGTGCTGGTGGACCTGGAGCCTGGTGTCATCGCCCGTATCGAAGGCGGAGACATGTCCCAGCTTTTTGATGAGAGCAGCATCGTGCGGAAAATCCCGGGCGCGGCGAACAACTGGGCGCGTGGCTACAATGTCGAGGGTGAGAAGGTCATTGACCAGATCATGAACGTGATTGACAGCGCGGTGGAGAAAACCAAGGGGCTGCAGGGCTTCCTGATGACGCACTCCATCGGCGGCGGTTCAGGCTCGGGTCTCGGCTCGCTGATCCTGGAGCGCCTGCGTCAGGCCTATCCAAAAAAGCGCATCTTCACCTTCTCTGTGGTGCCTTCGCCGCTGATCTCGGATTCCGCCGTGGAGCCTTACAATGCCATCCTCACCTTGCAGCGCATTTTGGACAATGCGGACGGGGCGGTGCTGCTGGACAATGAGGCACTGTTCCGCATCGCCAAATCGAAGCTGAACCGCAGCCCGAACTACATGGATCTGAACAACATCATCGCGCTGATCGTGAGTTCGGTGACGGCGTCTTTGCGATTCCCCGGCAAACTGAACACGGACTTGAGCGAATTTGTCACCAACCTGGTGCCATTCCCGGGCAACCATTTCCTGACCGCCAGCTTTGCTCCCATGCGTGGTACGGGGCAGGAAGGGCAGGTGCGGACGAATTTTCCTGATCTTGCGCGCGAAACTTTCTCGCAGGATAACTTCACGGCGGCCATTGACTGGCAGCAGGGAGTCTATCTGGCGGCGAGTGCGCTTTTCCGCGGGGATATCAAGGCGAAGGATGTGGATGAAAACATGGCCACCATCCGCAAGTCGCTGAACTATGCGAGCTACATGCCCTCCTCGGGCGGGCTGAAGCTGGGCTATGCGGAAACAGCGCCTGGAGGTTTTGCCTCGAGCGGTCTGGCCCTGGTGAATCATACCGGCATCGCGGCTGTCTTTGAGCGTCTGATTGCGCAGTTCGACATCATGTTTGACAACCATGCTTACACTCATTGGTATGAGAACGCGGGGGTTTCCCGTGACATGATGGCGAAGGCGCGCAACCAGATCGCCAACCTTGCCCAATCCTACCGCGACGCCAGTTGATCCCGGTGCCGGTTTAGCCTATTCTTTTTTGTGGATCCGAACCTGGAGCGTCAGATTGCCGCCGCCTCGCGCAGCGTGGAGGAGGCGCGCCGTGTTGCCTACCATGATTCTTCGCGGGTAGGGACGCTGGTGGAGCAGATCAGCGTTTTGGCGGATCTGCGGCAAAAGGAGGGGGAATTCCGCAAGGCGGAGTCGCTTTACCGTGAGGCGCTGTTCCGTGCGCAGGAACCCCGCAAGCCGGATGCCGAATTGCTCACGGGGATTCATTCCCTGCTGGCACATCTCTATGATCGCTGGGGGCGCATGGATCAAGCGGCCGAGTATTATCAAAAGGCGCTGAAAATCGCTGAGCAAGGAGACATCGCCAACAGTGACAAGGTGGCTACCATCAAGAACAATCTGGCGATGATCTTCAAGCAGACGCGGGATTACGCGAAGGCGGAGCAATACTACCAGGAGGCGCTGGATATTTTCCAGCTCACGGATGGGGACCGCAGTGCCCGGGTGGCCTCCGTTTATAACAATCTGGGTGTGCTTTATTACGCGAATCTGGACGTGGAAAATGCTCAGCAGATGCATGAGCATGCGCTGAGCATTCGAGAAAATTTGGCCACGGACCAGATGGATCCGGCCGACCTTTCCCAGACCTACATCAACCTGGGGGCTGTGTACAAAGCCTCAGGGGACTTTCAGAAAGCTGAGGCCTGTGTGGACCGTGCCAAGAAGATCCGTGCTGGCATGAACGGGTATCACCCAAACCCACGCCGGGCGGCGGCTTTGTTGATTGATAAATCGCTGTGAATCCTGAATTTGCCACCCTTCACATCCTGCTGCGTCAGCGGCTGGAAACCATTGCGGATCATGCCTTTCGGGACCGGGATCCGGCGGCGCATCTGGCGGAATTGCAGCGGGTGTCTGAGGCCCTGGGGGCGGAGCATGCTCGTTTAAAGCCGTTGTTGCCGGCTCGCCTGAATCACTTCCTGACGCAGTCCAGCCTGACCAAGGCCCTGGACTACCTGGAAGGCCGGGGTGAGGGGCACTGAGGATATTCGGAAATTGTTTCCTTTGGACAATCGACATTTAGCCCGATTGCCTTTATCGAACGTATCTTTCTCACATGCTCGAGATCCCTGACTACCCCTTTCGCGCCTACATCTTTGATTGTGACGGCACCCTGGTGGACTCCATGCCAAAGCATTACGAAGCGTGGCTGGCCTCGCTGAAACTGCATGGTGCGCCCTTTGATTTTACCGAAGAGTTCTTCTATGCCCGTGCGGGTGTTCGAGAACAGGATGTGGTGATGGAACTCAATGAGCAGTATGGCAGTGCCATTGACCCGGATGCTGTGGCGGAGTCCAAGGTGGAGATGTTTTTGAAGATCATCCCGCAGATGGAGGCGATCAAGCCCGTGGCGGATTTTGCCCGTTCTCTGGAAGGGAAGTTTCCGATGGCTGTCGCCTCGGGCAGCGAGGAGATCATCGTGCGTGGCTGTCTGGCAGCCAGCGGGCTGCTGCACCTGTTCCCGGTCATCGTCACTCCTGCGTACGTGAAGCGCGGCAAACCGGCCCCGGACATGTTCCTGCTGGCGGCTGAAAAGCTGGGCGTGGACCCGAAGGAATGCCTGGTGCTGGAAGATGGCCAGGCCGGCATCGTGGCGGCGGAGGCGGCGGGGATGCAGTGGGCCTTTGTGCCGCGCACGCTGCGCTGAGTCACCGCCTTTGACGTGCGGCCTCAAAGAGCATGACGGCACCGGCAGCGGCGACGTTCAGCGACTCCACCCCTGCATGCATGGGGATGCGCAGCCGCACGTCGCACTGCTGCATCAGCTCCGGGGCCACACCGCGCCCCTCATTGCCTAACAAAAGAAGCGTGGGCTGCTGCCAATCGTAGTCCGTGTAATCCATTTCGCCGTCACCCGCAGCGGCCACGATCTTGAAGCCGCGTTCTGTCTGCATGGTTTGCAGGTCTGCGGTGCCGACATTTTCCAGCAGGGGCAGACGGAAGGCTGAGCCCATGGAACTGCGCAGGACTTTGGGTGAGAAGGCATCTGCGCTGCCTTTCAGAGAGACGATGCCCCCGACGCCCGCAGCCTCTGCGGTGCGGATGAGGGTGCCGAGGTTGCCTGGGTCTTGCAGGCGATCAAGGCCCAGCAGCAGTGTGGCGTTTTTTTGCCATGACCCGGTGGTCTGCTGTGGGGGACGGCGTGCGATGAGGATGATGCCCTGGCTCTGCACTGTGTCACTCATGGCCCGGATGATGTCCGTGGTGGTGGTGAAGTGAGGCACTGCGTTTTGTTCCAGCCGTTTCAGGAGTGTGGCGAGGCGGTGCTCCGGCTTTTCCGGCGAATCGGAAAAACAGACCTCAATGGTTAGGTCAGAGTTCACCGCCTCTTCGGCCAGGCGCAAGCCCTCAATGAAGATCAGGCCGGGCTCGCGTCCGTCCCGGACACGACGGGCGTGTTTGATCTTTTCATTGCTGGCACTGGTGATCTGCATGGGCATGCGGATAGCGCAGCCAGGACGGTGGGTCCATGAAGAAGTCGCGGGATCGTCCAGGCAAAAACAGAAGCCAGCCTCCCGCCATTGGCAGAAGACTGGCTCTTTTTTTTCCGGGGGGAGGGTTAAGCCTTCAGCAGGCCGGCAAAAGCGCGGCGACCGGCGAAGAGCAGGTAGGCAGAAACGGCGGTGATGAGCAGCACGGGGGGCTCAAACAGGCCCGCGCCCTTGGTCAGGAAGACATGGAAGGCGAGGATGTTGACGACGATGGGGCCGAGGATGAGCAGGCCGATGTTGCGGGTCTTCGGCAGGGCCACCAGCAGACCACCGGTAATCTCCAGCACCTTCACAAAGGCGAGATAGCCTGTGGGGAAGAGAGCGGCCATGAAAAGCTTGTGCGGGGCATCCGCGGGGGATGGATCGGCAGGCATGGGGATGAAGTTGAGGAAGAAGTTCAGGCCAAAGGTGACAAACAGAAGGCCCAGAAGGGCGCCAGCGGCGGTAGGTGCGTGTTTCATAGCGGTGAGGTTTTGAATGTTGTTGATCGGATGATTGTCGTTGTTGACAGCCGATCTCTCGCTGAGGCCCCCATACGTCTCCAATGCAGCCTCCTTGGTCTCAGCATGACGACGGGGCATGGTGGCTGAGTTTTGTGGCAGTTCGTCACAGACAACTCAAATCTGGTCTTGCGGGACGGGCGCAGGGGCGCATACTTCGCCCTCCCGATGTTAGACAAAGTCAAAGTTGCCGTCCTTGGTGCGAGTGGTTATTCAGGCATTGAACTGCTGAAGCTGCTGCTGCGCCATCCTCATGCCGAGCTGGTCGCGGTGACCTCGCGCACGCTCGCTGGTAAAACCCTCTCGGCCGAGTTTCCACGCTTCCGCAAAGTAGGCGTGGCTGACACGCTGACTTTCACCAACCCGGATGTCGCGACGCTGAAGGAGAGTGGCGCACAGATCGCCTTTCTGGCCCTGCCTCATGGGGTGTCTGTGGAGTATGCCAAACCGCTGCTGGAGGCTGGCATCAAGGTCATTGACCTGAGTGCGGACTTCCGTCTGCGCAGCGCAGAGGTTTATAAAGAATTTTATGCGCATGAGCATCCGGCTCCGGAATTGCTGGATGAGGCGGTGTATGCCCTGCCGGAAGTACGTGCGGAAGAGATCAAAAAGGCACGTCTCATCGCATGCCCGGGCTGCTATCCGACGAGCATCTTGCTGCCGCTGATCCCGCTGCTGAAGGCCGGGCTGCTGACGGAAGATCCACTGGCAGTTTCCAGCATGAGCGGGGCCAGCGGGGCGGGCCGGAATGCCAGCATCCCGCTGCTGTTCTGTGAGATCCAGAACAGCCTGCGCAGCTACAGCGTGCCACAGCATCGTCATTTGAGCGAGGTGGGCCAGGAACTGGAAATCGCCGCCGGACGTCCGGTGCGGTTGTCCTTTGTGCCGCATCTGGTGCCTGTGTTTGCGGGCATCTGCACCACCATCTTTGCGACACCGAAGCCGGGTGTAACGATTGAGCAAGTGGAGGCTGTTTTGAAAGACGCCTATGCGGACCAGACCTTCGTCCGCCTGCTGGGCAAAAACCAGAGCCCGGATACGAAGCATGTGATGGGGACGAACTTTGTGGACATCGGCTGGGCCATGGACACACGGGCGGGCCGTCTGATTTTGATGAGTGTCGAAGACAACATCGGCAAGGGTGCCTCCAGCCAGGCGGTGCAGAACATGAACCTTGTGTGCGGCTTTGATCCTGCTGCCGGACTTTTGAGCGTATGAGCGACGATTTCTTTGATCCCTTCCGCGAGGTGCGGGTGCCTTTCAAAACCATTGACGGTGGAGTGACGGCTGCGCGCGGATTCCGTGCCGGGGCCATCTCCTGCGGCATCAAGAATCCCGAGGTCACACGCCTGGACCTGATGCTGCTGACCTCCGATGTGCCCACGGTGACGGATGCGGTCTTCACGACGAACAAGGTCCGTGCGGCCTGCGTGCGTGTGTCCCAGCAGCACATCAAGGACAGCGACGTGCGTGCCATCATTGCCAACAGTGGCAATGCCAATGCTTGTACGGGGCCGCAGGGCATCCAGGATGCGAAGGCCATGTGCAAGGCCACGGCCGAGGCGTTGGGCATCCGCATGCGCCAGGTGCAGGTGTGTTCCACCGGCATCATCGGCATGAACATGCCCATCCAGCGCATCACTCCCCGGGTGAAAGAGTTGGCGGAAATACTCACGCCCACAGGTTCTGATGACGCTTCACGGGCCATCATGACCAGCGATACGAAGCCGAAGAGCTACTCCATCGAGGTGCCCTGTGGGGGCGGGAGTTTCCGCATCGGCGGCATTGCCAAGGGGGCCGGCATGATCTGCCCCAACATGGCGACGATGCTGTGCTTCATCACGACGGATGCGAAGATCTCTCCGGATGAACTGAAGCGGGCGATGCGTAGTGCGGTGGACCAGTCGTTCAACTGCATCACCATTGATGGCGATACCAGCACGAACGACACCGTCATCGTCATGAGCAATGGCATGGCCGAATGCCCGCCGATCAAGAAAGGGAGTGACGAGGCGAAGATCTTCCGCTGTGCGCTGCACAAGGTGATGCTGGAACTGGCGAAGATGATCGTCAGCGATGGTGAGCGCGTGACGAAGTTTGTCGAGATTCGCGTGCGCAATGCGCGCACCCATGCCGATGCGAAAAAGGCGGCGGAAGCGGTGGCGAAGTCCATGCTGGTGAAGTGCTCCTGGCATGGCAGCGACCCGAACTGGGGACGTGTGATCCATGCCGTGGGTTACTCCGGCGCGCGCCTGAGGGAGGAACTCATTGATATTTACTTTGGCGGTCTCATCGCCTGCAAAGGCGGCCTAACCACCAATACTCCTGTAAGCGAGCTGGAGAAGGTGGTGAAGGAGCCGCGCTTCTCCGTGACGATTGATCTCAATCAGGGCAGTGCGAATCACATCGTTTACACCAGTGACCTGTCTGAGGAATACGTGGACTTTAACAGCAGCGAGTACTCCGCTGCGATCCATGCGAAGCGTCAGAAGGGCTTGGCCTGAGGAGGGCCGTGAGGAGATTCGAGGGTGGACGCAACCCCGTTGTGAGTGTTCGCGGGACGGGGATGTGGCTTGGTAGGCCCCCAGGGTTGTGGTAACCCTGGGCTGAATGACGCAAGCTCTTTGGGCTTGGCATGGTGTGGTGCTGGGCCCCGTTCCCGCCTGGCCTAACCAAAAAGGGCGGTGATGGGCTGGCCTTTGTCGGCGATGGTGAAGGGGCGCTTGGTGGGGGAGTAAAGCACCTGGTCCAGAGGCAGGCCGAGGGCGTAGCCGATGGTGGCATTCAGATCCGGCGGGGAGACTTTGTTTTCGGTGACCTCAATGCCTTTGTCCGTTTTGCCATAGGTCTGGCCGCCCTGGACGCCGCCGCCCCAGAGGACGGAGCTGAAGGCTTTGGGGTAGTGGTCGCGACCTGAGTTTTGATTGATGTCCGGGGTGCGGCCAAATTCGCTGGTGAGGACGACGAGGGTATCCTGGAGAAGGCCACGACGCTCAAGATCAGCCAGAAGGGCACCGAGGGCTTTGTCCAGTTCGGCAATCTTTTCAGGCAGGCGGGCGTAGATGTCGTTGTGCATGTCCCAGCCGCCGCTGGTGACCTCGATGAAACGCACGCCGTGCTCGATCAAACGCCGGGCCAGAAGGCAACCCTGGCCAAAGGTGGACTCGCCGTATTCAGTCTGCAATTCGGTGGATTCCTGGCTGAGATCGAAAGCGGTGAGGTCCGCGCTTTTCATGACGCGGACCGCATCTTTATAGACATCGCTGTAAGCACGGACAGCGCTGTGGGCGTAGGTCTTTTCAAAGCCGGCATTGAGCTTGGCAGACAGGCCCAGACGGTAGTCCAGGTCTGATTCGCCGAGGCCGGCCATGCGTTTGCTGTGCTGGAGGCCGGTGCTGGGATTGTTCAGCAGCAGGGGCTGGAAGGAGGCTTCAAAGAAACCGCCGCCGGGATGCTTGCTGTCATTGGAAATGACGACGGTACCGGGCAGGTCCGGATTGCCCTTTCCCTGAAATTTTTGCAGCCAGGCACCCATGGTGGGGTGGCGAGTGGCACCGCGCATGGTGTAGCCGGTATGCTGGTAATAATTGCCCTGTTCATGCGCGCCCTGGGTGCTGGAGAGGCTGTTGATGATGACGCCATGGTGCATGTGTTTGGCCACGGTGGGCAGGCCCTCGCCGATCTGCACACCATCCGCACTGGTGGGGATGCATTTCGTATCGCCCATGGTCTCGGCCCCGGGGCTGACGCCGAAGGTATCGAGGTGGGTCATGCCACCCGCCATGTAGAGATAAATGACGTTTCTCGCAGTCGCCACCTGCCTGGCCTTGGAACTGCCCTCAAAGGCGACTGCCTGGGCCTGGCCGCGCATCAGCGGAGACATGACAGAAACGCCCAGGCAGGTCTTGGCGATGTTCATGACAAAGTCACGACGAGTCGGTTCATCAGCACGGAGGAAGGGTGAGTTCATGGCGGGGAAGGGCAGGGGCTGAAAACGGGAGGGCTTTACTGAATGAAGAGAAACTGGGAGCCGGTGAGGAGGGCGTGGGTGATGTCTTCCAGGGCTTTGTCCCCACGTTCATTGATGACCTGGGCCAGCACTGCACGTTCGTTGTTCGTAGGCTGGCGGCTCAACAGGGCCTCGTAGAGGAGCGCTGCTTTTTGATCGTTGCTTCCGGCCTTCTTGAGCTGCTGGCTGAGCAGGGAGATGGGGCTGGTGAGACTTTCCACCACGGGGCCATTCAGCAGGGTGAGTGCCTGGGGGACGGAGGCGTCGTCGCTGGCGTTGTCGATGACCTCGCGGTCAGACTGGCCAAAGGTGCGCAGGAAGTGGCCTGGACGGGCAGGGGAGGGAAGCTCGGAGGCGCGGGAGACCATGGTGTTGTTGCCGGCGCTGCGGACGAGGTTCTTGCGCTGCTCCTTGGTCAGGGTGGCCATGACGGCGCGGTCAAGACGTGGACGTTTGTTGACTTGTTTGTTAGGGTTGTAGCCCTGGATAAGGGCCTCGGCACGTTCTTCACCGATGAGGTTGACGAGGAGCTCGTTGCTGGATTCGCGACGGAGTTTGTTGGCGGCATTGGCCAAAGCTTTGGCCTCAGCAGGGCTGGAGGTGCCTTTTTCGGCGAGCTTGGCGCGCATGGCATCCAGTTCGCGGTCGTTTTCTTGGCGCTGTTCCATGCCTGCCTTGGCGGCGGCGATAATGCCTTCCGGACCTTTTTCTTTCATCGTGGTGATGAACATATTGAGGTCGCCAAGGTATTGGTGAAGGCGCTGGTTTTCATCGTCCACCTCACCGTCCACGTTGCCTTTGGTGAGGGTGATCATGGAGTCCCAGACCTGCTCTGCACTCATGCGGCGGAGGCTGGGACCGGTGAAGTGATTGGTCTCGCCCAGGGCCACTTCCTGGGTGCTGGCCATGCGCTGGTAGGTGTCGGTGTTGTAAAGCACGCGCAGAAATGATTTCAGCGAGTACTTCTTCTCGATCATGAGCTGCGCGAGGTAATCCATGAGGGCTGGGTTGCTGGCGACGGAGGAGTCGGTCATTTCATCCAGTGGCTCAATGAGGGCACTGCCAAAGACGTGCTTCCACATGCGGTTGGCGATGACGGTGGTGAAGCGCGGGTTTTCCGGGCTGGCCATCCAGTCGGCAAAGGCCTGCACGGTGGTCTGGCCTTCTTTGGGCTTGGCCTCGTGGCCGAACATGGCGCGGGGTTCGATGGTGTCGCCTGCCTTGGCATCGGTGTAGGCATAGTCATGGGGCAGCTTGGGCAGCTTGCCTTCATTCCAGGTGATGGCGGTGTAGCGCAGAGGTTTCATGACATCGCCCAGGGCCTTGCGCACCTGCTGCATGTCTTCCCGGCTGCTCGCGGAAGTTTGGCTGGCAGCCGCAGCTTCCTTGCGCATCTTGGCCACCTCTTCGGGATGGTCCTTCATGTATTGGCGACGCTCTTTGTTAGACATCTGGGCCAGGGCTTCGGGGATCTGTTTCCCCTGGGGACGCTTCGGGAGCTTGATCTCATTCACACCTCCGCCGCGTGTGTCCATGCCATAGGTGAAGGCGGCCATGCCATAGTAGTCCTTTTGGGACCACTTATCAAAGGGGTGATTGTGGCACTGGGCGCAGACGATGCTGGTGCCGAGGAAGACCTGCACGGTATAGGCGAGGTGATCGAGTTTGTTTTCATCACGCTGATAAAAGCCGATGCTGCCGCTGTCCCACGCACCGCCTTCGGTGGTGAGCAGCTTTTTCACAAACTGGTCGTAGGGGGTATTGGCCTTGAGCTCCTTCTTCAGCCATTCTTCATAGGCCTCGGCTGTGATCTTGCCTTTGGTATTGTCAGTTAGGCGCAGGACATCTGCCCAGAAGTTAAACATGTGGCTGGTGTAGCCATCGCTGGCGAGGAGCTTGTCAATGAGCTTGCTGCGCTTCTGGGGATCCACCGACTGAATGAAGTCGCGAGTCTCTTCCACGGTGGGAATGCGGCCTGCGATGTCCAGGTAGAGGCGGCGGACGATGACTTCATCCGGTGCGGTGACATTCGGCTGCAGGTTGTGCTTTTGCCAATCCGCAGCCAGCAGGCTGTCGATCTTGGAGGCTTCGGGCAAGGCTACGCCGTGAGCGGCAGTGGCCACCAGCAGGAGAAGGGCAAATGTTTTCATGGCGTGAAGTCGGAGCTTCGGTCTGACGGCGGCTGAAACGTGAAGATTCGGCGCTTCTTCAATTTAATTTCGAAGCTTGTGCAAAATTGCGCTTCTTTTGGTTAGGGGGAGGTTTGGTGTCGAGTCTCGTTTAAAAAGATGGCCTGATGTCGAGTTTACATAGTATGTACTATGACTTTACGGGCAATTGAGGTATAAAGAGGGCGAAATTATGAAAATCACCCCTATTCCCTCCAAGACCACCTTCTCTGTGGCTGCGGCTTTGCTGCTGGTGCTAGTCGTGCTGATGATCCTCGCTGGAGTCCTTCCTGCACCGCACTGAGGCTCTAAGGCTCCGTTTCTTCGGCCTCAAAATAGTCGTCTTCTGCGATGTCGGGGATGCCGACGACGAGGACGCGCATTTGCCCCCGGGCACCATGGATGACGCCTGGGGGAATGTGAACGAGTGAGCCTGCAGAGACGGCTTGCTCCATGCCATCCAGCAGCACCGTGCCGCTGCCAGAGAGGACATAGTAGAGCTCGGTGGAGCGTTTGTGGTAATGCAGCTTGGCCCCATCGATGTCCACGGCATGCGCCCAGGCGGCAGGGGAGAGCGGTGCGTCTTCGTGACTGATAAGGCGATCCCGCCAGCCGCAGGTGCTGCGCTCTCTTGGCGTGTGGCCTTCATGACGGATGAGCAGCGGACCGGGATGTGGTGGAGTCATGAGCGATAAAGAAAGACAGAGGAGTGACGATGCAATGAAGAAAAAAGGGAAGATGGTTTGCGCTGACCACGTTCCCCTGCGCTCATGAAACCCATGCGCCTTCTCATCGCCCTGCTGGGCCTGTTTTCTCTCAGTCTTTCAGCGGCTGAAAAGCCGGATGTCCTCTTCATCGCCGTTGATGATTTGAACGACTGGGTCACCCACCTGGGCGGGCATCCGCAGACGAAGACACCGAACATAGACCGCCTTGTCGCGCGCGGTATGGCCTTCACCAACAGCCACTGTGCAGCCCCGGCGTGCAACCCTTCGCGCGCGGCGCTGATGAGCGGCCTGCGTCCCTGGCAGACGGGCATTTACACGAATGGCGATCCGGCGCAGGGCGTGATGAAGGATACGCTGACGATCAACCGCCACTTCCTGGCCCAGGGCTACAACACCCTGGGTGGTGGTAAGATTTATCACAACTTCAATGCAGAAGGCCGTGAAGATGGCTGGACGAAATGGGAGGGGCTTTTCCCCAGCATCAACGAGCATGAAGAAAATATGAACGGGCTGAAAAGCGGCCACTTTGACTGGGGTGCGGTGAAGGCGAAACCACAGGAGATGGGCGATTACAAGCTCACAGACTGGGCGGTCAATCAACTCAAGACGGCTCCGCTGGACAAGCCGCTTTTCCTCGGCGTGGGCTATGTGAAGCCGCACCTGCCGTGGTATGTGCCGCGCGAGTATTACGACCGTTTTCCGCTGGAAGGCATCCAGCTTCCGGTGACGAAGGACGATGACCTGGCCGACATTCCTGCAGCAGGTGTGCAGATGGCCAAACCACAGGGTGACCACGCAGCGGTGCTGAAGGGGGACCAGTGGAAAAAGGCGGTCCAAGCGTATCTGGCCACCATTTCCTTTCTGGATGATCAGGTGGGCCGCCTGCTGGACGGACTGGATGCGAGTCCACGTAAGGATAAGACGATCATCGTCTGGTGGACGGACCACGGCTGGGCACTGGGGGAGAAGCAGCATTGGCGCAAATTTGCCCTGTGGGAGGAAACCACCCGTACCTCCTGTGCCATCGTGGCTCCGGGCATCACCACGCCTAACAGTGTTTGCAAAGCGCCTGTGGACTACTTGAACATTTACCCCACGCTGTGTGAACTGACAGGTCTTCCGTTGCCGGTGCATGTCAAGGGTGCCAGCCTGATGCCTCTGCTGAAGGACCCAGCCAGCACGTGGGGGCAGGTGGCCATCTGCACGCATGGCCGTGGCAATCATGCGGTGAAAGATGCCCGCTGGCGCTACATCCGCTACTCCGATGGAAGTGAGGAGCTTTACGACCACTCCAAGGACCCGAATGAGTGGACGAACTTGGCCACTGAGGCCGACATGAGCAAAACCAAGGCCCGGCTGGCGGCAGCGCTTCCGGCGGCAGGTGAAGAAGTGCCCTCCACTTCAGGCAGCAAAACCAATGGCAGTTCCAAAGGGAAGGGGAAGAAAAAGGCGAAGGGGAAGACCAAAGAGGAGTGAGGTGTGTGGCCTGGAGATAGGGCTGGAGAATGAGGGAGGGACGATCTATCCTTTACATGAGATAGGTCGTCCGATTAATGTCCTTCCAAAGTCCCCCCCGGCTATGCGCGTTTCCTTGGCTTCAACTTTCCTGCTACTGCTTTGCCTACTAAACATAGCCCAGGCCCCTCTGCATGGACAGATCGTGCGGCAGGAAAACACGTCCTTGTATTTGCCTGCCACGACACCGCCGGAGGCTTCAGGGCCGCTGAGTTATTCCATCGTAGCTGCTTTTCCTGGCGTGACCTTTAATGCGCCAATGGGCAGCACCTATCCAACGGGGGAGGCGAGCCGCGTGTACGTCAACGAGCGTGAGGGAAAGATCTGGATCATCAACGGGGTGGGCGGCAGCTCCCCGACCAAAAGTCTGTTCATGGATCTGGCGGCGCATCTCCAGTCTCAAAACCGGCCACTGGCGACTGACAATGAAAACGGGCTGCTGGCCATGGCCTTCCATCCGGACTATCAGGAAAACGGCTGGTTTTATCTCTTCTACAGCATCCGGACGAACAACCAGCTGCATCAGAGGCTGGCACGTTTCACAGCCACAGGTACGGCGGGAAATTTCCTGGCCGCCACGACTGCTAGTGCGGCCACTGAGTCTCCTTTGCTGACCCTGTATGACCGGGCTGGGAATCACAACGGCGGGGACCTGGGCTTTGGTGCTGACGGTTATCTCTACCTTTCGTTAGGCGATGAGGGCGGCGGTAATGATGAGTATAATAATGCGCGCTTCATTGATAAAAATTTCTGGGGCCAAATACTGCGCCTAGACGTGAATAATCTCGCGACGAACCTGGGGCCTTCCGTGCTGGCCCAGGCAGCCTCCACCAGTTTTCCCTCTGCCATTCATCCGGGGACCTATAAGGTGCCTGCGGACAATCCATTCATTGGCCGCACTACCTGGCACGGACGCGGTGTGAATCCAGCCAATGTGAAAAGGGAGATTTACGCTACTGGCTTTCGGAATCCTTTTCGGTTTAATTTTGATCCTCCGACGGGTCGGCTTTTTCTCGGGGATGTGGGGCAGAATACCAAAGAAGAGGTGGATCTAGTGGTGAAAGGCGGAGACTACGGCTGGAGCTGGCGGGAAGGGGACGTGGCCTTCAACAGCGCGCCCAAATTTCCCAACGATGCAACGGGTTCCACGACACCACCTTCAGGTGCCAATTTTTCTCCCGTTTCCCCCATCATCAGCTATCCTCGAACCAGCGCCCAAAACCCCAATATGTTTGGGGCCTCCGTTTGTGCAGGAAATGTCTATCGCGGGGCTCTGCTGCCAGAACTACGGGGCATGTTTCTGGTGGCTGACATCTATTCCGGCCGCATTCGGGCCTATCAAGAAACAACGCCTGGCGTGTGGACGGGACAGGGCCTTCCTTCAAAGTTCGGCATCGTGGATTTTGGTATCAACCCGAGCAATGAAGAACCTCTTCTTTGCTGCCTCAGCGACGGCCTTTTTTACAAGATTGTGAGGGGGACGGCGTCTTCAGCGCCGATGAAACTGTCGGAGGTTGGGATCTTCAGGGACATGTCCACCCTGGCCACTTTTCCAGGCTTTGTCCGTTACCGACCAAATGTGAGCTTCTGGAGTGACGGAGCCATCAAAGAACGCTGGTTTGCCATCAAGGAGACGACTCCAAAGATCGGATACAGCGAGACAGGTAACTGGACTTTCCCCGCCGGGATGGTGTGGGTGAAGCATTTTGAGATCCCTGTCAACGGTTTCAGAAGGCGGCTCGAAACTCGCCTGTTGGTGAAGACTGCCGACGGTGTCTATGGGCTCACTTATAAATGGTCTTCAGACACCGAAGCCTATCTGGTCCCGGTGGCAGGGGAAACTAGCCTTGTTCCGGGGGGGAGCAGCCAGTACTGGCGCTACCCCTCGCGTAGTGAATGCCTGAGCTGCCATACGGCGGCAGCAGGTTATGCACTAAGCTTTAACACGGCACAGATCAATGGTCCGTACCCTTTTGCAGGGACCAGCATCAAGCAGTTGGATTTGTTGAATGCGGCCGGATACTTTTCGGGCATGGCGGAGTCCATGCTTCCACATTTGCCAGCACTGAGCACGGCACCCACTCTGTCGTTGGAGTGGCGGGCGAGGTCTTATCTGGCGGTGAACTGTGCCCCCTGCCACCAGCCGGGCGGAGGCGCGCAGGGAAACTGGGATGCACGCTATGTCACACCTACGGAGCTGAGCCGGATCATTCAGGGCAGCCTGATCAACCAGGGGGCAGATCCTGCCAGCCGTGTCATTGTGCCGGGCGATACGGAACATTCCATGCTTCTGAAGCGGATGCAGGGCGAGGCCCAAGGCCTGTCGCGCATGCCTCCGGTGGGATCGCTCATGCGTGACGTTGATGGTGAGAACCTGATTGCAAGCTGGATCCAGGGGCTAAGTGCCTACCAAACTTTGCAACAATGGCTGGATGATCATTTTGGCTCCGCCGCCGGACCCGATGCAGCCCCTGCTGCGGATGCCGACGGCGACGGCCTGAGCAACCAGGAGGAGTATGCTCTGGGAACAAATCCCCAAAGTGCCGCCAGCCGCTGGAAGTACGATGCCATCATCAAGGCCAATGGGAGGGTAACTGTAAATTTCACCCAACCGGCAAACCGCATGGCTTTGGTGGAGATCAGCAACGATCTGGTTACCTGGCAGACGTTAAACGCAGTGGACAATGCGTATCTGTACCCGGCCGCTCCCGTCAACCGAAGTTTCTATTTTCCCCTGACGGAAAAGAAGCGATTTTTTCGCGTGCGTTTGCGTCAGCCTTGAGTTCCTAACCAAGGATGCGGTAGCCGATGCCCGGCTCATTGCGGATCTCCACCTTGCTGCCCACCTTGCTGCGCAGGTGGTTCACATGCACGCGGAGAGCGGCGGTTTGGTCCACATTCATGCCGGGCCACACGGCTTTGAGGAGATGCTGCTGGGTGATGATTTTACCCGGGTGTCGGGCCAACGTCTTCAGCAGGGCATACTCGGTGGGGGTGAGCTTCACCTCCTGGCCATCAAGAGTCACGGCATGGTCCACCAGGCTGATGTGCAGGGGGCCGAGAGTGACCTCTGCCACCTCGGTGCTGCGCTGCCGCCGGGTGATGGCGGTGAGGCGGGCCATGAGCTCGGCGGTGCCAAAGGGTTTCGTCACGTAGTCATCCGCGCCATTTTCCAGGGCGGCGACTTTGATGCTTTCTTGATCGCGCACGCTGAGGATCAGCACAGGGACATCACTCCATTCACGCAGCCGTTTCAGCACTTCCAGACCGTCCATGTCTGGCAGGCCCAGATCCAGCAGGATGGCATCCGGTTTATGAAAGGCCGCTTCTTGCAGGCCTAACTGCCCGGCCTCCGCCTCGCGCACGGTGTAGCCGCGTGATTCCAGGGCCAGCCGCAGCAGGCGACGTATCTGGGGTTCATCATCAATGATCAGGCAGGTCATGCGGGGACGGTGACTTCAGGGAATGTCCACACGTCAGCGAGCGGGACGGTTCTGGCAAAGACAACCGCTCAAAAAACACGTTTCATTTCGATGTCCACCTCGGCCCCGCCATCGGGATGATTGCGGGCTGTGATCTCGCCCCCCTGCGCCCGTACGAAACCACGGGCGATGGCCAAACCGAGGCCTGTGCCTCCCGCAGGACTTCCAGGTGCGCGATAAAATTTCTCAAACACCCGCAGTGCACTTTCACCTGCGAAGCCGGGGCCATGATCCCGAACGGCAAGATGCAGACGGTCTCCCTGCATGGCCACTCGGATTTCAATAGGGGTTCCTGCTTGGGTGTAGGCGGTGACGTTGTGCAGGATATTGGCCAGGGCTTGCGCCATGAGGCTATGGTCCAGCCTAACGAGTGGTATGTCATCCGGGATGAAAGTTTGTACGGGGTGGAAAGTTAAGGCAGGTCCAGCGGCAGAGCGGGCCGCCTGGATGACATCACGGATGTCACACCAATCGAGGTGGGGCTGCATCACGGCGGACTCGATGCGGGTCATGTGCAGGAGGTGATCCACCACACGTTGAAGGCGCTCAGTGGCGGTGGCGATTTCTCCCGTGTAGGAACTGCTGGCGGCCGGGTGTTCACTCAGACCTTCCAGGCTGGCTTTGATGATCGCGAGGGGGGTTTTGAGCTCGTGGGAAACGCTGTCCAGCAGGGTTTGGCGCAGCTTTTCAGATTGCTCCAGCACTTCTGCCCGGCTGGCGGCCTGGATGAAATGCTCCTTCTCCAGCACGAGTGCGAGTTGCAGTGCCACGGCCTCGATGGTCTGCCGTGTGGTGAAATCCAGCCTGCCATCACGCTCCAGGCGGATGCCCAGCACGCCCATGGTGGAGGTGGCTGTTTGCAGCGGGAACCAAGTGGCTTCAGATTCGGGCAGAGTGTCGGTGAAACGACCAGCGGCCTGCTTGTGATCAAAGCTCCAGGCTACGACGCCCCATTCCTTTGAGTTAGGCTGAAAGGTGCTGGAGGCGTGGGCCGTGGGGCTGAGGGTATGGTCACTTTGTCGCAGGACCAGGGAGACGCCGGACTGCAAGAGATCGGTGATCACACGCAGGGCTTCATGCAGGCCTTTGTCCGGTTCTGCGGCCAGGGCGGCGCTTTGGGTGACGCGCAGGAGGGCTGCGGTCTGGCGCTGGCGTCGGCGCTCGGCTTCCTCACGCTGGCGCAGGCGCGTGGTGAGGTGGCCCATGCTGAGGGCCACGAGAAAGAACATGCCAAACATGAGCATGTCCTCGGGCTGGTCAATGTGCAGGGTGAACTGGGGCGGGATGAAAAAGTAGTTCCACGCGAGGGCGCTGACAGAAGCCATGGCAAGCACGGGCCCCCGGCTAAAACGCATGCCTGCGGCCATGACGCCGAGCAACAGCACGAGGGCGACAAAGGTGTACCCGGTGACTGGCAGCAGGGCCCAGCACAGGCTGGTCAGCACGAAGGTGAGGGCCAAAGCCCAGCTATACTCTCCCACCTGGGAGATTGGCGTATTGACAGGTGGCGTGGCTGGGACTGTTGGCTGGCGACCGGCCACGGGGCGTACCACGCAGACGTCAATGTCACCGCTTTCGGCGATGAGGCGATCTGCCATCGAGCCGCCCCAGGTGCGTTTGTCAGGCTTGCCCACGACGATCTGGGAGACGTTGCGTTCGCGGGCGAACTGCAGCAGGGTCTCCGCCACATCGTCCCCGGTGAGGGAGATCACCTCGGCTCCGAGTCGGCGGGCCAGGCCCAGGGCGCGTGTCAGCACTTCTTGTTCGGCGGGGGTGAGCGGGGCGGATCTTTCCACCCAGGCGACGATCCAGTTGCCGTCCAGTCTTGCGGCCGCGCGGCGTGTCCAGCGGATGAGGCTTTCCGCATAGGGACTGGGGCCGATGCCGACGAGAAGCCGCGCATTGGTCTTCCAGGCGCTTGTCACACGCCGTGCGCGCCGGATGTCATCCAGGTCACGGTCCACACGTTCGGCGGTGAAGCGGAGGGCGAGTTCTCGCAAGGCGGTGAGGGTGCCTTCCTTGAAGAAATTCGAGACGGCATGTTCGGCCCGTTCACCCAGGTACACTTTTCCTTCGGCCATGCGCTCCAGCAGCTTTTCAGCACTGAGGTCAATGAGCTGGATCTCATGAGCACGATCCAGCAGGGAGTCTGGAACCTTTTCCTGAATGGCCACGCCGCTGATCTGCTGGACGATGTCCACCTGGCTTTCAATGTGCTGGACGTTCAGGGTGGTGTACACATCCAGCCCGGCATCCATCAGCTCCAGCACATCTTGGTAACGTTTGGCGTGGCGAGAGCCGGGGGCATTGGTGTGGGCCAGTTCATCCACCAGTACGAGCTGCGGGCGCAGGCGCAGCACTTCATCCACATCAAATTCTTCCAGCATGTAGCCGCGATGGTCTAACGACTTGCGTGGTAGCACGTGCAGGCCCTCCAGCAAGGCGGAGGTCTCGTGGCGGCCATGCGTTTCCACCACGCCCACCACCACGTCCACGCCCTCTTTGGCCCGTTGCCGGGCCACTTGCAGCATGGCGTAGGTTTTGCCCACGCCGGGGCACATGCCCAGGAAGATGTGCAGTCGCCCAGATTGCGCCTGCGAGTGCTCCTTTTGCATCTGCGCGAGCAGGGCATCGGGGTTGGGGCGTGGAGGTTCCTGGTGCATGGCGTATCTTGAGACGAGTTACTTGGCGGCGTCGAGTGCCAGATTAAGTGCGACAACATTCACGCGCGCCTCTCCCAGAAGGCCAAAAGTGGGCGCGCTGGTGTGGGCGGTGATGAGGGCTTCAACCTGGGGTAAAGGCAGGTTTCTGGCCTTCGCCACACGGGCGGCTTGAAGAGCGGCATTTTTGACACTGATGTGTGGGTCCAAACCGGAGCCGGAGGCGGTGACGGCATCGGCAGGAACTTCGGCCTCGGGAGCGAGGCCATTCAGACTGCGGTAGGCGCTGAGGCGTTCCTGGATCTGATCCCGCAGCTTTTGGGAGGTGGGGCCGAGGTTGCTGCCGCTGGAACTGGCACCGTCATAACCGCTGCCTGCGGCACTGGGGCGAGTGTGGAAGTAGCGCTCAGAGGTGAAGTTTTGCCCCAGCAGGCTGGAGCCGCGTACTTTGCCATCGGCACCGATGATGAGGCTGCCCTGAGCCTGATCTTTAAACGCCGCCTGAGCCACGGTGGTGACGAGCAGTGGGTAAAGGCCGCAGGTGATGCCAGCGAGCACGAAGGTGGCGACGATGGCGGGGCGGATTTCTTGGAGAAGCAGTTTCATGAGTGGATGGGGTTTAGAGATTGATGATCAGGTCAATGACCTTGATGCCGATGAAGGGGACGATGAGGCCGCCGAGGCCATAGATGAGGAGGTTCCGCCGCAGCACGGCCACCGCGCCCATGGCCCGGTAGGGCACGCCTTTCAGCGCCAGCGGGATGAGGGCCACGATGATGAGGGCGTTGAAGATGACGGCGCTGAGGATGGCGCTCTGTGGACTGACGAGGCCCATGATGTTCAACGGAGCCACTTCAGGGAAGGTGGCCATGATCATGGCTGGGATGATGGCAAAGTACTTCGCCACGTCATTGGAGATACTAAAGGTTGTTAGGCTGCCGCGGGTCATGAGCAGCTGCTTGCCGATTTCGACGATCTCAATGAGCTTGGTGGGGTTGCTGTCCAGGTCCACCATGTTGCCGGCTTCGCGGGCGGCCTGGGTGCCTGTGTTCATGGCCACGCCGACATCGGCCTGGGCCAGGGCAGGGGCATCATTGGTGCCGTCGCCGGTCATGGCCACCAGATGGCCTGCCGCCTGCTCATCCCGGATGCGCTTCAGCTTATCCTCTGGGGTGGCCTGGGCCATGAAGTCATCCACCCCCGCCTCGGCGGCGATGGCGGCCGCAGTCATGGGGTTGTCCCCGGTGATCATGACGGTGCGGATGCCCATTTTGCGCAGCTGCGCGAAACGTTCCTTGATGCCGCCTTTGACCACGTCCTTAAGCTCCACGATGCCGAGGACCTGGTTGCCTTCGGAAACGACAAGGGGCGTGCGCCCAGCGCGGGAGGCTGCCTCCACGGCCTTGGCCACTTCGGCGGGGTAGGTGCCGCCCTGGTTGATGACGTGGGCTTTCATGGAATCCGCTGCGCCTTTGCGGATGCTGCGGCCATCCAGATCCACCCCACTCATGCGAGTCTGAGCGGTGAAGGGGATGAAGGTGGCGTGCGGTGCGGCGAGTTCACGACCGCGGATGTTAAACTTCTCCTTCGCCAGGACTACGATGCTGCGGCCTTCGGGGGTTTCATCGGCCAAGGAAGCGAGCTGGGCGGCATCGGCGAGTTGTTGTTCGGTGATGCCCGGTGCAGGGCGGAAGTCTGAGGCCATGCGATTGCCGATGGTGATGGTGCCGGTCTTGTCCAGCAGCAGCACGTCGATGTCGCCCGCAGCCTCCACGGCACGGCCGCTGGTGGCCATGACATTGCGGCGGATGAGACGATCAATGCCGCTGATGCCGATGGCGCTGAGCAAGCCGCCAATGGTGGTGGGGATCAAACACACCAGCAGGGCGATGAGCACCGGGATGGAGAAATGCGCCCCCGCATAAACCCCGAAAGGCATGAGGGTGATGCACACCAGCAGGAAGATCAGCGTCATGGCGGACAGCAGGATGGTGAGGGCGATCTCGTTTGGCGTTTTTTGACGTTGCGCGCCTTCCACCATGGAGATCATGCGATCTAGGAAGGTCTGCCCTTTTTCCGAGGTGATGCGGATGACGATGCGGTCACTGATGACACGGGTGCCGCCCGTGACGGCGCTGCGGTCACCCCCACTTTCGCGGATGACGGGGGCGGACTCACCGGTGATGGCGGCTTCATCCACGCTGGCGATGCCCTGGATCACTTCACCATCGGCAGGGATGACATCGCCGGCCTCGCAGACGACGAGTTCGCCTTTCTCTAGGGCGGTGGCAGGTACTAGCTTTTCCTCAGTACCGATGAGGCGGCGGGCCATGGTGTCTTTGCGGGCACGGCGCAGGCTGTCCGCCTGGGCTTTGCCACGGCCTTCAGCGACGGCTTCGGCGAAGTTTGCAAACAACACGGTGAACCACAGCCAGACGCTGAGCTGGATGATGAAGGCGCGATCTGCGCCTGCGGTGAAGATGCTGAAGGTGGTGAGCAGTGCACCGACGAGCGTCACGAACATGACGGGGTTTTTAACCATCAGGCGCGGGTCGAGTTTTTTGAATGACTCGCCGAGGGCTGGGACGACAATGGAGGCGTCGAAAAGGGAGCTGGGTGTGTGTGACATAAGAGTCGAGGTGAGAGGTTTTAGAACAAGTGGCCCTGGAGCGTGAGGAAGTGCTCAACGACGGGACCTAAAGCGAGAGCGGGGAGGAAATTCAGCGCGCCGACGAGAAGGACCGTGCCGATGAGCAGCAGAGTGAAGGTGGCGCCATGGGCAGGGAAGGTGCCTGCGCTGGGCGGTGCGGCCTGCTTTTGCACCAAGGATCCCGCCAGGGCCATGATGGGCACGATCATGAGAAAGCGACCGATGAGCATGGCAATGCCTAACGTGGTATTGTACCAGGGGGTGTTCGCTGTCAGGCCGGCAAAGGCGCTGCCGTTGTTGGCCGTGGCGGAGGAGTAGGCATACAGCATCTCGCTAAAGCCATGCGGGCCCGCGTTGTTCAGCCCGGCCAGACCCCAGGTGCTGACGCTGGCCCAGGCAGTAAAACCAAGGATGCTGAGGGTGAGGATCAGCAGGGTGAGCATGGCCAGCTTGACTTCCTTGGCCTGGATCTTTTTGCCCAGGTATTCCGGCGTGCGACCCACCATGAGGCCAGCGATAAAGACGGCCAGGATGACAAAGACGAGCATGCCATAAAGACCGGCCCCGACACCGCCGATGACCACCTCGCCCAGCTCCATCATGAACAGGGGAACAAAACCACCGAGTGCGGTGAAGGAGTCGTGCATGGAGTTCACCGCACCGCAGGAGGCGGCCGTGGTAACGGTGGCGAAGAGGGAGGAATTGAAGATGCCAAAGCGCACCTCCTTGCCCTCCATGTTCCCATCTGCTGCGGCGACACCGAGCTGCTGGTGGATGGGGTTGCCATGGGCCTCAGCATAAGCACAGACCAGAACGCCGCCGGTAAACAGGATGATCATCGCAGCCCAGACTGCCCAGCCGTGCGCTTGGTTTTTCACCATGCGTCCTAAATAATACGTTAGGCCGCTGCCGATGGCGAAGATGGAAAGCATCTGCACAAGGTTGGCCAGTGGGGTGGGATTTTCAAAAGGGTGTGCGGCATTGGCATTCACGAAACCGCCGCCATTGGTGCCCAGCATCTTGATGGCGACCTGCGAGGCCATGGGGCCTTGGGCGATGACTTGTTCTGTCCCTTCCAGCGTGGTGGCCCGGGTGTAGGATTCGAAGTTCTGAATCATGCCCTGGGAAACCAGGAAGAGGGCAAAGGCGGCGCACAGGGGCAGCAGCAAGTAGTAGGTGACACGAACGAGGTCGGCCCAGAAGTTGCCCAACGTCTTCGCTGAACTGCGGGCAATGCCGCGCACGAGGGCGGCGGCGATGGCGATGCCGGTGGCAGCCGAGACGAAGTTATGAAACGTGAGGCCCACCATCTGGCTGAAGTAGGAGAGGGTGGCTTCTCCGCCATAGCTCTGCCAGTTGGTATTGGTGGTGAAGCTGACGGCCGTGTTAAAGGCCAGGTGTGGGCTAAGGGCGGGCAGGCCCTGTGGATTCCACGGAAGCAGGTGCTGGCAGCGCAGAATGAGGTAGGTGAAGACCATGCCGACAAGGCTGAAGGCCAGCATGGAGAGCGTGTATTGTTTCCAATTCTGCTCGCGCTGGGGATCCGTTCCCAAGAGGCGATAGGTCAGCTTTTCGATGGGTTTCAGGAGGGGGTCCAGCCAGGTGCGGCCCTGAGCATCCAGCACTTGCATGAGGTAGAGGCCCATGGGCTTGGTGATGAGCGCGAGGAGGCCCAGGAATAGGGCGAGTTGAAGCCAGTCGTTCGTATGCATGGTCGTGGAAATTAGAATTTTTCGGGGCGCAGCATGGCTACCAGCAAGTAGGCCAGCAGAGCCGTGGCGATGAGCGCGATGAGGAAGGTTTCCATGGTGGGGCGGGGTTCAGAGAGTTTCGATGACGCGGGCGTAGAGGACGCAGAGGACGATGAAGGCGACGGAGAGGCCGAGGTAGAGGAGGTCAATCATGGGCGGAGAGCTTGCGGCTCACGGACATGATTCCCCCGTTTGCGGTTCTGCGTAGTTAAGGGCAGACGAAAAGGTGTTAAGAAGGTGTTAACACGGAGGCTGTGCGGACCTGCGCGACCTAGAGGAAAAGGGGCGAAATTTTTTCTTGCGGTCTTGCGGTGCTTTTTGTTATATACCAAATGGTTTGTATGCCTGCGACCCCCAAACACGTCCGCAATCCCGTTGAGACCCGCCAAAGGCTGGTAGGGGCGACTCTGCGCCTGATGCTGCGCCAGGGCTATGCGGCGACGACCGTGGACCAGATCTGTGGGGAGGCTGGGCTGACGAAGGGCAGCTTCTTCCACTACTTTGCCAGCAAGGAGGCCATCGCGCGTGCGGCGGTGGATGCGTTCGCTCAAATGGGTACAGATTTGTACACGCCCGCCTGGTCTGAGCCTGGCGTGGATCCGCTGGAGCAGCTGCACCGGCTGCTGGACATCATGATCACCTTCAATCAAAGGCCTGATGAGCTGTGCGTCTGCATGGTGGGCATGATGTCGCAGGAGCTTGCTCAGGTGAATGCCGACATGCGGACCGCCTGCGACGGCCACTTGCAGGATTGGGAAGGGCGGGTGACCCGCATGCTGGCAGAAGCCCAAAAGATCCACCGACCCCGGCGTCCGTTTGAGCCAGCACAGGTCGCACATTTTCTCAACAGCCTCTGGCAGGGCTCCATGCTCGTCGGTAAGACGCGCCAAAGCCCGGAGATGGTGATCAGCAACATCGAACTGGCGCGTGATTTTGTGAATTCGTTGTTCGATTCTCCCCCTTCACGAGCTGGGATTCAGGCGGTCGCATCTCCCACGAAGGCGAAAAAAACAAAAAAAGTTCGTCCAGATGTCCTCTGCAGCCCTGGCCGTTCGTCATGCCTATGAATACTGACCTTTAACCTTCCCCTTTTTATGAGCCTATCTCCATCCGACTCCACTGAATACATGGTCCTCTTTCGCGCCACAGGTTGGCAGGAGGATCTTTCGCCTGAAGAAATGCAGCAGGTCATGGCACGGACCATGGCCTGGTTTGAGCGCCTGCAACAGCAGGGGAAAATGAAGGCTGCCCAACCTCTCTTCGAAGAGGGGAAGGTGATCTCAGGGAAAAAAGTGCGTCAGGTGGCAGATGGACCGTTTGCTGAGTCGAAAGAAACCATCGGTGGCTATTTGATGCTGAATGTGAAGACGATGGAGGAGGCGGTAAGCATCGCTAAAGAATGGCCCATGCTGGACTGCGGAGCCACGGCGGAAGTTCGTCCCGTGGCACCGGAGTGCCCCAGCTTTCACCGCCTTCTGGAAGAAAAGATGGTCGCCGCCTAACCCCGAAGTCTCATGTCGCATCCTGCATCCAGTTCCGATTCCGGTGTCAGTCAGCTGGCCGACCATCTCTTCCGTCATGAGGCGGCAAAGCTGGTTTCCATTCTCACGGGCATCTTTGGCATCCATCGCCTGCAGATGGCGGAGGATGTGGTGCAGGAGGCCCTGGCACGGGCGCTGCAAACGTGGCCTTTTTATGGCGTCCCCGCAAATCCGGCCGCCTGGCTGATGCAGACGGCGAAGAATCTGGCGCTGGACCTCATCCGCCGGGAATCCAGCTTTCAGCAAAAGCAGCCGCAGATCGTCCATTTCATCGAGCAACGGCTGGCGGATACCGAGACGGGAGAGGAGCCACGGTTTGATGATGAGATCAAGGATGACCGTCTGCGGCTGATGTTTGCCTGCTGTCATCCCCAGCTCCCGCAGGAGGCGCAGACGGCGCTGGCCCTAAAGGTGATGTGCGGATTCAGCCCCCAGGAAATCGCCCGCGCCTTTCTCACCTCGGAGGCGGCCATCGCAAAAAGGCTGACCCGCGCGCGGCAAAAGCTGCAGGAGGAAGCCGTGGCCTTTGAGATCCCCTCCGGCGTGGAGCTGCCCACCAGGCTGGAGGTGCTGCTGCAGATTTTGTACCTGCTGTTTAATGAAGGCTACAAGGCCTCCAACGGCCCGCAGCTGATCCGCGAAGATTTGTGCCATGAAGCCATCCGGCTGACCCTGCTCCTCGCCGGGCACCCGGCAGGGAATCAGCCGCGCACCCATGCGCTGCTGGCGTTGATGCTGCTCAATGGAGCCCGGTTTGCCGCCAGGTTGGATGCCGAAGGGAACATCCGGCGGCTGGAGGAGCAGGACCGTGGCCTGTGGGATGCGGCGATGATCCAGAGGGGCATTTTTCACCTGGGTTTGTCGGCACGGGGAGATCAGGCCAGCGAATACCATCTCCAGGCCGGCATTGCTGCCTGCCACTGCCTGGCCCCAGATGCAGCCTCCACGGACTGGCCGCAGATCCTCCGGCTTTACGATCATCTCATGCAGATGAATGACTCGCCTGTCATTGCCCTGAACCGCGCTGTGGCCCTGGCCAAGGTGCAGGGCCCAGCGAAGGGACTGGCTGCGGTGGAGGCCATCCTGGACCGCCAGCCGCTGGATTCCTATCACCTTTTTCATGCCGTCATGGGCGAACTGGAGGCGCAGCGGCAGCATTACGAATCTGCGGCCACCCACCTGCGCGCCGCCCTGAAACTCACCGAAATGACTTCCGAGCGCACCTTGCTGAACAGGCGCCTCCAGGAAGTTGAAAAGCAGCCTGACTGACCGTTTTTACTCATCCCAAACCTAACCAACAGACAAACTATGATCACCAAAATCCTCATCGGCCTTGCTGCCGTCCTTGCCATCCTCGCAGTAGTCATCTCCATGCGTCCGGATGATTTCCGTGTCTCGCGCTCCGCCACCATGCAGGCCACTCCACAGGCGGTCTTCGAACAGGTGAATGATCTGCGAAAAGGCCAGGATTGGTCCCCCTGGGCCAAGCTGGATCCGAACTGCAAATACACCTTCGAAGGACCTCCGGCAGGTGTGGGATCCACAGTGAAATGGGCTGGCAACAACGATGTCGGCGAAGGGAAACAAACCATCGTGGAAAGCCGCCCGGGTGAACGGGTCGGGATGAAGCTGGAATTCATCCGCCCCTTTGCCGGGACCAACGACGTGGAGTTCACCCTCAAGCCGGAAGGCACCGGAACGCTGGTGACCTGGACGATGTCCGGCAAGAACAACTTCATGAGCAAGGCCATGGGCCTGGTGATGGACTGCGACAAAATGTGCGGAGACTTCTTCATCCAGGGATTGGCCAATCTTAAAGGCATCGTCGAGACCGCGCCGAAGGCCTGACCGCCTTTCGCCAAACTCTCCCCCACTGATTCATCGAGATCCCTTGTCGCAGGGAAGGGGAGTCCCTGCCTGTTCATCCATACCCAGACCTCATCTATTATGAAAATGCAGCCCATGTCCGAGAAGATCAAAAATCATCCGGTGGTGCCGCCTGCTGAATGGCTGGCCGCACGACAGGACCTCCTGAACGAGGAGAAGGAACTCACACGCCTACGGGACCGGATCAGCGTCAAGCGCCGCGAACTGCCCTGGATGAAGGTGGAAAAAGACTACCGCTTTCAGGGGCCGGATGGCGTGGTCGCTCTCGCCGACTTGTTCGATGGCCGCAGCCAGCTCATCGTACAACACTTCATGTTCGGCCCGGACTGGGAGGAAGGGTGCGTCGGCTGCTCCTTCGGGGCGGATCATGTGGATCCGGCACGCATTCATTTTCAGCAGAGGGATGTTTCCTTTGTCGCCATTTCCCGGGCACCCTGGCCCAAGCTGCAGGCATTTAAAAAACGCATGGACTGGAGTTTTGCCTGGGTTTCATCCTATGAAAGCGACTTCAACTACGACTTCGGAGTCTCTTTCAAGCCCGAACAGATGGGGCAGGAGGTGTTTTACAATTACCGCCCGGAGAAGCTTGAAATCGATGAACTGCCCGGACTGAGCGTGTTTTACAAGGATGAGGCGGGGAACATCTTCCACACCTACTCCTCATTCGGCCGTGGGCTGGAGTCTTTGGACGGGGCCTATGCCTATCTGGATCTGGTGCCGAAAGGGCGTGATGAGGCGCATCTGGAGGTGGCCCCTTCCTGGTGGCGTCATCACGACCGTTATGAAACGGAGGGGAAAGGTGCCTGCTGCCAGCAGGAGAAACCTCTGACCACCGCCGAATGCGGCTGCGCCTCATGAAACCTGCCTGTCAGTGCCGTCGTAAGGTTGCCCAGGTGTCTGTTCTTTCGGGCATCGGCTCGGCGGTGGCGCTGCTTTGCCTGCCGAAATGTCCGGCATGCGTGGCTGCTTATGTCGCCTTGGGCACGGGCATCGGCCTCAGTCATTCGGCTGCGGGCGGCCTTCGGCAGGGGCTTATGCTCATCCTTGGGGTCGTCTTTTTGGTTAGCCTGTTCATGCTCACAGCACGCTTTGCCCGACGCTCTTTTGCCTATCCTTCAAAATAACCCCGAGTTACCCTAACAAATAAGCCATCAAAATATCATGAAAACATCCATCGTTCAGCCTTATCTCTTTTTCAGCGGCCGTTGTGAAGAGGCCCTGGAATTCTATCGTGAAGCCATTGCTGCCAAGATTGAAATGGTCATGCGCTTCAGCGAAAGCCCTGAACCACCACCGCCGGACATGCTGGCTCCAGGCTTTGAAAACAAGGTGATGCATGCCTCCTTCCGTGTAGGCGATACCGTCGTCATGGCCTCCGATGGCTGTGGCGAGGTCGAATCCTTTGCTGGGTTCTCCCTGTCCTTGGGCGTGGCCACCGAAGAGGAGGCCGATGCCAGGTTTAATGCCCTGGCGGCAGGAGGCGAAGTGACCATGCCAATGGGCAAGACCTTCTGGTCTCCACGCTTTGGCATGCTCAAGGACAAATTCGGCATCGGCTGGATGGTCACTGTCATCACCGAGTGTGGCCAATCCCCAAATGCCTGAAAATGAGACGGCTTTCCTGGCAGACCAGCAGCACCCGGGAGGCGACTGGCCTGCCCCTGAAACTGACGAAAGTGACGCCGTGGAGTTCTGGCACTGTCTTTCTTCAGTATGATTTAATGTGGCCATCGCTTGCCCAGCTCCCGCCGGGACTCTCATAAAAACATCTCTTCAGTTACACCGATCGCATGGTTGCCAGCACCCACCTTTTGCCAGACTCTATGGATGAGTTGGTGATGAGCCGTGTTTTTCGCGCTTCCCGGCAGTCGGTTTTCGAGGCTTGGACAGACCCTGCTGTATTGTCCCAGTGGTGGGGTGCTCATTCCTGTACCCATTCTGCCTGTGAGGTAGAGGCACGTTCTGGCGGGTGCTTCCTTTTGGACACCCGCTGCCTCGATGGCGAACTCTGCCGGTTAGACGGATATTTTTCAACGCTGTTTGAGCCAGAGCTTTTGGAAATCGTGCTGGAGGGTTCCCTCTTCCCCTGGCTGAGTTCTGGCGGGGGCATGAGATCTCCGGGTGAAAAAACCTGCTGGGAAGGAAAAATGTTCCTGGGGGTCACTCTTCAAGAGCATGGGCAGGGCACTTTGATGAACCTGTGCCTCCGTTTTCCTTCGTCTGCCGCCAGTGAAATCTCCGGCCCGGAGCTTCGCATGGGTTGGGAAGAAAGTTTCGACAGCCTGGCCGCTTTGCTGGCCCTCCATCCGGCATGAATAAAAAAATTCATCGGCTTGTCCTCAGTGCCTCTGCTCATTCGTCATCACTTTGAACAGCCGTTCACATCACCTCCCACGAATCCTAGAACCCCCCTGCTTTCCCATGACTAACAAAATGATTTTCGTCAATATTGCCGTCAAAGACCTGCCCAAGTCCCGGGCTTTTTTTGCCGCTCTTGGTTACAGCTTCAATGAGCAGTTCTGCGATGATACCGCTGCCTGCATGGTCATCAGCGACACCATCTTTGCGATGCTGCTGACCGAGCCCAAGTTTCAAACCTTCACGCCAAAGACCCTGGTGGATGCCAGGCAGAGCACGGAGGTATTGATCGCCCTTTCCTGTGAAAGCCGCCAGGAGGTGGATGCGCAGGTGGCCAAGGCCGTGGCCGCAGGCGGTTCGACTTACAATGATCCGCAAGACCATGGTTTTATGTATGCCCACGGTTTCCAGGATTTGGATGGTCACATCTGGGAAGTCATGTGGATGGATCCTGCCGCCGTTCAGCAAGCGTGAAATCTGAGCACACAGATTTTTAATCCTTAACCCAGTCTCCCTTCTATGAAATACATACCACCCGTCGTCAGCGCCCTTCTGGGCCTCCTATTCATTTCCGCGTCTGCCATGGTTCTGTTTAACTTGGTCCAGCCGAAACCGGAAGACATGCCGCCCGAAGGATCCCCGGCGGCCCTTTTCATGGGTGCCCTCGCTCCGACCGGTATGCTGACGCTGATCAAGCTGTGCGAACTGGTGGGCGGCCTGCTGGTCATCATTCCCCGCACGCGTAACATCGGGCTGCTGTTCCTGGGGCCGATCATTGTCAATATCTTGGCCTATCATGCGCTGATTGCCAAAGATCTCACCAGCAGCGGCGGCACCATTGGCATGCTGGCCTTCCTCAGCCTGGCACCTCTTTACCTCCTGTGGGTGGAGCGCCGGGCATGGGCGGGGCTTCTCCGCCGCTAAGCCTTTTCTCACTTTCCGTTTAAACCACAAACCCAGCCTAACTATATGTCACACTACATTGATGGATTCGTCCTGCCCGTGGCGGCAGACAAAATCTCGGAATATCAGTCCATTGCCGAAAAGGCGAGCAAGATTTGGATGGAGCACGGTGCCCTCGACTATCGCGAATGCGTGGCCGAAGACACGGAGGCCAAGGACATGGTTTCCTTCCCCACCCTCGCCGGAGCCAAGGAGGGGGAGACCGTGGTCTTTGCCTACATCGTTTACAAATCACGGGAGCATCGCGATGAGGTGAATGCCAAAGTCATGGCCGATCCGCGCATTCATGAATTTTGCCCCGATCATGGCGGCGTGCCCCCCTTCGACTGCAAACGCATGGCCTACGGTGGGTTCAGGACGATTGTGAGCGTCTGATCCAGCCTGTAAGCAGCGGACGGTGCAGAGAAATCTGCACCGTTTTTTTGTGGACTAACAAGATGGATGAATTGAAAGGAGGATTCTTGGGTTGCCTCAAGGACCTGAATCCCTAGGGTGGAGGGATGGATCCTGCCCCCATGGAAATTCTGGCCACGGTGTTGTTCGCCCTGGCGGTGCTGCACACCTTTGCAGTGAAACGTTTTGCCCATTGGGCGCATCGGTACCCTCGCGGCTCCATTCAGGAAAATCTGCTGCATTTCCTGGCCGAAACTGAGGTTGTATTTGGCCTGTGGGCGGCGGTGCTGTTCGCGGGAATCGTGGCGCTGAAAGGCTCCGTCCATGACGCCGTCGTTTACATCGAGAGCCTGAATTACACGGAACCGAAGTTTGTGCTGGTGGTGATGGTGGTCGCCGCCACGCGGCCTGTGGTGAAGCTGGCGGAAGGCCTCATCAGCGGCATTGCACGCCTGCTGCCGATGCCGGAGGCCATGGCCTTTTATGTGGCGGCGTTGATAGTGGGGCCGCTGCTGGGGTCCTTCATCACGGAGCCTGCGGCCATGACCTTGCTGGCCCTGGTGCTGAAGCGCCGTTATTTTGATCAAGGCATCAGCTTGAAGCTGGCCTACGCCACGCTGGGCTTGCTGTTTGTGAATGTCTCCATCGGCGGCACACTGACTCACTTTGCCGCACCGCCTGTGCTCATGGTGGCTGCAAAATGGGAGTGGGACACGATGTTCATGCTGACCCACTTTGGCTGGCGTGCGGCGCTGAGCTGCCTGACGGCGACGACGATCGTCACCTTCCTGTTTCGTCAGGAACTGCGTGGGTTGAAGGTGGCGGAAAATCGCAGCGGTGCCGTGCCTGTGTGGCTGACGGTGCTGCACATGCTGTTCCTGGCCGCCGTCGTGGGTTTTGCGCATCACCCGGATGTGTTTTTCGGCGTCTTCATGCTGTTCTTGGGACTGGTCTCGGCCACACGCGAGTATCAGGACAACCTCAAGCTGAAGGAAGGGCTGCTGGTGGGTTTCTTCCTCGCTGGATTGGTCACGCTGGGGTCCTTGCAGGCTTATTGGTTAAAGCCGCTGATCAGCAGCCTCAGCGGCCATGCCTTGTTCTACGGAGCCACTGGGCTGACGGCGCTGACGGACAATGCGGCTCTGACCTATCTGGGGTCTCTGGTGGATGGCATCAGCGCCGATCTGAAGTATGCTCTGGTGGCAGGTGCCGTGACCGGCGGCGGGCTGACAGTGATCGCCAATGCGCCGAACCCGGCAGGCGTGGGCATCTTGCAGAGTTCGAAGGTGTTTGGTGCCGAGGGGATCAGTCCGCTGCGTTTGCTGGCGGGGGCGCTTTTGCCCACGTTCGTGGCCATCGTGTTTTTCTGGTGGCTGTGAGGCGGGATGTCATTTTTCTTGCATCCCGGTGCAGGTCCATCCCACTGTGCGGCGCATGTCTGAAGTCACCGCCATCAGCAAGTTTGCCTGCCCCGGTTGCGGGGGCGAGGCTGTGTGGACCCCGGCCAAAAAGGCTCTCGTTTGCCCCTACTGCGGCACGGTTTCACCGGCGGAGTTGAAGGCGGATGGATCGTTGATCGAGGAAAGCGATCTGGCCACGGCTCTGCGCTCCATCCCTGAAGATCAGCGTGGCTGGGCGGCCAAGCGTAAAACGGTGCGCTGCCAGAGCTGCCAGGCGATTTCGGTCTTTGATGAAAAGCGTGTGGCCCAGCGCTGCGACTTCTGCGGCTCCTCGTCGCTGCTGAGTGTGGATGACATCCAGGCCCCCATCCGGCCGGGCAGTCTGCTGGCGTTCAAGATCGCCGACACCCATGTGCGGGAGGACATCCGGAAATGGTATGGCAGCCACTTTTGGGCACGCAGCAATCTGAATGACAAGGCGATGACGGATACCCTGCATGGCCTGTATTTGCCCTACTGGACCTTTGATGCCCATGCCGAGTGCCCCTGGGAGGCGGAAGCCGGGCACCACTATTACACCCGCGACAGCCAGGGCCGCCAGCAGCGGCAAACCCGCTGGGAATACGCCAGCGGACATGTGAGCCAGGACTTTGATGACGTGCTGGTGCCTGCCTCCAAGGGCGTGCATCCGGCGCTGCTTTCCGCGCTGGAGCCCTTCCCCACGGTGGACAGCCTGGTGCCCTATGATGCCGGGTACCTCTCCGGCTGGGTGGTGGAGCAGTATCAGATCGACCTTATCCAGTCGGCCCAGGCTTCTCGATCCCGCATGGATGACCTGCTGCGCAGCACCTGTGCCCAGCAGATCCCCGGAGACACCTACCGGAACCTGCAAATCTCTCCGGAATACAGTGACCAGACCTTCAAGCATGTCCTGCTGCCCGTGTGGCTGCTGACTTACACCTACGGAACAAAAACTTACCAAGTGGCCGTGAACGGAGTGACCGGAAAGATCACGGGCGAGTACCCGCTGAGCTGGGTGAAGATCACCATCGCCGTGGTGCTGGGACTCATCCTGCTGCTGATCTTTTTGCAGTGGGGGAATTGAGCCCGATTTTGGGCTGGACCAGCCCCACCTTATAGCTTCCATTCCTGGGAGAAAAGACGATGAACAGAAGCTCTTAAGAGAGGTGTTTTTAGATTTAAGTGTTCAATTGAACGCATCCGTGCGACTCACTTGTGCTACACTTTCAGCAAATCTGAGATTGCCTTTTGTGGCCTTTCTCGTTACTAAGCTCATCTTAATTACCAGCAATTGTGGAATATCAATTGCTAGTGATCGAGAATGTCACTGCTCCCGTGATCAACGCGCATGTTTGCCTCAACCGCCAGTATTTTCTCGAATCCCTGGAATGCCGATGTCTTTTCGGCTGAGGGAAGAGCGTGCTGGGAAGGGGAAAAAGGATGGCTTTCTAGAATTGTACAAACGTTCCAAGCCGGCGTTTGGCCATGGTTCGGAACTTCTGAAGACGGAATGGATGACATGATGCCTTGGGGACGGGGCACGCTGACGACGCGTGCCACAGAGGGTGAAGCTGGTTCCAGCGGGGGGGCTGCACCCGAGCCTGGCGGTGCCCGGGATCTGCCGTTTTATCACCTGCCCGTGCTGATGGCGGAGGTGCTTGAAATGCTGCAACCCGCACCTGGGAAACTCATTTTTGATGGCACTCTGGGCGGCGGCGGGCACACGGAGGCTCTGCTGCAAAAAGGTGCCCGTGTGGTGGCCATGGACCAGGATGATGAAGCACTGCGCCATGCCGGCGAGCGGCTGAAGGGCTATGCGGACCGTTTTTGCGCACTGAAAGGGAACTTTCGCGATTTCCCCACTGTGCTGGGGGAAGCTGGGGTGACCGGGCTGGACGGCATGCTGATTGACATCGGTGTGAGCAGTCGCCACCTGGATGCGGCGGAGCGTGGGTTTTCCTTCAACAAGGACGGTCCTCTGGACATGCGCATGGACACCACCGGCCCGATGACGGCGGCGGACATCGTGAATACCTATGACCAGGGCGCGCTGGAGCAAATTCTGTGGAAATATGGTGAGGAGCCGCAGGCAAGGAAGATCGTGAAGGCGATCCTGGCCGAGAGGGTCAAGACACCGATCAAGACCACGCTGCAACTAGCGGAGCTGATCTCCAAAGTGTGCCCGAAATACAGCAAGCGCCATCCGGCCACGCTGACTTTCCAGGCACTGCGGATCGAAACGAACCAGGAACTGGCCGCTCTTGAAGACTTCCTGGCGGCAGCCCCGAAATGGCTGAAACCTGGTGGGCGGCTGGCCGTCATCAGCTTTCATTCGCTGGAAGACCGGGTGGTGAAACACACCTTCCAGCATCAGAGCCAGGTCTGGCTGGATCGTCCCGAATGGCCCGCCCCACGACCGAATCCGGACTGCGTGTATCGCCTTCTCTCCCGCAAACCTTTGGAAGCCACGGAAAACGAACTCAGCCTCAATCCACGTGCCCGCAGCGCCCGTCTGCGCGGTGTGGAGCGCCTGCCCCAATGAAAAACAACCGTTATCGCAATGCTATCGGCCTGCCGGTGCTGACCGCGGTACTGATCCTGTGCGGGGCGGTGCTGCTGGCGGCACTGAGCGTGGTGGTGAACAAGAACCGCATCACCGCGCTGGCGGAGCAGCAGCGGCAGGTGGAGCAGGAGATGAAGCTGCTGAATTTCGAGATCGTCAGCCTGGGCCGCAAGGTGGACCTGCTGCTGGATGGGGCGCGCGTGCAGCCCATCCTTCAGTCCAAAGGCACTTGGCTGCAAAAGCTGAGCCCGGATGCCCGGGCGATCATCCATTTGAAACCCATCCCCACTGCCAAGGCGGTGGTCCAATCTGCTGAGGCCGAACTGCCATGATGCCCACCCCCAACCAGGCGCAACTGCGCCGCGACCGTCCGCTCTGTCATCGGATGATGTTCGTCACCTGCTTCCTTACCCTGTGTTTTTCAGGAGTGATGTGGCGGCTCTATGATCTGCATTTGAAAAAAGGCCCCATGCTGGCCGAGGAAGCCGCGAAAAAGTTCCGTGAAGACCGCGCGCTGCCTGCCCAGCGCGGATCCATCAAGGACCATTCGGACCGTTATCTGGCCTATGACGAAGAAGTCTATGAGCTGCGCACCGACCGCGTGCACCTGCACGATGTGCGCTCCGTGCTGCCGAATCTGGCGCGCATCCGTGGCGTCAGCCAGAAGGAGCTGACCCGCACCCTCACGTCTGAAGAAATCCTGAAAGCCTACCACGTCCACGTGGCGGAAAGCCTGGGGGCCAAGATGGGCGTGCCGGTTGAGACCATGCTGGAAAAGGTGACTTCCAGCCGTCCCATCGAGGTGCTGACCCAAAACATGAATGACGAGCAGGCGAAAGACTGGCGCCAGCACCTGGAGAACCTTTTTGTCAAAGGCATCTATGTGAAGCCCGCCGTGCGCCGCCATTATCCGACCGACAACCGTCTGGCCCTGATCATCGGCGGTGTCGAGGAGGGCAAAGGTGGTGTCCAGGGCATTGAAAAAACCTTTGAAGACACCCTGCGCGGCGTGCCCGGCTCGGTCTGCGTGGAGCATGACAAGTATGGCCGCGAACTGCTGCTCTACCGGGGCGAAATCAAGGAACCCGTGCATGGCAAGGACGTGCACCTGACCATTGACCTGCAGATGCAGGATGCCGTGGATGCCATCGTCGCCCAGGCCCAGGCGACTTACCGGCCTAACAAGATGATGGCCATCGTCACCGAGGTCACCACCGGGTCCATCCTGGCCATGAGCTTTCTGCCCGGCCACGACCGCCAGGAGCCCGACAGCACCAACTGGAAAAACCTGACCATCAACGAACCTTACGAACCCGGCTCCACCTTTAAAGTGGTGGCCTTCACGGCTGCCCTGGACCAGCGCAAAATGGGCCCCGACGAATCTTTCGACTGTCACTGGGGACTCTACACGGACCCGGTGCTGAAGGCGACTCTGCGTGACGTTTCCAAAATGGGCACGGTGCCAGCTCGGGAAGCCTTTGCGAAGTCCAGCAACATCGCCACCTACAAGGTTTTCAAGCGGGTCGGTCAGGATACCTACCTCGACTACGTCAAGCGCTTTGGTTTTGGCCAAAAGACCGGGATCTCCCTTTCAGGAGAAAGCCGTGGCTACATCAATGACGGGCGCTGGTCGAACACCACCTACTCCCGCTTTCCCATGGGCTACGAGGTCAATGTCACCCCGCTGCAGATGGCCATGGCCTACGGGGCGATCGCCAACGGGGGCATCCTCATGAAACCCCGTTTGGTGGACCGCATTGTCACGGATGGCGGCCGTCAGGTCACCCAGATGCCACCGCAGGCCGTGGGCCAGGTTTGCACGGGCAAAACGGCCGCCGTGATGAGGGATCTGTTGAAAGGCGTGGTGGACCATGGGACGGGCAGCCGCGCCCAGATCGAGGGCATCGAGGTCGCCGGAAAAACCGGGACGTCGCAGCGCTACGACCACGAGTTGATTGTTGGAAAGAATAAAGATGGAAGTCTGCGAAAGGGAGGCTATCGAAAAGACCAGTGGATCACTTCCTTTGCGGGGTTCGCACCAGCGAACGACCCAAAAATCGTGTGCGTGGTCGTGCTGGACAATCCTCAGGCACCCGACCCCGCCGACATCGGTGGTGGAAAGGTTGCCGCTCCTATCTTTGCTGAAATCGTGGCCGAAACTCTCAAACAACTCTCCATCCGCCCTCAACGTCCCCTCGCTCTCGAAGGAGGTGCCGAATGATCTTGCGCGATCTGATTCCCCATCTGGACAACCCGGTCGTTTCCGGCAGCCTCGATACTGAAATCACCGGGTTGAGTTATGATTCCCGCACGGCGGGTCCAGGCATCGCCTTTGTCGCCCTCCGGGGAAATTCGGTGGATGGTCATGACTTCATCCCCAAGGCCATCGCAGCCGGCGCGGCGGTGATCATTTCCGAGCAGGCCCCCCCAGACAATGTGAAGGTGCCCTGGGTGCATGTGAAGTTCAGCCGTGTGGCCCTCGCCCAGGCTGCTGCTTTCCTGCATGGGTTCCCGGCGCAAAAGCTGGCCATCGCTGCCGTCACCGGCACGAATGGCAAGACCACCACCGCCTTCCTCACCCATCACCTCCTGAATGCAGGGCAAAAGCGCTGTGGCCTGCTGAGCACCATTCTGTACGATCTGGGTGGCGAACAGCTCCCATCCACTCACACCACGCCTGAGTCGCTGGAGATCCAGAGCCTGCTCTCCCAAATGCTGAACAACGGCTGCCGCGCCGTCTCCATGGAGGCCAGCTCCCATGCCCTGGATCAGCAGCGCACGTACGGCCTGCCCATCGCCGCCGGCATCTTCACCAACCTTACCCAGGACCACCTGGACTACCATGGCACCATGGAAGAGTACTTTGTGGCCAAGGTGCGTCTGTTTGAAACCATCGCCGCACAGCCCAAAGGGGCCATGATCATCAATGCCGATGACGCCTGGGGCCGCAAGCTGATCACCCGTTATGAAAACACGGGCCGGATCATCAAGTTTGGTTACGGCGTCGGTTTTGACTACCGTGCCACCAACGTGCGCTTCGATCTCACGGGCACCAGCTTTGAGCTGGAGGCCAAGGGCCGCACCTTCCTGGTGCGCACGCCTTTGATCGGCGACTTCAATGTGTACAATTCGTTAGGTGCACTCGCCGCTGCCAGTGCCATGGGCCTGAATCTGCGGGAGACCGTGAGCCATCTGAAAAACGCCCCGCAGGTGCCGGGCCGCCTGGAGCGCGTGACGGAAGCAACGATCAAGTTCCAGGTCTTTGTGGACTATGCCCACACACCGGATGCCATCGAAAATGCCCTGCGCACCGTGCGTTCTTTGCGTCCGCGCCGCATCATCACGGTCTTTGGCTGTGGCGGTGGCCGTGACCGCTCCAAGCGCCCGCTCATGGCCGCTGCCGCAGAAGCCGGCAGCGACATCTGTGTGCTGACGAGTGACAACCCGCGTAATGACGATCCGCAGGTCATCATCGCCGACGCCGTCAAGGGCTTTGCCCGGCCCAAGAACCATCTGACTGTTGTGGACCGTCGTGAGGCCATCCAGATCGCTCTCGAAAACGCACGCGGTGGGGACATCGTCCTGATCGCCGGGAAAGGTCACGAAGACTATCAGGAAATCCAGGGCAAGAAGCATCCTTTCGATGACCGCCGTGTCGTCCGTCAGCTCATGGTTCAAATCGCCGGCAACCGCGATGTGGAACGTGCCGAACGTCAGTTGCTGCGTGAGCAGGAAAAGATGAACCGCCGTCCCTACGACCGCTAAGATGAAGCCCATTGCCATTCAGATGCTGGCTGACTTCGCTGATGGAGTGATCCGTCAGGGGGAGGGCTCGCGACTGGTGACAAAAGTGACCACCGACTCTCGCAAAGTGGGGGAAGGGGAGGTCTTTGTGGCTTTGGTGGGAGACCGCTTTGACGCGCACGACTTCATTCCCCAGGTCATGGCCTCGGGCGCTGCCGCCGTGGTGGTGAGCCGCCTCGACAGCACCTGGCCCGCCACTGGCTGTGTGGTTATCGAGGTGAAGGACACCCTCCAGGGCCTGCAGGACATGGCCCGTGGTTACCGCGCCTGGCATCAGCCGATGATCATCGGCCTGACCGGAAGCAATGGCAAAACTTCCACCAAGGATTTGACCTCCCTCATCATGGGGCTGCGGGTGCAGACCCGCGCGACCTTTGGCAATCTGAACAACCACATCGGCGTACCGCTGACCCTGCTGAGCCTGGAAGAAGGTGATGAATGCGGCGTGGTGGAAATGGGCATGAACCATCCGGGCGAGCTGAAGGTGCTGGCGGACATCGCCCTGCCCGATGCCGCCATCGTGACCAATGTGGGCCTGGCGCACATTGAGTACATGGGCAGCCGGGATGCCATCGGTTGGGAAAAGGCCACCGTGCCCGCCAATGTCCATGCCGAGGGCATCGTGGTCCTGAATGCCAACGACCCTTACACACCGCTGATTTCTCGCCACTGCCAGGCCACCGTGTACACGGCAGGCACCGGAGCAGGGGATGTGCGGGCTTTGGATCTGCGCCCCAGCGGCGAAGGCACCCGCTTCAAACTGGATTTTGCCGGTGAGGTGGTGGAGACCTTTCTGCCCATCCTGGGAGATCACATGGTCGGCAATGCCGCCCTGGCCGCCTGCATGGGTTGGGCCCACGGCATCGCCCCGGCGGACATCGCCGCCGCCTTCAGCACTGCCAAGCTCACCGGTGGCCGCATGGAGACCAAGCTGGTGCAGGGCATCCTGTTCATTGATGACTCCTACAATGCCAACCCGGACTCCATGAAGGCCGGGCTGGGCACCCTGGCCGCACTGACTTCCGCAGGCCAAAAGATTGCCGTGCTCGGTCGCATGGGCGAACTGGGCCCTCATGCCGTGGCGGAGCATCAGGGCGTGGGGCAGTTTGCCGCCAGCCTGGATCTCACGGCGCTGCTCACCGTCGGTGATGAAGCCTCCCAGATATCCTCGGCAGCCAAGTCAGCAGGCTTGGCCGAAACTCTCAATTTCCCCACCCACGAAGCCTGTGCCGCGCATTTGAAGAAAATGTTGCAGCCAGGAGATGCAGTCCTCTTGAAGGGCAGCCGCTCGGCGGGCATGGAGAAAATTCTCTCTCATTTTCAGACGGCATGATTTACTGGCTCTACGAATTTCGCAACTGGCTCGAAGCCGCTGACTGGATCAGCGACGACTCGGCCCTGTACAAGCTGCTCAACATCTTTCGTTATCACACCTTCCGGGCAGGCGGGGCTTTCATCACGGCTTTTGTGCTGTCCCTGCTCTTCGGGGAGCGGCTGATCCGGAAACTCATTTCCTTAAAACTGGGGCAGCCGATCCGTACGGCCGAGGAAGTGGGCAAGCTTTTTGAACTTCAGGGCAAAAAAGCAGGCACACCGACCATGGGGGGAGTCCTCATTTTGAGCACCATTGTAGTTTCTACCCTGCTTTGGGCCAAGTGGGACAACATCATGGTCTGGACCATTCTCTTCACCACGATTGGTCTGGGAGCGTTGGGGTTCTGGGATGACTACCTGAAGATCAGCAAAAAGAATTCAAAAGGAGCCAGCGCGCGTCTAAAGCTCGTCTGGCAGACCAGTGTGGCCGTCATTGCCGGTTTGCTCATGGCCTATGCGGTTCCCGCAGATGAGGGCATCACCCTCCGGGCGCTGTATGTGCCTTTCTTTAAAGACGCCGTTATCACGGACATGGGCATTTTTTCGGTCGCCCTGTTCACCCTGATCATTGTTGGGGCATCGAATGCCGTGAACCTGACGGACGGCCTCGACGGCCTCGCCACAGGCTGCTCACTCACAACCGCGCTGGCCTATGCGGGTTTTGGGTACGTTTGTGGAAATGCTAATTATTCCAGCTATCTGGGCGTCGCTCACCACACTTTGGCCAATGAGTTGCCCATCGTGGCCATGGCATTGGCCGGGGCCTGTGTTGGTTTCCTGTGGTTCAATGCCCACCCGGCCCGCATGTTCATGGGGGATACAGGGTCTCTCGCGCTAGGCGGCTGTATCGCCACCCTGGCTATCGGTTGCAAACAGGAGATCGTCCTGGCGCTGGTGGGCGGTGTGTTTGTCATGGAGGCCATGAGTGTCATCATCCAGGTGATCAGCTTCAAGACCCGCGGCAAGCGCGTCTTCCGCATGTCTCCCATTCACCACCACTTTGAATTGGGCGGCTGGCATGAGAACCAAGTGATCGTGAGATTCTGGGCCTTGTCGTTATTTTTTGCACTTCTTGGTTTAGCGACCTTGAAACTTCGCTAATTCTAAAATATTAATGGATGCTAATAATCGAAGCCGAATTATGGGTGTTCGTTTAGAGTTTCAAAAATCACCATCGTTTCCATGTCAGATTTCACCGGAAAACACTTTGCCATCCTGGGCGCAGGACGCAGCGGCCTGGGGGCTGCGCGTCTCGCACGCCTGCATGGGGCGGAAGTGACGGTGGTGGATGAGGGCGCGCCTGAAAAGATCAAGGCTGCCCTAGACAAACAGCATGCCGAAGGCTTTCGCACCCTCAGTGGTCAGTCCGCACGTGACCTGGTGGTGAAGCCGGGGGACTTTGACCTTGTCATCACCAGTCCAGGGCTGGATGCAGGCTGGCCGCTGCCAAAGAAATTCACCGATGCGGGCATTCCCCTCACCGGGGAAATGGAGTTCGCTTTCAATCTCACGGAACTGCCGCTGGTGGGCATCACGGGGACCAATGGCAAAAGCACGTGCACGGAACTCATCGCGCATCTGTTCAATGCTTGCGGGAAAAAATCCGTCCCTTGTGGAAATCATGGCATGTCCCTGAGTGAAGTCGTCGCCAGTGGCGTTTCTTACGACGTGCTGTCACTGGAGATCAGCAGTTTCCAACTGGAGACGATCCAGAACTATCGGGCCAAAGCGAGCCTGTGGCTTAACTTCGCTGCGGATCACCTCGACCGTTACCCGGACATGGAGTCCTACTACGCGGCCAAGGCACGCATTTTTGAAAACGTCACTTCCTCGGATGTCGCCATCGTGCGCGCCGGAGAAACTGTAGATACTGGCGCTGCCCAGCGTCTGACCTTTTCTGCCTATGGAGCCGAGGCCGACTGGACCTACGAGGCAGGTCGCATCCATGCCGGGCCTGATGACGTGACTTTTGAGGTGAATTCCACCCTGCGTGGAAGGCACAACATGGAAAACGTGATGGCCGCCATGATGGCCTGCCAGGTGCACGGCCTGAGCCTGGCCGAAATGCAAGGCGCGCTGGCCGGGTACGAAGCTCCCGCTCACCGCTGCGAACTTGTTCGTGAACTGCATGGGCGCGAGTACATCAATGACTCCAAAGCCACCAACCTGCATGCCCTGGAGGCCTGCATCGGTGCGATGGAAAGCCCCATCGTTTTGATCGTTGGCGGCAAGGACAAGCAGCTCGATTACACCCCGCTGCGCGACTCCCTCAAGGGGCAGGTACGCGCGATGGTGTGCATCGGCGAAATCGCCCGCTCGCTCAGGGCCACCTTTGAGGACCTTGTGCCCTGCCAGACCGCCAAAGACATGGCCGAGGCCGTGCAATTGGCCACCGATCTTTCCAGGGCAGGGGACAGCATCATCCTCAGTCCCGGCACCTCCTCCTTTGACATGTACACCGGTTACGCCCAGCGCGGCGAAGCCTTCCGTACCGCCGTGCAATCTCTCAACTGAATCATCATCACCTCAACATCCCCGACACCATGAGCAAAAAGAAGAAAGACAAGCTCCTGCTCAACCTCCTGGAAGGTGAGAGATACAAACACCGTGTGGCCATGGTCACCGATGAAGGCGCCTTTAACCAGCATGAGCCGAACTCTAACATGGCGCGCATGTTCGTGGTCATGCTGCTGATCCATGTCGTCGTCATCGGCGGCATCATCATCTATGATTTCATGAACGGGGAGGAAGCTCCGGCAACGACGCTGGCGCAAAGTTACAACCAGCCTGCCGCGGCGAATGTCCTTCCGGAAACCCGGCTGGATGTGGACCTCGCTCCTGACAAATCCCTCGAGGAATACTCCACCTACGAGTGGAAGTCCGGCGACTCCATCCCCAGTGTGGCCAAAAACCTGGAAGTGTCTGAAGAGGTGCTGATCAAGCTGAACAAGCTGGACCAGGGCCGCCAGATCAAGATCAACGATGTCATCCTGTATCCGAAGCGCCCGATCGTGAAAGCCGTCGGCATCAGCGTGGCCGGTGCCAACGGTGAGATCCCTCAGCCTGCTGCCCCTGCGGCCTCCATCGCTGCGGCGGAGGTGCCGATCAATCTGACCCTGCCGGGTGAAAGCGGATTCAGCTTCAGCCCCACCATCGAAAACGAACTGACGCCTGCCCCCACCGTGGCTCCCAGCGCTGCCCCAGGCATGCAGGTGCAGGACAGCCCGCCGCCTGCCGTGACGAAGGAAGCCTCCGGCATGCCTGTCATCGTGGAACTGCCTCAGACCTCGGCTCCGAAAATCGAAGAGGCTCCGCCAGCCCCTCCCGCTCCGGCTCCCCGGGCCGTGGTGGAAAAAGAGGTGGAGAAGGAAGTGCCCAAGGCCATCCCTGTCCCTCGCCAGCCAGAGCCCAAGCCTGCCCCTGTGGTGGAAAAGGCCCCGGTGAAAAAGATTGCAGATGCACCGCCTCCGGCCCCCGTCAAAAAGGAGCCTGCCAAGGCTGCTGCCGGAAGCCACACCGTTCAGTCGGGTGAGACACTTTACCGCATCGCGAGCAAGCATGGCATCTCCGTGAAGGCCCTGCAGGATGCCAACAAGATCTCCCGCCCCGAAGCGCTGAAGATCGGCATGAAGCTGGTGATCCCACGCAAGTAGGGTTGCCCATGGCTGCGCAGCGGCAGCCATCCTTTTCATCGTCTGCACTTCGAACTTGGTTCTTCTCCCATGGCCAAACGATCCATCCTCCTCCTTCTTCTGGCCGTCGCGCTGCTGACCGGCCTGGGCATCACCATGCTGGCCAGCACCAGCTTTTTCACCAAAGAAGGCGGAGGCGAAGACTACGTGACCTTGTGGCGTCAGGGGATCTGGCTGGGCGTGGCGATGGGGGGCTGTGTGGTCATGGCCATGGTGGATTACAACCTGCTGTTCCGCTGGCGCTGGTGGCTGCTAGGTGGGGCCGCCTTCAGCCTGCTACTCTGTTACGAATGGCATCTGGCCCAGCTCATTGGCTACAAGCCGGTCATCGCTGCGCGTGTGAACGGTGCCGCGCGCTGGATCGGCTATGGCAGCATGCGTGTACAGCCTTCGGAATTTGCCAAGCTGGTGCTCATCGTTGCCATGGCGGGGTGGTTTGCCTCCTATGAAAATTTGGAGCGCACGCTGAAGCATGGCCTCATCCTGCCGGGTCTGATTCTGGGCGGTATCGTCGGTCTCATCGGGGGAGAGGTGGATCTGGGGAATGCCTCCGTTTCCGCCGCTGTGGGTGCTGGCATCATGTTCGTGGCAGGCACCCGTTTCCGTTATCTGGCCGTCATCGGCGGCACGGCCTTGGCCGCCCTGTGGACGGGGATCAAGCTGGCCCCGAACCGCTTTGAGCGCGTGATGATCATTTTTGACCTGGAGAAGCACAAGGAGACCCTCGGTCTGCAGCAGTGGATTTCCAAGCTGGCCTTTGGCTCCGGCGGCCTGGAAGGCCGCGGTCTGGGCGAGGGGCGCATGAAGCTTTCTTATCTGCCCGAGGCGCACACGGACTTCATCTTTCCCATGGTGGGTGAGGAACTGGGCTTCTGGGGCGTGGGCGGGGCTGTGCTGGCCTTCATCCTTCTCACCTTTGCGGGCATGTGCATCGCTTCGTATGCGCCGAATCGTTTTGGCAAACTGCTGGGTTTCGGACTGACTTTTCTGCTCGCACTGGAAGCGCTCTTGAACATGGGCGTAACCACTGCTTTGCTGCCCAACAAGGGATTGCCGCTCCCCTTCGTCTCGTATGGAGGGTCGAGCCTCCTGGCTGCCATGATGGCCGTCGGGGTCCTCATCAATATCCACCGCCAGGGCGTCCATCTGACCTGGGATCAGCTTCCTGTGATCCGCAGAAAACGCCGCTGGACACCCCAGCTTTGAATTTTTGTGAAATCCAAATCCAAGAAGTCCATCCACGTGCTGATCGCCTGTGGAGGCACGGGCGGCCACCTGTTTCCCGGCATTGCCGTCGGTGAAGTGCTCTCGGCTCGCGGCCATGAGGTGACCCTCCTCATCAGCGAGAAGAAGATCGATTCCATCGCCGCCTCCGGTCACAAGGACCTGCGGTTTGAAAAAATGCCGTTTTTGGCCATGCCGAAGCCCTGGTCACCGAAGATGATCGGCTTTCTCACCGGGCTGTGGAAAGGCATGAGCCAGTGCCGGAAAATCATCCGGGAAAAGGATGTCAGCGTGGTGCTGGGCATGGGCGGCTTCACCTCCTTTGCCCCGTTGTATGCGGGGAAAAAGGAAAGTTGCCGCACGTTGATCCACGAAAGCAACGCCATCCCGGGCAAGGCCAACAAGCTGAACGCCCGCTACGCCGACACGGTGCTCTGCGGGCTGGAGGCCTGCAAAGAGTTCTTTCCGAAGCATGGGGATGTCCGTGTGGTGGGCACGCCCGTACGCAGTTCCATGCGCACGGCTTCGAAGGATGACCCCTACGAATTTTTCAAGCTGGACAAGACCAAGAAGACCCTGCTGATCATGGGCGGTAGCCAGGGGGCCCGTGGCGTGAACCGTGTGGTGGGCATGACGCTGGAACAATTCGAGCGCATGGGCATCCAGGTCCTGCACATCGCCGGGCCGACGGATTATGAAGAAGTGCGGGACGTGTATGCCAAGCACCCCACGCTGCCCCAGCACGTAGCCGCCTTTTGCCACCGCATGGACATGGCCTACCGGGTGGCGGATCTGGCCATTGCCCGCAGCGGGGCCTCCTCCATGTCTGAGCTGGCCTACTTTGGCGTGCCCAGCCTGCTGGTGCCCTATCCCTTTGCGGCGGACGATCACCAGACACGCAATGCTGAAGTCTTTGCCAAGGAAGGGGCCGCGCGTCTGCTGACTGAGAATGAGATCAATGCCGACGTGCTGGCCGATGCCGTGCGCGACATCCTGATGAACCCGAAGAAGTCCGAGGAAATGAAACGCGCCGCGAACAAGATCGCCGTGCGCAATTCAGCAGAGAAGATCGCGGATCTCATTGTCAAAGAGACGTAAGATGGGAACGGCTGTAGCTGCCTGCGCCAGCAGGTGGTTCTTTGAAGATGGAGGCAGCGCTCCTCGGAATCTCCAAAAAGGAGTTCCACGAGACCTGAGGGGACGCGCAGGCCACATTTGCATCAGCAGGCTTCCTGGCCATGTTGCTGCCATTCATGCCTGCTCCCGCCGCCCACGCTCCCACCGTTGTCATCGAGAACTTTTATCCCTGCATCGAAGGGGGCCGCCATGCGATCAAACGCATCGTCGGCGAACCGCTGGACCTCTGGTGCGACATCTTTACTGATGGACATGTGGTGATGTCTGCGGTGGTGAAGTGGCGTCTCGCCGGGTCCCGCCGCTGGCTGGAGTCCCCGCTGAAGCCCCTGGCCAACGATCGCTGGCAGGGACAGTGCCAGTTTGAATCCATGGGCCGTTGGGAGTATGTGGTGGAGGCTTGGTCCGACACTTTCCGGGGCTGGAAAAAGACCTTCGCCATCCGTGTGCTGGCCGGGGATCCGGATGTGCCGGTAGAGGCGCTGGAAGGTGCACGGTTGCTGCGCGAGGCCGCGATGCGTGCCCGGGCGGGCGGTGCTGCCAATGTCGGCGCGCAGATGGATGAGGTTGCGGAGCTGCTAATTCAACTGCCGCCGCAGGAAGTCATGGAGGTACTGCTTTCCGAAGACTTGCAGGCCCTGGTGGACTGCTACCCGGACCGGGAGCTTTCTACAGTTTCCGAGCCGCTGCGTGTCATCGTGGAGCGGGAGCGGGCACGCTTTTCCTCCTGGTATGAATTTTTCCCGCGTGGGGCCGAAGGCCGGGCGGACAAGCACAGCAAGTTCCGTGACTGCCTGCCCCGTCTGGAAGATGCCAAGGCGATGGGTTTTGACACCCTTTACTTCCCGCCCATCCACCCCATCGGTCTCACGGCCAGAAAAGGCAAAAACAACACGCTCATCGCCTATGACGACGATGTGGGCAGCCCCTGGGCCATTGGCGGGCCGGCCGGAGGGCACCGCGATGTGGAGCCCCAGCTCGGCACGGTAGAGGACTTTGTCTGGCTGGTCGGCGAGGCCAACAAACGTGGCCTGGAGATCACGCTGGATTTTGCCATCAACTGCTCCCCCGACCATCCCTACGTGAAAGATCATCCGGATTGGTTCTACCAACGTCCGGATGGCAGCATCCGCTACGCGGAGAATCCGCCGAAAAAGTACCAGGACATTTACCCGATCAACTTTCATTGCGCCGACTGGAAGAACCTGTGGCGTGAGCTCATCGACGTGGTGCTTTTCTGGGTGGACAAGGGAGTGAAAATCTTCCGTGTGGACAATCCACACACCAAGCCCGTGTCCTTCTGGGAAGAGCTGATCAGCACCGTCCATCGCAAGGACCCGAGCGTGATCTTCCTGGCGGAAGCCTTTACCAAACCGAAGATGATGCAGGTGCTGGGCAAGATCGGCTTCACGCAGAGCTACACCTATTTCACTTGGCGCGAGGACAAGGCGGGCCTCACCGAGTATGCCCAGGAGCTGATGCAGGGAGAGATGCGCTGGTACTACCGAGGGAATTTCTGGCCTAACACACCGGACATTCACCCCTTCTACCTGCAAAATGCACCTGCCAGCATGTTCCGTATGCGCGCCGCCCTGGCGGCCACCCTTTCCAGCACCTGGGGGATGTATGCAGGTTATGAACTCTGTGAAAACGAGGCCCTGCCTGGTAAGGAGGAGTATCTGGATTCGGAAAAATTCCAGCTCCGCCAGCGTGACTACAATGCTCCAGGCAACATCAAAGGCTTCATTGCCCGTCTCAATGCCATCCGCCGGGACAACCCAGCCATGCATCTGTATGACAACCTCATCTTCCACGGAGCGGATCATGACCAAGTGATCTGCTACAGCAAGGCGACCCCTGATTTTAGCAATCGCATCCTCTGTGTGGTGAGTCTCAACGGGCATTCGCCGGTGTCGTCCATGGTGCGCCTGAACTTGGCAGGCCTGGGCCTCAGTCACGATCAGCCCTACCGGGTGCGCGACCTGATGTATGGTGGCGTGTATGAATGGCGGGGAGGAGACAATTTTGTTTCCCTGAATCCCGATGGCACCAGCGTGCACATTTTTAAAGTCGAGCCAATTTCATGAGGATGGCTAGGTGAAAGGATGATGGTCTGTCGGATAAGATGTCGCGTGTCGAGCCCGGCGACCATCCTGAAATATCTCAGGGATCTATTGTGAGGTGTTATGAAAATTCTATTTGTATCAAATAATAACGAAATTATTCTTTTGATATGCAACTATCTCAGTCGAATCCAAGTGCTGCCAAATATCAGGTGCTGATTGCCACAGCATCTGAGGCGACGCTTCGATTGCTACAGCCTCTTCAGCATGTGACTCAGAATGAAGGAGTGGCTGAAAGCGGTGGTCTCTTCCGCCCACAGCAGCGGCTTGTTTTTCAGGCTCTGGACTATCAGGTGGTGGATACGGTGGTTCGCAGCCGCCTGGGTGACCGCCCCATCGCGGCCGTGATCGTGGATTTGCAGCCCGGCACGGAGTCCAAGGCAGAGCAGATTCTCAATGCCCTTTATTATGCCGAGCCGACGATTGGCATCATTGTGCTGCTGGCGGATGGTGCCTCCCTTTCAAAACCGCTGCTGGATCTGATCACTCACAGTCCCCGGCTGACCTTTCTGCAGATGCCAGCCTCGCTGGCGCAGGTTTACCAGACGATGAAGCTCATGCTGGCGGTCTGGCAGTCTGGGCAAAAGGTGGCGGAAATGGAGGCAGCAAAGGCACGGCCTGAAGCGGCACCGGCTGCGGCATCTGTGCAGGATGGGGGGACTGAAAGCGGGAACGCCATGCACCTGGAGGTGGTGGGCAGCCTGGCCGCAGGCATTTCCCATGAATTTAACAATGTGCTCACCGTTATCCAGAGCCAGATGGACATGGCCATGCAGCAGGCGGGGGATCTGCCTGCGGTGGTGGATTTGCTGACGCAGGTGATGGAGAAGGCGCGCAATGCCTCGGCCCTGTCGAAGAAACTCGTTTCCTTTACCCCCGAAGAAGAAAGCGCCCCTGCGGCCCTCGACCTCGCTCTGGCGGTGGATGACGAGGTGATGTTGCTGGGCAAGACCCTGGGCGAGCACATTGCGTTGGAAGTGAATCATGCGGCGGCGCTGCCTCCTGTCTGGGCCTCTCCGGCGACGGTGAGCCAGCTGATCATCAATGTGGCGTTGCATGCCAGGAACCTGATGCCGCAGGGTGGCATCTTGCAGCTCTCGACCAGCAAGGTGCAACACCAGACGGGAAGCAAGTATGCCCGTCTCTTCCCGGATGCCAAGCAGGGCGAGTATGTGATGCTGACCATTGAGGATCCGAATCCGGCCGATGAAACGGTGGCTGGGGCCGACCCACGCCGCGTGGTGGTGGCGCTGCCCACCACCGTGCAGCGTGCTGCAGACAATCGCCTGGCCTGGATCCAGCGAACGCTGCAGGCGGCTGGTGGTGCCCTGAACGTGACCCTGCTGCCGGGAATGATCCGCAGTTATCAAATGATCTTTCCCCTGGCCCAGAGCGAGCAGGAAACACTGGCTTTGCCTGAGGTGGTGGCCCCAGTCCTGGCCCAGGTGGAGCCGCTGCTTGCCGTGCAGCCTTCCACCGTGCTGGTGGTGGACGATGATGATACGATCTGCATGATCATGAGCCAGGTGCTGGCCACTGAAAAACATCGCGTGCTAATCGCCAAAAGTGCTGATGAAGCCTGGCAGCAATGGTGCCAGAACCGCAGCACCATCAAACTCCTGATTACAGACATCAACATGCCGGGCGGTGCCAATGGAGTGGCCCTGGGCCATGCCATTCAGGAGCAAGATGGTTCCGTGCCTGTCATTTACACCAGCGGCCATCGCGCAGTGCATCAGTTTGCGGAGCTTGAGATCGGTACAAATTACCTGCCAAAACCTTTTGGGATGAATGATTTGCTGGCCGTGGCCAACCGTGCGCTTGCCTCTCATGGACATCATGGTCTGAGCTGAGACGGAAACTAGAGTCGTTACAGGAATTTTGATTTAAACCTCTCTCTTAGATTGGGGGGTGTTAAATACATTCCCAGACGATTCATCTAGGCTTGACCTGCATTAAATACCCTGCTGCTATTCCCGATGGCCAGGGGGTTCAGGGGATCACTTCGTTCGTTGTCCAGCAAGGTCGCGCCTAGCGTGAGTTTGGTGGCAATCATGGCCGGGGGCTTGGCGCTGGTGGGCTGGGTCTGGGATCTGGATGCGATCAAGCGCATGTTGCCAGGAACGGTTTCGATGAATCCGCTGACGGCCATTGCCTTCATGCTGGGCGGATTCTCCCTGTGGCTGCATGGTGCGGAGGCCCCGCTGCGGCCAAAATTTTGGCCTGAAGCCCTGGCGCTGCCGGTTTTGATGATCGGCTTTTGGCGGTTGATGGGGTATGTGTTTGAGTGGGAAGTTGGGATCGATCAATGGCTGTTTGCTGACAAGCTGGCGACGGATCTGGCTGGACTGCCTAACCGGATGTCGCCCAATGCGGCGCTGAATTTTGTCTTTCTGGGGTGCGCCCTGTTGTTGATGAACCGGACCACGCAGCGGGGATGGCGGCTGACGGAGGTCTTTGCCTTGCTGCTCGGCTTCGTGTCATTGCTGGCGTTGCTGGGGTATGTTTATCAGGTGTCCTGGCTCTATGGGGTGGTGTCTTTCATTCCCATGGCGTTGCCGACAGCCATTGTGTTTCATCTTTTGGCCGTCGGTCTGCTGTTGGCGCGGCGGGACCGGGGATGGGTGCGGCTGATCCTGAGTGACAGCCCGGGCGGAGCCCTTGTGCGGCATCTCCTGCCCATTTTGCTGCCGACGCTGGTGTTGCTCGGCTGGCTGCGGCTGGCGGGAGAGCGGCATGGCTTTTTTGGGGCCGAAATGGGCACCACTTTGTCCACCGTCATGACGATTCTGATGGTGTGGGGGCTCATCTGGTGGAGCGCACGTTCGCTGCATCGTGCGGACAAAGCACGGCGCAGGGTGGAGGGGGAACTGGAGCGTTTTTTCACCCTGTCTCTCGACATGCTGTGCATCTCCGGGCGGGATGGCCGCTTCAAAAGGATCAACCCTGCTTTCAGTGAAATCCTAGGGTACACAGTCGAGGAGCTGATGGAACATCCCTCCATTGACTATGTGCATCCTGAGGATCGGGAACCTACTTTGAAGGAGGCGGAAAGGATTAGCTCGGGTGAGCCATCCCTGCATTTTGAGAACCGATACCGCTGCAAAGACGGGTCCTATCGATGGTTATGGTGGAAGTCTCACTACTTGGCGGAGACTGGCCTCATCTATGCCGCCGCCAGGGATGTGACGGAGCCGAAGCGCGTGCAGGAGGAGATCCGCCAGCTGAATGAGACCTTGCATGAGCGTGCCACGCAACTGGATGCCTCCAACCAGGAGCTGGAGGCCTTCAGTTACTCGGTCTCGCATGATCTGCGGGCACCGTTGCGGGGCATTTCAGGTTTTACCCAGGCGCTGGAGGAGCACTCAAAAGCGGTGCTGGATGAGGCGGCGCAGAGCTATCTGCTGCGAGTGCGCCGGGCGGCCGACCGGATGGGGTGCCTGATAGACGATCTGCTGAAGCTTTCCCGCCTGACGCGGGCGGAGATGCATCTGGAACAGGTGAATCTCAGCCAGCAGGCGGAGTCCATCCTGGGGCAGTTGAAGCAGCGGGAGCCGCAGCGCCAGGTGGAGTGGGTGGTGCAACCGGAGATCGTGGTGACGGCTGATGCCGCGCTGGTGCATGTACTGCTGGAAAACCTGCTGGAGAATGCCTGGAAGTTCACCTCGAAAAATCCGAAGGCGCGCATTGAGGTTGGCCAGTCGCCTGGACCTGCGGGGGAAGGGATCTGCCATGTCCGTGACAACGGGGTGGGATTTGACATGCGTTATGCGACCAAGCTTTTTGGGGCGTTTCAGCGGCTGCATTCGATGGTGGAATTTCCTGGGACCGGCATCGGCCTGGCGACGGTGCAGCGTGTGGTCCGGCGTCATGGCGGGCGGGTCTGGGCAGATTCTGAACTGAATGTGGGTTCGACTTTCTTTTTTGTTGTATAATCATCCTGATACCTAAGCTCCCTTATGAATTCGAAAGTCATTCTGTTGGTCGAGGACAATCCAGACGACGAAGAGCTGACGCTCATGGCCTTGCAGAAAAATAACATTCTGAATGAGGTTGTGGTGGCGCGTGACGGGGTGGAAGCGCTGGAATATCTCTTTGGTGACGGGGTAAACTCGTCTTTGCAGAGGCGCGTTTTGCCCACGCTCATTTTGCTGGACCTGAAGCTGCCGCGTGTGGACGGGCTGGAAGTTTTGAAACGCATCCGCGCGGATGACCGCACCCGCACGCTGCCCGTGGTGGTGCTGACCTCGTCCAGGGAAGACAGCGATCTCATGGAGAGCTACGCGCTGGGCTGTAACAGCTACGTGCGCAAGCCAGTGGACTTTGCCCAGTTCGTAGAGGCGACGCGCCAGCTGGGGCTCTACTGGCTGCTGCTGAATGAATGCCCGCCTGTAAAGCCATGAAACCCCTGCGACTGCTGCTGGTAGAAGACTCGGACGATGATGCCCTGCTGATCCTGCAGTGCCTGACGCGCCATGGCTATGACTGTGTGACGCGGCAGGTGATGACGGCGAAGGGGCTGACGGAGGCCCTGGCGGCGGAAAGCTGGGACATCATTCTGTGTGACTATGTGATGCCGGGATTCGATGCGCTGGCAGCATTGGAAATCGTGAAGCAGCAGGAGGTGGACACTCCCGTGATCATCGTTTCCGGCACGGTGGGGGAGGATGTAGCGGTGGCCTCGCTGAAACACGGGGCGCAGGATTACATCCTGAAGCAGAATCTGACCCGTCTGGGGCCGGCGGTGGAAAGCGAACTGGGGGCAGCCTCGGCGGGGCGCTACAGTCGGCTGCTGGAAGCGATCGCCATCAGCCACTCGGAAGTGCTGGAGATGATATTGAACGGATCTGCGCTGAAGCCGATTCTTGATCTCATCGCTCTGCGCATTGAAAAACTCAGCCTGGGGGAGGCGCTTTGCTCTGTTCTGCTGATGGATGAGACGGGCACGCTGCTGCTGCCGGGATCTGCCCCGAGCCTGCCGGAGGAGTACACACAGGCCATTACGCCGCTGAAGATCGGTGCGGAAGTGGGCTCCTGCGGCCGGGCGGCGGCGCTGAAGGAGACGGTGATTGTCGAGGATGTGGCCACGCATCCGAACTGGGAGTCGGTGCGAGCCGTGGCCCTGAAGCACGGGCTGCAGGCCTGCTGGTCGGTGCCGGTTTTTTCTTCGGGACGGGAGGTGGTGGGCAGCATGGCGATCTACCACCGCACACCGCGTGCGCCGTCCGTGGATGAACTGCGCTGGGTGGAGTCTGCGGCGAAACTGGTGGGGGTGGCCATTGAAAGGTGCCGGTCGGAAGTGCGTCTTCGGGAGCAGCTGGAGGAGCTGCTGCGTTGGCAAAATGCGATGCTGAATCGCGAAGACCGCGTGCAGCAGCTGAAAGCTGAGGTAAATGAACTGCTCCTGCGCCTGGGGGAACCGGTCCGTTACCTCAGTCAGGTCTGACCATGAAAGCCCCCATTCCTGAAGATGAAGATCAGCGCCTCGACGTTCTGCGCGAGTATGAGATTCTGGACACGCCTCCTGAGGAGGCCTTCGACGGACTGACCCAGCTTGCCGCGCATATTTGCGGTACGCCGATGGCCGTGATCTCGCTGATTGATGAAGGACGTCAGTGGTTCAAGTCCCAGATAGGCATGCCGGGGAATGAGACCTCCCGCGACATTGCCTTTTGTGCCCATGCGATTCTGCACAAGGACCAGGTGATGGAGGTGCGTGATGCCACTGAGGACCCACGGTTTGCGGACAATCCAGGGGTGACGGGAAGCCCGGACATCCGCTTTTACGCGGGCTCTCCACTTGTGGCGCGGGGCAATCAGCCGCTGGGGACGCTGTGCGTGATTGACCGCGTGCCGCGCAAGCTGACGGATGCCCAGGTGGAAGCTCTGCAGACCTTGAGCCGGAATGTGGTGGCGAGGCTGGAACTGCGGTTGCAGGCCAGGCAACTGGCCCAGGAGGTGGCGGAAAAGGCGCGGATTGCAGATCAGCTGTGGGAGCAGAATGCACAGCTCGTCCGCAGTGAGCAGGAGACGGGGCGCCTGCTGGAACTGGGGGAGAAATCGCGCAATGCCCTGCTGAGCGTGCTGGAGGATGAGCAGCGTCTGGGGCGTGAGCTGCGGCGGTGGGCGGATGCCTTTGAAAATTGTGCGCAGGGGATTCTCATCGGCATGCCGGGAGATCTCAGCATCTTTGCCTGCAACCGGGCGCTGGCGCTTCTGCGCGGCTGCGAGGCCTCCGAGGTTACGAGACTTTGCCTGATGGATCTTTACGCGCCGTCTGAACATGAGAGGGTGAAGGAGGCGATCGCCCTGGCGCAGGAGGACGGGCAGGCGAAATTTGAAGTGTCCATGCTGCGGACCGATGGTGCCAGCTTTGAGGCCCAGGTGGACTTGGTGAGTGTGCAAGGCCCGGATGGTGAGCAGGTCTATTGGGTGGTGACCATTCAGGACATCACGGAGCGCAAACTGGCAGACCAGATGCTGGCCCGTACCAACCGGGCCCTGCAAATGATGTCAGCCTGCAATGAATCCGTCGTGAGGGCGACCGATGAGCCGCATCTGTTGGCCGAGGTGGCGCGCCTGGCGGTGGAAATCGGCGGTTACAGGTTGGCCTGGGTGGGCTATGCCCAGCATGATGATGAGAAGAGCATCCGACCCATGGCACATGCGGGGCATGAAGCTGGCTACCTGGATGTGATCCGCCTGAGCTGGTCTGAGACCGCGCCTTCGGGCCGGGGGCCGGCCGCACGTTGCATCCGCACAGGCAAGACGGTGGTCTGTGAGGACCTGGCGGTGGAGTCTTCGGGCTTTTTCTGGAAGGAGGAAGCCCTCGGCCGCGGCTACAGGAGCATCGTCTGCCTGCCGTTGCAGGATGAAAAGCGCACCTTTGGTCTGCTGGCGCTGTATGGCTCGGACGTTCAGCAGGTAGGGGAGGATGAGATCAAGCTGCTGCAGGAAATGGCGGAGGACCTTGCCTTTGGCATCCGCCATCTGCGCAGCCGGCAGGAAAAGCAGCGTATGCAGGATGTGGTGCTGAAGGTTTCCCAGGCGGTTTCGGCCGGGTATGGCGAGGGCTTTTTCCAGTCCCTCACCCGCCACATGGTGGAGGCGCTGGATGCGGATGGCGGCTTTGTGGGCCGCCTGCAGCCAGGCAACCGGCAGCGGATCGAAACACGTGCGCTGTTCCTTAAGGGACAATTCGAGCCCAACATCTCCTATCCCCTGCAAGGCACGCCCTGCGAGGGGGTGAGCCTGGGGTACAACTGCATTTTGGAAAAAAATGTGCGGGAGGAGTTTCCAGACGATGTCTGGCTGGCGGATCACAGCATCGAAGCGTATGCGGGCATCCCTTTGATGGACACCAAGCGGCAGGTGAGCGGCATCATGGCCGTCTTTTACCGTCGGCCGCTGGACCAGGCATCCTTGGTGCTTTCAACGCTGAAAATCTTCGCCGCTCGGGTGGCTGATGAACTGGAACGGCAGGAGACGGATGCCCGCATCCGCGAACAGGCCTCGCTGCTGGACAAGGCGCAGGATGCCATCCTGGTGCGGGACCTGGACCACCGGATCACTTACTGGAACAAGAGTGCCGAAGCGCTGTATGGATGGACGGCTGAAGAGGTGCTGGGCAAGATTGTCACCGAAGTGTTCTACCACGAGACCAGTGCTTTTGAAGGGGCGATCAAACAGCTTTTTGAGGAGGGGGAATGGGTGGGGGAGCTGGATCAGGTGGCCAAAGATGGCAAGAAGCTGGTGATCGAATGCCGCTGGACGATGGTGAATGATACGGAAGGGCGGCCCAAGTCCGTGCTGTGCATCAATACGGACATCACGGAAAAGAAGAAGCTGGAGCAGCAGTTCCTGCGTGCCCAGCGCATGGAGAGCATCGGCACGCTGGCGGGCGGCATTGCGCACGACCTGAACAACGTCCTGGCCCCCATCATGATGGCGATCGACCTGCTGAAAATGACGGTCACGGACCGCAATGGGCAGGAGATCCTTGCGACGATATCACAAAGCGCGCAACGGGGGGCGGAGATGGTGAACCAGGTGCTGTCCTTTGCCCGAGGCATGGAGGGGCGGCGCATGGATGTGCATGCGCACATGCTGATCCGGGACATTGAAAAAATCGCCCGGGACACCTTCCCCAAAAACATCCAGATCGTCACGGAATATCGTGAGGACCTTTGGGCTGTGGTGGGAGACCCGACCCAGCTGCATCAGGTGCTGCTGAACTTTTGCGTGAATGCGCGGGATGCCCTGCCGGATGGCGGCCGCATCCTGGTGAAGGCCAAAAACGTGAGGCTGGATGAAAACTACGCCGCCATGAATCTGGATGCGGTGCCTGGGCCCTATCTGAGGATCGAAGTGGCCGATACCGGGGTGGGTATCCCCCAGGGGATCCTCGAGCAGATCTTCGACCCCTTCTTCACCACCAAGGAGCTGGGCAAGGGCACGGGGCTGGGCCTGTCCACCTCCCTGGCCATCGTCAAAAGCCACGGGGGCTTCATCCGGGTGGACAGCCAGCCGGGGCTTGGCAGCAGCTTCAGGCTCTACCTACCTGCACGTGAAGGGGCCGGACGACATGAGACGGAACTGCGAACTGAAGAGTTCCCCCGCGGCCGGGGCGAAACAGTGCTGGTGGTGGATGATGAACTGACCATCCGCGAGATCACCCAGCAGACTTTGCTGGCTTTTGGCTACAAGGCGCTGCTGGCGGCGGATGGGGCGGAGGCGGTGACGCTGTATGCCCAGTACCGGGATACCATCGCCATCGTGCTGACGGACATGATGATGCCCGTGATGGACGGGCCGGCCACAATCAAGGTGCTGCGCAACATGAACCCGGCGGTGAAGATCATCGCCGCCAGCGGGATTTCTACCAACGAGGCGGTGAACAAGGCCGCCGGGCAAGGGGTGAAGCATTTTGTTTCCAAGCCATACACGGCGGAGTCTCTGCTGAAGGTGCTGCGAAGATGTCTGGACGAAGAAAGCTAGGGAGGGCATGAGGCTGCCGGCAGGCGAGGGCGGGTGGCTCCGGGACGGAAATCTACCGGAATCTTCTTGCCCGGTGTCCGTCTTGCCCTACCTGAGGAGACTTCTGTACCCGGAGCGGGTGCGGTTTTTTGACATGTCCTCTTCCAAGCATCTCCATTTCATCGGCATCTGTGGCACCGCCATGGGGTCCACCGCAGCAGCTCTCCGCGCTCTCGGTTATACCATTTCGGGCTCGGACGAAAAGGTCTATCCTCCCATGTCGGATGTGCTGCGGCAGGCGGGCATCACGCTGACGGAAGGCTATCTGGCGGAGAATCTGCCGCCTTCTGCAGACCTCTACATCGTGGGCAATGCGATCTCCCGTGGCAATGAGGAACTGGAGACGCTGCTGGAGCGGAAGCTGCCCTACATCTCCATGGCGGAGCTGCTGAAACAGGAAGTCATCCAGGGCAAACGCAGTTTTGTGGTTAGCGGCACTCATGGCAAGACCACGACCACGACGATGCTGGCCTGGATCTTTGAGCAGGCGGGCAAGAACCCGGGCTTCATGATCGGCGGTGTGCCGGAAAATTTCACCAGTGGCGCCCGCTTCAATCACAGCGACCTGTTTGTCATTGAAGGGGACGAGTATGACACGGCCTACTTCGACAAGCGCTCCAAGTTCCTCCACTACCTGCCGGAGTGCGCCATTGTAAACAACATCGAGTTCGACCATGCGGACATCTTTGCGGACCTCGCGGCGATCTTGCTGACATTCCAGCGGCTGCTCAACAGCGTGCCACGCAATGGCCTGGTGCTGCTGAATGGCGATGACAAAAACTGCCTGTCGCTGAAAAGCTATGCCCCAGTGAAAACGGTGGGCACGGGAGAGAGCTGCAGCGAGCGCATCCACATCACGGAGGCGAGCCCCGAGGGCACGGCCTTTGAGATCAACGGGGTGCCCTTCAGCGTGCCGATGATCGGTGAATTCAATGTGCGCAATGCGGCGATGTGCATCTGTGCCGCCCGCCATGCAGGCCTAACCGATGATGAAATCCGGGCTGGCCTGGAGACCTTCAAGGGCATCCGCCGCCGCCAGCAGGTGCGCGGTGTGGCCGGGGGCGTGACGGTGATGGATGACTTTGGCCACCACCCGACCGCCCTGCGGGAAACTCTGCGCGGACTGCGCCAAAAGTACCCGGGCCAACGTCTGTGGGCTGTCTTTGAGCCGCGCTCAAATACGAGCCGCCGCAATGTGCTGCAGAACGAACTCATCGCGGCCCTGAAGGAGGCCGATGGCTCCATCATCGCCGCCGTGGCCAATCCTGAAAAGGTGGCTGCTTCCGAGCGGCTGGACCCTGAACATGTGGCGCTGAGCGTCTGCGCTGCCGGAAGAGCCTGCTTTCATGAGCCGGATACGGATGCCATCGTGGCCCGGTTGAAGACGGAAACGAAGGCTGGAGACGTCATTGTCATTTTCAGCAACGGCGGTTTTGACGGCATTCATGGCAAGCTGCTCGCAGCCCTGGCCTGAGCCAAATGTGAAAGGTTGCCGATAGGCCGGGGCGGCGGGCGGTGTTTTGTGAAGGAATGAATCCTTCTTCCCGCCCTCTACCTCACTCGGAACTGCTGCAGCTCAAGCGCTGGAACACGCCCACCATTTACAATGGCTGGGAGCAAATCACCCGCCGAAATCCGGCCCGCGATGCCTTCAACCGCGAGGAGACGCGGGACTTCATGCCGCAGATGGGGCCCATGGTTGGCTATGCGGTGACGGTGGTGATCGAGCCGAGCAACCCGGCCCACCGCGAGGCCAATCCAAATGCCGGGGCGGAGTATCGCCGGTATGTCGCCAGCATTCCCGGGCCAAAGATTGTCATCGTTCAGGATCTGGACAATCCTCAGACGTTAGGCGCATTTTGGGGCGAGGTGAATGCCAATGCCCATTGTGCGCTGGGTTGCATCGGCACTATCACGGATGGGGCCATCCGTGATCTGGATGAGATGACCAATGCCGGCTTTAAGTCGCTGGCCCGGCGGCTCTGTGTGGGGCATGCCTTTGCCACGCCGGTGCGCTGGGGCTGTGAGGTGGAGGTCTTCGGTACCAAGGTTTCTCCCGGTGACCTGATCCATGCCGACAAGCACGGTTTTCTGGTGGTACCTGCCGATGAGCAGGTGGGCCTGCTGGAGGCGGCACGCTTCATGGATGCAAACGAATGCAACACCGTGATGCCCGTGGTGCGGGATGCAACAGGCCGCGATCCGCTGAAGGTGCTGGAAGATCTGGAGGCCTCCATCGGCGTGTTCTCTGCGAACGTGCGTCAGAAGTTCCAGCGAGAGGGCGAGTGGTGACTGTCCCGCATCCGTCAGGATGTGGAGTTTTGGGGTGTCGAAGGCGTGAGAGCATTCGCCCGGACTATGGGGGACTCAAAATCCGGTGGTGGGAATCCAGCGGCTGTAGGTGTTTTCATCCAGGCGGGTGAGCGGGATGCTCAGCGGCAGGGGCACCCCTTGCTTGGCCCAGCGTACCATCGTGCCGCGATCACCAATGCGGGTGAGCACCTCCATGAGGTTGCCGTGTTGCACCCCCGTCCAGCCATCGCGCACGCTCGGATCCCAGATGGCGATACCGGTTGCCCCTTGCTGGTAGAAGCGGACGACGTTTCGGCAAAAGTCCTGAGGTTTGCCCGTTTTCCAGGCGATGACAAAGGGGTAAACACCTACCTGAGTGCCCTTGGTGAGGCGTGAGTAATATGCCATGTCGGGCTGGGAAAAAGAGGTGTGGTGGGCAAACCAGGCCACGCCGAGGTCATCTACCAGTCCCTTGGCGATCCAGTTGGGCAGATCAAATCCCCACTTCTGGTTATCCACCTCTTTGCTGAAGGTGCCGAGGGAGATCTTGTAACGTTCCTTGCGGCCTTGCTCAGTGGCTGTTTGGTCCAGCAGGGCGCGGATCTCCAGCATGAAATCGGTCATGATGGCGGCACGGGTGGCATGGATGCGCGGGTCGTCCTCTGGCACCTGGCGTGCATCGGCGTTGTGCATTTGCTGGAAGCGGTCGCAGAAGGGTTTCTCCCACAGCATCATGGGCATGCCACGGTTGAACAATAGGCCGACGCCCTCGGGCTGCAGGTCCAGGGTTTCGCGCAGGATTTTGAGGAGGTGTTGACGCACTTCCGGGTAGGCGTGGCTCATGTGCATGGTGGCGGAGCCGTCGCGGTCCACACAGTGCCATTCGGGATGGGCCGCGTAGAACTTGCTGTCGAAGGTTTCCTCATAGGGGATGCAGGCCTTCCAGCCTGCCGGGCGCAGCATGACGTGAAATTCCACGCCCTGTTCGCGGGCCACTTCACGGGCGACTTTCAGCGGGTTGATGCCCGCTTTATGCAGGGCCTTGATGGTCTCGACAAAAGAGCCGTGTGCTTCAGTGCTGAAGTCTTCGGTGTCTTCGCCAGGTACGTTGCCGACTTTGGAGGGATAGACCACGAGATCCGCCCCCAGCACCTGGAACCACCATTTTTTCACATCGCTGTTTTCAAAACCGCGAAAGGTGGCGCGCAGGTCTTCTTCGGTGCGGGGTTTGTAGGGCCAGATCCAGGAGTGACCGTCAAAGGTGGCGATGGCGGTGCGTGTGGCCGGGGTCGGCTTGCTGGCAGTCCAGGTCTTGATCTCAGATGCCGTCAAAGGCACCAGCTTGATGTAGCAAAGCGTGGCAGGGAGATTGGGCAGGGCGGCAAACTCCACCGACTGGCCATCGAGATTGGCCACGGTGAGGAAGTGTTCCTGAATGACATCCACCCTGTTAGGCAGCAGGGCCAGATTGGTGGCCATGCGGCGGAAGACAGGTTCATCACTGAGTTTGGCACGCCAGCCGTTCTTGGCTTCTTTGAATCCGGTGGAGGTGGTGCTGCCTCCGATGTAAATGGCATGCCAGCCTTTTTGCTCCAGGGGCACCTTCACCTGCGGAGGCTGAGTGAGCGAGTAGCATGAGAGCGCCCAGCCTTGCATTTCTTGGGTGGAGAAGGGGATGGTCTTCCACTTGCCTTTTTCACGTCTGCCCTTGGTCAGTGAGGTGGCAGGTTGCGCGGTGGAGAGGTCGGTGATGAGCACGGCAGACTTGCTTTGGCTAAGCAGGCGTGAGTCGGTGGAAAACAGGTCTGTCGCGACAGGTGGGGGCGCGGGCTTTTCTGCGGCGAAGCCTGGAACTGCCAGCGCGATCAGAAAGGCGAATGTGGTGGCGGGCAGGGTGGGGAAAATCATAAATGGAGAGGGCTTGTGGAGGGCCTTGGTGAATAGCCATTTACGCTGCCAAAATCACAAGCTTGCTAGCATGATGGTAAACAGTACCTTCGAGTGGAGGATGGGCGGCATGAAGCAAAAGATGAGCCACAATAGACAAGCGGCTGCTGGCGTTCCACTTATCGATCATGCTGCATCGCCGTCATTTTCTCCAAACCACTGCTGCTGCGCTGGCCGCGGCTCCGTTCACCTCCGGCCAAGCCTCGCGTGCGAAGGCCCCGTTTCGTGTGCTGTATAGCAATGATACAACGAACATCACCAGTTGCGTGAGTCCCTTTCGCCAGGCGCGTGAACCGTTTCGTGCGGCGATGCTGGAGGCCACGGTGGATGAGGTGGCGGGAAAAGTGGATGCGCATTTTCTTCAGCCAGGCCTGGGAATGGTGCCCATGTGGCCGAGCCAGGTGCTGCCGCTGGCGGAGCACTATGCCTGGATCAAAGAACGTTATGGCGTGGCACCGGATTCATTTGGCAACTATGTGCTGAAAGGAGGGGATGTGGTGAAGGTCTTTGTGGACCGCTGCCGCCAGACAAAGCAGGCGGCCTTCATCTCCTTCCGGCTCAATGATGCGCATCACAAGGAGTACACGGACCCGAAGCCTGGGGATAAGCCGGGCACCAGCATCGGCATGAGTGTGACCCGGCATTATGTGGAGCATCCGGAGTATGTATTTAACAAGAATTCCAAACGCGGTGCGGACCTGGTGCAGAACTGGGCGCATGACGAGGTGCGGGCGCAGAAGCTGGCGCTGATCACGGAGCTGTGTGAGAACTACGACCTGGATGGGCTGGAGCTGGATTACATGCGCTTCTACAACTTCTTTGACGCTGAAAAAACTACGCTGGAAGAGCGCCAGGAAATCATGACCGGATTTGTCCAGCAGGTACGGGCGGTGCTGGATCGTACGCAGCGAGAAGGGCGTCGCCGCTGGCTGTGTGCGCGTGTCCCGTGCCTGATGAAAGGTCTGGATGCTCTGGGCCTGGACCTGCGGGCGCTGGTGGCGGCTGGGCTGGACATGGTGAACCTTTCGGCCAGTTACTTCACCACCCAGCAGATGGATTTGGCCGCCATCCGCGAACAAGTACCGCAAACGGCGGCCCTGTATGTGGAGATGTGCCACTCGATTGCCAACGGGGGCAAGCTGGTGCCGGGGTATGACACCTTCACCTTTCGCCGCACCACGACGCAGCAGTATGAGACCACGGCACATCTGGCCTACGCCCGGGGGGCGGATGGGGTGAGCCTTTTTAACTTTGCCTATTACCGTGAGCACGGCGGGCCGGGTCGCGGCCCCTTTGCGGAGCCTCCTTTTGAGGTGCTGGCCTCTTTGGGGAAACGTGGGAGTCTCGCCACCCAGCCGCAGCATTGGTTCCTCGCTACGGGCTGGAACAACCCTTATGTTAGGCCGCCCATGCTGCCGCGTGGTTTGAAGGAAAAGGCCAAAACGAGTTTTGAACTGGACATGGCCCCGCCCTCGGGCGGTTGGAAAGGCCGGGGGAGGCTGCGGCTCCAGGCCGATGCGACGCTGGAGGGGCGCGTGCTCGAAGCACGCTGCAATGGCATGCTCTTGGCGGTGGTGAGCGATGTCAGCGAGCCTTTTGAAAATCCTTATCCTTCTTTGTTAGGTCTGCCTGAAGCCCTGCGTGCTTGGAGCCTGCCCGTTGAGCTTTTTCGAGATGGGAAAAACGTCTTTGAGTTTCGCCATCTGGGCGGCAAGCCTGTGACTTTGGAGTATTTGGATGTGAGCGTGGGATAGATGTGAAGGCTTCACAGCTCCGTCATGCCGCCGCGTTTGATCCAGGTGTTGAGGGGTTCGTAGTTTTCGAGCTCCAGCTCGAACGCGCAGCCGAAGGGGGCGGCGTTGACGCTTTGAAGATCCAGCGAACCTCGGCGGATGTTCAGCGTGGGGAATCCGCCTTCATGCGGGTGATAGAGATCACCATGGTGCTGAAGGGCGGCGTTTTGCACAGCTTCGGGGTGCATGGACAGGCCTTTAAAATAGTGGTGGCCATTCCGCTCCACATGGGTCACCCCGAGGGCCGCCATCATGGCCAGATCCTGCAGCAGCGCGACGGGACCGACGTTGGCCAAATCTTCGCCACTGAGAATGAGCGGGCGAGAAGTGGTGGCTGCACGCACCTTCAGCAAGGCCGCATTGGCCAGGCCTTTGACGATGCCTTTGCAGTTCTTGTGACTGGTGCCGATGTAGCCCAGTGCCAGTGCGCGCGGGAGATCCGTCAATGCGCTGTCGGATTCATCAATAATGAGGCCGGGGCCGTCCTGCCAGGCGGCGAGAGCAGGGGCGACATCGTCTTTCAGCGCATGGGCGCGATGCAGCGGTTGCTCGATGAGCAGCAGGTTTTGGAACAGCGGGGCCAGGGCGGCATCGGCCCGCAGAGTTTCGTAAAAGTCACGGAAGGACGCGAGGTCAAGGAACTGCTCGTTGCCATCCAGGGTGGCGTGAAAACCGGAGCGGCATTCGCGGGTGAGGACCGTGGTGATTTCACGCAGCCTCTGCAGATCGGTTTCTGGCTGGCCACAGACCTTGATTTTGAAGTAGCGCAGCCCATACGCGCGGATGGATTCATCCAGGGCGTGCGGCAGACCATCGTGCAGCTGTTCATCCGCCGGGATGTCCTGGGCGAAAAGCGGATCTCCCAGACCGACGGTGTGACGCACGTTTATCTGTGGCAGAGGTTGAGGGGCCAAAACCTGAGCCACCGAGAGACCGTGCAACTCTTCATGAATCTCTCCGAGGTTGATGCTCAGGCTTTCAGAGCCTAACAATGAGTGCAGGGATATGCCTGCTGCCTTTGTCAGAGCATCCAGCACGGCACGTTCCATGAGGCTCACGCCCAGGTTCGCCAGGAGGGATGGCACCTGTTTCACTCCAGCCCAGCTGGCCTGCTCCTGATACAGGGTCTGCCACCAGGCAAAAAAGGTGACGGGCGTGGCCGAGGCCAGACGGGCGAGGCGGGAGGCATTCTGGATCACAGCCAGCATCTCGGCCAGGTCTTGCTCGAAGTAGGTGTGGGGATCTTTGGTAAACCACTTCGGGGGCAGCCCCTCGCTGGCGGTACCCTGGATGGGCTTCCCATTCACACTTATCTCCACCCGTACCAGCAGGTGGGGCAGGGCACTCATGCTGGCGATACCATAACGAAATGGGAAACGCGTGCGCATGGGCAGCACATGAAAGCGGAGGTCGTGAATCTGAAATCGCATGAATGACATGGGAATGCAGATGCGTTCAGGTTTCACGTTCTTTCCGCATCCGGCGCAGAATTTGCCGAGATGGGGAAGGGCGGTGATTCCTTGCCCTAGCTTTTCTCATGAAACTTCGTCCTCTGCTGCTGTCGTTGCTCTCACTGGCCCTCGTGGCACCCGCTTGGTCTCAAGAAGCCAAAACACCCGCCAAAAAAGCGGCACCCAATCCCTCGCTCGTGCCTGTGCAGGATGTGGCGGGTCTGCCCCGTGTGCTGCTGATCGGCGATTCCATCTCCATGGGCTACACCCTGCCGACCCGGAAGTTGCTGGAAGGTGTGGCCAATGTGCATCGTATCCCTCAGAACGGCGGGCCGACCAAAAATGGCGTGGCGAATCTGGACAAGTGGCTGGGCGACGGCAAATGGGCGGTCATCCATTTCAACTGGGGCATCCATGATTTGAAGTTCATGCCGGATGGCAAACGCCAGGTGGAAGCGACGGACTATGAAGCGAATCTGCGCACGCTGGTGACGCGGTTGAAAAAGACTGGGGCCAAGCTGATCTGGGCCACCACGACCCCCATTCCTAAAGGCCCGCTCATCCCGCCACGCGAGTTCGGTGAAGTGAGCGAATACAACGCCATCGCTGCCAAGGTGATGCAGGAAAATGGTGTGATCATCAACGATCTGAACGCCTGGATCACCCCCAAGCTGGCCGAGATGCAGAAGAAGCAGGACGTGCATTATCATGAGGCAGGCTCTGAGTACCTTGCCCAGAAAGTCGCGCAGGAAATCAAGGCGGCATTGGCTGGGGCGAAGTAGCGTTTATCGTATCACGCATTTAAAAGGGTCCATTCTGCCATGAGAGCTTGGGTATGGATCCTTCGAGCTTCGACGGCCCCTCACCCCAGCCCTGCTCCCCGCAAGCGGGGCGAGGGGACGTCATTTAGACTCCGTTCCCTGAGACCAAGGGCACTTCAGTTGCTCTTCCATCTCGAGCTCCCAAAAACGCGTTCCATCTCCCCTGGGAGAGGCCAAGGTGAGGGGGCGGTCGCAGCACGCCAGACCTCAAAACATCCAGCTAAAGCCAGAACCATAGTATGCTGAAAAACTACGCGAAAGGTTCGACGATGATCTTTGGCCCCTGGATTTCGCGAATGCGGACTGGGGTGCCATTGGGCAGGTAACCGCCTTCCACCATGGCCTCCAGGCGACGCTCGCCAAACTGTACGGTGCCGTAGGGGCGGAGGGCGCTGCAGGCATGGCCTTCATCGCCCACGCTCACGGCCACTGTGGGAATTGTCTTCGCCTCGCCGCCATCAATGGCGGAGGTGAGCACCAGTTTCTTGAAGGGACCGGTCTCTGGCAGAAAGCGGAATATGGCCAGAATGAGCACGCCTGCCCCCAGGATGCCTAACGCAAAGTTGCGCAGACCGAGGGCATAGACTTGGAGATTGAAACCCACCTCCTGTGGAACTTCCTTGCCGTCGCCGGGTAGTGTGGCGGGCAGCGGCACCTCCCAGGCAGACATGGTATAAACCAGGGCCACCATGATGAGGATGAAGCCGAGGATGCCCGGTACCAGCAGGCCGGGGAAGATGGCCAGCTCAATGATGAGCAGAAACACGCCGATGACAAACAGCGCAGCGACCACCGCCGTCTCCTGGCCCACGAGACTGCCTGCCACGTAGTGACCAAAGAAGAACAGGCCGAAGGCGGCCATGGAGACAAATCCAGGGATGCCAAAGCCTGGGGTCTGCATTTCCAAATAACCACCCGCCACGCCGATGAGGATCAGGATAGCCGCATATTTGGTGACCCAGATGGCGATGACCTCGAACATGGTGGGTTCGGCAATGACCGTGGCACCTTTCAGCCCCTCGGCCTTTTTGATATCGTCCAGGGTATCCACGATGCCTTTGGCAAAGACGGGTTTGCCATCCAGTTTCATCGTCGCTTCCTGGGCATCCAGAGTGAGGATGGAGTCCTTCGTATCCAGAACGAGGTCGCCCACTTTCAGTTCTCGGCTCATGTCGATCATGGCCTCAATGACTCGCGGGTCATGGCCTTTGCGTTTGGCCACGGCGCGGGCCATGCCCATGGTGGCGGAGTTCATCTTGGCACGTTCGGCATCGCCCATTTCCTGGGCATTGCCATAGATGGGGGTGGCAGCCCCGGCGGTGCTGGTGGGGGCCATGTAGATGCCATCGGTGGCCACCGCGATCATGGCCCCGGCAGAAAGGGCGCGTTTGTTGACGAAGGCAAAGCTGCGCGGTTTCAGCTTTTGCAGATCATTCATCATGAGGTCCACCGTGTCCCAGAGGAGTCCGCCGGGGGTATCGAGATCAAAGATGACGGCTTCGGCTCCTTCATTCGTGCAGCGTTCCAGCGTACGGGACATGAATTCAAACCGGGCACGGGCGATGAGATCCTCCTCACCCACGGGGATGATGACCACTTTCCCTTTGTAACTGCCTGTCTGCGCCTGGCCATGACCGAGAAAGGCCAGCAGACTGAGGCAAACCAACAGCGGCAGGAGCAGGGCAGACTTCATATCCCCAGCATAGCGGGCCTACGCCTCGTGGCAATGCAGGAGGTGAGGCTTTGGTGAGACCCAAAGGGTATTTCTCAAGGGGGCCAGGAAGAGTGCCTCCACCCGTGGCCTAACCACGTGCGGCGGTGAGGACTTCGTCAAAGCGTTCGGCCATGCGGGCGGCGCTGAATTCGTTGCGCACACCTTGCAGGCCACGGTTGGTGATCTGTTCGCGTTGGTGGTCATCCTGCAGCAAGCTTTCCAGCGCATTTGCCAAGGCGCTGACGTCATCTGGTGCGCACAATACGCCACCACCCGAGGCGGCGATGAGTTCAGGAAAGGCCCCGTGGTCTGGCTGCACCACCGGTACGCCGCTGGCCATGGCCTCGACGATGTAAAGGCCAAAGGCCTCGCCATAAGTCGCAGGTACGGACATGACGGTGAGATTGCGGAAGAACTTCACCTTGTCGGAAAAATTCAGGTTGGGGTGCCACTCCACCCGCTGGGTCAGCCCGGCCTGTTGAAGCTTCTTTTTCAGATCGTTGACGTATTTGTCATCTGCGGCGGTTTTGGCTCCGCCGATCTTCAGTTTCACTCGCGGCACCGTGCCGCGTTTCGCGAGTTCAATGTAGGCATCCACCAGGGTGGTGAGCCCTTTGCCGTGGATCATGCGGGCAAAGTAGCCGATGACGGGCCAGTTCGGGTCGGGCTCGGCCACTCCGAAGGAGTTTGCATCGAGACCATTGTAAACGACGGACATTTTCTCTTCCCCGACGCCCAGTTTTTCCTGCATGACACGGGCGTAAAACTGGCTGGGGGCGACGAAGCGGGAGACATGCTGCGCATTCATCCGCATGGCGTCCCAGGACTGGCTGCGGTAGGGCTCGATCAAGGTATCCAAAAAGGAATCTTCCCCCTGAAGGGAGACAACGACCGGGATGCCGAGGTCACGCTCGATGGCCGGGCATAGGCCCATGAGCAGGCTGTTGGAAAGGGAGATCACGTCAGGGCGGCCATCCGTGCGGATCCATTCGATGAGGCGCTTCCACTCCGGCCACTGGCGGCCGCCTTCGCCTTGCAAGGCGCCCAGGGCCATCTCGCCCAGATCGCGAGGGCTGGTCATGCCTATGAATCGGGAGGCAAACCGGAGTCGCTCCGGCTTGTCCAGCCAGCGGTGGACAAAACGGGGCACAAAACGGAACCAGGGCAGTTTTTGCTGCAAGTAGAGGGAGATACCGCCGACGCGGATGCCGAGTTCCGGGTTGGGGGCCTCGCGATCCGTCACCAGCGGCAGGTAAAGCGGGGCCATGATCGCATCATGCCCGCGGGAACGCAGAGCCTTGATCAGCGCATGATCTCGGAGGCAGCTTCCACAGTGAAAGTTGCCTGTGCCGGGCGTGAGATGGAGGATGCGCATAGGATCGGGAGCAGAAAAGGGGCGCGATGTTTAACGCAAGGGATACGCGTCGGCAAGAGGCGAGGAATCATTCATCCGACACGAACATAACGCCGACCAGGCAACGCGCGGACCAGGCGTTTCATTTCCAGCCGCATGAGATTCACGTTCACGGTGCCTGCTGCCAGGCCGGAGCGGCCGGTGATTTCATCAATGTGCAGTTCCTCCGTGTTCAGGGTCTGATAGAGGATTTTTTCATCCAGGGTCAGGTTCGCGGGAGAAGAGACGGGCTCCACCTTGGGCGCGATGGGGGCCGTGGGAAAGAGAGCGGTGAGATCATCCAGGATGTCTGCCGCATCCATCACCAGCTTGGCCCCCTGCTGAATGAGGCGGTTGCAGCCGCTGGAGGTGGGTTTGTCAATGGGCCCAGGCACGGCGTAAACGGAGCGGCCCTGCTCCGTGGCCTGCTGCGCCGTGATGAGGGAGCCGCTCTTGATGGGGGCCTCCACCACCAGCAGACCGCTGCCCCAACCCGCCACCACACGATTGCGATACGGAAAGGTCTGTCTATCTGCCATCCGGTCCACGGGGTATTCACTGATGACGGCCCCATTTTCGGCAATTCGCTGGGCCAGGGCCATGTTTTCCGGCGGGTACAGTTTGCCCATTCCCGAGCCAATAACGGCGATGGTCCGCCCCTTGGCGGCCAGGGCGGCCTCATGCGCGGCGGTATCGATGCCCCGCGCCAGACCGCTGATGACGGTGTAGCCTGCATAGGCGATCTGAAAGCTGAGCTTCTTGGTCGCATTCATGCCGTAGATCGTCGCATGGCGGCTGCCGACAACGCCGATGGCCTGGTGGTCGCGCTTTTGCAGTTCCCCCCACACGTAGAGCAGGATGGGCGCATCGTAGATGCCCTTGAGCAGGGGCGGGTAGAGGTCATCCTCCTGGGTCAGCAGGGTCAGGCCCCGGTCCTGGATCTTGCGCAGCTCCAGCTCCAGTTCCACCTCACTTTCCCAGGCTGCAATGGCGTCTGCCTGCTTCGGGCCGAAACTTTCCACCTGAGCAATTTCGGAAGCTTTCGCCCGCAGCGCTGCCTCGGGTGAACCAAAGGCCTGCACCAGCCGCCGGATACGCACCGGCCCCACTTGGGGGATAAGGTTCAGGGCTAGGTAGGCTTCGGTACGGGTCATCGGCTATGGTCGCGAATGTCCGGGCGGACTCAAGTATCCATCCGCCCCTTTCTCGTGTAGATGCAGGCTTTAAAATCCGGCGTCTCAAAGATACAGAGTTGTCCCTGGCGGCACGGCACCCCGTTTTGGGGTTTTCGAGCGGCGACCGGGCCGCATCCAATCCTCGGTCGTTTGAGACTTCGGCTTCTTCACCTTTCCTGTGGCCGCCGGAGCCGTGGTCACCGGCGCTTCATATTCAGCGAGGGCGGCATTTCCCACGACTTGCACCGGGGTGCCATGCGGGGTCGCCTGATAGAAAATGGAGGCCATTTTGGTGGGCAGGCGGATGCAGCCATGAGAAGCCGGGTAACCGGGCAGAAAACCTTCGTGCATGCCCACTGCGCCGACGACTCGCATGAAGTAATGCATCTTGGCCCCGACAAACCGCGCTCCCGCCGGGCATGGATCCATGCGCGAATCCACATCTTCCACGACGACGTTTCCGGCAGAGTCCACATAGGCACCGTAGATGGATGATCGGTGATAGACATCTTTCTGGGTGATCTTGAAATTGCCCGTGGGGGTCGCATGACCATCCCGGCCCGAGGAGATGGGGGAAACCCCCACCAGCTTGCCACCTTTGTAATACCGGATGCGCTGCGCCGTCAGGTCAATCACTAGCTTCGGGCTGCCCGCCACCTGATCGCCGATCCAAAAAGAGTCGCCGCGTTTGGGCGGGCCGACCTGACCTGCCTCTTCTTTTGGGGCCGAACTGCAACTGCTCATCAACAAACTTGCGGCCAAGAGGGCAAATGCAGAACGGAGAAAGGAGGAGGCGTCAGTCATGGGCGGGAGTTTCCTGATCAAAAAACGAGCGCAGGAGATTGTCGAGACTGGAATTACGATCCGGGCGTCTTAACAGCCGAGTTTATGGGGCCAAAGACGGATAATGCGCCTGGCGAGAGTCGTCACATGCAGGATAAATCTTGTCATGGTGACTGCATGACCTTCAAAGGAAGGCCGAAAAATGATCTTGGTCTGCCAAGCAAAAAAAGGCATCCTACGCCCGTTCTAACCGCATGTTCTCCTCCCGACGTTCCTTTCTCCAGACCACGGGCTGTGGTTTCGGGTATCTCGCCGCGTCTGCGCTGGCGCAGCGTCAGGCGTGGGCGGCGGGCACTCCCGGCGTGGGAATGCAGCCGCATCATGCACCGAGGGCCAAGCGGGTCATCTTCCTTTTCATGCAGGGCGGGGTCAGCCATGTGGACTCTTATGATTACAAGCCTCGGCTGCTGAAGGACGACCAAAAGATCATTGATATTGCCGATCCGCGCACCGTGGCAAAGACGGGCAAGGGATCTCCCCAGCGGCTGAAGCAGCCCCTGTGGGAATTCGCCCAGCATGGTGAATCCGGGCGCTGGGCCTCCAATCTTTTCCCTCACATCAATCGCCATGTGGATGACCTGTGCTTCCTGCATGGCATGCATACGGAAGGCGTGGCGCACGGCCCTGCCACGCTGTTTATGCACACGGGCACCACCAGCTTCATCCGCCCCAGCATGGGTGCCTGGGTGATGTATGGACTGGGGACGGAAAATGAAAATCTGCCCGGCTTTGTCACCATCAGTCCCAGCCTGGGCAATGGCGGGCCGCGCAATTATGGCAATGCCTTCCTGCCTGCGCTTTATCAGGGCACCCCCCTGGGCCGCAGCGGGCTGCCGAGCAAGGAAGCCACCATCAAAAACATCGTCAACACCACCTGGACACCGGAGCAGCAGCGGCGGCAGTATGAATTGTTAGGCGCGTTGAATGCCCAGCAACTTCGCCCTGGAGATAATGAGATTGAGGCCGTGATCCAGAGTTACGAGCTCGCCTGGCGCATGCAGAACAAAGCACCCGATGCGCTGGACCTCGCCCAGGAATCTGAGTCCACGCTGAACCTCTACGGCATCGGGGACAAGACCACGGACAACTTTGGCCGCCAATGCCTCATGGCCCGCCGCATGGCTGAGCAGGGAGTGCGCTACATCCAGGTCAATTACGGCGACAACTCCAACAATCCCGCCTGGGATCAGCACAGCAATCTGCCCAAGCATGGCGACCACGCTGCAGCGGTGGACAAGCCCATCGCTGGGCTGCTCACCGATCTCAAGCAGCGCGGCCTGCTGGAAGACACCCTCGTCTGGTGGGGCGGCGAATTTGGCCGCACCCCCTACGCTGAAAGAAATGGCACTGGGCGCGACCACAACCCCGCCGGATTCACCGTCTGGCTGGCTGGTGGCGGCGTGAAAGCAGGCTTTGCCCACGGTGCCACGGATGACATCGGCTTCCAGGCCGTGGAGGGGAAAGTCCACATGCATGACCTCCATGCGACGGTCCTTCATTTGTTAGGCCTGGATCATGAGAAACTCACCTTCAACTACGCCGGGCGTGACTTCCGCCTCACGGATGTGCATGGACATGTGGTGAAAGAGATCCTGGCGTAAGGACTGAGAAAGTACTCCCGAGCTTTAGCTCGCATAAAGGTCGTCTGATCTTCAGTCTCGAATTCCGAAAACGTATTGCCTGCACCAGCAGGTGCACTTGTTCAGCGAATGAGGACATGGGTGGTATTCGAGCACACCAGGAAAGTGAGGCGAGTTGAAAACCCGCGCTCCGTCTGTCTTGGTGCAAACAGCCCTGTTACATGGAGCATCCGCTGTGGGGCTTGTCAGGTCGGATGCGCTCGGAATAGTCATCGGCCATGAACACTCGCTACGATGTCGAAGGAATGTCCGTGGTCGTCATGGGCGGCACCACGGGTTTGGGGCTGTCCGCAGCGCAGGCCCTGGTGGCCAATGGCGCGCGTGTGGTGGTCACCAGTCGCAGCGAGGCCAATGTGCAGTCGGCTTTGCAGACCCTCGGCAGCGGGGCCTGTGGCTTTGCAGGAGATGCCAGTGTGCCGGAAACGGCGGAGAAAGCAGTGGCGCTGGCGGTGGAAAACTTTGGGCGGCTGGATGCGCTCTACCACGTGGCCGGCGGCAGTGGTCGCTCGCGCGGGGATGGCCCCCTGCATGAAATGACGGCTGAGGGCCTCAGCTACACGCTGCAGCTCAACCTCTCCTCTCTCATCCTGTCGAACCGCGCTGCGGTGCGTCAGTTTCTCCAGCAGGGCGGGGGCGGTTGCATCCTGAACATGGGCAGCGTTCTCGGCTGGTCGCCCTCGCCGGAGTTTTTTGCCAGCCATGCCTACGCAGCGGCCAAGGCGGGCATCGTCGGTTTCAGTCAATCCATCGCCAGTTACTACGCCAAGCAAAACATCCGCGTGAACGTCATCGCTCCCGCTTTGGTGGAGACTCCCATGTCCCAGCGGGCCGTGGGAAATGAGGCCATTATCCGTTTTGTCGCGGCCAAGCAGCCTCTGGATGGCGGGCGTGTGGGCAGCCCAGAGGATGTGGAAGGGGCCGCCCTGTTCCTGCTATCGCGCGCGGCGAAATTCATCACCGGGCAGGTGCTGGCTGTGGATGGCGGGTGGACGGTTTCGGAGGGTCGTGAATCTTAGCCTAACCATGAGTGCATCATCCAGGGATCTCGCCATCGGCATTGACCTCGGCGGCACCAATATCAAGGCCGCGCTCATCGAAAGCCGTACGGGCAGGCAGATCACGCATCTCTCTCGACCCACGCGGGATGGCGAATTCGTGGATGGCCTGCCGCAGTTTGCCCTCACCGTGCGCGGCATTGTGGCGGAATTGGAAATGCTCGCGGGAGGGCAAAAGCTGCCCGTGGGACTCTCCGCGCCCGGTTTGGCCCATCCTGAGGGGCGCTGCATCCAGTGGATGCCTGGGCGGATGCACGGGCTGGAAAAGCTGGACTGGCCCACCTTTCTGGATCGGCGGGTGAATGTGCTCAATGACGCCCAGGCTGCCCTGCTGGGCGAGGTGTGGGTGGGGGCGGCCACCGGCTGCCAGGATGTCTTCATGGTCACCCTGGGCACGGGCGTGGGCGGGGCGATCTACAGCGGTGGGCGTTTGCTAAAAGGAGCGCTGGGCCGTGCCGGGCATCTGGGCCACATCACCACGGATCTCAATGAGCCGGTGGATCTCTTTGGCACACCGGGCAGTCTGGAGGTGGCCATTGGCAACAAGACCCTGCACGCACGCGGGAACGGCCAGTATGCCACCACTCATGCGCTGCTGGCTGCTTGTACTGCGGGGGATGCCCAAGCGGAAAAAATCTGGCTGGAGTCGGTGCGTCATCTGGCCGCAGGCCTGGCCAGCCTCATCAATGTGCTGGACCCTGAGCTCATCATCCTGGGCGGCGGCATCGCCACCGGGGCAGGGGATCATCTGCTGCAGCCCTTGGCCGCGTTTTTGGACCAGTATGAATGGCGGCCAGGAGGCCAGCAGGTACGGCTGGTGCTGGCTGCTTTGGGTGATGAAGCCGGGGCCTATGGTGCGGTGTACAGCCTGGGATGATCTGCCTCCGTCTGCGCATCTCTGTTTGACCCGTCCAGGCTGCTCGCCAACCCTTCACCGTGGCTGATGTGAGTTCCCCCATAGATCGTGACCGCCTGCGTTCCAACCAATGGCGCAAGCTGCGCTCCATTCTCGTCACCGTGAATGGCGCGGGCGGATTTTACGCCAGCAAGTTTCAGGCTGCCAAAGTGGTGATCTCCTCCATGAATGGCGTGGAGGATTTTATTCAGCAGGTGCCTTTCACGCTGAAGGATGAATTGCTGGCAGATCGTCTCGCGCACCCGCCCTTCGGCACACACTTGACCCAACCTCTGGAGTCCTATACGCGCTTTTGCCAGACCAGCGGCACCAGCAGTGGCCAGCCCGTGGCCTGGCTGGATACGCCGGAAAGCTGGGAGGCCATGCTGAAATGCTGGCGTCATGTCTATGACGGCGCGGATCTGGTGGCAGGGAAGGACCGCATCTTCTTCGCCTTTTCCTTCGGGCCCTTCCTCGGTTTTTGGACCGCATATGAGGCGGCTAATGGCCACTACCTCACCCTCCCCAGCGGGGGGCTTTCCAGTCAGGCGCGTTTGGAAATGATGGCCCGTTATGGGGCCACCGTATTGTGTTGCACCCCCACGTATGCCTTGCGTCTGGGCGAAATGATCGGCGAGGCCAGCGGGGTGGAACACCTGTCTCTGCGGGTGCAGAAAATCATCGTCGCAGGCGAGCCCGGTGGCAGCATCCCCGAGGTGCGTGCCCGCATTGAAAAGTTATGGAATGCCCGCGTGTATGATCACCATGGCATGACCGAAGTGGGGCCCGTGAGTTATGAAACCACCGCCGTTCCCGGCCAGCTCGTCGTCATTGAGGACTCTTACTTGGCCGAGGTCATTGATCCTGCCACGGGCCTGGAAGTGAACGAAGGTGAGTGTGGGGAACTGGTGCTCACCACGCTGGATCGTGCCGCTGGCCCGCTGCTGCGCTACCGCACCGGCGACTGGGTGAAAAAGCGCCTCTGGCAGGGCCGCCTGGCCTTGGAGGGCGGGGTGCTCAGCCGTGTGGATGACATGGTGGTTGTGCGTGGTGTGAATGTGTATCCCAGCGCGGTCGAGGCCGTGGTTCGGCAGTTCGGAGAGATTGTCGAATTCATGGTGGAGCAGCGCAAGGTGGATGCCATGGACGAGATCGAGATTCTCATCGAAGTGCCGGGCAATGTCTCCAAGGCACTGATCAAACGATTGGAGGCAAAGCTGCGCGATACCTTCTCCATGCGCATCCCCGTGCGGCTGGTGGAGGCGGACAGCCTGCCGCGACATGAGTTCAAAGCCAAACGCTGGCGCAAGGTATGATTCAGCGGCGCGCGGAAGGATTCGTGCGGGCGTGGCCGTTATGGATTCCAGCCTGCATGCACCCGCGCCTTCCTTTGTTCCTTTCCTTCAGCTTCGCCCTGGCCTGTCCAGCGGCAGACCCTCTGCCCGGGCACTCGCTCCACGGGGAGGCCTTCAATGAGGGGCCGCGTCAGGCGGCGGTACTGATGCCGGGCACGGGCAAGGTGGACTTTAAAATCTCCACCAAGAACGCGGAGGCCCAGAAGTTCTTCAATCAGGGCGTCGGCCAGCTTCATGGCTTTTGGTACTATGAGGCGGAACGTTCCTTCCGGCAGGTGGCGCTTTTGGATAAAGACTGCGCCATGGCCTATTGGGGACTGACCATGGCCAACGTGAACAACGAGGCACGGGCGAAGCAGTTCATCAAGAAAGCCACCGCTTTGAAGGAGAAGGCGAGTGCGCGGGAGAAGCTGTGGATCGCCACCCTGGAGACCTTTTACAAGGAGGACAAACGGGATAAAAAACAGCGCGCTCTGGATTTCATCCGCGACCTGGAAACCATCGTCCAGGAGCATGGCGATGATGTGGAGGCGAAGGCCTTTCTCGCGTGGAAAATCTGGCATGCCAAGGGCGATGCACCCCTCTCCAGTCCCATGGCGCTCAATGCCCTGCTGGACCAAGTTTTCGCCGCCAATCCAGAGCACCCCGCACATCACTACCGCATCCACCTCTGGGATGGCCCCAAGCCTGGGCAGGCCCTGAAATCCGCTGCGCAGAATGGCCAGATCGCTCCTGCCATCGCTCACATGTGGCACATGTCCGGGCACACCTTTTCCAAACTGAAACGTCAGGACGATGCCGCCTGGCAGCAGGAGGCCAGCACCCGGGTGGATCATGCCTACATGATCGAAAACCGGATCCTGCCAGACCAGATCCACAACTACGCGCACAATGAAGAGTGGCTGGTGCGCACCTACAATGAACTTGGCCGCGCAAAGGATGCCATCGGCCTGGCCAAAAGTCTGATCACCAATCCACGCCACCCGAAGTATAACCACCTGGGCAAAGGCAGCGCCAACTACGGCCCGCTACGCCTCGTGGATACACTGACGAAGTGGGAGCTGTGGGACGAGGTTTTGGCGCTCACCGATGGCCCTCTGCTGAAAGCCGTGGACCATGACCAGATCGAAATCGCCCGGCGGGAGGCCCGCGCTCTGGCCTTCTATCACAAGGGCGATCTCAAGTCCCTGGAAACCAACATCGCCCAGCTTGACGAACTGAATCGCAAAGCCATCGCGAAAGCCAAGGCGGCTGCCGACAAAGCCAAAGCCGAGAAGGCCAAGGAAGCCGCCAAAGCCAAAACCACGAAGGGCAATGAGGCCAAGGCTAAAACCCCCGAAGTTGTCACCAAGGACAAACCCAATGAAGGGCCTGCTGTGAGCACCCTCAAGGAATTGCGGGCCCTGAAAGCCATCCTTTCTAAAAGCAAAGATGCCGCCAAGGTCTTGGATGCTGCCAGCTCCATGCCACCTGAGCGGGCCGCATTTCTGTGGCTGACCTTGGGCGACAAAAAGAAGGCAGAGGAGGACATCAAAGAGTTCCCTCAAGACCTCGCAGGTTTTGCGGCCAAGGCGGAACTGTTGGCGGCCTTGGGCAAAAAGGACGATGCCAAAAAAGCTCTCGAGCAGGCGGGTAAACTGGCCTTTGCCATGGACAAAGACTTGCCTCTGGCCCAGCGCCTCACCGCCCTCGCCCCCACAATCGGTATTCAGGGGAATTGGCAGGCCGCTGCCCCTCAGCGCAAAGACAGCGGCATGCGTCCCGCTCTGGATACTCTGGGCCCCATGCACTGGCAGCCCCAGGTGGGCCCGAAGTGGGAGGCTCTGACACTGGAGGGCAAACTGATGGACAGCTCCGCTCTCGAAGGCAAACCGCACCTGCTGCTCTTTTACCTGGGCAGTGCCTGCACTCACTGCATGACCCAGATCAATGCCTTCTCCAAAGTCTCCGCCGATTTTGAAAAAGCCGGCGTTCAAATGGCCGCCATCACCCTGGAGCCTATGTCTCTCGCAGTCCGCATCACAGAGCAGATGACGACAAAAAAACTGCCGCCATTCCCTATCTACTGCGATCCCAGTCTCGCCATGTTCAAGACCTTCAAAGCCTACGACGACTTTGAAGAGGAACCCCTCCACGCCGCCGTTTTGGTGGATGCCCAGGGCCGTCTTCGCTGGTGGGACGTGAGCTGGGAGCCGTTCACTGACACCAAATTCCTTTTGGAAGAATCACAGCGTTTGTTAGGGCTGGAGTGACACGGGGCGCAGGTGTGGGCACGACCTATTCCTGTATTAATGTGCCCAGCTGGCGGCTGAGGTGAGCGCATGGCATGGCCGATGCTTGGCTTGTTAGGCGTCCCCCCGAACGTCTTGTGAAAAATCGGTTTTCCCTACCGCTGGAAGTCCACGGATGCGAGTCACGGCAGGGGTGGCCAATCCGCTATGAAATTCCTCCTGCACCCTGCCACCCACTCGATCTCCGCGTGGATTCGGTCCTCCAGTGTGGCCATTTTGCTGCTTTGCCAAACCTACTTGGCACTGCCTCTTCGCCTAGAGGCCCAAGTGCTGACCTGGGATGCCACTCCAGGAACACCCGGTTTGCAAAATGGCAACGGAACCTGGAACACCACGGTGGCGAACTGGCTCGACTCCACCAGTGCCAACGTCCTGTGGGGTAACACAGGGCTGGAAACGGCCCAGTTCGGCAGCACCACCCCGGCGGCTGCCAATACGGTCAGCATTTCCGGCAACATGAATTTAAAGGGCATCAATTTCCTGGCTCTAGGCGCAACAACACCCGTGACTGGGCAACAGTACACGCTGAATGGTGCAGCGGCCAACACGGTGCTGAATTTTGGCGATGGCGGCCTCATCCAGTTTGCTGACTTTGCTTCGGGCGGGTCACAGTTCGTAGGCTTTGGAGGTAATCTGGCCCTTCAGGGCAGCAATCTCACGTTTCAGAAAAGCGGTGGCACGGCGACACAGTTCGTGAATTTGAGCATGGCCTCCAACCCGAACCTGACGGGCATGTTGACCATCGGCAGCTACATCTACGCGGGCATCACTGCTCAGGGGACGATTGCCAATGTCAGTGGCATCACCATCCAAAACAACGGCACCCTGACCCTCGGCGGCTCGGGCAATTACACCATGCCCATCACGGCCTCCGGTTTTGCCAATACTTACGCGGCCATCCGTGTGACGGGGAATGGGGTGACCCTCTCCGGTGGCATCACCATGACGGGCAGCACGGGTGTACTCATGCACTCCGGAAATACAGGCATGGTCATCAGCGCCCCCATCACTGATGGTGGGTCCGGTTATGCCTTTCACCGTTTCACCCTAACGAAAAGTGATGGAACGGTGACGCTAAACGCTGCGAACACTTATGGTGGAAATACGGTGCTGGGCCGCACCACTTCCGGCTATACGGGTGGCATCACCGTGCTGGACTATGCTGCGGCCACGGCACCTCAGCAGGACATCTTGTACAATGGCCTCGCCACACCGGGCGGGCTGGACCTCATCGGCAGCAACATCGGCAGTTCCGTGCTCATGCTGACGGGCAAGGCTGGCACAGTCAATTCCCAGCGGTTGGGCAACATCAGCGTGCAGGGCTTTCGTTCATCCGTCGAGCTCACCTCCGGCACGGGCGGGGAGATGAACCTCAGCTTTGGCACCTTGAGCCGCACCACCACGGGCACCATCGCCTTCACGGCTCCGGCCTCGGGGGCCATTACCAGCAGCATGGCGGATACGGTTTTGGGGCCTTGGGCCACTTACAAATCGGGCGTTGGTCTGGGCACTTGGGCGCAGGTTTCTGGCGGTGTCTTGACGAACTTCAGCGGCAGCACACCCGCCGTGACGGCCACACCTGTCACCAGCGACGCCACATCGCATCTCATGCTGAACAGCAGTTCCACCGGACCAGTGACCCAGGCGGGGGCGCTGGCAAACCTAGCGACGGTTTCCATGGCGGATACGCAGGTGGATCGCACGGTCCTCACGGGTGCAGGCAATACCCTGCGCCTCGGCGTGGTCGGGGGTGTACAGATCACTTCAAATGCAAAAAGCCTCACCATCGGCCAGCTCGGTGTGGCCAGCTCCCTTTCCGCAGGCGGGGCCAGTGCAGGCGCGGGGCAGCTTTTCCTGACCAATCATTCCAACAGCTCCCTGCTGACTGTGCATTCCGGCATCACCAACAATGCGGGCGGTGGGGCGGTGACACTGCTGATCAATGGCTCGGCCGGGGCCACGACCATCCTGACGGGGACCAGCAGCCACACAGGTGGCACGGTGGTGGCCAGCGGGGCGCTGGAGCTTCGAAACGGGGCTGCTCTTGGCACCACAGGTGGCACCATCAACGTCATCGAGGGAGGCTCCCTGCGCTTCTCCAATGGCATCACCTTTAGCCGTCCGCTGACGCTTTCCGGCCTGGGGGCCAGCACCTCGGTGGATGGTGTGCTTCGCAATGTCAGTGGCAACAACACGCTCACTGGACTGATGACCCTGGTGGGAAATTCCACCTTCACTTCCGATGCAGGCTTGCTGACGATCCAAGCCACGACCCCAGCCACTAGCGCCATCGCAGGCACGGTGAATCTTAACGTCGGTGGTCGTGGAGACATGGCCATCAATGGTCGCATCGGCATCGGCACGGGGCTGCTGACCAAGACTGGCAATGGCAGTCTGACTCTGGGTGGGGATAACAATTTCACGGGTATCCTCACCATCAGCGCCGGGGTGCTAAGGCCCACGCACGCCAATGCCCTGGGCGTTTCTGGCACTACTTTTGGTTCCACCACCATCAGTGCCGGCGCAGCCATGGAACTGGCGGGTGGCATCACCCTGGCGGCAGAGCCCATTTCCATATCGAGCCTCGGTGTGGCAGGCAATGGCGGCATCCGCAATGTCAGTGGCAATAACACCCTCACGGGCCTCATCACCCTGGGCGGTGTCACCACCATCCGCATCCAGTCAGACAGTGGCAAACTCATCTTTGATACCCCCACCGGGGCTGCCATCACGCAGACAGCCACCACCGCCCGCGTGCTGGTCTTGGCAGGGGCTGGCAACATGGATGTGCTGGATCCCATCACCCGCACCAGTACGGGTGCATTGACCCTCGTAAAGGAAGGCAATGGCACCGTGATGCTGGCCTCCTCAGTAGGAAACACCATCACCACCCTCAATGGTGGCGCATTGCACCTGGACTTCAGCGCGGCCACCAGCCCCACCACCAACATCCTGCACAGTGGCATCGCCATCCCAAACGAGCTCAACCTCAATAGCGGCACCCTGCTGATCACGGGCAAGAGCGGAGCCAGCAACAGCCAGGCCTTTGGCCCTGTGGTGCCCACGGGCGTGAATGCCACGCATGGTGGCTCCAGCTACATCACGGTGGCACAGAATGGTGCCACGCGGGTGGATCTCTCCTTTGGCAGTTTCACTCGTGGCGTGGGTGGCATCGTGGGCATCACCCGGCCCACCACCGGCAGCCTCACGACGACGGGCGGCACGGACAATGACATCTTCACTTCTTCGCTCGGTGCGCCTTACCTTTGGTCGCTCGATGCCACAGCAGGAGATGAATGGTTAGGCTCCACGGCCATCAGCGGCGGCGTGCGGCAGATCGTCCCTCTCTCGGCCCTGCCTTCTGGCGGTTACACCCCCTCCACGGCCACCACATTGGTGGGCAATGCAGACATCGCTGCCGGGGTGGGTACCACCACACTGGGGGCGAACACTGCCATAACCAGCCTGCGCTTTGGCCTGGCCCAGACAACCACTCTAACGCAGGATGTGACGGGGCGTATTTTGACCGTCGGTGGCATCCTGGTTTCCAGCACCGTGGGCAACTTCACTCAGACCATTTCCACCAGCACGCTGAAGTCACCCGATGCCGGGGCGAACAACGATCTGCCGATCATTCAGAACAACACCGCTGCCCCGCTGGTCATCAATTCCGCCATCGTCAACGCCGCCGGGTTTGGCACCACCGTGACCAAAGGTGGCCTGGGCACCCTGGTCATGCGCGGAGCCAGCACCTATACCGGCAGCACGCGGGTGCATGAAGGCATCCTGCATTTCCAAGCCGGGTCCATCAGCTCCAACACGGAGTTCCTTCTCGGTTCCGGTGAGCGCAGTGGCAAGATCATCCTCGGCATCGGCAGCACCCCCTATAACACGACGGTGGACTGGTTGCAGGTGATGGGCACCGGTACGGACAACCGCATCGTCGGCGGGGCCAGCGTCATCTCCACGCTGATGGTGGACAATGTGACGACTAACAATAACTTCCGCGCCGGATTCCTCGGCGGGTCTGGCGAGAATGAAAACAATCTCTCCCTATCCGTGAATGACGTGGCCACCGTCAGCACCGCCACGGTGCCCACCACCATGTTTCTACCCCTGGGCCCGGCCAATACTTATGCGGGCCAGACCCTCATCCGCAATGCCACGGTGGAGGCCTCTGTGTTGGCCAATCAGGGCACGGCAAGCTCTCTGGGAACGGGCACGAGCAATGGCGTCATCGAGCTGGCCAGCGGCGGCAATACCACGGTCCTGCACATCATCGGCGCGCTGCGCTATGTGGGCAGCAGTGATGCCACCACAGACCGGCCCATCCAGATCGCCAATTCCGTGGCCACGGTGCAGACCGTTTTGGCCGTGCTGGAAAACAACGGTGCCGGCAGTGTGAAGTTCACGGCCCCTTTTACCTCCACCGGCACGAATGTCACTGCCATCCGAACCCTCCGCCTGACGGGGACCAACCTGGGAGCAAATGAGATCGTCAGCATAGGAAACAACGGCAGCGCGGGGACCGTGCTGCAAAAGGCCGGCCTGGGCACCTGGACGATCACCGGCGAGAGCACCCACAGCGGTGGCACTCTGGTGGATGCCGGGACTTTGCTGGTCAGCAATATCACGGGCAGCGGGTCCGCCACAGGCACTGGGAATGTCACCGTCGCCGCCGGAGCCACCCTGGGCGGCAGTGGCCGCATCCTCGCCGGGGCCGATCGAAACATCACCCTCACCGGGGCCACCCTTCAGATTGGAACCGAACTTCCGGGCGCGCTGCCCACGGCGGCGGGCAGCCTGACTTTGCAGACGACCGGTATAGGTCTGCTGACTTTGCAGACAGGTTCCATCCTGGACTTCGATCTCTTTTCCGGGGCTGGTTTGGGGGACAATACGGGCATCGCTTCGGCAGCAGACCGGGCCATCATCCTGGGCGGGCTGGACCTCGGCAGCAGCACCATTTTAAAAGTGGCCAATCCGACAGGCATGACCGCCTGGGCCGCGAATGACCAATGGCGGCTATTTGACTGGACTGGGCTGACGGGGCCCATAGCTGGCAACGTGGCCCAGTTTGACCTTCCTTCTCTGCCCGACGGCCTGGTGTGGAACACGGCGGATTTGTTCAGCACAGGCGTCCTCAGCATCACCCTGGTGCCGGAGCCGTCCCGGGCCATTTTCTTGATTTTTGGTGCGCTGGCCCTGTTTGGCCGCCGTCGCCGTTCCTGAATTTAGAGGGCAAAAACGCCGCTTTTCAGCCTGGGATCAGGGTTTGGCGAGGAAAAAGGCTGTTTTCACAGCTTTCAGCCAAAATAACCTGGATGAAAGATCAGACGCAGATTCCATGCAGGTCGTAATTGACTCAGGAAAGTGGGTGCGCCACGTAATAAGAGTCCGATTTTAGTCCCCCGGCGCTGCCAGCCACGCCCTGTCCATGAAAAATCCCCCCGCCAGCGCTTCCGCCCCTGTTTTCCCGTTCGAACTCGTTCGTGCCGATCTCGAGATCGTCGAGAAATCCATTCGCGAACAAGCCCGGGCTTTTGATCCAGCGGTGGAAGGTTATGTCAGCTACGTCTGCCAGGCCGCCGGGAAACGCATCCGTCCAGCCCTGGCCCTGATGGCCGGCGGTGCCACAGGTGGCAAGACGGCGGATCACACCCGCCTTTCGGTCATTCTGGAGATGGTTCACATCGCCTCCCTGGTGCATGACGACATCATGGACGGTGCTGCCACCCGGCGCGGCCTGCCCACCGCCGCGGCCAAGTGGGGCAGCGCCCTCAGCGTGCTTTTGGGCGATGCCATTTTTGCCTATTCGCTGGAGCTGGCCACCGAATTTGAAGACACCCAGGTGTGCCGCAGCATCGCCAAGGCTTCCCGCGATGTGTGCAGCGGCGAGATTTTGCAGACCCAGCGCCGCTTTGACCTGAATCTCTCCGTGCCGGATTACCTGCGCATGATCGAGATGAAAACCGCCGCGCTTTTCGCCGCTGCCGCCGGTCTCGGTGCCCGCCTCAACGGCGTGCCAGAGCAGGTGGAACAGGCCCTGCATAGCTACGGCATGAAGCTTGGCACCGTTTACCAAATCTATGACGACTGCCTGGATCTGGTGGGCGATGAAGCCAAAGTCGGCAAGACTCTGCGCACCGATCTGGTGAAGGGCAAGCTGACGCTGCCGATTCTGTATCTGCTGATGGATGCCACCGATGCCCAGAAGCAAAAGCTCAACAAAATGCTGCTGAAGGGCGAACCGATGGACACCTCCATCCTGGCCGGCATCGCCGACTATGAAGGAGCCATTGAGCGCGCTGTGAGCTTTGCCCAGAACATGCTCAATGAAGCCCGTGCCGAGCTCATCTGTCTGGCCGACTCCGACTACAAGCGCGCGTTTGAAGAGATCTCCGACTATCTCCACGCGCTGCTGGACAATTGCCGCGCCTCTCTCTGAGCCGCCTTTGCACAAAGCGGCCTTCTCAATGCGTAGTAGCTGGCATGAAGTGCCTGCTTGCCGTTTTAAGCCTTTGTTCCTCCGTCTGGGCCCAGACATGGACCTTTGAATCTCCCCGCGCCGAGGCCACTCCCCAGCATGAGCAGATGGAAAAAGGCGGGCGCGAAAACCATCCCGGTCTGGTTATCAAAACCGGGGCAGGAGAGCAATGGATCGGTTGCTGGACGCAGACCCTGCCTGTGCAAGGTGGCCAGCATTACCAGTTCACCGCCTGGAGAAATTTTGAGTCCGTGCCGGAGCCTCGCCGCAGTGTGGTGGCTCGCGTGATCTGGCAGGATGCCGCAGGCAAATCGGTCCGCTGGGAGGAGCCGGCCGCCAGTGGTTATGCCAAAGGTACTGTCCCGCAGGCCGAACCCGAGTATCCACGCGATCTCGGCGGTGCAGCGGGCGAGTGGGGCCGCTTTGAGGAGACGCTGAGGGCTCCCAAGGCAGCGCGGCAGGCAAAGATCGAGCTTTACCTCCAGTGGGCCTCGAATGCTCGCGTGACTTTTAGCGATGTGGCTTTGAAAGCCGTGCCTGCCCCCACGCCGCGTAAGGTGCGGCTGGCAACCATCCATCTGCAACCGAAGGAGGGCAAAGAGCCTGCGGACAAGCCACCTCAGTTTGCCCCGCTCATCGCTGAAGCGGCACAAAAAAAGGCCGACCTCGTGGTGCTGCCGGAAACGCTCACTTACTACGGCACAGGCAAAAAAATGGTCGAATGTGCTGAGACCGTCCCTGGACCGAGCACGGCGTACTTTGGCAAACTGGCCAAGCAACACAGCCTCTACATCGTCGCAGGGCTCATCGAGCGGGACGGGGCCACGATCTACAATACCGCCGCCCTGATTGGGCCTGCGGGAGAACTGGTGGGCAAGTATCGCAAGGTCAGCCTGCCGCGCAGTGAGGTGGAGGCCGGCATCACGCCAGGGCGGGATTACCCCGTCTTTGACACCCGCTTTGGCAAGGTGGGCATGATGATCTGTTACGATGGCTTTTTCCCCGAAGTCGCCCGCGCCCTCACCGTGAAAGGGGCGGAGGTCATTGCCTGGCCCGTGTGGGGTTGCAATCCTCGCCTAGCCGCTGCCCGTGCCTGTGAAAATCACGTCTATGTGGTCAGCAGCACCTACACGGATGAAAGCAAACATCAGTGGATGATCTCCGGCATCTTTGATCACTATGGCGATGTCCTCGCCAAGGCGACCGAATGGGGCACTGTGGCCATCGCCGAGGTGGATCTGGATGCGCGTGCACACTGGAACAGCCTGGGCGATTTCAAGGCCCAGATCCCCAGTCACCGCCCGAGCTTTGTGAAGGAGTGAGGCTGCATTGAGTCGCACTCCTTGCTGAACCTGCTCACAGGCCCTTCTCGCCCAGCCAGGAGCTGCTCTGCGGCGGCACCTCACAGGTCAGACCGAATTGCTTCACGGCTTTTTCCTGCAGGTGGTTGACGGCCTCTTCCACACTGTCGGTCCAGCAGATCAGGTCCAGATCTTCGGGGCTGATGGTGCCATTCGTCACCATGCTGTCGATGAGTGCACGCAGCTCTCCCCAGAACTGGCTGCCCATGACCACCATGGGAAAATTGCGCACCTTTTTGGTCTGGATCAGCGTCAGGGCCTCGAACATCTCATCCAGCGTGCCAAAGCCGCCAGGCATGATGACAAAACCGTAGCTGTACTTCATCAGCAGTACCTTGCGGACAAAGAAGTACTTCATCGTCACCCAGCGGTCCAGGTAAGGGTTGTGGCTCTGTTCAAAGGGCAGTTCAATGTTGCAGCCCACGCTGCGTCCGCCGACATCTTTGGCCCCACGGTTCGCTGCCTCCATGATGCCCGGGCCGCCGCCAGTCATGACGGTAAAGCCGATGCGGGTGATGGCAGCGCCCACCTCGCGCGCCATTTGGTAATGGGGATGATCTTCCTTAAACCGGGCGGAGCCGAAGACCGTGATGCAGGGCCCGACGAAATGCAGGCCGCGAAAGCCGCGCACAAAATCGGTCACCACGGAGAACAGCAGGCGCAGTTCCGTGAGGCGATGATTGGGGCCCTGAAGCAGGGCGCGGTCCACCAGATGGCCGCAGAAAGCCTGCTGGATTTTTTTTTCACTCGGGGCTTGAGGGGGCGGGTGGGGAAGTGGGGCACTGCTGCCCGGGCGTCCTTCCTTGTCTTGAATGTTGGGAGTTGGCATGGTTGGGTTTCCTCCAATTCGACACATTATAGGGCCGAATTATTTAAAAATACGTTTTTGCTGCGCTTTTGGCAGCCTGACAAAGGGCGTACATAAAGGAATTCCTCTTTGCATGGCCAAAACTGACGAGTTACCATACTCGTCTGCCTTTCCAACCCCTGCCAGGGCAGTCAAACGTTCGCTTCCCCCCTTGCGGCACCATGCACATCAGTCAGCTCTTCAGGAGCATGGGCAACCATGTCTCCACTTCGCGTTTAGGACGAACCATCGTGGTGGGAGCTGAATGCCGATGGTGGATGCCTTGTGTTCTGGTTTTCCTGGCTGCCCTTTCCGCTTCCGCCCAGGTGGTGAACGGTACTTGGAATCCGGCCCAGACGGGCACTCAAAGCTGGGCTGTTCCGGGTAACTGGACGGGCGGGGTTGCCCCAGGACAGACCACCGGGACCACCAGTGCAGACACGGCCACCTTTGGCAGTACCACGGCGGATACGCTGATCACCATTGATGCGGGAAGGAATCTCCGCACCCTGACTTTCAATGGCACCAATGCAGCCGGGCTTTATACCCTGGGCAGTGCCGGACCCAATGCTGGCGAAGCCCTGCATCTGAGCAGTGGCGGCAGCCTGACGATGTCTGCCGGGACTCTGACCACGACGACCATCAATGCCCCCCTCATCCTGGAGGCTGCCAGCGGCACCACGGCGGGCACCTACACCATCGCCAACAATGCGACGAGCGCCGATGCGGATCCCGGCACCTATAAGCTGAACATCACAGGCAACATCAGTGGCGGGAACACCACCTCCACCATCACCCTGAACTTGAATACTACGATCGGTAACCGTAGCAACGATGCCTCTGGGAACACCGTGAGTGGCCTCATCTCCAATGGTGGCGCTCAGGGAGGACTTTCGGTTTCTGTGAATGGTGTCACTGGGGGGCAGCGCGGCGTCTGGCGCATCACCAACGATGCCAACAGCTACACCGGCAATACCGTGGTGACCAATGGCACCCTGCTTTTCACCAGCATCGCGAACGCTGGTGTCAATAGCGCCATCGGGGCAGGCAACGGGTTCACCGTCGGGGCCAATTCCCATGTAAAGTACACAGGTGCTGCGGCCACGACGGATCGCATCATCACGGGCGGCGGTTCCTTTTACAATCAAGGCTCGGGCGCATTGACCTTGACGGGTAACGTCCTGTTACCTGGAGTTTTAACTTTTCGTGGTGGGCAGAACTTCATCATCGATGGATTGATCTCTGGGGTGGCGGGCCTTAACCGCACGGATAACGGCACGGTTTTCCTCAATAACAATGCCAACAGCTTTTTGGGGAACATCAGCATCTCAGACGGGGCTTTCCGCTTCGCCACCATCGGTAATAAAGGGGTCAATTCGGCCATGGGCGCGGGTACCATGATCACCCTGGGACAAAATAGTGTCACTGTGGGGCGCCTCGAATTTACGGGGGCCAATGGTGGCTCCAGTGATCGCGATATTCGCCTTTCCAATGGCAATGCGGCCAGCAGTGGCAATGCCCGCATCGAAAACACCGTGGCCGGGCAGACGCTGACCCTCAGCGGCACGGTCCGTTCCAACAGCACCGATGCAGCCCATGTCTCCAGCCTGAATCTGCACGGCGTTGGAAATGGCGTGATGAGTGGCGTCATCGGCGGCACCAATACGAATGCCAGTGCCACCATCGCCCTGCAACTCACCAAGACGGGCACCGGCACCTGGGCGCTTTCCGGGGCCAACAATTATTCTCGCGGTACTCTCATCAGCGCAGGCACACTGCTGGCCACCAATACCACAGGCTCCGCCACGGGCACGGGCAATGTCATCACCAGTGGCACCGGCACCCTGGGTGGCACGGGCATCATCAGCGGCGGCACGGGAGCCAGCATCACCATCGCCTCAGGCACCCGTCTGATGGTGGGGAACACGCATCAGTTGGCCAATGGGGGGGCAGGCAGCGCGGGGTACCTGGGCCAGGTTTCGACTCTCCGTCTGGGCGGGGCCTCCAATGTTGCGATCACACTTGCTGGCACGCTTCAGTTTGATCTATTCAGCAACGCAGGGGCCGCTACTCTGGGCCAGTCGGACCTGCTCAGCCTCACCACACAGGCATCCACCATCACTCTTGGCGGCATCATTTCGGTGGCCGATGTCACGGGTTCCCACAGTCCCTGGCGTGCAGGAACATGGCAGCTCATTGACTGGACGGGCATCGGCTCCGCCACCAAGACAGGGGATTTCACCTTCGATTTTGCCAATGCCGGCACCCTGCCCAGCGGCTATGGCTGGGTGACCACGAATTTCCTCACCGACGGCACCATTTCGATCAATAAAACCGCCCTCAACCACACCTGGTTGGGCGCCACCAGCGGCTCCTGGGCCACGGCGGCGAACTGGGAGATCGGCACCGTTCCCTCCCTGAGTACGGATGTGTTTTTTCAAGGCTTGGCTAGCAATCTGACGACCGCTATTGATGGGGACAGGAGCGTCCGCAGTCTCTACTTCAGCGGAGAACAAAACTTCGTCGTCAATACTGGCACTGGTGGCGTGCTCTATTCTTATGGAGATACGCTGGATGTCCAGGGAGGCACGCAGATCTTCAATGCCCAGCTCCGTCTGGCCAACGGCACCGCCCCTGCCTACAACATCGTTAACAATGGTACTCTGACCTTTGCGAATTCGATCATGTACCATCGCCTCGCCGGTAGCACGACATCCTCCCTGGATGTCATCTTCAGCGGCACAGGCAACACGACGGTGAACCACTTCCAGCGCCGCACCAATGATTACAATGTCAACATCGTCAAAAATGGTCCGGGCACCCTGACCCTGACCGGGTTTACCAGCACGGAAGCGACTGCGACGGCTGGCTCCATCACGGGCACCACGACGGTGAATGGTGGCAAGCTGCGTCTGAACAATGAAGGCAATCTGGGCAGCAACCCCGCCGCTTTCAATGCTGCCCATCTCACTTTGAACGGAGGCACTCTCACTGCCTACGATTCCTTTGTCATGGATGATGCCAACCGTGGCATCACCTTTGGTCCGAACGGGGGCCAGATCGAGGTGGATGCCTCCAAGACTCTCACCGTTCAGAATGCCGTCACGGGCACGGGCGATTTTGAAAAGACCGGCTTCGGCACCCTGGTGCTGGGCAGTGCTTCGAATACCCACAGCGGCACGACGGAAGTGCTGGCAGGCACCCTTGATGTGGCCACCGGTGGGTTTACCGGTACCGGGGCGACATTTGTTTCCTACGGGGCGCAGCTGGTCGGCACCGGTACGGTTCAGGCTTCCAATTTCTCCCTGCTTGAGGGCGCAGGCCTTCAGGGAGGCAACATCATCACGGGCTCAAACACCGGCAATGGCACTCTCACCTTCACGCCTGCATCTGGAGTGGGCACCTATGATTTTACCACGAGCTCCGGCATCGAACTCAGCATCACCAGCGCCACCAACCAGGGCGTTCTGGATCCCACCTTCGGCGGCAATGCCGTAGGTTCTCCCGGTTACCAAGCTTATGTGCAGGGAATCACCGGCAGTGGGGATCATGACCGCCTCGTTTTCAATGGTGGCAGCGGCTCCTCCCTGACCTTTAGCGGTGACATCACGGTCAGCTCTTCCGGTTTTACCCCTGTCGCAGGACAGATCTTCAATCTGCTGGACTGGGCGACTTTGGTCTCCACCAATTTCACCGGCTTTGATGTCGGGATGAACCGGGACGGTTCGGGCGACAACCTGGATCAGTTCAATCTTCCAGACATCAGCGGCAGTGGCTACATCTGGGATGTCAGCCAGTTCACCAGCACCGGCAGCCTTGTCATTGTCTTTATTCCAGAGCCTAGCCGTGCCCTGCTGCTCATTCTCGGAGCGATGGCCCTTTTGGGGCGTCGCCGTCGTTAAGAAACTGGCTCACAAAATCATTCTTCGGCAGCATTGTCGTATGTGAATTTCGGCGATGAGCCGCGTTTAAGTCAGATGTTACGCTGTCTTTTTCTGCTCATTGCCTCCACGTCCTTCGCCGTTGCCCAGACCAATGTTCTGACTCTGGGAGTCAAGGGAGATGGACAGGCGGACGATACGGCCGCCATCCAGAAAGCCGTGCTGGAAAAAGGCAGCCTGGTTTTCCCCAAAGGCACCTACAAGCTGAGCCAGACCATCGAGGTGGATCTTTCCAAGACCGGCCTGGTGGGGTTGTCCAGCGATGGCACGGCCCGTTTCATCATGACAGGCGCGGGGCCTGCCTTTCGCGTGACGGGCCACCATGAAGGCACCGCTGCCCCATCTTCACTGAAGCCGGAAGTCTGGGCGCAGGAGCGCACGCCGATGATCAGCGGTTTTGAAATCTTCGGCGGCCATCCTGAGGCCGATGGCGTGGAAGTGGGGGGCACCATGCAGGTCACGTTTCATCGGCTGGTGGTCAGCAAATGCCGACACGGCATCCGCCTGACACCGCGCAATCGCAACGTGCTCATCAGCGACTGCCATCTCTATGACAACTCCGGCATCGGCGTGTTTTTGGACAATCTGAACCTGCACCAGATCAACATCGTGGGCAGCCACATCAGCTACAACCGTGGCGGCGGTGTGGTGTCACGCGGCGGCAACGTGCGCAACCTGCACATCGGCACCTGCGACATTGAGGGCAACCACCATGCCGACTCCCCACCCTCTGCGAATGTGGAACTGGACTCCACCGGTGGCTCCATCGGCGAAGTGGCCATCATCGGCTGCACCCTCCAGCACACCAGCAAGGCCCCTGGCTCCGCCAATATCCGCATCCTGGGGGCTGGCACCGATCCCAACCTGGAACGCAAGATGGGCCGTGCCCATACCCGCGAGGGCAATGTCACCATTAGCGCGAATGTCTTCAGCGACGTGCGGGTGAACATTGAAGTCAAAGAGTCCCGTGGAGTCGTCATCAGCGGCAATACTTTTTGGGAAGGCTTTGAACACGACATCGTCGCTGAAAACTGCGAACACCTCATCGTCAGCAGCAACAACTTCGACCGCAACCCGCGCTACTTGGTGAACGGCTTTCAGAACTCTGAAAACAACGGCCTGGTTTTCAAAAACTGTGCTGACAGCTCCATCACTGGCAACATCATTGCCGGGGTCATGCGCAAGCGTGCGGCTGTGGAGATCGTGGGCGGCCGTCGCCTCATGATCACCAACAACAGCATCCTGGACTGTGACAGCATTGGCCTCCTGCTGGAAGGTGTGGAGGGCAGCCTCGTCAGCGACAACATCATCCGCGATGACCGTGCGGCCGATGTGAGGTCCAAGGAACCTTCTCTGGTGGTCACGGACGGCAATGACAACCAGATCGGTTCCAACCTGCTCGGCAATGGCAAGAAGGTGCAGTAGGCTTCATCGCCTTGCCACATGCCGGGTCAGGGCAGGGAAGAACTCGTGAAAGTCATCCTCAAGGCCTGTGTATTCCTGCTGAAACACTCCCATCGCCGCCGCCAGATTCACGGGGCGGCGAAAGCGCAGGCCGATCCGGCGCAGGGTATCCGCCAGCCCATCCATCTCCCCATAGTTGCACAGCCAGTTTTCGTCCTTCATCCCATCCAGCGGCGGGTGGGCCTCCGCGGGAATGATTTCCCGGTGATGGTCGAAGGAGGCGTAAACCTCGGCCGTGAAGACTGGCAGCGGCTGCGGTGAAAACGAGGTCCAGGCCCGGCTCAGGAAATGGTCATAAAACATGTCCGTCAGGATGCCGCCAAAGCGCCGATACTCCGGTCCCAGCCGCCCAATGCTGCGCCGGACGACCGGGTGGGCATCGGTGAAGGCATCAATCTGGCGATGTTGGCGGATGCCGCGCTGGTAAGCCTCCGGCAGGCATTCCAGTTTCGATTGCCGCACCAGGTCCGGCAGCACATTGCCGATGCGGAAAGCAGGGCAAGGCTCGGAAAGAAAAAGGTGGGCCAGCCAATTCATGAAAAGATCCAGGCAGTGGCGGCATAATTGCACGATTTATGCCGTGAAGCAGCAATACGCTTTCCAGGCCATGCCGGATGTTTTTCCTGCTTCTAGCGCCCGTACTTCAGGCTTTTATCGAAGGCTTCGATTACTTTGGCGTCCGCATCTGCGGGCTTCATGATGGAGATATGGACATCCACCCATTTGTCCTCGAAGGCAAAAAAGTAGTTCACATTCCGGTGCGCCAGCGGCCCGTAGGGAGGTTTGGGCGGAATGATGATGTCATACTCCACCCGATAAAACCGATCTGTGTGGCTGACGACGACGGTGGACTTGTCGATCAGGGGGTTGCGGCTTGCCTGGGGCCAGTAGTATTCAAAGCATTCCTTGTGGCTGCCTTCACCCGCCTTCGGTTCGACGAAGAAGGACAGGTTAAATCTTCCGCTGTTGGCCTTGTAAACATAGTTAGGCCCCTGATCCTGCCCCGCCTTCTTTTCAAAGGCTGGTGCGTCCATCTCAATGTTCCATCCCTGGTTAGACACTGGGATGGAAATCATGTCGGCCAGGGCGGGGCTGACGAGAATCAGAAGGGCGAGGATACAGCGGTGCATGATAATCGGGTGGTTTAGCGGGTCGGTGTAAACTTGATGGGATTGAGCATCTGTTTGCCAATCGTGTAGTCGGTAGCCCAGGTTTCAGCAGGGCTGCCAAAGACGATCACATAGATCCTGCGGGAGCTTGGGAACAGGTGAACGATGGTGCGTGTGTGGTACAACCCGCGTTCGGTCATGCCGGGCAGCGTGCGCTCACCTTCCAGGATTGTGGTCGGCACTCCTTGAGGCTCGGAGTAGCTGGAGGCGGTGATGCTGCTGAAGCTCTTGCGCAGCCCGGCCATGTAAGCCTTCGTCTGGGCGGCCGCTACGGCAAACTCCTGGGGCGTGGTTCTCTCCATGAAGTTCACCGTCAGGCCCGTTTCAAAGCCCTTGCTGGTGATGCGGTCCTTGGTGATCCTCAGCGCGCGTGTGCCCTTGGCGGTGGTGCTGTTGGTGTGCCAGCCTTGTGGCACCTTGAGTTCCAAAGCAAGGTCGTCAAAGCGCTTCCAAGTGAAGCCGGGCGTGGCGGTGTCTTGCGGCGGAGTTGTGCAGGAGACCAGCAGAAGGGCGCTCAAAAACAGAAGAAAGGATTTCATGAGAAGGACTATGATGATTCCTGAACTGTGTTTCAGGGAACCTCATAAAAGATGCCCTTTGCAGCCTAATCAAGGCCAACCCCGTCGTTTTGGGCCTCCATTCTGAAGGGGTGACATTGGAATCTTCCCCTTGCAGCTTTCGCGGCGAGTGCTTTGTGAACACCCGCCCAAAATGTCCACCATCCAGACATCCCTTTCCGAGATCGCTGACGCCCTGCGTCCTGCCCAGCGCATCGCCATCGCCGCCCATGTGCGGCCGGATGGTGACGCCCTCGGTTCGGTCATGGGCCTGGCGCTCAGCCTGCGGGCGATGGGCAAGACGGTGTATGCCTTGCTGGAAGATGGGGTGCCGCTGAATCTGGCCTTTCTGCCGGACGCGGTGACCATTCTCACCCCTCCCTATGCGGATTTTGAAGTGGATATCGCCCTCGCCCTGGATACGGCGACTCATGAGCGCGTGGGGGAACACACAAAGGCCGCCTTGGCCCGCGCGCCCCTGCTCATTGACATTGACCACCACCCCACGAATCCAGGTTATGGCCACCTGAACCATGTGGACGGCACCCAACCGGCGGTGGGACAGATCATTTATGAGCTGCTGAAAGTGGGCGGTTTTCCCATCACCGATGCGGTGATGCAGCATCTCTACACGGCCATCAGCACGGATACCGGCTCCTTCCAGTATTCCAGTACCAATGCCCGCACGCATCACATCGCCGGGGAAATGCTGGCTGCCGGTCTGAATTCCTCCCGTCTGGCGCAATTGCTTTACCAGACCTACCCGGCCCGCCGTCTGCAACTGCTGCGGGCCATGCTCAATGAGATGGATTTCCGGGCGGAAGGCCGCATTGCCAGCTGGCAGTTCACCCGCGCCCTGATGGACGAGGTGCAGGTGCAGCCGGGGGATACCGAGGGCATGATCGATACCCTGCGGATGATTGACAGTGTGGTCGCGGCCGTGATCTTCGAAGAGACGGCCGATGGCAAAATCCGCGTCAGTGCCCGGTCGAAAGACCAGCGGCTGGATATCTCCGCGGTGTGCGGGCAGTTTGGCGGCGGCGGTCATCGCCTAGCCTCCGGCGCACGCATGAAAGGCCCCATTCAGGAGGCCGCAGAAACCTTTTTGACAGCTTTAGAACATGAAGTCAGACGACTCGCTTAACGGTGTCCTCCTCGTGGACAAAGACCCGGACATGACCTCCCACGATGTGGTGGCCGTGGCCCGCCGCTGCCTGAACACCAAGAAGATCGGCCACTGCGGCACGCTCGATCCCATGGCCACCGGGATGCTCATCCTGGTCATCGGCACCGGCACAAAGTTACAGGACCTGCTGATGAGTGAGGACAAGGAGTACATCGGCAGTCTGCGCCTGGGGGCCACCACCAGCACCCAGGACCGGGAAGGGGAGGTGCTGGAGGAAAAGCCCGTGCCTGCCTTCACCGAGGAGCAGATCCGCGAAGCCTTCGACGGCTTTCGGGGCGACTTTTACCAGACTCCGCCCATGGTCAGCGCCATCAAGATTGACGGCGTGCCTTTGTACAAACTGGCGCGCCAGGGCATAGAAGTGGAGCGCAAGCCCCGCTTTGTCCGCGTCTATGATTACCAGCTCAACAATGTGGCCGTGCCGGATGTGGATTTCCGGGTGGTCTGCAGCAAGGGCTTCTACGTCCGCACTTACGCGCATGACATCGGTCAAAAGTTGGGCTGCGGGGCGCACCTCACGGCTCTCCGTCGCAGCCGCAGCGGTCACTTTAAGTTCCAGCCAGGGAATCACACCACCTTTTCCGCCCTCAAAGAAGGCCGCCGGGACGAGGTGATTTCCGCCATGATGAGCCTCTACGACGTGTCCAAACTGCGCGGAGCGTAACTTTTTTGGCCGAGAAAGGCCCCAGATTCAGCGGCAATGGCTTCGGTCATCGCCGCTTTTTCGTTTCCAGGGGAAGTGGTGTTTCTGCAAATCCTACATTTTGTGGTTTTATAGAATTTAAGTAAAATTGATTATCAGGATCAAAAATTATTGAAATTATATTGAGTGTGACTAGAATGCGATGATTCTTCACCACAATGGGCATTCTCCGCGGCTTCTGGCACTTCTTGGGCGACACTTTTTCTGTCGCGCCTAAGACACTGCCCGTAAGACGGGACGTCATTCAGGGTGGGCTGTGTGCCCTCCTGATGGGGTTGGCGAGCCAGGGGGAGGCCCAGACCGTGGGCTCCCAATACAAGGTGACCCGCATTGGTCGGGATGTGCTGGGCGGCCAGGGGTATGCGCAGTCGCAGGACATCATGGCCCTCTCTCCAGATGGGCGCTATGCCACTGGGGTGCGTTTTGGCAGCAGCACACGCGGCTTTCTCATGACGACGGGCACGCCCGTACTGCTGGACATCCCCAAGGTAGCCTCCTCTCATCCATATGCCCATGGCAAGGATGTGAATGATGAAGGCGATGTCGTCGGTTATGAAAAATGGAGCGCAGGGAATGTGGTGAACATCATCCCCTGGTTCTATGACCGCAGCGCGGGCACAGTCACCTCCCTTTACAGTTCATCGAATCCCACACTGACGGCGATTCCCACCGCCATCACGATAGGCAGCACTTATGCCTTTGGCATGGCGGATACGGACGGCCCGTTGGGAGCCACTCCCAGCCAGGGGGTGTATTGGAATCTCAGTACCCGTGCGCGCACCAGCATCCCTGGCGTGCGCGAAGTGCTGGATGCCTCGGCCGATGGCTCCATCCTTCTGGTGGTGGACAGCAGCACGGGCTATGGCAAAGTTTTGCGCGGCAGCGTGGCCACCGGATGGACAACGACCGTGGCCAGCTTTGGCTTCATCAGCGGCGGCAAGGTGAGCCCGGACGGTCGTTATGTGGCCACCTCCGAGATTGAAAATGACTATTTGTTAGGCCCGTTTGTTTTTGATACGGTGCAGGGCCTCCGCATGAACCTGCCGCTGCGGGCCGGAGACACTTTGGGTGGCAAGGTGGGGGCGGTGAGCGATACGGGCCGCGTGCTGGGCTCCGTGCATACGGCGGGCAGCAATGGCAGCTTCGCGGTGATGTGGCTTTCGCCCCTCAGCAGTTACACGACCTTTCTGGACCTGCTGGCCACAGATGGGCACGCCAGCCAGGACTCCACCTACTATGGCTGGAATCTCTACAACGGTGGCGACGGCATCTCTGCCGACGGCATGACGATGGCCATCTATGGAAGGAACCTTTCCGCCCTGGAAGACTCAATGCTCTTTCAGCAAAATTGTCCTGCCATCACGCTGAATCCTGCCAGCCTGCCTGCGGGTAGCCTGGGTGCGTTTTACACGCAGACCCTCACGGCCAGCGGCGGCAGTGGCTCCAATCTTTACAGCATCGCCAGCGGCAGCCTGCCTGCGGGCCTTGCGCTGAATGCCAGTACCGGTGTCCTCTCCGGCACCCGCTCCAGCCCGGCTTCGGCCTCCTTCACTGTGCGGGTGATGGATGCCAGCGGCTGCATGGGGCAGCGCAGCTACACCATCAATGCGCTGTGTACGCCGATTGCGATCTCTCCGGCAGTTCCCGCGAATGCGATCATCAACGTGATCTACAGCCAGAGCTTCACGGCCACGGGTGGCAGCAGCTCTTACACCTGGACGGTGACCGGTGGCAGCCTGCCCCCAGGGCTGACGCTGAATCCCTCCACCGGAGCGGTGGGTGGCAAGGCGACGAGTGCGAATGGCGAAGGCGTGGAAGTGACACTGACGGCCACGGACAGCATCGGCTGCAGCGGCAGCCAGACGGTGCGCCTGGTGGTGTGCCCGGTGATCACCCTTGCTCCCTCCTCCTTGGCCAGCGGCACCCTGGGCACGAACTACAGCGCCACGGTCACCGCATCTTCGGGCACGCCGCCGTATGCCTTTTCGGTCAGCAGCGGCAGCCTGCCTGCGGGCCTTGTGCTCAATGAGGAGACGGGGGCCATCTCAGGTCTGCCCACCACAGCGGGCACCAGCAGCGTGACTCTCAGGGCCGTGGATGCCAGCGGTTGCTCCGGCACCCGTGCCTACTCCTTCACCATCAATGCGGCGACCTCGGACTTCGGTGACTACAGCCTGTTTGGCAATGCCAGCAGTACTGTGAACACCACGCTGCGCATCGGCACCCTGGTGGATGCGGAAGGCAGCACCATCGCCGATAACATTGCCAGCGGGGACGACACCTTCGGCAGTGATGATGAGGACGGCGTGACCTTCAGTTCCCTGGTGCAGGGCAAGGCGGGAACGGCGACGGTGCGTGTGACCAACACACGCGGTACCACCTCTTACCTGAACATGTGGATGGACTGGAATGGCGACGGCACGCTGAGCAGCACCGAGCAGGTGGCCACCAATCTCTCCATCGCGAATGGAACGAACAATGTGAACCGCGCGATCAACTTCACCGTGCCAGCGGCTGCGCTGGAGGGCATGATCGGTGTGCGTGTGCGGCTGACTTCCACTACGAGTCCCGGCAGCGCCAGCGCGAGTGGCATCGGCGAGGTGGAGGACCATCTGGTGAGCGTCACCAGTGCGTGTCCGGAGTTTGCCGTGGTGGTGGTGAACTACAACAATAACACCATCAGCCGCTTCAGCGGGACAGACGGGTCGCATTTGGCGACATGGACGCCCTCTGGCCTCAGTTCGCCTAACTATGGGTATCGTGTGAGCGACAACACCCTGCTGGTGGCCAACGGGTCCAGCAACACTGTCACCAAGCACAATCCGTTTACCGGGGCCCTCATCAGCACGCTGGTGCCTGCGGGCCGAGGGCTGAACTTTCCGTATCAGATGGCGGTCGCATTGGATTCCAGCATCTACATTGCGAACCAAAATGCGGGCAATGTGCTGCGGTTTAACCAGACGACAGGCGAGGTGCTGGGCACTGTCCTCAGCACCAGCAGCCCGGCGGGCCTGGTGTTTGACGAGGAAGGGAAGCTTTACATCACGCAAAACGTTTCCGGCGGCTCGCTGCGCCAGTACAATAGCAGCGGCACCCTGCTTTCGGTCATTACCACCTGGCCTTCCGGCGAGTATCCGCGCGGGCTGGCCTGGGGTCCTGACGGCCGCCTCTATGTCAACGTGCGCAACAACAACTCCAGCAACGGACGGGTGGATGCGATCAGCCTGCCAGGCGGCACCCGCAGCACGTTTGTGACGCTGGATTCCGGCTCCAATCCCTACACGGGGATCAAATGGGGACCGGACAGCAACCTGTATGTGGTGGATTATGGCGAGAATGAGCTGGATGTCTTTTCTGCCTCCGGTAGCCTGCTGCGCAAGCTGACCACCAGCCTGGACGGCCCCCATGCCGTGGCCTTTTCCGACTGCGAAGCCTCCACGCAGGACTTCGGTGACTACGTCGGCTTTGGTGATGCCAGCAGCACTTGGAGCACCACGGTGCGCTTGGGCAATGAGGTGGACACAGAATCTCGCCCCCGCAGCAACCTCTACGCAAACGGAGACGACATTGATGACATTGATGACGAAGACGGCGTGACCATGCCGGCGAGTTTCACGGCGGGCAGCACGGTCACGGTTCCGGTCAAGCTCCTCAACACTTCAGGCGGCACGGTTTACCTGAATGCCTGGCTGGATGCAGATCTGGATGGCGACCTCACCGATGCCGGGGAGCAGGTGATCACCAACCGCACCGTCGCCAACGGCTCCAACGGGGTGACACAGAACATCAGCATCACAGTGCCTGCGGGAGTGACGCCGGGGATGGCCGGGATGCGGTTTCGCCTGTCCACCGTCAGCAGTGTGGCCCCCACGGGCAGTGCTGGCATCGGGGAAGTGGAAGACTATCTGGTGGCTCTGCTGGCCGCGCCTGTGGACTTTGGCGATTTGTCCGTGCTGGGCAGCGCCAGCAGCGTGGTGAATGCCGGCCTGCGCATCGGCACGAACGCGACGGATTCCGAAACGGCCAACCCGGCCAATGCAACGGCCACGGGTGATGATGCCGTGGGAACAGACGATGAAGACTCGGCTCTGCCCGCCTTTGCCTCCGGTGCCAGCAGTTCCGTGCCGTTGAACCTGTTTAACAACACGGGTGCGACGGCCTATTTTTCAGCCTGGGTGGATTGGAACAATGATGGGGCGCTGAATGGCAGCAATGAGCAGGTCATTGCGGAGACGACGGTGACGACAAGCAGCAGCGTGCAGTCCCGCACCTTCACGGTGAATGTGCCCGGCACAGCGGTGCGTGGCACGCCCCTGGGGCTGCGCCTGCGCCTCAGCTCCCTCCCTGGCATCCCGTCCATTGGTTCCCACGGGCTGGGCGAGGTGGAGGACTATCAGATCACGGTGCAGTGTCCATCCATCACGGTGAATCCGGTGACGGTTGCCTCTGCGGTGACGGGTGCAAGTTACACGCAGACCTTTACGGCCAGCGGCGGCACGGCCCCCTACACCTTTGCGGTTTCGGCGGGTGCGCTGCCTGTCTGGGCGACGCTGAATGCTGACAGCGGCGTGCTGACGGGAATCCCCAACAGCGCCACCACAGCTTCGTTTACCATTCGGGCGACGGATGCGAGCGGTTGCATGGGCAGCCGGGCCTATAGTCTCACTCCTTCCTGTCCCGCATTGACGGTCAGCACCAGCACACTGCCTGCAGCCTCGGTGGGGACTTTTTATGACCAGATGCTGGCCGCTGCCGGAGGCACGGGCCCTTACACTTGGGACATTACTTCGGGAACGCTGCCTGCGGGCATGTCCCTGGTTCCTGCCACGGGCCGTCTCAGTGGCAGCCCGACGACGGGCAACGGAGCTGGTGCTTCCCTGGTCTTCCGTGCCACGGATGCCAATGGCTGTCAGGTTTCCCGCACTCTGGTGCTGCGTGTTTGCCCGGTGATCAATCTGAGCCCGAGCACCCTCCCCGCGCCTGTGCTGGGCGCAGCCTATGACCAGACCGTCACTGCCAGCAGCGGGGCGGCTCCTTATCTTTATGCCGTGGGCACGGGCAGCCTGCCCGCCGGACTGACGCTGAATGTCAGCACGGGCAAGATCACCGGTGTGGCGACGAGCCTCGCTCCAGCCAGCCTGACTCTGACAGCAACGGATACCAACGGCTGTCGCGGCACCCGTGCGTACGTCCTCACACCGGTCTGTCCGACCCTGACGGTGACTCCGGGTAGCCTGCCCGCCGCTGCTGTGGGCGTGGAGTACAACCAAACACTGACGGTCACGAACGGCACCGCCCCTTATAGCTGGGCGGTCAGCGCGGGCACGCTGCCGGCTGGCCTAACACTGAATGCCGACAGCGGGGTGCTGAGCGGCCTGCCGACAGCGGACAACGGCGCTGGTGCGGCCATCACCTTCCGTGCGACAGATGCCAACGGATGCCTGGGCACCGTCTCGATGACGTTCAAAGTCTGCCCTGTCATCACGATCTCGCCCGCGATCCTGGCCCCGGTGGTCGTGGGCAGTCCTTATTCGCAAACGTTGACAGCCTCCGGTGGTGCGTCTGGTTATACTTACGCCCTGGTCTCGGGTGCTTTGCCTTCGGGGCTGAACTTGAGTGCCGAGGGCGTCATCAGCGGCAGCACCACGGTGACGGCTCCTGCCAGCATCGTCGTCGCCGTCACGGACGGGAACGGCTGTGTGGCGACCAAGAATTACAGCGTGGCGGTCGGTTGTTCACCGGTCTCCATCGCCCCCACGACGCTGTCTCCAGGCATGGCCGGGACTTCTTACAGCCAGACCTTGACCAGCGATCTGCCCAGCGGGCTGAAGGGCGAGTATTTCCTGGGCATGAACTTTGAGACCCTGGCGCTGACGCGTCAGGATGCGGCGGTGAACTTTGCGTGGGGTGGCGGTTCGCCGGATCCGGTCATTTCAGTGGATGGTTTTTCGGTCCGCTGGACGGGCGCCGTTATGCCGCCTTCGACCGGCAGCTATGCCTTCCGCGCCACGGCAGATGATGGGGTGCGCCTGTGGGTGAACAATGTGCTGGTGATTGACCGGTGGATTGACCAGGGTGCGACGGCTTACACGGCCACGGTGAACCTGACCGGCGGTGTGCCGGTGAATGTGCGCATGGAGTACTATGAGCGCGGTGGCGATGCCGTGGCTGCGCTGGACTGGTCCGGCCCGTCCTTTGCGATGAAATCGGTCACGGAGTGGACTTCGTATCAGTGGACGGTGGCCAGCGGTTCACTGCCTGCCGGACTGTCCTTGAATGCCACCACGGGCGTCATCAGCGGCATCCTGGCCAATTCCAGCACCGCCACCTTCACCGTCCGTGCGGTGGACTGGAAGGGCTGCGAAGGCACCCGTGCCTACACCCTGAATGCGGGCTGCTCGACCGTGACGGTGAACCCTGAGACTCTCGCCAGCGCCACCGTCGGCACACCCTACAGCCAGGCTCTGACCGCCCTGCCTGTGATCGGACTGACGGGCGAATATTACTCGGGTCTGAACTTCAATACCCTGCTGCTGACCCGCAAGGATGCAGCGATCGACTTTGACTGGGGCAACGACTCCCCGCACCCGCTGCTGCCTAACAATGTGTTCTCCGTGCGCTGGACGGGCAAGCTGATGCCACCGTCCACCGGCTCTTACACCTTCAGGACAACGAGTGATGACGGCATCCGCCTGTGGGTGAACAATGTGCTGGTGATCGACCAGTGGCGGGACCAGTCCCCAACTAATTATGCGGCGGCTGTGAATCTCACCGGAGGGGCTGAGGTGCCGGTCAAAGTCGAGTTCTATGAAAACGGCGGTGGTGCGGTGGCTCGGCTGTATTGGTCGGGTCCGGGCTTCGCATCGAAAGCTGTCACAGAGTGGCAGACCTACACCTGGGCGGTGGCCAGCGGCAGCCTGCCTTCGGGCCTGAGCCTGAATACGGCCACGGGTGTGATCAGCGGCACGCCCACCAGCAATGTCACTTCCAACTTCATCATCCGTGCCAGCGATTCTTCCGGTTGCGCAGGCACACGGGCTTATACCCTGGGGCCTGTTTGCCCACCGCTGGCCATCACCACCAGCAGTCTGCCGGATGCCTACCTGGGCGTGGCTTACAATCAGGTGCTGGCGGCCAGCGGTGCCAGCAGCACGCTGACCTGGACCCTTTCCTCAGGAAGCCTGCCAACGGGGCTGAATCTCAGTCCTGGGGGTGTCATCTCCGGCACTCCTTCCCTCACCGGCAGCGCCAGTTTCACGGTGAGGGCCGTGGATATGGCCGGGTGCCAGGTAACGCGTAGTTTTGCCATGTCGGCACGCAGTCTGGCGCTGGGCAACCAGGTGTGGGCAGACATGAACAATGACGGCCTGCGCCAGACGGGCGAAAGCGGCATCGCTGGTCTGCGCATGGAACTGTGGTCGGTCGGCAATGACGGTGTCCGCAACAACGGTGGTGGCGATGATGCGAAGGCGGCGGTGGATGTCTTTACCGATGCCAACGGCCTCTACCAGTTCACCTTGCTGGTGCCTGGAAGCTACTATGTGCGCATGCCGACGGCACCGCTGCACTTTCCGGCGGTGAGCACGGGCGGTGTGAATCTGGACAACGGCGTGAACAATGACAGCAACGCCATCCAGCCGGCGGGCAGCGGCACCCAGGTGGTGAGTCCCGTCATTGTGCTGACGCCTACGGGTGAGCCGGATACGGCGGCTGATGGCGACGGCCCTGACACGGACTCCACTGTGGATTTTGGCTTTGCCAACCTGGATGCCTGCTACGTCAGCAACCTGATTGACAACCCGAGCTTTGAGTTCCAGCAGCAGCTCAACAGCACGGGCACGGCCCTCAGTGTGCAGGGTTACAATGGCGCGGGCACCGGACTGGGGACGGGCATCAATGCCTACCAGTGGGTGAATGGAATCAATGGCAGCAGCGGCCTGGGCGAGCCTGTGCAGCGCGTGCAGATCCAGGCAGCGGGCAGCGGATCCCGGGTGTCCTGGGTGGAAAGCTTCAAGTCACGCCATGGCAGCCGTCACATGCTGCTACAGGGCACCAGCTCTGGCGTCAGCGTGCGGGCGGCAGGCGGCACAGGCTGGGGCACGGTGCTGCAGGCGGGCCGTGAGTACCAGCTTTCAGTCTGGGCGGCAAATGCCAGTGCGGCGGATGCCTCCATCATCTGGAATCTGGGTGCCAATGCTCCGGTGTTTCAGGTCATCACGGGCAGCACCCCCGGCATCTACCAGCAATACACGGTCTCCCAGGCGGAGATGACGGCCTCGGCCGTGGGTGAGCTGCAGTGCTGCGGATTCCCGGTGACGGGGACCTCGCTGAGCAAGTTTACATCTGCCGATTACAACAGCTGGTCCGAGGCAGTGGCGAACGGAGCCCAGCCGCAGTGGCGGCAGTTCACCTGGCGTTTTCGCGTGGCGGCAGGGGCCACGGCTTCCCAGCTGGATACGGCGAATTTTGTGCTCAGCGGCGGCTCCAGCAGCGGCCCGGTGGTGGCTGATTTTGTGTCCCTCTGCCAGCTTTCCTCAGCCAACAATCTGGCCATCGGCAATCAGGTGTGGACGGATGCCAACAACAACGGTTTCAAGGACGGCAACGAACTCGGCCGCAGCGGCGTGACGGTGCAGCTTTACAGCAGTGTGGATCTCACGGCAGGCAATGCGGACGATGTCTTCATCTCCAGCTCCACGACCTCGACGACGGGCAACTTCCAGTTCTCCAACCTCGCCGAGGGGCGCTATGTGCTGAAGGTGACGCCGCCCTCCAGCCTGCCGCTGACTGGGGGTACGCCAGTGGCGCTCGACAACCAGGTGAACAATGACAACAACGGCAGCCAGCCTGGCGGGCAGGGGACGGCCCTGTTCAGCCCGGTCGTCACGCTGACCTCGGGCCTGGAGCCGGTGAACGATGGCGATGACAGTGCGGACTCGGATCTCAGTGTGGACTTCGGTCTCTTCAGCGGCATCACCGTCGGCAACCAGGTCTGGGCCGATACAAACAACGACGGTGTTTATGACAGCACGGCTGAACTCGGCATCAGCGGCCTCACCGTGCAGTTGCTGAACCAGGCGGATGAAGTCGTGGCGACCACGACGACCAACGGCAGCGGCGTTTACAGCCTGCTGGCCTACCGGCCGGGCATTTATCACCTGCGCATCCCGACTCCGAGCTCCACCTACCCGCTGGCCAGCCCGGTGGCGGACCAGAATGACAATGGCGAGGACAATGACAGCAATGGTCTGCAGCCCGGCGGTGTGGGCACGGCGGTTTTCAGCCCTGAGTTCACCCTGACCGCCGCCACTGAGCCCGGCAGTGCAGGCAGTACGAATACGGAGAACACGCTGGACTTTGGCTTCCGTGCCTGCCCTTCCATCGTGGTGAATCCTGGCGTGCTGGGAGCTGCGACACGCAACATCACCTATTCGGTGAATCTGAGCGCCACGGGTGGCAGCACCCCCTACAATTACGCATTGAGCATGGGCAGCCTGCCCGAGGGGCTCACTCTTTCGCCAGCCGGGCTTCTGTCCGGCGCGGTATCGTCCGGGGCCTTCCTGGGCGACTACAGCTTTGTCGTGCGGGCCACCGATGCCACAGGCTGCTTCGGTGTCCGCAGCTACATTTTGAAAGTGACCCAGGGTGTCATTGCCATCAGCCCGGAGACGCTGCCATCCGCCACCCAGTACCTGCCTTACACGCAGAACTTGGTCGCCAGCGGCGGCAGTGCCCCTTATGCCTGGAGCGTGTCTCCGGCGGTGCCATCCGGAGTGCTGGCCTGGTGGCCTGCGGAAGCGAGCTCCGGAACGATCATCGGGACCGATGCTGGCTCGGCACTCTCCGGTACGAGCTACGGAACCGGGCGTATCGGCAAGGCCTTTGTCTTTGACGGGGTGGATGATGTGGTGGCCGTGGCCGACTCTGAAACGTTGCGCCCGGCGCTGCTGACGCTGGAGGCCTGGGTGAACCCGACCTACCCGATGAATGCCAATGGCAGCGTGATTTCGAAAACGACCTCCGCCCTGGGGACCGACGGTTACGGCCTGGGGCAGCTGGGGGCGGATAACACCTTTGGCTTCTGGCTGAACAACCGCAGCAGCAACCGGGTGACGACCACGCTGACCGCCGGTGTCTGGCAGCATGTCGTGGCCACCTTTGATGGCAGCCAGATGCGGATCTATGTGAACGGTGTGTTGCAGGCCAGCAGCAGCTTTGCAGGCAGCATCACGCACAGCAGCACTTCTCTGCTGATCGGCGGCGGTGCCTCCGATGGTGCCTGGAAAGGTGGGGTGGACGAGGTGCTCATCTATGGCCGTGCGCTGTCGCTGGCTGAAATCCAGGCACGCTACCAGGCGACGCTGACGGGCAATCAGGGCCTGCCGCAGGGTCTGGGTGTCGATGCGACCACAGGTGCCCTGGCAGGCACGCCGACTTCACCACCAGGAAACTACACGTTCCATGTTCGGGCCAGCGACTCATCCGGCACCATCGGTGGCCGCGCTTATCAGCTCACGGTGACCTGTGGCACACTGGCCATCGCTCCGGTGACGCTTCCTGCCGCCACACGGTTGGTGGCCTATCCGAACCAGACTCTCACCGCCACAGGGGGCACCGCACCTTACACCTGGAGCCTCAGTTCCGGCAGCCTGCCCACAGGTTTGAGCCTCTCTCCGGCAGGGGTGATCAGCGGTACGACGACCGCGAATGCTGGCACGACGAATCTGACGGTCAGCGTGGTGGATGCCGCAGGCTGCGTGGGGGCTCGGTCCTACAATTTCACGGTGCAATGTGCCGCGTTGACGATCTCGCCTTCAGTCCTGCCCGCCGCCCAGCAGTTCGCCGCCTACCCGGCGCAGACGATCACGGCAGCGGGAGGCACGGGACCGTATCGGTTCTCGATCTCCACCGGCAGTCTGCCCGCCGGGATGGCCTTGTCTGCAGATGGCAGCCTCAGCGGCACCCCGGCAGCAGTGCCAGGAAACTACACGGTGGTCCTGCGTGCGACGGACAATGTGGGCTGCACCAGCACCCGTGCTTATGTGCTGACGGTGACCTGCCCCTCCATCGTCATTTCCCCGGCCAGCCTGCCTGCGGCAGGGCAGGGGGCGGCCTACAACCAGACGCTGACAGCGACCAATGGCAACAGCCCCTACTCCTGGGCGGTGACGGCGGGTGCCCTGCCTCCTGGAATGGTGATTTCTCCTTCGGGACAGCTTTCCGGCACGGTCACGGCTTCTTCAGGCAGTTACTCCTTCACCATCACCGCCACAGATGGCCGTAGCTGTGTCGCCACCCGCAGCTACACCGTCCCCGTGGCCTGCCCGGTGCTGCAGGTGGCCCCGGCTTCGCTGCCCACAGGCACGGCGAATGTGGCCTATTCACAGATGCTGACGGCGACTGGGGGCACTGCTCCATATACCTGGGTGCTGGCAGGTGGCACGCTGCCTGCAGGCGTCACTTTGGCCGCAGATGGCACCCTGGCGGGCACCCCGGCTGCTGGCAGTTCCGGCAGTTATACTTTCACCGTCCGCATCACGGATTCCGGGGCCTGTGTGCAGGAAACCAACCTGACCCTGGCCATCAGCTGCCCGGTCATCACCATGAGTCCTTCCGCACTGCCCCCAGGCACGGTGGCTGCGCCTTATGACACCACTTTGACCGCCACAGGCAGCAGCGGTTCCTACACCTGGAGCGTGGTGAACGGCAGCCTGCCGCAAGGTCTGCAACTCGTGCTTGGGGACAACAAGATCGTGGGATCAGGCACTGCCTATGCCAGCATCTTTTCGCCTGCAGGTTCCGTGACGGTGGATCCGTCGAACGGCAATCTGCTGTCTCTGGTCCTCGGTGGTACAGCCGGGCCTGTGGATGTGGGTTTCTGGAATCTGAAAGCCAACGGCGGGATGAGCATCGTCCTGCCTGGCCTGGGCCTAACCGAAAGCGGATCCAGGGTGAGCTTGGATGACTCGGCCCTGAAATTCCAGGTGAGCAACAATGCCTCCAGCCTGCTGGGCTGGCTGGGCGTGGGCACGGCGATCAATTCGAGCTGGGAGGCCACAGCCACCTTTAACAAGCCGGACGCGCCGATCGAGCTCCAGCCCAACACCCGCTACACGGTGAGCTTCCTGGTGGATGGCAGCAACGGCCTCCTCCAGTCTGGCCTGGGTATCTCACCCACGTTTACGCTTGAGCTGCTCGACGGGGCAGGGAACGCCATCTCTTCGCAGTCGTCCGGCACGCTGGTCAATCTGCTCGGCCTGCTGGGCACGGGCGTGACCAGCGGCACGGTGAACCTGACCTTTATCACCCCTGGGACGGTGGGGGCTGGCGCGGCCAAGCTGCGCATCAAGGCCAGCGCGGCGCTGAACACCACGGTGCTGGGACTGGGCACCACCTTTGCATCCATCCGCAACCTCCAGGTCATCTCCACCAACGGCAGCACGAGCCCGCAGGCGAAGATCATCGGTACGCCTTTGTGCGGTAACAATTCCCAGAGCTTCACCCTGAAGGCCACGGATGCCAGCGGGTGTGCCGCTGTCGCCAATTACTCCATTCCGGTCACTTGCTCCCCGGTTTCCATCGTTACCACCACCCTGCAGGATGCGGCGGTGGGACAGAGCTACCTACAGGTGCTCGAGGCCTCCGGCGGTCTGGCTCCTTACACCTGGACGGTGGCTGCCGGTGCCCTGCCTCCGGGCGTGTCCCTTTCGGCCTCAGGCAGCCTTTCCGGCGTGCCATCGGCATCGGTGGACAGCTCCTTCACGGCACGTGTCACGGACTCCTGCGGCTGCTCCACCACGCGGGCTTTTGTCATCCGCAGCACCTGCCCAACGATTACGGTGACTCCTGAGACGCTGCCTGCGGCCTACCTGGAGACTTCCTACACTCAGACGCTGACGGCCACGGGCGGCTCGGGGCCTTACCTGTGGGTGATCGAATCCGGATCTCTGCCTGCCGGGCTGAACCTGACCCCGACGGGAACGATCCAGGGCAAGGCCACGACATCGACGACGGCCCTGTTCACGGTCAACGTTACCGACTCTTATGGATGCTCCACCCTGCGGGCCTACAGTCTGGCCGCACGCGGACTTTCCGTGGGCAACCTGGTGTTCAATGATGTGAACCTGAACGGCATCCGCGATGGTGGCGAACCCGGCATCGCAGGTGCCAGCATGCAACTGTGGTCTGCCGGGGCGGATCGCGCCATCGGCGGCAGCGGCCTGAATGCGGATGCCCAGGTGGGAACGACGCTGACGACCCCCGCCAGCGGAGCCTATGCTTTCAACGGACTGGCCCCAGGCTACTACTACGTCCGCCTGGTGCCACCGGTGACAAGCCCGCTGTCCGGTGGCAGCCCGGTGGCATTGGACAATGGCATTGACCATGACAACAACGCCGCCTCGCAGCCCGGTGGCGCAGGGACCACGATCTTCAGTCCGGTGGTGCAACTGGGCATCGGTACCGAACCCACCGTGGACGATGGAGATGCCGATACGGACTTCACCCTCGACTTCGGCCTCTTCCGTGGCATGGGCCTGGGCAACCTGGTCTTCCAGGACACCAATGACAACGGCCTGCGTGATGATGGCGAACCCGGACTGGATGGAGTAACCTTGGAGCTCTGGGCCGTGGGTGCGGATGGGGTGATCGGCGGCACCGATGATGTGCGGATGCGCACCATGGTGACGGCCGGGGGCGGCCAGTATGCCTTCTCGTCTCTGGCTCCGGGCAAGTATTACGTCCGCATCCCCACGCCGCCTCTGTCACACCCGCTGTCCAGCAGCAGCACCGTGCTGGCAGACAACCGGGTGGACAACGATGACAACGGCCATCAGCCTGCGGGCGGCTCTCTTTACAGCCCGGTGGTCACCCTCAGCCCCGGCAGTGAGAGCTCCGACAGCGGCTACACGGACAGCACGCTGGACTTTGGCCTCTGCAATGTGCTGCCGACGGCTTACGTCTCGGCCACGCAGGATGACAGCATTCAGGTTTATGATCCGAATGCGCGGCGGTTCCAGGGCAACTTCCACCACCCCTTTGGCAGCAGCCATAACCAGGGCGATGGCAATCCCTTTGACGTGCCTTACAGCATTGAAATGGGGCCGGATGGCAACTGGTATGTTGCTCACTTTGGCGCCAGCAATCTGCGCAAGATCAGCCCGGCCGGGGTGGACCTCGGCGCAGTGCTGGTGAATACGACGGCCAATGTCAGCTTCATCGAAGCCTTTGCCATCGGGCCGGACGGCAACTTCTATGTGGTGGACCTCAACGGCCACCGCATCGTCAAGTTCCAGGGGCCTCTCGCTGCCAGTCCGGGGATGCCTATGGGCACGGCTCCCCACACCTTCATCAGCCAGGCGGGCATCCAGGACGTGAACTTCGGGCCGGACGGGAACCTCTATGCTGTCATTTTGGATAGCGCGGTGCGGGAAGTGCGCCGCTACAGCAGCACCACGGGCAGCCTGCTGAATGTGATCGTGACGGACACCCAGCTGGTGAACATGGTGCCTGGTGGTGAGCCGGTTTCCATCATCTCGGGCATTGATATCCACGGCAGCACCCTTTACGGCGCGAACCGTCTTGACGATGAAATCTTCAAGGTGGACCTCACCCAGCCCGGCTCCCCTGGCGAGCCTCAGCTGGTGGCCACCATGACCGCTGCAGGCGCGGGATCGGTGGAAGCCCGCGACATCGAGATGAATCCCGGCACGGGCAAGCTGTATGTGGCAGGCTACAACTGGGCCAAGCCAGTGCTCGGCGGCACCTTTGCCACCGGGGCCGTGGTGGAGATTGATCCTGCCGGCGCGCCTAACGGCACTGTCCACATTTTCGAAGCGCCTATCCCGTCGCCGCCCGGGCCTAACAATGAGATTTGGTCGGGCCCGCGCGACCTCGCCTTTGGCCGTCCTTTTGTGCAGCTGCCAGATTCCGTTTCCGTGGGCAGCCTGGTGTGGAATGACCTCAATGCCAACGGCCGCCGCGATGCCGGTGAGCGTGGCATCCCAGGTGTGCGTGTGGAGCTGTGGCGCGACCTGGATGGCGAGACGGCGAATGGCGCGGAGTTCCGCATGGGCTGGACCTTTACTGACGAGCGTGGCGTCTATTACTTCTCCGGCCAGACTCCGGGGCGTTATCAGCTCAAGATTCCGGCGTTGAACTTCGGCCAGGGACTGCCGCTGGCAGGCTCCGGCTTCAGCAGCCCGATCACTTCGATCAACGATGACCAGACGGACAACGATGACAACGGCCAGCAGCCGGGCGGCAACTTCACCGAAGTGCTCAGCCCCATCATCACGCTGACCCCTGGCACCGAGCCGCTGGGCAATGCACAGACGGGCGCGGAGATCGGCTCTGGCGGTGAGGTGGATGACTACACGGTGGATGCCAATGGCGACATGACGGTGGACTTTGGCTTTGTGGAGCCGGGTGTGATGGGCATCGGCAACCTGGTCTTTAACGACCTCAACGGCAGCCGCCGCTTTGACCTGGGCGAGGGCATGGACAATGCCGTGGTACAGCTCTACTACTGGGGCCAGACTCCGGGCGTTGACCAGCCGCTGGCCACCACGCTGACGGCGAACGGGGGCAAGTATCTCTTCACCGGCCTGTGGCAGGCCCAGTATTTCGTCCATCTCCCGGCGCTGCAGTTTCAGTCCACCGGCGTGCTGCGAGGTCTCTTCAGCCTGGAAGGCGTGCAGGCCGGGGACGATGACCAGGGTGAAGACTCGGTGGACAATCTTCAGCCTACGGTGGAGGGCATCAGCTCGGGCCGCATCATTTTGACCCGCGACAGCGCACCGACCAATGCCAGCTCGGAGACCGGCTTTGATGCCACGGACGATGATGCCGACGATGCCAATACGGACCTGACGGCGGACTTTGGCCTCTTCCGCCCCGTGGCGCTGGGGAACCTGGTGTTTGCCGATGGTAATTCCAATGGCCGCTATGATCCGGGCGAGGGGCTCAATGGCATTACCTTGCAGCTTTACAATTCCGGCCAGATTCCTGGGACCGATGCACCGCTGGCCACTCGGGTGTCCGCCAATGGTGGCCGTTACCTCTTTGATTTCATCCGTCCAGGCAATTACATCGTTCACGTGCCAGCCGCGATGTTTGCGCAGACCGGGCCGCTGTATCAGCAGGTGAGCATCAATGAAGGCCTCGCAGGGGATGACAACGTCGGCGAAGACGGGGTGAATGAAGGTGCCCCCGCAGCCAATGGCGTGAGCACGGCCGAGGTCCGTCTGTTCCCCGGCGCGGCCCCGACGGACTCCAGCGGTGAAACCGGCCTGGATGGCACCAGTGACAATGACAATGACTCGGCGGTGGACCTGACGGTGGACTTTGGCTTCCAGACACCGGTGGGCGTGGGCAACCTGGTCTTCCTCGACAACAATGCCAACGGAGTGGCCGATGCCGGCGAAGGTGTGGACGGCGTGCGGGTGGAAATCTATCGCTCTACCCAGACTCCTGGGACGACGACTCCGCTGGCGCAGGCGATCACGGAAGACGGCGGTCGCTACTTCTTTGATTTCCTCAGTTCCGGCACTTACATTGTCCACATTCCGGCCTCGGAGTTCGCGGCAGGCCGCCCGCTTTACAACACCCTTTCGGTTCAGGGCAGCCAGACGGGCAGCGCCGATGACAGCAGCGGTGAAGATGGTGTGGATGAGGCCACCCCGGCGCTCAATGGCGTGAGCACCCGCCTGCTCTTTCTGGCGGTGAATGCCTGCCCGACCAATGGCACGACTGAGACTGGCCTGCATGCGCAGGATGATGACTTTGATGACAACAACTTTGACCTGACCGTGGACTTTGGTTTTGCAGTGACCAATCCGAACGCCGTCGGGGTGGGCAACCTGGTCTTCCAGGATGCCAATGCGAACGGGGTGTATGACAGCGGCGAAGGCGTCAACGGAGTTCGGGTGGAGCTGTTTGCCTCCACGGCAGATCCGCAGACCGCCAGTCCCCTGGCCTCGGCCGTCACGACCAATGAGGGCATCTACTTCTTTGGCAATCTCGCTGCCGGTGCCTACCTGCTGCATATCCCGGCCTCTGAGTTTGCCGAGGGCAAACCCCTCTACGGCTGGACCTCCATGCCAGGCCAGGGACTGGACTCCGGCATTGACGATGACTCGGATGAAAACGGCGGCGATACGGATCCGGTAAGCCTGGGCATCACCTCCACGGTGATCGAACTGCAACCGGGAAATGAACCCGAAAACTTCCTGGGCGAATTCGGCCGGGATGCCTTCATGGATGATGCCAACGATGCCAACATGGACCTGACGGTGGACTTTGGTTTTTCCAAGCTGGCCTCCGTGGGCAATCTGGTGTTCCTGGACTCTAACAATAACGGCACTGCCGATGAGGCCGAAGGGCTGCCAGGGGTGGAAGTGCAGCTTTATGAAGAAGATGCCTCGACGATCTTTGACGAGCCTGTGGCCATCACCACCACGGATGCCAATGGCCGCTACCTGTTCACGGACGTGATGCCTGGCAACTACTACCTGCATGTGCCTTACTACATGTTCATGGAGGAAGGGCCGCTGCATTTGCAGGCCAGTGTTTATGGCACCTCCATCGGTGACGACAATCTGGGTGAAGACGGTCTGGACGATGGGCGGCCTGACAGCAATGGCATCAGTACGGCGGTGTTCAGCCTCAGTCCTTCCGCTTCACCCGTTGGGGCTGCCGAAGGTGGCCAGGATGGCGGCTCCGATGACCTCACCGATGCCGGTGTGGACCTGACCCGCGACTTCGGTTTTGTCCCCAGCGTTGAGATCGGCAACCTCGTCTTCAGCGATGCCAACAGCGACGGCATCTTTGACCCGGACACCGAGTCTGGGCTGAGCGGCGTGAGCGTCGAGCTTTGGTCCAATGAAGCTGGTGCAGCCTCCCCTCTTGCCACCGTGTTCTCCTCCAGCCTCGGCGTGTACAGCTTCCGGATTGCCCCAGGCACCTACCACCTGCGGGTGGATGCGTCCCAGTTCAGCTCGGGTGGCCAGTTGGAAAATCTCGTGCCCTCCGTCGCCACGCAAAATGGTGCCGGCACCTTCGTGGACGATAACGTCGGCCAGGACATCTACGAATTTGGAAACGTCACCGTGGTGGGTGCCCGCACGGCTGCCTTCAGTGTGCAGACTGGTGAGGGTCCGACGGAAACCAACGGGGAAACTGGGTATGGAGCCTTTGAAGATGACCTGTCCGACCAGGACTCCGACCTGACGGTGGACCTTGGCTTTGCGCCGAAACCGCTGCGGGTGGGCAACCTGGTGTTTGCGGATGTGAACGGTGACGGCCGCTTCTCCGCCACCACAGACTTTGGCATCCCTGGCGTGCTGGTCCAGCTTTTCACCATCGGCGACATTCCGCAGACCTCCACACCGCTGGCTGAGACCTACACAGGAAGCGATGGTGGCTATGAACTGAAGGCACCGGGAGCAGGCTCCTACTTTGTTCATATCCCGGCTACCCAGTTTGGTGCGGGCAAGCCTCTCTCCGGTGCTTCCGCCGTGCTTGGTTTTGGCAGCGATGATGGCACGGATGACTCTGGCAATGAGGACACGCTGGACCAGCCGCAGCCTGCCACCACCGGGATCAGTTCCACGCTCTTCGACCTCGACTTCGGCACGGAGCCGACCGACGAGTTGGAGACGGGTTTCAAAAGCAATCAGGATGTCGGCTATGATGCCGATGCCGACCTGACGATTGACCTTGGCTTCCTGAATGTGCCTGTGCCAGCGAACCTGGGCGTGGGCAACGTGGTCTTCAAGGACGCCAATGCCAACGGACGCTATGACGCGAACGAGGGCGTGTCTGGGGTGTGGATGCTGCTCTATCGCAGCGGAGATGTGCCGGGGCTTTCCACGCCATACGCCAGCACCTTCACGGATGCAGCGGGCCGCTATCTCTTCAGCAGCCTGCCTCCCGGTGGCTACATCGTCCATGTGGCGGCGGATAACTTTAAGCCGAACCTTACCTCCCTCGGCGGCAATGCGCTGCCCGGATTGCAGCCAGGGCCTCTTTTTAACCTGGTGTCCGTGACAGGCGAAACCGAAGGGGATGACCTCCTTGGTGAAAATGGGGTGGATGCGCTGGCTCCGGCAATCTCCGGCATCAGCAGCCAGGTCGTGATTTTGCAGCCGGATCAAAGCCCTGTCGGCAGTGCAGAGAACGGTTTTGACGGTAGCTCGGACAATGAGTTCGACGGTGACTTTGACCTGACGGTGGACTTTGGTTTTGCGGAACCCGACAATGGTTCCGGCACGGATCCCGACGGCCTGCAGATCGGTAACCTGGTGTTCAAGGATGCCAATGGCAATGGTCGCCATGAGGCTGGTGAAGGCGTGTCAGGCGTGATCGTTCAGCTCTACCGCAGCACGGACATTCCGGCGGTGTCCCTGCCGGTGGCCATCACCACCACGGCCAGCAACGGGCGCTATCTCTTCAGCCGGCTCACGGCGGGCAACTACATCGTGCATATCCCGGCACTGAACTTTGCCCCCGGTGTCCTGGGGCTGACTGTGGAGGGGCCGTTGCATCGCCATCGTTCCATCACCGGATATCAGACTCAAGTTTTGGATGACCATCTGGGTGAAGACGGGGTGGATGCCCTGCTGCCGGAAGTCACAGGCGTGTCAAGCACTCTCATCAGCCTGCAGGCGGGTGCGGCACCGGTGGGGACGGTGGAAGGCGGCTTTGATGGCAGCTCCGACGACGCCTACGATGCAGACAGCAATCTGACGGTGGACTTTGGTTTTGTCGCCATGGCGGTTGAACCGCTGCCGGAAGATCTGGGCATCGGCAACGTGATCTTCAAGGATGCAAACACCAATGGCCATTATGATGCGGGCGAAGGCATCGCTGGTGTGGCGGTGCAGCTTTACCGGAACACGGATGTGCCTGGTATCTCCGCCGCCCTGAAGACGGTGGTGACCGACAGTTCGGGCCGGTATGCCTTCGCCGGGCTGGCATCTGGCATCTATGTGGTGCACATCGCGGCAGAAAACTTCCGCCCAGGGGTGGATGGGTTTGTCACAGCAGGGCCTCTCTTCAATTGCATTTCGGTCGCCGGCCATCAGACCTCGTCGGGGGATGATAACCAGGGAGAAGACGGTGTGGATTCCGTGACTCCGCTGGTGACGGGCATCTCCAGCCTGGGGATCAACCTGCAGGTGGGGACGGCCCCCGCTGGCGCGGCTGAAGGCGGGTTTGATTCATCCTCAGACGATGCCAAAGATGCCGACACCAACCTGACGGTGGACTTTGGCTTTGTGCCGTTTGTCGCCGCTGAAGATCTCAGCCTGGGCAACCTCGTCTTCAAGGATCTGAACACCAATGGCCGTTACGATGCGGGTGAAGGTGCGGCTGGCGTGACGGTGCATCTCTACCGCAGCACGGATGTGCTGGGACTGGCCGTGCCCGTGAAGACCACGACCACGGACAACGCAGGGCGTTACCTCTTCGGCGGCCTCTACTCCGGCAGCTATTACGTGCACATCCCGGCAGAAAACTTCCGTGCGCCGATCCTGGCCGCCATCTCGGCAGGTCCGCTGTATAACCATCTTTCTGTCAACGGTCATCAGGCCGGTATGCAGGATGATAACCTGGGTGAAGATGGGGTAGATGCCCCCGCACCGTTCATTACCGGCATCTCCAGCGGCATCATCAGCCTGCAGCCGGGGCAGTCGCCCACCGGGGCTGCTGAAGGTGGTTTCGAAGGGACTGCGGATGACGCAAAGGATGCCGATGGCAATCTCACGGTGGACTTTGGTTTTGTGGATGTGACCCCGGTTCCGGAAAATCTGGCCATCGGCAATGTCGTCTTCAAGGACGCTAACCGCAACGGTCGCTACGATGTTGGAGAAGGCACCCCTGGAGTCAAGGTGCAGCTCTATCGCAGCACAGACCTGGTGGGCGTCATCGCGCCGCTGAAAACAGTCACCACAGATGCCGCCGGGCGTTACCTCTTCAGCGGGTTGCAGGCGGGCAGCTACTTCGTCCATATCCCGGCACAGAACTTTGGCATCGGTGTGGCCGGTGTGATCGCCGAGGGTGCCCTTTACAACCATCTTTCCATCGCCTCTCATCAGGCCGGGGCAGGGGATGATGACCTGGGCGAGGACGGGGTGGACTCCCTCTTGCCGTTGGTGACGGGCATCTCCAGTGAAGTCATCGTCCTGCAGGTCGGCACGGCTCCGGTGGGCGCGGCTGAAAGCGGTTTTGACGGCAGCACGGACGACGCCCGGGACGCAGACAGCAACCTGACGGTGGACTTCGGTTTTGTGCCGGTAATCGCGCCTCCGGATACAGGGCTTCCTGGCCTGGGCATCGGCAACGTGGTCTTCATGGATGCCAATGGCAATGGGCGCTATAACGCAGGTGAAGGCGTGGCCGGCGTGACCGTGTATCTTTATCGCAGTGCGGATCTTCTGGCCCTTCTCGGACCGCTGAAAACCACCACCACCGACAGTGCTGGCCGCTATCTCTTCAGCGATCTTGCTGCCAACAGTTACGTGGTCCACATCCCGGCTGCCAACTTCCAGGCAGGTCTTTTGGGGATCATCACGGAGGGGCCCTTGTTCAAAGCCTCGTCTCTGCCCGGTTACCAGACTGCCAGCGGTGATGACAACACTGGAGAAGACGGCATGGACGTGCTGAATCTCACCCTTCTGGGCATCTCCAGCCGCGCCATCACGCTGCAATCTGGGACTGCCCCCACAGGCAGTGCCGAAGGTGGTTTTGAAGGCACATCGGATGATGATTCGGACGCGGATTATGACCTGACGGTGGACTTCGGTTTCAAGGTCAGCGGCGGTCTCCTCGGTCTCGGCCTGACACCACCGCCGCAGCCTGCCGCACCAGCTCCCGTGGCAGTGCCTGCCTCCAGCACCTGGCAGAGTCTTGCCAAAACACTGGGTGAGCCGACGGCCGATCTGGACGCCGATGGGGCGGCCAACCTGCTGGAATATGCGCTGGATACCGATGCGGCATCCGGCTTGCAAACCCAGCGTTTCTTCCTGCAAACCGATGCGGTCACGGGCCGTGTGGATGCCCTGGTCATCCGCCCCAGCGGTGGTCGTGTGGATGTGCGGCATCAGCTCGAAACCCGCGGCGACCTGCGTCTGGGCGAATGGTCGCCAGTCACGGTGGTGCCGGTCATCAGTCAGAATAACAATGGCAGCGAAACTCTTCGTTATGCCGATGTCGCCGCCCTCGGTGAAATGGGCTTCCTGCGCCTGAAGGTGACCTTGGATGCGGATCTGAACGGCAACGCCGAGGCCACAGTGGTCTCAGGCATCCAGGCCTGGGTGCGCCGTGACATCAGCGGTCAGCAGAGCTTCTCCATGCCGCTGTTGCGGACGGATGTCTTCAACGGCATCCGCACCGCCGGAGTGAAGTCGAAGCTTGTTGCCGGTCAGTCTTATTACGTGGAGGTCCTCAGCGGTGCGAATGAAGGCCAGCGTTATGAACTGGATGAAGAAGCGACGACCGATGGTGCTTTGGCCTTTGAGACTGCCACTCCAGACCTTGCCAGCACACGCCTTGCCGTGCGTCCTCATTGGACGGTGAATGGCCTGTTCCCGGCGGATGCCTTTGCCACAGGGACTGAGGCGGCGAATGCAGATCGCCTGCTGTTCTTTGATCCTGCCTCGGGCAGCTTCCGCACGAGCTGGCTCTCCGCCAATGGATGGACCGGGGATAGTGCTGGTGACCGCATCGTGGCCTCTGGCGAAGGGCTGCTGGTCCATGCTCGCACGGGCACCGTTTCCCTCACCTTTATCGGGGCTGTCCGCAGCACCCAGTTTGCTCAGCCTCTGCAGGCCGGTGCCCAGTTCATCGGCAGCGGTTTCCCGGTGGCCCATACGGTGCAGACTCTTGGGTTGAGAACCGAGGCGGGCTTCGCGGCCTCCACGACTCCTGAAGAGGCCACCCGCCTGCGGCTGTGGAAGGGCGATGTCACCCCCGGTGACCATACCTACCGCCACCTCTACCTGCATAATCCCGCCTCCCTTTGGATGGATGAGGCTGATGGCAGCGATGCCAGCACCCAGACTCTCTTGGAGCCGACCCGCGCCTTCTTCCTCGTCACCCCGGTGGCCGTTCCTGGGTATCAGGAACCCTGATCCATAAAAAGGAGCGCGGTGATCGTCCCGCGCCCCTTGGAATCAGCTTGCTGGCGATAACCGCTTACCGCTGCACCTTCGCATCGCCACCTTCGGCGAGCTTTTGTACTTCGATGAGCGTGGCCATGCTGGTGTCTCCCGGCGTGGTCATGGCCAGCGCCCCGTGGGCGGCACCGTAATCGATGGCCTTCTGCGCATCGTTTTCCAGCAGCATGCCGGCGACGAGTCCCGCGACAAAGCTGTCCCCGGCACCGATGCGGTCCAGGATGTCAAAACGCGGGTAGTTGCGGCTGCGGTAAAAGCTGCCTTCGTGGTAGCAGAGGGAGCCCCAGTCATTGATGCTGGCAGTGTGTACGCGGCGCAGGGTGGCGGCCACGGTTTTGAGATTCGGATACTCGGCCACCAGCTTCAGGATGGCGGGGCGTAGCTTGGCCTCTTCACCGGCGAAGATGTCGTTCGGGTCGGTGGGCACCGCGCTGGCAACTGGCGGTTCATCACTCAGCACGCCGAACATCACATCAATGTAGGGGGCCAGCTGACGGTTCAGCGCTTGCGCCGCTGGGAAGCCGCCACGCTCCTGCCACAGCGAAGCGCGGTAGTTGAGGTCATAGCTCACGGTCACGCCGTGGCGTTTGGCCGCCTCACAGGCCTGGATGGTCAGCTCAGCCGTGGACTCGGAAAGCCCGGCAAAAATGCCGCCCGTGTGCAGCCAGCGGCAGCCTAGGGTGCCAAAGAGGTGGTCAAAGTCAAAGTCGCCCGGCTTGAGCTGGGAGGCCGCGCTGTGGCCACGGTCCACACTGCCCTTGGCCCCGCGCACGCCAAAGCCGCGCTCGGTGAAGTTGATCGGGTTGCGCACGCGCTTGCCCATGCCGTCATAGGGCACCCACTTGACCAGATTCGTATCCACCCCGCCCTGGAGGATGAGGTCTTCGATCAGGCGACCGATTTCATTGTCTGCGAACGCTGTCAGGATGCCCGTGCGCAGGCCAAAGCAGCGCCGCGCCCCGCGGGCCACATTGTACTCGCCACCGCCTTCCCACGTCGTGAACTGGCGGGAGGTGCGCACCCTCCCTTCACCGGGATCCAGACGCAGAAGAACTTCACCGAGGGAGAGGACATCGTAGAACGGTTGGCGGGACATGAGGGCGGTAGATATGAAGCGCACTCAGGCGGGAGCAAGGGGCGAGTAAGGCAGGGGGCGGTTTTCCGCCGTTCACCAAAGTCCTCCAATGAGATCACTGGCACCCGGCATCCTTCCTGCTAAATGTGGCCGTGAATGACACCGACCAACCCGCTGCGGGAGCATGGCTTCCGCCTTCTCGAAGATGAACTGAAGTTTCTGATGGATGCTTTTGCCAACGTGCTGCGCCGTCTGGGCGAGCCTGCGTTGGCGGAAAAGCTGCCCTGGGCGGGAAAGTGCGAGGGCATCGGCGATGCGCCGGACCGCGCGCTGGGACAGGCGTATTCAATCGCTTTTCAGATGCTGAACATCGTGGAAGAACGCGCCGCCGCCCAGGTGCGTCGTCTACGGGAAAAGGAAAAAGGCCCCCTGGCGGAAAAAGGCCTGTGGCCGGACAATCTGCGTGAAATGCAGTCCCTGGGCCTCAGCCAGGACGAACTGCTGGAGGTGCTGCGTGAGGTGCTGGTGGAGCCCGTTTTGACCGCCCACCCGACGGAGGCCAAGCGTGAAACCGTGCGCGAGCTGCACCTGGAAATCTACAGTCTCATGAACCGTCATGAGAACCCCTCCTACACCCCACGGGAGCACGTGCGGCTGCAGAGCCACCTGGAAACACGCTTGGAAAACCTCTGGCGCACCGGTGAGATTCACGTCACCCGCCCCACCATTGATGCCGAGCTGCAAAACGCGCTGCATTACCTGCGCGAAGTCTTTCCTGAAGCACTTTCCCGCGCCCACATTCACCTGCGCGAGGCATGGGTGGCTGCCGGGTATGAGCCAGCGGCGGTGGATTCACTCCCGCCCTTGCTGCGTTTTGGCACCTGGATCGGCGGGGACCGGGATGGGCACCCCTTTGTGACAGCAGAAGTCACTGCCCGTTCTCTCACCGCCCTGCGTGCGAATGCCCTGCGCATCCAGCGTCGTTCTTTGGAGGCCGTGGCTTTCCAGTCGCCCCTCAGCTCGCTGTTTCAGAAAACGCCGGAGGTCTTGGAAAACCTCATTGCCCAGCTCACCACCAGCCTGCAGGCCGAGCCAGCTGTGGACCTGGCCTACATCCTCGAACGTAACAAGGAGGAGCCATGGCGTGCGGCCATCTACCTGATGCGGGCCAAAGTCGTCCTGGCCATGGACAAGCCTGACTCTCCCGCCGCCTACACGGAGGCCACTCAGCTGGACACGGATCTGGCCACCTACGCGGAGTCTCTGACCACCGTGGGTGCCAGCACCCTGGTGCAGGAGTTCATCGTGCCCCTGCGGCGGCAGCTGCTGGCCTTTGGTTTTCACTCGGCCATCCTGGACATCCGGCAAAACTCCACCTTCCACGAAAAGGCACTGGATCAGCTCATGCGCACCGCCGGACTGCTGGATGAGCGCCCTCTCAGCGAATGGCCTCTGGCGGAAAAACGCGTCCTGCTGGAAAAGGAGCTCCTTTCCCCGCGCCCCTTCCTGGCGCCCGGCATGTCTGCCGGGCCGGAGGCGGATACCGTGCTGGCCTGTTACCGGGTCGTCGCCACGCATTTGGAAAAACATGGGGCTGCCGGACTCGGCGCACTCATTGTCTCCATGACCAAAAATGTGGAGGACCTGCTGACGGTTTACATCCTCGCTCGCGAAGCCGGCCTCACCGAATGGACGGCGGATGGCCTGCGCTGCCCGCTGCCGGTCACGCCTTTGTTTGAGACCATGGATGACCTGGAAGCCGGTCCTGGCATTGTGGAGGCCTTCCTTTCTCACTCCGTCACCCAGCGCAGCCTGGGGCAGGGGAAACCCACCCTGCAGATGATGGTGGGCTACTCAGATTCTAACAAGGACTGTGGCATCCTGGCCAGCCAATGGGCGCTGCATCGGGCACAGACTGCCCTGGCCAGCACCTGCCAGGACCACGGCGTGAAGGCCGTGTTTTTCCACGGGCGCGGCGGTACCGTCGGCCGTGGTGCAGGCCCCACGCATTGGTTCATGGAGGCTCTGCCTCAGGGGTCCCTCGGGGGCTGGCTGCGCATGACGGAGCAGGGGGAGACCATCGCCCAGAAGTATGCTCACTTAGGCTCCGCCGTTTACAACACGGAGCTTCTCATGGCCTCCGCTGCCGCCGCCACGGCCCGGCATCGCCATACCACCACCGCCCCCCTCGCCATCCATTCCACGATGGATCGCCTGGCCGATTGGAGCCGCGATGCCTATCGCGGTCTCCTGCACGCGCCCGACTTCATGCGCTTTTATCGCGCCGCCACGCCCATTGATGCCTTGGAGCATGCCCGCATTGGCTCCCGCCCCAGCCGCCGCACGGGCCAGGCCACACTGGATGACCTTCGCGCCATCCCCTGGGTCTTTTCCTGGACGCAGTCCCGGTTTTACCTGCCCGGCTGGTTTGGTGCCGGTTCTGCTTTGGAAAAACTGCGCACGGAAGACACCGCCGCCTTTGAAGAACTGCGCACGCAGCTTCGCGGCTCCGCCTTCCTGCGTTACGTGCTGACGAACATCGAAAGCTCCCTGGTCAGTGCCAATCCAGACCTCATGACTTTGTATGCCGGCCTCGTTCCAGATGCCATGGTGCGCGAAGCTTTCATGGGCACCATTCTTGCGGAATACTCGCGCACCCGTGAACTGCTGGAGGACATCTTCCAGGGCACTTTTGCCAATCGCCGTCCGCGCCTCGCCTACACGCTGGACATCCGCGAGGAACCCCTGCGCGTGCTTCATCACCAGCAGGTGAACCTGCTGCGTGAGTGGCGGGCCTGCATCGCCGCTGGTGAAAACGAAGGTGCGGAGGCCATGCTGCCGGACCTCCTCATTTCCGTGAATGCCCTGGCTTCAGGATTGCGGACAACGGGCTAGTCAAAAGACGGTGGAATGGGTGAGCTCATATTGCTGCTCTTTCCTTAACTCGGCCTGCACCAGAGTACTGGTGCAAGTGGCTTGAATGGATGCCCCGCGAGGTGCGGCCAAGTCGGCTGATGGTCATTTGGCCGACCTTGGGCTGCCTCGTTATCGGCTTTTTTACATGCCGTTTTCTGGCGGGTTGTAGGTTCTTCCGTAGCCCATCATCTGGGGATTGCAGCATGCAAACATGGGCGGATGAGTAGGCTCTCATCCATGCACAAGCAGGTGAGACAATAGGCTGATTTAAGAAGCTGTTTAACTGACCTTGCCTGCCATGAAACTCTATCGTGCGCTACCCGTCTTCCTCCTGGCCTCCATTGTGCTTCCGCTGGCTGCCATCGCGCAGCAGACGGGATCCACCGGCAGTGCCAGCCCGACCGCCATCAGCACCCAGCAGCCCACGGTGGAACTGAGGTACATGATTGCCCATCAAGGCGTTTTCCCCTCAGTTGGTGGTGGCACCACGGGGGAGGACACACCCATGATTGGAGAGATCCGGGCGTTTGCCGCGGACTTTCTGCCCGAAGGCTGGCTGGCCTGTGACGGTGCTGTGGTCAATACCGCCACTTATGGTGCCTTGGGGGCACTTATCGGTGACACTTTTGGCGGTGATGGCGTCACGACATTTGCACTGCCAGACCTGCGGGGAAGGGTGCCCGTAGGGACCAGTGACACCCGCCCCTTGGGTTCAGTGAGTGGAGCCGCCTCCGTCACGCTGGATGGAAGCAGTCTTCCTTCCCATGCCCATACGACGACGGATGGAGCTACCGGTGTCACGGGTGGCAGCGCACCGATCAGTCTCCGTCAGCCTTCGCTGGCTCTCACCCATCTGATCTGCATCGCTGGCGCTTCCAATTACATGGGAGAAGTGCGGCTGTTTGCGGGTGATTTTGCGCCAGGAAACTGGGATATTTGTGATGGGGAGATCGTGACCGTTACAAGCAATGCGACGCTCTTTGCGATCTTGGGGACCAACTTTGGCGGGAATGGCATCACGAACTTTGGTCTGCCTGATTTTCGCGACCGTTCGATTCTTGCCTATGGGCTGGGAGCGGGACTCACAGACCGCCCTTTTGCCAGCGTTTTTGGACAGGAGTCGGTGACGCTGACGGCGGACAACCTACCTCCCCATGTGCATACCACGTCGGATCTGGATACTGGGTCCACGGGAAGTGCGCTGGCGGTCAGCCTGATGCAGCCCTCTTTGGCGATTACGGCGGCCGTCGCAACCGTAGGCATATTCCCATCTCCGTCCTCGTATCCTGACGGCGCTTTCATCGGCGAGATCCGGTTCTTTGCCTTCAATCACACCCGCCTCAGCAATGCCTTGGCGGACTTCTGGCTGCCTTTGGATGGCAGTCTCCAGAGCATCTCCATTTACACGGATCTGTACACTCTCATCGGCACGACCTATGGTGGTGACGGCATATCCACCTTTGCCTTGCCGAACATGACGGGCCGTTTGGCCCAGGGGCTGACGGCCTCGCCTGTTCTTGGCAATTTGACCGGCACCGAAACCTTTGTCCTCAGTTCCGCCCAGATGCCTGCCCATACGCATACGCTGGATGAGACTGAAGTGATTGCCGTGGTCGGTGGTCCTTTGGGGGATGCCCTGTCCGGTGGCGAAGCACCCGGAAATGATGGGGCAACTTCCATCGGGATCTACAGCCAGATCCGCCGGGGTGGGTTCATGGCGGAAAACGGTTACTTGGTTTTCCCTGGTCTGCTGGAGGTGGATGTGGCGGCTCCTGTCGTGACGGCCGCGACTTCCTCTGGCCTGTGGAAGGAAGGCGCGGGGGATCTCTTTCTGCTGGCCCGCAGCGGCACCACGGTTCCGGATCTGCCCGGCACCCAGTTTGCCACCGCGCTGCCGGATGTCCCTGGCATTTCGGATGAGGGCGAAGTGAGTTTCCTCGGCAGTTTGGTCGTGGGTGCTGGCGGGGTGACTGCGGACAATGACACGGGTCTGTGGAGCGAACTGGGCGGCGGACTGAGCCTGCTGATCCGTGAAGATGACACCGTGCCTGGGCTGGCCGGAGTGCGCGTGGGCAAATTCGCCAGCGGCATCTATGCCACCGCCACCACCAGCCCTACGACAGGGGAGGCGGTCTTCCCCGTGACCTACCGGGGAGCCAGCACCTCCACCGCCCTGCTGCGTAGCAGCATCAGTGGCAGCACAGTGACGGTCTCTGTGGTCGCGCAGGAAGGCACTGCCGCCCCAGGCACCGCCGGGACCTTTGCCAACATCGCAGGCAACTACACGGACCCACCCCGCATGGATGCCCAGGGCAATGTGGTTTTTGCCGCGCTGACCACCCCCGGCAGCAAGGAAGGCATCTGGTACCAGACGGTGGCTGGAGGAACACCGAGCAAAGTGTTTTTCTCTGGCGAAACAGCCCCTGGCACGGGTGGCGCGACCTTCAACCGGCTGCAGCGCCCCTCCATCGGTGGCAATGGGTTCATCACCTTCCGTGCTTCTTTGAATCTGAATGGAGACAATGTCACCAACACGCGCAATGACGGCATCTGGGCTGGAAATGCGGCAACTCCGGGGACCATCACCTGCGTGCTGCGCCGTGGCGACGGGGTCGGGGTGGTATCCAACCTGCCCGTCGGAGCCCTGGTGGGCAATCCATGGGGTGGCTGGCTGAGCAATGGCAATCTCGGTGCCTGGAAAGCCTGGCTGGATGTGGATGGCGACGGCACCAGTGCGGCCCCAACGGATGTGCATGCCATTTACACCAACCTGTCAGGAGCCATGCAGATGGCCTTGAGCGTAGGCGATACAGCTCCAGGCACGACCGGGGCAACTTTCAGCGGATTTGATCTGCCGATGGTAGGAGGCAATAATCAGTATGCCATCCTGGGAAACCTCATCGGTGGTGACACGGTAGCGGGTAATAACCAAGGGCTGTGGAGAAGCGATGCGAATGGCGGGGCGCTCACTTTGGTGCTTCGAAAAGGAGACTCGGTGGCGACGACTGAAGGATCCAAGGTGGTGACGAAGATCGATGTGCCGGGATCCAACCAAACGGATCGTCGCTGGGAGCAGCCTGTAATGGATAACACGGGCCGGATGGTCGTCCACGTGACATTTGCCGATGGGAGCACGACTCAGGTAATTGTCCCTTAAAACCCTTTCAGGCAGAGCGGCGCGGCCCTTACGGGTCGCGCCTTTTTTGTTTCCGAGTTGGGATCGTCGCAGCGGATATTTCTCCTTCGTGAAGATGATTTTCCATATCCAGTATAATGCATTAAGCTCTTTGGCTTAGTTATGTTGCGGGCTATTTATGCTCATTAAATTAGTTTGATTGTCCTACAATCCGAGGGGATTAGGGAGGCGGTGCGTGAAGCATCACTCTCTGTTTTCACGCCCTATGACCCTACTCGGACTCACTTTCGCCCCTCATATGAGAATTGAGCGAGATTGTAGTTCCGAGGAAATGATGAGGAGACGTCTCAGTCCTCCATCAACGCTCCTTTTACGGACGGTCTAAAATGTAATGTACGCGTTCGGACTTAGCCCGCACAGACGCGGAATATGCTTTTGCCTTTAAATCCTATCTTCTCTCCAGCCAGCGCCACTTCCCGCATCATGAAAAACCCTCCCCTCGGCCATTCCTTGTCTCAAGTTATACGGCAACGATATCTGCAAGGAGTGTTGGCTCTTTGTATTTGTGTTTTAGGGGGGGCTGCTCAGGCTCAAAATGTAGCCCCCGTCATCACCAGCAATGGTGGCGGCGTAACGGCTTCGATCAACGTGGCGGAAAACACCACGGTGGTGACGACAGTGACGGCGACGGATGCGGACCTGCCTGCGCAGATGCTGACCTACACCAAGAGCGGAACCGATGCGGCCCTCTTTACCCTGAACCCGACGACGGGAGTGCTCACTTTCACGGCCGCACCTGACTTTGAAGCCCCTGCCGACAACGGTCTGAACAACATCTATGAGGTGGCGGTGACTGCGACGGACAGTGGCACACCGAATCTGGCCGACACGCAGGATATGTCCATCAATGTGACGGATGGGAATGAAAGTCCCGTGATCAGGGCTTCTGCATCCTATCTGGCCTATGAAACGGTGAACCCGACTCGCGATGGATCTGGCCTCATTGCTTACACGGCAAACAATGCCGCGACTCTGGGGGCTCAGCCTTTTAACCGTGTGCGTTATCGCATGGAAAACACCACCGGTGGGGTGGCCTACTTCGCAGATGCCTCCGTTGATGCCTGGGCCGGTCTGACGGTGGATGGACTGAAGGTGCCAGATGCAGGGAACACTGTCACGACCCAGCGTAATGTGACGAATGTCTCCATCCGCTCCAACCATCCACGGGTGGTCAATAGCAACACCGAATTGGGAAGACTGGAGCTTTGGACAAACAATTATGTCCCTGCCGCAGTCATTGGCGGGTCTGCCACTCTTTATGACTATGACGATACTCCTCAAGCGCCGATTTTAGGTTACGGCAGCTTCCAGTTGCACAATCTCTCGGCCACTGTGCCAGAAGCGGTGTTTGCTTGGAACAACCATACGGCAGGTCTGATCCCTGATGTCGGGTTTGGCAACGCGACGATCGGCACCCATCCCGACTGGACTTACACCAACACGGGCGCCAACGCCTGGAGAATGCAGATCTACATCGAGAACAATTTTGTTCCTCCGACGATGAGCTTCACGGAAGATGTGGCTGGCAACATTCTCTTCTTCAACTCGCCTTTCCAAGACGATGGTGCCTCGCTGACGGTGACACTGGCCGTGGCAGATGGCACCCTCACTGGCAATGTCGGCACGGGCATCACGGTGGGCGGTACCGCCATCTCCCGCACCTTCACGGGCAGCGTTGCCAATCTGAACAGCTACTTCACGACAGTTGGGAAGGTGACCTATCTGGGTGCCTTGAACAACACGGCCTCCCGCACACTCTCGGTCACCGTCGCTGACGGCAGTCTGAGCAGTGCCACCACCAGCACGATCTATTTGGCTCCGGCAGATGATGTGCCAGCAGTGGCCGTGACGCTGAACGACGCGAGTTGGACACCCACGGCCGCGATGTCTGTAGCACGCATCAATCACACGGCGACACGTCTGGCCGATGGCCGGGTGCTGGTGGCAGGTGGGACCAGCGGAACCGCCTTGGCAACCGCGCAGATTTATGACCCGACCTTGGGCACTTGGAGTGCGACGGGCAGCATGCCTGACATTCGCCTAGTCCATGAAGCTGTCAGGCTTTTGGATGGTCGGGTGCTGGTTTCCGGGGGTTACGATTCCACCGGTGTATCGCAGACAAGTGCGCTGTATAATCCAGCAACAGGGACCTGGACGACGGCGAACCTGAACACCCCGCGTGTGGATCACGTGATGACCTTGCTGCCAAACGGCAAGGTGCTCATCGCGGGTGGCCGTAACTCCAGTGTGATCGTGCCCTTCGCGGAGATCTATGATCCGGCCACAGGCCTGTGGACCATCACCGGTTCGCTCCTGAACTTGAGATGGGCGCCGACTGCCACGCTGCTGCCCGATGGCCGTGTGCTCATCGTCGGCGGCGATCAAGGGGCTGCTAATGCTGCCACCGCATCGGCTGAAATCTACAATCCGGCCACGGGCACGTGGACGGCGACCGGCGCACTTGCTTCGGCTCGCTTTGCACATACGGCGGCGCTCCTGCCCAATGGCAAGGTGCTGGTGGCGGGCGGCTTCAGCAGCAGTACGACGCTGGCGAGCGCGGAGCTTTATGACCCGGCCTTGGGGACATGGTCGGTAACGGGCGCGATGGCTGCGGCACGCGGTTATACGGAACTGACCTCTCTCGCCGACGGGCAGGTTCTGATCAGCGGTGGGAGGCGGCTGAGTCCGTCAACCTTCCTGTCCAGCGCAGAGATTTATAATCCGGCCCTCGGAACATGGACGACCACGAGCAGCATGGGCACGGCAAGGCAGTTTCATACTTCCACAGCCTTGGCAGATGGCCGGGTATTGGTGACGGGTGGGGAAGCAAACTCAATCGTGCATAGCAGTACGGAAATTTTCGCGGGCCTCGCGAGCGGGGCGGAAGGGGCGACGATCACGCAGGTGGGGACGTTCTCCGACGTGGATGGAAATGCGACGGTGACGCTCACTGCCTCCCTTGGGACGGTGACCCAAAACAATGCCGCAGGAACGTGGAGCTGGTCTCCAGCCGTGGGCTTTGACGGGCCTTCGTCCACCACCGTGACCATCACGGCAACGGACTCGAGCAGCTCACTGGTGAAGGCAGCCTTTACGTTTGCTCCGACCAATGCGGTTCCTGCCGTGCAGATCAATCCACCCACCTCTTTGGTGACGAATGTGGCGCTGAACTTCCAGTTCGTGGCCACGGATGCAGCCACTGCCGATTTGGCGGCCGGGTTTGCGTGGTCCATCAATTTTGGCGACGGATCCGGTGTTCAGACTGTGCCTGCTGGAACGGCGACGCCCCTGACACGGTCCCATACCTACACTCAGTCGGGCACCTATGTGGTGACGGCGACAGCGACGGACAAAGACGGGGGAGTGAGCATCGCCGCGACAGCATCGGTGACCATCTTGGGCTCTGAAATCGCTGTTTCCGGCAATGGGAGCGTGATCGTGGATGGAGACAGCACACCTGCTCTGGCAGATCACACCGACTTTGGCAGCATCTCGGTTTCCAGCGGTTCCATCTCCCGCACCTTCACCATCGCGAACACGGGAAGTGCCGCGCTGAATCTGACGGGCACGGCTCCCAACTACGTCACCGTTTCAGGTTCGACAGATTTCACGGTGACGACGCAGCCGACCACGCCGATTGCGGCCACCAGCGGCAGCACGACGTTTGTGGTGACCTTCAATCCAAGCAGCGGAGGCATCAAGAACGCCATGGTTAACATCGCCAACGATGATCTGGATGAAACGCCCTACAACTTCGCCATCACGGGTGAGGGGCAGGTGCCGGAGCCGATTCCTTCCGCCTTGGGGGATGTGGTCACTGCCGGGGATGCTCCTGGGGCCAATGGCACGACCAACATTGGTGAGTTCAGCGTGCTGCGCCGGGGGGGCTTCCTGGCGGAAAATGGGCATCTGGTTTTCCCTGGCTTCCTTCAGGTTGGCAGCGGCTCTCCTGCGGTGACCGCAGCGAATGCCTCGGGCATTTGGAAAACCGCCGGTGGCAATCTTTTCCTGGTTGCCCGCACGGGTACGGTGGTTCCAGATCTGCCCGGCAGCCAGTTTGCCACGGTGCCGGAAGTTCCCGGCCTGAGCGAATCCGGTGAAGTGTCCCTGCTCTCCACGCTGGCCATCGGAAGCGGTGGTGTGACCACGGCGAATGATACGGGCCTCTGGAGCGAGATCGGCGGTGGCGGTCTGCGCCTGCTGCTGCGTGAGGATGACAACGTGCCCTCCTTGCCCGGCGTGAAAGTCGGGGCTTTTGCCTCCGGCGTCTTCGCCACGGCCCGCACAGGGGCGTCTGCTGGTGAAGCTGTCTTTTCGGTGACCTATAAGGGGGCGAGCAGCAAGACCGCCCTGCTGCGCACCAGCGTCAGCGGAGCCACCACCACCGTGAGTGTGGTGGCGCAGGAAGGCGAGGTTGCCCCTGGTACCTCCCCCGCTGCAAACTATGTGAGCGTGGCTGGCAGCTACAGCGACCCAGGGCGCATGGATGCGCAGGGCAACTTCGTTTATTCGGCGCTGACCACATCAGGAAACAAAGAGGGCATCTGGTATCAGCCCGTCGCGGGTGGCACGCCTAACAAGGTGTTCTTTGCGGGTGAAACCGCTCCAGGAACAGGTGGAGCGACCTTTGCCCGCCTGCAGCGCCCATCCATGGGCAGCAACGGGTTCATCAGCTTCCGTGCCTCGCTGAACCTCAATGGAGACAACGCCGCGAATGCCCGTAATGACGGCATTTGGAATGGCAGCGCCGCCAATCCGGCGAGCTTCACCTGCGTGCTGCGCCGTGGTGACGGTGTGGCCAAGGTCTCGAACCTGCCGGTGGGCAGCCTGGTGGGAAATCCCTGGGGTGGCTGGCTGACCAACAGCAACCTGGGAGCCTGGAGAGCCTGGCTGGATGTCGATGGCGATGGCATCAGCTCGACTGCCGACGGTGATGTGAATGCGATCTTTGCCAACCTGTCAGGAGCGATGCAACTGGCCGTGAAAGTGGGAGATGCAGCCCCAGGAACGACCGGGGCAACCTTCAGCGGGTTTGACCTGCCGATGGTGGGAGGCAGCAACCAGTATGCGATCCTGGGGAACCTGACGGGTGGGGACACGGTGGTGGCTAACAACCAGGGGCTGTGGAAGAGCGGTCCGAATGGTGGACCCCTGGCGCTGGCGATGCGTAAGGGCGAGACCATCCCGACGACAGAAGGACCCAAGGTGGTGACGAAGATCGACGTGCCGGGATCCAACCAGACCGACCGCCGCTGGGAACAGCCGGTGATGGACAGCGCAGGCCGGATGGTGGTGTACGTGACGTTTGCCGATGGCAGCACCAGCCAGGTGATCATCCCCTAACGACAAGATTGTCAAAAGGCGCGGCCCTCACGGGTCGCGCCTTTTTTAATGTAGCGAAGGCTGACTCAGAAACTCCCGGCATGAGGAGGTTCCAATAACAGGACTGCGACATCCGAGTCTGGGCCATTGGGCCAAGGATTTACGCAGATTTTATCTCCAGCAAAATTTGCTCTTGTCTTCCTGGTGGAAAACACCTTTCATTGTGTAGGATAAAGAGAAATTAAGCGTAAGCGTTAGCTGTCATACCGATGAAAATCCGTAACGTCTCGTTGAAAATGTTGTTCATCATGGCCGTCTCTTATGGGCCTTCGCCACTTCCGCTGGTCGCTCAGACAGAGGAACTGAAGCCTGGGGTCTGTGAACTGGAATTGAAGGCGGAGCGCTTGCCTTAACAGCTGGTCGGCACGCGCTGGGCCAGTTTCACAGCATGGGGGATGGCCCCCAGCACAAAGCTGAGGCACTCGACGGCTCCCTGAGGTTTGCCTGGGAGGGCGATGACGAGGGCACGATCCACAATCGCCGCGAGACTGCGGCTGAGGATGGCATTGGGCGTGATCTCGATGGAGCGCATGCGCATGAGTTCGCCAAAGCCGGGGATTTCCACCCGCATGATGCCGCGAATGGCCTCCGGGGTGACATCGCGCACATCCACGCCAGTGCCACCGGTGGTGAGGATGAGGCCGCAACCCTGGGCATTGAGGGAACGGATGGCGGACTGGATGCGTTCCAGGTCATCCGGAACGATGACTTCACCCACGACCTGCCAGCCGTAGCCCTCGGCCGCTTGGCGAAGGGCCGGGCCGCCGAGGTCTTCATAGACGCCTTGGCTGGCGCGATCGGAGACAGTGATGATGCCGACGGGGATGCTGGACATGGGAGAAATCAGGGGAGGGGAGTTTTGGTCTTGGAAAGCAGGCCGATTTCGGTGATCTGCATGGTTTTGTCCACAGCCTTGCACATGTCATAGATGGTCAGCGCGGCGATGCTGACGGCGGTGAGAGCCTCCATTTCCACGCCGGTGGCGGCGGTGGTCTTGACGGTGGCGGTGATGTGAACGGCCTGGGCCTGGAGATCAAAGTCCACGGCGACCTTGCTGAGGGGGATCTGATGGCAGAGCGGGATGAGGTGCTGGGTCTGCTTGGCGGCCTGGATGGCGGCGATGCGGGCCACGGCGAGGACATCGCCCTTTTTATGTCCGTTTTCCTGGATCAGCCGCAGGGTTTCGGGCTGCAGCAGGATGCGACCTGTGGCGACGGCTTCGCGCAGGCAGGGGATTTTGTCAGAGATGTCCACCATGCTGGCTTTTCCAGCATCGTCCAGGTGTGTGAGGGAGGGCATACTTTGATGATGGCAAGACATTGTCCTGTGCTCAAATGGAACTCTCGGGGGCCGGAGAAGATAGAGCGGCCTGGCCTGGGCCGTAATTTGCTATCATGGCCCCCGCTTTTGAAAATCGCTTGAACCGCCGTCTGATGCTTCAGCGCTCAGCGGCCGGATTTGGTGCCCTCGCGCTGCGCGGTCTCCTCAGTGCCACCGAGACAGCCGATCCTCTGGCTGCCAAGAAGCCGCATTTCCCGGCGCGGGCCAAGCGGGTGATCTTCCTCTTCATGAAAGGCGGGCCATCCCATGTGGACACCTTTGATCCGAAACCTTTGTTAGACCGGGATCATGGCAAGCCGCTGCCCTTTGCCCTGCCACGGGTGACCTTTGCCAAAACAAGCACGCTGCTGAAGTCGCCCTGGAAGTTTAAAAACTACGGCGAAAGCGGGCTGCCCGTGAGCGACCTCTTCCCGCATGTGGCGAAGTGTGTGGACGATCTCTGCATCATGCGCTCCCTGCATGGGACGAATCCGGCCCACGGCGGTGCCCTGCTGAAACTGCACACCGGGAGTGACACCTTTGTGCGCCCGAGCCTGGGCGCCTGGGTGAGCTATGGCCTGGGGACGGAAAATTCGGACCTGCCCGCATTTGTCACCATCTGCCCCACCCTGGCGCATGGTGGCGTGAACAACTGGGGCTCGGCCTTCCTTCCTGCCTGGGCCCAGGGAACACCGATGGGCAATGCGAGCGTGCCTGCGGATCAGGCGGTGGTGCGTCACATTCACAGTCCGCTGAAGGTGCCTGAGCTGCAACGTTTACAGTTAGACCTGGCCAGCCGCATGAATCATCAGCATCTGGGCAGCACGGGCGAGCATGCGGACCTGGAAGCGCGGATCAACTCCTTTGAACTGGCCTTCCGCATGCAGTCGGCCATGCCGGAGCTGCAGGACATCGGCGGTGAAACCGAGGCCACACGCAAACTCTACGGCCTGGATGATCCGGTGACGCAGAATTTTGGCCGCCAGTGCCTGATGGCACGCCGTTTTGCGGAGCGCGGGGTGCGTTTCATCCAGGTGACGCACAGCGATGCCAACGTGCAGTGGGACCAGCATGGAGATCTTTTCAAAGGACACACGAAGAACGCGGCGGAGGTGGACAAGCCCATCGCCGGACTGCTGCATGACCTGAAGTCACGTGGCCTGCTGGAGGACACGCTGGTGGTCTGGGGCGGAGAGTTCGGCCGCACGCCTGTGGCACAAGGTGGAGACGGGCGCGACCACAACCCCGAAGGCTTCACCATGTGGATGGCGGGCGGCGGGGTGAAGGGCGGCATGGCCTATGGTTCCACGGATGACTACGGCTACTTCGCTACGGAGAACAAAGTCCACATCCACGATTTCCACGCCACCATTCTGCACATCCTGGGGCTGGATCACGAGAGGCTGACCTACCGCTATGCCGGCCGCGACTTCCGCCTGACGGATGTGCATGGGCACGTGGTGAAGGACATTTTGGCTTGATGGGCGGGGCCTTTTGAGAACTCCCGAAGCGGGTTCGTGAGGACTTTGTGCGTCGCGGCGAAAGCCTCGCGATGAATGGTCCGTTTGTTCCCGGCCATGTCTCCCAACCAACGTCTCGTTTCCCTGGATGCCTTCCGGGGTTTTATCATGCTGCTGATGGCCTCTTCGGGCTTTGGGCTGGCGCAGATGGCCAAGGCCAATCCGGAATCCTGGTGGTGGCAGCAGATCGGCTACCAGGTGTCACATGTGGAGTGGGTGGGCTGCGCGCTGTGGGATCTCATCCAGCCAGCGTTCATGTTCATGGTGGGGGTGGCGGTACCGCTGTCGCTGCTGCGCCGCAAGCAGGACGGGCAGGGGTTCTTTGGCCGTTTTGCCCATGCGCTGCTGCGGGCGCTGGTCCTCATCTTGTTAGGCGTGCTGCTTTCGACCAAGGTGGGGGATCCCCAGACGAACTGGATCTTTCCGAATGTCCTGGCGCAGATCGGCCTGGGGTATGTGTTCCTGTTTGTGCTGGCCTCGCTGGGCTGGGAGTATTGTGCGGCGGCGGTGGTCATCCTTTTGGTGGGGGACTGGTACTGGTTTTTCCAGCACCCGCTGCCGGCGGCGGGATTCGACTTTGCGGCGGTGGGGGCCAAGCCCGAAGACCTGCTGGACGGGCGTTTTGCCCAGTGGAGCAAGCATCTGAATGTGGCGGCGGACTTTGACCGCTGGCTGCTGAACCTTTTCCCGAGAACGGAGCCCTTCATCACCAATGCGGGCGGCTACACGACGATGAACTTCGTGCCTGCCCTGGCAACGATGCTGATGGGGGCGATCACAGGTGAGCGGCTGCTGCGGAGCCCAAAGACGCATGCGCAAAAAGCGGCCATCTTGCTGACGGCGGGCATCGTGTGCCTGCTCATCGGGACGGTGCTGGGCATCGTGGCGGTGCCCATGGTGAAGCGTATCTGGACGCCTTCGTGGGTGATGTTCAGCGGCGGCTGGGTCTTCCTGATGCTGTCGTTTTTTTACTGGCTGGTGGAGGTGGCGGGCCAGAGAAAGATCGTCTTCCCGCTCGTGGTGGTGGGGATGAACAGCCTCTTCATCTACGTGATGCACAGCCTGGCCGCAGGCTGGATCCGCGATGCCGTGAAAACTCACGCGGGAGCCGGGCTTTTCAGCGGAGCCTGGGCGCCGGTGATCGAGCGGTGCAGCGTGCTGGCGGTGCTTTGGTTGCTGTGCTTTTGGTTATACCGCCAGCGTGCCTTTCTGCGTGTCTAAACAAAAACGGCGGTCTGAATCTGGGTTCAGACCGCCGTTGGAGAGCCGGGTCAATGAATCGGTGAGGTGTCGTAGACCTTCACCTGCTCGAAGAACGGTTTGCAGACGTTCACGAAGTGAAGGTGCTTGGGACATTCCTTCTGATAGAAGTCATGATCCTGCAGGTTTTTGAAGTGCAGGGTGAGGGAGTAGCTGAAGCTGTGGTCGGTGACGGGCCGCTCCTCGGTGGGGGCGGGTTTGCCGACGAAGCCGTGCTCCAGGTAATCAATGGTCTTGAGGGCGATGAGCTCGTTCTCAAAGGTTTCGACCTGCTCGGCGCTCAGGTCCTTTTTCAGCCAGAAATAGACATTGTGAATCATGGTGGCGGCATGATGGCACTCCGGGTGGGTGGCCGTCAATAAGCAAGCAGCTTTAGTTCAGGACTTGTCGGCTGTTTTGGCCGCAGGCTCAGGCGGCAGCTTTTCAAAAACCGTCAGTTTGGCCAGGCCGTAGTAGTAGCCGAACACACTGCCCAGCAGGAGAAGAAACGCCACCATGGGCCAGAATCCTGGAAGCCAGGGTGGGGAAAGACGGCGGCGGCGTGACATGGCTGGCAATGATGGCGAGGAGGTGGAAAGCGAAAGCGAAAAATGCGGGCAGAACCCGAAGGCTAACGGAAGAGAGCGCCGAGTTTTTTGCCCAGCAGCAGGGCCGCACCGACGATGGTGATGGTGAGGAAGATCATGGCCCAAACTCCGAGGGCGGAGGCGAGGCTGGGGCCATTGCCCAGGCCCATGACCAGGAAGTAGATGGCCTTGGTGATGGGAAAGTGGGAGGACTGCTGCGCGAGAATCATCGAGTCGCTGACCTCCAGCATGGCAAAGGCAAAAGCCAGAAGGCCGCCCGCGAGGAGATTTGGAGCGACCAGGGGCAGCGTGATGCGCCAGAGGGCACGCTCCGGTGTGGCTCCGAGGTTTTGCGCGGCCTCCTCCAGGGCGGGGCTGACCTGCTGAAAACCGGCGGAGGCGGAGCGCACGATGTAGGGCAGGCGGCGCACGGCATAGGCGATGACGAGAATGAGGAAGGGGTCCTCACCCAGGATGAGCCAGTCAAACTGCCGGCCAGGCCGGGTCATGGCCAGGTAACCAAAGGCCATCACGACTCCAGGCACCGCCAGCGGCAGCATGGCCATGGCATCCAAAAGCTGCCGCCCCCAGATGCGCGTGCGCACATTCACATAGGCCACGCCGATGCCCAGCACCAAGGCGAAGCCGATGGCGAAGACGGAGTACTTCAGGCTGTTGGCGATGGAGCTCAAGGTGAGCTCATGCCCCAGCGCCTGATGAAAATGGTCCAGCGTGTAAGCCTGGGGCAGCACGGTGGCGTACCAGTCATCGGCGAAGCTCAGAAGCACCACACCGAGATGCGGCATCACGGCGAGGAAGGTGACGAAGGCAAAGGCTGCCGTGCACAGCAGGCCGATGCCGAGCGGCAGGCGGACGGTCTCCCGCGCCGTGGTGGCACGGCCACCCCCGGTGGAACTGGCACGGCCAAAGAACACCTTGCTGAGGGTGTAAATGAGCGTGCTGAAAGCGAGCATGACCACCACGAGGGCATAGGGGAAGGGATTGTCACTGAGGTCATTCAGCGAGCGGAATATCTGCACGGCGGTGACGCGGTCGTAATCAAACACGAGGGGCACGCCCAGTTCTGTAAAGGCCCAGATGAAGACAATGGTGCCGCCAGCAAAGATGCCCGGCATGATGAGGGGCAGGGTGATGCGCCAAAAGCGCTGCCAGGGCGGGCAGCCGAGGCTGGCCCCGGCCTCTTCCATGGCGGGGTCGAGGTTCGCCAGCACGGCGGCGATGTTCAGGTAAAGAATGGGGTAGAGGTGCAGCACCTCCATGACCACGATGCCCAGCATCTGGCCCTCGCCCAGCCAGTCTGTAGGGTGCTGGGCATTCATAAGGCCTAACTGAATGAGCATGGAATTTAGCGCCCCGGCCTGCCCGAGGATGGCCTTGATGCCAATGGCCCCGACGAAAGGTGGCAGCACCATGGGGGTGAGCACCAGGCTGTTGAGCAGGGTCTTTCCAGGGAAGTCATAGCGCACAAACAGCATGGCCAGGGGCATGGAGATGACCAGACAGCCCAGCGTGGTCCAGATGGCGATGATGAAGGAATTGATCAGCCCTTCGCGGTAGAGCGGATTGAGAAACACCTCGGTGATGAACTCCAGGGTGAACTGGTGGTCCGGCGTCTCAAAGGCCAGCTTCACGGTCGTCCAGATGGGGTAGACAAAAAAGCAGCCGAAAAAGACGGCCATGATGCCAGACACAAGGAGGGCGAGGGAGCGGGACATCGTGAGAAGGCTGGGTGCTCGGAGATGGAAAGCGGCTATTCCCCTTTGCGGGCCAGGGTGTAGGCGAGCTCGTAATTGTTGCGGAAGGTGTCGCCCAGGGTGCGGGCGAGCCTCGTCTCCGCGACTTTATCGCGGGAGCGGACAATCTTGGTGATGTCCCCCACGGCGAGGTCATAACGGATGCTGGTGAGCTCCTGGAACACCTCGGTGGCCCTCGCCGGTTGGCGCGTGGCGATGAGGGTGCGCCAGGCCTTTCGTTGTTCCTGATGCGTGTCCACGCACATCACGCGGATGAGGAAGCGCAGCGTGCTGAAGGCGGAGGCCGTCCACTCCGGGTGATAGGTGAAGGCCTTGGCCTTTTCATAAGGCATCTCGGCGGCATCGCTCATCAGCGGCAGGTTTTCAGGCGAGTAGAAATCCTTTCGGGCGGCGAGGCGGCGCAGGGCGCTGCGGGATGGGCCGCCAGGTGTGCCGCTGCGGTAAGCCCAGACCTTTTGTCCGGCATCGCTGAGGACAAATTCGATGAAGGCCGTTGCCAGCTCGGGCTCTGGGGCGCCCCGGAACATGGCGATAGGGTCCACACTCACCGAGCTGCCTCCCACAGGCATGATGAAACCGATGCGGGAACTCCCATCGGGACGGCGAGTTTCCTCCTCGGTGGAGCGTCCGTAGTAGTCAATGCACATGCCTGCCGCGGCATCGCCACGGGCGACGTCCAGAGGGATCTTGCTGGAGCTGTCGCTGAGGTAGCGGGCATTGGCGCTGATGCGCTGGATGAGGTTCAGTCCACGGGTCCACCCCTCACGCACCCCGGCGGCCTCGATGTCCTTGGGCGTTTTGAGTTTGCCCGGATTCTGGGTGAGGCGGGCAATGGCTTCCTGCATCTCCTGCTGGATGAGCATTTCAAAGGCCTTGGTCACCGTGGCGCTGCGCCCTGGGTCTGCGAGGGCCAGCTGGCCATAGAGGCGGGGATCTGCAAGATCATGCCACTGGGCGGGGTCTTTCTCGATGCCGAGACGGCGCAGCACATCGCGGTTGAAGACGATGCCGAAGCTGGACAGGCAGCAGGCGATCCAGCGGTCCTTGCCATCGCGGAAGGGCTCGCCGCTGACCATCTCGGGGATGCCCGCATCGCCGAACCAGACCGGGTGTTTTTGCCGCAGGGCGGCGATGCCTGTGCCGGGGCCGTTTTGGGCCACCAGGGTGCCTGACTCGGCCTGGATCTGAAAGTCATACGCGCCGCCGCCGAAGAACACATCCAGCCCCACGCCCGTATCGGATTTCAGGAAAGCCTGCCGCGCGGCGTCACTGGCCGGGGCCTTGGGGTTCATGAAATTCTGGGCGATGGCAGGTGTCCAGGTTTGGCCGAGAGCCTGAGTCCAATGAAGCTGGAAGGCGGCGCTGAACTCGGACTTCAGCATCACGGCAATCTCGGAAGTGCCGCCGGGCACGCGCCAATCCACGGCGATGGTTTCACCGGTTTTTTCCTTCCAGTGACGGACGAAGGCCTGGCCGAATTCGGACCGCAGGCGCTCGGGATGCGGAGTGATGATGACGAGCTTGCGCTCAGCCTTGGATGAAGCGGTGGACTGACCGGGCTTCAGTAAAAAGGGGCCGAGCAAGGTGACAAGCAGGGCGCTGACGATGGCGATTTCTTTGCACCAGCGTCGGAGAAAAGATGGAGCGGCGGCTTCAGACATCGTCCCTCATCCAAGCGGAAGGCGGGGCAAACGGCAACCCGGCATTCGCTTGGTGGGCATCTTTTTCGCGCCGTGACTGTTTTGTCACTCCCTGCGATTGCAAAAAAGCCGTGTTTTCGTCATCGCCACCGCGCCGGGAAATCGCATAATGGTTCCCATGCCCGCCCCTGATAACCAGCACGATATTGACATCGCCAAGGTCACCCAGCGCGCCAAGGACATTGAGGACAAGCTGCCCAAACTGCGTCAATGGATGGAGCAGGGGCAGGTGATCCTTTCGATGGTGAAGGACTACTGGGCCGGCAACTATCGTGAGGTTCCCTACTGGGCCATCAGCGCAGGGGCTTTGTCCCTGCTGTATGTGTTGAATCCGGCAGATGTGATCCCGGACATGATCCTGGGCGTGGGCTATCTGGATGATGCCACGGTGGTGGCCTTTTGCCTCAAGCTGATCGAGCGGGAGCTGGTGAAGTACAAGGAGTGGCAGGCCGTCCGGAAACCTTCCCCACCGGCCAAGGCGGGGAAGGTCATTGATGTGTGACTTCAGGAAGCGGCGGCGGGCATCAGATCCCGGCTGACCTGACGGGCCTCCGATTCCAGCGTTTCCTTCAGGGCCTTATAGTGGCTGCCGAGGCGGGTGCGGGTGAGCCGGCCAAAGTAACGAACCTTGCGCAGCAGCTTTTCAGTCTCGGCGGAATTGGCCGCCGTGCCCTTCATGAGCGAGCCCGCATAGGCCAGCGTGGTGGACCAGACAAAGAGCTCTGCGCCGATGTCCACGATGCGGCCTAACAAGATCTGCCGACGTTCCAGGGCCGGGCCGTTGAGCACCATGGCATGGAAGAGGGTTCGGGCTAGCTTGTGGCTTTCCCGGGCGATGGCGTTCATGTCACGGCGGAGCTGCGGGTGCAGGTGATGGGCGGCATGGCCTGCCCCGCCTGGCAGCCACATGCGTGGGTACCAGGTGGCGTAAGTACGGCCTGCACGGAGGACGGCCAGGGCCCTCTGTTTCAGCGGCAAGGTGGAGTTCACCACCTCGGCACCGATTTTCAGGTGCGGGTCCAGCACCTCGCGGGCGATGAAGAGGCGCATGATTTCGCTGCTGCCTTCAAAGATGGTGTTGATGCGGCAGTCGCGGAAGAGGCGCTCCACCGGGTCGGGCCTTTCGCCGCGCTCGCGGAGGGAATCGGCCGTTTCATAACCACGGCCTCCGCGGATCTGCATGGTGTCATCCACGATGGCCCAGGCGCGCTCGCTGCCCCAGAGTTTGGCGATGGCGGCCTCCAGACGCACATCGGCGTGTTTGTCGCGGTCCACCAGGGCAGAGACGTAGCGCACCATGGCCTCCATGGCGAAGCTGTCGGCGGCCATGCGCGCCAGCTTGTCCGCGATGGCGGCATGTTTGCCCACGGGCTGGCCCCACTGCACGCGCTCCGCAGCCCAGCGGCTGGAGATTTCCACACAGCGCTTGGCCAGGCCGGTGCAGGCAGCGGGCAGGGTGATGCGCCCGGTGTTCAGGGTGGTGAGGGCCACCTTCAGGCCACGGCCTTCGCCGCCCAGGATGTTTTCACGCGGCACCCGCACGTTGTGAAAATGAACCACGCCATTGTAGAGCGCGCGCAGGCCCATGAAGTGGCAGCGGTGGACGATCTCCACCCCTGGCCATGAGGTCTCGACAATGAAGGCGCTGGTGGCATGCGGCTTCTCCGGGGTGGGGGTGCGGGCCATCACGACGATGATGCCGGCCTTGAGGCTGTTCGTGCACCACAGCTTCTCACCACTTAGCAGGAAGTGGTCATCACCATCGGGCGTTGCCACGGTGGACATGCGGGCAGGGTCGCTGCCCACATTGTTTTCTGTCAGGGCAAAGGCGCTGATGATGCCGCTGGCGCACAGAGGAAGGTACTTCGACTTCTGCTCCTCCGTGCCGAACAAAATGAGCGGCTGCGGAGCACCGATGGACTGGTGGGCGGAAAGCAGGGCAGCCAAGTTCCCGCATTCACCGCCCAGCAGCATGGCGCTGCGGGAGTAGTTGGTCTGGGACAGTCCCAGTCCGCCGTACTTGGTGGGGATCTTGATGCCGAAGGCCCCCAGGTGGGCGAGTTCATCCAGCAGTGTTTCGGGGATTTCTCCTGTGCGGTCGATTTCGTCAGGATCGGCATGCTCATCCAGCACCTTTTTCAGGTGGGAGAGGAAGGCATCTCCCTGATCGTGATCCTCCACCGACTGTTCAGGGAAGGGGAGAAGTTTGTCGAAATCCGGTGTGCCGAAAAACAGGCCTGCGGCGAGGCCGGCGTTGTTGCGTTCATCACGCGCAGCCTCGGCCATTTCGAGCGCCGCCTTTTGGCCTGCGGACATTTTTGACATGTCAATGATGGCTGCGGGGGGAGGGGTGAGTTCGGTTTTCATAAGGATGGCGGGCTGAGGTTTCGGGTAGGATGTTCCATCATCGGTTAGGCCTTGGGGATGGCGTCGGGCTCAAAGGCATTGGGCTCGGGCGTGCTGTGCTGCAGCATGCGCAGCTCCACGGTGGCATTGTCCTCGCCCAGATCGTGCATCCAGGTCAGCGGCCCGCCGCGGAAGGGCGGGTAGCCGGTGCCCAGGATCATGGCCAGATCAATGTCGGCAGGATCGCGGGTGAGGCCTTCCTTGGCACAGCGTGCGGCCTCATTGGCCAGCAGCAGGGCGAGGCGGTGCTGCACGTGCTCGACCACGGCCGGGTCATGGATGACGGGGCATTTTTTGCGCCCGCCCGTCCCATGCGTGTAGAAACCCTGGCCGGACTTTTTGCCCAGCTTGCCTTCGGCGACCATGCGCTCCAGCAAGGGGGAGGCCACCAGCCTGTCCGGGAAGGCGGCACAGAGCGTGCGGCCGACATGCACGGCTACGTCCAGGCCGATCTCATCCAGCAGGCGCATGGGGCCCATGGGCATGCCGAACTCCAGCATCGCTTCGTCAATCGTCTCTGCCGGGATGCTGCTGGCATGCAGGCGCACGGCCTCCATGAGGTAGGGCATGAGGATGCGGTTCACCACAAAGCCGGGGCTGTCCTTCACCACTACCGGCACCTTGCCCAGCTTCTGCACAAAAGCCACGGCAGTCGCGATGACATCGTCGGAGGTGTGGTCGGTGATGATCACCTCCACCAGCGGCATGCGGTGCACGGGATTGAAGAAGTGCAGGCCGATGACGCGCTCAGGATGCGGCAGGGTTTCTGCCAGCTCCGTGATGGAAAGGGCGGAGGTGTTGGTGGCCAGAATGGTGTCGGGACCGCTGCGGGCGGCGAGATCGGCAAAGATCTTTTTCTTCAGCGCCATGTCCTCCGTGGCGGCTTCAATGACGATGGGGTAGTGGCCCAAAGGCACACGGGTGTGATCGGGCTTCAGACGATCCAGCGTATCGTGGTGGTCACGGCGGGTGATGGCGCGGCGCTTCAGGCCTTCGTTGAGGAGGTCATGCACACGGTGCATGCCACGGGCCAGGGCATCCATGCTGACATCCTGCATGAGGACCTGATTGCCACGGCTGGCGACCCAGTGGGCGATGCCTGCCCCCATCACGCCGGCGCCGATGACGGCCACGTCATGCACATGCAGGGCGATGCCGCGCGGGAAGGGTTTTTTGGAGGCCTCCTCTTTGCGGAAGAACAGATCAATGAGATGCTCCGTCTGTGGAGTCAGGGCGAGGTCCAGAATGGCATGGCGTTCCAATTCCAGAGCCTTGTCCAAGGGCAGCACCGCAGCCTCGGTCGCGACCTCAATGGCACGCAGGGGGGCCTGATAAAGGCCGCGTGTTTTTTCCATGACCTGACTGCGGACCCGGTGGGCCAGGGCATTGCGGATGCCGGGCAGTTTCCAGAATCCGTGGCTGATAGGTGTCTCGCGCTCAGGCAGACCGGAGGCCAGCATCTCGATGGCGGCTTTTTCAAGCTGTTCCCGAGGCACGACTTTGTCCACCAAACCGTTGCGTTTGGCGGCGGAAGGTTTCAGCAGCTTGCCCGTGACGATCATTTCCAGGGCCGCAGGCAGGCCGAGCAGGCGCGGCAGGCGGGTGGAGCCACCCCAGGCGGGGATGAGGCCGATCTGGGTCTCAGGCAGGCCGAGGCGTGTGGGCTCGGCATCGCTGGCGATGCGGGCATCACAGGCCAGGGTGAGCTCCAGCCCGCCGCCGAGGCAGGCCCCGTGAATGAGGGCGATCTTCGGCTGGGGCATGGCGGCGAGGCGGTTGAACACGTCCTGGCCTAACGAAATGAGCGTTTCCACCCGGCGGACTGGGGAGCTTCGTACGGCCTTGAGATCGGCCCCGGCGATGAAAATCTTGTCCTTGCCTGAGCGGATGACGAGAGCCTTGACGGAGCTGTCGCGATGGAGGCTTTCCAGGCAGAGGTCAAACTCGCGCAGGGTGGATTCGTTCCAGACGTTTGCGGCACTGCCCTGCATGTCGAAGGTGATCCAGGCGGTGCCGTTTTCATCCACCGTCAGCCGGAAATGGCTGAGGGACTGGATGCGGCCGGTGACCGTGGGCGGCTTGGGGAAAAAGGCATCTTTCTCCGCCGCGAGGGTGTCGAGCAGATGAGTATTCATAATCGTGGTGGGTTTGAAGGTTCATGAGTTAAACTCGTTCCAGGATGGCTGCGCCGCCCTGGCCCCCGCCGATGCAGAGGCTGACGAGCGCGTGGCGACCTTTGCTTTCATGGAGCTGGTCCAGCGCGGTGAGGACCAGGCGGGCCCCTGTGGCCCCTACGGGGTGACCGAGGGCGATGGCACCGCCGCGAGGGTTCAGCACCTCGTCGGGGATTTCCCCCAGCGGCGCTTCCAGCCCGGCGCGGCGCGCACTGGCAGGGTCCTTGAGGCATTGAAGTACGGCCAGCACCTGGGCGGCGAAGGCTTCGTTGATTTCGACATGGTCCATGTCGCTGAGCTTTTGGTTAGTCCGGTGCAGGACGGCATCCATGGCGCGGACGGGGCCCAGGCCCATGCGGCGGGGGTCGCAGCCGGTGTAGGCATAGTCCACCAGGCGGCCGAGGGGCTGCCAGCCGTGGCGTTTTACGGCTTCCTCGCTGGCCACCAGAAGGGCCACGGCCCCATCAGTGATCTGGCTGGAGTTGCCGGCTGTGACGGTGCCGTGATGGCGGTCAAACAAGGGCTTCAGGCGGGCCAATTTTTCCAGGCTGCTGTCATCACGCACCCCGTTGTCTGTGAGTACAGGCTCCACGCCTCGCCCCATGACATAGAGGGGGGAGGTTTCGGCCTGCAGGCGGGTGGCGGCGGCGAGGGCGCGCTGATGGCTGCGCAGGGCAAAGGCATCCTGCATTTCCCGGTTGATCTTATACTCCCGGGCGAGCAATTCCGCCGTCTCGCCCATGTTCATCTCCACGACAGGGTCTGTGAGGGCCAGTTGCAGGCCGATGATGGGAGCGAAGTCTGCGGGGCGGAAGGCGGTCATGGCGCCGAGCTTTTGCCCCAGGCTGCGTGCCTTGCCCAGAAGGCCAAATTTGTCCGCCGCGCGGCGTGAGAAATAGAGGGGCGTGTTCGACATGCTTTCGGTGCCGCCGACGATGAAGACCTCTCCATGGCCGCCGCACATTTTGGCATGGGCGGTGGTCAGGGCCTCCAGACCGGAGGCGCAGTTGCGGTGCACGGTCATGGCGGGCCTGGCCTCTGGCAAACCGGCGCGCAGGGCGATGACGCGGGCGATGTTTTGGGCATGGGCAGGCTGGCCCACACAGCCAAAGATGGTCTCATCCACCGCCTGCGGATCCAGGCCGGTGCGGGCCAGCAGGGCGGAGACGGCGGCCTTGCCAAGGTCCACCGCATCCAGCCCGGCGAGGCTGCTGCCCGCCCGGGCAAAGGGGGTGCGGATGGCGGAGATGATGTAGAGCGGTTTCATGAGGGGTGGTGGGAGGAGGATTTGAAAAAGGGACAGGGCCGGTAAGCCCTAGTGCGTGGTCAGGCTGGCCTGGGCGGGCCGCAGATCCTTGCGCTTGTCGAGGATCTTGACTTCCTTGAGCAGCCTGCCCACACCGAGGCGTTCGCGGAGGTCAGGAAGGTCGTGGAAGCAAATGGCGTTAGGGTGAATTTCGGTGACTTCGGCGAAGCGGCGGTGAATGCGGTGCTTCAGGTCTTCGGTGTTCATGCCCGCCTCGGGGGCCACGTGCAGGATCAGCTCGTCCACGTCGTGCGGGTCGTTGTTGTGCTTGTTCAGCTCGATCTGCCAGGCGGCGACGCCCTTCTGGTCATCGAGCAGGTGCTCGAGGATGTTAAAGTTGACGAGGGTGCCCTTGAGCTTGTCGAGATTCAGTTCGCGGATCTCGCTGACACGGCTGATGGGGCCCAGCAGGCGTGGGCAGGTGCGGCCGCAGTGAGGGCAGCGTTCCCAGGTCAGGCCGCCTTCGGCAATGTCACCCGTCCGGTAGCGCAGCACCACGGTGCCACGCGCATCCAGCGGGGTGAAGACGATTTCACCGGGGTAGCCGGCAGGCACAGGTTTGCCCGTGCGTGGATCCACCAGTTCCATATGGACGAGGTCCGGACTGAGGTGGAAACCGCTGGCCCCATTTTCAGCCGGGCATTCAGGGAAGGCCATCTTGGCTTCGGTAAAGCCGTAGGTGCTGATGACGTGCACCTCGTCACCGCCGAGTTCATGCACCAGATCCACCAGCCGAGCACGCAGCCCTTCGGCGACCTTTTCGCCGCCTAGGACGACACGCTTGATGTTAGGCCAGTGTTTGCCCTCCTCCACAGCCTGGCGCAGCAGGTGGTAGATGAAGGTGGGCATGCCGATGAGGACATCGGGCTGGATCTTGTCCATGAGGTTCATGTTGCCCTCCGTGCCCAGCGTCTTGCCGCCGCCGGTGCTGACCATGAAGGTGCCAAAGCTCTGGCCCGCATGGTGCGTCTGCCAGAAGGCCAGGTGAGGGGCAAAGGGGAAGGCATTGATGTGGCGGAAATCCCGCTGCGAGCGCCCGCACTCCATGAGGCGGCGGCCAGCGGTATCCAGGTTGGCCAGGTCGTGCTTGGTAAAGAGGAAGGGTACGGGATCTGAGGACCGACCCGTGGTGCTGGTGAGCATGACGGGGCGGAACTCGTGCTCCAAGGCCTCCTTGGCGGCGGCACGGCCGTGCAGCAGGGCATTCATGATGACACCCCATTCACGGCGCAGTTCGGCCTCGGCAGGCATCAGTACAAATTCGCGCTGCTGGTCGCGGGGCACGGTGAGGTCGCCCTTGCTGGTGAAGGGAGCATTGGCCCAGTCATCAAATGACCGGATGTCATTCGGATGGAGGTCATGCTCCTTGAACAGGCGCTGATAATGCGCGCTGTAGGGCAGGACACGATGGGCCAGATAGTCGCGCAGACGGCGCAGCTGCCATTGCTGCCAGAGCTCAGGCGGCGCAGAGTCCCACGCAGGGGGTGTGGACAGGATTTTCATGGTTGTACTCCTGGTTAGGTGTTGATTTTCCGGTCAGCGCCAGCAGGCGCGGGAGGGCTTCCTCCGCCGCACGGCGGCCCGCGCGGATGTAGCGGTCGAAATTTTCAAAGTCGAACCACGTGCTCTCGCAGAAAAAGGGATGGATCACGACATCGGCGTAGCGGCACTCCTTTTCAGCGAGGCCCAGCTGGGCGCACATGAGGGACCTGCGGAAGGTGTCCATCACGTTGCCATAGGCCAGCAGGTTGATGGGTCTGAGCATGGCGTTCAGAAAGCGCAGCAGGGGGTTCTTCTTGGTGGTGGGGGGGATGAAGGCGGTGTCCTTGCAGTGCAGGATGTCCTGGGTGCTGGGCAGCACATTGACAGCGATGACGGCATCCAGCTTGAAGCGTTCCCTCAGCAGGGTCACGGGCAGGGGTTCCGCAGCACCGCCATCGGTGAAACGGCGGCCATCGAGATGCACGGGGGCGCAGACACCGGGGATGGCGGCACTGGCGTGGACGGCGGCACCTACGGGGCCGCTGTCGAAGACATGGGCGGCCATGGTATCCAGATCCGTGGCCACGATGAGGAGGGGTTTTTCCAGCTCGGCAAAGGTGCGGGCTCCCAGGGAGCGTTCCAGATGGCCGCGGATTTTGTTCCCACGGATCAGGCCGGTGGTGGGGGGGAAGATGGGATCCAGCAGCCGCAGCAGAGTGCGGCGGTCCTTGATCTCCCGGGCCAGGGATTCCAGGTCGAGGGTGTTGAAGCCTGCCGCGTGCAGGGCGCCGACGTAGGCACCCATGCTGGTGCCAGCGACGGCGGCGATGGGAATGTGGTTTTCCTCCAGCACCTGCAGCACACCCACATGGGCGAGACCACGGGCACCGCCGCCGGAGAGAGCGAGACCGATGCGGGGCTGATCCAGCCGGGGCAGGGTGGTGGAGCCACCGGCCATGCCGGGATCTTCCGCATTCCGCATCCATCCGGGGGGAGATGGATTCAAGTTGGGGTTCATATGGTTTACCTCCTTCTTGCTGTTTTTGACGGGGGCTGCTGCTGAACTGTTCAACAAGAGTGTGCAAATATAGGTCGCTTGAAAAGGCATCCATCCTTTGCGAAAAGACGTAGATTGCGCCACATCCCCACCATGCTGAAACTGCGTTCCATCCAAGAGCTTTCCCTCGTGCCCGGTCCCGTGGCCTTGGCCATCGGAGTCTTTGATGGGGTGCATCTCGGCCACCAGGAAGTCATCCGTGCGGCGCAGGAACATGCCGCGCAGCACCAAGGGCAGGCGATCGTGATGAGCTTTGATCCCCACCCCCTCAGTGTGCTGCGGCCCGAGGCCCTGCCAAAGCGGCTGTGCGGCGACCGCCAGCGTGCCCGGCTGCTGGCGGCGATGGGGGTGTCCGGCACGCTGATGTGCCCCTTTACCCGCGAGGTGGCGGAGACCTCGGCGGAGGATTTTGTGAACTCATTGGTTCAGGCCTGCCGGCCTCTGGGTTGCATCTCAGTGGGCTACACCTGGAGCTTTGGCAGGAACCGCAGTGGCAACATCCACTCCCTCATGGACCTGGGGCAGCGGCATGATTTTGCCGTCTATGGCGTGCCCCCCATCCGCCGCGACGGACAGGTGGTGAGCAGCACGCTGATCCGGGATGCGGTGGCCGTGGGCGACCTGGGCCGCGCCGGTGACATGCTGGGGAGAACGTACTCTTTGTTAGGTGTGGTGGCGGAGGGCAGAAAGCTGGCCCGCCAGCTGGGATTCCCCACCGCCAATGTGCAGCCGGAGGCCGAGGTGCTGCCGCCCTACGGGGTGTATGCGGCGGAGGCCTGTGTGGACGGGGTGTGGCTGCCGGGCATTGCCAATCTGGGGGTGCGCCCCACAGTGGAGCAGGAAGGCGTGCGGCCTTCGCTGGAGGTGAACCTTTTTGACTGGAGCGGTGACCTTTATGGCCAGGACCTGGAGGTGCGGCTGAAGGCCTTTGTGCGGCCGGAGCAGAAGTTTGCCGGCGTGGAGGCCCTGCGCCTTCAGATCGCCCAGGATGTGGAGCAGGCGCGCCTACTTCTTTCTGCCTGAGACCTTGCGCTGCGGATTCAGGGTCATGACGATGGGCCGGTGATCGCTGGCCTTGTCAAAGTCCGCCGCTGTGTGGATGTAGGTGCCCCTGGCCTCCACGTAAGGGCGCAGGCTGCGGCTAACAAAAAGGTAGTCAAGACGGCCATAGACATCTGCGGCGTCCCAAAAATGGGTCCACACCAGGCCGTGCTCATCCTTCAGGTAGAGATCGATCATGTGACCGGGGCTGGAGCGCGAGCCGATGATCTCGCTGATGGCGGGTTCATTGCGGTGCTCGTTGAAGTCGCCGTAGCTCACGACTTTGGCCTGCGGCTGCTCTTCAAAGATGCGGTCCAGGTGGCGGCGCAGGAGGTGGGCCTCATTCCGCCGCATCAGGGCCTCGTCGGCCTCTGGAATGGCGCGTTTGGACTTCAGGTGAATGCCCAGGCAGCGGACTTCAAATCCGCCGCCCACATCCACGGTGGCATCCAGGATGCCCCGCTGCATGGGAAAGGTCTCGGCACCCATCTGATAGCTGAGCTCCCGCTGCGAGTTCCGGGCCGTGATGGGAAAGCGGGAGAGCAAACCCAGGCTGCGGGCGGTATCGCCACCGGTGCAATGTTCCAGATGCGGCAGATCCAGCCCTTGCTGGCTGAGCCGTGACTGGAGATCTTTGAGGTCTTCGAGGCTGCCGATTTCGCAGATGCCGAGGATGTCTGGCCGGATGTCCTTCAAAAAGGCCACCACTTTGGCCTTTTCTGATTCGGGTTTGGGCAAAAGGGGGCTGTCCTTTTCCCCAAAGGACCGCTGCATCTGCAGCCAGTTTTTGAGGTTGTAGGAACAAAAAACGACCGGTCCGGCCTTTTCCTGGGCCGGGGCCGGAAAGCAGGCGGCCAGCAGGCAAAAGAAAACGGCGGGAACGAATCCCCGCCGTTTCATTGAGATTAAAGAGGCGTCCATCGGGCGGCCTCAGGCAAATCAGACGTCCTGGTTGGAAGACACGGGCTGGCGCTTCTCGACCGTCTGTGGGATGGTCGGGCGCTGCACTTCTTCCTGGGCGTTGGTGAGCTCGTGCTCGAATTCTTCACGGGCTTTTTTGAACTCGCCCATGCTCTTGCCCAGGCTGCGGGCGAAGGTCGGGAGCTTTTTGGCCCCGAAAAGGACGAGAACGAGGATGGCGATGATGATCAGCTCAGGCGTGCCGAGGGGACCAAAGGCGGTGAAAAGGTGATGGGTGTTCATGGCTATAGATAATTACGTTTGAATCTGCGACGGTGCAAGCCGACCTTTTCTCCACGTGGGTGGCGGGTTGCACAACAAGGCGGACGATTTGGGGGAAAGTCCGTTCAGGTGTTGTCATCGCTCGTTATGTGGGCTTTATTTCAAATCCGCTCAAAAAATATTCCGTAATTCCCATTTCATTTCCCCCCACGCAATGATCTCCGTCCAAGACCTCACCAAGCATTATGCCGGACGCATGGCGGTGGATCACATCTCCTTTGAGGTGCAGCCGGGTGAGATTGTGGGTTTTCTGGGGCCGAACGGGGCTGGCAAATCCACCACCATGCGGGTGCTGACGGGTTTTATGCCCCCCTCTTCAGGCCAGGTGACAGTGAACGGTTACGATGTCTTCCGCCAGTCCCTGGAGGTGCGCCGTTCCATCGGGTACATGCCGGAAATGGCCCCCCTTTACACCGACATGAAGGTGAAGGAATACCTGCGTTTTCGTGGGGAGCTCAAGGGCCTGCGTGGGCGGGACATGCGCCGCCGCGTGGGCGAGGTGATGGATCTGTGCTCCGTGGTGGATGTGCGCCGCCGCCTGATCGGCAACCTTTCCAAGGGCTACCGCCAGCGTGTGGCCCTGGCGGATGCGCTTTTGCACGAGCCGCCTCTGCTGATCCTGGATGAACCGACCAGCGGCCTGGACCCCGTGCAGATCCGCCAGGTGCGTGAACTGCTGGCCAGCCTCCGCCCCAAGCATACCATCCTGCTTTCCACCCATATCCTGCAGGAGGTGGAGCAGATCTGTGACCGTGTAATCATGATCCATCATGGCCGCCTGCTGGCCAATGACACCCCGCTGAACCTCACCAAAAAGCTGCGCGCCCTGACCCAGGTGTTCGTGGAAGTGGAAGGGCAGGGGGATGTGGCCGCCGGACTGGAGTCCCTGACGGCGGTGCGCAAGGTCATCGAGGATTCCAAAGACGGCACGTGGACGCGCTACACCCTGCGGGTGGAGCCTGGGCACGATGTGCGCGAGGCAGTGATGAACCTGGCTGCGGCCAAAAACTGGAAACTGCGGGAACTGCACCGCCAGCTGCCCAGCCTGGAGGATGTCTTTGTGGAACTGGCAGCCTCTGAACCTGTGAAATCCTGACCCCTGCCTGACCGACACGATGAGAATTTTCTGGGTGCTGCTGAAAAAAGAACTGCGCGCGTTTTTCGTGTCGCCGATGGCCTACATCGTCCTGGCCTTGATCATGGTGCTGAACGGCTTTTGCTTGCGCGCCGCGCTTTCCCTTCTGGAAAGTGCCCCCAGCGAAGGTTCCATCGTTACGTGGACCTTTGATGCCATCTGGTTTTGGCTGTCCTATTTCTTTGTCTTTCCGCTGCTGACCATGCGGCTTTTCTCGGAAGAGAAAAAGATGGGCACCTTTGAAACGCTCTTCACCGCCCCGGTCCGTGCCTGGCAGGTGGTGTGGGCCAAATACCTCGCCGCAGTCGTCATTTACTGCGTGCTGTGGGTGCCGAGCTACCTGAACTTCGAGCTGCTGGACTGGATCACCGTGGGCCAGATCGAGATGCCGGTGGGGGCGCTGAAGGGCAGCTACCTCATCCTTTTTGCGATGGGCCTCTTCAATCTTGCCATGGGTTGCCTGGCTTCGGCCCTGACTTCAAATCAGATCATCGCAGCGGTCATGTCCTTCACGGCCAGCCTGCTTCATTTCCTGGTGGGCCTGTTCATCAGTGTCATCGGGCGCCAGGTGAATGAGACCTTTGTGGACATCACCAACTATTTCGCCAGCCGGGAGCACATCCGCACCTTCACCAGCGGCCTCATTGATACCCGGCCCCTGGTTTATTACACCAGCCTGGCACTTCTTTTCCTCGCCCTCACCCATCAGGTGGTGGAATTCCGCCGCTGGAGGTCCTGAGTGGCCGTCGCAGACGATCCTTTTTGCTTTTTGCCGCAATGCCTGACTCCCCGCCAGACTCCAGCCCCCCGCCCAAGCCTTCTCTGCCCAAGAGATGGGGCATCGGCCTGAACGTGGTCCTGCAGTTGATTTTGGTGCTGGCCATCTTCTTTGGTGTGAACCGCCTGAGCTACCGCTATCACGCCCGCTGGGACCTCAGCCCGCAGCAGAGCTTCACCCTCAGTTCGGCCACGCTGAACTATGTGAGCAAGCTCCCCAAGGACGTCTTCATTGCCAATGTGTTTGCCCGCGATTCCAAGATCTTTCCGGATGTGCAGGCACTTCTGGAAGAGTACCGCATCAATGGCCGCGGCCGTGTCAAACTGCGCTCCATCGACCCCCTGCGGGACATCGAACGGGCCGAAGAACTCAAGGCCGAGACAGGGCTGGCGCTGGACCAAAACGGCATTGTCATCCGCGTGGGCAGCCGCACCCGCTTCATCCGTGAAGAGGAGATGGTGATCCGCGAGACCGGCAACCAGACGGTTCGGGCCATCAAGGAATTCCGAGGCGAAGACGCCGTGACCTCCGCCATGATCAACCTGATCGAAGGTGGCGAACGCAAATTCTATCTCGTGCTGGGCAAAGGTGCCCGCACGGAGACGGCGCTGACAGATGCGATGGCCGCCCTGGGCGGGCTGGGCCGTCAGCAGAATTTCCAGCTTCTGCCCCTGAACCTGGCAGACATCAACCGCGTGCCCGAGGACACCGACGGGCTGCTCCTCATCGGCCTCCGTTACGATCTTTCGGAACGTGAGGTGGAGATGCTGAAAGCCTACTGGGAGAGCAAGCGCGCCGGTCTTTTGGTCATGCTGGATCCGGCCGGTGAAACGCCGCGCCTGCACGCTTTCCTGGGCATGAACGGGGTGACCCCGCGCGAGGACCGCGTGCTGTATGCGGAGAGCACCGGCACCGGCACGCGCAAAGAATTTTCCGTGCAGGCCATTTTTGACAACGAGTCCTCCATCACCCAGCCGCTGGCCGCCTCCACCGTCACCATGCCGGGCCAGTCCCAGTCTCTGGACGTCCGATTTGATGATGAGTATCTGCTAAACCAGAACATCATCGTCCGTGCGCTCATCGGTGCCTCCGATCGCTACTGGGGAGAGAAAAACTACCTGGAAGACCTGCCCCTGCCGGATGAGGAGGATACCAAGGCCCCCATCTTCCTGGCGGCTTCGGTGGAACGAGGCAGCGTGGCCGATGAACGGCTGCGGATGGATACCTGCCGAATGGTCGTGGTCGGCAATGCGTCCATGCTGGACAAAAAGACCGCCCTTGGGGTCAATCGTGATTTTGTGGCTGGCTGCCTGAACTGGATCCTCAACCGGGAGAAACTCAGCGGCGCGCCGCCGAAGCAGAAGCACAGCTACCGCATCCAGCTCAATCCACGGCAGAATGAGCTGATTTTCTGGATCACCACCATCGCCATGCCCGGTCTCGTCCTCGGCCTGGGCATGATGGTCTGGGCCTCCCGCCGCGCCGCCTGACCCCACCACCATGCACCCGCGTACCACGGCTTTTTTGCTGCTTCTTGTCGTCGCCCTTGGCGCTGTCATCCTCGGGGTCGAACGTTACCTGCCATCCACCCGCGAGCTTCGGGAAATGAAGAAGGGCCCGGTGAAATTCAACAAGGGGGAGGTGACCCAGCTTGAGATCGATTCCAGCGGCGGCGACGGCGTCTCCTTGGCCCGTGACAAAGGCATCTGGTGGGTGCGTCGCCCCTTCAATGACCATGCCGATCCGGACAAGGTGACCAAGCTGCTCGATGAACTCCTGGCCATTGGCTGGATCGAGCGCGTGCATCGCTCGGAATTTGACGAGGCCGGCTGGGCCAAGACGGCTCTGGACCAGCCCCGGCACAAGCTGCGGCTGATGGTGGGCAGCGATACCGTGCTGGAAGTCTGGCTGGGCTCCGCAGCTGCCATCGAGGGCAGCCATTATCTGGCCGTGCAAAAGTCGAACGACAGCGAGGAAACCGCCTATTACGTGGCCAAGACCACCCTTCCAGACCTGCTCAAACCAACGCCGAAGGACTGGCGGGACAGCAAGCTGGTGCGCCTGGCGGCAGAACAGGTGACGGGGATCAAGCTCGTCCAGGAAGGCGGGCAGATCGAGTTGGTCCGCGTTCCTGGAAAGGCGGGCTGGATTTTGGCCAAGCCGCTGAGCACCCGTGGCAGCAAGGAGAAGATCGGCGAACTGCTTTCCACCCTGCTGAATCTGGAGATCAAGGATGCCGTGGAAGTCACCACGGGTGCGGCCACCGCCATCGAGGGCGGCACCGCCACGGCGGCCATCAATGGCCAGCCCCTGAAGATCACCCTCACCGCCCAGCAGGATGAAACCACCATCCAGACGGAGATCACACTCACCAAGCCTCAGCCGGATTCGCTGGAGACCAAGGCCACCGTCAGCCACCGCCGCCCGATCTTCACCGTGCTTTCCAAATCGCTGGCCGATCTGTGGTCCCAGCCCAATGACCTGCGTGATCGGATGCTGGCCCGCATCGAGACGGAGGCCGTCGCTGCGGTCCGCATTGATTCGCAGGTTTTTGCGCCAGTGCTGCTGGAAAAGAAACAGGAGTCCTGGTTCCTGCGCCGCCACAACAAGCTGGAGCCTGCCAATGGCGACCGTGTGGCGCGTTTGTTTGAGGCGCTGAACTCCCACCCCATCCGCAGCTATGCCTCAGACTCCGCCGCTAACCTCGCCGGTTACGGCCTGGACAAGCCCTTTCTGACCCTCACGTTCAGCTCGGCCGATGGCCGTGCGATGAAGCTTTTCTTTGGGGCCAATGCGGAGCGCACAGAGTTTTTTGCCAAATACGAGGCCGAGCCCAGTGTTTACCAGATTGATGCCTCGCTGCTGCCCAGCATTCCGCAGGATGGCATCAAGTGGAAGGGGCTGGGGGCCATGCGCTTCACCCAGTTTGCCCTGCGAAAAATCAGCCTCGCCATGGGCACCCAGCCGCCGGTGGAGCTTTCTTATGATCCCACCACAGCCCAGTGGACCGGGGCGCGCGCAGGCCGGGACATCACCGCCATGATTGATCGCGTGAAGGCCGACCGGCTGGCCGGATCGCTGGCGAAATTCAATGTCCAGGACTGGTCTGCCGATGCCACCAATGCCATCCAGGCACTGAAGACACCGGCGCTGCGGGTGGTGGTGACGCTGGGCGAGCCGGGGACGAACACCGGGCCGACCCGGGACATCGAGATGAACTTTTCACCGACGCAGCCGGACATGGACACCGCTCTGTATTTTGGCCAGGTGGACAAGGGGCCTGACGTTTTTTACGTCACCCGTTCGTCGCTGCTGGAACTCCTGGCACCCGTGTTCAAGTCGGAATAGCGGAAAAACCTGCCCCACTTGGTTTGCATCCGCAGTTGCGCACACGCACGTTGCTTCTACGTTCTGCGCCCTTTTTTATCGGCCTGTCGCAGGCCAAACCAACCCCATGAGCACCCACGTCAAACTCTACATCCCTGGTCCAGTCGAAGTCAGCCCCGCTACCTTCGCGGCCATGTCCCAGCCCATGATGGGCCACCGTGGCAAAGGCTTTCAGGATCTGTATGAAGAGATCCACCCCCTACTGCAGCAGCTTTTTGGCACCCAAGGTCTGGTGTTCCTCAGCACGTCTTCTGCCTTCGGCATCATGGAAGGGTGCATTCGCAACCTCGTCGCGAAAAAGGTGCTCAACTGCTGCAACGGCGCCTTTTCGGACAAGTGGCATGATGTCTCCAAGCGCTGCGGCAAAGAGGCCGAGGCCTACACGGTGCCGTGGGGCCAGCCCGTCCTGGCCGAGGAAATTGACAAGCGTCTCGCCACGGGGGAATTCGATGCCCTGACTTTCATTCACAACGAAACCTCGACTGGCGTGCTCAGCCCGCTGGCGGAGATCGCCGCGCTGAAGAAAAAGTATCCGGACGTGATGTTCATCACGGATTCCGTCTCCGGCTTCACCACCGTGCCGGTGAACTTCGACGAACTGGGCATTGATGTGCTGCTGACCGGCAGCCAGAAAGCCTTTGCCCTGCCTCCAGGGCTGGCCCTTTTCACCGCTTCGGAAGCGGCGATGGCCCGTGCAGCCACGATCAATGACCGTGGTTACTACTTCGACTTCCTCGAGTTTAAGGCCAATGGCGAGAAGAGCATGACGCCGAGCACCCCTTGCATCAGCCTCATCTACGGCCTGCGTCATCAGCTCAAGGCCATGTTTGCCGAAGGCCTGGAAAACCGTTACGCACGTCACGCCCGCCTCAACGGCATGGTGCATGACTGGGTGCTCCGCAACGGCTTCGAATTCTTCGCGCCAGAAGGCTACCGTTCCAAGTCGCTGACCTGCGTGGCAAACAACAGGGAGATTGATGTCGCAGCCTTCATCGGCCTGCTGAAGAAGAACCACAGCCTCATCATTGATGGCGGCTACGGCAAGCTGAAGGGCAAGACCTTCCGCATCTCCAACATGGGCGACGAAACCGATGAAAGCATCGGTGCCGTCATCGCCGCCCTCGATGACAGCCTTGCCAAGCTGTAATCTGCGTTAAGTCCTTTTCGTGGCCGGCGGTTTTCTGAGGCAGTGATCAGATCATCGTCGGCCATTTTCGCATCTACTAGCCGCCATGTCTTTCAAGCCTCCAGGTCAATGTCCCGCCTGTGGCGAATGGGTGCCGCGTGGAGCCGTGGCCTGCGATGACTGCGGGGCCTGTGCCAAGTCGGGGTGGAAGGAGAACAGCGAAGTCTATGACGGTGTGGACCTGCCTGATGATGAGGACGACTTCGACTACGATGAATTTGTCAGCCGGGAATTCGGTTCCAGCAAACCGGGGCGCGGCATGAACCGCGAAGTTTTCTGGCGCTGGGTTGCCGCCATTGTTCTGGCGGCAATGGTGCTGGGCTACCTGGTGGCGGCGTTTTGAGGCTGCTTTTCCAGGGACGGTAGGCTAGGCCGCCCAGGCCGCGAATCCCCTGGGTTGTGCTCTTGAGAAGATGATTGTAAAAGAGGGCCAGCTCCGCATGTCCCCCGACCTCTCCTCCATCGCCCTCATTGCCGGGAACGGCATTTATCCAGAGACGTTTGTCAAGGCCGCACGCCGGGCCGGGGTGCAGCGTCTGGTGGTGGCGGCCTTTGTGAATGAGACGAAGCCCGAGCTCGCGGACATGGTGGATGCCATCGAGTGGTTCCGTGTGGGGCAGCTCAGCAAGATGATTTCATTCTTTGTTAGGCAGGGGGTCAAGCAGACGGTCATGGTAGGGCAGATCGCCCCCAAAAACCTCTTTGACCTGCGGCCGGACCTGCGGCTGCTGATGATGCTGGCACGGCTGAAGCAGCGCAATGCCGAGACGCTTTTTGGCGCCATCAGCGATGAGATGGCCAAGGACGGCATCCTCCTGCTGCCTGCCACCACCTTCCTGGAGGATCTCATGCCCGCCCGCGGCCATGTGGCGGGGCCGGCGATCAAAAAACGCCGCTGGGAGGATGCGGACTATGGATTCACGATTGCCAAGGAGAGCAGTCGGCTGGACATCGGCCAGACCGTGGTGGTGAAAAACGGCACCGTGCTGGCGGTGGAGGCCTTTGAGGGCACCAATGAGGCCGTGAAGCGCGGCGGGGCCATGGGCAAAGGGGGCGCCACGATGGTGAAAGTCTCCAAGCCCAATCAGGACATGCGCTTTGATGTGCCGGTGATCGGCCCGGACACCATTCGCACAGCGGCAGAGGCCGGGGTGGACCTGATCGCGGTAGAAGCAGGGAAAACCTTGTTGTTAGGCCTGGAGGAACTGCGCCAGGAATGCCAGCAGCGGAAGGTGAGCGTGATCGCCTTGTAGGACTCGCAGAGGCTTTCCTGGGCGGAATTTTCTAAAAAGAGCGGTAAAGTCTTGATTTATCAGGGTAAAACCGGAAAAAATGAGCGCTTCCCGCTGTGGCGGGTCAAAAACCGAGTTCTTCTTAACCAACCCCATATGTTACTCACAGCCCTTAAAGTAAAACTGGCCGCCATGGTCGCCGTCGCTGGTCTCAATACCGACGAAATGGACAAGCCGAGCGATGCCTTCCAGGCCGTCCTCAAACAGCTTGAAGCCGACCAGAAAGCCGCTTCTGAAAAGCCCGGTTCAGGCCCCGACGTCAATGCCTCTTTCAACACCGCTCTGGCCAAGGTCAATGAGCTGGCCAAAGCTGGCGACAAAGACGCCCTGTATGCCCTCGCCCACTGGGGCGTGCTGAGCAACAGCAACGTCAACGAGATCGTCGAGCTGTACCGCAAGGCAGCCGCTCTCGGACAGGTGCTGGCCAAGGCCGAACTGGCCCAGGTGCTCCTCCAGGCAGCCCAGCAGGATCCTGAGCGTCTGGCAGAAGCCGTGAAGCTCATCCAGGAAGCTGAAGCCGCCAACAACAAGGTGGCCCGCCGCCTTCTGGCCAACCTCCACCTCTCCGGCATCGGCGGTGTGGAAAAGAGCGTGCCCAAGGCCAAGGCCCTGCTGGAAAAAGGCAGCGCTGAAGGCGATGGCGAAGCCACCCTGGGTCTCAGCCAGCTCTATGCAGCCGGCGTGGACGGCCTGCCGAAGGATGAAGCCAAGTCCCTGGAATATCTCATCAAGGCCACCGAGCAGAAAAATGCCGTGGCCATGAGCACCTACGCGGCCCGCCTTTTTGACGGCGATCCTGTCGTCGAAGGCAGCAAGCAGCTGGTGAAGAAGGACCCTGAAGCAGCTCTCAAAATGTTTGAGGACGCGGCAGCCACCGGTTTCGCCGCCGCCAACCGCCTCCTGGGCGCGATCTATGAAAGCGGTCTGGGTGGCAAGACCCGCGACCTGAAAAAAGCCGTCGAATACTTCACCAAGGCTGCCAACGCCAACGATGCCCAGGCCCTTTTCCGCCTCGGCAACTACTTCGAAGCCGGCCTCAATGAAGGTGAAGGCGACAAGGCTGTCTCCGTGGTGCAGCAGAATGCCAAGAGCGCTCTGGACCTTTACCGTCTGGCTGCCCAGAACGGCCTTTCTGAAGCCTTCTTCAACGTGGGTGTTTATTATGAGACCGGCACCGTGGTGGACAAGGATCCTGAGAAGGCCTTCACCTTCCAGCTTCGCGCCGCGAATTCCGGCCTGCCCCAGGCCCAGCACCGCGTGGCCACCTATTACCAGAATGGCACCGGTGTTGAGCAGGATCTCGTCGCCGCCATGGGCTGGTATCAACGTGCCGCTGGCTCCAACTTTGGACTGAGCCAGATCGCTCTGGGTCAAATGTATGAAATCGGTGCGGGCACCCGTGCAGATCCAGCCGCTGCCGCACAGATGTACACCAATGCTGCCGAGCAAGGCGCACCGATGGCGATGCTTCGCCTCGCAAGCCTCAACGAGCGTGGTCTGGGCACCGCCAAGAACGAGCCCAACCTCGCTCAGGCACTGGCTTACGCCAAGCTGGCCATGGACGCCTCCAACAAGGCTGAACTGGCCGTCAAATACCATGACGAACTGAAAGCCAAGATGACCGCAGCCCAGATCTCTGAGGCCACGAAAATCTATGACAGCAAGAAAAAGGCGGCCGCTCCAGCGACCCCGACCAAGCCTGCCAGCAGCGGCAAAAAGTAATTCAAAAAAACAGCAAAATTAGCTTGCCATCATTAGCGCAAACGCTAAGCTCCGGCTCCCCAAACCAGGGGAGCCGGTTTTCTTTTCCGGGGCATTAGCTCAGTTGGTAGAGCGCCTGCATGGCATGCAGGAGGTCAGCGGTTCGAACCCGCTATGCTCCACCAAAAGGTGGTACATTAATAAACCGCCTTTTACTACACGGCCCGTGCACTGCATCACCCCTCTTTATTTGCATTGTGCAGCTTCATGGCCGATAGAGCCATCCTGACTCCCCAACTAAAAAAATTGTGAGCGAAACGAGACATTCCGAGCCCAAGAAAAAAGCGTCCCTGCTGAGCCGCCTGAAGACAGGCATCAAAAAAGCCATTGGGCTGGGCGACAAAAAGAAGAAAACGCAGGCACCTGAAAAGGCCGAGCCTCATCGCATCGCCAAGATGTTTCCCCATGAGCCTCCGGCTCCTGAGGCCAAGACGGGTGAGCGCCGCCGCGAGCGCGACGGCCCTCGTCGTGAAAGAGGCCCACGCCCAGAACGCAGCAGTGAAGAGCGCGGTCCGCGCCCGCCACGCGCTGAGCGTCCTGAAGGCCAGGGAGACCGTCCGCCACGTGCAGACCGCCCTGAAGGTGACCGCCCACCCCGCCGTGAACGCTCCGAAAGAGGTGACCGTCCAGAACGCGGCGGCGAACGTCCCCGCCGTGGTGAACGCCCCGCCCGTGAACGCGATGCGGGCGACTCCAAGCCCCGCGAAAACTTTGTCGCGCTGCCACCTCCGCCTGCACCTCCTGTGCCGGAAGGTCCATTTCCAGAAGCTTTCCAGGTCCTCGGCCTCACCGATGCCGTTCTCGCGGCCATTCGTGAGACGGGTTATGAAAAGCCCACCCAGATTCAGGAACGTGCGATTCCTGTGGTGCTTGAAGGCAAGGATGTCGTTGGTGCTTCCCAGACTGGGACTGGCAAGACGGCCGCTTTTGCCCTGCCCACCTTGAGTCGCCTCGGCGCTCCTGGCGGCTTCCGTTGCCTAGTCCTTGAGCCGACCCGCGAACTGGCCGCCCAGGTGGTGGAGCAGTTTGAAAAATACGGCAAACATACCGGCCTGCGTGTGCTTTTGGTCCACGGCGGTGTCGGTTATGAAAAACAGCGCAGAGGCCTGCAGGAGGGCGTGGACGTGGTCGTGGCCACTCCTGGTCGTTTGCTTGATTTCATGCAGGATGGCACCGCCAACCTGGACAACCTGGAAGTACTGATTCTTGATGAAGTGGACCGCATGCTGGACATGGGATTCCTGCCTGACGTGCGCCGCATCGTGGAGCGCACACCCAAGTCACGCCAGACCCTGTTCTTCTCGGCCACCATGCCGCCGCAGATCAAGACGCTGGCTGATTTCGCCCTGAAGGAGCCGGTGAGCATTGAGATCGGCATCCGTTTCTCCCCTGCGGAGACCGTCAGCCACTACATGTACCCTGTGGCGAGCGACCAGCGCCAGGAACTGCTGCTGGCGATTCTGAAGCAGACTCACATTGACAGTCTCATGATCTTCACCCGCACGAAAGCGCAGGCAGACCAGATCTATGCGGCGGTGAAGGAACAGGGCACCTACAAGGTGGCCGTCATGCACTCCGACATCCGCCAGAGCGAACGTGAACGTGCCCTCAAAGGCTTCCGTGACGGTGAGTTTGAAGTCATCGTGGCGACGGATCTCGCGGCCCGCGGTCTGGATGTCAGCGGCGTCACACACGTCATCAACTACATGGTGCCGGAGAACTCCGAAGATTATGTGCATCGCATCGGCCGTACCGGCCGTGCCCAGAAAGAAGGCGATGCCTTCACCATGTTTAGCGCCGAGGAGCTGCCCTATGTGGCCAGCATCGAACGCCTCATCAGCCAGAAGATCGAGCGCAAGAAGCTGGAAGGCTTCAGCTACAAGTACACGACGGTGCTGGATGAAGAGGACAAGGCCCGCGCCATCCTTCATGGCCGTGGTAAGAAGAAGCGGAGGTAGTCTGCTTTCTTTCCAGGCGCGGCTCTTCCCGTGAAGACCGCGCTTGCATCATCGGTGGCTGATGCGAATGCCTCCCGCCGATGTTCGCCCATCTGACACGACTTCGAGAATCCGCCACGGTGGCCCATGTGCTGCCGCTGGCGGTTTTTATGTTGTTAAACAGTGTCCCGGGCTGGTTCCGCATCGAGAACCCCGAGCTGCCCTGGTATCGGCAGGCCCCGGAGCACTGGCTCTATCCCGTGCAGACGCTTTTGACGGGAGGGTTGCTCATCTTTTTTGCCCGCCATTATCGGCTGGCACCGTGGCGTGGGCTTGGGGGGGGCGCAGTGCTAGGCCTTGTCGGCATTGCTTTGTGGGTCGCGCCAGCATGGTTGTATGAGCGGCTTGTGACTTCAGGCACCCCGTTGCCCGGCTGGGCGGAGTGGCTGGGGGTGGCGGAGCGGAAAGAGGGCTTTGATCCTGAAGTGCTCAGTTCCTGGCCTGCGTGGCAATGGGCCTCCATCGGCATGCGCTTTGTCCGCATGGTCGTGGTGGTACCGTTGATCGAAGAGATCTTCTGGCGCGGGTTTCTCATGCGCTACGTTGGGGCCGGGGAACGTGACTGGCAGCAGGTGCCGTTTGGGCTTCACTCCTGGCGAGTCTTTGGTGTGGTGACGTTGCTGGTGATGCTGGCGCACAATCCGGTGGATTACCTGGGGGCTTTTGTCTGGGGTTCGCTGATGTATTTCGTGGCCGTGCGGACGAAAAGCCTGGGGGCCTGCGTTTTCATGCACGCGGTGGGAAATTTGGCCTTGGGGCTTTACGTATGCCAGACCCGCCAGTGGGGTTTTTGGTAATTCTGCCATAAGACTTGCCACGGGGGGCTAAATGTTAAAAGCTCGCGCCCCAATTCATGAGTCAGCCTGTCGCGCCCCAAGAAATCACCCGCCTCCGGGATTTATCGTCCCACCAAAAGAAGTCGGGGTTAGCCGCTTGGTTAGGCTGGCTTTTCGATGGCCTGGACATGCACATCTACACGCTGGTGGCCACGCCCTTTGTCGCGGCCTTGCTGATGAAGGATGGCATCGCGGCTCCCTCGGGTGAAGTGGATACGAAGGCTTCCATCATCCAGGCCGCCTTCCTCGTTGGTTGGGCTTTGGGCGGTGGGGTGTTCGGCTGGATCGGCGATCGCCTGGGCCGCAGCCGCACCTTGGTGCTCACCATTCTTTTCTACGCGGGTTTTACCGGCCTCTCCTATTTCTGCACCGAGTGGTGGCACCTGCTGATTTGCCGATTCTTGTCCGCCCTGGGCATCGGCGGCGAGTGGGCTGTGGGGGCCTCCCTGCTGTCTGAAACTTGGCCAAAGAAATGGCGGCCCTGGATTGCAGCCACGCTGCAAACGGCGGTGAACATGGGCGTGCTGCTGGCCTGTCTGGCCGGGTGGCTGCTGAAGGATGATGAAAGCCACCGCACCATCTTCCTGGTCGGTATTCTGCCTGCCTTGCTCACGCTTTGGATCCGCAAAGCTGTGCCTGAAACGGAGGAGTGGGAGGCAGCCCGCAAAGGAGCCAAACCCCCGCGCATTGGAGAACTCTTTGGCAAAAAAGTGGCCGGGACGACGTGGCGGGTGATGGTCATTTGTGCGGTGTCCCTCACCGCACACTGGGCCTTCATGTTCTGGCAGCAGAGCCTCATCCGCGCCCTGCCCGAGGTCAAAAATCTCACCGGGCCAGAGCAAACCAATGCCGTGGTGGTGGCGCTGATGTACATCATGATCGGCTCCATCATCGGCAACTACGTGGCAGGGGCGGCGGCCAAGATCATGGGCTATCGTCGTGCCATCACGCTGATGCTGCTGGCCTACGGGCTGTGCATGCTGATGGCTTTTTCGCAGACGTGGACGCACCAGCAGATGCTCTGGTGGTATGCCGTCATCGGTTTGTGCCAGGGCGTCTTTGGTCTCTTCACCATGTGCCTGCCACCGCTATTCCCCACGTTGCTGCGCACTACCGGGGCGGGTTTTTGCTATAACATTGGCCGCATCGTCGCTGCCGCAGGCACGGTGATGTTCAAGCTCTACGTGCCTGTGGGCGACTATCGTCTTGCGCTCTACTATGCCGGCCTGCTTTTCATCCCCGCCGCCGCCATCGCGCTGCTGCTGCCGGAGGAGGAGTGAGGTTTTGAATCGGGCCGCATCGTCATTTGAGAGAGAAGTTTGAGTGCGATGAACGGGACCTGCGTATCATTCTGAGCATGAAGTTTTTCAAACTCCTCCTCCATCTTCTCTTCGGCAGCGTCTTCGTGTATGCCGGGGCGGTGAAGGCTTGGGATCCGGGGCTGTTTGTGATGGATGTGCGCAGTTTTGATCTGCTGCCAGATCCGTATGCGGCCTGGCTGGCCATGTTCTTGCCCTGGCTGGAAATCTTCTCCGGGCTGGCGGTGATCACGGGCATCTTGCGCAAGGGCGGCCTACGGGTGCTGAATGCCTGCCTGCTGGCCTTTCTGGTGGCCATTGGCATCTCCTGGTATCGGGGCATTGACATTCAGTGCGGCTGCTTTGGCAGCAGCGAGGCCAGCAGCAACTATCTGGAACTTATCGTTCGCGATGTGATCCTGCTGGCCCTGGGGCTTTATCTGCAAATGAAAGGTCGCCGAAAGGTCACTTCGCCGCCTTCTTCTTCGCCGGTGGTTTGACCTCCACGTCGGCGGCTTCCATGACGATTTTTTGGAAGGCATCGCGGGGTTTGCCGCTGTCGGGCACCAGGACGTTTTGCACCAGGAAAACGGTGACGATTTGGCGCTCCGCATCCACCCAGCCATTGGTGGCGAAGGCACCGCCATGGCCAAAGCTGCCTACCGGCATGGCCCCGCACACGCGCTGGTCCTGGCGGTTCACCTGCCAGCCAAAGGCATAGGGCAGGGGACGGCCACCGGCTGAGGTCGGCGTGGTCATTTCCTGAATGGATTTGGCGGAAAGCAGGCGCACCCCTTCCAGTTCACCTCCGGCGGCGATCAGGGCATAAAAGCGGCCCATGTCGGCAGCGGTGGAAAAAAGGCCTCCACCAGGCTCCGGCGTGCGGCGGACTTCGGCATCGCTGGTGACGAAGGGATTGAAGGCGCGCTGAAGCTCCTGCGTGTCCTCGTTCATCGTGTAGGTGCCGGGAATGCGCGCGCGCTGGGTGCCATCCGGATAGAAACCGGTGTCCTTCATGCCCAGGGGCTCAAAGAGGCGCGTGCGCAGAAAGTCGGCGTAGCCCAAGCCGGAGGCTATCTCGACAATGCGACCGCTGACGGTGGGACCAAAGCCGTACTCGTAGTCACTGCCCGGCTGAAAGGCCAGGGGTGCTTTGAGCAATTCGTTCACATAAGCCTTCAGGGACGAGGCCCCGTCCGTCGCCTTGCGCGGTGGGAAGGCGATGCCCGCCGTGTGGCTCAGCAGGTGCCGCAGGGTGATGGGTTTCTCCGGGGCCGTGCCATCAGCCAGCTTCGCTTCGCCCAGGGCAGGCAGCCATTTGGAGGCAGGCTCATCCAGCGACAGCTTGCCCTCTTCCACCAGGATCATCACGGCCGTTGCATTGATGGACTTGGTCATGGAGGCGATCCAGAACAACGCATCTTTGCCCATGGCCTTGCCTTGGGAGATGTTGGCCAGTCCGACGGCCTCGTGATGCACGACCTTCCCTTTCTCCATCACCAGCGTCACAATCCCCGCCGCCTGCTTCGCCTTCACCGCCTCTTCCATGGCAGGCTTGATGGCTTCAAGCTGGGTGGCATCCAGGGCCGGGAGAAGGCTGGGGAAAAGGGTAAGGGAGAAGAGAAGAAAGGCACGGAGCATGGGGTAAGAACGTGGGCCGACAATGACCTTTTTCAGAGCGATATTAGTCGCGTCACGATGATCACGGGAAGTTAATGCCTAACATCGAATGGTCTCTGGCTATCAAACTGCAATGCAGCTCGACAATAGATGCGTTTAACTTGGAACCGGAATCCGAAGATAGTCATCGTTTTGAACCGGTATTGATCTCTTTTTTTTGTAAGCCATTGAAGCCTGACAATGCTTCAACCAGGACAAAAAAAGAAACGGCTCCCAACATCCAATTTCCTGGATCTTTGCCCCAGGAGGCGAGCGGTTCGTCCCGTCCTGAAGTGGCCATCCATGAGCAGACCATTGCTGCAGACAGCAACGACATTCCAAAGCACACAAAGGACCATTCTACCGTCACGAAAAACTTCCATGCCAACCCAGCCAGTGTGATGGTTTGCAAGAGCATCCAGGGAAGAAGTGTCAATATAAAGGCAAAGGCCTCGATTGATCCGAAGTAGTTGCTCCCAGCTACGCCAAGGTGCCTTGCCGCTAGTCCCAGATCCACTTCGTAGATCTCATATTTGATCATGATGCTAGCCAATACGTCGACTGCCATCGCATAACAGAAGAAGCTCATCAGGAACAGTACCCACTTTAGCGCACGATGATTCCAGCTCATTTTCATGCATTGTGTGATACCCAGTCACAGAATGAGTGTCGATTATTATACCGATTTTCAAAAAGGTTGTCGGAAAAAGGGCTGTACATTCATTAGAAA